>JBGARE010000029.1:0-19620 GCA_044230415.1 Kofleriaceae bacterium
AGGGTACTCGGCGCTCGTCGATCAATGGCGGCGTGCCTCGATGTCGATACCACTGAACATCGCGGAAGCAGTCGGGACCCAAGCGTCCCCGATGGGCACGCCTTGCTCGTACGAATCGTCTCGATGCTCACGAAGACAATTGGATCAAAGTCGCCGACGCCGACGCCTACGCTTACGCCTACGCCGGATCAAGCCAACCGAGCTCCGGGGTTACCGTAGGCCCGATCGACGACCGATCGTCGACCGATCGACGAGCGATCGACGACCGAGTACGCTCGTGACGTGACCGACGATCCCGACGCCGCGCGCGCACGCGAAGACGCCGCGCGCAGGCTCGAGGCGGCGACGCCGCTCGATCCAGCGGCGCGCGCGCGGCAGGCCAAGCGCGACGCGCTGGTCACGTACGCGATCGTCGCGATCCTCGTCGCGGGGCTCGTGCAGATCAACGTCACGCTGCCGGCGATCGGTCACCTCGGCTCGGCGCTGGTGGCCGTGTTGTTCCTCTACGCGCCGGTCTACGTCGCGTGGCGCCGCAAGGAAGACCTCGATGACTACGGCTTCCACGCCGAGCCGCTCAAGAAGGGGCTCGCGTTCGCCGCCGGCGGCTTCTTCATCGTGTTCCCGATCTTCGTCGTCGGGTACATCGCGTTCTACTCGATCGCGTGTGACACCTCGCTCGCGAAGCTCTTACCCAAGGGCACGTGCATGCACTTCGGCGGCCTCGACGCGCTTCACGCGCCGAAGATCACGCGCGAGCTCGTCGAGTTCTGCGCGGTGCAGCTGATCGTCGTCGCGCTGCCCGAGGAGCTGTTCTTCCGCGGCTTCTTGCTCGCGAAGCTCGAGCGCGCGTTTCCGCCGAAGCGGCGCATCCTGGGCGGCGGCATCGGCTGGGCGCTGATCCTGTCGTCGGCGCTGTTCGCGCTGATCCACATCCCCAAGGATGGCGATCCGCGCGCGCTCGCGACGTTCGCGCCGGCGCTGCTGTTCGGCTGGATGCGCTCCGCGACAGGCTCGATCCTCGCGTCGACCCTGGTTCACGCGGGATCGAACATCCTGATCCGATTTCTCGGTCTCGTGCTCATGCGCTAGCCTGCCCGCGTGAAGGCAGCGTTCTTCGACATGGACAACACGCTGCTGCGCGTGGACACCGGCATGTCGTGGACGCGCTTCCTCTATCGGCGCGGCGAGCTCCCCGCGTCGATGATCGCGAAGGCGATCTATTGGTCCACGCTGTACAAGCTCGCGGTCCTCGATATGGAGGCCGTGGTCACGAAGCTGTGCCTCGATCTGCGCGGCGACTCCGAGGACGAGATGATCGCGAAGTGCGACGTCTGGTACCAGGCGCACGTGGCGGCCGAGGTCGCTCCGGCGGCGCTCGTCGCGGTCGAGCATCATCGCCAAGCGGGCCACGTGATCGTGCTCGCGACCGGCTCGACCTGCTACGCCGCGCGCCCGGTCGCGAAGGGCGTCGGCATCGAGCACGTGCTGTCGACCGAGCTCGAGGTGGATCCGCGCGGGGCGTTCACCGGCCGCGCGAGCGCGCTGTGCTTCGGTCAGCACAAGGTGACGCTCGCGGAAGCGTGGGCCGCGCGGAACGGCGTGGATCTCGCCCAGAGCTACTTCTACTCGGACAGCTACAACGACCTGCCGATGCTCTCGCGCGTCGGCACCGCCATCGCGGTGAATCCGGACACGCGCCTCGCGCGGCACGCTCGCCGAAATGGCTGGGCCGTCCAGCAGTGGAAGCGCTAGGCATCGCGCTAGCAGCGATCAGCCGAGGAGCTTGGGCGCGACGTAGCCGACCGCGTCGGGCGGAATGTCGAGCACCGCGAGGATCGCCATCGGCGTCGACGCTCCGAGGACATCGTCCACGCGCGGGTAGCCCGGGTCGGTCCCTGGCCGATTGTCCCAGCGCTTCGTCTCGTTGAGGCCGCGGAAGATGGTCACGCTGAACCATCCGGTCTGCGCGTTGTACATGACGTCGTAGACCGGACCGTCGAGATCGGCGGCGTAGTCGATGACGAGGTCACCCGGCCGACCGGTGACCAGGACGCCGACCTTGTTCGCCCGGATCGCGATGCGCTCGTTGACGCCGATCTCCGTGACCTCGGCGAGCGTCGCGCCGGCGATCACGCACGCCGTGCGCGTCGTGACCTGCGGGTTCTGCTCGTCTTCCATCGTGGAGGAAGGGTAGCCATGGATGGCGATTTGTCGACGAGCCGAACGGCCCCGCACACATGGTGAAACACGATTCGGTGCTGTGTTGGAAGTGTGACATCACGTCAGCTCGACACGGTGGCGTTCGCGTGGCAGCGGGATCGGATGACAAAAGACCGCGATCGATCGTCCGGCGGTTCTTGTATGCTGCGCGCGACGTGACAGCTCCTGCGCCGATGGGGACATCGACTGGCCTCTCTACGATTCCAGCGGTGCGCCGCTTGATCGAGCTCGCGCTCGACGAGGATCTCGGACGCGGTGACGTGACGTCGAGTGTCACGCTGGGGCCCGATGGGCCACGCGTGGTCGCCGATATGAATGCGCGCGAACCGATCGTCGCGTTCGGCGTCGAGATCGCCGCGGCGGTGTTCGCGATGGTCGATCCGCGGATCGAGATCGAGGTCCACGCCCCCGACGGTGCGCGCGTGGATCGGCGTGCGCTCCTGCTCACCGCGAGCGGACCCGCACATCGCGTGTTGGCCGCGGAGCGCACCGCGCTGAACTTCGCGCAGCGGCTCAGCGGCGTGGCCACGCTGTCGCGGCGGTATGCCGATGCGGTGGCCGGGACCAAGGCGCGCGTCGTCGACACGCGAAAGACCACGCCGGGGTTCCGCGTGCTCGAGAAGGCAGCAGTCCTCGCGGGCGGCTGCGGTAACCATCGCTTCGATCTCGGCAGCGGCATCCTGATCAAGGACAACCACATCGCGGCGTGCGGCTCGGTGCGCGCGGCGGTCGAGGCGGCGAAGCTCAAGGCCCCGCATCCGCTGCGCGTGGAGGTAGAGGTCACCAACCTCGGCGAGCTCGATGAAGCGCTCGCGGCGGGCGCCGAGGTCGTGCTGCTCGACAACATGACTCCCGCGCAGGTGGAAGTCGCCGCGGCGCGTGCGCACGCGAAGGGCGTGCTCGTCGAAGTCTCGGGCGGCATCACCCTCGCGACCATCGCGGACTACGCGCGCGCAGGTGCGGACCTGATCTCGGTCGGAGCGCTCACGCACTCCGCGCCGGCGGTGGACATCGGCCTGGATGTGAGGACCTAGACCCCATCGAGGAGGTCGCGTCTGTATGTCGAGCAATCGTCTGGTTCCTGTCTCGGTCACTCCACCGCTCGCGCGTTGGCTCGGCACGCAGCGCATCGATCTCGAGGCGTGCGCGTCGACAAACGACGAAGCCGCGCGCATGGCGAGAGCGGGCGCACAGCACGGCACCGTCGTGATCGCCGAGACGCAGACCGCGGGTCGCGGTCGCGATGGCCGGCAATGGGCGTCTCCACCCGGACGCGGCTTGTACCTGTCGATGGTGCTCCGCCCGCCGCTGCCGCTCGCGGATGTTCCGCCGATGACGCTCGCGATCGGAGTGGGCGTGTGCGATGCGGTTCGCGCCGCGGGGGTCGCGGGCTCGCTCAAGTGGCCCAACGACATGCTCGTCGGCACGCGCAAGCTCGCCGGCGTGCTCGTCGAAGCGCAGAGCCAAGGCTCGCGTCTCGAGGCGGTGATCGTCGGCATCGGCATCAACCTCACGGCCGCCGAGCCCGGCGAGCTGCCGCCGGAGGTCGCGGCGCGTGCGGTCTCGCTCGAAGAAGCGTCGGGCGGCCCTGTCGATCGCGAAGCCTTCATCGCCTCGCTGCTCGCGCACGTCGAGCACTGGGTCGATCACTACACGGCCGTCGGTCTCGAGGTGGTCATTCCGGCGTGGATCGATCGCATGACCCACGGCCTTCGCGCGCGCGCGATCGTCAACGGTCTCCCGATGCTCGGTCTGATGGTCGGCCTCGACGGCGATGGCTCGCTGCTCCTGCGCGATGGGGACGGGATGGTTCATCGCGTTCGCACCGGCGATGTGGAAGCGATCACGACGCCTCCGCCCGCGGCTGCGGAACCGCAGCTCGCGTCGTGCTAGATCCCGAGTAGATGGCCTCCAAGTCGCCCAGCGGGATCGTGCTCGTGATCATCGCGGGCGTGGTCGTGGTCGGAGCGGGAGCCGCGGGGTGGTTCTTGTTCAACAAGAGCGAGCCCGCGGTCGCCGATACCGAGATGCCGGCACCCGAAGCGCCGAAGGTCGGGACGACATCGACGACCGCACCGAAGGTCGATCCCGCGAGCAAGGTCAACGCGACGAGCGACCCGGCGCCGAAGAAGGATCTGCCGACGCGCGAGTACTACGTCGACGGCAAGCTGATCCGCGATCACCGCCCCGAGGGCACGCCGCCGATCGATCTGCCGCCCGCGATCCATCCGCCGGATGCGCGCAAGATGCAGCCGCAGTCGACGGGCGTGATCACCAAAGCGGTGAAGAACGTGATGCGGGAGTGCGTGGCGTCGATCCCGGCCGACGAGCGCACCGGCGCGAAGCCGAAGATGGAGGCCGTCGTCGTGGTCGCCGTCAAGAACAAGGTAGCGAGCGTCACCAAAGCAACGGTGCAGCTCCGGGATGTTCGGGGATCCGCGAGCGATGCGGCCAAATCGTGCATCGAGAACAAAGTTCTCGGCGTGATCGAAGGCGTCGACGAAGCCGATCTCGAGAGCTACGACATCACCACGTCGTTTCTCTTCTAATGATGCGCTGGCAGTGAGGCCTGCGACCCTCTCGCGGCTCGATCGCTACGCACTGCTATCACGTGTCACGCGAGCGCCATGATCGTGCGCGAGAACTCGTAGTACACGCAGAGGAAGTAGGCGGTTGATGCACCCCACCCAGCTATGTATAGTCGCGCGCCCTATGAGCCGGCCGACGCGCGTCACCCTACGTCTCGGCGTCGGGATCTTGCTGATCATCGGATCGGTGAGTGCGATGGGATGCGAGGAGCTCGACGGGCGCAACCGCACGCGCACGGGCAACCGCCTGTTCCGCGAGACACAGTTCATCGATGCCGCCTCGGAGTACGAGAAGGCGCTGAAGACGGTGAACGATCCGATCATTCACTACAACGCCGGGCTCGCGTACTCGAAGATCTTCAAGCCGCAGGACAAGGCGATCCGGCTCGGCGTCAAAGGCTCGTTCGTGTGCGAGCAGCTGCCGAACACGAAGACGGAGTCCGCACGCGTCTGCGTGAAGGAAGGCGATCGCCGCTTCGACAACTGCGACGAGAAGACCGTCTGCGCGTCGAGCTATCAGTGTCTGCAGAGCGAGCTCTGCGTGTACGACCCGCCGCAGGTCGCCGAGCTCGCCGCCAATCACTTTCAGAAGTGGCTCGCGGCCAACCCCAAGGATGACGAGACCCGCAAGCTGATGACCCAGGTGTGGATCGATGGCGAGCAGTTCAAGCTCGCGATCGACTACTGGGAAGGTCTCCTCGCGGCCAAGCCCGGTGACTCCGAGATCATGGGAAATCTCGCAGGTATCAACCTCAAGGCGGGCGATTGGCGGAAGTCGATCGAGTGGTATCTGAAGGTGGCCACCGCGGCGACCGACCAGGCCCAGAAGATTTCGGCCTACCAGTTCATCGGTAACGTCGCTTGGTCCAAGCTCAACTCCAAGTCGCTGACCGGCCCCGAGGCGCTCGAGCTCGCGGACTTCGGCATCGGAGCGCTGCAGAAGGCCGCTGAAATGAACCCCAAGAACCCGAAACTGTTCGGCCTCCAAGCGTCGATCTACAACTTCCGAGCGCTCACCCAGGGCGTGTCGTGGGCCGCGGCCCTCGACCGCGCAAGTGCGCAAGATCTGCAGCGCATCTCGCGCGTTCTAGCCGAAGAGGCGAAGAAGGCCGCAGGCGGAGCTGTGCCCGGAATCCCAGCTCCCCCAACCCCAACCCCGGCGCCCAAGGCCGGCGGCTGATCGCCTCGAAGGAGCAGCCGAATATGTCGACGCAAGACAACGACGAAGACGACAGCAAGACGACTCCCTTCTTGAAGGACGAGCCGGCGGGCAAGCGCCCGGATCTCGATCCGTATCGATCGGCGGGGACGCCCTCGGACAAGAAGGCGGGCGCCGAGATGTTCGGCCACTTCAAGGAAGCGAAGTTCCGCCGCGCGCCGAAGTGGGCCGCGCCGCTGCTCATCGGCGTCGCCGCATTTCACGTCGTTCTGTTCGTGTCGATGTGGATGAAGTCGATCTGGGACATCGAGATGCTCGATCGGCCCAAGAGCACGGTCGACCTCGCCGTCGCGCCGCCTCCGCCGCCACCGCCTCCGCCGCCGCCGGGTGGCGCGAAGCCGCAGACGCCGCAGATCACGCCGAAGAAGATCAAGGTCAAGGACATCGTCCAGCCGGTCAAGATCGAGAAGCAGGAGCAGAAGGTCGTCGAGGACTCCGGCGATCCGAACGGTGAAGAGGGTGGCGAGATCGGTGGCGTCGCCGGCGGTGTCGTCGGTGGTGACATCAACGGCGTCGCGGGTTCGCCGCCTCCTCCGCCTCCTCCGCCTCCGCCGCCCGCGCCTCCGCAGAACGTCCCGCCGACGCTGCTCGAAGGTTCGCGCATCGCGGGCGAGAAGCAGATCATCCCCGACGACGTCACGAAGACCGAGATCATGCGCTCGGGCAAGGACAAGGTCATCGGCTCCTTCAAGCTGTGCTTGAACGCGACCGGCGCGATCACGTCGGTCAACATGCTCAAGTCGACGGGCTTCCCGGCCTACGACAACAAGATCCTCGGAAAGATGCGTGGGGAGTGGAAGTACAAGCCCTACGCCGTCAATGGACGCGCAGTGCCCGTGTGCACCGCCGTCACGTTCATCTACTCGCAGAAGTGACCGCGTAATCGACGAAGGGAACGTGTCATGGGAATCGACCTACTAGAGCTCTGGAACCACATGTCCATCATCGTGAAGATCATCACGGTGGGCATGATCGGTATGTCGGTGTTCATGTTCTACGTGATCACCGAGCGTCTGCTCACGTATAGCTCCGCGAGCCAGCAGAGCATTCGCTACGTGCAGGCCCTCGGCGAGTTCCTTCGCCAGCACAAGGTGAACGACGCGCTCAACGCAGCGCGCTCGATGCCGAAGAGCCCGGTCGCGAAGGTCATGGAGTCGGGCCTCGGCGCTCTGCTCACGGGCCGCGAGGCGCTCAAGACCGAAGGTCCCGACGATGTCGGTGACTTCGATCTCGTCGACAGCGTCAACCGTGCGCTCGAGCGCGTGAAGGAGCGCGAGACCTCGAACCTGCGCAAGGGCCTCGCGTACCTCGGTACCGTTGCCTCGGCGACGCCGTTCATCGGTCTCCTCGGCACCGTCATCGGTATTCTCGGAACGTTCCAGCTCCTCAAGGGCGGAACGGTGACCATCAACGAGATCGGCCCGAAGATCTCCGAAGCGCTCGTGTCGACGGCGCTCGGCCTCGGCGTCGCGATCATCGCGGCCATGGCGTTCAACTTCTTCACGTCGCGCGTCGAGCAGTTCGTGATCGACATGAACGACGTGTCGAGCGAGTTCATCGACTACGTTCTCCGCGAGGGTCGGGGCTAAGCAGCCATGTCCGCGCCCAGCGAATCGCTGCGGATGGGCAAACGTGCCCAGAACTCGAAGCACAAGCGGCGCCACCGCATGTCGCATTCGAAGGGGCCGACGCTCGACCACGTGCGTAACGACATCAACGTCACGCCGCTGGTCGACGTCATGCTCGTCTTGCTCATCATCTTCATGCTGATGACGCTGATCATGGGGCGCGGGTACGACGTGAACCTCCCGAAGGCAGCGAACTACTCGACCGAGAAAGACAAGATGCAGCCGGTCGTGTCGATCGACGCGAACGGCGATCTGTTCGTCGAGAAGAACAAGCTCGGGCCGATCAACCCGTCGACGCTCAAGGAGATGGAGCTCCAGGTGAAGGCCGCGTGGGCCGCCCCGAAGAACCCCGAGGGCGTCGGTCGCATCTACCTCAAGGCCGACAACATGATCGACTACGGCACCGTCTACCCGGTGCTCGTCTACATGAACAAGGAGATGCAGGTGGAAGCCGTCGACCTCGCCATCTCTAAAGAGGACAAGAAGTAGCCATGGGGATGTCAACGGGCGGCGGCAAGCCGGGCGGACTCCAATCGGACATCAACGTCACGCCGTTGATCGACGTGCTCCTCGTGCTCCTCATCATCTTCCTCGTCGTCATGCCGATCATGATGAAGATGGAGACGCTCCAGATTCCGCGAAAGCTCGACGAGATCAACGAGACCGTCGACACGAACCTCGGCATGCTGACGGTGTTCGTGAAGCCCGATCTGTCGATCGACTTCTCCGACGGTCTGTCCGAGATGCCGACGCCGATCGCGGCCGCGGACATGGTGCGGACCCTCAAGCCCAAGCTCGAGGCGATGGCCAACGCGGGTCAGATCAAGGTCGTGTTTGTCGACTTCGACAAAGCGGTCCCGTGGCGCGAGGTGGTGGCCACGATGGACACCATCCGCAGCATGGCGGCCGACATCAACCACGACGAAGTGAAGGTCGCGCTCAAGGTCAAAGAGGACGCTCCGGCGACTCCGTAGTGTCGGCGCACAGCGACGGATGGGCGTCCCGAAAGGGGCGCCCGTTCTCGTTTCGGCTTCGCGTCGCGTTGGGCATTGTCGAGCGGCGGCTCGACACGTGGGTCTTCGACGTCAAAGCGTTGATCACGAGGGTCGCGTACGGAAATGCGACGCAAAGACGCGGAGACCACAGAGAAGAGACATGTTCTCGCCCGTCTCGCGTCGCCGACGAGAGCCATCACGCTTGGTCGCGACCTCTTGGCTCGATCAACAAGGTTCTGCTCCGCGCCCTTTGCGCTTTTGCGTCGCATCGGCGTCCTGCGGTCGAGCCCGCGCGACTCATGGACGCAACTCGGCGAGGCGCAGTTTGACGCTCCGCTGGCCGACTCGGCGAGGCGGACTCGGCGAGGCGCGGTTCGCCGGCCGACGGTCTGCCGCCGAGCGGGGGCGGCCGGCTGACGTTCTCGCCGAGGCGATGCGCAGTGAGTGCAACGACGGGTGTGATCCGAGCGCCTCGATGGGTGTCGCAGGCGGCGTGCGCAAGGCAGGCTGCGACAGCACTGCTGACTGCGGCTCGCCGTTGCGATCTCGTCTGTCACGTCGGGTGATCAGATCGGCGTATCAGCGTCGGATCCGAGGGTGATACGTAGCTTGGAACGTCTTGACAACTTTGACGCTCGGTTAGTACAAGCGGGCGAAATTTCGTTCGCGGTGTTCGTTCTCGACGAGGGAGCAAGTTTGACTATGCAATGGGTTCAGAAGGTTGCCCGGAATGTTGGCTGTGTCGTCGCAGCGACGTTCGCCGTCGCCGCATGCACGGATTACGAAAGCTCGACCAACCTCAATCCCGAAGGACCCGCGATGATCACGCAGGTCCGCGCGAAGGAGACGTACACGACCACCGGGTCGGGGTTCGTGTCCACGCGACGCGTGTTCGCGTTCGGAACGCATCCGAACGCGACGGACGTCGACGCGCATCCGGTGACCACGGCGTCCGCCGTCGGTAACGCGTTCCGGATCATCGTCGACGAGCTGCTCGTCGGAAACAACCTCGAGGAGCTCGCGTGCCGCGCTTCCGTCAACGCGAACGGCGCGTACTCGCGCGTTCCGGTCGGCACCACGCCGGACGACGTCGCGAAGTGCGCTGCGGCGCAAGACATCCTGCCGAGCACCTGCAAGGGCGAGCACGCGGTGTGTCTGTGCGACCTCGACGTGGGCTGCCCGGTCGGCATGGAGACCATCGCGAAGGGCAAGCCGGTCGGCGTGCTCGACATCAACCAGGACGGCGCGGCGGATGACACGCGCTTCATCCAGGGCTCGGTGGGCCTCAAGTGTGGCGCCATCGACGTCCCGATCGATCTCGACATGAGCTACTGGAACCCGTCGGGCAACCAACAGGTGCCCGCGATGGGCGGCTTCGAAGCGCTCGGCCCGGCGATCGTGCTGGTGCCCGGTGCGCGTGGCCTGCCGACGAACCTGCGCTGCAACCTCGTGTTCGCGCCCGACATCGTCGACAAGCAAGGCAACGGCATCTGCACCCCCGCGGGTGGCGATGTCGACGCGGGCTGCAGCGAAGGTGACGTCGGCGAGTTCGCCGTCACCGTCGAGCCGCTCACGATCACCGGCGCGTCGTTCTCGACGGGCGCGACGGGCGTGAGCATCAGCTCGCCGGCGCTGTTCCTCGGCAACACGCAGTTCGATCCGGCCTCGGTCAGCGCGACCACGGTCACCATCTCGCCGGCGCCGCCGGCCGGAACGGTCGTCGCGCTCGATACGATGCCGACCCGCATCAAGATCACCTACGGCGGCAACCTCACCGCGATGACGGAGTACACCGTCACCTTTACGACGGGTGTGACGGACACGTTCGGGCAGCCGCTGCCCGCACCGGTCGTCTTCACCTTCACCACGGGCTCGTGATCGGAGAGATGTCCATGAAGACCAAGAATCTGATCATCGCAGCGACGCTCGGCTTGACCGTGCTCGTTCCCTCGCTCGTCGACATGACGCCCGCGTACGCGCAGGGCCTCACGTCGGGCGCGATCCAAGGCACCGTGACCGACTCGAAGACCGGCGAGAAGCTGCCGGGCGTGACTGTCATCGCGACCTCCGCCTCGCTGGCGCAGGCGCAGACGGCGATCACCGACGAGAACGGTCAGTACAAGATCTCCGACCTTCCCCCCGGCGACTACCTCGTCACCTTCTACTTCGCGGACATCACGCTCGAGCGCGCCGGCATCGTTGTCGGCGTGAACAAGTCGACGCCGGTGTTCCAGAAGCTGAACCAGGCGCAGGCCGGCGGCGAGGTCGTGAAGATCACGGACACCGCGCCGACGATCGATCCCACGTCGACGACGCAGGGCATCACGATCGACAAGAACTACATCAAGAACATCCCGGTGCCGGGCCGCACGTTCGAGTCCACGCTCGGCGCCGCTGCAGGATCGCAGGGCGATGGTCTCGGTGTTTCGTTCTCGGGCTCTTCGTCGCTCGAGAACCAGTACTACGTCGACGGCGTCAACACGACGGGTCTGACGTTCGGCACCGTCGGCTCGCCGGTCATCAACGACTTCATCGAAGAGGTCGAGGTCATCACCGGTGGCTACAACGCCGAGTACGGTCGCGCGACCGGCGGCGTCGTCAACGTCGTCACCAAGTCCGGCTCGAACGACTTCAAGGGCTCCGTGTTCGGCTACTACCAGCCGGGCCAGCTCACCGCTGGCGTCGAGAGCACGCCGCGCAACGCGACGTCGATCGACATCACCGGCGATGTCGCCTACGACGCCGACTTCGGCTTCGAGCTCGGTGGTCCGATCATCAAGGACAAGCTGTGGTTCTACGTCGGCTTCGCGCCGCAGTTCTCGAAGATCGACTACACGCGCGAGACCAAGCGCCAGACCGACTGCCGCCGCCTCGAGGCGAGCGGCTCGCTCTCGGCGTGTGACCCGCGCCTTCCGTCGGCGGGTGGCTTCGCCGATGGCGCGCCCGACACGGATCCCTCGACGGGCTTCTACATCACCGACCTCTTGGACTCCGAGATCCGTAGCCGCACCAGCCAGGGCTACAACATCCTGACCAAGATCAACTACGCGGCATCGCCGGAGCACCAAGGTCAGGTCGCGTTCCAGGGCCTCCCGGCGTCCGCGGAGTCCCCCGGTCTGTTCGGACCGCCGACCAGCGGATTCAAGTTCAGCCAGCTCACGACCGACGTCTCCGGTAAGTGGACGTCGAAGTTCAACGACAACAAGACCGAGGTCGAAGCGGTCGTCGGTTGGCACCGCGAGGCCGTCGACTCCGACGCGTACGATCCGTCGAAGGCGAACGAGCCGCTCCAGGTCCTGTACGACGGAAGCCTCGGCGTGTGGGGCCCCGGCTTCGGCGCCGAGTCTGCGCGCACGAACGCGGGTTGCCAGGACGGCGTCCCGGGCTCGTCGGATCCGTATCCGTTCCTCTCGAACAACTGCCCGATGGACACGTCGGCGTATGTCATCGGCGGCCCGGGCTCGATCACCAAGGACACCGAGCAGCGGCGCGCCGCGAAGCTGTCGGTCACCCAGCGCGTGAAGGCGGGTGGTAGCCACGAGATCAAGGCCGGTATCGACGTCGAGGACAACATCTCCGACAAGACCCGCCTCTACTCCGGTGGCGCGTTCATCCAGAACTACGTCGGTGGTGGCGCGATCGTCGTCAACCGCTGGGCGCAGCTGCTCGGTCGCCCGGGCTCGCCGGCCGTCGAGAACAACACGGACCCGCGCTTCGACAACACCTGCCGCACGCCGTCGGCGACGGTCGGTGGTGTGATGGGCTCGACCGACACGTTCGTGTGTGACTTCACCACGGGCGAAGTCGGAGCACCCGGCACGCGCGTCACGGGCAACACGTTCAACTGGGGCGCGTACCTGCGCGACTCGTGGCAGATCCAGCCGAACCTGACGCTCAACGCCGGTCTTCGCTACGAAGAGCAGCGCATGCGCTACGCGGACTTCCTGCAGAACACGATCGATCCGCTCACGTCCGAGCGCCTCGGCGAGAACGCGATGTCGCTCACCGGCATGTTCGCTCCGCGCGTCGGCGTCCTCTACGACTGGACGAAGGAAGGTCGCTCGAAGCTGTACGGTCACTGGGGCCGCTTCTACGAGTCGATCCCGATGGACATCAACGACCGCTCGTTCGGTGGTGAGGTCAACTACCAGCAGCAGTTCACGTCGATGCAGTGCGGTATGACCGACCCCAAGATCGGCGCTCCGAACGGCACGGGTTGCCTCGCCGATCCGAACGCGACCGCGGGCGGCTCCGAGCAGCTCATCGGCGCATCGGGCGTCCTCGTGGCGCCCGGCATCAAGCCGCAGTACATGGACGAGCTCATCGGCGGCTTCGAGTACGAGATCCTCGACGATCTGAAGATCGGCGTCGCGTACCAGAACCGCCGCATGGGCCGCGTGATCGAGGACGTGTCGACCGACAACGCGAACACGTACATCATCGCGAACCCCGGCGAGTGGTCGTCGGAAGAAGAGCAGGCGCTGCAGGATCGCGTCGATCGCACCGAGGACATGGTCGAGAAGGGCCGCCTCCAGCACCAGCTCGAGCTCTACAAGGGCATTCGCGTGTTCGACAAGCCGCGCCGCGACTACAACGCGCTGCAGTTCACGATGACCCGCCGCTTCTCGAAGCGCCTCTACGTGCAGGGCTCCTACACGTTCTCGCGCACCACGGGTAACTACCCGGGCCTCATCTCGTACGACAACGGCCAGGTCGATCCGAACATCTCGTCGCAGTACGACCTCATCGAGCTGCTCTCGAACCGCGTCGGTCCGCTGCCGCAGGATCGCCCGCACTACATCAAGCTCGACGGTTACTACACCTTCGACTTCAAGAAGGCGGGCCAGGCCACCGTCGGTATCCGCCTCCGCGCACTGTCGGGCATCCCGCAGAACGCGCTCGCGGGTCACTACCTGTACGGCGCCAACGAGGCGTTCCTCCTGCCGCGCGGCCAGCTCGGTCGCACGGACTTCGAGCACGGCCTCGACGTGCACCTCGGCTACCAGAAGAACCTGCGCAAGAACTACAACCTCGAGGTCTTCCTCGACGTGTACAACGTCTACAACCGCCAGGGCGAAGCCGGCATCGACGACACCTACGCGCCGCAGTTCAAGCTGTCCGCGCCGAACTCGACGTCGGGCACCGAGCAGAACGCGAACCCGGTCTCGGGCGGCACCTACGAGGACCTCGTCTGGGTGAAGTCGATCGATTCGCGCGGTAACGAGACGGGCGTGCCGATCGGCAAGAACCCGAACTTCGGTAACACCACGGGTCGCTACGCGCCGCTCAACGCGCGCGTCGGTCTGCGCCTCTCGTTCTAATCGCTCGCGGTTCCCGCAGCGTGCGCCCTCGGAGACGAGGGCGTTTTCATTTTCGGCCGTGGGCGATTTCGGAGTTACCGCCAAGGCGCCGGTCGGAGGAGGGCGCCATTTCGGAATTACCGCCAAGGCGCCGGTGGGGAGGAGGACGCCACCTCAGATTTTACGCCAAGGCGCCATGACGCCATGGGCGCCAAGGATCTGTTGAGGCCGGTCTCGATCGGTTCGCAGATCGCGATCTCGCCACGACGATACTCATCGACGACTAGGGTGGCGATGTGTCGGAGGTCATCGGGAGGCGATGACCTCCTCGTCCAATGAAGGGCTCGCATCTAGGCGACGATGCTTGGTTGGCTGGTTGGTTGGTTGGTGCGTTCGTGGTTCGTGGTTTGGTTCGTGGTTGGTTCGTGGTTCGTGGTTGGTTCGTGGTTCGTGGTTCGTGGTTGGTTCTTGGTTCGTGGTTCGTGGTTCGTGGTTCGTGGTTCGTGGTTGGTTCGTGGTTCGTGGTTCCAGATCGATCACGAGGATTGACGTTGTGACTCGGAACGCAGCGCGGTGCGGTGCGATGCGCGGTCATGTAGGCCGCCCAAACGGACCATCCGAAACGTTCGTGCAGGCGGACAGCGGGCCGTCCGGCGTGTAACCGCGATCGGGATGGCCGGCGTTCGTTCGAGATTGTGCAACGTTCCCACAGTGTCCCCAACGCGGACACCTCACTGAACCTCGCGCGTGTGGTTTCGTGCGGCGGTCACCGCGGGCCTTGCGCCTGTGGTCTCGCGCGGTCAGCGCTGGCCTTGCGCGTGTGGTCTCGCGCGATCACCGCTGGCCTTCGCGTTGCAATTCGGGGACGCGTTGTCATTTCTACGTCGGCACGGGGTCACGCTCACGATCGGCGTTCTGCTCGCACTACCGTTCGTGTCGATCGCGTACAAGGTGCGCGTCCTGGACTATCAGCTCTCCGACGTCCTTCCGCGTCGGTTGTGGCACGTGTCCGTGGCGATGACGTTCGATGGACACGACGGTGAGGTCCGCGCTCGCACGTACCTGCCAACCAGTGATGATCGGCAGACGATCTCGAACGAACGCAACGATTCGCCGGGACTGAAGCTCGACGTATCTCCCGAGCGATTGAGCCGTCTCGCGACGTGGACGGGTGCCGGTGTCACGGACAACGCGCACATCACCTACGACTACGAGGTACTGATCCTCCCGGTTCGCTACGAGATCGATCCGGATCTCGAAGTCCCTGCGTACTACCCGGCATCGGTGGCTGCGTATCTGCGGCCGGAAGACGACGTACAAGTCGACAGCCCGGAGATCGCGGCGATGCTGCACGAGCTCGGCGCGGACGCCGGGACCGCGCTCGCACGGGTCGAGAAGATCTACGCGTTCACGTCGGCGATCACACAACGTCCCTTCAAGGGCACGACGGATGCGCTGACCGCGCTGCGGCTCCGCGAGGCGTCGTGCAACGGGAAGAGTCGGTTGTTCGTCGCGCTCGCGCGCAAAGCGAACATACCAGCGCGGCTCGTCGGAGGGCTCGTGCTGGAGCGCGGCCGAAAGCGCACGTCGCATCAGTGGGTCGAGGTGTACATCGCCGGTCACTGGGTACCGTTCTGTCCGACGAACAAGCACTTCGCGTCGATCCCCGAGACCTACTTGACGCTGTATCGCGGTGACGAGGCGTTGTTCCGACACACGCAAGACATCAACTTCTCGTACGGGTTCGAAGTGCACACCGAGATGGTGCCTTCGCCGCGAGCGAAGGCCTCGTTCAAGGTGTTCAACGTGTGGGCCCTCTTCGAGCGGCAGGGGCTGCCGTTCGCGCTGCTCCGCACGATCTTGATGTTGCCGATCGGAGCGCTGATCGTCGTCATCTTCCGCAACGTCATCGGTCTCCCGACGTTCGGTACGTTCCTGCCCGCACTCATCGCTGCCGCGGCCGGTGAGACCGGGGCTCGGTGGGGCGTCGTCGCGGTCTTGATCCTGGTCGCGGTGGTCGCCTGCGTGCGGTGGCTGCTGCATCGGCTCGAACTGCTGCACTCGCCGACGCTGGCGATCTTGCTCGCGGTTGTCGCCGTGACGATCCTCGCGACATCGCTCGTCGCCGAGCAGCTCGGCTTCGTGCAGCTCGCTCGCATCACGATGTTCCCGCTCGCGGTCATGGCGATCACGGCCGAGCGCTTCTTTCTCTCGCTCGCGGAGCACGGGCCACGCTCGGCAGGGAAGGAGCTCGCAGGGACGCTCGTCGTGATGCTCGCGTGCTACACGCTGATGAACTCGCTCGCGCTTCAGGTGCTCGTCATCGGGTTTCCCGAGGTCCTGTTGTTCGTGATCGCGGCGAACATCTATCTCGGACGTTGGGTGGGCGTGCGGCTCTCGGAGTACGTGCGCTTCCGCCACCTGCTGTCCCCGGAGGCGAAGTGAGCATCGTCGCTCGCCTTCGCTCGATGCTCGCGCGGCGATCCATGGTGTACGGGATCAATCGCCGCAACATCGAGCTCGTCTACGCGCACAACCCTCGCGGTGACTACCCGCTCGCCGACGACAAGCTGCTGTGCAAGGAACGGATGGTCGCGGCGGGTGTGCCTGTCGCGGAGACGCTGGTCGTGTGCGACGGGCTGTTCGCGATCGCACGAACGATCGCCGCTCTCGAGGACACCGAACAGTTCGTCGTCAAGCCCGCGAACGGCTCGGGCGGGGAGGGCATTCTCGTGATCGGCGAGCGTCTCGGACCGGGACGCTGGCGGCGGGCGGGCGGTGCCGAGATCACGGCGCGCGAGCTCCATCGTCATCTCGCTGCGATCGTGCTCGGCGCGTTCTCGGGGCAGCTGGACGATCGGGTCTTTGTCGAACGCCGCATCGCGCCGCACCCCGTGTATCGCGAACTGTGGTCCGACGGCCTGTGTGACGTCCGCATCATCACGCTGCACGCGACGCCGATCATCGCGATGGTGCGTGTCCCGACGGCGCAGAGCGGTGGCCGAGCAAACCTTCACCAGGGCGGCCTTGGATTGGCGATCGATCTCGACACGGGCGTAACGGTGCGCGCGGTGCATCGTGGCGTCAGCGTCGTCTCTCACCCGGAGTCGCGGCGTCCACTGGTCGGGCTCCAGTTGCCGGATTGGAAGGAGACACTCGCCGTCGCGATCGCGGCGGCGCGCGCCGTGCCGCTCGGCTACCTCGGATGCGATGTCGTCGTCGATGTAGAGCGCGGTCCTCAGCTGCTCGAGATCAACGCGCGCCCGGGACTCGAGATCCAGAACGTCTGCGGGTATGGCCTCGGCCAGGCCCTCGCCGCGAGAGGAGCCTCGTGAAGAAGCCAGTCGTCACCGATCGCTTGTGGCCCGTTCTCGTCGGACTTGCGGCGATGCTCGCCGGTGCGATCTTGCTCGAGCGCGTCGCGAGCCAACGCACCGGGGACCTACGCGTCGTCTCGATCGAGCGTCAGGCGAGCGTGCAGATCGCGGACGATGAAGATGGCGACGGTGGCGACACGATCGAGACGTCGCCTGCTCTCGACGCGGATCACGCGCAAGCACGGCTTCTCGCGAGTCGTGGCTTGCTCGCAGACGCGCTCGTGCGTTACGCGAAAGTGGCCGAGGCACACCCCGAGAGTGGTCGTGTTCAAGCCGAAATCGGCTACTGGCATCTGGTCGCGAAGCACTACGAGCTCGCGCGTGATGCGCTCGCCAAGGCCGTCACCCTCGCTCCCAACGATCCATGGGCGACCCTCAAGCTCGGGACTGTCGCGCTGCGGCTCGACGATGACACCCGCGCCGAAGAGCTCTACCGCCGCGCTCTCCTGCTTCGCCCGCACTACGGCGCGGCGCAGCTCGCGCTCGGCGACTTGCTCGCGCGGACGAAGCGGCCCGATGAAGCGATCGCGCTGCTTACCAAGGCCGCGTCTTCGGGCAGCAACGACGATCGCGCACGCGCGCACGTCGCGCTCGGGCGAGCCTACGTCGGGAAGAAGGCCTTCGACGACGCCGGATCCGCGTTTGCGAAGGCGATCGAGTACGCGCCCGCTGCCGTGGAGCTGCGCGTCGGTGTGGCCCGTGCTTGGATGCAGAGTGGGCGCGAAGAAGATCTCCAACGCGCGCTCGTCGAGCTACAGAAGGCGGTCGAGCTCGCGCCCGACGTGCCGCAGGTCTACTCCGCGCTCGCACGCCTGCAGGAGAAGAAGCGTGATGTTTCGGGTGCGGCAGCCAACTACGAACGAGCGCTCCACCTCGATCCGACGTATGCGTACGCGCGTCGCCGCCTGATTCGCCTCGCGCTCGACGCGCGCGACAACGAGCGTGCGCGCGGTCAGGCCGAGGAGCTTTTGCGAACCGCGCCCGACGAGCCCGAGCACCACTTCCTCGCGGGACTCGTCGCGAGCCGTATCGGACGAGCCGACGACGCACGCACGCACTATCGCGATGCGATCGCGCGTGCGAAGGGCGACTATCCGGAAGCGTACTTCAACCTGGGAATCCTCGAGAAGAACCAGAACAACCCGGACGCGGCGATCGCGGCGTACCAGAAAGCGATCGAGCTGCGTCCGAGCTACCAGCAAGCCTGGAACAACCTCGGCCTGATCCACGGGGCAGCGAAGAAGTACGCGGACGCCGAGGCCGCGTTCCACAAGGCGATCGAGATCAACGGACAGTACGCGACCGCTTGGTTGAATCTCGGGCAGCTGTACCGCGATCAGGATCGCGACGCGGATGCACTCGCCGCCTTCGATCGAGCGATCGCCGCAAAGCCTGGCTACTCCGAGGCGCGGCTCGATCGCGCCGTCGCGCTGGGCCGGCTACACCGCAACAACGAGGCGATCGCCGTCTATCAGCTGCTCGTGACGGAGCAGCCACGTTACGTGGCGGCCTGGTACAACCTCGGAGTCGCACTCCACGACGCGGGTGATCTCGTCGGGGCGCGCGCGGCACTCGAGCGCGCGAGCACGCTCGATCCCGAGCATCTCCCGAGCCTGCGCAAGCTCGGGGAAGTCGCCGCGCTGGCCGGCGATGGCGCAGCGGCGCAGCGCGCGTTCGAAGAGGTACTCGATCACGCCCCCAGCGATCGGGCGACGAGGCTCGCTCTCGCGGATCAACAACGGAAGCAAGGGGACCTGAGCGCATGTGCGCGGCAGGCACGTGCCGTGCTGTCGACCGAGCCACAAGACCGACGCGCGAGTGAGTTGCTACACGCGTGCACGAACCAATGACGAAGGAGCCTAGCTATGAAGTCCGCATCGCACTTGATCACCTTGTTACTGTTCGTCGCCGCTTGCTCTGGATCGGGCGACACGATCGACCCGAACGCCGATGACGAGAAGCTCTTTCAAGAAGGGCTCGCGCTCTACGACCAGATGATGTGGGACCCGGCCGCGGCGAAGTTCGACCAGCTCCTGACGACGTACCCGATGTCACCGCGCCACGACAACGCGGGCTATTTGACCGGTCGTTGCTCGTACGAGACGGGGAGCTTTCAGGTCGCGATCACCAAGCTCACGTCGATGCGTAACGCGCATCCCGACTCCACGTTCTTGCACTCCGCGATCTACTTCACCGGACGCTCGCGGTTCCAGCTCTCGGATTACCCCGCGTCGACCATCGAGTTTCGCGCGGCGATCGCGGCCGACGCGATGGGGCTCTACGTCGACAACGC
>JBGARE010000029.1:19644-100244 GCA_044230415.1 Kofleriaceae bacterium
ATACGAGGCTGGCGACCTCGCCGGTGCGCGCCCCGAGCTCATGCTCGTCGAGACAAAGTACGCTTCGTCCACGTACCTCGATAACGCGAGGTACTACTTGGGGCGGACGTTCTTCGACGCCAGCGACTACGGAAACGCGGTCGCGCCGTTCATGCGGGTGTTCGAGACAGCGAGCTCGAGTTACGCGGACGACGCGCAGTACTACCTCGGACGGTCGCACTACGGCCAGGCGAGCCTCGACGCGGCGCTCGCGGACTTCGACGAGCTCGTCAACACGTACGCCGGCAGCCAGTATCTCGACAATGCCATCGGCTACGAGGCGCGCATCTATGCCGACAAGCTGGACTGCACGAATGCGCGCGCGAAGCTCGGTGCGCTCCAAGCGCAGTACCCGAGCTCGCCCTGGATCGCCCCGACGACGACGTACCTGACCGGTAAGGGCTGCTGATGCGACGTGGGCGCGCGCTCGTCCTCGTGGTGTGCGCGCTCGAGGGAGTGGCGGCGACCCACACGACGGTCGCCGTCGCCGACGACGCGCCATCTCCCACCGACGCGCCATCTCCCACCGGCGCGCCATCTCCCACCGACGCGCCAGCTCCCGCCGACGCGCCGCTTCCCACCGACGAAGCACCTGCATCCGACGCGGGATCTGAGGTGACGCCACCTGCGAAGAAGGCGCGAGCGAAGAAGGAGAAGAAGGCATCGAAGAAGAAGCGCGAACGCTCTGGTGGCGCGCGAAGTCGGAGGCGCGGTGAGGGTGATGGAGTGTTCCTCGCGTGGAAGCTCGGGTCTGCGGGTGGCGTGATATCGGGGGTGGGGCCGCTACGCGAGACCGCATCGACGCTCGGAGTCACCGCAGAGGCGGCACCGACATGGAGGCGCGGGATGGTGGAGCTCGCGACGTCGCTGGCGATCGCCGATCGCGAAGCCTTTCAAGGCGAACTGACGGAGCGTTCGGGCAAGGCCGAGCTGGAGTTGACACTACGTACCAGTAACCGTCTGCGCGTCACGCTATCGACAGAAGGTCGCGTGACGAGTCGCCCCGACTGGCCCGATCTGTACCAACCGCGAGGCGACGGTACGCTCGGCCCGACCGATCGCTTCAGCCATCTCGATGTTGGTGGGGGGCTAGCGCTGACGGCGATCCCGATCGCGCACTGGCACGCGCATCTCGACCTCGCGGCCACGCGTCGCGACTACGTCACGGATCCGATGTACTCGCTGTCGAGACCCACGCATATCCCCCCGAAGGATCACGTCGAGATGTCAGCCAAGGCCGACGTACGTTATTTCGGCGAAGGTTGGAAAGCGGGCGGCGGGATCGATATCGGCTACAGGAGCTACGCCAGCATCTACGCGCGTGACGCCGGCACCGGACTCACGCACGCAGGTGCGGGAGGCCCTCCGCCGAACCCGCTGTATCGCGTGGCGACCTTCGAGCCCCAGCTCGACGGTGATCTCGATCTCGCAGGTGGCGCAGGGGAGCTCGACGCGAGCTACGGATACGAGATCGTCAACGACCTCTTTCAGGGGTACTACACGTATCGCGGCCATCATCCGAAGGCGAAGCTGCGCTGGCGGTTCGGGCAGGTCGAGATCGCGATCAAGACCGAGCTCGCGTGGCGCACGTACGGCAAGGACTCCTATGCGATGGGATCGAACCATCCGGCGCTGACCTTCGGGGACCGCCGGGTCGATCGGCGTTGGAGCGCGAGCCTCACGCCACGCTACGCAGTCACCCGTGCGCTCGCGATCACGGGCGATGTCGACTACTCGATCCGCCGCACGAACTTCCCCGACTACGTGCCCGGTTTGTTTCCAGACACCCAGGAGTACGACATCGCGTGGAACTATCAGAACCTGGTTGCGACCGTCGGGGTCGAGTACCGACAATAGGTTCGCGGTCGGCGATCACGAAGCCGGCCGAGTGTCAGCGGCACGTGCTACCCGTTGGGGGTGGAGCGCACGCCTCTCAACGAACAGCAACGCGCCGCCGTCGAGCACGGTGATGGTCCGTTGATGGTGCTCGCGGGTGCGGGTACGGGAAAGACGCGCGTGCTCGTGCACCGCATCGCGCGGCTCGTGGAGACCGGGACTCCGCCGTGGGAGATCTTGGCGGTCACGTTCACCAACAAGGCCGCGGGAGAGATGCGGCACCGGTTGCGCGAGTTGTTGGGGGAAGCGGCGGACGCGATGTGGATCGGGACGTTCCACGCCACGTGCGCGCGTCTTCTGCGGCGATGGGGCAGCTATGTCGGGCTGCGCAAGGGCTTCGTGATCTTCGATGACGACGATCAGATGAAGCTGGTCGACCGGTTGCTGAAGGATACGGGGTTGGACGAGCAGGTCAGCACGCGGACGATCTTGTCGCGGTTCGATCGCGCGAAGAACCGCGGCATCTCGCCTACCGCGCACAAGACCGGCGTGTTCGACGAGATCGTGGATCAGATCTATCCGCTGTACGAGGCGCAGCTCGAGAAGGAGAACGCGGTCGACTTCAACGATCTGCTCCTGAAGGTGCTGAAGCTGTTCGACATCGACGAGGTGAAGCGCTCGCTCGGCGTGCGGTTCCGCCAGGTCCTCGTCGACGAGTTCCAGGACACGAACCGCGTGCAATATGACTTGGTGAACCGGTTCGCCGAGGCCACGCGGAACCTGACCGTGGTCGGCGATGACGATCAGTCGATCTATGCGTGGCGCGGCGCGGAGCCGCGGAACCTGCTCGACTTCGATCGCGACTTCCCCGACGCGAAGGTCATCAAGCTCGAGCAGAACTATCGGTCCACGCAGACGATCTTGGATGCGGCGAACGGCATCATCCGCAAGAACCGCGATCGCCACGAGAAGTCGCTGTGGACGGACAAGGGCGGCGGCGAGCTGCTCGAGGTCTATCAGGCGGGCGATGAACGCGGCGAGGCGTACTTCATCGCGAGCTCGATCCGGCGCGCGCTGGATGACGGGCCGATGTCGCCGAACGACATCGCGATCCTGTACCGGACGAACGCGCAGTCACGCGTGCTCGAAGAGCACCTGCGAGCGATGCGCATTCCGGCCAAGGTCGTCGGCGCGGTCTCGTTCTTCGAGCGCAAGGAGATCAAGGACGTCATCGCGTACCTGCGGCTCCTCGGGAATCCGATGGCGGACTCGGCGTTCGAGCGCGTGGTCAACGTTCCGCCCCGCGGCATCGGAGACACCACGGTGGATCGCTTGCGCGGCGCCGCGCGGGTCCATGGCGGGAACCTGCTCGATGCGGCGCGGCTCGCCGCGCGCGGAGAGGTCGCCGGACTCAACGCGGGCGCGCGCAAGAAGCTGCACACGTTCGTCGAGCTCGTCGATGGCCTCGGCGACGTGATCGAGCAGGGGGCCTCTGTCGCCGAGACGATCATCCAGATCGTCGATCGCTCGGGGCTGCGCGCGAAGCTCGAGGCCGATGGCTCCACCGAGTCGCGCGATCGCCTCGATAACCTCGCCGAGCTCGTGTCGACGGCGTCGGACTTCGACGACGAATACGCCGCCGAGGCCGACTCTCCGGCCACGGCCGCGATGTCGGGCCGGTGGATGCAAGCGCCGTCGGACGAGCCGGATCCCGCGGCTGCCGGTGCGCTGCGCGCGGTCCACGATTTCCTCGAGCGCATCGCGTTGTCGTCGTCCGCGGATCAGACGGCGAGCGAGCAGGTCGTGCTGATGACGATCCACATCGCGAAGGGCCTCGAGTGGCCGCTCGTGTTCATCTCGGGCATGGAGGACGGACTGTTCCCGTCGCTGCGCGAGCGCGATGGTGTCAGCGAGGATGCCGCGCTCGAAGAGGAGCGCCGGCTCGCGTACGTCGCGATCACGCGCGCCCGAGAGAAGCTCGTGCTCACGCATGCGCGCACGCGGCGCGTGTGGGGCGAGATCCGCATCCAAGGTCCATCGCGGTTCCTCGACGATCTGCCGCCGTCGTCGCTCGCCGCGCCGGTTCGCTCGCGCTCGACGCAGATGCCCACCGGGCCGCGCATCGTCGACGGGAACTTCGCGCCGAAGAAGTCGGGGTGGGCGCAGCGCAGCGCGCGGAACGAATACGATCAGTCCACCTCGTACGATGAGGAGCCCGTGTATCGCGTCGACGACGATTTGACGGGGCGCTCCGGTGGCTTCAGCGTCGGCGGCACCGTCGTCCACGGCACGCTCGGTATGGGGCGCGTGGTGTCGATGTCGGGGCAGGGCAAGGATCAGAAGATCGTCGTCGATTTCGGCGCGATCGGTCAGAAGACCGTGTTCGCGCGGTATTTGCAGCCGAGCGACTACGACCTCAACTAGCGGCGCCGTTCTCGGCGAGCGGTATCGTGCTCGGCGAGCGGTGTCGTGCTCGGCGAGCGGCGTCGTGCTCGGCGAGCGGTGTCGTGTTCGGCGAGCGGCGTCGTGCTCGGCGCCGGGGGCGTGCTCGGCGCGCGGAGTCGTGCTCGCGCGCTACTTCGGCATGCGCTCGGTGAGCACGGCGATCTCCATGCGCGCCTTGTTGCGCCAGACGATCACCTTGGCCGCGCGGCCCGGCGGCGTCGCGGCCACGAGCCACGGCAGCGAGCGCTGATCGACCGGGCGCGCGTTCCACTCGAGGATCACGTCGCCGGTGCGCAGCGCGGAGCGAATCGCCGGCGAGTTGGGCACCACCTCGGTGACGTACGCGCCTTGGCCGACCGCGAGGCCGAGCGCGGCGCCGACGTCGCCGGTGACGGGCTTCACCTTCACGCCGAGCCAGCTGCGCGAGACCGCGCCGCGATCGCGGAGGTCCGCGACGATCTCGCGAATGCGATCGATCGGCAGAATGAACGACAGCTCGCCGGGCCGATCACCGGTCGCGATCGCCATGCCGATGACCTGGCCCGCGGTGTCGAGGACCGGACCGCCGGAGTTGCCGCGATGGATGCGCGCGTCGGTCTGGAGGAACATGCGGAACGTGCGAAAGCCCATGCCGCGGTCTTGCATCAGCGAGCCCGCGGCCTCTTTGCCCGTCGACGAAACGATGCCCGCGGCGGCGGTGACCTCTTCGCCGAACGGATTGCCGAGGACGACGAGCCACTCGCCGATCTTGAGATCCGCCGACGAGCCCATCGCGAGCGGATGCAGCCGCGGGCGATCGACTTGCAGCAATGCGACATCGAGATCGACGTCGCGACCGAGCACCTTCGCGGGGACCTCGGTGGTGTCGTCGAGGACGACGCGCAGGTTCTCGTCGCCCGCGGCCGCGGACGCGATCTTGTCCGTGGTCACGACGAACACGCCGCCGGCTTCGATCAAGAAGCCCGTGCCGAGCGAGACATCGGCGGTGGTCTCGGGCGCGCCCGGAAACATCGCCGCGGGGCCGGACTTCACGGGTTGCGAGGCGCGGATGCCGACGATGCCGTGCCGCGCGCCCGCGACGAGGTCGACAAAGCCGTTCGGTGCGCTGCCGTAGAGATGCGGCGACGCTTCCGCGAGCGTCGGCGGCTTGGGCGCCATCAGCGCGGCGGGATCCACCACGTGCTCGGCGTGCGAAGTCTCGCGCTCGCGACACCCGCTCGCGAAGGCCATCAGCGAGATGGCGACAGCGAGTGCGCGGCTCATTTTTTGTCGGACTTCTGCGCGTCGACGTACGCGATGTGCAGGTCGTAGATGAGGCTCGCGAGCAGCTTCGCCTCCGTCTCGTCGAGGTTGCCCTTCGTCTTTTGCTCGAGCATCGCTAGCACATCGATCAAGTGCCTGCCCGTCTCGAGATCGATCGGATGCTGAGCGCCGTCTGGCGCGGGCATCTTCCCGATCGCGATGAGCGCGGTGGATGCGAGCGAGAGCACGTGCGTAGAAAAATCGACGGGCCCGAGCGCGACCGGTTGTTCCGCCATGTCGCGAAGATATACCGGCGCGTCGCCTCGCTCTCCCTGACGGGTCGGAATACGTCGGGGCACGGATCGGTTCGCGAAACGTGGGGACAACCGATAGGGTGCAGCGCGTTCAGAGTGGCGTGAGCAATGGTGCCGGCCACGCCGCCGGCAATGGTGCCGGCACGACGGCGGGATTCGTGCCATCGTCAGGGCTGGGCATGGATACCCTGCGCGACCAACCCTCTGTTTCGCCGGGGGAAGCACCCGCGGATCTCTCGTCGCCGGAGACGCTCGGCGCCCCGGCACCGGCGGTCCGATCGCCGCTGGACGTGACGCTCCTGACCGACGAGGTCAAGCGAGCGAGCGCGTTCATCGACGACGTGTTCGCGCAGGTGGGCCGCGTGGTCGTCGGCCAACGCGAGATGGTCGAGCGCGTGATGATCGGCCTCCTCACGGGCGGTCACTGCCTGATCGAGGGCGTGCCGGGCCTCGCGAAGACGCTGCTCGTGAAGACGCTCTCGCAGACACTCGATGCCTCGTTCCAGCGCATCCAGTTCACGCCCGATCTCCTCCCCGCCGATATTACCGGCACCATCATCTACAACATGCACACCGGCGAGTTCACGCAGAAGCGTGGACCGCTGTTCGCGAACCTCGTGCTCGCCGACGAGGTCAATCGCGCGCCCGCGAAGGTCCAGTCCGCGCTGCTCGAAGCGATGCAGGAGCGCCAGGTCACGATCGGCGACACCACGCACAAACTGCCCGATCCGTTCCTCGTGCTCGCGACGCAGAACCCGATCGAGCAAGAGGGCACGTTCCCGCTGCCCGAAGCCCAGCTCGATCGCTTCATGCTGCTGATCAAGGTCGGCTACCCGGGCGCCGCCGACGAGCGCGCGATGCTCGATCGGATGACCACGCTCGAGCCGCCCACCGCCCAGACCGTCACGACGATCGAGGCGATCCGGAACGCGCGCCGCGTGGTCAGCTCGATCTACATCGACGACCGCGTCCGCGACTACATCGTTCACGTCGTTCAGGCCACGCGCCGCCCGCGCGACTACGGACTCGGAGAGCTCGCGCCGCTGATCGAGTACGGCGGCTCGCCCCGCGCGACGCTGTGCCTCGCCACCGCGGCGCGCGCGCACGCGTTCATTCGCCACCGCGCGTACGTCACGCCCGACGACATCAAGGCGATCTCGATGGACGTCATGCGGCACCGCGTGACCGTCACGTACGAGGCCGAAGCAGAGGAGGTCAGCTCGGAGGACGTCGTGCGACGGATCTTCGAGTACCTGCCGGTGCCCTAGCCATGGCGCTGACCACCGCCGAGCTGTTCAAGAAGGCTCGCAAGATCGAGATCGCGTCGCGTCGCCTCGTCGACGAGCTGGTGGCGGGCCAGTACCACTCCGTGTTCAAGGGCCGCGGCCTCATCTTCAGCGACGTCCGCCCGTACATGCCCGGCGACGATGTCCGCGCGATCGACTGGAACATCACCGCGCGCATGAACGCGCCGCACGTGAAGCAGTTCGTCGAGGAGCGCGATCGCACGGTCAACCTCATGATCGATATGAGCGCGTCGTCGCTGTTCGGCACGCGCGGTGCTCCCAAGCGCGAGCTCGCGGCCGAGCTCGCGGCCGTCGTCGCGTTCTCGGCGATCAAGAACAACGATCGCGTCGGCCTCTACATCGTCACCGACAAGGTCGAGAAGTTCGTTCCGCCCAAGAAGGGCCGCCGTCACGTGCTGCGCATCATCGGCGAGATCCTCACGTTCAAGCCCGAGTCGCGAATGACGAACCTCGAGGCCGGTCTCGATTTCCTCGGGAAGGTCGCGCGGCGGCGCTCGATCGTGTTCCTCGTCAGCGACTTCCTCGCGCCCGGCGGCTGGGAGCGCGCGATGCAGATCGTCAAGCAACGCCACGAGCTCGTGCCGGTCATCGTCGCAGATCCGATGGAGTCCACGCTGCCGGCCGTCGGCCTCGTCGTCTTCGAGGATCTCGAGACGGGCGAGCTCGTCGAGGTCGACACCCACAGCGCCGCCCGCGACTTCGCGCGTCGAGCGCGGGTCGCCGCCGATCAGCGCGATCAGTCGTTGCGGCGGCTGAACCTGGATCTCGTCGAGGTCCGCACGGACAAGCCGTATGTCGATGCGCTGATCGCGTTCTTCAAGGCGCGCGCGAAGAGGATGGCGCACGGGTGATTCGCGCGCATGACAGCAGCGCGGGCGTGCGGCGCATCGGCGCGCTCGGTATCGCGCCATCGCGTGCGATGCGGTCACGGATCGCCAGCGCGATCGCGACGACCACGCTGATCGCATGCGTGATCGCGACGAGCACGCCGGCCATCGCCGACCGCCGGGTCACCGTCGACGACGATCCGTCCGGATCCAAACCGCGCGCGGTGACCACCGTGCAGGGATCGCCGATCGTGACGTCGATCGACGATCCACCCGGATCGAATGGGGGTGGTTCGTCGGGTGGCGCGGGCGCGAGCGGTGGGAACGACGGCGCGGGTACGAACGGCGCGGGGGCGAGCGGCGCGAATGGCGCGGGCTCGAACGCCGCGGACGCGAACAGCGCCGCTGATGCGAACGGCGCGGGCGGCGCGGGCTCGAACGGCGCGGGCTCGAATGGCGCGGGCTCGACGGGCTCGGGCGCGGGCTCGGGGACAGGGTCGGGATCGAATGGCCCCACGATCATCCAACTGCCGACGGACGTCGCGGCGCCGGAGGTCAACGCGTCGGCGTTCCCGACCGCGGTGCGCTTGGGCGGCCGATTCACGCTGATCGTCACGGCCACGTTCGGCGCGGGTGTCGAGGTGAACCTCAAGGAGCCCTTCGAGCTCGGCCCCGCGTTCGAAGTACGCAAACGCGTCAGCGAGGATCGTCCGCGCGGCGATGGCAAGACCACGCGCGAGTGGCAGATCGACATCCTCGCGTGGGAGCTCGGCGACCTGCGCGTGTCTGGAATCACCGTCACGTACACGGTCAACGGCGCGGTCGGACAGGTGGACACCAACGGCGTGCGTATTCGCGTCGACGGCGTTCTCGGCGAGCAAGTCGACGATCCGAAAGCGCTGCGCGATCTGCAGCCGCCGACGGAGCTCGTCGGACGCGATTGGTTCTGGCTGCTCGTCGCCGGCGGCGCCGTGTGGCTCCTCATGATGATCGGGCTGTACCTGTATCTCCAAGGGCGCCGCCGCGCGCGGTACTCGGTGTTGACGGGCGGTGCGGTCGCGCGGCCGCGCAAGATGGACATGACGAGCGAGAAGGCGCTCGCGGCGCTGCTCGCGATCGAGAAGTCGGGTGTGCTCGCGGATCGGGAACAGCGGCGTGAGGGATACGCGCAGATGGTCGAGGTGATCCGCGAGTATCTCGGGGCGCGCTATCGCGTCGCGACGCTCGACCTGACGTCGAGCGAGCTCGTGCGCCAGCTCGCGAAGGTGGCGCCCGACGAGGAACGGGCGATGGTCGAGGTGTGGCTCGAGACCTGTGACCTCGTGAAGTACGGCGGGCTGCGCACGACCCACGACGAGGCGAAGGCCGCGCTCGACGATGCGCGCGCGCTCGTGGTCACGACCTCGCAGGCGCGAGCCGCGAACGGACCGTTCGTGCCGCCGAGTGCGCGTCCGCCGAGCACGGAGGCATCCGCGTGATCGTCGCGTTCGCACAGGCGGTCGCGCCGAAGGTCGCGCGCGTGGCGCAGTCGGTAGAGGTGGACCCCGCGCGCACGTTCCATTGGACGCTCGCGCACACGATCGGCGCGATCGTGATCGGTGCGGTGATCGCGATCCTCGTCGCGATCGATGTGCTGACCGCACCGCGCGAGCGCCGCACGAGCGTGCTCGTGCAGCGCCTCTTACCGTGGGGGCTCGTGGGGGCGATCGGTGGGCTGCTCGCGTACGGCTCGAGCCGGTATGTTCGCCGGGAGGTCGCGGGCGAGATGCTCGAGTGGGGTGCGCCGAAAGCCGCCTGGCTCGTGTGCGGTGCGGTGCTCGTCGGGGTGATCGCGTTTCACCTGCAGCGGCGGCGCGTCGCTGCGATCGGGTTCTCGCAGGTCGCGCTGGTACACAAGCGCGGGCTCGCGGCGTGGCTGTCGGATCTGCCCGGTGTGCTGCGCGTGCTCGCCATCGTGGCGCTCGCGGTCGCGCTCATGCGGCCCGAGACGTACAAGGTCCTGACCAAAGAAGAGGACTCGATCGACATCATGATCGTGTTCGACATGTCGAAGTCGATGGAGGAGACCGACATGCCGCGCGATCGCATGGATGCCGCGCAGCGCGTGATCCGACGGTTCTTGCGCCGCACGAAGAGCGACCGTGTCGGCCTCGTGATCTTCGGGCAGCAGGCGATGTTGCAGTGTCCGCTCACGCAGGACTCGTTGCTCGTCGAGGGCATCGTGCGTGACTTGGTGATCGGCGATGTGCCCGCGCTCGGCACCGCGATCGGCGATGGCCTCGCTCTCGCGCTCGCGCAGCTCCGGCGCAGCGATGGCACCTGCGACGCTACGCCCGGCGCATTGCCCACCTGTCCGAAGGAGACCACGTGCTCGAAGGAGGGCTACTGCACGCGATCCAAGGACAAGCAGAACAAGGTCGTGATCCTTCTGTCCGACGGTGACTCGAACTGGACGACGCGGTTCGAGCCCGAGGAGGCCGCGCGCGCGGCGGCCGAGATGGGCGTGAAGGTGTACACGGTGCTCGTCGGTCACGAGGGCGGCGACTTCCTCGGATTCGGCGGGTCCGTGAATCCCAAGACGATGCGCGACATCGCGCGCGTGACCGGCGGCGAGTTCTTCCGGGCCACGGACTACGAATCCTTCGACCGCGGCTTTCAGGCCGTGCGCAACAAGCTCGACAAGACCAAGCGCGTCAGCGAAGAGAAGATTCCCGGCAAGCAGCTGTTCCTGCCCTTCGCGATCCTCGCCGCGCTGCTGCTCGCGCTCGACCTGTTGCTGTCGCACTCGTGGCTGCGGAGGCTGCCATGAGCTGGCTGCACACCGCGTGGACACAGATCACGTCGATCTCGTTCGCGACGAAGTGGCTCGCGTGGGCGGCCCTCGGCGTGCCGGTGCTCGTGGCGCTGCTGCACGTCTACGATCGCTCGCGGCGCGAGCAGCTCGCGATCCGCCTCGGCGAGCTCCCGGTGCTCGGCCGCGTGATGGCCACGATGTCGCCGGGCCGCCGGATCACGAAGGACGTCCTCGTCGGGATCGGTGCGATGCTGATCGTGCTCGCGATCGCGCGGCCGCAGATCGAGGGCAAGCGCAAGATCGAGGTGCACGGGCTCGATCTCGTCGTCGCGGTGGATGTCTCGAAGTCGATGCTCGTCGACGACGTCGGCCCCACCGATCTCATGCGACAGAAGAGCCGGCCCGCGAATCGGCTCGAGCGCGCGAGAGAGATGGCGACGTGGATGATCGATCTGCTTCCGGGCGATCGCATCGGTCCTGTCGTGTTCGCGGGCGCCGCGTCACACTTCCCGCTGACCGAGGATCACGAGGTCGCCGTCCGCTTCCTGAACGATCTCGGCCCGGCCGATCTGCCGCAGGGCTCGAACCTCGACGAGGTCGTGCGCGTCTCGCGCTGCATCCTGCGCCCGGATCTCTATAACGAGCTCGACTGCGCGAACATCGGCCGCCGCGGTCACGGCGGCGATCCGCTCAACGGCGAGTCTCTCGATCCCGATCCGAAACGCGCGCGCACGAAGGACGACGCCGACGAGCGCCTCGATACCAAGGTCGAGCGCGGCAAGGCGATCGTTCTGTTCACCGACGGTGGCGATGTCGATCAGAAGACGCTCGTCAACGTGCAGAAGGCCAGCGAGCTCGGCATCGCCGTGTTCGTCGTCGGTGTGGGCACCGCGCAGGGCGGCGTGGTCTACGACATCGATCCGTGGACCGGCAAGCGCACCACGAACCCGAAGAAGCTGCCCGATGGCTCCACCGTCATCTCCAAGCGCGACGACGCCAGCATGCAGCTCATCGCCAGAGCCGGCGGCGACGAGAAGCGCTACTTCATCGCATCCGAGCGCGGCGAGCTCGATCCCACGCCGGTGGTCACCGCGCTCAAGGCCGTCAACCGCGGGCTCGCGACGAAGAAGGTCAAAGCGATGAAGGACGTGTTCCAGCCGTTCTTGTTCGCGGGCTTCATGTTCCTGCTCCTCGAGGTGGCGATCAGCACCCGCCGTCGCATGAAGCATCCGGAGGCTGCATGACGCGCATCCCGTGTCATCATCGGGGCATGCGTCGCGGCCTCGCGCTCGTGTTCCTGCTCGCCCTCGGCGCGTGGGAGCCATTCCGCGCGGCGGATCCCGACGTCGAGGCCGGCAACAAGGCATACGCGGAGGGGCGCTACGACGACGCCCTCGCCGCGTACGAACGCGCCGAGAAGAACAAGTCCCTCGACAAAGCGGGGCTCGCGTTCGACAAGGGCACCGCGCTCCTCAAGAAGGCCGAAGGCGCGAGCGGCGCCGACAAGAAGGCGCTGATCGATCGCGGGCTCGAGGAGCTCGCGAAGGCGGGGCTGTCCAAGGACGCGCGCCTTCGCGGTGCCGCCCAGCACAACCGCGGCAACGCGATGATGCAGCAGGACAAGCTCGAGGATGCGATCGAGGCGTACAAGCAGGCGCTGCGCGAAGATCCGCAGCTCGAGGATGCGCGCTTGAACCTCGAGCTCGCGCTGCGCCGTCGCGAGAAGAAGGAACAGCGACAGAAGCAGCAGCAACAAGGGCAACAAGGTCAGCAAGGCCAACAAGGTCAGCAGGGCCAACAAGGTCAGCAGGGCCAACAAGGTCAGCAAGGCCAACAAGGTCAGCAAGGCCAACAAGGTCAGCAGGGCCAACAAGGTCAGCAGGGCCAACAAGGTCAGCAGGGCCAACAAGGACAGCAGGGCCAACAAGGGCAGCAGGGCCAACAAGGACAGCAGGGCCAACAAGGGCAGCAGGGCCAACAAGGGCAGCAGGGCCAACAAGGTCAGGGTTCGAACCAACAAGGCTCGAACGGGCAGGGCAATGGATCAGCACAGCAGAACGGATCGAACGGCCAAGGCTCGAACCAGCAAGGATCGAACGGGCAGGGCAACGGATCGTCGCAGCCACAGAACGGATCGAACGGCCAAGGCTCGAACCAACAAGGATCGAACGGGCAGGGCAACGGATCCGCGCAGCCAAAGAACGGATCGAATGGTTCGAACCAAGGATCGAACGGCCAAGGTTCGAACCAAGGATCGAATCAAGGCCAGCAAGGCGATCCGGGCGCGGGCGGGCAAGGCTCGCCGCAGCAAGGCAATCCACGCGGTCGCCCACAGCACGGCAGTGGAGGCACCGGCTCGCCGAAATCACCGACCAACCGCAAGCTCGACGATCTCGAGGAGTACTCGCGTCGCTTGCAGCGCGATGAAGCGCGACGCCGCGCGACCGGACGCGCCGACGATCCGACGAAAGACTGGTAGCTTCCGTCACCTTCGAGCGGCATCGCTCGGGTTCTCGCGCGTTGCCTCGAGACACCGCACCGGTCATGCGCAGCGGCCGCTCCGACGAGGTAGCGTTCACGCGACCGCTCGTGCGGACTCGAGCTGTCGAGGGCGCGGCGCAGGTGATCGTGTCGGTGAGCTCGAGCGGTCCCATCGGGTGGCCGAAGCCGAGCCTCATCGCGATCGATCTCCGCGGCGGATGCGACGCTGTGCTGCGGTGCGCACCCGTACCCAGCAGACAGCCTCGTTTCGCTGCTGTTCATATGCCGTACTAACGGCGGTACGTACGCCCTCGTTCGTACGCCCTCGTTCGTACGCCCTCGTTCGTACGCCCTCGTTCGTACGCCCTCGTTCGTACGCCCCGGTTAGTACGCCCTCGTTCCAACGCCGGTTAGTACGCCATATGTACGAGCCGCAGAGGGGGACCTTGGTTCTCGTGGCGTGACCACGCGACGCTCGAGCGGTCGAGCCGATCTGTGCGCGAGGCGCCAGCGACGCGAACGAAGACGCACACCGAGTTCCGCCCCGGGCGAACGGACCCTGGAGCGAGCGGCCGTTCGTTCCATCGTGGATCGCTGCGGCCCGAGTCGAGATCGTGCGCCGACTACGCAGCCGTGGTCGGTACAAGTGGGAACACGGGTAGAGGACTCTTTCTTCGCGAAGCGAAAAAGATCTCTTCCTCGGTGTCCTCGGTGTCCTCCGTGACTCTGTGTAAATCCGGGTCTCGAACAATCGATGGGACCGCGGGCGAGCCTCGTGCGATCATCAGAACCGCGAGGACCCGTCCGACGCTCTCGACAACGGTGCCGCTGCACGATCTCGGCTGGAGCGCAGCCGTTCAGCGCGAGCGGCTGACCCGCAGGTCACCGAGCGCGGTCTTCGTGTTCAGCTCGAGCGGTGCGCGCTTCGCCGACGCGCGCTTTGCACGCTTGCCGTGCTTCACGACGTGCTTCGCGGGCTTCTGCATCGGCACTGCATCCATCTCGATCTCGCCGGGCTCGGCGGCGACGATCGTGCCGGTCGTCGCGGCCTCCTCGATCTCGATCATCGGCGCCGGCGTCCCGGTCGTGCGCACCATGGCGATCGCGTGGCGAACCGCAGCGTCCCGGCTCGTCGGCGCGGGACCATCGACGCGCATCACGATCGCCGACGGTGTCGCCGCGGCCGCGACCGCACGGCGCTCGCCGCCGAGCGCGAGGTAGCCGACGATGAGGACGAGGCCCGCGACCGCGCCGCAGAACGGGACCGCGAAGCGCGACCACGTCGCGGCGAGCCAGATCTGCCAGTCGGGGCGGATCGAGGACATCGGTAGCGGCGCGACGCACTCGGTGTCGAGCGCGAGCGCGGACTGCTCCTCGGCGTGCGAGTAGAACGTCGGCAGCATGTACGGGCCGGGCGCGATCGCGCGAGCCGACGATCGCTGTACCGGGCGCGGCAGCGTGGTCATCGGTCGTGCGGACCAGTGGGGTCCGTTGTCGATCACGGTCGCTTCGTCGTCGGTGTAGGGGAGCATCGGGTTCTCGTGGGGATCGCGGTGGATGGCGATCGGGCATGGCTGCAGTTGGTGGGCCACCGCGAATCGGTGCATTCGCGGAAGTTGCGCGGGGAAGTGGGGACCCCGGCTGACGTAGTGGCCGGGTCGACGGGCCCGGTGCGGGACGCGGTGGCGCGGTAAGCTTCGCGCGTGGCACCGCGGGTACTCGTCGCCGACAAGAGCTCGTCCGCGCGCGATACGGTGGCCGAGCTCCTCGGCGACGGCGCGAGCGAGGTCGCGTGGTGCACGCGGGATGTGGCGGGCGCGACGCTGCGGGCGGCGATCGCGACGAACACGCCGTTCGATGTCGTCGTGCTCGAGGCAGATCCCGCGCCGACACCGGCGATGGTCCGCGAGCTGGTAACCGCCGGCGGTGGCGTGCGCGTGCTGCTCGCGGCGGCCGGGCCCGACGGTGCGGCGATCGCGACGAGATCGGGCGCGGTCGACGTGGTGACCAAGCCGTTCAACGCGGCCGAGCTGCAGTTTCGCATCGGGCGCGCGGCGGCCGGGGATGCACGAAACGACAAGCGCCGGCCGCGGAAGAGCGACGTGCTGATCGGGACGGGCTCGTGGATCAAGGAGCTCTACGATCGGATCGCGATGGTGGCCGCGACCGATGTCACCGTCGCGATCTTCGGCGAGAGCGGTACCGGCAAGGAGCTCGTCGCGCGCACGATCCACAACTCGTCGCCGCGCCACGATGCCCCGTTCGTCGTCGTGAACTGCGCGGCGATTCCCGAGGCGTTACTCGAAGACGAGTTGTTCGGTCACGTGCGCGGTGCGTTCACGGATGCGACGCGCGATCGCGACGGTCTCCTCGCCGCCGCGGACACCGGCACCCTGTTTCTCGACGAGATCGGCGAGCTGCCTCTGCCGCTGCAATCGAAGCTGTTGCGCGTGTTGCAGTCGCAGGAGTTTCGCCGCATCGGCGACGATCAGGATCGCCGTGTCGACGTGCGCATCATCACCGCGACGAACCGCGATCTCGATCAACTCGTCGCGAGCGGCAACTTCCGCCAGGACCTCTACTACCGCATCAACGTGTTCCCGATGCACTTGCCGCCGCTGCGCGAGCGGCGCGAGGACATCGCGATCCTCGTACATCACTTCGTCCTCAAGTATCGCGGTCGGCTCGGCAAGCCGATCGACACGATCGCGCCGGACGCGCTCGCGAAGTTCTCCGCCTACGACTATCCGGGCAACGTGCGCGAGCTCGAGAACAAGGTGCACCAGGCGATGGTCGTCGCGGCGGGGCCGATGATCGAAGCGAACGACGTCGCGATCCGCATGACCCGCGCGAGCACCGCGCGCATCGATCTCGAGCGTCCGTTCCGCGAGCTCAAACAAGAGATGATCGAGGGCTTCGAGAAGTCCTATCTGACCGAGCTGCTCCGTGCGCATCAGGGAAACCTCGCCGCCGCCGCGCGCGCCGCCGGGATGGACCGGAAGAACCTGTGGGCGCTCGTCGAGAGACACGGTCTCGATCGCGATCAGTTCAAGAAGCCGTGATCGCGCGCAGTTGCGCGTGTCTACCGCCAGAGACACGCGCTCGGGGGCAATGCCCCGGCCGGCAGGAGCTAGTCGAGCTTCCATCACATGAAGTGAAACCGGCCGCCGAAAGAGTGAGCCAGCGTGCAACGCCGACGCGGAACGAGAACACGCGTGCGCATGGTGCGAACGAACGCACGTGGCATTCGCGCTGCACATCGATCCGAGCATGAGCCAAACACTCCAGACCATCTCCCTCGATCAACTCTCTTCCATCACCGGCGGTCAGGCGCAGCAACAAGCGCCCGAGCAAGAAGCTCCACAGGGACGTACCTGGGGCCAAGTGGGCCGCGACTACGCGGCCGCGTGCGTGTCGGGTGCGGGGCAGTCGTTCCTCTACGGCGGTCGTCCGCGCAACGTGCGTCAAGGTGCCGCCCAGGCCGCGCTCGGCTGCGCGATGGGCGTCGGCATGCGCGCCGTCGAAGATGTCGCGGGCGCGATCAGCGGAAACGGCCAGTGATGTTGGCGCTCGACCGCGAGCTGCTCGCCGCTGTCGGCGGTGGTGCAGGGCGCACGTGGGGTGGCGCGGGTCGCGATTACGCGCTCGCGTGCGCCGACGGTGCGCTGTCGGCAACGCTGATGACGGGCGGAACGGTCGCGCCGTACACCCTGGGCGTGGGCTGCGTGGCCGGAATGGCCGGGCAGGGGCTCACCGACGCCATCGAGGCGTATCGCAACCGCGACCGTCGACGGTAGCGCCGTTCTCGCGCGGCTAGCGAAGCTTTCCCGAGAGGGCGTGCAGCAGGTCGTGATCCGCCGCGATCTTCTTCACGGCCTGCGACGACACCGTGCCGCTGTCGATCAATCGAGCGAGCGACTTCTCGAGCGGGATCATGCCGGCATCGCGGCCCGTGCTGATCGCGTTCGACAACGTCTGCAGATCGCCTTTGCGCATGATGTTCGCGACCGCCGGCGTGACGGGCACGAGCTCGACCGCGGCGGCGCGGCCGCCATCGCGACGCGGCAGCAGATACTGCGTGACCACCGTGCGCAACACCGAGGCGAGCTGCCAGCGGATCTGTCGCTGCTGCGCGTCGGAGAACACGTCGATGATGCGATCGATCGCGCCGGCAGCGCTCGGTGCGTGCAGCGTCGCGAGCACGAGGTGACCGGTCTCGGCCGCGGTCAGCGCCGCCGCGATGGTCTCGCGATCGCGTAGCTCGCCGAGGAGGATCACGTCCGGTGCTTCGCGCAGCGCGGCCTTGAGCCCCGCCGCGAACGTCGGGATGTGCGTGCCCAGCTCGCGTTGATGGATCAAGCACCGGCGCGGATGAAACCGGTATTCGATGGGATCCTCGAGCGTGATCACGTGCGCGGCGCGGCGTTGGTCGAGCACGTCGATCAGCGCTGCGAGCGTCGTCGATTTGCCCGAGCCGGTAGGCCCGCACACCAGCACGAGCCCGTCGCGATGCTCGACGATCGATGACAGCTCCGGTGGCAGCGCGAGATCGCTGAGGCTGGGAACGCGATCGCGGATCAACCGCGCAGCCACCGCGGCGCCGCCGAGGTGCTCGAACGTGTTGATCCGCACGCGCACGCCGTCGATCTCGAGGCTCGCGTCCGCGTTGTTGCCGACGGCGGCGACGCACGCCGCGAGCTCGGCATCGTCGAGCACGATGTCCGTCGGCTCGACATAGCCGCCGACGCGGATGCGAACGGGTTGGCCGGTCGACGCGATCACGTCGGAAGCATCGCGCACGCTCGCCGCGGCGATGGCCGTGCGCAGTAGACTGCCGAGCCGGGCGATCGCATCGGGACGCGCGACGCTCTCGACGACGGGTGTCGGCGCCGTCGCTGCGACCGGCGGCGGCTTTGCCCACCACGCGGTCGGGGCGGCGGGAACGGGGGCGGTCGGCGCTGGTTGCGTCGCGACCGGGATCGCGGGGGCGGCGGGCTTGCCCTTTCGCACGATGATGCGAAGCCCCGCGCTGACCTTCTCGATCGTGACCTGATAGCTCGTTCCGTCTGCGTCGACGAACGGGACATTGGCCGGCCACTCGTCGAGCGCGCGACCCTCGGTCAACGGCCCCGCGAAATCCGACAGGAGCTTCGCCTCCAGCGCGGGCATCGCCAGGGCTTCGATCTGTCCGCGACGGCGCAAGCTCGGCACCTTGTTCGCCTCCAAGATGATCGCTTCGGCGTCTCGGAGCGTCATCACGCGGAGCAGCGACTGGATGGCGGACATCTCTCCGAAGATCCAGCAACTCGCGCGCCACGCCAAGCTGGCGAAAGCTCGTCGTGGGCAGTCGGCACGGTGCCAGGGAGTCACGGAGGGCTCGCGGTTGTCGTCAGTCCGGCACGGCGGCCAGCGTCGCGAGCGCGATTGTCGGCTCCGCGCTCGGGCGCCCGTGTGCTCGTGCGCCCGTGGCGGCATTCCCGATCATCCTCGCGTTGTGGGCCTCGTGGTGCGGTGCGCGACGCGCCACTTCATTTCGATCCGTGGCACGCGCATCGCACCTGGTCACGGCAGGAGGACTCTCACATGTACATTCTCTGGATGCTGATTGTTGGTCTCGTCGTCGGTGCGCTCGCGAAGGCCGTCATGCCCGGAAAAGATCCGGGTGGCGTGATCATCACGATGGTGATCGGTGTTGTCGGTTCGCTGATCGCGGGCTTCCTCGGTCGCTCGCTCGGTTGGTACGGCACGAACGAAGGCGCGGGAATCATCGCCTCTGTCCTCGGCGCGGTCATCCTGCTGGCCGGCTACCGACTGGTCGCGGGACGCGGAACCGTCCGGTAGCGACGACCGCGAAGCCTGTCACTGCCCTGGCGTCCCGTGCGTGATCGCGCCGTGCGTGTACGTCGGAGACAATCCAGGTGCGAGCGGATGACCGACGAGCTCCGACGACGGGAAATGCTGCGGGTACTCGGGATGATCCGGAACCGCATCGGCGATCGTCTTCTCGAGGATCATCGACGTGTATTGATCGAGCGAGCCCTCGCGCGTGTTCGCGTTCAAGATCACCTCGACGCCGGTGTCTCGTGCGTGACGCGCGAGCCCGCGGATCTTGCTCGTGCCCGGCGCGTACGCGTCGACGCAGATCCCGTTCTCGCTGATCGTCCACGCGCCGCGATCCGTGACGATCACCGGCGTGTGATTTCCCGCCGTATGACCGGGCGTGCGCACGAGCGCGAAGCCCGCGCCGATGGTGTAGTCGCCATCGAGCGCGACGATCTTGTCGGCGGGAATGCCGGCGAGCGCGTCGGGGATGTACCAGTACGTCTGCAGCGGATGCAGGTTCTGCAGCGTGTCGAGCTCGCCACGCTGGACGAGCAGCTTCGCGTTCGGAAGGAATGCACGGCCGTTCGTTCCAGGCGCGAGGAGTCCGCGGACGTCCTGCACGTGCAGGTGATCGAACGTGATGAAGTCGACCGCGTCGGGCTTGATGCCCCACGCCGAGAGCGCCGCCGGGATCGTCGAGTGAAAGCGCGACAGCAGCTTGCGCGCGAGCGCGCCGTACTTCTGCTCCATCTGCGCGAAGAACGGCGCGGCAGCCGACCGCACGGAGTCCGTCGGGTTCACGAGGATCGTGACTGTCCGGGATCCGGACAGCACCTGCACGAGCTGCATGCGGTTGCGCATGAACACGAACGGCGCGGGCGACATCGCGGTGTTCTGCAGTCCGAAGCTGGTCGGGTAGGGGAACGTCGCGATGTCGACGGTGCGCACGCAGCGCGCCGTGCCTCCGCGGAGGATGCGCTCGCGCGCGCGTCGCCCGGCCGCGCGGATCGCATCGAGCCGGGCGCCCGCGCTGCGAATCGTCCACGCGCCGTCGAGGTCGGAGAAGCGAACGAGCTCGGGCGGTACCATGCCGCGACGGTACTACGTCAGGTCACGATGTCGGCTCGCGCGCAGCAGCGCAGACGGACCTGCCGGCGTGAATGTGTGGACCCGGACTAGCCTCGCGGGCACACTGCTCCGTCGCACCCGAACATGCCCTCGCTTCAGGATACCGATACGCTCCAGCAGGTCGTCGACAGCATCCGCGACTACGCGATCTTTCGATTGGACACCGACGGGCGCATCGCGAGCTGGAATGTCGGCGCGCAGCTGATCAAGGGCTACGCACCCGACGAGATCATCGGACAGACCATCGAGCGCTTCTACACCGCCGAGGATCGCGAAGCAGGTCGCCCGAAGAGACTGCTCGAAGTCGCGCGAACCACGGGGCGGGTCGAGGACGAGGGATGGCGCGTGCGCAAAGACGGCATGCGATTCTGGGCCGACGTGATCATCAGCGCGATTCGCGATCCGAGCGGGCATCTCGTCGGGTTCGTGAAGATCACGCGCGATCTCAGCGAGCGACGAGCGCAGGAAGCCGCGAGGCTGGAGGACGCCGCACGGTTTCGTACCATCGTCGAGAGCACGCGCGACTACGCGATCTTCGCACTGACGCCGACCGGACATGTCGCGACGTGGAACCTCGGGGTGCAACGCATCAAGGGCTACTCCGCGGAGGAGATCATCGGACGCCACTTCTCGACGTTCTATCCGCGCGACCAGATCGACGCCGGCGTCTGCGAGCGCGAGCTCGAGATCGCGATCCAGGAAGGCCGATTCGAGAACGAGGGGTGGCGCGTGCGCAAGGACGGCACCGAGTTCTGGGCCAGCGTCGTCATCACGCCGCTGTTCGATCGCGAGGGGGGACACGCCGGCTTTTCGAAGATCACGCGCGACCTCACCGACCGACGCCGATGGGAGGCCGATCGCCTGAAGCTCGCGCACGCGACCGAAGCGGTGCGGCTGCGCGACGAGTTCTTGTCGATCGCCGCGCACGAGCTTCGCACGCCGCTGATGTCGCTCCAGCTCCAGCTCGATATCGCGCAAGAGCTCGCGACGGATCCGAAGCTTCGCGGCAAGATCGAGCGCGCGAATCGAAACGCACAGCGACTGTCCGATCTGACGACCGCGCTGCTCGATGTCGGACGCATCGCCGCCGGTGCGCTGACGCTATCGCCCGTGACGACCGACCTCTCGGCGCTCGTGCACGACGTGGTCGATCGCTTCGCCGAGGTCGCGATCGTCGCGAAGTCCGAGGTCGTCGCGAACCTCGACGCGAACATCACGGGCGTGATGGATCCGATGCGCATCGGGCAGGTCGTCAGCAACCTGCTCGCGAACGCATTCAAGTACGCGGCGGGCACTCGCATCGACGTCGCCTTGCGATCGCGCGACGGGAACGCGGTGATCGAGGTTCGCGATCACGGACCGGGCATTCGGGCCGAGGACCGCGAGCGGATCTTCGTTCGCTTCGAACGCGCATCTGCACCCAGCCTCGGAGGCCTCGGCCTCGGGCTCTACGTCGTCCAGCAGATCGTGAGCGCGCACCGAGGCACGATCTCGGTTGACGCCCCGGAGGGCGGCGGCGCAGTCTTCACGGTGGAGTTTCCGCTCCAGGCACTGGCCGTCGTTGTCGAGGACGCATGAAGCATCACATCTTAGTTGTCGATGATGACGCCGAGATCCGAGAGACGATGGTGGACCTCTTGCGTGACCGCGGGTACGAGGCGCTCGGAGCGAGCGATGGCATCGAGGCACTCGACACGCTGCGCAGTCGCTCGCCCTGGTCCCTGATCTTCCTCGACCTGATGATGCCGAACATGGACGGCTTCACGATGCGCCAGCAGCAGCTCGCCGATCCGGTGCTGTCGACGATTCCGGTCGTGGTCGTCTCGGCGACGACGGATGTCACGCAAGCAGCGAAGACGCTCGACGCGGTGGGCTATTTCGTCAAGCCCGCGCGGCTCACCGAGCTGCTCGCCATGGTCGAGCGCTATTGCGGGCGCGCGGTCCGGTCGCCGTAGACAAGGCTCGGGCCGGTTTTGCCACGAGTGTGGTAGTGTGCCGCCAGCATGCCGGTCGACGACCTGCGTTCGGGTACATGGGTGACGTACATCGGAGGTCGCGCGACCTCCGCCCGGCTGCGCCGTTGCCGCGTCGAGGTGGTGAGTGGTGCGGACGCGGGGCTCGTACGCGACATCGAAGCATCGGTGATCCGGATCGGGGCACGCCGTGGAAACGACGTGCAGCTCACCGACTCCAAGGTGTCCGGACTGCACTGCGAGATCCGACTCGACGATCGCGGCTACCGCCTGCGCGACCTCGATTCCACCAACGGCACGTTCGTCTCGGGGCTGCGGATCAACGACGTGTACATCCAGCCCGGCACGCAGATCGCGATCGGCGGGACGCGCATGAAGTTCGAGCCGCTCGGCGATTCCGTCGAGGTCGAGCTGTCGGACACCGATCGCTTCGGCTCGATGATCGGTCGCTCGGTGAAGATGCGCGAGCTGTTCGCGCGCCTCGAGAAGCTCGCGAAGAGCGATGCCACCGTGCTCGTCACCGGCGAGACGGGCGCGGGCAAAGAGCTCGTCGCGGAGGCGCTGCACGACCACTCGCCGCGCAAGGACGGCCCGTTCGTCGTCCTCGACTGCGGCTCGATCCCGCCGAACCTGATCGAGAGCGAGCTGTTCGGTCATGAGCGCGGCGCGTTCACCGGCGCCACGTCGTCGTACGCCGGTGCATTCGAGCGCGCGCATCGCGGCACCGTGTTCCTCGACGAGATCGGCGAACTCCCGCTCGCGATGCAGCCCAAGCTGTTGCGCGTGCTCGAACGCAAAGAAGTCCGCCGCGTCGGTGGCACGAACACGATCGAAGTCGATCTGCGCATCGTCGCTGCCACGAATCGCGACCTGGGCGTCGAGGTCAATCGCGGTCGGTTCCGCGAGGACCTCTACTACCGCCTCGCCGTCGCGCGGGTGCACGTGCCGCCGCTGCGCGAGCGCAAAGACGACCTTCCGCTGCTCATCGAGCACATTCTCGAGACAACGCCGGGCGGCGAGACCGCGTCGATCGCGCAAGAGACGATCGATCTGATGATGAAGCACGACTGGCCCGGGAACGTGCGCGAGCTACGCAACGTGATCGAGCGCGCCGTGCTTCTGGCCGAAGCGCCGGATAGCGAAGACTCGCTGCGCCGCGCGCCGGCGTCCTCGGTGAAGCAGGAGCCGTCGATCACGGTGACGCCATCGCAGACCGCGACCTCGGCGGACGCGTCGATGACGGTGCCGGTCGATGTCAGCGTTCCGTTCAAGAACGCGAAGCAGAACGTGATCAGCGAGTTCGAGAAGCGCTACATCTCGCGCTTGCTCGCCCAGCACGACGGCAACATCTCGGCGGCCGCGCGCGCCGCCGGAATCGATCGCATGTCGATCCACAAGATGTTGCACCGGCTCGGTCTGGCCAATCCCGGCCGCGACTAGGATCGACCGCGTCTGCACTGGTCGCAGCGACCGATCGCGTTGCTCCTTCGATCAGGCACCTAGATGATCGGCGTGGGCCGGGCCGCGCGTGCGCGAGGGCGCTCGGTTCGATCCGCGCGCGGCTGCCACGGCGCGCCTCGGCCCGATGGCGAACCGTCGAGAATCGTGGCCCGACCGGCTTGGCACTGTTGATGAACAACACCTCCACATGCAGCCGAACATCGAAACCAGCCCCACCACGGTGACGGACCAGGATCTCCGTCCCCGTGCCCGCACCCTGTCCTGGATGGCGTCGATGTCGGTCGCGGCCGGCGAGATGCGCGCGGCCGAGGGATACCTCCTCGAGCTCCTCGCGTGGTGTGCGTTCGCGGATCGCGAAGAAGCTACCGCCGACGCGGCGACCGACAGCGAAGGCCTCTAGCAACGCACTGCGGCGCAGGTCACAACCCGACCACGATCTCGCTGGGAGCGTGGAAGGTTCTTGACCCAGGCGCTGCATCGGCGCGACGTTCCCCGCGATGGGGACTAACCGCGCACTCGGTGCGTTCGCTTGCGTACTTCTTCTGTCGGTCGCCGCGTGCGGCCCTGGCAATCGCGATACCGGACCCGACTGCACGAGCACGTGCAGCGCGCTCGGGTTCGCGCAGTGCCACGAAGACGGCACCTTCGATCCACCGATGCAGTGCCGTCCCGAAGAGACCTGCGATCCGGAACACGGCTGCGTGACCTGCGTTCCGGACGAGCTCTACTGCGGCGGCGCGAGCGCCAACGACGTGTACCGCTGCAACAGCGAGGGCACGGACGGTACGTTCGTCGAGTCGTGTCCCGCGGACAACGTCTGCTCGGGTGGACAATGCAAGACGCCGTGCGAAGCGGCCGAGGACAACCCGTCCAATGTCGGCTGCGAGTTCTGGGCGGCGGATCTCGACAACGAGGTCTCGAACATCCTCGGTCTCAACAACGACGCCGCGGGCGCGCAGTTCGCGATCGTCGTCGCCAACAACAACGACTTCCCCGTGATGGTCGTCGTGTCCACGAACATGGCGAACATCGGGCAGCCCGTGAACGAGCAGCCGGTGCTTCAAGTCTCGGTACCGCCACGTTCGCCGCAGCGCTTGAACCTGCCGCAGCGCGAGGTCGACGGCTGCAACGGACAGAACGCGGGCTACACGCCGAACTGCCCGGGCTCCGGCACGTTCGTCGCGCCGCACGCGTACCACATCAAGACCACGGGCCCGGTCGTCATCTATCAGTTCAACCCGATCATCCAGCAGTACTCGAACGACGCCTCGACGCTGATCCCCAGGCAAGCGCTCGGCAAGGACTACATCGTCGTCGGCTACGAGACGGCGAACCCGTGCTCGATCAACCTCGGCGGCGGACCGACGATCTCGGGCGTGCCGGATCACGGCGCGGTCACGATCATCCCGATCGAGGACGACACGCACGTGCAGGTGAACTTGTCGCACGCGGTCAAGGCGAGCATGGCGGGCTCGGGCATCCCGATCCCGATGACCGAGAAGGGCCAGACGCTGAACCTCACGCTATCGCGCCTGATGACGGCGAACCTCGAGAGCGATCAGCCCGAGAACGTCGGGATCCTCGAGTGTCCGGGGCTCGTCATGGGCGGCCGCGATGGCGACTTCACCGGCACGTACATCAAGGCCGACAAGCCGATCGTCGTGTTCACCTCGAACGAGCGAGGCGCCGGCTTCGGCGGCGCGCAGGATCAGGTCCAGTTCCCGCCGGACTGGAATCCGTCGAGCAATCAGACGGGCGGCAGCGATGACACGTGCTGCACCGATCACCTCGAGGAGCAGCTGTTCCCGGTCACCGCGCTCGGCAAAGAGTTCGCGGTCGCGCGCAGCCCGATCCGCTCGACGCACGCGACGTGGAAAGAGCCCGACATCATCCGCGTCGTCGGCACCGTCGACGGCACGATGGTCACCACCACGCTGCCCGCGCCGAACAACCAGTTCGTGCTGAACGCGCGGCAGGACAAGACGTTCCCGTCGACGGTGGGCTTCGCGCTGTCGGCGAGCGCGCCCGTGCAGGTGGCGAGCTACCTCGTCTCGCAGCACTTCGTGAAGTACGGGTACCTCGGCGATCCGTCGCAGGTGCTGATCCCCGCGGCCGAGCAGCACCGCAAGGAGTACGTGTTCTTGGTGCCCGATACGTTCCAATCGAACTACGCGGTGTTCTCGCGTCCCGTCGGCTCGACGGTGTCGATGGACGGCAACTCGCTCGACAGCGCGGAGTTCTCGAACTGCGTGAAGGCGCCGATCGGCATCGTCGCCGGCACGAACTACGAGCAGCTCACGTGCCCGATCGTCGCGGGCAAGCACACCACGTCGTCGACGATCCCGTTCGGTCTGACCGTGTACGGCTACTACAACGTCGGCAGCTACGCGTTCGTCGGTGGCTCGGACGTGAAGATCATCAACCCGATTCTCTAGGCCCATCCTCTAGGCCTCCAGGCCGATCCTGTAATCTCCCGGCGTGTCCGACGTCCCCGCGGCGATCCGTAACGCGTTCGACCCCGAGCGATTTCGCGCCGACGGTCATCGCCTGATCGACGCGCTCGCGGATCAGCTCGGGCGCTGGCACGGCCGCGAAGGCGTGGTGCTGCCGTGGCTCGCGCCCGCCGAAGCGCGCGATGCATGGGCGTCGAAGGGCCTCGCGAAGGGCGAGCTCGTCGACGATCTGATGGCGATCACGCGCGCCTCGACGGCGCTCGCGCACCCGCGCTGCATGGCGCACCAGGTGCCGCCGCCGCTGCCGGGCGCCGCGCTCGCCGAGCTGGTCAGCGCGCTGCTCAACAACGGTATGGCCGTCGCCGAGATGGGCCCGGCGAGCGTGCCGATCGAGCTGGCCGTCCTCGACTGGATGCGCGGAAAGCTCGGCATGCCCACCGGCGCGGGTGGCGTGCTCACCTCGGGCGGATCCGTCGGCAACCTGACCGCGCTGCTCGCGATGCGCCAGGCGAAGGCCGGCTACGACGCGTGGAGCGCGGGCGCGCACGGCGGCCCGCCGCTCGCGGTGATCGTGTCCTCCGACGCGCACTACTCCGTCGCCAGGACCGTCCACATCATGGGCTGGGGCGACGGCGGGGCCATCCCTGCAAAGATCGGAGAAACCCACAAGCTCACCGCGCGCGCCGTCGAGGACGCGCTCGCGCAGACCGCGGCGGGGCCGAACGCACGGCGCGTGATCGGCATCGTCGCCGCGGCGGGCAGCACGGCGGTCGGCGCGTTCGATCCGCTCGACGAGCTGGCCGACGTCGCCGCGAAGCACGGCCTGTGGCTCCACGTCGATGCGGCGCACGGAGGCGGCGCGGCGCTGTCGGCGAAGGAGCGCCATCGCCTCGCGGGGATCGAGCGCGCGGACTCCGTAGTGTGGGACGCGCACAAGCTGATGATGATGCCGGCGCTCGTCACCGCGGTGCTGTTCAAGGACGGCAACCGCGCCTACGAGGCGTTCGCGCAGCAAGCGTCGTATCTGTTCGCGGGCGGCGATCCGCGCGAGAAGTGGTGGGACCTCGGCACGCGCACGCTCGAGTGCACGAAGCGCGCGATGGCGATCGAAGTCTGGACCGCGCTGCGCGTCCACGGCGAGGAGCTGTTCGGGCAGATCATCGATCGCCAGTGTCACCTCGCCACGTTGCTCGCGACCAAGCTGCGCGACGCGGGCTTCGAGGTGCCGCTCGCGCCCGAGTCGAACATCGTGTGCTACCGCCACACCGCCGCCGGCGATCTCGACGCGCACAACCGTGCGCTGCGCCAGAAGGTCGTCGAGGACGGCCGGTTCTACATCGTCGGCACGCAGCTGCCGCGGGGCTACTTCCTGCGCTCGACGCTGATGAACCCGCTGATCGAGCCGAGCGATCTCGACGCGCTCGTCGTGCACCTGCGCGCGCTCGCGAGCTCCTGATGCCGACGATCACGATCCTGCGCGACGACGGTCCGCTGACCTCGGTGATCCGCGAGGGCGAATCGCTGTTCGACGCGGGCGCGAAGGTGACTGCGGGGATCGACACCGCGTGCGTGGGCAAGGGCACGTGCGGCCTGTGCCGCGTGAAGATCATCGCGGGCGCCGAGCACACGAACCCGTTCACCGACGAGGAGCGCAAGCACCTCGGCAACGTCTATCACATCACCAAGGTGCGCCTCGCGTGCCGCACGAAGCCGACGGGCGACGTGACGATCCAGATCGTGCGCAAGAAGAAGTAGCGCGCGGATTACTGCTCGGTACCCGGGTTGCTCAGATCGAGCACGACGATCGTGACCTTGTTCTGGATCCGACCACCGAGCTTGGTCGCGGTGACCCCGAGGCGATTCGTGAGGAACGTCGTGTCGAACGGCGCGTCGCGAGAGACGAACACGCCTCCGTTCGGACCGCCCGACGTCATCGTGCCACCCACGGTCGACCGGTCCGCGCTGAGGTATTCGATCGTCGCGCCCGGCGCGCTGACGACCTGACCTCCGACGGGCGTTCCGCCGTCGATCACCACACCCACCGTCATTCCCTCCAGCGGGAACTGCGAGAGCGAGAGGGCATCGAGGATCTGATCGAGCGATGCCTTGTTGAGGCGGACGCCCGAGTACGCACCGTTCAGCTCGATCCTCGAATCGGTGATCTTGGCCTTCCGGCACGTGACCGATGTCGTGCTCTGTGGCGTGTCGTCGAGCACGGTCAGGCACGCGTGGCTCGTGAACAGCTGGTCGACGGTGCCCGACCACGCGGGGGCCGCGGCAGTGGTGTCGACGAGCTCGGTGAGATCGATGTTGTTCAGCGCGTAGCCCATCGCTTGCGGCTTCGGTTGGCCCACGTTCACCGTCAGCCGTCGCGCTTCGGTGCTGTCGACGCTGAGGTGCGTGTCGAAGTCGTCCACCGTCGCGACCACGCTCACCGACGCGACGCCGTCGCACTGGTCGTAGCGCAACGCATCGAGGTTCGAGCACCCGAGCGTGACCTCGACGACCTCGTCGCCGGGACGGTAATACCCGCGTCCGCCGAGCGCGGGCGTCAGCGCGTAGTCGTCGTTCGGGATCGGAAACCCGTCGACCGAGTCGTACGTGGTGCCCGTCGGACACTGGTAGAGACCCGTGAGCGGATCGGGTGGCCCGACGACGTTCGCGGGATAGATCGCGACCTGCACCTCGAGATCGCGATACGGCAACTCCTGCGGCTGCAGCTCCACGCCACCGATCGGACACAGCGTCTCGCGCGTCATCGGGATCGGAAGACACTCCGAGTGGAGCGGCGCGGACGCGTCGTCGGGGCTGAGGATGCGCACGCTCATGAACATCTGACACGGCATCCCGATGTCCTCGCAGTCCGTGGATGGACACTCCTGCGCGGGCCCCGACGAGAGCTGGAGATCGAGCGTGGGCTGCGGCGGCTCGCACGCGGCGAGCGCGGTGACCAGCGTGATCACGAGGTGCCTCATCGCGTCAGCCGATCCTCGGGGTTACTGATGCCGACGTTCGGATCGAAGCCACCGAAGGTATCCGGCAATAGCGAGCTGATCACGAAGTACGCGCCGACCGCGGCGAGCGACGCACCGAACGCGATGCCCGCCCAGTAGGACGGCTTCTGGTACCAGTGCCTGTCGTCGATCGGGATCGGGAACACCACGCCCGGCGGATCCTCCTCGATCGGCGGCGGCACCAGATCCTCGAGCACCTTGACGGGCTGGTCCCTCGGACCGCGCTCGTGCTTCGGCGAGAACCCCGGCGCGCGATCCGCGTCGTCGGAGCGCCACGTCTGGTAGACGACCTTTCCACTCGCGAGCGAGAGCACGACGGCGTCCTTCACGCCGCTGATCTTCGCGAGTCGCTTCATCGCGACGATCTTCGCGCCATCATCCGGCGCCCGCGCGAGCTCCTGCCGCGTCCGCTGCAACTGCAGCGTGAGCGATGCCGATTGCTCGGGCACCGACGCGATCGTCGTCCCGTTGGGCGTCACGACGATCTCGGTACCGCTCGTCGCGCGATCGCGATCGGTGACCCACACGACGTGCAGCCCCGACGTCACCACGTACTCGTTCGGCGCGAAGCCTTTCTCGGTGCCATCGATCCACACCGTGCCGGTCGCCTTCTTCTCCGAGCCGAGGAACGTGTCGATCGCGATGCGTCCGAGCGGGGCCGGCGCGGTTCTCGCGGCATCGTAGGCGGCGACGACATCGGGCGGCTCGCGCGCTCGATCGATCTGCCGCGTCGAATCGAGCCGCTGGCTGAGCGAGAACGATTCGCGCGCTTCCTTGGCTTTGTTGTCGCCGAGGAGCGCCTTGCCCCGAACGAAGGCGAGCTCGGCATACAGCGCCACGGCCTGCGTCGGCGTGACCGACCACAGCTCCCCTTGGGCTTCCTTTGCCAACCGCGCGGCGTTCTCGAAGTTTCCATTCGCCAGCTCGACGAGGGCCTCGGCCTCCTTCTTCCTCGCGCGGTCGAGTTGGTTTGCATCGGGATCATCGATGCGCTCGTACAGCGGAGCGAGCAACCCGAGCGGGCGCAGCGCCGCGTGCGTCTCGAGGGCTCGACCGATGTCGGTCGCGAGGTCGATCACCTCTTGGTTGCCGGTCAGGTCGAGGTTGACGATCGCGACGGGACGCCGGACGACGGGGGCCGCGACTCGCACGGGCGCGGGCGCAGGCTCCGGTTGCGCCAGTGCGGGCGACGCTATCTGCAGGACAGCGACGAGCACACAAACAGGCGTGAGCGTACGACGGTGCATTTCTCGACGGAGACGACGGTGTGATTCTACCCAGTTTCGACGACGTGCAGCAGAGGCGGATTGGCCACCCTGTTCACCCCGTCACACGGTACCGCGCCGACGGGGACACCGCCAAAGGTCCGCGACCGCAAGGCGTCAGGGGCAGCGCGTAGCGTGGGATCGTGGTCGTCTGCGATCAGTGCGCGCTCGATCGTCTGTGCGACGTGCACCTCGACGGCATGCTCGCGTGTCTGCGCGGCGTGGCCGCGTTGCGCGGCGAGTTGTGGGCCGAGTCGGTGGCGCGGAGGGCGGGGCGCGATCGGCCGTGGCCGACCGGTGAGAAGCCGCACGCGATCGCGCTGCGCAAGGTGGCCGACCTGTCGCGCGATGTCCGGCTCGTCGAGAAACTGGCCGATCATGCGGAGCGATGGGCCGCTCGGTGGTGGGCGCGGGCGTAGCGGCCGGACCGCCGGGGCGGCCGCAAACTCTAGCGATGCTCGCTAGATAACTGCGCGCGCAGTCCTCTACTATGTGGCACCTTTCGGGGGCCGGCCTCGATCTCGACGCCCAGGGCATGGAAGAGCCAGTCCAAAAATCGCTCGAGCGCTACGACGTCCTCGATCGCATCGCGGTCGGAGGGATGGCCGAGGTGTTCCTGGCGAAGGCGTACGGAGCGCACGGGTTCGAGAAGACCCTCGCGATCAAGCGCATCTTGCCCGAGCTGGCGAAGGATCCCGAGTTCGCGCAGCGGTTCATCGCCGAGGCCAAGGTGGCCGTGCGGTTGTCACACGCGAACATCGTGCAGGTGTTCGACTTCGGTCGCATCGGCGAGTCGCTGTTCATCGCGATGGAGTACGTCGACGGCTTGGACCTCGCGGCGATGCTCCGCAAGTTCAAGGACGAGGGTCGGCAGGTGCCGCTGCCGGCGGCGTTTCATATCGCGATCGAGATCGTGCGCGCGCTCGACTTCGCGCACGGCCACAACGTGGTGCATCGCGACGTGTCGCCATCGAACATCTTGGTGTCGCGCGCGGGCGAGGTGAAGATCGCGGACTTCGGGATCGCGGTGGCCGCGCGGCCGCACGCGAAGGGTGGCGCGGGGCCGCGCAAGGTGATGGGCAAGTGGCGGTACATGTCGCCCGAGCAAGCGCGCGGCGACACGCTCGATACGCGCAGCGATCTGTTCAGCGCGGCGAGCGTGATCTTCGAGCTGTTCACCGGGCAGAAGCTGTTTCCGGGCGACGAGGCCGAGGACATCGCGAAGAACATCGAGAACATGCCGATCCCGAAGATGACGTCGCTGCGGCCGGGGTTGCCCTCGCGCCTCGACGACGTGCTCGCGGGGCCGCTCGCGCGAAAGCCGATCGACCGTCCGACACGACCGGCGACCGTGCTGCGCTCGCTGATCGAGCTGTCGTACGAGTCGTCGATCATGGCGACCGCGCTCGATGTCGCCGAGGCGCTCGCCACGGTGATCCCGGCGAAGCGGCAGTCGGGGGCGGCGTCGCTCGACGATGTCATTCGCAAGCAGCTCAACGACAACCCGACGGCAGCGCGGCAGACCGCGGTGACGAACAACAAGCCGAGCACGACGGAGACCGGGACCGAGCCCGCGACGTCGACGGGGCTGTTCCGCAAGCTCGGTGCGGACGGGCTCGCGCAGCTCGAAGAGGTCGACGTCAACACGAAGGTCGCGGCGCCGCGCGCGCGCAGGAACTCGTCGCAGGGCGATGTCATGCCCGGCGATACGGACATGCACGCGCTGTTCGAGGCGTCGATGGATCGCGATCGCCGCACCGAGGTCGGTGGTCCACCGACGGGGCAGGTGCCGCGCGACGAACCGATGCCCGAGGAGCTCGCGCCGTCGGCCTCGGGATCGCACAAGTCGATCAGCGTCACGACGACGGGATCGAAGTCGGTGACCGCGGACGTCACGCCGCCCGTGAAGGTCGGGCGGTGGATCGCGCTCGGCGTGCTGCTCGCGGCGGGCGGCGGCGTCGTGGTGTTCGCGCTGACCCGCGGCGATGGCGTGACGCAGACACCCGAGAAGGTGATCGACGCGGCGGTGATCGTCGAGCCGTCCAAGACCGGCACGATCGAGCTGCGCACGACACCCGACGGTGCGACGGGCACGATCGACGGCGTTCCGTTCGAGCGGCCGACGCCGGTCCAGCTCGGCAACGTTCCCGCCGGCAAGCGCAAGATCCATCTCGAGCTCTCGGGGTACAAGCCGATCGACTACGAGATCGAAGTGAAGGCGGGCGAGCGCCTCGTCGATCGCCAATCGTTCATCGCCGCACCGGCCAAGCTCGAGGTGAAGACCGAGCCGCTCGGCGCGACCGTCACGCTCGACGGGCGCCCGCTCGGACCGACGCCGGTGTCGCGCGACAACCTCGCCGCGGCGAAGGGACAGAAGCTCGTGCTCTCGAAGTCCGGCTACGAGACGCTCGCGTTCACGATCGATCTCGAAGCCGGGAAGACCGTGACGATCGAGCGCACGCTCAAAGAAGTGAAGAAGACGGGCACGGTCACCATCCGCGTGCTGAACGGCTGGGCCGAGGTCTCGTATCAGGGCAAGAAACTCGGACAGACCACGATGTCCGGTCTCGTCGTGAAGCTGCCGGTCGGCAAGGCGACACTGCACGCGGTGAATCCACCGACGAAGACGCAGTGGGATTTCACGTGCGACGTCACCGAGACCGCGTCGACGTGCAAGACCACGCAGCCGTAGCGAGGCGAGACACGAGTGTGTGGGCGCGCCCTCGGGGCGAATACCTAGAACCGTAGCTCGCGGACGAAGTGCACGACCGGCACGAGCAGCTCGCGCGCCGTCCAGCGCAACAGCTCGCTCTCGCCGATCATCCCCGCGACCGCCGGCGAGAACGTGTAGTACGTCTGCACCGCGAGCTCGCCGAGCACCGTCTTGCGCAGCATCGAGTCGCGCAGGTGGCGCAGCATCGTGACGTCCGCGGCGAGCGCGGAGCCGTACGCGGCCGTGGCGACGAAGCACGCATCGACTTCACCGACGCTGCGCTCCGGCGTCAGGAACGTGATCGAGCGGATCGAGCTCTGGTTGTGGCAATCGTCGAGGGCGCGGATGCCGACGGTGTACTCGGTCTCGGGCAAGAGACCGTTCAGTTCGAAGCTCTGCGGCGTCCCCGCGACATCGGGCACCGGCACTCCGGGATAGACGAGCGTGTCGGGCGCATTCCAGTTCGCGTCGGTGATCGGATCGGCGCCGACGCGATAGCGAACCTCGTAGCCCTTCACCTTGCCCGTGTTGCCGTCGTCGCCGGGCGCGAGGAAGTGCACCGTCGCGACGCGGCTGTTCGTGGTGTCGACCTGGAGCTGCGCGGGGTTCGCGGGCGCGACCGAGTCGAACTCGAGGCGCAGCTTCACGCGAGCGCGGTAGTCGCCGTCCGGATCGCTGACGAGCGCGAGGCGACCGACGCCCGAGCCGATCTTGTCGAGCGTGATCGTGCCGTCGGGCGGATGCAGCGTGCCGGTCGCGCCGTCGATATCGCCGTAGCCTGCGTACGTCGCGGTGTTCGCGAGATCCGCGACCGGGCCGAACTTGAACGGCACCTTGTACACGAGCGATGGCTGGCCGCGATACGGCTCGCCGTACTCGGACCACGGGATGCCGTTCGGCGCGGGATAGTTCGCGACGGAGTACGTGTCGTTGTGATCGAACTCCGTCGAGACCTCCATCCACACGACGTAGTCGCCCATCGGGAAGCCGTCGGGGATCGGCCAGCTGATCGTCGCGAGCGTGCTCGTGTTCGGCGTGGCCTGCGAGACCGCGTCGAACGGGTTCATGTCGTTGTACGTGTCGACGCTCGCGTGATCCATGCCGGGCGCGCGCGTCACGTCTTGGCGCGGCGGGTAGGGATTGCGCGTGTCCGCGTTTCGCACGCCCTTGTCGGTGAACACGCTGTTCGGCGAGGCGCACGACAGCGCGTCGTACGCGGGCTCCTCGGGCTGCATCGGACGACAGAAGTGCAGCTCGCGCGAGCTCTTGTTGAACGGGTGCGAGAGGTTGTTGTCGTCGGCGGGAATCTGGTCCGTCGTGGGCTGGAACACGATCGAGTCGAAGTCCGCGGGGGTCTTGCGATGCGCCCACACCGGGAACACGCCGAGGCGACGACCGTACGGCCACTGCGGACCGCTGTTGAAGTCCCAGCGACCGGGACGATTGCCGAGGCCGTAGGTGCCGGTCAGCTGCGTGATGAACAGCGTCTCTTTGTAGTTGCCGGCAGCATCCTCGAGCCAGATCACGATCTGCGGTGCCGGCGACTTCGCCGGGCCGAGGTCCGTGCGCCGTTCGGGCTGGAACTGCACGTCGACCAGGTGGCACTCGCCGGCGTCGGCGGGGGAGGGCACGAGGGCGAGGGCGAGCACGCTCCCCACGACGACACGAGCGACGGACATAGGCAGCATTATTGCGGACTCCCAGATCGGAACAAGTCGCAAACGATGGGACTCGCTGACGGAGAGAGCGGCGTCGTGCGACCTGGATTCGCTACCGGGGTGCCGATGTCACAGGTCCGTCCTACGGTCTGGCCGTGGCACGAGCGCCGACCGCCGAGTACTTGGTCCTCGATATCGAGACGATCCCCGATACCGAGCGCTGGCAGCCGCCCGAGCCGCAGGGAGACCCCCGCGCCGACGCTCGCGGCGCATTTCCTCCGTCGTGGGCGCATCGGATCGTGGTGATCGGATGCCTGTGGTTGGATCACGGTTACAGGCTAAAACGCATCGGCGTGGTTGGGGACGCGGCCGGCGGGAGCGGGTCCGCCGATGACCGCGAGCGGGCTTTGCTCGAAGAGCTGTCGGAGATGATCGGCGGGGGACGGCCCACGCTCGTCACCTACAACGGGCGCAACTTCGACATGCCGGTGATCGCGCTGCGCTCGCTCTGCCATGGCGTGGCGATGCGCTGGTACTACCGCGATCACAGCACGCGCTATCGCTACAGCGAGCAGGGCCACCTCGACCTTTGCGATTGGCTCGCGGATCACGGTGCCACGCGCTCGAGCTCGCTCGATGCGATCGCGCACCTGATCGGACTGCCCGGGAAGATCGGCGTCGATGGATCGCAGGTCCAGGGCCTCTACGCCGCGGGGCAGCTCGCGGACATCCAGCGCTACTGCCTCGCCGATGTCGCGCAGACCGCGCTGCTCCTCCTGCGCTTCCGCCTCTTGCAGGGCCAACTCTCCGCCGACGACTATCGCGCACGCACCCACGAGCTCATCGCGGCGCTCACCGCGGACGGTCGCGTGAGCGGCGTGCTCGAGGGGATGAACACGCAGCACTTGCTCGCCGTGTCGCCGAGCGAGGCAGCGCGGTCGAGCGATCTGCGGAGCGAGCTCGCACCGTCGGGCTAGCGCGTGACGGTCACGATCAAAGCGCTCGCCGCTCGACGGATCGAGGCCGCGTGGTTTGCCCGCGAGGTCGACGTCGTCGCGCACGACCTCGTCGGTCGCGCGCTCGTGCACGGATCGCGCGCCGGCCTGATCGTCGAGACCGAGGCCTATCGCGGCGCGGAGGATCTCGCGAGCCACGCGCGGTTCGTCGGCAAGGGAAGCGGCACGAAGCGCACGAGCGTGATGTACGGCCCCGGCGGCGTGGCGTACGTGTACCTCTGCTACGGGATCCACGAGATGTTCAACGTCGTCGCGGGCCCGGCGGGGCAGGGCGCGGCCGTGTTGATCCGCGCGATCGCACCGCTCGTGGGATTGCCCGACGACGATTCGGTCGGCCGCGGCCCGGGCAAGGTCACGGTCGCGCTCGGCATCGATCGCAGTCACGATCGGCGCGATCTCGCCGCGGGCCCCTTGTTCGTCGCGCACACCGACGAGACGCCGGTGATCGCGACCGGGCCGCGCATCGGCGTCGACTACGCGGGCGCGTGGGCCGCGGCGCCGCTGCGGTTCTGGTGGCGCGATCACGCGGCCGTGAGTGGCGCGCGCATCGCTAGTGCATCAGCGGTAGGGACCGCGCGAACCGCACGACCGGCACGAGCGCGGCGCGCGCCGTCGCGCGGAGCAGCTCGCTCTCGCCGATGACGCCGGCGACCGGCGGGCCGAACGTGTAGTACGCCTGCACGAACAGCTCGCCGAGCACGGTCTTGCGCAGGAGGCTATCGCGCAGGTCGCGCAGCGCGCCGACATCGGCCGCGAGCGCCGAGCCGTACGCGGCGGTGGCGATGAAGCACGCGTCCACTTCGCCGACGCTGCGCTCGGGCGTGACGAACTGGATCGAGGTCACGGCGCTCTGGTTGTGACAGTCGTCGTACGCGCGGATGCCGACGGAGTAGCTCGTCTCGGGCAACAGGCCGGACAGCTCGAGCTCTTGCATGCCACCGGCGGCGACGGGGACGATCGACGGCGGCACGCGTGTGGTGTCCGCCGCGTCGAAGTTCTCGGCGGTCACCTCGCTACCGACGCGATACCGCACGTCGTAGCCGCGCACGGTGCCCATCACGGCGTCGTCGCCGGGCGCCACGAACGACAGCGCCGCCGAGCGGCCGGTGAGCGCGAGGATCGCGAGCTGCGCGGGATCGTTCGGTGCGACGACGTCGAGCTCGTGGCGCGAGGTCACGCGCACGCGATACGCACCGCTCGGATCCGCGACCAGCGCGAGCCGGCCTTCGCCCGAGCCGAGGACCCCCGTGGTGATCGTCGCGTCGGGCGCGCGGATCGTGCCGTCCTCGCCGTCCGGATCGCCGTAGCCCGCGTAGCTCGTCGCGAGCGCGGTGTGCTCGGCGGTGTCGACGGTGAACGGCACCTTGTAGACGATCGACGGCTGGCCGCGATACGGCTCGCCGAAGTCCCGCCACGGGATCCCCGTGGGGGATGGATAGGCGGCGGTCGAGTAGGTCGCGTTGTGATCGAACTCCGTCGCGACCTCGACCCACATCACGTAGTCGCCGTCGACGAGATCGAACGGCGGCGACCAGCCGAGGCGTGCGAGCTGTCCGGTCGCGGGCGTCGCCGACGAGATCGCGTCGTACGGGTTCATGTCGACAAACGTGTCCACGGTCGGATCGTCCCGCTGCGGATCGCGCGTCATGTCCTGGCGCGGTGGATACTTGCTCGGCGTCGCATCGCGCTGACCCTTGTCCGTGTCGATGCCGCTCGGCGACGCACACGTGATCGCGTCGTAGTTCGGCTCGTCGGGCGTCAGCGGACGGCAGAAGTGAAGCTCTTTGGAGCTCTCGTTGACCGGGTGCGAGAGGTTTCCCTCCTCGCCGTTGTTGAACACGATCGAATCGAAGCGCTCTGGCTTCTTGTCGGCCCACACCGGGAACGTGGTGATGCGGCGACCGTACGGCCACGCGGGACCGCTGTTGAAGTCGAAGCGACCGGGGCGATTGCCGATGCCGTACGTGCCGACCGCTTGCGTGATGAACACGGTGTCGACGAACGATCCGTCGGCGGTCTCGACCCACACCACGATCTGCGGCGCGTGCACGTTGCCGGGGCGAACGTCGGTGCGCGCTTCGGGCTGCAGCTCGATATCGACCGCGTGACACACGCCGGGCTCGGCGATCGCCGTGGCAGGAACGAAACCGGCGATGGCGATCAGCGCTGCGCGAAGCACGAGCGGACTGTATCAGCGAGTCGGTGAATGACGGCGCGCGAAGTTCACGACCGGCGCGAGCGCGGCGCGGGCGGTGGCGCGCAAGAGCTCGCTCTCACCGACGACGCCCGCGACCGGCGGGCCGAACGTGTAATACGCCTGCACGAACAGCTCGCCGAGCACGGTCTCGCGCAGCAGCGAGTCGCGCAGGCCGCGCAGCATCGTCACGTCGGCGGCGAGCATCGAGCCGTACGCGGCCGTGGCGATGAAGCACGCGTCGACCTCGCCCGCGGTGCGCGCCGGCGTGGTGAACGCGAGCGTCGCGACCGGGCTCGCGCTGCGGCAGTCGTCGTACGCGCGGATGCCGACGGAGTACGCGGTCTCCGGCAAGAGGCCGACGATCTCGATCTCCTGCATCGTCCCGGCTTCCGTCGGCAGGATCGACGACGGCACGACGATCGTATCGGGCGCATCGAAGTTCTCGGCGGTGACCTCGGATCCCACGCGATAGCGGACCTCGTAGCCCCGCACGGTGCCCGCGACGGCGTCGTCCCCGGGCGCGATGAACGAGAGCGTGACGCTGCGCGCTTGCAGCACCGCCGCGGTCAGCGCGCTCGGCGCGTTGGGAACCACGAAGTCGAGCTCGGGACGCGTGGTCACGCGGACGCGGAACTCGCCGTGGTCGTCGCTCACGAGCGCCAGTCGCTCCAGGCCCGAGCCGACGAGACCGGTGGTGATCGATGGATCGGGTGGGCGGATATTTCCGTCGACGCCCTGGGGATCGCCGTAGCCCTCGTACGTGGCCGTTTGCGCGACGCGCTCCTCGTTCGTGATCGAGAACGGCACCTTGAACACCACCGACGGTTGTCCGCGATAGGGCTCGCCGTACTCCGAGTACGACACCGTCGGCGCGGGGAACATGGTCGTGTTGTACGTGGAGTTGTGATCGAACTCCGTCGAGACCTCGACCCACATCACGTAGTCGCCGGCGGGGCGATCGAGGATCGGCCAGTTGAACATCGCGAGCTCGCCGACGGCCGGCGTGGCTCCGGAGACGGCGTCGTACGGGTTCATCTCGGGAAACGTATCGAGGTCGGACGCGTCCTCCGACGCGCGGACCATGTCCTGGCGCGGTGGATACTTGCTCTTCTGGAGGTTCGAGCGAATGCCCTTGTCGGTGTGCGTCGTCGTCGGAGAGGCACACGTCATCGCGTCGAACTTCACGCCGTCGGAGCCGCTCGGCTGCATCGGCCGGCAGTAGTGCGGCTCGATCGAGCTCTGCTCGACGCGGTGCGAGAGGTTGTTCTCGTTGCCGTCCTGAAAAATGATCGAGTCGAAGCGCTCGGGCTTCTTCTCGGCCCACACGGGGAACGTGGTGATCCGCTTGCCGTACGGCCACAGCGGTGCGCTGTTGAAGTCCATGCGTCCCGGACGATTGCCGAGGCCGTACGTGCCGGTCTGCTGCGTGATGAACACGGTGTCGACGAAGTTGCCGGCGGCATCCTCGACCCAGATCACGATCTGCGGCGGCAGCTGCTTGCCCGGGCGCAGATCGGTGCGCTTCTGCGGCTGGAGCTGCACGTCGACGACGTGACAGACACCCTCGTCAGCTACCGCCGTCGCAGGCGCAGACACCGCACAGAACAACGTCAGCCCAGCGACAACGCGAACAAACATCGGCGAAGAGAGTAGCGCTAATCGGGTTCGCGCGGACCCGCGATCATCGCGACCTTGTCCACGCGGCGCAGGCGCTGCTTGAACAGCTCGTCTCCGAGCTTCTTGCGGCCGCGCGTCTTCGGGCCGCGCCAGTGGAAGTGAGGAACGGAGCCGACGCGTACGAGCGAGTCGACCTGCGGGACCTCGAGCGCGCGCAGCCATCCGGCGACCTCGGTCGCCATCGCGTCGTCGTCGGCGATCCAGACCACCGTCTTGTGCTCGGTGAGGCGCAGCGTCGCGCGCTTCTCGCGGATGTAGACGCCGAGCTCGATGTGACCGTTGTCGATCAGCTCGGTGTCGAAGTCGTCGAGGAACGCGAGGATCTTCTTGCCGTTCACGCGCGAGGTCAGCCACACGTCGGTGCGCCCCGCGTCCTCGAAGTGATCGAGCACGCGGATCTCGAGGTTGTCGGCCGATGGCGCGCGCTCGATCATGCCGAGGAACAGATCCACGAGGTGCTCGTGGTTGGTCTGCGCTTCCATCACGAACAGCGATGCGTGCGGCACGCGCGTCCAGCCGCGCTTGGCACCCGCGAGCTGCGCGGTCTGGCCGAGCTGCGGCAACACGCCCGCCGGCCAGCGAAACCCCACGACGTCCGTGGACGCGCCTTGCTCGACGACGCGGTGCTTGCCGACGGACTCGCCGAGCGGGACATCGTCACCCTTCGCGACATCGCACGCGATCACGTGCGCGTCATCGCCGACGTACTTCTGCGCGGCCGCGATCGCGGCACCGAGGTGCTCGCCTTCGGCAGCGACGAGCGACGCGGCCTTGCCGGGCCGCGCGACCGCGAGTCGGTACCAGGTGCGCCGTTCGTCCGCTTTCACCCGCGCAAGCTAGCACCTAGAAATCAGCGCCGACAGCCCAGCCGATCGTGATGCGGTTCATCGAGCCATCGATCGCGTCGGGGTTATCGAGGTTGCCGCCTCGATGCAGCCGATAGAAATCCGCCCCCGTGTCGATGAACAGCGCAGCCGTCACTTTCGGACCGACGGGCACGAAGAACAGCGGCCAGAACAGAAAGCCGAGCGCACGCACCTTGCCCTTGAACTGCGCGCCGGCGCCGGCACCGAAGCCGCGACCGCTGTGGTCGCCGAAGTAGCCCTTGCCGAGGCTGCCGCGGAGATAGACCTCGAAGTTGTCGGCGAGCGGACGGAGATACTTCACGTCGATGCCGACCGTGGTCAGCGCGCTCGCGTACGAGCTCGGATCCACGTAGCCACCGGTGTTGTTGCCGCCGCACTCGATGCAGCGTGCCGCGTAGCCCGATCCGTGTTGAACCCGGGTGCCGATATCACCCGCGAGGAAGCCCTCGACCGCCCAGCTCTTGTTGATGCGATAGCCGAGCGAGAACCGGATCCGCATCGCGCTCGAGATCTCGGTGCCGAGCTCGTTCTTGACGTCGGAGCCACCGACCGACTCGGTGAAGTACAGGCCGTCGGCGGCGGCGGTCGAAGCGGTCCCGAGGACGAGGGCGAGGACGAGGGCGGCGCGCATGCCCTCCTCTTCAGCAATGGTAGTGCCACGCCGAAGTTGCCGGGACTCCTCGGCTTGTCGCGAGGCAGATCACGCGATGCGGCCGAACCATGACATCGATGGCGCGGGGTCTGCCTTCGCGCGCTAGTCGCGCCGGAGGACGGCGATCTTGCCCGTGAACTGCACGGCGACCGAATCGATCGTCGAGCCGCACGTGCGGCGCAGCGAGAGGTTGCCATCGACCTCGAGCGCAAAGCCCGCGTCGGAGTCGCCGTTGCCGCACACGCCGATGCCGCCGACGGTTCCCGTCGGTGGGCGCGTGGCGTCGAAGGCGAACGTGCAGCCATTCGACTCTCCCGAGAGATCGAAGATGCGGACGTCGGCCATCGATTGCGAGGTGCCGATGTTGTGCGACGTACCGGGCGTGAACAGATCCATGCGCGGGATGCACAGCGTGATCAGGCCCGCGGGATTGCCTTCTTGATGGCCCTCGATCGAGATCGAGACCACACCGGAGGGAGCCGCGGGATCCGGGCAGTCGTTGCCCGCGAGCGACGTGAGGTTCTGGTAGACGAGCGTGACGTCGGCGCTCGACACGCTGAGCCCGCTCGTCGGCGCGCCCATCGGTCCGCACTCGTCATCGCCACAGCCCGCGCACGCCGCGGCGGCGATGGCGCCGAGCGCGACGAGGTTAGTACTCGAAGGGAACCGTGAGCGCGAGTTGAGCGGTGATCGCATTGCCGAACCTCGGGTGCTGGAGGACGTACGAGAGTATTCCCTCGAACCGCGCGCCCGACCAGCGATCCTTCATGCCGAAGGTCTCGCCGAGGATGCCGAGCTTCGCTTCGAACGTGTGTCCGGTGAACGAATCGAGCTTCACGTCGTCGGTGACGTAGCCGTCGACACCTTCGCCGGTCATGTAGCGATCGCGATAGAAGAACGCGCCGTCCTGCGAGTGATAGCGATAGCGAAGGCTCGCGTCGGCCGCGAAGCCGACCTGCTGCACGATGCGAACCTCGGGCGTGTGCGCGTGGACCTTCCACGTGTCGCGGTAGTAGCGATACGCGCCGATCAGCGTCGTCTGCGACTGCGGGATGAAGTAGCGCACGGACACCGCCGCGGCTTCGCGCGTGCGCAGCGTGGGGTGGCGCTCGTTCGCTTCGCCCATGTCGGTGATCGCGGTGCGATACGGATTCGCTTGATAGCCATCGAGGCGCGAGACATCCAGCGTGGCGCCGACGACGAGGTTCTTCGACAGGATCTGGCTCGCCGACGCGAAGCCGATCAGCGTGCCGAGCGAGCAGTCCGTCGCGGTCTCGGTGGCCGAGCACATGATCGTGGGCTGCGCGAGGCCGCCCTGATCGCTCGCGGCGCTGATCTTGTCGGTGGAGTAGCCGCCGCCGAGTCCGAGCACCGTGTTCTTCTGCGCGAGATCGACCTCGGCGCGGACACCGACGAACACCGAGCGATAGTCCGACTCCGTCGAGTACTTCGCCTCACCGCTGAGGCGAAAGCGATCGATCTCGTGCGTGTATCCGGCGCCACCTTCGACGCGGTTCTCGGTGAACGGCGTGGAGTTCTCGGCGCCCGACGACGCGGACGCCGACGTGATCGCATCGACGAGGAAGTGCGCGGTGACGAGGCCGTTCGTGCCGGCATCGAACGAGCCGTCCATCATCGGCTGGATCACGCGTGTCGCGCGCTCCTTGTAATAGACGCCGCGCATCGACAGCGTGCCGTCTGCCGCTGCGGTGCTCGCGATGGTCGCCACCGCGAGGGCGCTGATTAATTGCAGCCGCATCCGCCGCCCGGCTCTCCAGTGCCACCGTCCGCGCCTTCGCGCGATCCCGATGCATGCTGGTTGAAGCGAGCCTCACCCGGATCGCGATCGTTGGTCATCGAACGCTTCGCGAGGTTGCCACGCTCGTGAGCCCGGACCACGACACAACCAGAGGCCGAGAGCGCCGCGAGTGAGATCGCGATGACAACAGCGTGACGTAAGTACCGCACGACGGGCCGCACCATATCACGCACGCAGTGTTAGCTGCAGTCCCGCTCCACCCCCGCGCGGATCCGTTGTACACACGCGCCATATGAAGACCGTGTCGTTTGTCTCGTTGTTGATCCTCGCAGCAGCGTGCGGTGGTGCACAAAGCACCGGGACCGGCACCGGTGGCACGGGCAGCGGCAGCAGCACCAAGCCCGCCGCCGCCGGCGACGCGGTGTTCGACGTGCCGACGGTCGAGATCCGCGGCATCGTGTTCGAGCCCGAGGCGCTCGGCCGCCCGGGCATGCCGCTCGTCGACGCGAAGAAGAAGACGACCGTCGAGAAGCAGCGTCAGGTGTTCGCGTCCGCGAAGGACCCGGTCCAGAAAGAAGCCCACGCCGCCATCCTCGCGACGCTCCTCTACCAGAAGAGCAAAGAGGACAAGACCAAGGAGAAGGAGCTGCTGACCGAAGCGCGCCAGGCGCTGCGCGACGCGGCCAGCCTCTCCGGCGACAAGGTCGACGAGATCACGCTTCGCCTCCTCGGCAGCTACGAGCTGCTCCTCGAGGACTTCGTCGCCGCCGAGAAGGCGTGGTCGACGCTCGTCAACAAGGACCCGAAGAACAAAGAGGTCCAGTACAACAAGGCGTGGTGGGCGTTCTCGCTGCTCAAGCAGTTCAAGAACGCCGAAGCGCTCGCGGTCGTCAAAGACGAGACGCTGACCGACAAGCAGCCCGAGCTCGCATACGTGACGGCGTGGGCGAAGTGGCGCACCGGTGACGATGCGGGCGCGTGGACCGCGTTGCTCATGGCCGCGAAGAACTGGGGATCGAACCCGCTTCGCGAAGCGGTCGATCGCGATCTCTATCTGTTCGCGGGACGCGCGAAGAACGTTGCCCTCGCCGAGGTCACCGGGCCGCTGTTCGGGGTCATGGGGGCCAAGCAGAAGCGCCAGCAGTTCGAGGTCATCGCGAAGCTCGGCCTCGAGTCGTACCAGTTCGCGGGCCGCTGGCAGGACGCGGTCTCCGCGATCGACAAGGCGTTCGAGATCGGCGGCGACACGCTGCTGCCCAACGAGAAGCCCGTGCTCCGCTACCAGCAAGCGCAGTTCTCGATCCCGCTCGATCAGCCCGACCTCTCCGCCAAGCTCGGCAAGGCGATGATCGAAGCGCTGCCGGGGTGCGGCGCGAAGTGCACCGAGGAAGACAAGCAGTCGCTGATCAAGAACGTGTACGGCATGGGCCGCCTGTTCCACGTGCTCTACGCGACGGCGAACGACGTCCGCTTCTACCAGCCGGCGCACGACATCTACACGGCGACCGTCGCGCTGATCATGGACAACGCGCTGCGCGGCGACGCGCAGAAGGACATGGCCGTCCTCGAGACGACCCTGAAGAACACCAAAGCCGGCACGGGGACGCACGACAAGGCCGCGATCGGCGCGCTCCTCGGTCGCCACAACCAAGAGGTGCAGGCTTGCTACGAGACCGGGCTCAGCTCGAACCCGAAGCTCGGCGGCACGCTGACGCTGAACCTCGAGTCCGACGAGACGGGCGTGATCAAGGGCGCGTCGTCGGAGCCGAAGGCGGGCCTCGCGGATCTCTCCGCGGTCGCGGGCTGCGCCGTCGAGCAGGCGAAGACGTGGAAGCTGCCGCATCGCGGGAGCCGCGGAGCGACGCGCATCAAGCTCGTGTACAACCTCGCGCGCGCTGAAAAGAAGTAGCCGTCGAGGCGCGACCGAGACTCGCCACGGCGCCACCAAGATTCGCTGCCGCGACCAACCTCGAGCGGCGCCACAACGTCGGTGCACGTCGGGTGTGCACGGCTACGTGCTGCTCTCGACGGATCGACTCGAAAAGCTCGTTGCGATCCGGAAGCTGCGGGCGGGGTTGCTCGGCGCGACTCGGCGCGCATCGAGCCGTGACGAGCCCACACGCACGCGTGTTCTCGTCGACGATCAACGTCGCGGCGGCTGTTCGCACGCCCCAAACGTTCGGGCGCTCGGCGCGTGCTCGTGCGCGACCGGGAGCAAGAGCACCCGCAGTCCGAGAGATCCACGCCGTACCGACCGACGAGAACGCTCCTGACCACGCTGTGGACAGTGATGACCGGCGCGCGGCCCACAGCGCTAGCCCTCGCGCCGACGCCTCATCGAAGAAGATTTATGGACGATTGGACCGGAACGCCATCGACGCCCCAGCTTGCAGGCTTCGGTTGCTACTCGAGACTTCCTCGGTCAGCTCGATCGATTTCGACGCACCGCGGTCCACGGTCGCGCCCGTCGAGGGAGCGCTACCGACGTCCCCGCCGGGACACGCCGAGGATCGTCGCCGGATGCCGAGTCTCGTGTTCGGACACGATCCCTGCACGGAACGCATCCCGGCAGTTCGCCGTCTTCCGATCGTGTGGCAACCACGCGACCTCGTGTCGCCACCGATCGCTGACTCGAACCGCCGACGTTCAGCGCCAGCGCCGGATCGAGACCCGGCGTCCCCGCGGGGACATCGTCACCGACAATCATCGCGAGCTCGCGCGGCAACGGCGCCGGCTTCATCGGCGGAGATGCCCACTCGAACGTCAGATCGAAGGGAGCGCGCCCGGTGATCGTCAGCAACCCGAGATGATCCGCGACGTGATGACCATCGCAGAGCGGCACGAGGTTCCATAGCTCGTGGGGGCCGCCCTGCGCCTGCGGAATGAGGTGGTGGATCTCGAGGCACCGCGACGAGCGACATCCGGGCACGGCGCACGCCCCACCGAACACCGCCAACACCTGCTCGCGCATGCGCGGAGTCACCGAGCTGACGGCGCGCTCGGGATGCGACGCGGTCAGATCGCCGAGGATGCGCGCATCGCACCGTGCGCGCTCGATGACATGGTCATCGACATCGAACGTGCGGCCGCCGCCGATCTGCTTGCCATGACCACACTCGGCACACTCCAGATAGCCGATGGTGTGCGGCGGACCGTCCTCGGACCCGGGGTTCAAGAACCGACGACACAGCGTCTCGAGGAGCGCCGCATCGGAGATGTCGCTGCTGCCGCGTTCGTCGGCGAGCGCTTTTCGGGCGTCACGCCAGAGCGCCATCACGTCGGGCGGTAGCTCGAGCGTCATGCGCTTGGGCCTCAGATCGCGACGCTGCGGATCGGTGGGCAGATCACCGAGCGCTCGCCCTGCGACCATCGCCTGCACCTCGGTCGAGTTGCGATGCTCGACGGCCTCGAGCCACGCGCGTTCGTTGTCGCTCGTCGCAATGCGGGTCAACTCGCGCACGTGCGAGTACGCCAATTCGCCCCGCGAAAGGGCCGCGCTCAGGACCGGCAACCCGACGAGCGCCCTCGAGACGCGCAGTCGCTCGCGCGCGGTGTGCGGCGCATAGTGAAGAACGCGCTCCATGTATTCGAAGAACGACGCGTAGCCGCGAAGGAGATGCAGCTTGAGATCGTAGGCGCGCGACAGATCGAACGCTTCGGCCGCGTCGAGCTTCGCGCGCGCGGTGGCGTAGCCGCGCAACCGACGCTCGATACGCGCTCCCTCGTCGAGGTACCGGTCGCCGACCTCTCCATCGCCGGTAACGAATCGCTCGCGCGTCTCGATCTGTTCGTAGCCGCGCTCGTCCGTCACGCTCCGCTCGTACACGCCCGTCCATTCGATGGTCTTGCTCTCGTCGAACATGAACATGTTCTACACCCGAGGTTTTCGACGCTCTGGCATCGTTTCTCGACGACGAATCGCGATGTCACGCTCCGAAATGACTCGGGCATGAACGAACGTGCGCAGAGCGAACGCTATGCGTTTCTGTGCGCGGTTTTCGTGGCGACCGTCGCGCTCGTCCTCGGCGAGAAGAAATCCTCGTCAAGTGAATTCTCCAACAGTGAATTCGGTCGGCAGCTCGACGACGCTCGTCTGAACGCGCTCTCACGAGTGCTCGCACTGCGATCCGGGAGAGGCGCACGCTTCGAGCGTGTCGAAACACGATCGCCGCTTTCACGTTCGCTCGATTCGATCCAGATCGACTTGGATCGTGATCCTCGCCGGAGGGTTCATGTCTCGAGCCGAGAGAGGAGCAACATCCCGAGATGAACCTCGGTGCCGCGACCCGTTGGCAATCCCATCCGAAAAAAAATGCCCCCGATTGTCCCGTGCCCGAGAAGCTCGATGGCAACTCCACGTGGAGTCATTTGCGTCGGCAACTCGACGACTCTGACTGCGCTCTCACGAGTGTTTCGCGCGACGCCCGCATCGCGGCCTACGACAGCCTCGGTGGCGTGATGCCTCGCCGATGCTACTGCCCTACGGCGATGGCTTCTTGCGACGACGCCGGCGCAGCGACGTCCCCGTGATCCGCGCCGTGCGCTCGAGCTCCGCCATCATGCGCTCGGCGAGCCCGATGCGGCCCGGCTGATCCGGATCCGCGTAGAGGCCCGTCGGCTGCGCACTCGTCGCGACGAAGCGACGGAGCGCCCAAAAACAGCCGCTCGCATCACCGAGCATGCGCAGCGCGCACGCGAGGTTCCAGTGATGCAGCGGCCACTCCGGCTCGACCGCGATCGCGCGCTCGAGCGACTCGATCGCGAGCGCGGGTTCGCGCTTCGCGAGGTGCACGTAGGCGATCGCCGCGTGGTGATCGGACGCCAGGTCCGAGGGTGAAGATGCGCTTGCGTGCGCGAGCAGCTGGGCGCCGCGATCGATCTCGCCATCGCCGATGTACTCGAGGGCGCGGGCGAGGTTCGCGGAAGCGGCGCGACGAGCGCGCGAGGTGATCACACCCATGTGAGCGTCGCCGAGATCGAGGAGATCGCGGCCTAGGTAGTACGAGGAGGTCAGCGCGCTGTCACCATCGGCGGTGGGCGTGAGCGCGGTGAGGCGGGCCGCGGCGGTGATGACGGTGCGCGCGTGGGCGAGCTCGCTCGAGGCGACGCGGTAGCCATCGGCGACGAGCGAGGCGATCAGGGGCGCGGCGTCGTTGTCGGCTTCGCAGTCGTCGTCGTGGAGGCAGTCGTCGATGGTGCCGGCGGCTCCGATGAGCACGGCCCAGCGGCGATAGCGGCGCGCACCGACGGCTGCCTTGACGGAGCGCGAGGCGACGACGACGAGCCGCGCGCTCGCATCGACGAGGACAGCGACGTGCGTACCGCGCGAGGAGCGCGGAGGTTTGCGCGTGATTTCGGCGGGCGGGTCGTGGCCGACGAGGACGGCGGCGATCTGCTCGCGTGCGTCGGCGGGAAGATCGAGGCGAACGGACAGCTCACCTGCGAGGCGGTGTGCGGCCGACGGAGCGGCGTCGATCATGACGGCGAGCATCTGCACGATGTCGGCGTGGTCGAGCTGCTGCACCATGAGGTCGGCGGCGTTCGCGAGGTCGGCGTCGGTGGTGAGCTGCGCGGCGAGCGCGAGGGCGGAGCGGTGCTGGATCGCCGATGGATCGCTGAAGCGTGCGGCGGCGCGCTCGCCGAGCTCCGAGAGGAGGCCGAGGGCGCAGACCTTGGCTTCGTCGCCGATCGAGAGGTCCTCGGTGACCGCGCGCAGCTCGACGACGACGCGGGCGCGATAGAGGACATCGCCGGCGAGCCGGGCGAGGGCGGTGCGCGCGGCTTCGCGACGGCGAACGTCGGCGTGACGGAGCTCGCGACCGAGGAGGGGAATCGCGGTGCCGCCGAGCCGGTCGACGACGCGCTCGATGTGGACCGAGGCGCGCTGCGGACTCGTCGAGAACCACTCGGCAAGTCGCCGCAGATCCCCAAAGACCGAGTCAGCCGCCGCCATGAATGGCCATACACTAGGTATATGGTCACGGAACTGTCAATGAAAAATCGATAGGTTAGAGGTACTCCGAGATCGCACCAGATCAGGTGTTCAGGCGTGGTTCGCGTATCACCGGCATGAGGGCGAGCCAGAACTATTCGCTTGATCGAATGAGGCTCGTTCGCAATTCTCGCGCCCCAATGGCGAAGAAGACCGAGTCGACCGCCGTCAACGACCTCATCAACCTCGTGGCTTCGCAAGGTCCGAGCGTGAAGGATCCGGGGGCGGACTTGTTCTCCGAGCCACCGAAGAAGGGCGCGCGAATGACCGCGACGCTCAGCGGTGCGGGCACTGTCGAACCGCTTCCGCGCACGCGCGCGCCGGCGGGCACTCAGCAGAACGCGTCGGTGAATCCACCGGTCCGCGTGAGCACGGTCGCTCCGCGCGCGAGCTCGATCCCGCCGATTCCGACGGCGTCGTCGCCCGATGCCGTTCGCATGCGCCCGTCGCTGCCGCCGCCGCGCTCGTCGGCATCGATGCCGCGTCCGCCGATCCCGTCGTCCGCGAAGATCGCGGTGCCGTCGTCGCCGGTGATCGCGCCGCCCACGCTCGACGCGAGCGACATCGATGTCGACGTCGACGAGGATCTCGAGGCCGATCTGCTCAAGACCCCGGTCGCGCATCAGCCGCGCGCCGTCGCGCCGCTCACGCTGCCGACCGCCGCACCGCTCACACTGCCGACCGCCGCGCCGCTCACGCTGCCGACCGCCGCACCGCTCACGCTGTCACCGACGGCCGAGCCGGTGTATCCGCGCGCGGAGCTCACGGATCACCCGAACGCAGCGTCGGACATGACCGGTGCCGCGCCGTGGTTCGAGGATAGTCGCGCGGTCGATCGCCTCTCGATTCCCGAGGCGAGCCATTCGATGACCGAGAACACCGCGCAGGTGCAACGGAGCAGCGCGGTCGATCTGTTGAAGAAGCTCGCGTTGCCGATGGGCGTCGCGATCGTCCTCGGCGTATTCGTCGGTGGCTACATCGTGTTCGACGGACAGGGCGGCAAGAAGCGAAACGCGCAGCCAGCCGCGACGAGCACGCAGAATGCCGTGGCCGCAAAGACCGACGACGCGGTCGCGCCCGCCGTCGCGCTTCCGACCGAAGCGAAGACCGACGAAGCGAAGACCGACGAAGCGAAGACCGACGAAGCGAAGACCGAGCCCGTCGCTGCGGAGCCCGTCGCTGCGGAGCCCGTCGCTGCGGAGCCGGCGAAGACTGACGAGACGAAGCCCGAGCCCGTCGCCGCGGAGCCGGCGAAGACCGAGCCTGCGAAGACCGAGCCCACCAAGGTGGCCGCGGCAGAGCCAGCGAAGACGAGCGTGCTCGGCGGCGCGGTCGACTCGATGCCGTCGACGACGACCGCACCGAAGGTCACGAAGACGTTCGTCGACGTGCGCATCGACTCCACGCCGTCGGGCGCGACCGTCATGCTCGTCGATCGCGGCAAGACTTCGTTCCTCGGCACGACGCCGATCAGCGCGTCGGTCGATCCGTCGCGCAGCTACGACATCGTGTTCACGTACGCGAACAAGCCGACGCAGGTCGAGCACCTCGATCCGAAGGCGACCACGCGCCTCGCCGTGACGCTCGGCAAGGCCGGCAATCAGAGCAAGGAAGTCGCGAAGGCCACGCGCAGCGAGAAGGCGATCGCCACCGCACCGCAGGCCGAGAAGAAAGCGGTCACCGAGGTGAAGGTCGCGAAGTCTGCGACGACGGCCAAGACGACGGTGACGCTGCCGAAGGCGAAGGTCGCCGATCCGTTCGCGGACGACACCGCCGCGCTCGAGAAGAAGCTCGCCGAAAAGAAGGCAGCGAAGACCGAGAAGGCCGCGCCCGTCGAGGACAAGGCCGAGAAGGCCGCGGTGAAGCCCGAGAAGGTGGCCGCGAAGGGCGGCGATGGCGTGCTCATGATCTCGAGCAAGCCGCCGTGCGAGATCTGGGTCGACGGCGCGTCGACGGGCCTGATGACTCCGCAGCGCGCGATGTCGCTACCGGCGGGCAAGCACAAGATCACGCTCGTCTCGCCCGACAAGGCTCACAAGAAGACGATCGCCGTCGAGATCAGCCCCGACAAGCCGACGAAGGTCATCCAGGACCTCCTCAAGTAGCTACGGAGCGCGACACTCGCGGGCCGCGCTCGGCTCGCACAGTCCGCCCGTGTTGCACGTGACCGGCTCGCCGTCGAGAGCGGGGCACGGCACCGTCACGCTGCACGACTGCGTGCACAACTGGACCGTGCCGACGACCCGGCAGTCCTGCGAGGTGCACTCGTGCTCGGTCGTGCACGGGTCGTAGACCGCGCCGGTACACGCGGGTGCTCCGCCCGTGTCGGTCTCGTCGCCGGCGCAGCCAGAACCGATGACCACGATCGCGGCGAGCATCCACGCGTTCCGCATCTTGTGATCGTATCACCCCCGGGCGTACGGTCGGGCCAGGAGGCCACGTGGCTCATATCGACGTGTTCAAGGGCTGGGCGGAGACGATCCGCCAGGACATCGACGCATACAAAGCGCTGCTCGAGTCGCCGAAGGCGGACTCGCACTCGAAGAAGCTCGCGGGGGCGGCGCTCCTCTATATGGTCTCCAAGATGGACTTGATCCCCGACTGGAACGAGGGCATCGGCGTCATCGACGACGTGATGGTGCTCCGCGTGTGCGCGCAGCTCGCGCAGGGCCACGAGCGCGGCGACCTGGCGACGGGGAGCGAGGTCGCGCTCGATCGCATGGCGAACGAGGCCGACAAGATCACCGCGTTCCTCGGGCCGGCGCTCTACGACAAGTTGAAGGCGTATGTCGCGAAGCTCTCGGATCAGTCAGTGCGCGGCCGCACGCCGCAGCAGCTGATCGACGACGCCGGCCTGCGCAAGGCGCTCGCCGTCGAGCTCGAGGACGAGGTCAAGGCGACGGTGCCGATCGTCGTCAACGACGCGAAGGATGCCGAGCTTCGCCTCAAGGCCTATCTCACCCACAAGCTCCAGTAATGCGCGCGCACGTTGCATTCGCGTTGGTGTGCACGCTCGCGACGCCGGCGATCGCCGACGACGCGCCGGGCTCCGTGTTTTCCGCGACGAAGGTCTCGCGCGTCGAGGACGTCGTGTGGGCGCTGACCGCGAGCTGCACGAACCACGGCGATGACACGCAGCAGCGGCAGTGCCGTCAGCTGCGCGATGCGCGCGTGAAGGAGCTCGCCACGCAGACGATGCTCCTCGAAGGTGACGCGACGGCGTTCACCGTCGGCACGTTCGATGCCGCGAAGAAGTCGGCGCAGGTCTCGTTGTCCGCGTGCGTGTACTGCAGCCCGATCGTCGTCGACGGCAAGAGCTACATGGTGTTCGGTGGCGCGCCTCGCGTCGCCGATGGCACCGCGAAGCCGCCGATGCTGCACGACAACGTGCAGACGTTCGCCGATGCGAACGCGTACGCCGCGTGGAAAAAGAAGGTCGCCGCCGCGCGCGTCGATCTCGTCGTGAAGGTGCCCGCGACGCGCACGTGGAGCGCCGCCGGCAAGACCGGCATCCTGCTCGACATCGTCGGCTATCGCGTCGTCGTGCCGTGCACCGGCGAGGTCGTCCTCGCGAAGCCCGCGTCGCTGGCCGTCGAGGCCGACAAGAAGTCCTGCTCCGGTTCGAAGTAGCCCGCATGACGACCCAGCCGTTGCTCGAATCGCTGTGGCGCGACTACGTCGCTTCCACGCCGCAGGCCGAGCGAATCCACGGTTTGCTCGCGTCGCGCGGCGAAACGATTCGCAACGATCACGTCGCGCTTCGCACGTACGACGCGCCGGGGATCGGCATCGCGGCGCTCGCGCGCGTGTTCGAAGCGAACGGTTGGGTCGTGCAACCCGACGAGTACAAGTTCGCCGACAAGCACCTGCGCGCGCGCTACTGGCGTCACGCGGATCCCGCGCTGCCGAAGGTGTTCATCAGCGAGCTCGTGCTCGCCGAGATGTCGCCCGCGGTGCAGAACCGGGTGAACGCGCTCGTCGCGCAGCTCCCGGCGAATTTCGGAGCGCGCGCGGATCTCCCGTGGGCCGGCCGGCCGTGGACCGTGACGCACGCGGAGTATCAGGCACTGCTCGCCGAGAGCGAGTACGCCGCGTGGGTCGCCGCGTTCGGCTTCCGCGTGAATCACTTCACGGTCGACGTGAACGCGCTCTCGACGTTCCCGGATCTGATGGCGTTGAACGCGTTTCTCGTCGAACACGGGTTCACGCTCAACGACGCGGGCGGCACGATCAAAGGCACCGTCGCCGATCGCCTCGAGCAATCCTCGACGAGAGCGGACTCGATCGATGTCGCGTTCGCGGGTGCCACCGTCCGGATCCCGTCCTGTTACTACGAGTTCGCGAAGCGCTATCCGTTGCCCTCGGGCGAGTTGTTCCAGGGCTTCGTCCCGACGAGCGCGGATAAGATCTTCGAGTCGACCGACGCGCGCCGCTAGGCGATCGCGCCGACTGCGAAGAGGTATTAACCGGCGGGAATCGCTTGTCCCCGAGGGGGCAGATGGATACGTTCCGCGCCGGTGAAGGTCCACCTCATCGGTATCGGGGGCACCGGGATGGGTGCGGTCGCCGGTCTCCTCGCGGAGGCGGGCCACGACGTGCGTGGATCCGACCAAGCGGTGTATCCACCGATGAGCGATCAGCTCGCGGCGCTCGGCGTGCCGGTGATGATGCCGTACCAGGCGGACAACCTCGCGTGGGGACCCGAGCTCGTCGTCGTCGGAAACGTGCACGGCAAGGATCACGTCGAGGTCAAGGCGGCGCAGGAGCGCGGCATCACGTTGACCTCGTTCCCGGCGGTGCTCGGCGAGAAGCTCATCGATCACAAGCACGCGATCGTCGTGTGTGGCACGCACGGCAAGACCACGACGACGTCGCTGATCGCGCACGTGCTCCTCGAGGCCGGACGCGATCCATCGCTGTTCGTCGGCGGGGTGCCGATCGGCCTCGGCCACGGATACCGCTCGGGCAAGGGCGAGGACTTCGTCGTCGAGGGCGACGAGTACGACACCGCGTTCTTCGACAAGGGCCCCAAGTTCCTCCACTACCGCCCGCGCACGGTGATCCTCACGTCCGTCGAGCTCGACCACGTCGATATTTTTCCGTCGTTCGAAGCGGTGCGCGACACGTTCAAGAAGCTCGTCGCGACGATCCCCGATAACGGGTTGCTCGTCGTCGCCGCGGATTCGCCCGATGCGCTCGCGGTCGCGAAGCTCGCGTCGTGCAAGGTCGAGCCGTACATCGTCCTCGGCGCTGCCGACGCGAGCACGTTCGACGGCGAGAGCGACGCGGGTCCGCCCGCGAACTGCACCTGGTGGGCCGACAACCTCGAGGTCGGCAAGAGCGGTCGCGTGTCGTTCGATGTCCATCGTGCGGCGTCGAGCGACAAGGGCAGCGGCGAGAAGGGCAACGGCGAGAAGGGCAGTAGCGAGAAGATCGAACGCTTCGAGACGCTGCTCGTCGGGCGGCACAACGTCGCGAACTGCGTCGCCGCGATCGCGGTGCTGTACGCGCGCGGCGTTCCGGTCAAAGACATCCAGCGCGGCATCTCCAGCTTCGCGGGCGTGCGCCGCCGTCAGGAGCTGCGCGGTATCGCGGGCGGCGTCACCGTCCTCGACGACTACGCGCATCACCCGACCGCGGTGCGCGAGACGCTCAAGGGACTGCGCAAGCGCTTCCCGAAGCGCCGGCTGATCGCGGTCTACGATCCGCGCAGCGCGACGAGCCGGCGCAAGACGTTCCAGGGCGAGTTCGCCGAGGCGTTCGCGTACGCGGACGAAGTGATCGTCGGCAAGCTGTTCGATCCGTCGAAGATCCCGGTCGCCGATCGCTTCGACCCCGAGCGCCTCGCTCTCGATCTGCACCAGCGTGGAACGAAGGCCGCCTATGTTCCCGAGGTCGATCAGATCGTGAAGCAGCTCGCCGCGAGCGCCGCGCCCGGCGACGTGGTCTGCGTGCTGTCCTCGGGCAGCTTCGACGGCATCCACGACAAGCTGCTCGACGAGATCGGCGATGCGATGCGCCCCGCGCAGCGAGCCGATCTCGAGGAGATCCGCGCGCTGCTCGCCGACGCCGAGCTCGCGCAACCCGCGACCGACGAGCGCGCCTCCGACTTCTTCACGCTGCGCAACGAGAACGGGCTCGCCGGCACGGTCGCGCTCGAGGTCCACGGTGACGACGCGATCCTGCACTCGCTCGCCGTCGACAAGCAGTACCGCGGTGCGGGCTACGGCTGGATGCTCGCCGACATGGCGGTGAGCCAAGCGCGCTGGCGTGGCGTGCGGCGCATCTATCTGCTCACCGAGAGCGCGAGTGATTTCTTCGCGGCGAAGTTCGGCTTCCGCGTCGTCGATCGCTCGACGCTGTCGAAGGCCGTCGCCGCGAGCAGCACGTTCTCGCATATCGGCGATCCCCAGCGCGGCAAGTCCGAGACGCTCGTCGCGATGCGCCTGGACCTGTAACCTGTACGGGTGAGCGAGCTGTTACTCATCGCGAGCGCTGCGGCTCGTGCGGCCGCGCATCTGTTGCGCGATGCGCGGCCCGATGCGATCCGCGCGAAGGGCAACCCGAAGGATCTCGTCACCGAGTGGGATCTGCGCAGCGAAGAGGCGATCCGCGCCGTGCTGGCCGAGCGAACGCCGGGCATTCCGGTGCTCGGCGAAGAAGGTGGCGGTGCCGAGGCAGCGCGCCGGTGGATCGTGGATCCGATCGACGGCACCGTGAACTTCGCGCACGGCTTGCCGCTGTGGTGCATCTCGATCGCGCTCGCGACGGGCAACGATCTCGAGGTGGGCGTGGTCTACGCGCCGAGGCTCGGGTGGTGGTTCGAAGCAGCGGCGGGGCAGGGCGCGTTCGACGCGACTGGAGCACCACTGCACGTGAGCGCGATCGATCAGGTCGATCGCTCGCTGCTCGCGACGGGATTTCCGTACGACATGGTGACGAACCCCGTGAACAACTTCGCCGAATGGGAGCACATGCAGAAGGTTGCCAGCGCGTGCCGGCGGTGCGGCTCGGCGGCCTTGGACCTGTGCATGGTCGCGGCGGGTTGGTTCGACGGGTACTGGGAGCGGCAGACGAAGGCATGGGACGTCGCCGCCGGGGTCCTCGTGGTCCGCGAGGCGGGAGGGCGCGTGACGAACACACGGGGCGAGCCGTTCGGCCTGTACGACGAGGATGTGCTGGCGACGAACGGTGCTATTCATGAGGGGCTCGTGGCCGAGCTGGGGCGGGTCCGCCCGACGACGTGATGGAGCCCTCATGACGCGCCTGACGATCGTTGCACTTCTCCTCTCGCTCGCAGTTCCCGCGCACGCGCAGCCCAAGAAGCTGCCCGAGGCGGAAGACCCGTACGCGGAGAAGCCGACCGATCCGTACGACGATCCGTCGCCGGCGCCGGCGAAGAAGACGCCGGTGAAGAAGAAGGGTCCGGCCGAGCAAGCGCCGGTGCCGAACAAGCCGACCGACCCGTACGCGGAGCCGGTCGTGCCGCCGCCGATCACGACGCCGCCGCCGAAGCTGCCCGCGAAGGTCGAAGTGGAGGCGCCGCTGCCGCCGGGCACCGCGAAGACGCCCGCGAAGAAAGCGCCCGCCGATCCGTATGCAGAGCCGGCGGCGAAGAAGGCGAAGCAGCCCGACGATCCGTACGCCGAACCCGCGAAGCCGATCCCCGCGACGATCCCCGCGCGCGTCGGCATCGAGGACATGATCACCGTGCAGGGCCTGCTCGCGATGCAGCGCCTCGATGGCTGGCTCTTGTTCGATCGCGACGGCGAGAATCCGATCGCGTCGCGGCTCGTGAACCCCGACGGGCATCCGACGCGCCCGTGGTTCTATCTGTTGCCGAGTCGCGGCGAGCCGATGCTGCTCGTCCACACCGCGGAGCTGCGCAGCTTCGATCACGTCGCCGGCAAGAAGCTCACGTATCAGGGCCATCGCGATCTCGCGGGTCAGCTGAAGACGCTGCTCAAGGGGCAGCGCACGATCGCGATCGAGTACTCCGCGAAGGCGAGCGTGCCGTCGGTGTCGCGCGTCGATGCCGGCACCGTCGAGCTGATCAAAGCCGCGGGCGTGCAGGTGCGCTCGAGCGAGACGCTCGTGCAGTTCACGAAGGCGATCTGGGGCGACGCGGGCCGCACCGCGCACTACGTCGCGGTCCATCACCTCGTCGAGATGCGCAAGGACGCGCTCGCGTACGCCGCGAAGCAGCTCGCGTACGGCAACCCGCTCACCGAGTACGAGCTCCAGCAGCGCCTCACGCGCGCGATGACGATGCGCGGGCTCGTCGGCACACCGCCGGTGGTCGCCGCGGGCGTCAACACGGCGGATCCGTACTACGTGCCCTCCGCGGCGAAGACCGCGACGATCAAGCGGGGCGATCTGATCGTGATCTCGCTCGCCGCGAAGGTCGACAAGCCCGATGGCATCTGGGCGGCGCAGACGTGGGTCGCGATCGCCGACACGAGCGTCCCCGAGGTGTACGCGAAGGCGTTCGACATCGCGTCGCTCGCACGCGATCAGGCGATCGTGCTCGTCACGGATCGCAACGCGAAGCGGCGCCCGGTGACCGGCGCGGATGTCGATAACGCCGCGCGCGGGTTCCTCGAGAAGGCGGGCTACAAGGACAAGGTCCTGCACCGCACCGGGCACTCGATCGACAACGACTTCCAAGGCGGCGGCGCGGACCTCGACAACTTCGAGGTCAAGGACACGCGGATCCTGACGCCGGGCACCGGCTTCACCGTCGGGCCGGGCCTGTACTTCTCGGGGCAGTTCGGCGTGCGCTCGGAGGTCAGCGTGTTCTTCGCGCCCGCGGGCCCGGAGATCACGACGCCCGCGCAAAACGAGATCGAAGCCCTGTTCGCTCGCTAGTGGCCACGCACCTCGATATCTCGATCAGCGCGCTGATCCTCGCCGGTGGCCGAGCGACGCGAATGGGCGGCATCGCGAAGCACATGATCGTCGTGCAAGGCGAGACGATCCTCGCGCGCCAAGCACGCGTGCTGCGCGACTCGGTCGACGAGATCCTCGTCAGCTCCCCGGTCGACATCGACGGCTTCCGCACGGTGCGCGACGCGCCCGAGCACGAAGGCATCGGCCCGCTCGCGGGCATCGCCGCGGGCCTCGCGGCCACGACGTGCGAGTGGCTGTTCGTCGTCGCGGGCGACATGCCGTACCTGTCCGGCATGCTGATCTTCCAGATGCTCGAGCTCGTCGAGCACGCGGGTGGTCGCTCCGCCGATGACCACGCTCCATCGTGGGACGACGTGCACGCGATCGGCGTGAAGAAGAACAAGCTGCCCGAGCCGCTGTTCAGCGTGCTGCGCGTATCCCGCGCGCGTGAAGTCGTCGCGACGATGATCGCCGCGCGAACCCTCAAGGCATCGAAGCTGCTCGACGCGCTGAACGCGAGCTATGTCCCGGAGAAGATCGCGCGGGCGTGCGATCCGGATCTGCTCACGCTGCACAACATCAACGAGCCGAGCGACATCCTCTAGGGGCCAGTGGTACGACGATCCGCATGAAAGGGATCGTGCTCGCCGGTGGGAGCGGTACGCGGCTGTACCCGATGACGACCGTCGTCTCGAAGCAGCTGCTCCAGGTCTACGACAAGCCGATGATCCACTACCCGCTGTCGATGCTGATGCTCGGCGGCATCCGCGAGGTGCTCGTGATCTCGACGCCGCACGATCTGCCGCGGTTTCGCGAGTTGCTGCGCGACGGATCGCAGTGGGGCATGCGCATCGACTACGCCGAGCAGCCGCGCCCCGACGGCATCGCGCAGGCGTTCATCATCGGCGAGACGTTCATCGGCGGCGACTCGGTGGCGCTCGTCCTCGGGGACAACATCTTCTACGGCCAGGAGCTCGGCACGCAGTTCGCGACGCGCGTGCGCGACAACCAGGGCGCGACGATCTTCGCGTACCCGGTGCGCGATCCGGAGCGCTACGGTGTGGTCGAGCTCGACGCGAACGGGACGGTCGTCGGCATCGAGGAGAAGCCGAAACACCCGAAATCGCAGTTCGCCGTGACCGGGCTGTACGTCTACGACAACCAGGTCGTGCAGATCGCGAAGAGCCTCCGGCCGTCGGCGCGTAACGAGCTCGAGATCACGGACGTCAATATGGCGTACCTCGCGATGGGAACGCTCACCGCACACGTGTTGTCACGCGGGAACGCCTGGCTCGATACCGGCACCCCCGAGTCGCTGCTCGAGGCGGCGACCTTCGTCCACATCATCGAGCGGCGGCAGGGCCTCAAGATCTGTTGCGTCGAGGAGATCGCGTATCGCCTCGGCTATATCGACGCGGCGCAGATGCACTCGTTGATCGATGGAATGGGCTCGAGTGACTACGGGCGGTATCTTCGCGACGTGCTCGCACAGCGGATCGGATGAAGACCCTCCCGACCACGCTACCGGGCCTCGTGCTCCTCGAGCTCGCCGTCTTCGACGATGCGCGCGGACGGTTCATGGAGACCTATCAGCGCGAGCGGTATCGCGCGATCGGGATCACGGGCGACTTCGTGCAGGACAACTTCTCCTCGTCGGCGAAGGGGAGCTTGCGCGGTCTGCACTATCAACTCCGTCAGCCGCAGGGAAAGCTCGTGCACGTGACGCGGGGCGAGGTGTTCGACGTCTGCGTCGATATCCGCGTGGGCTCGCCGACGTTCGGGCAGTGGTTCGGAACGATCCTGTCCGAGGACAACCACCGCCAGCTGTGGGTGCCGCCGGGGTTCGCGCACGGCTTCCTCGCGCTGTCCGAGCGCGCCGACGTCGCCTACAAGTGCACGACGTTCTACGCGCCGGGCGACGAGCGCGCTGTGCGCTGGAACGATCCGCAGCTCGCGATCGCCTGGCCGACCCGAGACTCACCGACGCTGTCGAAGAAGGATGCCGAGGCGGTGCTGCTGCGCGACGCGGAGCTGCCGGCGTACGTGCCATGACGATCCTCGTCACCGGCGGCGGCGGTCGCCTCGGGCGTCACCTGCAGCGCGAGGGCGTCGTGGCGCTCGATGTCGATCGGCTCGATATCCGCGACGCGGACCGAGTCACTCGCGCGCTCGCCGAGTACGCGCCGACCTGCGTGATCGACGCGGCGGCGTACACCGAGGTCGACAAGGCCGAAAGCGATCGCGAGCGCGCGTTCGCGATCAATCGCGACGGCGCGGGCATCCTCGCGCGGGCGTGTCAGCGACGAGGCGTTCGCCTACTCCACGTGTCGACGGACTACGTGTTCGACGGCGCCGCGTCGCGGCCGTATCGCGAGGACGACGCGTGCGCTCCGCTCGGCGTGTACGGGGAGAGCAAGGCCGCGGGCGAGCGCGAGGTGCACGCCGCGGGTGGCGTCGTCGTGCGCACGTCGTGGCTGTTCGACGATCGCGGCCCGAGCTTCGTGCACGCGATGCTGCGCCTCGCGAAGGAGCGAGCGGTGCTGCGCGTCGTCGCCGATCAGCACGGGCGTCCGACGTACGCGGACGACCTCGCCGAGGCGCTGCTCGCCCTCGCAGCGCGCGACGAGCTGCAGCCCACGTATCACTACGCGAACGCGGGTGAGACCACGTGGCACGCGTTCGCGACCGCGACGATCGACGAAGCTCGCCGGCGCGGCGCGGTCCTCGCGTGCGAGCGCATCGACGCGATCACCACGGCAGACTATCCGACGCCGGCGACGCGGCCGGCGTACTCCGTCCTCGATACCTCGCGCATCGGCGCGCTCGGCATCGTGCCGCCGCACTGGTCGATCGGCTTGTCTCGCGTCGTCGCGCGCGCGGTGGATCGCTGACATGCGCCGCATCGTCGTCACCGGTGGCGCGGGCTTCATCGGCTATAACTTCGTTCGCGAGCTGCTCGCCGCCGAGCCCGCGTCCGAGGTCATCGTCCTCGACAAGCTCACTTACGCGGGCAACGCGCGATCGCTCGCCGAGCTCGCCGGCGAGCCGCGCATGCGGTTCGTCCACGCGGACATCGGTGATCGCGCGGTCGTGCGCGAGCTCCTCGCCACGGCGGCTCCATCCGCGATCGTTCACCTCGCCGCGGAGAGTCACGTCGATCGATCCATCGACGGTCCCGAGGACTTCATCACGACAAACGTCGTCGGCACGTTCCACCTCCTCGAGGAGACGCGGCGCTATCTCGCGAGCCATCCCGATCCCGCGTTTCGCTTCCTGCACGTCTCCACCGACGAGGTGTTCGGTGCGCTCGGGCCCGATGGCGCGTTCGTCGAGACAACGCCGTACGCGCCGCGCTCGCCGTACAGCGCGAGCAAGGCCGCGAGCGATCACCTCGTGTCCGCGTACGTCCACACGTACGGGTTCCCCGCGGTGACGACGAACTGCTCGAACAACTACGGTCCGTACCAGTTCCCCGAGAAGCTGATCCCGCTCGTGATCGCGAACGCGCTCGCGGGCGCGCGTCTGCCCGTCTACGGCACGGGGCACAACGTGCGCGACTGGATCTACGTGACGGACCACTGCGCGGCGCTGCGGGCCGTGCTCGCGAACGGCCGCATCGGCGAGTGCTACCTGATCGGCGCGCGGAACGAGCAGCAGAACCTCGGCGTGGTACACGCGATCTGCGATGTCCTCGACGTCATGCGGCCCCGCGCGGATGGCAGCTCGTACCGCTCGCTCGTCGAGCACGTCCCCGACCGGCCCGGCCACGACTTTCGCTACGCTATCGACCCCACGAAGATCGAGACCGAGCTCGGGTGGACCGCCACCGTCGGGTTCGCCGAGGGCATCCGCCGGACCATCGACTGGTACCTCGCGAATCGGGCCTGGACGGACGCGATCGGCTCGGGCGCGTACCGAGAACGGCTCGGAAAATCACCGGGTTCGTAACGCACCGCGCGGCGAGGACAACTAAGCCAGATGGCGCGCATTCTCGTCGCGACGGTCCCGCTGACCGGCCACGTCCACCCGATGCTGCTGGTCGTTCGGACGCTCGTCGAGCGCGGTCACGCGGTGAGCTGGTACGCGGCGAGCAAGTTCGCGCCGAAGATCGAGGCGGTGGGAGCGACGTTTGTTCCGATGCGGACGGCGCGCGATTGGAACGACGCGAACGTCGAAGAGGCGCTTCCGGAGCTGCGCGGCACGCGTGGCCTCGCGCGGGTGCGCGCGCAGCTCGATGCGATGTTCATCGCGCCGGCGGCCGCGCAGCTACGCGATCTCGTCGAGGTCGCGGATCGCCAGGACATCGACGTGGTGCTCGCGGATCAGGCGCACCTCGGCGCGATGTTCCTCGCCGAGAAGTGCGGCTTGCCGTGGGCCGAGCTCGGCATCAGCGCGCTCGGACTACCGAGCGTGGACACCGCGCCGTTCGGCACCGCGCGTCCGCCCGCGCGCGGTGCGTACGATCGGTTCGCGAATCGCTTCCTGCGCTGGCTCGTCGATCACGTGCTGTTTCGCGCGACGAACCGCGCGTATCGCGACGCGCGTCGGGCCGCGGGCCTCGCGCCTGCGGGCTCGTACTTCGACATCGTGTCGCCGGATCTCTACCTCCAACCGACGGTGCCGAGCTTCGAGTATCCGCGCCGCGATCTTCCTGCGCAGGTGAAGTTCATCGGACCGCTCGTGCCGCCGCCGTCGGAGGCGTCGCTGCCGATCTGGTGGTCGGAGATGCTCGCCGCGCGCGATCGCGGGACTCCGATCGTGCTCGTCTCGCAGGGGACTCTCGCGACCGATCCCCGCGAGCTGATCCGCCCGAGCCTCGACGGCCTCGCGTCGGCGAACGTGATGACCATCGTCACGAACCCCGAGCCGATCGAGGCACCCGCCAACGCGCGCGTCGCTCCGTACGTGCCGTACCAGTCGCTGCTCCCGCACGTGGCCGTGATGGTCACGAACGGTGGCTACGGTGGTGTCCAGATGGCGCTCGCCGCCGGCGTGCCGCTCGTGGTCGCGGGCGCGAGCGAAGAGAAGCCGGAGATCGCCGCGCGCGTCGCGTGGTCGGGGACCGGCATCGACCTGCGCACCGGCCGGCCCCGCGCGCGCGATGTTCGCGCCGCCGTGGACCGGATCCTCGCGCGGACGTCGTATGCGCAGAAAGCGCGCGCGATCGCGAAGGAGATGAAGGAGTATCGTGCGCCCCAGCTGGCGGCCCTCGAGATCGAGTCGCTCGTTAGCCGGCGCCGGGGCAGCGCGAAGGCGGTCGCATGAAAGCTCTTGTCGTATTCCTGATCGCCACCGCGGGGTGCGCGGGCTTCATCGAGAAGCGCGCGGCCGACACCACGTTCGCGGTGCTCGAGAAGTCGCAGATCGCCGCGAAGCGACAATCGGATGTCGAGCTCGCACGCGCCGCGGTTCCGGGCGGCCTGCTCCAGCTCGAAGCCTTCGCGCTCGCGTATCCGTCGCATCGTGGCTTTCGCACGCTGCACGCCGAGGCGCTGTGCCAGTACGTGGCTGCGTTCGTGTTCGACGACTGGGAGGCGGCGAGCCTCACCTCGAACAGCGAGCTGGAGCGAATCGCGGCGCGCGTCGTTCGCCTCGCGGCGCAGTGCACCGACGCGAACCTCGCGCTGCTTCCGGCCGACTGGCGCACCGCGCGAACCGCGGGTGAAGCGGCGTGGCGCGCGCGGCTCGCCACCGCACGGCGCGACGAGGTGACGGCGCTGCGCTGGATCGCGACGTCGGATGCGCTGCTCCTCGCGCTCGCGCCGCTCGCCAGGCTCGGGACGCTGCCGATCATCGAAGCGACGCTCGAGCGCGTGATCGCCCTCGCTCCCGGCGATCACGACAGCGACGCCGAGATGCTCCTCGGAACCCTGCAGGCCGGACGCAGCGCATTTCTCGGCGGGCCGAACGGTCGCGAGCTGTTCGAGGGCGCGAAGGCTCGGCTCGGCGCGGGTGCCTTGATCGCGGACGTGATGTACGCGCGCGGGGTCGCCGTCGCGACCAAGGACCGTGCGCTGTTCACGAGCACGCTCGAGCGCGTGATCGCGGCCGACCTCGCCGCGTGGCCCGAGCGGCGCCTGGCCAACGAGCTGGCGCGGATAAAAGCGGTGCGTTATCTCGCCGCCATCGACGTGTTGATCCCGCGCTGATCCACGTTCGGGACGCCCCGTAGTCCCCACGAGCGACTGGGTTTTTCCGGCCCACAAACAGTGTTTGCTCGGGCGTGGAGATCCTGTACAAGTTTCTCCCTTCATGCGGATCGGTGACCTTCCAGTCGACGTCCCCGTGCTGCTGGCCCCGATGGCCGCAGTGACTGATCTCCCGTTCCGGACCGTCTGCGAAGAGTTCGGCGTGGGGCTCACGATCACGGAGTTCTTGTCCGCGCACGCGCTGTCGGTCGGCGATCCCAAGACCACCGGCAAGCTCACCGCGTCGCTCGACGGTCGTCGGTTCGGCGTCCAGATCTTCGGACGCGAGCCGCACATGATGGACAAGGCGGCGAAGATGGCCGTCTCGATCGGCGCGTCGCTCGTCGACATCAACATGGGCTGCCCGGCCAAGCGCGTCGTCGCCGGCGAGTGTGGCTCCGCGCTCATGCGCGAGCCGCAGATCGCGCAAGAGCTCGTGCGCACCGTGGTCGCCGCGGTCCCCGCGAACATTCCCGTCACGGTGAAGCACCGCGCCGGCTGGGATCAGGCGCACCGCAACGCTCCCGAGTTCGCCTGCGCGATGGTCGAAGCGGGCGCGAAGATGATCACCGTGCACGGTCGCACGCGCACGCAGGGCTTCTCGGGCAAGTCCGATCCGGACATCATCAAGCTCGTTCGCGACGCGCTGCCGTCGCACATCCCGCTCGTCGGCAACGGCGACGTCGTCGACGTCGAGGGCTACCTCCGCATGCGCGAGCACACGGGTTGCGACGCCGTGATGATCGGGCGCGGCGCGCTCGGCAATCCGTGGCTGTTCGCACGCCTGCGCGAAGTCTCCCAGGGCCGCCCGGATCCGGGCCCGCCGGGCCTCGCGGAGCGCCTCCACGTGTTCCGCCGTCACGTCGGTCTGATCGAGACGCTCAAGAACGGCCCGCGCACGCTGCACGAGGTTCGCAAGGCGTGTGCGTGGTACGCGCGCGGCCTCTACGGCTGCAACGCGCTCCGCTTGCGCGTGTGGGAAGCGCCGGATCTCGCGACCGCGCGCACGCTCGTCGAGGAGTACTTCGCGCAGCTCATCGAGCGCCAGTCGCGGTTGGGCCTGTCGCCCGAGATGGCGCCGGGCCGGGACGAGATCGATGCCGGTTTCGAAGCCGGGGCCGCGTAAGTGCTCCGCGGTTCGCTGAAAGCCGACGACTTCCTCGTCGCGGAGAGCGCGGCTATGCGCGCGGTCGTCGCGCAGGTCCACGCGTTCGCCGATGGTGATGCGCCCGTCCTGATCTGCGGCGAACACGGCACGGGCCGCGAGCTCGTCGCGCGCGTGCTGCACCAGAAGGGGCCGCGCACCGGTGGTCGCTTCGTCGCGGTTCGCCCGACGTTCGAAGACGCACCGGGTCGCACGGCTACCGACGACGCTTGCGAGCGCGCACGCCGCGCGCTGCGCTCTGCATCGGGCGGCACGCTGCTCGTCAAAGACCTCTCGGATCTCTCGCGTCCGTCGCAGAAGACGCTGAAGAGGGCGATTCGCGATCGCAAGATCGAGCAAGCCGAGCCGATGGATGTCCACGTCGTCGCCACGAGCGATCTCGACATCGAGTGCGCCGTCGACGCCGACATCGTCTCGCGCGACTTCTACACGCTGTTCGAGCCGCGCCGCATCGAGGTGCCGCGCCTGCGCGATCGCCTCGACGATCTCGCGACGCTGTTCGAGCGCTGGGTCAAGCACTACGCGATCGAGATCGGGCGCACGAAGCCGTCGGTGTCCACACGCGCGATCGATCGCCTGAAGACCTATCCGTGGCCCGGTAACGTCGGCGAGCTGAAGTCGATCGCGCGCCGCCTCGTGGTTCGCGTGACGCGTCCGAAGATCGAGGCGGGCGATGTCGACGAAGTGCTGCCCACCGTCGCGTCGCGCGTGCCGCTCGAGGATCTCGCGTTCGAGGAGATGGTGAAGTCCAAGCTCGCCGGGCTTCTCGCGCGCATCGATGGCTATCCGGTGCACGACCTCTACGACAAAGTGCTCGCGCGCGTCGAGCGGCCGCTGTTCGATCTCGTGCTCGCGCACACCGGCGGCAATCAACTCAAGGCGGCCGAGATCCTCGGCCTCAATCGCAACACGCTCCGCAAGAAGCTCGCGGATCTCGGCTACGCCCAGAAGGGCAAGAAGGGCAAGCGTCGCGAAGACCGCGCCCTCGACGGCGACTGACCCGAGAGTTCGAGGCCCGAGCAAATCGCTAGCAAGCGAACGCGGGGAGGACCATCGGCGCGGACGGCTGGAGCATCGCGAGCTGGCGCAGCCGCTCGGTCGCGAACCGGCCCGCGAGCATCGCGTACTGCTCGGGCGCGTACTCGCGCAGGGCAGGCAGGAGTTGTCGCTCCTCCTGTCGCGCGTGGTCCGCGACGAGGTCGCGCAAGTGCGATGCGCGCTCGCGCCATGACGTGGTCTGCGGCCGCGCGCCGACCAGCGCGCACAGCGCCGCCTCCTGGGTCAGGTGGGCATCGCGCGCCTGGCGGAGCAACCCCGTCAGCATCGCGATGCCGTCGAACATGCCCAGGACGATGTCCTCCGCTTCGGCGTGCGCTGTCAGGCCGAGGCGGACACCGTCGAGCGCCATCCGCAGCTCGACCGCCGATGCCTCGGGATCGAGAAGCTGCGTGAGCTCGAGCTGGAGATCGGCGTGATCACGATGCACGAGCGTGAGGAAGTCCGACGGCATGGGACGAAAAAGGTGCAGTTGAAATGCCGTGCGCATGGAGAGTGTCGCCGGACACGGCTGGGTGCATGAAATGCGAGCGACGTTACGTCGCCTCGTCGAGAATGGAAGTTTCGCGCGGGCCATCACGCACGTCGCGGCATCCAGCCCGTGTCATTGCGCGCGTGGGGAATCGCCGTAGATGTGAATGTCCGACATCGCCCGGGATATGATCACCGCGTGAGGCCCGGTCTTCGACGGTTCGTGGCGAACCGTGGCGCCGTCGTCGGGGCGATCCTGGTCGTGCTGCTGGTGGGGTTTGCCCTCGTCGGTCCCGCGTTCACGAAGGACCCGATCGCCCGCGACATCGACCACGGCCTCACCGCGGTCGGCGCACCGCTGCCGCCGAGCGGCGACGCGCTGCTGGGCACCGACCAGCTCGGCCGTGACGTGTGGGCTCGCGTGGTGGCGGGGGCCCGCGCGTCGATGACGATCGCCTTGTTGGCGACGCTGCTCGCGCTGGTGATCGGCACTCTCGTCGGCCTGACCGCCGGCTATTTCGGAGGGCGCGTGGACGCCGTGCTGATGCGGTTCGTGGATCTCGTGCTGGCGTTTCCGACGCTCGTGCTCGCGATCTTGCTCGCGGCGCTGCTGCGGCAATCGGATCTCGCGAGCGCGAACGCGCCCGTGGTGCTGACGCTCGGCGGCGTGAGCTGGACGACGATGGCGCGCGTGATCCGCGGCAAGGCGATGACGATCGCGCGCAGCGAGTACGTCGCGGCGGCGCGCTCGCTCGGTGCGAGCGATGTCCGCGTCGTCATGCGTCACGTGCTGCCGAACCTCGTCGGCGTGGTGATCGCGGTGACCGCGCTCGGCTTCGCGCAGAACCTGCTCGCGGAGTCCGTGCTGTCGTACGTGGGCCTGGGACCACCACCGCCCGCACCGACGTGGGGCCGCATGCTGTACGAGGGCCGCATCTACTACCGGACCGCGCCGCATCTCGTGCTCGCGCCGGGGCTCGCGATCCTGTTCGCGGTGGTCGCGTTCAACTTGCTCGGCGAGGGACTGCGCGACGCGTTCGATCCCAAGGGGCGCCGATGAGGGCGCTCGCGCTCCTCGTCGTGGTCGCGGCGTGCGCGCCGCCGGATCGCGGACCGCGATGGAAGGCGGCCGGCAGCACGGAGCCGCGCGCCGGTGGGACGCTGCACTTCGCGGTGAAGGACGGCGTGTCGACGCTCGATCCGACGATCGCCTACGACGAGGTCAGCTACTTCGCGCTGCGCCTCGTGTTCGAGTCGCTGCTCGATTACTCGCCCGGCGGCACCGAGCTCGTCGGCCGGCTCGCCGAGAGCTGGACAACGAGCGCCGACGCGACGACGTACACGTTCCGCATGCGCCCCGGCACCCGCTACAGCGATGGCACGCCGATCGTCGCCGGCGACGAGACGCGCTCGCACGAGCGCGCGCTCGCCACGCCCGACTCGCTGTTCGGCCAATGGCTCGCCGATATCGACGGCGCACAGGCCGTCATCGATGGGACCACGAAGGACTGCGCGGGCATCACCACGCCGAGTGACCACGAGCTCGTGATTCGCCTCGCGCATCCCAACGCCGGCTTCGCGTACGTGATGGCGATGCCGTTCACCACGCCGCAGCGCGCGTCGCACGTCGCCGCCGCCGGCGCGCAGCTCCGGCGCATGCCGCTCGCGTCGGGGCCGTTCATGCTCGCCGAGTGGAGCGAAGGCGTGCAGCTCGTCGTCACGCGCAATCCGAACTACGCGGGGAATCAGCGCACGTATCTCGACGGCCTCGTGATGTCCGAGAACGTCCCGCGCGACACGCAGTTCTTGCTGTTCGAGCGCGGCGAGATCGACACGGTCGATCGGCTCGCGGCGCCTGATCTGCTGTGGGTGCTCTCGCAGCCCGCGTGGCAACCGTATGTCCATTCGCGCCCGCTGCTCGTCACGTACGGCGCGCGCTTCGATGTCACGCGGCCTCCGTTCACCGACAAGCGCGTGCGCCAAGCGTTCAACTACGCCGTCGACAAATCGCACACGACGAAGCTGCTCAACGGAACCGCCGTCGCTGCGCACGGCATCTTGCCGCCCGGCGTGTTCGGGCGCGACGACGCGCTGGCCCCGTATCCGCACGATCCAGCACGCGCGCGGGCGCTCCTCGCAGACGCGGGCTACGCGACGGGCCTCGCGGTCGACTTCGTGACCATCGCCGACGAGGAAGCCGAGAAGGTCGCGGCGTCGATGCAAGGCGATCTCGCCGAGGTCGGCGTCGACATGCGGATCTCGCTGGTCACGCTGGCCGCGTATGTCTCGATGAGCGGCAACCGCGGCGGCCCCGCGTTCGCGTACGCGGGCTGGATCGGTGACGCGCCGGATCCCACGAACTTTCTCGACGCGAAGTTTCACTCGCGCGCGATCACCGAGCACGCGGCCACCAACGACTCGTTCTACGCGAACCCCGAGCTCGACGCGCTCCTCGACGCTGCGAAGGCCGATGCCGATCCGGTGACCCGCGCTGCGCGCTATCGCCGCGCCGAGAGAATCCTCTACGACGACGCGCCGTGGCTGTGGAACTACCACCAGGTGCTCACCGAGGTGACGCAGCCGTACGTGAAGAACTACGAGCCGCACCCGGTGTGGATCCGCGACTTCACGACCGCGTGGCTCGATCTCGACGCCGACGGAGAGCGGGTGCCGCGATGACCGCGTACATCCTGCGCCGCCTCGGCTGGTCGATCGTCGTCGCGTGGTTCGCGATGACCGTGGTGTTCGCGATGCTCGTCGTGATCCCGTCCGACCCCGCGCGCGCGCTGATGGGCAGCCACGCGAGTGAAGAGACGCTCGCTCGCGTCAACGAGCACTATTGCCTCGACCGCGGCGTTGTCGCGCAGTACGGCTGCTGGGTCGGCAACATCGCGCGCGGCGATCTCGGCGAGAGCTATCGCACGAAGCGCCCGGTCACCGAGATCCTCGGCGACCGCATCGGTCCGACGGTGCAACTCGCGCTCGCCGCGATCGCGCTGCAGCTCCTCGTCGGGCTTCCGCTCGGCATCTTCGCGGCGATGCGGCGCGGCCGATGGCCCGATCACGCGGCGACGATCGTCGGCGTCATCGGTCAGAGCGCGCCGCCGTTCTTCCTCGGGACGCTGCTCCTGTATCTGTTCGCGTATCGCTTCGAGTGGTTCCCGATCAGTGGCTATGGAACCGGCGGCCTCGATCGGCTGCACCACCTCGTGCTCCCCGCCACGACGCTCGCGATGCTCGGGATCGCGATGTACGCGCACGTCACGCGGTCCGAGCTCGTCGATGTCCTCGGCGAGGACTTCATCCGCACCGCGCGCGCCAAAGGCGTCTCCGAACGTGCGGTGGTGCTACGCCACGCGCTGCGCCACGCCCTCGGACCCCTCGTGACGTTGATCGGCCTCGACCTGGGCGTGCTGCTCGGCGGCGCCGTGGTCGTCGAGTACATCTTCGCGTGGCCGGGGCTCGGTCGCGAGGCGCTGCACGCGATCCTCTCGCTCGACCTCCCGGTGATCCTCGGAGTTGTCCTGATCTCCGCCTTCGCGATCGCGCTCGGAAACCTGTGCGCGGATCTCGCGTACCTGTGGATCGATCCGCGACTCCGCGACAAGTAGCCGTGCGCGGCGGCGCGCGTGTCAGACGCGCGCATGTTCGCCACGCGAACTCCTCGTCGCGCCTGCCTGCGCGGACGCGTGTGCGTGGCGCGTCGCCTGCACCTCACTCTCGCCAGGAGACTTCGCATGGCGATTCCTACCGAGATCACGTTCCATGGCCTCGACCCCAGCACGTCCGCGGAGGCGGCGATCGAGCGGTGGGTCGCGCGCCTCGAGCACGTTCACGACCGGATCATTCACGTCCACGCGACCGTGGGCGTGCCGCATCGCCACGGTCGGAAGCGCGAGTTCGAGGTCCACTTGAAGCTGGACATCTCGGGAGCCGAGATCGTCACGCGCCTCGCGAAGCACGAAGACGTGTACGTGGCGATCGCGGATGCGTTCCGCGCCGCGCGCCGCCAGCTGCTCGACGAGCTCGAGAGCCGTCGCGGCTTCGTGCGGGCGCCGTTCGTCACCCGCCACGCATCGGTGGTCTAGAGTAGCCCCAGGCGATCGCTTGTGTTGACCTGCGTGGGCGTCGGCGTAGGCGATTCCGGAAGCGACCGCGTGTCCGGATACGACGCGTAGGTTCCATTTCTGGGGTTAGCTCAGTCGACGTACGGTCGCACCGTGATGATCCGGGAGATCTCGTCGGTGATGCTGCGCTCGAAGAACGGGCCATGCCGCCGAATTGCATCGTAGCCGCCGGTCGCCGTACCGGTCCGCGCGACGACGGACGGCTGGATCGTCGGATCGAGCGCGAGCTCGGCTGCTTCGCCGACGAGCGCGGGCAGCGTGATCGACGTGCCGTCGTACGGAGCGATGATCTCCCAGTAGTTCGGGTTCGGGTGGCTCCGGTCTTCGATATGGAGCGTGACGAACTCCGGTGTCGCGCCACTCGCGGTCTCGGTCCACGAGATCGTGCGCGTGGCGCCGTCGAAGCTCGTCGACGCGATGCCACGAATCAGCGTGTTCGCGACATCGATCGTCGACGCCTGCGTCGTGACCGGTTGCGTGACCTCCCACATCAACTCGACGTCCGTATACATGAGCGTGTCGAGCATGGTCACTCCCGGAATCATCGGACAGTCCAGGTTTGCGGTGTACGTCGTCGCTCCGCTCTGGAAGCCGTCGGAGCAGCGCATGATCTCGCCGCGCGGAGTGACCAGCCGCCGAGACGGCTCGATGTACTGCGCCTCCGGAATGCTCGTGTACGTGGATCCCGAGCTCGTCAGCGCGGTCCACGCGACGCTCGTGAGATCGAGCGGGGCGTCGATCGCCTGATCGAGCGTGGCGATATAGGCGACGTTGCGGTTCGACGAGTCGACCGCCATGACCATCGAGTCGATGCGCGGGCTGCACAGCGGGGCCCCGAACGAGCGCTGCGTCACGTCGCCGAATCTCGTGCCGCCACACGTCGTCTGGACTTCGTACGTCGGAGTCGCCACGCCCGTGTACGGCGCGAACGTCACGTCGAGATCCGCCGATTCCAGGTAGAAGTCCACGTTTCCCGTGATCGCCAGGTGGTCACCGGCCTTCACACCCATGATCGTGACGACACTGCGGCTCGCCTTGTTTCCGTAGTACTCGAAGTCCAGCGTCGAGACCGAGCTGCCGTCGGGAACGACAGCCGAGGCCTGACCGTTCGCGTCCGTCTGGATCGTCGCGATCTCCGAGGAGTCGGGACCTTGGAAATAGACGGTGTAGTTCGGGACGGGCTGACGACCGACGCGAAGCGTGACGGTTGCGGTGCCCGGTGAGGCATCGAGCGTGGGTGCGTCTTTCAGGGTGTGGACCCCTCCGTCATCCCCACAGGCCGAAGCCAGGACTAGCAACAGGGCAGTGCGGTGCATCGAGAGGGTAGACCAGCCTCGTGCTGGATGTGACTACAGCTCGATCTGCAGCCCGAGCTCGACGACGCGGTTCGGCGGCAGGTTGAAGAACGCGCTCGGCGGACGCGAGTTGCGCGCGAGGAACGAGAACAGCATCTTGCGCCAGCGCGCGACGCGGGACTTGCCGGTGGTCAGGAGCGTCTGGCGGCCGAGGTAGTACGTCGTGTCGGAGTCGTCGACCTCGAGGCCGCGCTTCGCACAGCGCGCGAGGATCTTGGGGACGTTCGGCTGTTGCATGAACCCGACGCGCGACAGCACGCGGTAGAAGCCGTGCTCCATCTCGCGCACCGTGATCGACGAGTTGCCGACGGCGAACGGGACGTTCTCGGTGACGATCGAGAGCAGCACGACCTGCTCGTGCAGCACCTTGTTGTGCTTGACGTGGTGGAGCAGGACGTTCGGGATGCCGTCGGTACCCGAGGTCATGAACACGGCGGTGCCGGACACGCGAGGCAACCGGGTCTCGGCGAGGTCCGCGAGGAACAGCTCGTCGGGGATCGTGCCCATCTCCATCGTCTTGGACAGTTCGACGCGACCGCGCCACCACGTGGTCATGATCACGAACATGCCGACCGCGATCGCGAGCGGGAACCAGCCACCGTGCGCGACCTTGACGAAGTTCGACGAGAAGAACGCGCCGTCGATGATCACGAGCGGGATGTAGAGGGCGAGGGACGCGCCGAGCGACCATCCCCAGTTGCGACGGCACACGAGGAAGATGAGGTACGACGTGATCATCATCAGGCCCGTGACGGCGATGCCGTACGCGGCCGCGAGGTTCGAGCTCGACTTGAACGCGAGGACGAGCGCGACGCAGCCGACCATGAACGCCCAGTTGAGCTCGGGGATGTAGATCTGGCCTTCGTGCTTGTGCGACGTGTGCACGATCGTGAAGCGCGGGAGGAAGCCGAGCTGCACCGCTTGGTTCGTGAGCGAGAACGCGCCGGAGATCAGCGCTTGCGACGCGATGATCGCGGCCATCGTCGCGAGGATGATCATCGGGATGAGCAGCGGACCCTCGACGAGGCCGTAGAACGGGTTCGTGACGGTGAGGCCCTTCTCGAGGTACAGCGCGCCTTGGCCGAAGTAGTTGAGCAGCAGGCCCGGGAACACGATCAGCGACCACGCGATGCGGATCGGCGACTTCCCGAAGTGACCCATGTCGGCGTACAGCGCCTCGCAGCCCGTGATGCACAGGCAAACGGAGCCGAGGAGGAGGAAGCCGTCCGCGCCGTGATGGGCGAGGAAGCCGGCGGCGTAGTGCGGCGAGATCGCCTGCAGGACGCCCGGATGTCTGACGATGCCGGACACGCCGGCGGCGCCGATCGAGACGAACCACACCAGCATGACCCAGCCGAACACCGAGCCGATCTTTCCGGTGCCGTGCTTCTGGACCCAGAACAGTCCGACGAGGATGCCGACGGAGATCGGGATGATCAAATACTCGAGGCTCGAGCTCTGCTCGCCGAGACCTTCGACCGCGGACAACACGGAGATCGCCGGGGTGATCAGGCCTTCGCCGAACAGGAGACCGGTGCCGAACAGCGCGAGCAGGATCGGGATCGCGATGCGATTGCGGTTCGCGACGAGCTTCTGCTGCACGAGGGCCGCGAGCGACATCGTGCCGCCCTCGCCCTTGTTGTCCGCGCGGAGGACGACCGCGAGGTACTTCACGACGACGACGATGACGAGCGACCAGAAGATCAGCGAGAGGACGCCGAACACCGCGTCGGGATCGGCCGCGTTCGCGCGATGCGGGTTGACCGGACCGAAGCACTCCTTGAGCGCGTAGAGCGGCGACGTTCCGATGTCGCCGTAGACCACGCCGAGCGCGCCCAGCGAGATCCAGGCGAGCTCCTTCTTGTTCGCGGGTCCCTTGTGGGCGTGCTGGCCGTGCGGACCGTGGTGGCCCGCTTTCGCGTGGCCCTCTCGCGCGTGCGCCTGGCTGATCTGGCTCGCGTCATTCGAGTCGGGCGGATCCGTGCGGGGTGCGGTGGACACAGGGGCGGATCGGGCGCGAACGCGCTACTCCTGGTAACACGTCCCGCGAACCGGTTGAACGTGTTGACACCGCCAATCGCGTCGGGCTATCGCATCCCCTCGATAGGGAGAACGCCATGAAACCGAGCGCTTGGAACCAGATTTCGGCAGTCGCGACCGTCGCGATGACGCTGCTCTTTGCAGCCGCGGGTTGCGACAAGCTCGGTGGAGGCGGCGGCAAGAAGTCCGGCTCCGGTTCCAGCACGGTCGATCCGGGCTCGAATGGATCGGCCGGCGTGTCGGCCGACACCGGCCCGATCCTCGTCGGTCACTTCGCATCGCTGACGGGATCCGAAGCGACGTTCGGCGTATCGACGGACCACGGCGTCATCCTCGCGATGGAAGAGCGCAACGCCGCGGGCGGCGTGAAGGGTCGCAAGATCGCGCTCAAGACGCTCGACGATGCGTCGAAGTCGAGCGAGGCCGGCAACGTCGTGCAGCGCTTGATCAGTGAAGACAAGGTCGTCGCGCTGATCGGCGAGGTCGCATCGGGCTCTTCGCTCGCGGGCGGCAAGGTCGCGCAGCAGTTCGGCGTGCCGATGATCTCGCCCTCGTCGACGAACAAGAAGGTCACCGAGGGTCGCGACATGGTCTCGCGCGTCTGCTTCCTCGACGAGTTCCAGGGCTATGTCGGCGCGAAGTTCGCGATGGATCAGAAGCTGACCAAGGTCGCGGTGCTGTTCGATCAGGCCGCGCCGTACTCCAAGGGCCTCGGCGAGACGTTCTCCGCCGAGCTCAAAGGATTGGGCGGCACGGTGACCACGTCGCAGGCGTACACCGCCGGTGATCCGGACGTGTCGGCGCAGCTGCAGTCGATCAAGACGAGCGGCGCGCAGGCCGTGTACTTGCCCGGCTACTACACCGACGTGGGCAACATCGTTCGCCAAGCGCGCAAGCTCGGCATCAAGGTGCCGTTCCTCGGCGGTGATGGCTGGGACTCGTCGAAGCTCGCCGAGATCGGCGGCGACGCGATCGAGGGCAGCTACTACTCGAACCACTACTCGTTCGACGAAGAGCGGCCCGCGGTGAAGGAGTTCGTCGACAAGTACCAGAAGCGTTGGGGCGAGGTGCCGGACGGTCTTGCAGCGCTCGGCTACGACGCCGCGCGCGTGCTGTTCGACGCGATGGATCGCTCGCCGTCGCTCAAGGGCAAGGATCTCGCGGCGACGATCGCGGCGACGAAGGACTTCCCCGGCGTCACCGGCGTCATCACGCTCGACGCGAACCGCGACGCGCAGAAGCAGGCCGTCGTCGTGCAGATGAAGGGCGGCAAGCCGCGCTACGTCGCGACGGTCGTGCCGAAAGGCTGGCCGGAGCCCGGCGCGGCGAAGCCCGCGGACGGAAGCGCTGCGGGGTCGGGGGCAGGCTCGGGCTCGGGTTCTGCGGCGGCAGGCTCCGCGAAGTAAGCAGTGACCAAGCTCCTCCAGACGCTCGTCAACAGCCTCGCGCTCGGCAGCCTCTATGCGCTGACGGCGCTCGGCTACACGCTCGTCTACGGAGTCCTGCGCTTCATCAACTTCGCGCACTCCGACGTGTTCACCGTCGGTGCGTGGTCCTCGTTCGTGATCGCCGGCGTGCTCGGCTTCGGCGTCACGGGGTCGCCCGTGTTCGCGATGCCGCTCGTGTTGCTCGCGGCGATGGCGCTGTGTGCGGCGCTCGGTGTGACGATCGAGATGCTCGCGTACCGTCCGCTGCGCCGCGCCCCGCGCCTCAACGTCCTCATCACCGCGATCGGCGTGTCGCTGTTCCTGCAGAACGTGGGGCAGCTCAAGTGGGTGTTCGGCACGCAGCCGCAGCGCATGCCCGCGCTGATCGAGGATCGCTCGCTCGTCGAGATCGCGGGCGTGCACATCCGCCTCGTCGACGTCACCGTCGTCATCCTCGCCGGGCTGTTGCTGTTCGGGCTCGAGGCGCTCGTCTATCGCACCAAGCTCGGTCGCGCGATGCGCGCGGTCTCGTTCGACGAGCGCGTCGCGTCGCTGATGGGCATCGACGTCAACCGCATCGTGTCGATCACGTTCGGCATCGGCAGCGCGCTCGCCGCCGCCGGTGGCCTCTTGTTCGCGCTCAAGTACGAGAGCATCAAGCAGTCCGCCGATGCGACGTGGGTGCTGCTCGGCCTCAAGGCGTTCGTCGCCGCCGTCGTCGGTGGCATCGGCAACGTGCGTGGCGCGGTCGCGGGCGCCTTGCTGATCGCGTTCGTCGAGATGTTCGGCGCGGCGTACTTCTCGCCGCACATGCGCGACCTCTACGTGTTCGTGATCCTCATCGGCGTCCTGCTGTTCAAGCCATCCGGCTTGTTCGGCAAGGCCGTGGTGGAGAAGGTATGAGTTGCACGAGCTTGCGAGTGCACGAATGAGCCGCGATCCCACCGAGCGGCTCGCCGCGCGCGTCGGGCGGCACAAGCCGGGCTCGATTCCGACGGTGCTGCGGTCGGCGTGGCCGATCGTCGTCGGTCTCGTCATCGCGCTCGCGCTGCAAGCCGCGGTCGCGCCGATGATCGGGCCGTTCTACGCGAAGCTGCTCCTCGACATCGGCATCGCGATCGTCCTCGCGGCGTCGCTCAACATCGTCAACGGCTTCGCGGGGCAGTTCTCGATCGGCCACGCGGGCTTCATGATGGTCGGCGGCTACGCGGCCGCGCTGATCACGTACTACGGCTCGATCAAGCTCGGCTGGGTCGCGCCGGATGCGTTCGGTGTCGACGTACACGGCGGCTTCCTCGGTTCGGGAGACGCGCTGTTCATCTTCGCGTGCGTGTTCGGTGGCGTGGTCGCGGCGCTCGCGGGGCTCGTCGTCGGCTTGCCGTCGCTGCGGCTGCGCGGCGACTACCTCGCGATCGTCACGCTCGGCTTCGGCGAGATCGTGCGCGTGCTCGTGCAGCAGACGTCGGAGGTGCTCGATCCGAAAGCGGCGAACGAGCTGTCGATGATCGAAGCCGCGAAGCACATCGGCGGTCCGCTCGGGTTCACCGGCACGCCGACGTATGTCTCGCCCACGCCGTGGATCGAGGACGCCGCGGGCCGGCAGACGGGCCACGCCGGCATCTTCTTCGCGTTCATGTTCGTGACGATCGTCCTCATCGTCGCGTATCGCTTGAAGGCGTCGAGCAAGGGCCGCGCGCTCCTCGCGGTGCGCGAGAACGAGATCGCCGCCGAGGCGATGGGCGTCGACACCGCGCGGGTGAAAGTGGTGGCGTTCGTGACCGCCGCGTTCTTCGCCGGCATCGGCGGCGCGCTGTTCGCGCACGAGGTCGGCGTGACGCTGAACCCGAAGGAGCTCGGGTTCCAGAAGTCGATCGACCTCGTGATCATGGTCGTCCTCGGAGGCATGGGATCGATCACCGGTGTCGTCCTCGCAGCGACGGTGCTCACGATCCTCCCGGAGCTGTTCCGCGAGTTCGCCGAGTACCGCATGCCGGTCTACGCGCTCGCGCTGATCATCGTGATGATCGTGCGGCCGCAAGGCCTGCTCGGGATCAAAGAGGTCTGGGAGCTCCAGCCGCGCAAGAAGTACCTCCTCGGCACGCTGATCGCGTCCGCGATCGGCCTCGTGCTGTGGCTCGTGCTCGGCTGGCTCCATCTCGGCATCGGCTGGGCCGACTCGCTGTTCACCGCGTTCAGCCTGATCGGCGCGCTCACGCTGATCATCGGCCTCGCCGGTGCGCTGCTGTTCGGCGTGCTGCTCCTGTGGACCACCGTGTTCGGCGAGCCCGCAGCGCGCCAATTCTCGAGCGCGGTGGCCGGCGCGGATCTCGCGCACGCCACGGACTCGCCGACGACGAGCGCGACGCCGCCGAAGGACAACGTATGACGTTCGCCCTCGAAGCGAAGCACCTGTCGATCGCGTTCGGCGGCCTCAAGGCCGTCGCCGATCTGTCGATCGCGGTGCCGCCGCACGGCCTGTACGGGCTCATCGGTCCCAACGGTGCGGGCAAGACCACGGCGTTCAACCTGCTCACCGGCGTGTATCAGCCGGACACGGGCGATATCCTCCTCGGGCCGCGCCGCCTCAATGGGCTGCGTCCATCGGCGATCGCGCAAGCGGGCCTCGCGCGCACGTTCCAGAACATTCGCTTGTTCGGCGAGCTCAGCGTGCTCGACAACGTGCGCACCGCCGCCGGCGTTCGCGCGAAGAGCGGCCTGTGGCGGAGCCTCTTGCGCACGCCGATGTACATGGCCGAGGAGAACGCGATCATCGAGCGCTCGCTCGATCTGCTCGACGTCCTCGGGATCGCACATCGCGCGGGCGAGCAGGCCAAGAGCTTGCCATACGGCGATCAGCGCCGGCTCGAGATCGCGCGCGCCCTCGCGACGGAGCCCAAGGTGCTGCTCCTCGACGAGCCGGTCGCCGGCATGAACACGATCGAGAAGCAGGCGATGCGCGGCTTGATCGAGAGCCTGCGCACGCGGTTCGACGTCGCGATCTTGCTCATCGAGCACGACATGGGCCTCGTGATGGACATCTGCGAGCACATCACGGTGCTCGATCACGGCGAGACGATCGCCGCCGGCAAGCCCGCCGAGATCCAGAACGATCCGAAAGTGATCGAGGCGTACCTCGGTGTGCCGGAAGACGAAGCCGACGCGGCGGAGGCGTCATGACGAAGACGCTGCTCGAGGTGAAGAACCTCGATGTCCACTACGGTGGCATCCACGCGCTCAAAGGCGTGTCGTTCTCCGTCGAGGAGGGCCAGATCGTCACGCTGATCGGCGCGAACGGCGCGGGCAAGACCACCACGCTGCGCGCGATCTCGGGCCTCGTGAAGCCGTCGGCGGGCACGGTGACGTTCCTCGGCAACAACATCACCAACATGCCGGCGCATCGCATCGTCGCGCGCGGGCTCGCGCACGCCCCCGAGGGTCGCGGCATCTTCGCGAACCTCACCGTCGACGAGAATCTGCAGATGGGCGCGTACCTCCGCGACGATCCGAGCGGCGTGGCCAAGGATCGCGCGCGCGCCCTCGAGTACTTCCCGCGGATCAAAGAGCGCCTCGCGCAGAACGCGGGCACGTTGTCCGGCGGCGAGCAGCAGATGCTCGCGATCGCTCGCGCGCTCGTCGCGAAGCCGCGACTGCTGCTGCTCGACGAGCCCTCGCTCGGACTCGCGCCGCAGGTCGTCGCGCTGATCTTCAAGATCGTGAAGGCGATCGCGGCGGAGGGGACCACGATCCTCCTCGTCGAGCAGAACGCGCACCAAGCGCTGCGCGTCGCGAACACCGCGCACGTGCTCGAGGTCGGCACGCTCGTGAGCTCGGGGCCCGCGCAGGAGCTCGCGCGAGACGACAAGATCCGCAAGGCGTACCTCGGCGTGCACTGATCACGCGTCCGGTGCCGGATCGTTGCTCGGACGATCACGCTTCGCGCAACAATCCGTTGCGAGTGATCGCTTGCGATACCGAGGTTGGTTCGCCAGTATCCGCCGGATGCGAAGCCTGCTTGCTCTCTCGTTCGTGTTCGCCGCTGCGTGCGGCTCGAAGTCGTCCACCCAGACCACCACGCCCACCGGCGGCGGTGATGGCTCGGGAAGCGCGACCGCCGCACTGCCCGACGTTCCGTTCGACAAGCTCGACCACGATCAGCAGATCGAGTTCATGAAGACGAAGGTCGTTCCGGCGATGGAGCCGATCTTCAAGACCCACGACGCGACGAAGTACGGCGAGTTCGGCTGCAAGACCTGCCACGGACCCGGCGCGGAGAAGGGCGAGTTCGACATGCCGAACGCAGGTCTCCCGGTCCTCGACTTCAAGGACATGTCGAAGTTCAAGAAGGAAGACCTCGAGTGGATGGGCAAGGAAGTGAAGCCCGCGATGGCGAAGCTCCTCGGCCTGCCCGAGTACACGCCCGAGAACCCGACGGGGTTCGGTTGCGGCGGGTGCCACACCGTCAAGATGTGAGCCGTTCCTCGTCGGTGCTGCGCTGCGCTGCGCTGCGCTGCGCTGCGCTGCGCTGCGCTGTCTGCGTACGTCGGCAATTCTCGCGTGCGCGTGCGCGTGCGCGCGGACGCCTGATTCGCTCACAGCCACGGCGCGATGTCGCGAGAACTACGCGGTGCGGTCTCGCACTCGCGTGGCGTGTGCGTTGCAATTCTCCTCGGCAAGGAGAAGAGCATGGCCCATCAGAAGAATCCGGGCGGACGCCCGCAGAAGCAGGACAAGAGCCCGGCCGAGCCGCCGATGCGTGATCCGATGTCCGAGCCGGAGGGCGAGGGCGTCGAGCGTGATCGCAGCAGCGACCGCGGCAAAGGCGATGTCGACTCCGGCAGCGTGATCGAGAACGACGAAGAGGTCGAGCTAGACGACGACCTCGAAGATGAAGAGAGCGACAGGGTCACCGGGCGACACCCGTCGCAACGCGACCGCGGATCCTCGTAGCTC
>JBGARE010000029.1:100254-120117 GCA_044230415.1 Kofleriaceae bacterium
ACGACCTCGAAGATGAAGAGAGCGACAGGGTCACCGGGCGACACCCGTCGCAACGCGACCGCGGATCCTCGTAGCTCTCCCGTTCCTACGTAGCGTTCGTTATTGGACCCGGCCCGTGCTTCGCATCGCCGGGTCATTTACGTGGTGGCCGCATCGACGAGGGTCGGTGCGAGGACGCGAATCAGTTCCGTCGTCGCGAGCTCGACCAAGAAGCCGCGCGCGCCGCCGTTGATGTAGATCCGCGGCAGGTCGGCGATCGTTGCCTGCGCGTAGATCGGCATCGCGCGCCGCAGCCCGAACGGCGAGGTGCCGCCGACCTGATAGCCCGAGTGGCGATCGGCCACCTCGGGCGTGCACGGGCCACACGTCTTGACCCCGATCGCCCGGGCGAGGTTCTTCGTCGAGACCTCGCGATCGCCATGCATCAGAATGCACAGCGGCTTCCTCGCGTCGTCCTCGAAGATCAGGGTCTTGATCACCTGGTGCTCGTCGACACCGAGGGCCGCGGCCGACGCCGCCGTGCCACCACGAGGCTCCCACACATAGAGGTGCGGCTCGAACTCGACCTTCGCGGCGCGCAGGGCACGTACCGCCATCGTCACGGGGTGCTTGGGCACGACCCGATGATAGGGCTATAACGCTCGGACCGGCATGCAAGCGCACGAGCTGTCAGCGCACGTCCATCACGAGGACGCCGACGACGAAGAGCACAACAAAGCCGGCGAGCGCCGGACGCGTTGGGTCGTCGCGATCGCGGCCGTGATGATGGTCGGCGAGCTGACCGTCGGCTGGATCACCGGCTCGATGGCGCTCACCGCCGATGGCTGGCACATGGGCACGCACGTCGGCGCGCTCGGCCTGACGCTCGTCGCGTACTGGTACGCGCGCACGCGAGCCGGCACCGACACGTTCAGCTTCGGAACCGGCAAGGTCTACGCGCTCGCGGGCTACACGAGCGGCGTGCTCCTCGCGCTCGTCGCGCTGTGGATGTGCATCGAGAGCGTGCATCACCTGCTCGAGCCCGACGCGATTCGCTACGACGAAGCGCTCGGCGTCGCGGCGCTCGGCCTCGTCGTGAACCTGTTCTCGGTGCTGCTGCTCTCGAAGGGGCACCACTACGGGCACTCGCACGGCGGGCACTCGCACGGCGGTCACTCGCACGGTCACGATCACCACGATCACGACGGCCACGATCACGGGCATGCACACGATCAGGCGCCGACGAACGGCTCGTCGACGAAGCCCGCACCGATCAAGCCGCAAGCAGGCACGCTCGACTTCAACATGCGTGCGGCGTTCATCCACGTGCTCGCCGACGCGATGACGTCGGTGATGGCGATCGTCGCGCTCGCGCTCGGCAAGTGGCAGGGCTGGTGGTTCCTCGATCCGACGATGGGCATCGTCGGTGGCGTGGTCATCGTGTGGTGGGCGGGGTCGCTGTGCCGGCAGGCGAGCGGGCAGCTCCTCGACGTGGTCGGCTCGCCCAAGCACGAGCGCGCGGTGCGCCAACGGCTCGAGCAGATCGACGATGTTCGCGTGGCCGATCTCCATGTCTGGGAGCTCGGGCCGGGTCGCCGCAGCGCGATCGTCTCGATCGTCTCTTCCACGCCGCGCGACGTGCAGTTCTATCGGCAGGCGGTCCTCGACTCGGTCACGCTCGCGCACCTGACGATCGAGGTGCATGCCTGCGCGCTTCCCCACGAAGATGTAGGGAAAGAAGCGCAGTTAGCACATCGCCACGAGCACTGAGCACGATCGTTTGCAGGCGTGCGGATTCAAGGCGTTGTAATTTCGCGCGCCGAAGGGAACGTGACCGTGGCCTCGCAATTGCTGTTTCGCGGGTCGATGAGGGTGCTCGCTGCTGCGTGCTTGCTGGTGGCGTGCGCGCCGACGGACGATGTCGGTGATCTCGAGCTCGCCGAGCTCGATCAAGCGACCACGGTCTGCGGCTCCGGCCCGACGGTGAAGGGCATCGACGTCTCGTACTACCAGGGCACCATCGACTGGACGCGCGTGAAGAACGACGGCGTGAAGTACGCGTTCATCCGCGTCTCCGACGGTCTGTCGACGATCGACACGAAGTTCGAAACGTACTGGGCGCAGAGCCGCGCGAACGGGATCGTCCACGGCGCGTATCAGTTCTTTCGCCCGAACCAGGATCCGATCGCGCAGGCCGAGCTGTTCCTCGACAAGCTCGGAAACACGATCGCCGACGACGATCTGCCGCCGGTGATCGACATCGAAGCCGCGGGCGGCCTCACGCCCGCGCAGGTCGCGGCCAAGGCGAAGCAGTGGATCGATCACGTCGAGGCCGCGCTCGGCGTCAAGCCGATCATCTACACGGGCTTCTACTTCTGGCGCGATCAGGTCGGCGCACCCGCGTACGGCGCGGCACATCCGCTGTGGCACGCGCAGTACACGTCCGCGGCGTGCCCGAACATCTCGGCGCCGTGGACGAAGTGGGCGTTCTGGCAATACACGTCGTCGGGCTCCGTCGATGGCATCGCGGGCAACGTCGACACGAATCGCTTCGACGGCACGATGGCCGAGCTGATGGCGCTCACGCCCGGCGGCGGCAATGGCACCAGCGGGACCCCGCCGTCGTCGTGCGGTGTGATCGACGCGGCCGGCGGGACGATCGACGACGGCGACGACTGCTTCGTCAGCGGCGGCCCCTCGGCGTCGATGCGCCAGGTGACCACGGCGGGCGAGGGCGGCGATCTGGTGTGGACCCACACGACCGAGGACACGGCGGAAGCGAACTTCGGCCAGTGGAACGTCGACCTCGCGGAAGCCGGTCGCTACCGGGTCGAGGTCTACACGTCCGCGTCCTTCGCGGAGTCCAAGCTCGCGCGCTACACGATCCACGCGAACGGCGCGGATCAGGACGTCGTCCTCGATCAGACCGCGGTCGATGGCTGGCAGTCGCTCGGCGAGATCGACTTCGCCGCGGGCCGCGATCAGTTCGTCCACCTCGGCGACAACACCGGCGAGACGCTCGCGAGCAAGACGCAGCTCGTGTTCGACTCGGTGCGCCTGACCCGCATCGACGGTCCGCCGGTCGGCGGCGAGGATCCCGGCGAGGAGCCCGCGCCGACCGATGATGGCGGCTGCCGGACGTCCGGCGGGAGCAGCTCGCTGCTCCTCGGGCTCGCGCTCCTCGGGCTGCGCCGCCGCCGTCGCTGATCGCGGGGCTGGAGGACGACTCCCCGATCGGGGCTCTCGTCGCCCCAGGCTATTCCGGTTGCTCTCGCTGTGATCGCGCAGAGTTGCCGCGGTTCAGTCCAGGCCTGACCGTTGCACACAGTGGGCACGTGGCGACCTTTCTCCTCCTTCTGTGCATCGCCGCAGGGTGCGGAGTCATCGGCATCCTGTTCATGCTGTACGGCCCCACCAGCTCGGGGTTCCCACGAGCGCGGCCATTCGCGAGCACCGGGCCGACCCTCGGGGTCTCGTTCGCACCGCCGCCGATGGCGTTCGCGCCGCCCGAGCCGTTCACGCCGTCGCCCGAGCCGTTCGTGCCGGTCGAGCATTCGCTGTCGACCGACTTCAGCGTCGAAGAGCCGGTGCGCGAGGTTCGCATTCGCGGCAAATCACCCTCGCCGCCGCCGCTGCCGGCGGTGACGCCGCTTCCGCCACCGCCGATCCCGAAGGCCGCGCACGCGGCGCCACCGCCGCTACCGAAGGCTGCGCCGATCGCACCGCCACCACCGCTGCTTCCGATGGCCGCGCAGACGATCGCGATCGCAGCGAAGCCCGTGCGCGCCGAAGCCACACCCACCACGCCACCGCGCCTCGGCGTCAGCGCGTCGTCGTCGCCACCGCGCCTCGGCGTCAGCGCACCGTCGTCGCGCGCGCGCCACCTCGAGCCGCCGCGCCGCATGCCCGCACCGCTGCCACGCTCGCGCTCCGCGCGTGGCAGCGATGCACCGCCACCGAGCTTCGCGACGGAGAATCAGCGCACGCTGCCGCGCGAGCTCGACGAGTTCTCGACCGCCGAGCACACGTTCGTCGACTGATCGTCAGTCGCTCGTCAGTCGCTCTGGCCGCTGGGGCGCGACGACGATCGCTTCTTGCGCTGCTTGCCGACCGCGGTCGGTTGCACGGCTGCGTTCAGCGTCGGCGCGCCGACCATGAGGTGGCCGGCGTCGTTATCGAGATCCTCGCCGCGGACGTTGTTCTTTCCCTGCGACGCGACGGTGTGCGCGGTGCGGCTGACCTCCGCGACGAGCTCGCGTGCATTGCCGGGCCACGGTCGGAGCAGGCACGCTTCGATCAGCGTCGAGTGAATCTGCACGCCGGGCTCGGCGCCGCGCACCGCATCGTGGACGAGGAACGCCATCTCGTCGGGGCGATCGCGCAGCGGCGGTAGGTGAATGCGCTTGGTCGCGAGCTTCTCGCACAGATCGGGAGGTAGCCCGAGGTTCTCGAGCGCCATGACCGCGGTCGTGACGACGCGCATCGCGGGCCGCGTGTCGAGGAGCTTCACGAGCATCGCGAGGTTCGGACCGCCGAGCTTGCCGACCTGCTCGAGGATCAGCGTCTCGATCGTCGGCCCGACGACGCGCTCGAGCGGGACCGCCTGGATCGTCGGGTTGAACACGGCCTCGGGGCGATTGCGCATCTTCGCGTAACCGCGCGCCATCCGGCCCTTGCCGCTGCCGGGCTCGCCGAGGATCAGCAAGTTCACGCCACGCTCGGCCGCGTCGCCGACCTCGCGCCAGAGCGGTGACGTGCTCGCGCCGACGATCGCGTCGTGCTGCGTCGAGATCACGGAGCCCTCGAAGCGACGGATGTCCTCGAGCAGCACGCACACCGTGCGTCCGGTCCGCACGACCGAGGGTGCGGTCACGGTGACCTCGCGATCGACGAGCGGGTGCCCACCGGCGTAGGTGCCGTTGCGACTGCCGAGGTCGGTCACGATGAATCGCCGGTCACGCCACATCACGCGCGCGTGCTGGCGGCTGATGCGATCGTCGGTCGTGTTCTCGAGAAGCTCGCGGCCGATCACGAGACCGCCCTCCGGAATGCGAAACGCCTGCACGCACGGCACCGCGCCACTCCACACGACCACCACCCCGGGCACGGGCGATTGTGCTGCAGGCGCCCCGTCGGCCATGGGGCCAGTATACCGCCCCTTGGGGTACAACAAGGCATCCCGAGTCGCGCTCCACCCATCGTCACGTTCGACGTTGGCCAGACCCTGGCCGAGCTGGACCTTGACTTCCTCGCCCGCCGGGTCGGAGAGCGGGGAACCCCGGTCGAACCGGCGTCGCTTCACGCGGCCGCCCCGGCGGCGTGGGCTCGCTACGAGGAGCTGGTGCGTGAGGGCGCACGCCACCCGTGGAAGGCGCTGATGCACGCACTCTTGGCAGGAGCGGGCATCACCGAACCCGCCTCGCTGGTCGAGTGGCTGTGGTCGGAGCAGCCCGCGAAGAACCTGTGGCGCAAGCCGATCCCACCGATGGTGGACCTCGCGCGCGAGCTCGCCGCGGGTGGTGCGCGGGTCGGCGTTCTGTCCAACTCGGAGGGCCACCTCGCGGCGCTGCTCGCCGAGATCGGAATCGCAGATCCGTTCGCGACCATCGTGGACTCGGGGCGCATCGGCATCGAGAAGCCCGATCCGAGGATCTTCGCGCACGCGCTCGCCGAGCTCGACGCTCCCGCGGACGCGCAGCCGATCCACATCGGCGATCTGTGGAACGCGGATATCGAAGGCGCGCTCGGCGCGGGATGGCGCGCGATCTGGTACGGAGCGCACGCGGTGCCGGTCGACGATCCGCGCGTGGCGTCCGCTCGCGATGCCGGCGAAGCACGCGCGGCGCTCGTCGCGTGGGGGGCGCTCTAGCGTTAGTCTCGCACGCCGCAGATCACCGCGAGTTCGACGTGACGCTCGCGTGAATCGCCGCGAGCGCCATCGCCGCGCACGGCACGATGCCGACCATCGCGATGCCCGTGAGCCGCACCATCTGCGGGAACATCACGAGCTGCGCCCTCGTCGGTGACTTGCCGAGCGGGATCGGCAGCAGCAGCTGCTGCACCGCCACCACCGCGGCCAACGCGATCATCGTCAGCGCGATCACGAGCACGATCGCACGCCATCGCCGGCGCACCACGACCACGCTGTCGGCGAGCTTCGCGGCGACCCCGTCCGCCTCGCTCGCCGGCGCGAGCACGAACAAGCCGTACAGGAGCAGCCCGGGCACCACCAACGCGACGAGGCCCATGGCCACCGCGCACAGCACGACGATCGCGGGCACGATCGCGCGCATCATCCCGCGCGCTCCTCGCGCGAGCGCGACGAGCTGCGAGGTGCGCTCGCCGCGCAGGATCGGCGCGAGCGCACCGACGAGCACGAGCAACGCGATCATCCCGCTCGCGGCGCACAGCCACGCCACGCGCAGCACGATGCTCGCTTGCTTCGCGTTCGCGGGAGCCGCGACCCCGAACGCCACGAGCGCGATCGGTGCCATCGCGATCACCGACAGCAGCGCGATCGGCGCGAGGTACCGCACGGAGCGCGCGAGGACCGCGAACGGCGACATATCAGACCGCGTGGACACCGAGGGTCGCGACCTTACCGCCGCCGGTCCCAACGCTCCAGCCGCCCGCGCACTCCACCGAGGTCCACGAACAACGAGCGCACGAGCACGAGTCCCTGCGCTTCCGCCGCCGGCGTGGTCCGTCGCCACTGCGGCGTGATCCACACGAGCCGTCCCCCGGGACGCAGCTGCCGCGCGAAGTGGGGCAGGGCCTCGGCCAGCAGCGCGCCGGCGTCGACGTGCACGCGGCTGCCGAGCGGGGGATTCGTGATGATCGCGTCGACGGCGCCGGGCACATATCGCCGCGCGTCGCCGTGCTCGAGCACGACGTTCGCGCGGTTCGCGCTCGCACCGTCGCTGCGCGCCGCGCCCGCGTCGCCCCGCGCAGCGCCCGTCGCCACGCCGCCCGCGAGCGCATCGAGGTTGGCGCGCGCGGCCGCGAGTGCCTCGTCGTCGAGATCGCTGCCGATGACCGTCCCCGCGCCACGCAGCGCGGCCTCGGCCAGCTCGAGGCCCGAGCCGCAGAACGGATCCCACACGCGCTCGCCGCGCTCGATCCCCGCGAGCCACACCACCGCCGCGGCCACGCTCGGATGCGATGCGGCGGGCACCTCCGCGACGCGATAGGCGTACCGCGGATCGTCCGCGCGCCGCGGCACGAGCTCGAGCACGCCCTCGTCGTCGTCGACCCGCACGTCCCACGTCGTCTGCGTCGGATCGTTGATCAACATCGGCGCGCGGCGGGTCACTTCCTTCGCGACCGTCCACACCACCGCGCGCTGATGTCCACGCGCCAACGACAGGCGCCATCGGATCGGCCCGCGTGTCCACGCGGCCATCAGGCCGCGCACCTCGTCGGAGACGACCGCGCGCACGATGGCGTCGGTGACCTTCGCGCGATCGCCCTTCGCCTCGCGCAGCCCGCGATCCTCGACGCGGATCGCCGCCGTCGCCCACAGGCGCGACGCGAACAGCGTCTGCCACGGTCCGGTCAGCGGAACGTCGACGGCGTCATCGCGCACGGCCTTGCCATCGAAGCCCGCGGCGCGCGCTTCTGCGATCAGCAGCTCGGCGAGCGCGGGCCGACAACCGAGCCGCACGACGAGCGGACGGGGCGGGGCCTTGTCGACGAGGATCTCGCTGTCCTCGCCGCGCTTCTCCTCGCGGTCGGTGACGAGCAGTGCGCGATCGCGCCGCCGCTCGAGCTCCTTGTCGCTGGCGGCGTCGAGCGCTTCGAGGCGCTCGCGTACGCCGGCGCCGCCGATCTTGCCGAGCGCCTCCGCGAGGGCGCGCCGCTCGTCGGGCGGGACGTCCGCTGCGTCCCACCGCGCGATCAGCACGGCGCGAATGTCATCGTCCGCGGCGCTCGCGCGACGGTCATCGCCGCGTCGCTCGGTCTCGCGCAGCTCGACGAGCGCGGTCTTCTCCTCCGTGCGCCGGTCATCGCCGCGGCGCTCGGTCTCGCGCAGCTCGACGAGCGGCGGCCTCTCGTCGGCGCGACGTTCGGTCTCGCGCCGCGCGCCCTCGCGGAGATCGACGATCGGCGACGCGGACTCGCGCTTCGGGATCGCATGGTTCTCTCGTGCCGCTTCTCGCATCGCGTTCGCATCGCCGCGGCGCGCTTCGTCGCGCTGGTCGGCGCGGGTCGCCCGCGTCGCGCCCAGCTTGCCGAGCGCCACGATCGCCGCGCGTCGCACGCGCACTCGCGCGTCGCCGATGCGTGCAACGAGCTCGGCGCGCGCATCGCGATCATTCGCGCGCGCCATCAGGCCGAGCGTGGCCACGAGTCGCGCCGCGCCGCCATCGTCGGCGATCGCCGTGATCTGCGCGACGAGCGCCGTGCGCGCCGCGTCGCCGAGCTTGGCCAGCGCCGGCGATGCGCGGATCGCGGCGGTCTCGTCGGTCGCGATCAGCTCGACGAGCGCGCCGATGTCGCGCTGCCCGGGGGTGAAGCTCGGACGCGCGAGCTCCTTCGCGAGGTCGAAGTCGGTACTGCGCGCCATTCGCCCACAGCTTCGCATGGTTAGCCGCACGAAAAAGTCCGCAACCGGGACGAGGTGTCCGCGAAAGGCGCCCGTCATGAAGGCAACTAGCAACCTCCTCGCGTCTCTCCTCTTCGTCACCGCCTGCGGCAACGTCGTCAATCCAGCCGACCCCTCGGACGACAACATCGGCGACCACGACATCGGCAAGGTCGACGGCATCGAGCTCGGCGACGGCGATGGCAGCGGTTCTGGCTCCGGCTCTGGCTCCGACATGATGCCGCCGCCGCCTCCGGAGCTCCCGTTCCTGACCGAGGCCCCGGTCGCGGCGACCACGCCGGCCTCGCTGTTCTCCGTCTCGTTCGCGAACGCCGAGATTCGCAACGTGGTCGGCGAGACGTCAGCCGAGGCGCGCTACGACATTCTCCAGCAGCGCATCGTCACCAAGGTCGACGCGCCGATCACCGTGACGATCGGCGTGACCGCGCCGGCCGGCATCTATGCGCGGACGATCGCGACCGACACCACGCGCAACTCGTCGCAGCCGATCGGGCCGCAGGTCACGTGCTCGGATCACGGCGTGTTCCGCTTCGATCTGCCCGAGTGCAACACCACGCCACCGTCCAAGAGCGCTACGCCGGCGAGCGGTGCGATCACGCGCGGTCGCTGGAAGCTGTCCCTCGTGAACGAAGCGACGAACGTGAAGGTGTCGGGCTGCATCGCGAACGGCGCGTACTCGATCACGTGCTCGCTCCCCGCCGGCGTAGGCACCGCCTACAGGGTGATGCTCTCGGCCGACGGCTTCGCGGACCTGTGGAACGGCGCAGAGGGTCTCACCGACACGGTCCTCGACGGCAAGCGCTTCACCGGCGTGATCCAAGATCTCGAGTTCCAATGTGACCCGTCGCTGTACGAAGGCGTCGGCGCGTACGAGTACTGCTACGCGCACTGGGTGTTCAATCGCTTCACGGGCATCGACGCGGCGGCGCTGTCGTTCGATCCGATGACCGTGACGCTGACCGCCGCGGGCGCGACGAAGCAATTCTCGAGCGCCGCGATGACGTGGGACGCGGGCAACGACGACCTGCCCGGCGCGGCGTACTAGCGGCGGTTCTTCTTGCGCGCGGCCTTCTCGGCCTTGCGCTTGTCGCGCGACTTCTGCTTGTCGCTCGCGCGAACCTGACCGACGACGCCCTTCGAGCCGGGCGGCGTGTAGCCCTTCGGCAGGCCCGGCACGTTGCCGACGGGAACACCGGGCATCGCGGGCATGTTCGGCATGCCACCGGGCAGGGCACCCGCGAGGTCGCCACCGCCGGCGGCCATCAGCGCGTTGATGTCCATGTTCGCCAGCTTCTTCATCTGGCTGAACTGCTTGAAGCCCGGGATCTTGCCCATCAGGCCCGTCGACGCGCCGAGCTGCACCATCATCTGGCGCATCTGCGCGAACTTCTGCAGCAGCTCTTTGACCTCGGTCTCGCTGCGGCCGGAGCCCTTCGACACGCGCTTCACGCGGCCCGGATCGAAGTCCGCGCGGCGGCGCTTCGCGTTGCGGCCCGACGTGGACATGAACTCTTCCCACGTCGTCGCGACGAAGACTTGAGGATTGAGGCGCTCCTCTTTCGTCATCGAGGAGATCATCGCTTCGATCTTCGTGAGCTCGCGGTCGTCGAGGTTCACGCCCTCGGGCATGCCGCCGCTGAAGAACGGCAGCTTCTCGAACAGGTCCTTGAGCGATCCCATCTTTTGGATGAGCCGGATCTGCTCGAGGAAGTCCTGCATGTCGAACTTGCCCTTGAGCATGCGAAGGGCGTCGTCCTCCGCTTTCTCGGCATCGACGACTTGCTCGAAATCTTTGACGAGGCCGACGATGTCGCCCATCCCGAGGATGCGCGAGGCGAGGCCCTCGGGACGGAACTCCTCGAGCTTGTCGAGGGACTCGCCCATACCGAGGAACTTGATCGGCTTGCCCGTGATCTCTTTGACCGACAGCGCAGCGCCACCGCGGGCGTCGCCGTCGAGCTTCGTCATGATCACGCCGTCGATGTTCAGGCGCTTGTCGAACGTCTCCGCGACGTGAACGGCGTCCTGGCCGGTCATCGCGTCGAGCACGAGGAAGATGTTCGCGGGCTTGACGGCCTTGTTGATGTCCTCGAGCTCCTGCATCAGGGGCTCGTCGATCGCGAGGCGACCGGCGGTATCGAAGATGACGACGTCGCAGCCCTCGATGGCGGCGCGCGAGTAGCCCTCTTTGCAGATCGTGACCGGGTCCTTGCCCTCCATCGACCACACGGGCATCGAGAGCTGGCGACCGAGCGTCTTGAGCTGCTCGACGGCGGCGGGGCGATAGATGTCCGCGGCGACGAGCATCGGCTTCTTGTTGTGATTCTTCTCGAGCCAGCGAGCGAGCTTGCCGACCGACGTGGTCTTGCCCGAGCCCTGCAGGCCGACGAACATGATCCCGGTCGGGCCGCTCTTGGCGAAGTTGAGCTCGGTGTTGACCGGGCCCATCATCTTCGTCAGCTCGTCCTGGCAGATCGCGATGAACGCCTGCTCGGGCGTGATCGACTTCGTGCCGTACTCTTTGCTCTTCGCGCGGAGCTCGACTTGCTTGCCCCGCGACGACTCGCGAACACGCTCGAGGAAGCGCTTCACGACCTTGAACTCGACGTCGCCTTCGAGGAGCGACAGACGCACGTCGCGAAGCGCGTCTTCGATGAGGTCGTCGGTCAGCTCGGCGACGCCAGTCAGTCGCTGGCGAGCAGCCTTGAATCCTTTGCCAAGAATCTCCAGCACGTCCCGGCGTATAGCATAGTTAGGCCGGAATCGAGTCCGTTCGAGCCTGCCTCAGAAGCCGTAGTTGCCAACCGCTCTCCGCATTCCTGTACTGTCGCGCCGATGCGGGCGCTTCTGGCCGTGTGTCTCGTCGGTGCCTTCGCCGCACCTGCCGCCGCTGATCGCTCGACGATCCGCTGCGACAACCAATCGACCGCGGATCTCGTGGTCGACGGCCTCCTCGACGACTGGGGCAAGGAGGTCGTCACGCGCATCGGGGTCGCGAGCGACGGCCAGTTCGCGCTGCGGTGCTCGTGGGATGGCAAGGCGTTCGCGATGTCGCTCGATCTCGTCGACGATCGCGTGGTGCGCATCGGCAGCGGCAAGGGCGAGCAGGATCACGTCCGGATCTCGCTGGCTGCGGGTGGACGGCCGGTGGTCGTCGACGTGTATCCGGGCAACGCGATCGCGAAGGCAAAGCTCGCGAAGCCGGCGAAGGTGTCCGTCGCGCAGTCGCTGCAGCCGAAGGGATTCTCCGTCGAGCTGAAGGTGCCGTCGTCCGCGCTCGCGGGGATGACGGCGAGCACGCCATCGCTCGCGCTCGACATCGCGTTCGTCGATGCCGACAAGGCGGCCGGCGGGGACACGTTCTCCGTCGAGCTCGCGGCGACGGTCGAGCTCGGTGATCGCAAGGATCTCCTCGATGACTTCCTGCGCACGGTGCGGCTGCGTCGCTCGGACGTGCGCCTCGACAAGCTCGACGATCTCGATCCCGATCGGCGCGGCAACGAGCGCATCGTCGCGGGCGGCACGGTGATCGGTGTGCTCACCGATCAGTTCGCGTACGTCACGCTGCCGGCCGCGAAGGCCGCGGACGTGAAGAAGGTGGAGCTGCTTCCGCTCGGTGCACGCACGCGCGTCGTCGCGGCGACCGTGCGCCAGAGCGGCAACGGCGGCAGTCGCGATCTGCTGATGCTGTGGACCGTATGGACCGGGCAGCTCCACCCGCTCGGACAGATCGAGATCCGCAAGGAGATGGGGACGAACGTGCTCGAAGCGGCCTGGAAGCTCGTGAAGGGCAAGAAGGGACCCGAGCTGTGGGTCGAGCCGAAGCCCGCGATCGGGTTCACACCCGAGTCGTGGAACGAGCTGCCGGCCGAAGATGCGGATCCGATCGTGGTGCCGTGGGACGCGCAGAAGAGCGGCGTCGTGTACACGCTGAACGGCGCCGAGCTCGCGCGTCGCGATCTGCCCGCGAAGAAGCCGCGTTAGCGCGGCGTGAACACGGCGAGCCCGCCGCCCTGACGCGGCGCGAAGTTGCTCGTGTGCTGCTGCCACGCACCGCCGGGGCTCGCGCTCCACACGCCACCGAGGTCGCTGCCCCCGACGGACCACAGCTTGTCGCGCCACATCGCGAGCGAACCGAACGGCCGTCCCGCGGGCAAGGCAGGGTTCGCCGCGAACGCCGCGCCATCCGTCGTCGAGGTGACGAGCGTCAATGGCGTCGGCGTCGTGTCTTGCCCGCCGACGAGATACAGCGTGTCGGCGACGACGATCGCGCGGTGATACTCGCGCCCCATCGGCAGCGTGCCGACGCGGGACCACGTCGTGCCATCGGCGGAGCGCAGCACCCAATCGAACAGCGGGCCGTTGTGACCGCCGGTGTAGATCAGGTCGCCGCCGAAGACCGATAGCGTTCCTCCGTGGTTGTCCATCGGTAGGGAGCCCGCGGTCCTCCACGTGACGCCGTCCCTCGAGTGCGTGACCGCCCCGGTGTTTCCGTTGCCACCGACCATCCACATCTCGCCGGCTCGCACGGTGTTGCCAAAGCTCGTCGCACCGACGGGAACGTCGCCCACCTTGGCCCATGTCGCGCCATCTCTCGACGCGTAGACATCGGTGACCGGATTGGCGTTCGCGCCGCTCACCCAGAACATCCGATCGTCGAGGACGTAGAGCGCTCCGGTCGTGCGCGCGGCGGGCAACTGACCGACGACGGTCCACGTAGTGCCATCGTCGCTGCGCAGCACGTCGCGCGTGGGGACCGCGTTGCTCGCACCGCCCACGTAGAACAGCGAGTCGCCGCCGACCTCGAGCCCCATCTGCGCACTGCAGCCGAAACCATCGCTCACGCTGACCTTCGCCGTCCCCGGTTGATCCGCGGTGGTGAGCTCGCCATCGACGGCGATCGCGCCGGGCCCGCTCTCGAGGGTGAACACGTACGGTGGGCGTCCGCCGTCCGCGGTGAACGAGACGCGACTGTTGAAGTTCGCGCGCGACGCGGACGCGCTGATCGTGACGGTGCACGCATCCGGTGCCGTCTCTTCGTCGAATCCCCAGCGTCCGCAGCCGGCGAGACAGGCGACAGCGATGACGACGCGCACCACCACTCCACGATATCGCGCCTGCGCGAACCGGAGTAGCCTCAGCGCGTGAAGGGCCTTCCGGTCGTGATCGCCACCCTGGTCGGTGTAGGTGGATGCGGTGACAACGTCGCTCCCACCGAACGCTGCAGCACGGACGGGGTTCGCGTGTGCGGAGGCCACATTCGCGACGACGAAGGCCGCGCGCTGATCCTGCGCGGGGTCAACCTCGCGGGGGCACACAAGATGTCGCCCTACACCGACGTCTTCACGCCCGACGACTACGCGCGCCTCCACGCCTGGGGCTTTCGCACGCTGCGGTTCCTCGTGATGTGGGAAGCGATCGAACCGCAGCCCGGCGCATACGACGATGCCTACCTCGACTGGGTCCGCGAACGCATGCAATGGGCCCACGCGGCGGGGCTGCGCGTCGTGCTCGACATGCATCAAGACGTGTACGGCGGTGGTTTCGGCTTCGGCGGCGCACCGCTGTGGACCTGCGATGCCGCGCACTACGCGGCGTTCGTTCCGAACACGAACTGGATCCTCAACTACAACGATCCGAACGTCGTCGCCTGCTACGACCACCTCTACACGTCGCCCGACCTCGTCGCGGCGTTCGCGGCGATGTGGGGCCACGTCGCGTCTCGCCTCGCCGCCGAGCCCGCGATCATCGGCTTCGATCCGATGAACGAACCGCACTGGGGCACCTACCCCGTGCCGATGTTCGAGGTCGATCGCCTGCAGCCGTTCTACGCGCCGGCGATCGATGCGGTCCGCGCGCACGCGCCGTGGATCGTGTTCGCCGAGCCCGCTGCCTCGCGCAACCTCGGCTTCGCGACGAAGCTCGAGCCATTCGAGATCGACAACGTCGTCTACGCGCCGCACATGTACGATCCGAACGCGGAGCTGAACGGCGGCTTCTCGACGACGAATCGCGAGACGCTGCTCGCCACCGCGATGGACCTGCGCGCCGACGCGGACCGCCTCGGCATCCCGCTGTGGATCGGCGAGTACGGTGGCCGCGCCGAGAGCCCGACGATCGCGCCGTACATGGACGCCGCGTACGACGGCGCCGCCGCGCAGCTCGCCGGCACCACGTACTGGGCGTACGACCGCTCGAGCGGCGGCTACGGCATGCTCGACACCGACGGCAACGAGCACACCGCGCTCGTCGACGCGATCGTGCGCCCGTATCCAGCGGCGATCGCCGGCACGCCGACCGCGTGGTCCTATGACGACACCACGCGCACGCTCGAGGTCGCGTGGACTCCGGACGCGGCGATCGACGCTCCGACGCTGATCGTCGTGCCCGCGCGTGTCTATCCGAACGGTGTCGACGTCGACACCGACGGTATCGCGTCGATGGTCGAGGGTGATGTCGCGATCAGCGGCGGCACGCGCGCGACGATCACGCCCCGCTGATCACGTCGACGAAGCGGCGTGGCCGTCGTCGTACGGGAGATCCTCGTACTCGTCGCGATACAGCGTCCCGAGGTGCTTGCTGACGAACACCTCGATCAGCTCGGGGTCGTACATCTTGCCCGCCGTCTTGCGCAGGATCGCCTCGCACTCCTCGAGGGCGAGCGCCTTCTTGTACGGACGGTCGGTGGCCATCGCGTCGTACGCGTCGGCGATCGCGACGATGCGTGCGGACAGCGGGATGTTCTCCGCGACCATCTTGTCCGGGTAACCCGAGCCGTCCCAGCGCTCGTGGTGGTTGCGCACCGCGGGCATGATCGGATGCAGCATCTCGATCTTCGACGCGATGTCGTAGCCCTTCACCGGGTGCTCGCGCATGTGGATCCACTCGTTGTCGTCGAGCGGGCCGGGCTTGAGCAGCACGGAGTCGCGGATGCCGATCTTGCCGATGTCGTGAAGGAACGCGCCGAACTCGAGCGTCTCGAGACCGTCGACGGGATAGCCGGCTTCGCGGGCCAGCACGAGCGAGTACGCGGCGACGCGACCGCAGTGACCCTTGGTGTACGGGTCCTTTGCCTCGATCGCTTCGGCGAGACCGAACAGCGCCTGGCGGTTCGCGATCTTGAGCTTCTCGTACGATTCCTCGAGCTCTTTGGTGCGCTCTTTGACGACGGTGTCGAGCAGCGTCTCGCGGCGCTGGAGCTTGCCTTGATCCATCGACAGCTTGCGAACGAGGTCGCGCTGCTCTTCGACGAGGTTCAGCATCTTCACGCCTTCGCCGACGAGGCCGACGAGGCGACTGCGCTCCGACGCCTTCGCGACGAGGCGAATGATGATGCCCGCGTGCGGTGGACGATAGTCGAGCTCGACCGCTTCGTCGGGTGCGTTGACGAGCGCGATCCGCAGCGCTTCGGGCGCGGACAGGATCGAGCCTTCGAGGAGGCCGACGCCGTCGAAGCTGTTCGTGGGGCCCGAGATGTGTGCAGCGACGACGACGTGCGCGGGCTTGTCGCGCAGCTTGTTGAGCGCTTCGACCGTCGAGCGCGCGGTCTCGACCTGCAGATTGAGGCCACCGAGCAGCTCCGCGAGCTCGCCCAGTGCCTCGACCTGAGGATGCGCCACCAACGCACGAAACCGCCGAGTCACGCCTGCACTATATCCGTCGCCCGAAGGCGTTCAATGCCTGGTTCGTCTCTCGATTCCCTTACGTTGGCAGCCTCACCATCCGACGAGGTGGTGTACGCGGGTCGCACGTCCGAGGCAGGATCGACGACCAAAGCTACCACTGGAAAACGCCGCGAGAGCGGGTAGAGTCCCCGCCCGCCGTACGTAGGCGTCGAGGACCATTGCAGGAAGAAGTGACGGGAAATCTCTCTGGCCTGGGAGCCAGCGAGCTCAAATCGCTCGAGCGTCTGTATCGCCGACGCGTCGCACCGTCGGAGATCGTGTCCGCGGAGCTCGCCACGCAGCTCGCCCTGCAATCCGCCGAGATCCATCGCCAGGTCGGCGTGCTGATCGATCGCCGCGGCGCCGTCGAGCACGTGTTCGTCGGAGACGCCTCGAAGATCACGCTGCCCGACGTCGGTCGTATGCGCGGTGGCAAGGGACGCTTCCGCGGCCTGCGCCTCGTGCACACGCACCTGCGCGGCGAGTCGCTCACCCGCGACGATCTCACCGACCTGGCGCTCCTGCGCCTCGATGCGGTCGCCGCGATCACCGTCGACGCGTCGGGGCGGCTCGGCAAGATGTTCGTCGGGCACCTCGTCGCCGATGGTCCGCCCGATCGTCCGTGGATCGAGCTACCGGCGGAGAACATCCACGGTCAGACGATCGACTTCACCGCGCTGATCGCGCAGCTCGAGCAGGATTTCGGGCGCGTGCATCGCGTCGTCGAGACGGATCGCGGCAAGGACCGCGCGCTCCTGGTGCACGTGCAGATCGGGCGCGCGCGAGACGCCGAAGCTCGCGTCGCCGAGCTGCGCGAGCTGTGCCGCACCGCCGGCGTGAAGGTGCTCGACGTCCTCGTACAGCGCCGCCCGGAGATGGATCCGCGCTACTTCGTCGGTCGCGGAAAGCTCGACGAGATTTTGCTGCGCGCGATGCAGCTCGGCGCGGAGTGCGTGATCTTCGATCCCGATCTCACGCCCGGCCAGGCCCGCGCGATCAGCGATGCCACCGAGCTCAAGGTGCTCGATCGCACGATGCTGATCCTCGACATCTTCGCGCAGCACGCGACGAGCCGGGACGGCAAGCTCCAGGTCGAGCTCGCGCAGCTTCGCTACGCGCTGCCGCGGCTCGTCGAGAAGAACACGATGATGTCGCGCCTGACCGCCGGCGTCGGTGGCAAGGCGGGCCTCGGTGGCCGCGGTCCCGGCGAGACGAAGCTCGAGATCAATCGCCGCCGCGCGCGCGAGCGCATCCACCTGCTCGAGAAGAAGCTCGAGGATCTCGCGGGCGATCGCCGCTTGCGCCGCCAGCGCCGCACGCATCGCGACGTCCCGATCATCGCGATCTGCGGCTACACGAACGCCGGCAAGTCGACGATGCTGAACGCGCTCACCGACGGGAACGCGCCCGCCGAGAACAAGCTGTTCGCGACGCTCGATCCGATCAGCCGCCGCCTGCGCTTCCCGCACGAGCGCGAGGTCGTGATCACGGACACCGTGGGCTTTATCCGCGATCTGCCGGCGGAGCTCGTGCGTGCGTTCTCGGCGACGCTCGAGGAGATGGACGACGCCGATCTGCTGATCCACGTCGTCGACGCGAGCGACTCCGATCGCGATCAGCACGTGCGCACCGTCGAGAACGTCCTGTCGGATCTCGGCCTCGCCGACAAGCCGCGTATCTCCGTGTGGAACAAGGCGGATCGGCTCGAGCCCACCGATGCAGAGCACCTCGAGCGACACGGTGGTGGCTTCGTCGTGTCGTCGCTCGACCGCGCGACGTTCGGCCCGCTGCTGCTCGCGATCGAGCGCGCACTCTGGCAGCAAGGCCACGACACGCAGGTCGCGCGCCCGGTCCACGCCTAGACGTCGCGTTCGGGTCGGCGCGGCGCGCGGCTGATGCGCACGAACCCGATCGCGATCCCCGCGATCACGATCGCGCCGCCGATCGCCGCGTGTACCGGCGGCTGCTCGCCGAACGCGATCCACGTGATCATCGAGCTGCCGATCGGCTCGCCGAGGATCGCGAGCGCGACGAGATGCGTCGGCGTCACGCGCACCGCCGCGTTGAGCAGGCTGTGCCCGAGCGTGCTCGCTACGAGCGCCGCGCACGCGCACGCGAGATACGCCGTCGGTGCGAGCGCGCCGATATTCACCCCCATCACGAGCGTCGCTCCGACGAGCCCGAGCGCTGCGATCCCGTTGACGACGCCCAGATACGGCAAGAGCGGCATCGCTTCGCGCAAGCGCCGCCCGACGACGAGGTAGCCCGCCGCGCTCGCGGCCCCGACGAGCGCGAGCCCGTCGCCGATCAGCGCGTCGCCGCCGGCGCTCCAATCGCCGCCCGCGAGCACCGCGCATCCGCCGGCCGCGACGACGATGCCCAGGATCTCGCGCGGCCGCACGCGATCGCCGAGCAGCGTGCCGAACATCGCCGCGAAGATGGGGTTCGTGCACACGAGCGCCACGCTGGCGGCGGTCGACGTGAACGACAGGCTCGCGATCCACGAGCCGAAGTGCAGGCCGAGCAGCACGCCCGAGAGCACGACGTACGGCGCATCCGCGCGCTTCACGCGCCGCAGCGCACCGAGCTCGCGCCAGCCGAGCGCGAAGAGCAGGATGCTCGCGAAGCCCACCCGCAGCGCCGCGATCGCGATCGGATCGGCAGGCGCCGCCCAGCGCGCGAACGGTGCGCCGGTGGAGATCGCGAGGATCGCGATCGCGAGCAACACGCGCGCCTTCACGCGTCGATGCTCCCGAGGATCACCCACGACGCGAACCACATCGATGTCCGATCGTCGCGACGTCGCGGGCGAATCCGATAGCGGACCGCCACGAGCTCGCTAGCCGTTCTCGGGCTTGCCCGTTCCGTTCGCTGGATCGTCGAGAACGGTGAGCGCGATCGCCATCGCCTTCTTCGCGCGCGCGACCATCGCCTCGTCGGTCTTGATCTTCTGATACGCGCGCAGCACCTGCTCCTGGTAGCTCGCGTTCTCGGTCTCGAGCGACTCGATCTCCTTGCGCAGATCCGCGAGCCGCGCGTCGCGCTCCGCGATCGCCTGCGCGTGCGAGCGCAGCTCGGCGTTGCGATCCGCGATCGTCTGCACCGCCGTCGCGAGCTCGCCCTCGGTTCGCTTGTGCGCGTCGCGTGCCCCCGACAGTCCCTTGCGCAGCTCGTCGCGCTCGGTGGTCAGCTCGCCGACGATGCGCGCGAGCTCGGATTCCTTCTGCGCGAGCGCCTTCGCGTGTTCGGCGTCCTTGGCCGCCATCGCGCGGCCGTGCTCGGCATCGCCGACGGCCTTGACCTTGACGATCTCGCCGTTCGCGACGGCGAGCGAGCGCTCGAACTGCGCGGTCTTCTCGGCCATCGCGGCCGCGTGCGCCTCGTCCGCCGCAGCGCGTTCGGCGGCGTGCTTCGCGACTTCGTCGTCGAGGAGCTTCTTCGCGGCGTGTAGCGCGGCGTGGAGCTCGGCCGCTTGGCGATCGGCGGCTTCCTTCTGCGCGGCGAGCTCGGCGGTGTGCGCCGCGGCCGTGCGCTCCGCGGCCGCGCGGTGATCGGCCGATGCGCGCTGGATGTCATCGATCGCGCGCGGCGTGTCGGCGGCGACCTTCGCGAGCT
>JBGARE010000002.1:0-162436 GCA_044230415.1 Kofleriaceae bacterium
GGCGAAGCTCGTCCACGCGATGTCCGCGTGGCGCATCACGAACGCGACGACGTGTCACGCGGATCGCGATCCGGTCCAAGCGCCTGCGGTCGCGAACTGCCTCGACGCGCGGAAGACCGAGATCACGGCGTTCATCGACGAAGCCCAACGCTCGGGCACGAAGGCCTCGGTCATGGCGCGCACGCTGCTCGATCCGCTGCGCTGTACGGATCCGCGCTCGGGTCTGCTCGTCGCGCGCGTGCCCGCCGATCCGGCGCTGCGCATCCCCGTCGCCGAGCTGCGCTATCGAGGCTTCGAGATCGAAGCCGCGCGCGATCGATCGGACTTCGCGACCGCGCTTCCTGCCGCCGCGAAGCTCGTCAAAGACAGCGCCACGACCCCGTGGCCCGTGCTGCGCGGCGAGGTCCTGTACCTCCTCGGCACCACGCAAGCGCTCGGCGGCGATAACAAGCAAGCGATGGTGACGCTGCGCGACGCGGCTGCACTCGCCGAGCGAGCGCACGACGACTACACGGCCGGCAACAGCTGGATCCAGCTGATCCAGTCCACCACCTTCGACGAAGGCGATCCCGTGCGCGCGCTCGAGTACGCGAGCTACGCGGACGCCGCGCTCGATCGCCTCGGACGCCCCGCGAACATCGAGGTGATGTTCCTGTTCTACAAAGGGACGGCGATGATGGAATCCGGCGGTGACATCGCTGCTGCCGCCGAGCCCGTGTTCCGTCGCGCCGTCGCACTCGCCGAGAAGTCCGCACCGCAATATCTCGATCGCGCGCTGATGGGCCTCGCCTACCTCTACGAGGGTCAGGGCAAGTTCGCCGATGCGGTCGCCGTCTATCGCGATGCGTTCGAGTTGGTGGCAGCGAACGACTCCGGTCTGCACGTATTCCACGAGCGCCTCGCGATCAACCTCGCGTTCCTCGGGCGCGGCGAAGAAGCCGAAGCCGAAGGACGGATGGCCGTTGCCTTGGCCGACAAGATCCTCGGCGAGGACAACGCGGATCGCGCGGTCGCGCACACGTCGCTCGCGCAGGTGCTGCAGCAGATCGGCAAGCAGCGCGAGGCGCTCGCCGAAGCGCGCATCGGCTCGCGGATGCTCGCGAAGATCGTCGGCGAGCGAAACATGCGCTACGGCGAGATGCTCTCGCTCGAGGCGTCGATCCTCGTCGAGCTCGAGGACTACACGGCGGCGATGCCGCTGCTCGATCGTGCGTGCGAGATCATCGCGTTCGGCGTGGGCGACGAGACCACGAATCACGCCGACTGCCTCTCGACGAAGTCGATGACCCTGGCGAACCTGAATCGCTTGAAGGAAGCGGAGGCCACGATCGAGCGAGCGCTCGCGATCCTGATCAAGACGGACAACGACTCGGCGCGCACCGCGAACGCGTATCTCCAGCGCGGCGAGCTGCGCGGCCTCGCCCGTCGTACGGCCGAAGCCACCGCGGACCTCGAGAAGTCGATCGCGATCTTCGAGAGGCTCCAGCTCGAACCCGGCCACCTCGCGGGTGCCAAGTTCACGCTGGCCCAGGTCCTGTGGCCCGCCGACAAAGCCCGCGCGAAGCAGCTCGCGACCGACGCGATCGCACTGTTCGAGAAGGCGTCTTCGACGTGGACTCCGCAGCTTGCCGAAGCCCGCGTGTGGCTCGACAATCCGCAGTAGTGCCGGCGTTCGGTCCATTTCGACTCGACCTCGATGCGGAGCAGCTCTGGAAGGGCGTGAAGCAAGTCCCGCTGCGTCGCAAGCCGATGACGATCTTGCGATTCCTCGTCGAGAATCCGCGCAAGCTCGTGACGCACGAGGAGCTGCTCGCCACCGTGTGGGCCGGCGCCGTCGTCAGCGACAGCGCCGTTCGCTCGCACTTGCACGAGCTCCGGCAGGTGCTCGGTGAGGGCGTGATCGAGACGGTGATCGGTCGCGGCTACCGATTCGTCGCGGAGCTCGAGACCGCGCAGGTCGCCGCTCCGCGCGCAACGGCCGAGCGCGTCCTCGTCGGTCGCGATGCCGAGCTCGCGACGCTGCGCGCCGCATTCGATCGCGCACAGAAGAACCAGCGCCAGATCTGCTTCGTCACGGGCGAGCCCGGCATCGGCAAGACCACGCTCGTCGAGGCGTTCTGCGACGAGCTGCCACCCGAGGTGCTCGTCCTGCGCGGCACGTACGTCGAGCAGTTCTCGACGCCCGAGGCGTACTTCGGCGTCGTCGACATGTTCCTCCGCACGCGCGGGACGAGGCACGCCGACCGCGTCTCCTCGGCGCTCGTGAAGTTCGCACCGTCGTTGCTCGCCCAGATTCCGCAGCTCGTCCCGGAAGCAAAGCAAGACGAGGTGACTCGTCGAGGCGCCGCCGCCACCGAAGCGCGCATCGTGCGCGAGCTGATGGAAGCGACCGAGTTCCTCGCCCAACAGCCGCTCGTGCTCGTGCTCGAGGACATGCAGTGGTCCGATATCGCGACGATCGATCTACTCGGCATGTCGGGTCAGCGCCGCGAGCTCGCGCGCCTGCTCGTCATCGCCACGTCGCGTCGCGCCGAAGCCAACACCATCAGCCACCCGCTCAATCGCGTGATGCGCAGCCTCGTCGCGCGCCACGGCGCCACCGCGATCTCCGTCGAGCCGATCGGCGACACCGCGATCCAGCAGCTCGTCGATCGCCGCTTCGGCGCACACGACCTCCCACCGGAGCTCGGCAGTATCATCGATCGGATCACGGGCGGTACGCCGCTGTTCGTCGTCGCAGCGCTCGACGACCTCGTGAGCCGCGGCATGATCGCGGAGCGCGATGGGCGATGGCGCCTCGTCGCCTCGCTCGACGAAGTCGCAACGCATCGCGCCGACACCGTCCTGCAACTGATCGACATGCAGCTCGATCGGCTGACCGACCTCGAGCAGCGCGCGCTCGAAGCCGCGAGCGTCGTCGGCTACGAGTTCGCGACCGAGCTGTGCGCCACCGCTCTCGAAACCTCGCCCGAAACCATCGATGACCTGTGCGACGACCTCGTCCGTCGCGGTCTGTTCCTGCGGCGCGACGGCACCGAGGAGTGGCCCGACGGCACGATCCAGCCGCGCTACGGCTTCCGCCACGGCCTCGTGTTCCAGGTCTGTCACGATCGCGTCTCCGCCGCGCGCCGGCAACGCTGGCACCGCCTCGTGGCCGAGCGCCTCGAGAGCGCCTACGGCTCGAAGGCCGACGAGGTCTCGCATCGCCTCGCGATCCACTTCGAACACGCGCGGTCGCTCACCAAGGCGATTCGCTACTACGTCATCACCGGGGACCGCACCGCAAGCCGCTACGCGAGCAACGACGCGCACAACCTGTTCTCGCACGCATTCGATCTGCTTCGCCGAACGCCCGAAACACCCGAGCGCGACGCCCTCGAGCTCGAGGTCCTCGGTGGCATGTCACCGTCGGTGCTGCGCACGGTCGAGCGCATCTCGAACGACCACACGCAATTCCAGCGCATGCTCGAGCTCGCCCGCCGCCTCGACAACGGCCCGCGCTCCTACACGGCTCTGGTCGATCTCGCGGTTCGGCACACGCTCCTCGCCGAATACGAGCGCGCCATCGCGATCTGCGCGCAGATGGACGAGATCGCCGCAACGACCGAGGTCCACCGCTCGGCCATCGGCTACGGCGCCGCGATGCGTGCGTGCTCTCACACGTGGCGCGGCGAAGTCGCCGCTGCGAGCGATCTTCTCCGCCAGATCCTCGTCGGCGTTCCCACCACCAACCTCGATCACTCGATCCTCGGTCCCACCGACGGTTCGATCATCGGCTTCTCGTATTACGCGACCTGCTTCTTCGTGACGGGCCAACCTGAAAGCGCATTCCGCGAAGCGCACCGCGGCCTCGAACGCGCCCGCGCCAGCCGCGATCCCTTCGCGATCGGCATGTCCCTCATGACGATCGCGCGCATCCACTTCCTGCACCGCGATCCACCCGAGCTGACGCACCGATTCGCCAGCGAATGCCTCGCAATGAAGGAAGCAGCCGTATGGCACGGAGGCGCCACCTATCTCGAACGCTGGGCGCACAGCGTCGAGCAGCCACTCACGGCCGACCAAGCCGACGACCTCATCCAGTACTTCCACGGCTCCGGGCGCCGATACCCGATGGCGACCACCATGCACGCGCTGTCCCTGATCGCCGCGCTTCGCGCCTCCAACCAACACGGCAAAGCCCTCGACATCCTCGAGGAGGTGCTCGCATTCGCCGCCGAACACCACGAGCGTCTCGTCGAAGCCGAGCTCCTGCGCATTCGCGGCGAGCTCGACTCCGACGGCGCACCCTGGTTCCGTCGCGCGGTCGCCGTCGCGCGCGAGCTCGCCCTGCCCGGCCTCGAGCTCCGCGCGGCGACGAACCTCGCCGCCCTGGACCCCACCACACGCGACGATCTCGCCGCCCTCCTCGCCCGGCGCACCGAAGGCCTGACATCCCCCGATGTCCTCGCCGCACGTGCGATCCTCTCGTCCACATGAAGCAACACGCGCCCGCCGCCGCGCGCAACCGCGAGCCGATCCGCGAAGTCCTCGAGCGCGAGCTGCCACCCACCGGCCTCGTCCTCGAGATCGCCTCCGGCTCGGGCGAGCACGCGGTCGCGTTCGCGCGCGCCTTCCCGGCCCTCACCTGGCAACCTTCCGATCCATCGCCCACCGCCCTCGCCTCCATCGCCGCTCACCGCGACGAAGCCGCGCTGCCCAACCTCGCCGCTCCGATCGAGCTCGACGTCACGCAGCCCATCCCGCTCTCTCACGCGGACGCGATCGTCTGCATCAACATGGTGCACATCGCCCCCTGGGACGCCGCACTCGCCCTGTTCGCCACCGCCGGCCGCATCCTCCCATCGGGAGGCCTGCTCTACCTCTACGGTCCCTACTTCTTCGACGGAACGACCGCGCCCTCGAACGTCACCTTCGACGCCGATCTGCGCCGCCGTGATCCACGCTGGGGCGTGCGCGACGTGCGTGACCTCGGCGCCGCCGCGTCGTCGGCGGGACTCGCGCTACGCGGCGCGGTTGCCATGCCCGCGAACAATCACTCGCTGATCTTCCGCGCCGCCTGACCTGCACTCCGCTGCACGCGATGTGCAATCGCCACACGCCCGCGATCATGATAGACCGCGCGCTCGATCGGCTCGTTTGACTCCACGCCATCTGCTCTCGCTCTGGAGTCCGTCATGTCCGTTCGCTCGCTTCTCCTCGCTGTCGCCATCCTGTCCGCCGCGCGCGCGCACGCCGACGCGGTCCGCTATCGCTGCAACGGCCCCGCCACCGGTCCCGTGCGCGTGATCACCGACGACACCCACGTCTGTCGCGGCTTCACGATCAACAAGAAGCAAACGTTGTTCTCGCGGCTCGCGAGCGGCACGCTGCTCACCTCCCGCGACGGCAAGACCGTTGTCCTGATCGAGGACTACCTCTCCGGCTCCGTCGACACCAAACGCAAGATCGTCGAGACCGACATCGACAGCGAGGTGATCGAGAACCCGACTGTCCTCCAGATCTGGCACGACGGACACCGCGTCGCGTTCTTCGACATCGCGCGCCTCACCAAGGACGTGACGAAGCTCGAGCAATCGATCTCGCACGTGCGCTGGGTCGCCGAGCTACCTTCCACCGTGGACGGCGCGCAGTTCACGCTCGTCACCACTTCCGGCCGCAAGGTCACGTTCGACGCGAAGAAGGGCACGATCGTCGACGAGACGGACGTCCCGACGAAGCGTCCCTGATCCAAGTCACCTCGACTCCGACAACCTACTGCAGTCCATCCAGCCGCACGAGATCGCCGATGACCCACGCGTAGTTCACGGGATCGCCGTCCCACAACGGCTGATTCGTTTCCGCGGAAACGTCAAGCTCGCGATGTCGGTCGACGAGCGCACGCATCCCGAGCCTCGGCGGAGCTGGGCGTGGAGGCGTGCTTGTGACCAGCCGACCGCGTGGATCGAAGAAGCGCGGCTGTTGCTGCTCGTCGAGCTCGACTCGATAGCCGTACTCGTGGACAAACCGATGGTGATGACTGCACAGGCCGATCAGATTCTCGAGCGACGTCTCGCCACCATTGGCCCAGTGGTGGATGTGGTGACCCTCCACATATATACGATTGCAGCATCCCGGGAATCGACACGTAGTGTCGCGCCTTAACAGTGCACGCTTCACCGATGCGGGAATCGAGCGAGTCTTGCGCCCCACCGAAACGGTGGTGCCGGCATCATCTTCGACCATCTGAACGACGCCGCAGTCGCACGCGAGGCGGCGCGCCGTTTCCGCGGAAACGCAGGTGCCATCGCTGGTGACCGCGAACGGATCGGGTGCGCTCAGCGGATGCGCGAGTGTCTCGGCCGCCACCGTCACCACGAGCTCGGTCGGCGCGGCGTGCACTCGATCGCCACGCAGGACATCGCGCGCGATCGAGACCAGCGCGTCGGCACGATCGAATCGAGCTTCGCGCTCACGCTTTGGAGTAGCGCCTATCGATGGAGCATCGAGAGTCGTTGCGACGCTGGCGCCATCGAGCTTTGTTGCAGTCTCCGCGCCGCCGGACGCCGTCCCGGCCCGAGGACGCTCGCTCGTGCGGGCGCGAGCCACAGCCTCCAGTGCAGCCCAGATCGTCGCCGCTTCTTCAGGATGGAAGATGCCATCGATCTTCACCATGCCGTCGTCGAGATCGAGGCGACGCAGGTACCTGCGGTCGCGATCGTACCCCTCCTCGGGTTCCTTGGACGCGCGAACCACCGCGGCGTACTTGCGGCAGATCCTCTCGAGCTGCGAGCCGGTCGAATACTGCGCGTCGGTCAAGAGCGTCGCTTCGTTCGCGGTAGTCGCGACACGCGTGATCGCGCGGACCTTCACGTATGAAATGGCGCCCCGGCGAAGCGCGTCATCGATCAGCGGGAGCTCGGCGAGCCGGCGGGCGACGCGGAGGTGCTCGCGTGCGGTACCCATGTTCCAACCCACGCGCCACGACAGCCACTCTGCGCAGGAGTGAGCGCCTTGCTTGTACCAACCGCCCGCGGCGTCGAACTCGCGAAGATCGGTGAGCAGCGTGTGCGTGGCAGCGTCGAGGTGGGCGGCGTGAGTCGCGATGCGTTCGCCCAAGGATTCGAGATCGACAGACATGATCTTTGATTATCATCCTGGTCTGACACTAACGATCTCGCACAACACCGTTCTCGATCGTCGTAATAGTCGACCAGAACACGATGAACCACCGACGAGAACGCTCCGGTCGCGTTGTGGCTTTGTGACTGCCGAATTCGGGTTGATCGATTCGCCAGACCCATCGCAGCGCACGTTCGTCGCCGTCGCACGCGTATCTCACGCACGTTCGTGTCGACGCTCCGGGAGAGGAGCACGTTCCGAGCGTCGATCTATACGGACCTCGGGATCCGGTGCCGTCCGAAATCGAAAATCCTCCCCCTATCGTGCCGTGCTGGTCGCGTGCGGCTATTGCGGATTTCACGTGGTGCTCTTCGCGAGTGTCACGTCCTCGTGCGCGTCGCGAACCATCGCGTGCTCGTGCCTCCTGCCGAACTCAAGCGGACCATCGGGCGAACTCGAAGATTCCGATCATCGCAGGCGAGATAGTCGCGCATCACTCGCGAGCTCGACTGCCGCGACGAACGCCTTCATCGCTTCACTCGCCTCCTCGGTGCGGCCGAGCAGATCGAGACAACGCGCGCGCGCCTCGAGCGCACCGAGGTCGCGCGGACGCGTGACGAGCAACGCGTCGAGCATCGCCAGCGCCGCTTCGGGCTTGCCGCGATCGATCGTCACGCGCGCGAGCCCGAGTCGCGCTTCATCGACATGCGGTCCATCGTCGATCGCCGCATATGCGGACGCGGCGAGCGCGTACTGGCCGTCGAGCGCCAGCAAGCGCGCGCGAAACAGCGGCGCATCGACGTTCGTGGCGTACGCATCGGTCGACAGCGCCGCGATCGCATCGCGGATGCGGCCCGCGACGACGAGCTCGCGCACATCGCGCAGCGCCGCGGGCACATCGATCGGCATCGCGTTCGGCGTGCCCGTCGTGGCGCGAACACGGGACAGGGTGCGATCGACCTCGCGCCGCAGTAGTTGCGCTTCGAGCATCATCGGATCCAGAAGGATCGCGGACGCGAAGCAGATCTGGGCTTCGTGCAGGCGGCGATGCAGGAAGTGCTCGCGGCCTTCGAGGTACGACGCGCGCGCAGGACTGAGCGGCGGTGTCGCGCGTGCAGGGGGCGCGAACACACTTGCGTTGGCGAGCCCGTGCTCGACGACCACCGTCGGCCGCGGCACTCGGATCGCGTTGCGAAGGCCCCACTCCCAGTACCGCTCGTAGTGCGAGTAGAACGACGCATCACCGAAGCTGAGATCGGCGCGTCCCTTCTCTCCGACGGCGAGCCAACCGATGGCCTCCTCCACGTGATTCCACGCCGTGAAACGCTCCGCGACTCGAACCGGCTCGCGTCGCGCGAGTCGACGACACGCCTGCGCGAGCACCTGTAAGCGTGGAAAGCGCTTCGACGGCCTGCTCTCGACGCAGCGCACGATGATCTGACCGATCGGCGCCTCGGGGACCGCCTCGACGAGCGACTCCAGGATCCTCCCGATCACGTAGACGAACGAGCGCTCGTCGATGCGCGTCTCGGGCGGCCGAAATTGATCGTGCATCGAGAACGCGACGCGGACTTCGCCGTCGAGATCGACATACACGTTCGGCGCGAGAAAGCTCCCGTGGTCCTTCGCATCGGCATCCCAGAAGATCGTCTCGAACAACGTGGTGAGCTGGACGCCCCAGTTGGCGATCGTGACGAGCGCATGCTTGCGACCAGCGATGCCGATGCGCAGCATTGGACGCTTCCAATCCAGCGCCGCGTAGCGAAGCAAGAGTCCGTTCTCGAACGGCTCGAGCGGGTCGAGGAGGTTCGGATGCCGCGGGAGATCGAGCCAGAGCTCGCGCGTGCGTAGTGCGAGCGGAGCCACGTACTCCATCGCGGGAATCAGACGGCCGTCGTCGTGAATACGCAGCCTGTCGAAATCGGGAGAGCGATGTGCCCAGTCCGCCGGCGCCGCCCAATCGATCACGACGACCAGTATAAGCAGGGTCGCCCCGTCGACAGCTCGCCATGTTGGCAGTGCGAGGGGCGCACACGAGACAGCCGATCACATCGCTCGTGATACCCGGGCACGAGACGTCGCGGTGCTACCGTCGCAGCGTGACTGATCGAGACGACGCCGCACGGCGAAAGTTCCTCGGGACACTCGTGGCTGCGCTGGGCGACAAGTGGGTCGTCGGCTACTCCGAGGCAACGACGTTCGGCGTCATCGCCGCCACGCTGCGCTGCGAAGGCGTCGAGGGGTTCGTGCAGGTGGTGCCCTCGGTCGTCGAGAACAACGTCATCACGTGGAAGCCGTTTCCGGGCACGGGCCGGCCGCACTTCGACATCAAGGTCGACGGCACGGGCCATCAGCGAACGTGCATCCTCGACGACGCCGTCGGCATCTTGCAGCGATGGGCCACCGCGAAGCAGCCCGTGGTGCGCGGCGCGGCGCAGTCGATGCTGCCGATCGTGCGACCCGCGCTCGAAGCGATCGCCGCGGCGCCGTTGCCCGTGGTGGAGGACGCGGTCGTCGCGAAGGACTGGTCGCTGACGCCCGCGGGCAAGAAGCAGCTCGCCGCCGCGCGCGAGGGACTCGACGCGGGTGCGATCGCGCGCGCGTTTCCACGCGAGGACAACGGGCGCCTCGCAGCGACGCGCGTGTTACTCGCGCCGACGAAGTCGAGCAAGCCACTCGCCGCGGGGCGCGACGTGTTTCTCGCCGTGCAAGGGCCGAAGGCGAAGCGCGAGGGCGAGCGGCTGCAGTTGGTGCTCGTCGACGCGATCGATGTCAACGAGACGCATCGCTGGATGGACGCGCGGTGGCTGTGGCGCAGCGATGTCGAGCGGCCCGCGGACGACGCACGTGCGGCGCAGTGTGCGGCGCTCCTCGATGCAGGTGACTTCGATGCCGCGCTCGCGATGTACGGCATCGCGCTGTCGCCGCGCGCGGTCAAGGTGCTCGAGGGTGTGCCGACGGGAAGTCACTCGTCGCACGAGGCGGAGTCGCGCGAGACGCTGCGCCGCGTGCTGTGGTCGATGGCCGTGTGGAAGCTCGCGTCGGTGCGCTGGGGTGCGCTCGCGCTGTTGCCGCATCAGCGACATCAGGTGAAGGCGTGGATCGCGTGGCATCCGCCGAGCACCATCGAGATCGAGGGCACCGCGAGCAACATGCGCCTCGCGCGGTGTCGGTGGGCGCGCGAGGTGGACTGGGATCTCGCGCGGCTCGGGATCGAGCGCACGACGAAGGCCGCGCCGGCGCTGAAGCCGGTGAAGGCTGCGAAGGCGAAGCCGCAGAAGTCGTTCGCGGAGATGATCGCGGGCAAGGAGCTGTGGAAGGCCGACACCGCGATGAAGCATGCGAAGCAGCGGCCGTCGCGCGAGACGATCGCGGAGCTGCTCGCGATCGCCGATGGCAAGAGCAAGCCCGTGGAGCGCGCGAATGCGATCTGGATCGCGATCGCGATCGCGAATGCCGGTGATGGCGCGACGTTCGCGAAGTACTTGGACGATCCGAACGAGTACGTGCGCCGCATGGGGATCGAGGGCGTGAAGCGCCTCGGATATGCGGCGGCGATTCCGAAGCTCGCGGCGATCGTGTGCGAGTCGTTCAAGACGAAGCGCATGGATCACTACAACGCGGCGACCGCGATGAAGACGCTGTCCGGCCGGAATGGCCCGAGCGGCCTCCTGCCGTACTTCGCGAGCGACGATGCGCGCGTGCGAGAAGCCGCGTGCCGCGCGTTCGAGATCTACGATCAGGGTCGCGAGCTCGCGCGTCCGTATCTCGAGAAGATGCTGTTAGATGACGACGCCGCGGTGGTAGCCGCGGCGAAGTCTACGTTCCGTGCGTTTGCGAAGCGGGACTAGATGCCGAACACCTGGATCGCTCCACCGCGGCGCGAATCGCCCATGACGATGATGCGGTCGACGCGGCGCTGACGCCCCTCGAGGTCGATGTTGATCATCGGGTTCCGCGTGCTGAGGCGCTGGTTCACGTCGATCACCTGACGCTCGCCGTTGTCGAAGCGAACCACGACGCGATCGATGAACGACATGCCGTTCGTCGTCTGCAGGCGCAGCTGCTGGAACGCGCGGCGCTGGTTGACGTCGATCATCGCGCGACCGCGATCGAGCTGCAGCGGCGACGTGAGAGCAACCCACGTGTTGTTCCGCCAGTGCGGGCGGTAGTCGCGCTGGTGGTCGCGCTGATACGTCTGTTGCGGCTCGCCCCAGCGGGCTTCGCCACGAACCGTGATATCGGGGCTCGGGTCAGCGATCGCTGCACCCGACGCGCCGAGAACAAGAGTTGCGATGATGGCCTTCAACATGACTGCTTCTCCTTTGGAGCCCACGAGCTCCTTGTGCTGGGAGGTGCTGCAGTCATCGGGCCACAGATAAGTCAGCGTATTCGTGACGACGCCTGCAAGACCGGTCTGCCGGCCTCGCAGGCGTCTGCGCGAATTGCAGCTGCGAGGTTCACGCTGCAGAAATCGAGTACGAAGCACGCGTACCCGATTTGCTGAGGATCACGATCTTCGAGATCTGGCGCGCGTTGCGTCCGTCGAGCTCGATCACCGCGAAGCTCTTCGCACCGTAGCCACCGAGGCGCTGGTCGAGCTCGACCGTCTGCGTGCGGCCGTTCGCGTACGTGATCATCACCTTGTCGATCGACGCGACGCCGCGCTGCGCTTCGAGCTTGAGCTTGGTGAAGCGCGCCTTCGAATTCACATCGATCACCATGCGACCAAACCGCGACGGCTTCGAGGTGTCGAGCAGCGTCCACCGCACGGGATGCGGAAGCGGGCGAGCGACGGGCGGCGCGAAGCGCGCTTGCGCGACGGGGTTGGCGTGGACCGCCGGCGCACCGGGTGCAGCAACGGCCACCGACGAGATTCCGAGAACGAGCGACGTGATGAGAGCAGAGACCTTCATGACCGAACTCCTTGTGACGAGCTCCAAACCAGAGCTCGACAAGACGTAGTGCAGCCGATGGGCCATCGCTCAAGTACGCGCGAGCATTCGAGTGAAGCTCGCGCGTGCTGCGCTTTCTGCAGAGGTGATAGCGTGCGCCGCATGTCGGATGCAGTTCGCTACGAATCACGCGATGCGATCGGAGTGATCACGCTCGATCGTCCGGACAATCGCAACAGCATGACGCCCGAGCTCCTCGACGCGTTCGCGCGCGCGAGCGCGGCCGCGCGTGGCGATCAGACCATTCGCGTTCTCGTCGTGACGGGCACGGGCAACTGCTTCTCGGCGGGCGCGGACTTCAAGTCGAACTTGCAGCGCGAAGGCGACGACAAAGCGCCGCACGAGAAGAGCTACGCGATGTACGAGCCGTTCTTGTCGCTGCTCGACATCGAGGTCCCGATCGTCGGCGCGCTCAACGGTCACGCCGTCGGCGGTGGCTTCGGTCTCTCGCTCATGTGTGACATTCGCATCGCCGCGCTCGAGGGAAAGTACGGCGCGAACTTCGTCGCGATCGGGCTCGCACCGGGCATGGCGATCAGTCATCTATTGCCGCGGCTCATCGGCGTCGCGCGAGCATCCGAGCTCTTGCTCACCGGCAAGCTCGTCGACGGTGCGGAGGCCGAGCGACTCGGCATCGTCAATCGCGCCGTGCCCGCAACACAGGTGATGACCGAAGCGACGGCGATGGCGCGCACGATCGCGGACAACGCGCCGTTCGCGGTGCGCGAGACAAAGCTCGCGATCTATCGCGGCCTCGGCATGTCCGTGCGCGACGCCGCTCGCGCCGAGTCGCACGTGCAAGCGCGATCCGTGGTCATGGATGACGCGCGCGAAGGCATGTCCGCGCTACTCGCGAAGCGCAAGCCCGTGTTCACGGGGAAGTAGGCGCGACGAGCGTCGATGCCGGCACGCTGTTCGGCGGCGCGCAGACGTCGAGCTCGTTCGCCGCGGGACCGCGCGCCGCGAAGTTGATCGGTCCCCACGGCGTGTCGATCGCGAGCGTCCACCATGCGTTCGTGCCCGGCTCGAGCGACACGTCGCGATCGCCGACGATGTAGCCGACGGATTCGCCGCCCACGCGCGAGTACAAGCACGAGCCACTCGCGACCTTCGCGTTCGGTGCGATCGGAATCGGTGCGGTGTCTGGGTCCATGCGCTCGCGATGCGTGCGTCCCGGCGGCGAGTAGCGCTGGTAGAACCCGCGTACGCGAATGTCGCCGTCTTGGTAGTGCACTTCGGTCCACTTCGGATCGAGCTCGCGTACGACATCGACGAAGTAGTTGTTCGCTGCCAGTGCGAGCTGTGCCCCGCTCCACTCGGGCTTCGCGCGAATGATCGACCCCGGCAACAGCGTCAGCGTCTTCATTCCCGTCGGCAAGCGACCCATCCGTGCGCGAGACACGCCGCGATCGACGATGGAGCCGTCGGGCACCCAACCCTCGATCTCGAGCGCACCGACGTAGCGGATCTGCGTGAAGCCATCTCTGCGCGCGAGCCGCTTCACGCGAGCGCCCGGAAATAGCAGCGGCTTCGGATCGTTTGGCATCACGCCGTCGGCGACGCGCACGTCTTGCTCGTACTTGATCACGCCGTACAGCCGCGACCGATCCATCCACAGCGAGAACCGCGCGTGATCGAGGCGGATCGCGAGACGTACGAGCTTTCCCTGCGCGTCGAGGATCGAGCCCGCGACCGGCGGCGCGTTCGGTGATGCCGTCTCGATCGGGCTCGATGCGATCTCGAGTCGAGCAGGTCCCGGCGAGATCCACGACACCTCGGCATCGGCATCGGGCGGTGCGAGGCCGACGATCGGATCGATCGGCTCGGCGACCGTGATGTCCGGATCGATCTCGTTCCTCGTGATCGGCGGATCGAGATCGCGCTCGGGGCCCTTCGCGACTGGCGACGTCGAACCGCACGCTACGAGCAACACCGTCATCGCGCTTCTCACCTGCCGAGTATGGCCTCGCGCGTTCGCGGGGTGCGAAGTGGACCTTGCCGGCGGCTGCCTCGTGCGTTGGTTTCGGGGCGGGCCGTGTACTCACACGACTCGCGATCACGAGCAGACTCGGACACCTCCAGATCCTCGTCCAACGGACTGGTTCGCGGCTTATCCAGGACCCGCGTAAGGGCCTACGCAGCCAGCCTGTTTTTACCAATGTGACGTACGTGATTCCGGATGGTTACGACGCACTGCGTCTCGCCCAGCTTTTGCAACCTTCTCGGCTCGATGGAAATCGGCGTCATCACGAATCCGAACAGCCGCAAGAACCGCAATCGCCCGGACCGGGCGGGGCGGCTCCAGCGCATCGTGGGCGGGTTCGGGGAGGTCCACAAGACGGAGTCGATCGACTCGATCAAGCCCGTCCTGCGCGACTTCCTCCGCAAGCGCGCTCGCGTCTGGGTCGCGGACGGCGGCGACGGTGCGCTGCACTGGATGCTCCGCATGGGCATGGAGGTCCTCCAGGAGGACGAGTTCGTCGACACGAACCTCACCCTGCCGATGACCCTCCCCACCAAGGGCGGCACGATCGACTTTGTCGCGAACAACGTCGGCATCCAGGGCGACGCCGAAGGCATCCTCGGCAACCTGCGCGACTCCATCGAGCGCGGCGCGAACATCGAAGAGCAAGAAGTCGACTCGATGGTGATCGACGGCGTGCAGATCGTCGACGGCATCGAAGTTCCGTTCCGCACGTACGGCTTCGCCTCGGCGGCCGGTGGTGTCGGCCAGCGCTTCTACTCGAAGTATTACTCGCACGCGGATCCCAATCCGCGCACGATCGTGAACATCGTCGCGAACACCGTCGCGTCTGCGCCGATCGCGCTGTCGCCGCTGTCGAGGCTCCCGTTCGGTGCGTGGAAGACGTACGCGAAGGAAGTGTTCGAGCCGACGGCGTGCAAGGTCATGCTCGACGGCATGCGCCTCCCCGGCGATTCGTTCACCGGCGTCCACGTCGCGTCGATGTCGATCAACCTCGGCAACGTGCTCCGCTTCTTCGGCAAGGCTGATCAGCCGGGCCTGATGAACGCGATCGTCGGGACGCCGAGCCCGTGGTCGATCATCCGCAACATCCCGCGCATGGCGCGTGGTGAGGAGATGGTCGGTCGCAACATCCTCGATCGCCCGTGCCGCGAGATGAAGCTCGAAGCCGTCGGCAACGAGCTCATGGCCCCGATCATCGACGGCGAGTTCTATCGCAACGTGAAGTCGATCTCGTTCCGCGTCGGCCCGCGCGTTCGCATCCCGCGCGTCATCGCTCGAAAAGCCGCCGCGTAGTTACTTGCAGCTGACCTGAGCAGGCGCCGCGCCTTCGGCGTGGCACTTCGTCGGCTTCTTGCAGCGCATCGTCGCGCACGCCGCAGCCTCGGTCTTGAAGCACTTCTGCCCGGAGCGGAAGTAGCATTCGGCGCGATCACCGGTGTAGCGCCACTTGCCCCAGGACTTGCCCGCCGAGTCGACGGGCTGGTCCTTCTTGCTCTTCTTGTCGCGCTTCGCCTCGCGCCGCATCTTCTCGCGCGCCGTTTGAGGCTCGTCGGCGTCTTTGCCGTCGCCTCCGCACGCGGCGATTCCCATGCAGGACAGCACGAGCACGAGGCACCACGAACGCAGCGACATCTGGTCGGATCATGCCATAGTCGAAGGCGTGTCCGAAGACGACCGCGCGCTCATGGAGCGACTAGCGGCGCTCGAAGCAGAGGTCAAGGCCGACGCGGAGGCGCAACAGAAGCGCCGTGACGTGGCCATGGCGAAGGTGAAGGAGCAGCGGGCGGCGCAGCAAGCCGAGCGCGATGCGCTCCGCGACCGCCAGGCCGCGCTCGTCACGAAGCGCAAGCCAGTCGAGGACGAGCCCGCGCCTCGCGAGGCTCGATCGCGCGGGAGCGATCTCGGAAACGCACTCGAGCTCGCGGGCAAAGCCAGCGACATGAAGCAGGAGCTCACGAAGCCGACGAAAGCCGGCGAGAAGTCGTGGGTCAAGTCCGCGTTGGCGTCGACGTTCTTCGGTCCGCTCGGGTGGCTCTACGCGGGATCGTTCCGCGAGGCCGCACCCGCATCCGCCGCGTGGCTCGCGTTCGCGGCGATCGCATCGAAGCTGCCCACACTCCTGTTGTTCCCGGTGCTGATGGTCGTGATGCCGCTGTCGGGAATCGCCGGTGCGCTCTACGCGATCTATTACAACCGCAACGGTCGAAAGCGACAGCGGCTGTTCGGCGACAAGAAGAAGCAGAAGGAACTTCCACCCGGTACGTGAGTGGCGGAGCGTGTGGTTGGTCTAACGGCAGCCTCACACGACATGTAAGATTGCACGCGGTTCGTCGACGAGGAACTCGCTACGATGATCACCGTGACCAGACCCGACCTCGCTCTCGTGGTTCTGATCGGGGCGACGTCGTTGGCTGCGGCGCAACCCGCGCCGTCGCCGCCGCCGGAAGAGCGGATCAAAGTCGCGATCATCCCCGGGATCGCCGTCAATCTCGATGCCGCGCGCGTCGATGCATTGAGCCAGGATCTCGCCGACGCGCTGACGTCGGAGCTCGACGTGGATGCGGTCGGTGGTCTCGAAGTACGCCGCTCGCTCCCGGCCGATGGCATCCCGCCCGACTGCGTCGCCACGCCGGCGTGCTTCGACGATGTCGCCCGGCGCATCGGTGCGAATCAGCTGTTGTTCGTCGTGATGGTCGACACCGGCAGCGGCGGTGCGATCCAGATCGACAGCACGTGGGTGAAGCCGGGGACCACGAAGAGCGCCTCGCGTCCAGCGATCGATATCGCGTCGCTGACCGAAGCAAAGTCGCGCTTCATCTCCGCCGCGCCGTCGCTACTGCCCGATGCACCGAAACGCGTGAAGCCGGGCATCGGTAGCCTGGATACCGGACCGAAACCCAGGATGTCCGACGAGGTGCCGCGTCACTTCACGATGCCGGCGAAGATCACGGCCGGCGTCGCGGTCGCCGGTCTCGGTGTCGGTATCGCGTTCGGTCTCGTGACACGCAGCAAGTTCAACTCGTGCGAGGACTCGCCGATGGACTGCGATGATGGCAAGCGCGACTCGATTCGCGTCACCGGTATCGTCGCCGACGCGGGCTACCTCGTCGCGATCGGCGGCGCCGTCGCCACGGTCGTGTTGTTCGCCACGTCGGGCAAAGAATCGCAACTCGTCATCGCTCCGACCACCGAGGGTGGCGGCATGGCGAGCTGGAGCGGGAGGTTCTAGTGACGGACCGTGCCAGTGATCGCGCCGCCTCGTCCGAGGAGGGTGGGAAGGACAAGATCATCGGCGAGGTCCTCGCGAACCGCTATCGGATCGAGCGGCGCCTCGGCGAAGGCGCGATGGGTGCCGTCTACAAAGCAACCCACGTGAAGGTCGGCCGTGCCTTCGCCGTGAAGGTGTTGCACTCGAAGCTCCTCGAAGACACGAAGGTCGCGCAGCGGTTCGAGCGAGAAGCCGAGCTCGCAGGTCGCTTGCGCCACCCGAATGTCGTCGGTGTCGTCGATGTCGGCGAGACATCGGACGGCCTCCGCTACATGGTGATGGACTTCGCGCACGGGCCGGATCTCGCGACCATGCTCGTCGAGGCACCGATGCCCGGGCCGCGGGTGATCAACATGACGCGGCAGATGCTCGAGGGTCTGTATCACGCGCACGAAGCGGGGTTGATCCATCGCGACTTCAAGCCCGAGAACGTCATCGTCGAGAAGGACGCGCATGGCGTCGAGGTGCCGCGCATCGTCGACTTCGGTATCGCGATCCTGCGCGACGGTGGCTCGGGGCCGGACGCGGATGGCCGTTTGACCACCAACGGTTTGGTGCTCGGAACGCCGCACTACATGGCCCCCGAGCAAGCAGTCGCGGATCCGATCGACCACCGGATCGATCTATTCGCGCTCGGCATCGTCGTCTACGAGATGTTGTGCGGCAAGCTGCCGTTCGATGGCACCGGCGCGGAAGTCGCGCGCGCGAACCTCCTGCTCGATCCGCCGCCGATCTCGCAGCGCGTTCCGTACCTCGAGGTCGATCCGCTGCTCGAAGCGTTCGTCCGCCGCTTGATGGCGAAGAAGCGCGATGCACGCCCGGCAACGGCGAAGGCCGCGCGCGAGCTCCTCGATCTGATCGACAAGGACCCCGGTGCCGCGGCAGCTGCGCTCGGCGTTCCGATCGCGACGGCTCGCGCGCCTGCGGTCACCGCACCGTCGACGCCGCAGCGGCACGCGGGTAGCTCGAACGACACGTTCCCGCCGCCGGTGTCTGTGATCGAGGCCGATCAACGGTTCATCCGCACCGCACCGATCGGTGTCACGCCTACCGCCGGCGAAGAGCCGCTCGCTCCCGCGAGGAAGCATCGCACCGCGCTGTTCGCGGCGATCGGCGTCGCGGTCGCGGCGACGATCGCCGTTGTCGTTCTCGCGACCGGACGCGAGACCGAAGCGCCGCCAACGCGCGCCGCGCCCACGCCAACCGCGGCGCCGCCCGTGATCGAACCGAGAGTCGAGCCCCCTCGCGAGCCCGCACCTGTGGTCACGCAGACTCCGGACGCGAGCGTCGAGATCGCCGCGATCCCCGACGCGGGTGCCGAGGTCGCGAAGGTCACGCCGAAGAAGGATTCGCGGGTCCCGAAGAAGGATCCGAAGACCGCCACGAAGATCGAGACGAAGACCAACACGAAGACCGACACGAAGACCGAACCGACGATCGAGACCGCACCAGCGAAGCTCGACGCGAACACGGTCGCGGCGCAGTACAGCGCGATCGGCAAGCGCCTCGGCGTGATGGGCCCGAACGCGGATCCCAACTGGTGGGTGCTGTGGCGCCGCATCAAGATCAACGAGGCGATGAAGAGCCCCGCGCTCCTCGAGGAAGCCGCGCGGCTCCTCGCGAAGGTGCAGGCCGAGATGGATGCGCGCGACCGGAAGAAGTAGCGCTACGGCGTCTTGAAGATGTGCGCGACCGTCGCGCAGTTTCGCGTGTACGACGACGCCGCGGCATCTTGGACGAGGAGACAGATCTCGTTGATGCCCTGCACGAGCGCGCGCTGCATCGTGATCATCGCGCGACCGTTGCTGCCCATCGTCAGATCGATCGGGCCTTCGATGTCGGTCCCGCGGATCACGATGTAGCGAATGCCTTTGCTCGGCGAGCCCTGCACTTCGAACGTCGGCTTCTCGACGGTGACGATCAGCGGCAGGTTCACGAACGTGGGCCCCTGATACGCGGTGCCGGGAGTCGAGCGAACACCGCCGGCATCGACGCGGACACGGCCCGCCGGACCAGGCCCACCGACATCGAGCGTCGCGGTCGTCACGTCACCTCCGCCACGCACGAGAAGGATGCCGCCGGATCCCGCCCCGCCGGCGAATGCACCCGTTCCGCCCGCGGCACCCGCACCGCCCTTGGCCGAGATCGTGGTCGTCAGCGTCACGCTTCCACCCGCCGTGATCGCGATCGTGCCGCCACCGCCGCCGCCTTTGCCACCGGGCCCGAGCGACGTCGTCGTGACACCACCACCCGCGCCGCCGCTGCTCGCGTTCGCCATCTTCTCGCCCGCGTCGATCGTCGTGAGCTGCTCGTCGCCGGCATAGGCCGTCGCCGCCATCCCTGCCGCGCCGGCGACACCCGCGCCCCCGGCCACGCCCATTCCCATCGCACCGGCCGCGATGCCGAGGCCTTGCGTCGCGCCAGCACCGCCGCCGAATCCACCCGGGCCCGGTGCGGAGCTCGTTCCGTCGAAGGTCGCGACCACCGCCGCAGCTATCGTGATCGACGACGTGGCCTCGATGATCACGGGACCGGACGGAGGCTTCGGCAGCGTGCCCATCGTCAGGTTCACGCGCGAGAACTTGTTCACGCCCGCCGCGAGCGCCGGAACCACCGTGCCGGTGTTCTCGTACTCGTCGAGGCCTTGCAGCGTCAGGATGCCGCTCAGTGTCTGCGAGACCGGCGTACCGCCCGCATCCTGCGTGACCTTCACGTCGAGCGAGATGACTTCGCCGGCCGCGAGCGCTGGATCGACGAGCGCCGTGATCGGGATCGCGATGTGATGGCCGTAGACGTCGATCTCCTGCGCCGCCGCGTCGAGCGTGATCATCGGCACCTTCGTCGCGCCCGCGGACGCGAGGATCTCCACGGTGGCGGTCTGCGCGATGTCGGTTCCTTCGATCACGATCAGGGGCTTGCGGCTCCCTCCATCACCTTGCCCTTCGAGCACCGCGATCGGACCGACGCCGGTGATCGCGAGCGCGGCTGGATTCGCGTCGACGACCATCTCCATATCCGGCATAGCGTCCACCTGCTTCGGAAGATCGTTTGGGTTGTAAAGTACCGAGCAACCCGAGAACGTCATCGACGCAAAGGCGAGAGCTGCCATCGCATGCCGCATCTCTCGAGTATATGCGGGGCAGCGTGGGACTAACGTCGGGCTCACTCAGGGCGACCATCACCGAAAGCTAACGGTGGGACTGATTGCCTGGGTCGGAGACCGAGGTCAACGAGAGATCCTGGCGCCGGAACCTGGTAGCCCGCGCGCTTGCATGGGCGCTGCTCCCGGGTGATCGTACCCGGGCATGACTGTGTGCGTGCTCTGCTCTTCGCCCCGTTCGATCGGGGTTCTGTGTACGGCTCACGGCGTCGCCATCGCGTCGCCGGGAATCACCAGCGAGCAGATCTTCTCACGTGTCACGTCGCCGACCGCGGCGTTGATCGATGCGTGGGGTGTCGCTCACGGAATTGTCGACGGTGCGAAGATCGGCCGTGATCCGCGGGTCGAGCTCGCGGTGCTGCACGCATCGGTGTCGAGCGAGCACGCGACGCTGAAGTCCGGCGAGGGCGGCTGGCACATCATCGACAACTCGAGCCGCAACGGCACCGAGGTCGAGGGCAACCGCGTCACCGACGTGGCACTGGCCGGCGGCAACACGATCCGACTCGGCGACGTGAAGCTCTATTTCTGGCCCGAGGCGCTCCCGAAGATCGAGCCGCCGCGTGGCTCCGGTCGCACGGCGCCCACGCGTCGCGACGAGCTCGTGTTCAGCGCGAAGGTCACCACGCCGCGCGGTCATCAGCTCGATCTACGCCAGCGCGTCGACGGCGGCGTGCTGCGGATCGCCGACTCGTCGATCGAGCTCGCTGCGATGGAGTTCGGCCTGCTGCAACTCCTCGTCGAGCGCCGCCGCAACGTGACCGATGCCGAGCTCGCGTACGTCGCGTGGCACGAGATCGCCGATGCGCTGTCGTTCCGCTCGGTGCAAGCCGATAGCGAGAACGTTCGCGAGCTGGTTCATCGCGTGCGCCGCAAGCTCGCGAGCGTGGCCGCGGATGATTTGATCGAAAGCAAGCGTGGCGTCGGTTACCGCCTCGCAGGTGAGCCCACCTAGGGCAAGGACGTGATGAAGATGAGGGACCCGATCATGACGACGACAACACCGACGAAGAAGGCGACTCGAAACTGTGTCGCGATCCTGCTCATGGGCTTGATGTTGCTCATGACAGCGCCCGGATGCGCGACGCTGTTCGCGAGCGGCCCCGACACGATTCCGGTCCAGACGAATCCGCCTGGCGCGTGGGTCTACGTGAACGGCATGGTCGTGGGCCAGACGCCGACGACGATCTCGCTCGATCGCTCGCGCCCCGGTCAGATCCAGATCTATCTCCCGGGCTTCCAGCCGGTGATGATGATCCGGTCGAAGACGCTGAACGGTTGGTTCATCGTCAGCATCCTGTTCTTCATCATTCCGATCGTCGTCGATCTCGCGACCGGTAACTGGCAGCGCTTCGATGACGGTCCGATCCTCATCGGCCTCACGCCCGCCGGTGCTGCCGCGCCGCCGCCTGCATGGTTCAACGGTCAACAAGGTGGCCAGCAGCCGGGATATCCGTCGGGTCCCGCTCCGATGGGTCCGCCCGCTCCGCCCGCCCCCGGTATGGGTGGCGCCCCGCCTCCGCCTGCCCCATGAGCGAAGGACAGGCGACACGCCGTCGTCGCCGTCAGGTCAGGTGGGGCAAACGCCTGCGCCGGATCGGTCTCGCATGGCAAAACATCCTCGAGATCCGTCGTGCCGGTCGGCTCACGGCTCCGTATGGAGCGCCGTTCGAGGTCGCGCACGAAGAGCGCGTCTATCGACTTCGTCACTACGCCAAGACGCCTGATCCGGGGACGAAGCCCGTCGCCGCGCCACTCCTCCTCGTACCACCGCTGATGGTGGCCTCCGAGGTCTACGACATCTCGCCAGACGTGTCGGCGGTCGCGGCGCTCTCGCGCTGGGGCGTCGATGTCTGGCTCGTCGACTTCGGCGCACCCGAGCGCGAAGAAGGCGGCATGGATCGCACCCTCGACGATCACGTGCGCGCGGTGTCCGAAGCGATCGATCGCGTGCGCGCGGCGACCGGGCGCGACGTTCACCTCGCGGGCTACTCGCAGGGCGGCATGTTCTGCTACCAAGCCGCCGCGTTCCGCAAAGGCGCGGGGCTCGCGTCGGTGATCGGCATGGGCAGCCCCGTCGATCTGCATCGCACGGTGAAGCTCGGCGAGGACACGACGGAGCGCATCGTGTCCGGCCTGCGCTCGGTGCTCGAGTGGCCGCTGCAGCGGATCGAAGGCTTGCCCGGCTTCTTCACGTCGACGGGCTTCAAGCTGCTGAGCGCGCGCAAGGAAGTGAAGCAGCTCGTCGACTTCGTGAAGAACCTGCACGATCGCGGCGCGCTCGAGAAGCGCGAGGCGAAGCGGTTGTTCCTCGGCGGTGAAGGCTTCGTCGCGTGGCCGGGTCCCGCGTTTCGCAAGTTCGTCGACGAGCTGATCGTCGGCAATCGCATGCAGTCGGGTGGCTTCGTGATCGATGGCCACACCGTCACGCTCGCGGATCTGTCGTGCCCGATCCTGTACTTCGTCGGCAGTCGCGACGAGATGGGCCGACCGGCGGCGGTGCGCGGAATTCGTCGCGCGGCGCCGAAGTCCGACGTGATGTACGAGGTGATGGTGAAGGCCGGGCACTTCGGTCTCGTCGTCGGCTCGACGGCGCTGACCGTCACGTGGCCGACGATCGTCGATTGGATGCGCTGGCGCGAAGGCGGATCGCCGATGCCCGCGCACGCGATCGACGTTCGCGCCGCGCAGCCGCAGGAGCTGTTCGCCGAGCCCGACGATCAACACGACGACGACGATCACGAGCGCGACGGCTTCGATCTGGAGCTGGTCAAAGAGCTCGTCGAGAAGACCGCGAATGCCGCGCTCGAGCGCGTCGCGGAGCTGTCCGACGATCTCGGCGGCTACCTCGACAACGCGCGCTGGCAGCTGCCGCGGCTCAACAAGCTGCGCAATCTCCAGGATGACTCGCTGATCTCGTTCGGCCGATCGCTCGCGGAGCAGGCGCAGAAGATCGGCGATCGCACGTTCTTCTTGTTCCGCGGTCGCGCGTTCACGTACGCGGATGCGAATCGCCGCGTCGATGCCGTCGTGCGCGGGCTGATCGCGTGCGGCATCAAGCCCGGTCAGAAGATCGGCGTGATGATGACGTCGCGTCCGTCGCATCTCTCGGTCGTGTGCGCGCTCAACCGGCTCGGTGCCGTCGCGGTGCTGCTCTCGCCCGAAACTCCCGACGCGGTGCTCTCGCGCGCGCTCGAGCTCGGCGAGGCCGAGATGCTGATCTGCGATCCGGCGGGCGCGGTCCGCGCGCGTCCCGCGTTTACCGGGAAGCTGCTCGTCCTCGGCGGCGTCGGCGAAGTGCCGTGGCAACCCGGCGAGAAGCGCACGCTGCCTGCTGGCGTGATCGACATGGAGACGATCGATCCCGACACGGTCGCCCTGCCCGCGTGGTTCAAGCCCGATCCGGGCCGCGCGCGCGATCTCGCGATGGTGTTCGTGTCGTCGGGTCGCTTCGAGCCACCGCGCGCGACGAGGATCACGAATCGTCGCTGGGCGTTTTCGGCGCTCGGCGCAGCCGCCGCCGCGACGCTGACCACGCGCGACACCGTGTACTGCTGTCTCCCTCTGCATCACCCATCGGGCACGCTGGTCTCGGCAGGCTCGGCGCTCGTCGGCGGCGCTCGCCTCGCGCTCGCGACCAAGTTCGAGCCCACGACGTTCTGGGACGAAGTGCGGCGCTACGGCGTCAGCGTGGTGTTCTACGCGGGCGAGATGCCGCGCGCGCTCGTCGATGCGCAGCCGGTGCTCGGCGAGAAGAACAACCCGGTGCGCCTGTTCGCGGGCTCGGGCCTTCGCAAGGACGCGTGGCGCCGGTTGATCGATCGCTTCGGTCCCGTCGGTGTGCTCGAGATGTACGCGTCGTCCGAAGCGAGCACCGTGCTCGCGAACGCGCGCGGCAAGAAGATCGGCTCCGTCGGTCGGCCGCTTCCCGGCAGTCCGGACACGATCGTCGCGGGCTGGAGCCTCGCCGACAACGACTTCGAGCGCACCGGTGACGGTCGCCTCGTCCGCGCGCGTCTCGACGAGCCCGGCATCCTCATCGCGAAGATGTCCGCGACGACCTCCGACATCGCGTTCGTCGATTCCAAGCGCATCATCCGCGATGCGTTCGAGTCGGGTGATCAGTGGTTCGTGACCGGCGAGATCGCCACGGTCGACACCGAGGGTGACTTCTGGCTCGTCGATCGCGCGAACCAGATCATCCCGACGCGCATGGGCCCGATCGCATCGACGCGCATCGAGGACACGCTGTACGAGGTCCCGAACATCGCCCTGTGCATCGCGAAGCCTCACCGCGTCGACGGCGTCGATGCGGTCGCCGCCGTGATCCAGCTCCGCCCGAACACCACGCTCGATCTCGGTGCGCTGTCCACCGCGGTGGCTTCACTGCCCGAGTACGCGCGTCCACGCATCGTGATGCGCTCGGCGGCGCCGCTGCCGATGACCGACGGCTTCCGTCCGATCAAGAGCGCCACCGTCGAGATCGCCGCGACCTACGCGTGGGATTCGCTCGCGCAGCGTTACAGCCTCGGCCCGTTCTGATCACGGGATCGGCTCGGCGTTCATCTCTCGAAGCAGCTCGTTGATCGCGTTGCGCGCGATGCTCCGCGGCACCATCGCGCGGAAGCCGCCGGAGCGGATGTTCATCTCCATCGGGAGAAGGAACAGCGTCAACAGGCGCGACAACAGCAGGTTGTGAACCCACGCCTGTAGCTCGATCTTGCCGTCCTTGTGGGTGAACTGCGCCTTCATCGGCGACGTCCACAGCCCGTTCCCCTTCTGGAACAGCTTCGTGTGCTTCTCGTCTACCTTCGCATCGCCTTCGGCGCTGCTACGCGTCCGACGTTCGTCGGACTTGTCCGACCGCGGGTGAAAGCGGTGCCGCTTGGCCCACGCGCCGATCCGCTCCCACGGATCGCCTTTCACCGCGAACGTCACGATGCTCCGCCGAGCGGGGTCCACGGGAACGAGTCCTTGGCTCACACACGCACTGTATCCAACCCGAGCGTCGTGTAGGGACACGTGCGGATCTGTCGAGTCGAACCTTTCGTCTACACGAGGGTGCGGACTGGTCGATGCGAGTTCTGAGGTCACGTGATCGGGCAGGTCATCGGCAACTTTCGAATCATCGAAGTCCTCGGCCGCGGGGGTATGGGCGAGGTCATGCTCGCGGAGCACGTCGGGATCCAGACCCGGGTCGCGGTGAAGGTCTTGCTCCCGGAGATCTCGCGCAACGTGGACCACGTCCATCGCCTGTTCAACGAGGCGCGGATCGTCAGCCGCATCAAGCACGCGGGCATCGCGAAGATCTTCGACGTCGGCTTCGTCTCCGATCAAGCGTACCTCGTGATGGAGCTGCTCGAGGGCGAGTCGCTCGCCGCGCGCATCCGGCGCGTCGGTGCGCTGCCCATGGATCAGGTGGCGGACATCGGGCGGCAGATCGCGAGCGTGCTCGCGGCCACGCACGCAGCGGGCATCACGCACCGCGACCTCAAGCCCGACAACATCTACCTCGTCGCCGACGACGAGCTCGAACGCCGCGAGCGCGTGAAGGTCCTCGACTTCGGCATCGCGAAGCTGTCCGGTGGCCAAGGTCCGCGAACGATCGGAACGATGGGCACGCCGGACTACATGGCCCCCGAGCAATGGGGCAACTCGGCCACCGTGGACTGGCGCGCCGACGCCTACTCGCTCGGCTGCGTGCTGTTCGAGATGGTCGTGGGCCGCACGCCGTTCTCGTCATCGACGATCGTCGAGGCCTTCACGAACCACACCCAGGCCGCGCCTCCGTCGCCTCGCTCCGTCGGCGCGCAGATTCCCTACGAGCTCGACCAGTTGATCGTCCAGCTCCTCGCGAAGCGTCCCGAGGACCGGCCGTCGATGACGATGGTCGTCGACGCACTCGAAGCGATGGACTCCTCGACGGTCTCGACGACGTCGTCGATGAAGCCGGTGCAGAGCGATGCATGGGGACGCGCGGTGACCACGATGGGTGGAAGCGCGGGTCAGATGTCGACGCTTCCTCCGCGACGCTCGACGCGCATGCTCGGCATCGGCGTCGGCGCGGGTGCGATCGCGATCATGGCCATCGTCGCTGTGATCGCGACCAAGCGCGCATCGCACGACGACGATGCGGAGCCATCGCGTGCAAGAGTGTCCGCGAGCGCGGCTGACCGCGCGGCCACGACGGCATCGAGCTCGCCACCGACGACAACCGCACCAACGACAACGTCGCCCACGACGGGACCGAGCTCGACGACGGGATCGACCAAGACAACCTCGTCGACGAGGACATCGCCCACGACGACGGGATCGACGACGGGATCGACGACGACATCGACGACGACATCGCCCACGACGGCATCGAGCTCGTCGACGACCACACCACCGGCGACCGCAACGACGACGCCATCGACGACACCGACGAGCGCGACGGCCACCGCGACAGGCTCGCCGACGAGCGCGACCTCGGCGAAGGCAGCGAAATCGACGCCGGCGCGATCAGCCACGCAACGCTCGCGCGATACGCAGCCGCCGACACCGAACCGGCAGCGGCCGACTCCATCGCGCGTGCCGGCGCCGACACCCACACCGACCACGACACCGACGACACCGCGAACGACCAACGCACTCGAGGGACGTACATGACACGCATGATCGCCGCCGCGTACATCGCCGTCGCCTTGACCGGCTGCGCCGATCTGATCGGCATCACGGATCCGACCACGGCGGTCGAGGTCGAGGTCGCGCTCTCGGATCTACAAGTCTCGCGTGGCGTGCTCTCGCCCGCGTTCGATCCAGACGTCACTCACTACGACGTGGCGCTGCCCTACACGGGCGCGAACATCGCGATCACCGCGACCGTGGCCGAGCCATCGATCGAGATCATGATCGCTGGCTCCGCCGCCCAGTCCGCGATGCCAGCCGATGTCGCGCTTCCGATCGGAACGAGCACGATCGAGATCGTCGCGCACACGGCCTCGAATCTCACGCGCACGTACGCGATCGAAGTCGTTCGTCAGGAGCCCGAGATCGGGTTCGTCCTCGGCGCTCCGATTCCGGGCGTCGGCATGATCACCACGGTGGCGGCGGTCGAGGTCGACGGCAACGTGAAGCCCGATCTCCTGTTCACTACGTACGACGGTGACGTCGGCGTCGTCGTCAACATGGGCAATCAGTTCGTCGGGCGCACGTACCTTCCGATGGTCGCGACTCGGTCGGTCGCCGTTGCCGAGGTGACGGGGGACACGTTCCCCGATCTCTTGATCAGCGACGGGCCGTTCTACATCGCGCGTGGAAAAGGCGATGGCACGTTCGAACCTCCATTCGCACGTGCGTTCGCGGACGCGGGTACGATCGCGATGGGTGCGCTCGATACCGATGGACGTCCGGACGTCATGGTTGCCGACGGTCCGGGCCGCGTGACGGCGTTGCTGAACGATGGAGCGTCGATGGTGATGGGACCATCGTGGCAGCCGGGTGCGAACCCGGGTGAGCCTCGCGTCGTCGTGAACGCACCACTCGATCTAGTGCCGGGCGACGAGACGCTCCTCCTCGATACGCTCGCGAGCTCGATCACGGTGTTCTCCTACGGGAACGCCGCTCTCGCCATGAGCCAGGTCCCGCTGGGGGCGGCTGCGGCTCCGCGCGAGCTCGTCGCCGCGGACTTCGACGGTGATGCACGCGCGGACATCGCGTGGATCGATCCGTACACCGGCAACGTCGTCGTGCAGACGAAGTTCCCGAACTGGACGCGCACGCCGTTCCACGTCGGAACCTCGCCTCGCGCGCTGACCGTTGGCGACGTGGATGGTGATGGTGCGCGCGACTTGGTCGTGCTCGACAACCAGCAGCTCGTCGTGCTGTTCAACGACGGAACCGCCGGCTTCACGCAGAGGCGATTCCCGGAGCTCGGCGCCGGCGCGGTCGACGTCGAGGTCGTCGATCTCGATCACGATGGCCGACAGGACATGATCTTCGCGAACCAGACAAGCTCGATGACCTACGCCCGGGGCGTGCTGCAATGAACCGCGTATCCATCTCCATCCTCGCGCTCCTGGTCGCCGTGACGTCAGCACACGCGGGTGATGACAAGGTGGTCGCGGTCGCGCTGTTCGAGCGCGCCAAAGAGCTCGAGAAAGCCGGCAAGGTCGCCGAGGCGTGTCCGATCTTCGAGGCCAGCTACCGCGCCGATCCGCAGCTCGGTGCGCTACTCAACACGGCCAACTGTCACGAGACGATCGACCGCACCGCGACTGCGTGGGCCGAGTTTCGCGACGCGCTCGAGCTCGCAATACGGCGCGGAGACGACCGCGCCGAGTACGCCCGCAGCCGCATCGCCGCCCTCGAACCACGGTTGGTTCGCCTCACCGTTTCGCCGCCGTCGACGATGCCGCGCGACTTGACCGTCATGCGCGGCGACGTCGACATCACGTCGCTCCTCGGCGTCGATATCGTCGTCGATCCGGGCCATCACACGATCACCGCGTCTGCACCCGGCTACAAGCCGTGGACCACCGACGTGGAGGTCACGCGCGACCGACCGCGCGAGGCGATCGCGATCCCCGTCCTCGTTCCTCGCGACGGCGTCCCCCCGACGACGCCGACGAAGCCGAAGGACGCGAAGCCCATCTCGCTCGTGCCCGCGGCGATCACCTCGCTGCGAGTCGCGCCCGCAACAGCGAAGCCGGCCACGTCGCATCGTCGGCTCTGGGCGGTGGTGATCGGCGGTGCGGGATTCGCGACCGCCGCCGTCGGCCTCGGCTTCGGCGTTCACGCGCAGCGTTCGTGGGACGCGAGCCGCGACCCCAGCCACTGCAACGACGCGAACATCTGCACCGCCGAGGGCACAGCGGAGATCGCGACGGCCCGCCGAGCGGCCACGACCAGCACGTGGCTCGTCGCATCGGGCGGCGCTCTGCTCGTCACGGCGGCCGTCGTGTGGTGGACGGCACCGTCTCGGGCATCGGAGCGGACGACGACGATCGCGCCGGTTCTCGATCCACGATCGCCCGGCGTCTCGCTCTCGGGCAGCTTCTAGCCGGATCCTCGGGCGCGAGCCCTTGACTCGCGGCGGTACTCCATCGAACGCTAGTCGATGGGGGGACTCTGATGAAGCTGAAGATGGCGCAGCCGCCGACCAAAGAGCAGGTGAAGCAGTTCTTGGAGGCGCGTCTGCCTCAGTACAAGTACAACTTCCGCGCGGGCCGCATGGTCGACGTGCAGAAGAGCTTCTTGATCGGCGCGACGGTCACGCCTCGCAAAGACGGGCTCATCATCAACGGAAACTTTCCGTCGGTAGGCGCGAGCCTTCTGTGGGTCGTGATCATCTTCGGCTCCGGTGTGCTCATCGGCCTGATCCTGTGGCTCGCGCTGTGGAAGGGCGCCCAGGACAAGGTGCGCGACGAAGTCGCCGAGGCGTTCAAGCGCGAAGGCCTCGCACAAGTGGCATAGCAGGTGGCGCGTCGCGCTCGGCTGCAGCAGTTCCTCGGGAAACGGTTCACCGACTCCAAGGAGCTGCGCGCGTTCGTCGACGACTCGTTCGGCACCGACGCGGTCAATTCGATCGGGTGGGAAGAGGGCGTCAACGACGAGACCAGCGATCTGATTCGCTGGCTCGAGTCGCGCGGAACGCTCGACGAGCTGTGGCCCGCGCTGCGCGCCGCGTTTCCAGCGTTCACGTCGGAGATCGATGCGTTCGCCGCCGAGTGGAAGCCAGGTCGGCTCGCGAAGGTCGTGCCCGGCGTGCTGCTGCGATCGCGACCGCTGCAGGTCGGCATCGCCGCGACGGTGTTCGCGATCGCGATCGTCGCGTGGTTCGTGTGGTTCCGCCAAGCGAGCTACACGGCGGTCATCGTCCTCGATGGTGCGGCGCGCGATGCGATCGACGCGGGCAAGCGCTTCGCGATCGAGATCGACGGCGTCCCCGAGCCGATCTCCAAGGTGGGTGTCTCGATCGGTCGAAACGAGCTCCTGCCGGCATCACTCGAGAACGCCTACCGCGCCGAGGTGAAGGCGCCCGAGTTCCCGACGAAGATCAGCGTGCGGCTCACCGAGAAGCGCGCCGCGAAGATGCGCGTGCTGTTCAACTCGCAGCCATGTCCGGTGCAGCCGCAGATCGTCGCCGATGCGCATTCGCTGCGCGTCGTGAAGCTCGATGATTGCGATCCGCACGTGGTCCGAACCTCCGTCGCACCGCGACCGCAGATCGGTGTCGCGATCTCGATCGAAGGCAGCGACGGCTTTCGCACACTGTTCCAAGCGGCACTGAACAAGCTGACACCACCCTCGACGATCGAGCGCTTCCTGACACAGCAACTGATCGCCCAGCTCCAGCGCATCCAGATGTTCGAGTTCGTGCCCGCGTCCCCATCGATTCCCAAGGAGCGCACGCTCGTCGGTCGCATCAACACCACGTGGCCCACCGCGGGCGACGTGCTGCTCCGACTCAAGCTCGGCGACGAGCGCGAGCAACCGATGGTGCTGTTCCGCGCAGTCGGCTGCAACAGCACGGCGCGCTGCTCGCCGGAGAGCCTCACGCACGGCGACTGGTACGAAGCCGTGTTTCGCGAGTTCGTCGCGCAGTGGCCCGAGGGCTTCTTGAAGAGCGTCCCGCTCACCACCACGGCGGTCTACGAGAGCGGCGGTGTCGTGCGCACCGAGGAGGATCTCGGTCGCTTCGGCCAGGACGATGGCGGCCCGCCGACGGCGCTCTTCGACATCACGTACGGCAGTGATCGCCAGCGCACGTTCGTGCTCTGTCACGCGCATCCCGAAGAGCCGCTCAAAGCGGCGGGCTTCGATGTCTCGCAAGGCGCATCGTCGTGCTCGAACCGCGTGCCGACGAGCGAACCCTCCGGACGAAACGGGCGCGTGACGCTCGTCCGGGTGCTGCGATGAAGTCCTTGATCGCGATCGTCGCGCTGATCGCCGGGTGCGGAGGCGACGACGGCGACACCACGCCCGCACCCGAGTGCGCGCTCACCGCCGCCGATCTGCGCGCACCGTCGGACACCAAGCGCGCGTGCATCCGCAAGGTGTTCGCCACCGATCCGGCACGCGCCGCCACGGCCCTCGCGCAGCTCGATTGGGTCAACTGGAAGACCACCACGCGCGAGCTGGAAGCGCTGCCCGTCGAGCCGCGCTGGTGGTACCTCATCGCGCTCGCACCCGAAGCATCGCTTCCCGTCGCGCGTACCGCGCTGATCCTCGCGGGGCGCACGCCCGATCCGATCTTCGCCGCCGACGTCGACCTCGCCGCGATCCACATCGCGACGCGCGCCACCGACGAGAGCACCGCGAACAGCGCGATCGAGCGCCTGCTCGTCAACAACGCGAAGCTCGGCGCGCAAAAGCTCGAGCTCCTCGACATCCTCGCCAAGCGCTCGGACCGAGAGCGCATCGAGCGCATCTGCCGCAAGCAGAACGAAGCCACGATCGCGTGGCGTTGCCTCGAGCTCGCACCCTCGCTGCGCGAATCACTCGCCGCCTGCGGCCGCCTCCCGGTGCTGTCGTTCCGCGACATCGGCAAGTTCGCGCCGCTCGCGACCAAGCTCGAAGGGCTTCGCTGCAGAACTGGATCCGCTCGCGGGATCGCCTCCGTATTCGATCGCATCGATCGCCGCGAACCCGCGACGCCCGAGGAGGTCACGATCTACTCGCGCCTCGCCCTCGACGCTCCTCGCGAGGCAGAGAAGTGCTTCCTCGAGGAAGCCGCGCGCGGCTGCCTCGCCTTGATCCGCGGGGACGATCCGTGTCCGGTCCTCGACAGCGTCGCGCGCTATGTCGCCGTCGTCGCCGACGAGGATCGCCTCGCCGCGTTCCAAGCGGTGTTCGAGGGCAAGAACCACGAATACGATCTGCTGTTCAGCAATGGTCGCCCACAGGCCGGTGCGAACCTGTTCCATCTCCACGTGCTCCTCGCCGAGATGCTCGCGTCGAACCCGACGATCTTTCCGAACCCGATCCGCGCGTACGAGCGCCCCTACTATCACGTGATCCGTGCGTGGCGCTTCTGGGCCAACGTGAAGGACCAGACGGTGCCATTCGCCGACATGCTGTCGCCGAAACTGCGCGACGGGTACTGCGCCGACACGGATTGCTCCGCGACGTGCAGGTTGCCATGGCACGGCGAGCCGCATGATTGCCGCGCCGCCTGCATGACGGTGCGCGAGAAGCTGTCCTGCCCCTAGCGAATCTCGACGAGCTTCTCGCCCTCGAACGTCAACGTCGCGCTCTCGTCCGCCTTGAACTCGCCGCCGCCGACGGCCCAGAACAGCCCGGACATCGTGATCGTGCGTCGCCCATCCTTCGGCGCAGCGCTGTACTCGTACGTCGTCTTCTCGTGAACGTAGAGGTTGCGATGGTTCTCGCGCACTACCGCGAGGTCGTCTGCATCGATCCCGTCGGCGCCCTCTTCCTTGATGATCACGCGCTCGTACGTCTCGTCGGCGAGCTTCTTGTCCTCGGGCGTCACCGCAGGCACCGGCGCCGCGCATGCCTCGTACTGCTTCTTGAGCTCCTTGATGTTCGCCATCGCCACCGCGGGGATGTCCTTCTCGACGAACGTCGGCTTCGGCTTGTACCAGGGTTCCTTCGTGAACCGGTCCTTCCACGCCGCTGTCTTGAACACGTTGCCGTACGCGGCATAGATGCAGTTACGCGCGTAGAGCAATCCCTCGCAGTCATCGGCGGCGTACCACGCTGCCTTGCACTCGGCCGCGTGCTTCGCGATCGCGTCGGCGAGTGGGAGCTCGGCCGCATAGAGACACGTCGGTTTGCACGCGGAGGCCGCTGGCGCCGCATCGACCACGATCGCCATCGGACCGCTCAGCGTGGCGGCATCGATCGCGAGGACCGGCGCGGAGCCCGACGCGCTCGAACCCGTTGTCGAACCCGTCGTCGAACCCGTCGCGGACGACGATGTCGAGCTGCCTTTGCAGGCAACCACGCTCATCTCGAGCACGGAGAGCAGCGCGGCGATCGTGATCCAATTCCTCACACACTCATCGTGCCGGAAGCGGCAACGGAATGCGAACGACACCGACGGCCGGTGCTTCCGCAGGAAGTGCGCGCGCTGCGCGCCCATCGATCCGGACGAGTCACTGCGCGAACGGATCCGCCAGCGTCGGATCCGTGACGAATTCCGTGTCGGTGAGTGCGTCGAGGAACGCGAGTAAATCGGCGCGCTCTTCGTCGGTCAAGATGAATCCGTTCACGAACGCGTTCTTGTACGGATTTGTCTTGCCGTCTCCGGCATCGGGGCCGCTCGCGATCAATCGCCCGCCGCGCTCGTAGAACCGCACCACCTCGTCGAGCGTGGCCATGCTCCCGTCGTGCATGTATGGAGCGGTCAACGTGATGTTGCGGAGCGTGGGAGGGCGGAACCGTCCGCGGTCCGCGGGATCCTGGGTCAGATCGAAGAGCCCTTGATCGATGATCGGATACGCACCGGTGCCACCGACGTTGTACAGGCCGGTGTTGAAGAACACGGTCGATGGCGACGCCTGCCCCGCGTGATCGACGGCGAGCGTGAAGTTGAAGCTGCCATGACAGTGATGGCACTCGAGTCGCTCGGAGAAGAACAGATCCTCGCCGCGGAGCGCCGACGCGGACAGGGCCGTGATCTCACCTTGGCGATAGCGATCGACCGCCGAGCGGCCGGAGATCAAGCGGCGTTCGAACGCGGCGATCGCGACGACCACGTTCCCCAAGGTGATCGCATCCGGGTTGTCCGGAAAGGCGGCGGCAAAGAGCGTCGTGTACGTAGCGTCGGCGCGCAGTCGGCCGAGGACCAGCTCTTCGTTTCCAGTGATCCCGAGCTCGACCGGATTGTCACCGAACATCGGCACCGGAGCTTGCTGCTCGAGGTGAACGAGCAGCGAGTTGGCCCACGTCTGTGTCGGGTTGTACGCGACGTTGGTCAGGGTCATCGCGTTGCGCTTCAGGACCTGGCCGGTGGAGCCCGTCGGGGTGACCTTGCCATCCGAGAACGCTTTCTCCTGCAAGTGACAACTCGCGCAGGCCTGCGTCCCGTTGCCCGACAGCCGAACATCGTAGAACAGGTGGCGGCCGAGCTCGGCCAGTTCGGCCGTCAGCCGCGCGTTCGGCGGGAGCCGAGGTATCGGCATGCCCGGCGGCAATGGGAACGGCCACGTCGGTCCTGCGTCCGGTGCATCTGCAGCATCCGTCGTGTTCGCGACGTTGTCGCCGCACGCCGCGACCGCGGCAACGGCAACCGCGACGACGGTGACGGTGATGCGTGACACTGTCACTCCACGCTGAACAGCGTCTGAGTCGACGCGGCGGCAGCACCGTAGGCAAGGCCGAGCTTGGGGAACACGGGCATGCACTCGGGGTCGTTCGGGAACGACATGCAACCGGGCGCGGTGTTCGTGGTGTTGATCGTGACGTCGACGCCATCGAGCACGTGCGCGACGTCGGCCACCACCACGCTCGTGCCCGGCGTATATCCCGATAGCGAGATCGTCATGCGGTTCGAGTTGGCGCACGTCGTCGAAGGCGTCGTTCCCATCGCGTCGCATCCCGTCGAGCCGAGATGGAGGTTGAAGCCCTGTCCACCGACCGTACCATCGAGCTTGAGGAACTTGTATCCGGAGCTCCATGCCCAGTACATCGCCGGAACGTCGAGTGGTGGTGTGGCTGCGGCGACGTCGAGGTGGTTCTTCGCGAGCGGGACGCCGACGGTGAACTCGATGCCCGTGTACGCGAACCCGCTCGGCGCCGCCGGAACCGTTCCGGTGATCGACGTGTGCGTCTCCGGTGATCCTTGCTGGCACCCGGTGCCGCCGGTCTCGAAGTCGAGCAGGGCGACGCCGTCACTCTGAAACGCGTTGGTCTCGAGAGTGACCGGAACGGACTCGGTGTGGTGGCCCGTCATCACGAGCTTCACGTCGGAGACGTAGTATCGGAAGTCGGTACCGATGTACGCCGACGCAGCCGTGCCGATGCCATCGTACGTTTGGCCGCACGTGAACGTCGTGCCGTTGACCTTCGCGGCGAAGGCGAGCTGGACAGTGATGTCTTCGACCGATGCATCGACGTCGTGATCGTGGCCGCCATCGTCGCCGCAGCCGAGCAGTGTTCCGACGGAGATGACGAGCGCAAAACAGATTCGTTTCATGCGCGAATCATCGTGCGAGTCGTGATGGTTGGCAGTGCGGTATGATTTCGCACTCGCGCGGTGATCGATGCAGTTGTTGCGCGAGTGTCTTTGTTATTGCGCGAGCACACCCGGCGATCGCGCAACCGTTGCGCGATCGGTGACGATCTCCTGCTCGAGATCTGATCGCTGTAACCGATCGGCAAAGCGGACGTAGACGACGCATGCGAGCTCTCTCCTGTCTCGTGATCGTGTGCGCCGCGGGGTGCGGTGACGACCAAGCTCCCGAGGAGGCCGCCGCGTTGTTGGCGCGGATCCGCGCCGACGACTATCGCGCGTGGGCCCGCGCCCCCGGGTACGAGACTCGGCGGAGCTCGAGCTCGCCGCACTCCGAGGAGGTCGACATCTACATCGATCCGACGATCGCGGGCGCGTTGACCGCGGAGTCCCTCGAGGAGTGGCCGCTAGGATCCCTGATCGTCAAGGATGGCTTCGATGGCAATGACCTCGAGTTGATCGCGGTGATGGAGAAGCGCGAGGACGGATGGTTCTGGGCGGAGTACTTCGACGGCGAATCGAAGTTCTCCGGCAAGCCCGACGTGTGCCTCGACTGTCACGATGCCGGCAACGACTACGTCCTCGCGTTCGATCTTCCGAGATAGCCCACGCTCGAATCCTTTCGTCGCCACGTGGCTCTCACGACGTGGAGGTACCGATGCAGGCGCTACGACTCACCACCTTGTCACTCGTCACGCTGGCCGGCGCGGGCTGCACCGACTCGGATTCCAATGCGCCGCCAGCACCATCCGAGTTGTCCGCGAACGAGACCGCGGGGCTCGTGTTCACGCGCGAAGAGGAGAAGCTCGCTCGCGATGTGTACTCGGTCATGACCGCGAGCGGCCCGATCTTCGACAATATCCAGAACAGCGAACAACAACACTTCGACGCGATCGGCGGGTTGCTGGTGACGTACGGACTCGAAGATCCGTCGGCTGGGCTCGGCTTCGGCGAGTTCCAGGATGGAGCTCTCCAAACGCTCTATCAGGAGCTGCTCGCGCATGGCGCTCCCGGTGGGGTCGCAGCGCTCGAGGTCGGTTGCACGATCGAGGAGCTCGACCTACGGGATCTCGATCATGCGCTGTCGAATGTCGAGCACGCCGACATCGCCGCCGTTTACGACAACCTGGCACGCGGCTCGCGCAACCATCTGCGCGCGTTCTACGGCAACCTCACCGCAGCTGGTGGGAGCTACGCGCCGATCTACATCGACCAGGCGACGTTCGACGCGATCGTCACCACGCCCCGGGAACAAGGCGCTCGTTGACGAGTAACGAAGACATTGCGCCCTACAATGACCATCGCGACTTGCGCGTCGACCAGTTCCCGGTTCGTCCCCTGCCCTCCTCGTTGGTTTCGGTGTTCGTGGCAGCCACGTGGCAGCAAGACCGGCGTCTGAACCGGCACCAGTCGGGACCACCAGGGAGCGGCGAACCCGGTCGGAAATCGGCAACGATTTCCGGCCATCCTTTTCGCGTTCGAGCTTCGGCGAGGGACCCGGTTCGAGCCAACGGAGCCGATGGCGCTGGCCTGATGCCCGCGACCCGGCCCGGAGCATCACGTACTGACTCGGCCAAGTCTGTCTCGTTTTGACAAGTGCTGCTTCGCTCTGTATTCAAGTAATCACTTGAATGAGTGATCACGCGGCCAAGACTCGCATCTACGACCAGTTCGCTCGCATCGGCAAGGCGCTCGCAGCTCCCGGGCGGCTGGAGCTCGTCGACCTGCTCGCGCAGGGCGAACGCCCCGTCGACGCGCTGGCCAGGGAAGCCCAGATGTCGATCGCGAACGCATCGCAGCATCTCCAGGTGCTCCTCGCGGCGCGCCTGGTCGACACTCGGCGTGACGCGCAGCGGATCTACTACCGGCTCGCGTCACCGTCGGTCATCGAGCTCTGGCTGGCCCTGCGGCGGACCGCCGAGGTTCAGCTCGCCGAGCTGCCCGCGGTCGCACAGCAGTACCTCGGAGAGGTGGACGAACTGGAGCCGATCGATCGCGCCGAGCTCGCGAGGCGGATCGAGGCCGGGACCGTCCTGCTCATCGACGTGAGGCCCGAGGAGGAGTTCGTGCAGGGCCACCTCCCCGGTGCCGTGTCCGTGCCGCTCGAGGCGCTCAAGACATGGGCGCGCGACAAGGCGCCCAAGCGCAAGCAGATCGTCGCGTACTGCCGTGGGCCGTACTGCGTCTATGCGATCCAGGCCGTCGCCGAGCTGAAGAAGCGCGGCCTGCGCGCGACCCGTGCCCAGGACGGCGTCCCGGAGTGGCGTGCGGCCGGTTACCGCATCGAGACCGGAGGTGCCTCGTGATCTTTCGCCCGTTCTATCGCTTCGAGACCGGCTGCGCGGCGTACGTGTTCGGGTGCGGCGGACAAGGCGTCTGTTGCGTCGTCGATCCCCACGAGTCAGACGTCGACGCGTACATCGAGTTCGCCGAGGCCAAGGCCATGCGCATCGCCTACGTGTTCGAGACGCACGTGCATGCCGATCACCGGTCCGGTGGCCGGGTGCTCGCGGCGAAGACCGGGGCGAAGTACGCGCTCCATCGCAACGCCGACGTCGCGTTCCCGTTCGAGCCGCTCGACGACGGGCAGGTCATCGAGCTCGGCAACACGATCGTCCGCGTGCTTCACACGCCGGGCCACACCCCCGAGAGCATCGCGCTCGTGGTCAGCGACCTGCGCCGCGGCCCCGAGCCGTGGTTCGTGTGCACGGGCGACACGATGTTCGTCGGTAGCGTCGGCCGTCCCGATCTCCCCGGACGCGAGCGCGAGAACGCCGCGGAGCTGCACCGCAGCCTGCACGACAAGCTGCTGTCCCTTCCGGCGCAGCTCGAGGTCTATCCCGCGCACTTCAGCGGCTCGGCATGCGGCGCCGGTCTCAGCGGCAAACCGACGAGCACGCTCGCGTTCGAGAAGCAGTGGAACGACCTGCTCGGCCTCGATCGTGACGCGTTCGTCGACAAGGTCGCCGCCAACGTGCCAGCCAAGCCGGCCGAGATGGAATCGATCCTGCGCTTCAACCAGGGTCGCGCGTTGTGACCTCCAGCCCTTCGATCCGGCTCGGCCTCGGGCCGAACCTCGCGCAGTTCTCGCTGCTCGTGCTCGTGAACGCGTTCGTCGGCGCGATGGTCGGCCTGGAGCGAACGATCCTGCCGGCGATCGCCGAGGAGGAGTTCCACCTCGCGGCGCGCTCGGCGGTGCTGTCGTTCATCGTCGTGTTCGGTGTCACCAAGGCGGTGACGAACTACTTCGCCGGTCGCCTGTCGGATCGTGTCGGGCGCAAGCGCGTGCTCGTCGGTGGCTGGCTCGTCGCGTTGCCGGTCCCATTCCTCTTGATGTGGGCACCGACGTGGGGCTGGGTGCTGGCGGCGAACGTGTTGCTCGGCATCAGCCAGGGCATGACGTGGTCGACCACGGTGATCATGAAGATCGATCTCGCGGGTCCCATGCGGCGCGGGTTCGCGATGGGGCTCAACGAGTTCGCGGGCTACGGCGCCGTGGCGCTGTCGGCGCTCGCGACCGGCTACCTCGCCGCGACCTACGGCCTGCGACCCGAGCCGTTCTATCTTGGCGTCGGGTTCGCCGTGCTCGGGCTCGCGTTGTCCGTGATCCTCGTGCGCGAGACCCACGGGCACGCACACCACGAAGCGAAGCACCACGCAGCGCCGGCTCCGACCCTGTCGCAGCGCGAGATCTTCCTGCGCACGTCGTTCACCGACCGCGAGCTGTCGTCGATCTCGCAAGCCGGCCTCGTCAATAACCTCAACGACGGGATGGCCTGGGGGTTGTTCCCGCTGTTCTACGCCGCGGCCGAGATCTCGCTCGAACGCATCGGCTGGCTCGCCGCGCTCTATCCGGCGGTGTGGGGCCTCGGCCAGCTGGTCACGGGCGGCCTCTCCGATCGCGTCGGGCGCAAGTGGCTCATCGCCGGCGGCATGTGGGTCCAGGCGGCCGGCATCGCGCTGATCGTTCTGTCATCGGAGCTCCTGGGGTTCGCGGTCGGCTCGGTGCTGCTCGGCGCCGGCACCGCGATGGTCTACCCGACGCTACTCGCGGCGATCGGCGACGTGGCGCATCCGACCTGGCGCGCGTCGTCGGTCGGGATCTACCGGCTGTGGCGCGACCTCGGCTACGCCCTCGGCGCCGTGATCGCGGGCGTCACCGCTGACGCCCTCGGTATCCACGCCGCGATCTGGGTGGTCGCCGCAGTGACCTTCGCATCCGGCGTCGTCGTCGCCGTACGGATGCGAGAGACGCTCGGCCGCAAGCCGCCACCCGACGAGCTCGTCGTCCGCAGAGATGCACTCGCGAGTGTCTAGCCGTGTCTGGCCCTGTCTAGCAGCGGGCAGCGAGAGCACGAGGTCGCGCTCGAGTCGCTCGGCGATCCGCCCGCGGGGCGAGCTGCGCCAGCGCGCGTAGGCTGCTGCGAGCTCGGTCATGGGAGCGCCGTCACGGGAATCTGCTCCTGATCACTCGTTTGGATGCATCGGGTGGGTGAGCGCGGTCGAGGTCGCGCGTTCCCAGGCGGCCTGGTCCATCACTTGCTGCTTCCACGTGGCGTGGCACGAGGTGCACGTCTGGAGCGTGGCGCCGAGCTCCGTCAAGACCCGCGCAGAATCGTGTGCCTTTGCGGCCTCCGTGATGCGGTCGGCGGTGTGATGGAAGGCAAGCGCCTGCTCGGTGAACGCCGGTGCGCCAGCCCCCATGTGATTGCACATCTGCCCCATCTGGTCGGAGAAGCCGATGCGCGCCACCGCCTTCTCGACCGCGGGATAGTCTTCGACGGCGAGCGCCGCGATGATCTGCTGCACGGCCACGAGATGATCGCGCATGTTCTGTTTCTGGTGGTGCGCCATCATCGGCAGCAGTGGTACCGGGGCGCGTGTGTCCATCTTGTCGAGCGCCTCGTACGCCGTCGGGACCTGAGGCGTCGGCGTCGCCGTTGATGGCGGTGCGGTGGTCGCCTCGCGCGAACAACTAGCGAGCAGAACGAGGGTGGCGGCGAGGTGAGGTCTCGAGCGAGTCATCCAGAGCTCCTTGCGTAGACGGATCTCCAAGCGCGTCGAGCGCGCCCACGAGAGTTTGCAACGTGACGAGAACGGACGTGCGGCGCGCAGCGGGAAGCTCGTTCAGGAGCGCCCGAAACCGCGCGTTGCTCGAGACATCGACCTCACGCGCGAGCCGTTCGCCACGCAGCGTGAGGGACACCCGGCGGCCGCGGCCGTCTCGCTCGCACACACGTTGGACCGCGTGGCCTTCCTCGACCAGCTTCGCGCATAGCCGCGCGACGTTGCTCTTGTCGATGCACAGCTCCGCGGCGAGCTCCTGCTGCGAGAGCTCGCCGCTGGCGCGCAGGATCATGAGCGCGTGTGCCTGCGCGATCGACATCGGCTTGCCGCAGGGTGTGCGATCCGCTGTAACGGCGCCGAAGCGGCGCAGGAGTCGCTGCACGAGCCGACGCAACTCCTCCGCCTGGCCAGCCGTCGTGCTCATGGACTCGCGCTTACATACCGGGAGTTGGTTGCGATCGCAACCAATGCAGACCGGGTACCGCTACGGCGAGCTGTACTGCCCAGTGCATCTTGTTCTGGACCGTCGCGAAGAACCGCTGCGACGCTTCGACGCTCGGATCGCATGTCGCGCACCTTGCGCCAGAACGCCTTCTCCGAGGCCGGGATGTCCCGATGCGCGCGAGCAGCTCGTCGAGTAGTTGCCGGCCGCCCCCGTTTGAGCCGCTCGTCGTCCAGCGTGAAGCCCTTGACGAGGTACTCGCGAAGCCGCTGGGTCTGCGCGTTGGAGAGATCAAGGCGCTGCGCTGGCGCGAGGACATCGATCTGATCGCACGCACCATCACCGTGAAACAGCACACCTGCCGCGGGCTCCAAGGGCCGCACGCGCAGTGCCGAAGACGCTCCACCAAGCGCTCAAGCGGATGAGCATCCGCGAGGGCTACGTCGTGCGGAACCTCGTGCACGCGGCGGCACGCGGCGGCACGCGGCGAAATCGATCGGGACAAACGGATCGTCGCGATGCTCGGTGCGCGCGTCGCTGTTGCGAACGAAGTTCGTGGCAGCCACGTAGCAGCAGAACCGAGCGTCGTGAGAACGCTTCGTGAGTACGAAGCGTTAATTTGTGAGGGCAGAAGGGCTCGAACCTTCAACCAGCGGATTAAGAGTTAGATGGTTTCCATGCCACAGCTACTTACGGAGCTATACGAATTGTCTGTTCTCGTCGAGAACGCGTTAGCAACCCGGCGCCGGACGATACCTGGTATGGTGGGTAATCGGTGGGTAACGCGACCTCAACGAGGAGAACGTAGATGGCGACGATCGACTTGTCCGAGAAGTGGCTGAGGGACCATGCACCGAAGCGAGCGGGCGGTAAGGCCCCCGACCTCGGCCCCGACGAGCGGCCGCGCCGGTACTTCGATAGCGAGCTATCCGGATTCGGCGTCGTGCTCGGCGCGAAGTTCGTGACGTTCTTCTACCGAGACCGGGTCGCGACGATTAACCCGAAGACCAACAAGCCCATGCGGCGTGACATCACGATCGGGCGGTGGGGCCTGCCCGGTGCTGGCGAGAACCACGCCGAGCTGTGGAACGAACCGCGAGCGCGCAAAGAGGCCGGGCGCAAGATGGGTCAGGTCGTGAACGACATCGACCCGATCGCGGCGAAGTCCAACTCCGTTGGCGGGCCCACGCTGCGCGAGGGCGTGAACCTGCACCTCGCAAGGATGCGCAAGAGACGTCGAGCCCAGCGCTCGATCGACTCGTTCATTCACGAGACGAGCAAGTACCTCGCCGACTACCTCGACCGGCCAATGACCGAGCTAACCGGCGCGAAGCTGATCGAGCTACACGAGCAGATCAAGGCCAAGGCCAAGCGTCGCGAGGGCACGAACCCGAGGAACCCGAAGGGGGCGCCCATCGCGAATCGCGTCGTGACGCACGTCTCGGCGGCGTGGAACGCGCTGAACAAGAAGCTTGAGGGCAAGCTCGGCAGCTGGAACCCGGCCAAGGCTGTCGACAAGGATGTACTCAAGGAGAAGCGAGTGCGAGTCGCCGACGAGGACCTGCCCGACTACGCCGCGCGCGTCGCCACGATGAAGAACCCGATCGGGCGTGACGGGTTGATGCTCGCGCTGTACACCGGACTACGCAACGAAGACGTGCGCGAGATCCGATTCGACGAAGTCGACTTCGTCGAGCGCACGCTGCACCGACCGGATCCGAAGGGCGGAGAGGGCGCCGCGTTCACGATCCCGTTGTCGGCCACGCCGATGGAGATCCTGTTGCGGCGCAAAGCCGACAACGCTCGCGACCTCGGTGCGCCTGACGGTGGATGGGCGTTTCCTGGGATCAATCGCGACGGGGAGGTTGGTCCGATCTGCGACTTGCGTCAGCAGGTGCAGCCCGACCCGAAGAAGAAGACGAAGCATCGTCGATTCCCATCCGAGGACGTCCACACCCTCCGTCGCACGTGGGAGTCGATCGCACACGAGGAGGGCGTCACCGAGCTAGACCAGCACGTGCTCTCCAACCACAGCTTCGGGTCGCACAACGTGAACGCGACGTATATCAGCCAGCACCTGGACCACCTTGCGGCGTGTGCGGATAAGATCGACGCTGGCATCACACGCCGGATCAAGGGCGAGGCGGCCGGGAATCGCTCGCGTCGTTCGGGAACATAGGCGACCGCGCGGACGCCGCTCTGCCTACGCAATCGTCATGTCAAATCGAACCAAGAAGCCAGGCGAGCTTCGGAAATTGCTCGGTCGTCTGGTCGAAGTTCTGCTGGCCGAGGATGGCGCTCAGTTTTCAGACCTGGCGCAACCCCTGCTCGTAAAGCCGCCGGGACACCTTCGTCCTGGCGAGGAGTTTTCCTTCGAGCGGTACGGCTACGGATCCTACGTCGGTGCGATCGGGGTGAAGTACGAAGCTTGGTTGGATATCGCGGCTCAGCTCCTGGACGTGCTTCCGGAGGAATGGAAACACCTCAGGCCCGACGACCTATGCGATTACCTTTGGTCGTGTGTAACGGACGTTCTCGAAGGTACGTTTGACGGACAGCCGAACGACCTACGTGACCGTCTCGAAGTAAAGCTCGGCTCCAAGTTAGAGCGTTGGGATTTCGATGTGCGCGTGGCGGGGAATGAATACGTCTTCGGCGGCGGCAGGGTTGGAGCGGTTAGCAACGGGCCGCACCCTTTCGTATTCTTTGTTACTGATACCGACGAAGATTCCGTTACAGACGCAGATCCTCTGGTGCTCTACGCTTCAAACAAGGACATCACGGAGCTGGACTGGAACCCGGACAGGAACGCTTACCTGAGCGGGACCGTCTTTGCGCCAACCGAGACCGCAGCGCTGACCGCAGTCGAGAGCGTCGTGTTGTCGGTGTTGGGCGCTGGCTGGGCGGTTGGACTCTTCCGTCGCGCGAGACACGTTGATCCTGCTAGCGGGCTCATTACACGCGGCGCTCCGACTCGCGAAACGATATCCATGCCGCTAACGCTGAACGGCGAGGCCGTATCTCTCACCTTCGCGACGTCGCGCATCCTTTGGGATTGCGTCGCCTCGGTCCCCGGAGATCTTTCGGACATCGAGCGAGCAGCCCTTGGTGAGCATCGAGTTCTTGACGCCATCGACCGCCACCTTCGCCTCGTGCGCAAGGTAATGACGGCGGCTGGGGATCGTGCCGATGCTGTTCGCGCGGCATGTCGAACAGCTATGGCGGCGGTTTCGACGCGGGACTACGGGCTTGCAGTGACCCTTGCATTCAGTGTCGTCGAGGGCCTTCTTCTTGAGGCTGATCACAAGGACAACGTGCTCGCACGCCTCACGGAGGCCGTGGCACATTAGCTTGGAAGAACCTCCGACGAACGCCGCGCGCTTCGGAAGGCTACGAAGGAACTTTACGACCATCGTTCGAGCTTCGTACACACGGGGCGGCTCCAGGAGGTTGCGCGAGGTCGGCGTCACGCGACCGAACTGATGCTGCAAGTCCTGAGGCACGAGATAGAGGCCCTGCCGTAGATCATCCTCGCGACATCCATGCGGGCGATGACTACGTGCGAGAGAGCCTATCGAGAGAGGAGCTGTTCGATCCGGGTCACGGCATCGCGTGAATCCGCTTGCGACAGTGCGACTCGCAGCAACGACTCCTGTTCCGCGGGATCAGCAAGCTTTCGTGCAAGCTCCTCCAGCATGCGATCGTTGCCGGCTGGAGAACGCCAGCCGTGGCCGAAGAGCGTCGCGGCAATCTGTGCGACCGTCCTCGCATCATCGGCGCTCAATTGTGCGCTTGTGAGACGAGCCACCTCCGCGCCGACCTGAAGAAGGCGCGTGCGGAGTTCGACCAACGCCGTGGGCGCGACGTGGGTTGTGTCGGCGGCATCAGCAAGCAGGACCGATTCTGGCGCGGAAGCATGGTCAACAAGAGCGTCGAGCCAGCTTCGCAGCGAGCTGGTCTGGTCCTCGATCGATCCGTCGAAACGAATGACCTCGACACCCGGCGGCTTGTCGGCGGGCGGACCAAAGCTGGTAGCGAATGCTCGTCGCCGTGCCGCCCCGAGCAACCTCGCGATCCGGTTGTAGATCTGCTTGAAGTTCGGATCCGTGAGGCTATAGCCGATGAACAGGAACGTCTGGTTGAGCAGCAGTCCAGACAGTAGGAGATCGAACACAGGGTGCCGGTCGAAGAAGTCCTCATAGTCGCGTGCACTCGCGACGACGTCGTCGCCATCCTCGGCGTCGCCGTGAAACTTGACGATGTTGACGCGACCAAGACTGCCCGTCTCGGGAACGTGTATTGGCTGCGTCACGGGCAACCACCGCTGACGCACCGCCGCGAACGTCTTCTCGAGCAAGTGATCGTAGTTGGTGGTGATCACATGGCGCGCACCGAGCGAGGCGATGAGGAAGTGCGAGAGCGTCGGCTGCTTCGGGTTCTTCGATCCGAACAGGTCTCGCACAACCTCCCGCAGTGGCTTCAGGCCGCGGGCGTCGGTTGCATCGCGATACTGCTGCGCGACAGCGAGGTGCTCTGAAGTCGTCGTCGACGCGTTCGGCGCCAGGTCGGTGATCGACTTCCGCAGCTCTTCGATCAAGCCGGCCCAACTCACCATCCTCGCGCCCGCCGATAACCCCGACCCCACGAACACGACGCACTCACGGCGGCGGATCGCATCCGCGAGCTCTGCATCCGGTGTGACAGCGACGGTCGACGTGCGCAACTCACGACAGGCATCCCGAAACACGACGTGGTCGGACGGTTGGAAGAGCACGAATGCGACGTCGACACCCGGAAGCTCGGTGATGGCTTCCTTTGCGGCCCGTAGCTGAACGCGGGCAAGATCTGGTCGCATCCGGTTAGCGCCGCCAGCACCGGTGAGGAACGTCGGGAGCAGCACCAGCAACCGTTTGTTCGGAGCACTCGCTCGCAGGTTTTTGACGGCGCAGCGAATCGCACTGCGCACGATCTCTGCGGCCTGAACCGCAGGTTGCGCTGCGAAGTCCCCGATCGAAAAGCTCACCACGATCCCAGGACGTTGTCCGAGAGGAGGAATCCAGTGCGTATCGCCGACCTTCCACTCTTGGTCGTGGAGCTTCGCGTACTCATCGGAGAACCCGTCGAGCTGCGCGAACGATCCGTAGAGCTTTCCCTTGCCCCTCGTCCTCGTACTCGTCGAGAAGGCAATCGCATCCGCCTGACACTTGGTGATGTCGCCGTGAACGGCGTAGACCTGTCCGAGCATAGAGAGGCCGAGTGTATCGGCGCTCCCCGCGGTAGCGGCGGTATCGGGCAGTTCATCGACGCCGGCGGGATGGAACCGCCGCAGCTTGCGCCGTGGTTTCCACGGGCCCCGAATCTCGCGGCAGTGTTCGACTATCGTAAGTGAATGAGCCGTTATCCCACGCCGGATCGCTCCAGCTTCCAGCCCAACGCGCACCGAGAGGACCCCGAGCTTCCTGAAGGGGATCTCGGCGCATACACAGGCGAGCTGGCAGATGGCAGACCGTACCGGGTCGAAAGCTGGTACACGGAAGGGCTCACGCTCATCACTTGCTTCTTCTGCGTCGACGATCTCGAAGGCGCATCCCCAGAGAAACTGGTCGAGTACGTTCGACCGGTCCTGGAGGAAACCAAAGTACCCGATGCGAACCGAAAGCTCTCTGCAAACGACGTCCACACGATCGTGGATGCGAGCGGTCACCGCTTGTTTAGCCTGACCTTCGTCGTCGGTGAGTCACGGTGATCACGAAAGCCAGCGCCACCGCACACGCGTCGCCGAGCCGAGTTCCAGCTCGGTTCCGTCGGCGATCACGTGGAGGCGCTTGGGCTCATCGCCCGGGCGCGCGGTGCCGTTCGAGCTCGCCGTGTCTATGACGAGCAAGTCCTCACCGATATGGATCAGCAGGGCATGCACGCGCGACACGAGCTCGTCATCGACGCGCGCACTATCGCAACGCGAGTAGCGTCCGAGCAGCACCCCGTCCCGAAGCGCAATGTGCCCGACCGTGATCGTGTCGTGGCTGTGCGGACCAACGACCTCCAGCGCCCCAGCGATATCGCCATCAGTCACGAGGTTCGCACCGGTCTCGCGCGGCCCTCGGATCGCGGTGATGTGCGTCCGCCCCGCATCGCGACGGAAGTTCGGAACCCGCGTCGAAGTTCCTCGGGCCGGATGGGGGAGCTCGTCGAAGTAGACGCGCTCGGGCTGGCACGCCCAAGCATCGGATCCAGACTCCGGCCAGTCCGTAGGGTCGCCGAGCGGCAGCACATAGAGCGCGTGACCAGCGCAGCGCAGCACGGCCGCGCCGTCGCAGCGTAACCCGCGCAGTGCACGCCCGTGCTCGTCAGCGAACCCGGTCTCGCTGCGTAGATCGAGGATCCGATAGTTGACCTCAGAACGTCCGGGCTTCCAGCTCAGCACCGGGTCGAGGAGCAGCGCCAGATGCCGCAGCGGCAGCGAGTCGTTCCCGCCCAAGAACAAATCACAAGCATCGTGACGGCCCACGATCGCGGCAGCGTAAGCGTCGGGACGCGCGCGAAGCACGGTGAGCCCGGCAAGCCCGGATGTGTGTTCGTCGATCGCGACGAGGGCCACGCCAGGCTCCGTGACGTCCCTGCACGTCGACGAGAACGTGGCGTAGGTACCGGCGAACAACGCACCGAGATCGAGCTTCGGCCCACGGATGACCGGCGCGATCCGAGTGCGTGCATTTCGGCTATCCGCATGGACATGGATGCTCATCACGTTGGTGCCGATCGCTTTCATCGAGCCTCCCGGCGAGGGCGCCGCCCCACTCGGACATGTTGACCTACGCGCCCGACATCGGCGCAGCCGATTCAACAACACCGCGCCGCGCTTCGACGCGGTTTGTCGCAGTGCGCCACGGTAATTCGGTGCCGCGTTAACTGTCTTCGGCGAACTGCGTGGCGATCGACGGGGAGCTCTGGCGCCGGCGAAGTCGCACCCAGTCAGCCACCATCTTCCGGGTGCGCGCAGACATCCATACGCGGCCGGCGACCCGTTCCAGGATCTCTTCGTCGCTGTCGGTGGCCACGAACGAGCGATCGAACACGTCGGTCAAGCTCTCGACCTCGATCGGGGACACCGCGAACAGCGTTCGTTGCACGTGCCAACTCGAACGGCGTGCGAGGTTCCTGGCGAGATCACCATAGAAGAATCGCGAATGGCTCAGGTGAAGAGCACCGTTGATTGCTTCACGAAACACGTCCTCCTCGACGGGACCGGGCGCCGCCGTGAGGGTGCTCGTGATGATCGCCTCGATCAACGTGACGTCGACACCTTTGGTCGCCTTACGAACCGTGGTGAACAGCCGACGCCCGACCCGCATCACCTTGCCCTCCTGTCGCAGAGCTTCGATGTGCTGCTGCGCGAACTGTGCCGTCCGAATCTTGAGGGCGTCAGCCACTTCTTGCGCGGTAAGCGGTTCGGCGGCGTTGTCGAACGCGCGCAGGATGGATCCGCGCAGCGGGACCGCAGGCGCAGCGGCATCCAACTTAACGGTATCGCGCGCGGATGCCCCGTCGAAGTAGAGCCCGTGGGCCTCCCCAAACGTCGCGATCAGATAGCGCAGGTCGAAGTAGTCGAGCTGAAGCTTGTCGCGGGTCTCGAGTACGAGGTTCCGCATGTTCGTCGACGCGGTCGTCGCATCGAGGTGGGCGCGAACAGTCGCGAGTACACGCTGACGATGTGACAGAGGAACCGGGAAGAACGCGGTGTGCCGGTACGTGCCGCGCTCGCAGAGATAGATCAGGTCGCTGTCGGTGTAGGTGCCGTCAAGACGATCTTCGGGAAGCTCGCTGTAGCCGCGCTCGTTGACGATCCGAGCGATGTCTTTCCACGGCAGGCCCGCCGGGTGGTCGAGCAGGACATGCGCGATCGCGGCTTCCTTGCGGATGCCTCGCGGCGATACGCCATCTGGTGCCAGACACACCCGTCCCGCGAGCGCGAGGCGCTCCAGATAGCGACTCGCCTGCGGCAGAGTGAGGCCGAGTTCGGACATCAGCTCGGCCTCGCATTCTCGAAGCGGCACCGGAGAACGATTGCGAGCAAAGAAGTCATCGAGGACCGTCACGCGCACGTGGACATCCAGGCATTGCACGGCCGTGAGGGTCTTCGGTTCGACATCACAGACCAGCTCGAGGTACTCGATGAAGCGTTCCTGCGTATCGAACTCCGACGCCACCGAGCGAAAGTGCGTTGCCAAATCTTCGTCGGCGTTGACGATTCTCCTGACCACGGACCACAGCACCGGGGGCGGCAGTCGCCCGCGACGCAGCGGTTGCTTGAGGTCAACCTCGAGCTGCCGCACCCGCTCGCGGGTCAACTCATAGGGCCTGCCCAGCTCGTCGAGCGTTTGCTGCGGCATGCCGAGGCCGAGCCGGCCCTTGAGGATCGCTCTCGAACGATCGTCGAGCGAGGCCACATACTTGCGTAGGTCCGCGACTAACAGCGTGCAGACCTCTTCCACCGAAATGTCCTGTGCGGCGAGCGGAACGCAAATGGAGTCCTCGCCCGCGCTACCAGATGGCGTTTCCGGTGACTGCGTACGAAGCATGGCCCGCAACGTCGCGAATGCCTCCTGGTACTTCGGCCCGATGCCGGGCCTCTTCGCGAAGCTGTCTGCGTCGAACTCCAGGATCTGGTCCACGACCAGCAGGTCCTTTGCCCCGAGCTCCTTGCGGAGCTTACCGAGGACCTTCTGGAGAGGCGCGGGGACGGCGAGCTCGTTGACCACACAGACCGGGCCCGCCAGACGGGCCCGCACGGCCTGACGCCGCGTGACCAGCGCAGGGAGCGTGCGCTGGAGCGCGACGACGCATCGACGCTGTTCCATGTCGAAACCATGGATTGCCGCAGGCACCAACGACGAGACCTCTGCCGCCGTCTCTAACCCCATGCGCGAACGCAAGGCTCGCACGATGTCATGGTGCTCCTTGTCGACCTCGAGTTCGGCGAGAGTGATCGCCTCTGCCTGTTCCCACTTCATCCTGAACTCCTGGCGTCGTTGGACATCGTAACCGTTCACCGTTCGGCGCGCCCGATTGTCATTCCACGGGCGAGGGTCCCGCGTCCGCCTCTTCCTGCTGCGCCTCGTCGAGTAGACGCTCGATCAGCTCCACCTGCGCGGCATAGGTCATCTCGGTGGGAAACAACATGGTGTCGCACACGCGCTCCTCCCCCTCGCGATAGACGCCGCCGATCGTGATCTCGTAGTGCTTCTTCAGCTCGTACGCGACCTCGTGAAGCTCGCCGTGCTGCATACACACGAACGCCGACGGCCACGGGCCCTCGGCGGTCGCAAACGTGAGGTGATCGTTGTCGTCGTGCTCGACGCAAAGCACGCAGCCGACCGGTTCCTTGCTCCACAGCCGGCCCTTCCATAGGTAAACGGCGTCCGCCTCGATGCGCCAGTCGTGGATCGGCACGCCTTCGAGCTCGATCAGCTTCCGCGGGCGCCGCTTCGTCGAGAACGGGTTGGTGGTCATGAGCGCTAGTACCGAGTGATGAAGTAGTTGCGGAACTTGCCGTTGCTCAAGACCGAGTAGGCCCGAGTGGTGCCGCCGAACGGCGACCACACGATCCGCAACGGCAGCGTGATGAGAAGCCACATGCTGACGATCGAGAAAACGAAGATGAAGAGCATCAGCCCGAAGGTCAGCCGGAACAGTGCGACGAAGATCTGCATGGTCTTCCTTTCAACGGGGCCCAGGTGGGACGCGTGTTCTCGGTGCGAAGTGAGAGGGTTGGTCACGACGCGTTCTGGATCACGCGGCTCGAGCGACTTCACGTTGCGCTCTGCGATACTGAAGCGAAGCTGGCCGCCATCACTCATCGGTCGCTTCGGGAAAGCCAGTGTCATCGTCGTCGCCATAGGACTCGTAGGCATCGCAGTCATCGCAGCGGTCGTGCTCCGCCTCCTTCTCGGCGAGCGCGTCGCGGACCAGCGCAACGATCCGAAACGTAGGGTAGAGCTTCGCAAGCTCTGCTTCGCTGAGGCCCGTCTCCGCGACGCTGCGGTCGATCAGGCGCTGCGAGTCGGCGATAACAACTTCGGGGGCGCCGAGGGCGATCAGCCGAAGGTTTCGGTGAAAGCGGGTGAGGCCGAGATCCAACTTGGCGAGGAACGAGGCGCTGCGATGCGGAGGATCGGTCGTTTGGGCGGTCCCGTCGGTGTTCTTTGTCTTTCGCATGCCATCTCTACAACCGACCCCTCCCGGATTTTCACGAAATCGGCCGACCGTGCGTGGCATGCGCTGCTCGCAACTCGTGGCCTCCCACGCCGAGCACGAACGCGCGGACGAGGGCCACGGCTGCGACCCGGTGCGAGGCGCGTGCCCCCAACGCCGGATGAGCCAACGGCGAGCAACAGGTGCACAGCACGAACGACGAGCTTCATGATCTCCCCATGTTGCGATGCGTCCACGGCGTGACTCCGAATGGCATCGCCGTGCGCGACACGAGCGCCAACCACTTGCCTCGCCACCTTCGAGGCTCGCTGATCCAGCGCGCCCCTGATGAACACAACCTAACAGCTCCAGCGTGCGAAGTCTGTCAGGTGACTTACTGGATCGCCGCAAAGCTGACTACCCCAGCGCGCGACGGTGCGGATCGATCCGAACGCCTGCGCCGCACTGCTCACACTCGTGCGTGGGCGACTCGTCGCCCACGCAGCAGCCGCCGAGAAAGAATCCGCCCTCCACGACCGCCGCAGACACCTCCTCCGTCGGCATCCCGTAGAGGATCCAGCGAAGCTGTCCGCCACAACTCGGACAAGGAGTCGGTAGTTGTACGTGCGCAGCCCGGATCTCGAGCTGGAGCCAGGCATCGCGGAGGACGAGACGCTTGCTCCACGCTTCGGCCGGAACGCTAGGGGACGAATGACGACGGACTACTCGTTCCCAATGGGCACGATCGAGGAACCACTCTCCGCGATCCCCCATTTCAGTCGCATGCAAAAAGCCGAGGTAGACGAGCACGACCGGGATCCCAATCGACGCGAGCTTCCACCCCCATGCGATCCGATTCGCGAGCTGGTACGGCGCGTCCACGAGATTCCAGCCAGGCAGCACAGCATCGAGGGCAGCGGTGGCCTCCCGTAGCGCACGGTTGATGGAGACCTCGTTCTTGGGCGAGATCTTTTCTCGACGTTGCGAGAACTCTTGGTCGTGCGCTTTCGCTTCGACCAGTAGGAGTCCCTTCCTACTACCCGCTCGTCCGGACGCGATGAGGTCCCACGTCGGCAGCTTGCCGCCGGCCGCAAGCCACCACCGCGCGAGGTCTTCCTGCTCGCGCTTTCCGATGAACGCGTCGGAGCACCGCCCGAGCGTGATCTCGCCTGCCGCCTCGAATCCGCTCGGCGCCCACGTATCGCCGGAATTTACGACGAGCGCGGGCGATGCGAGCTCCGTCAGTCGATCAGAGACACGCTGCACAGTTCCGTGCGTCAACAACACACAGCGTGGGCGACTACCTCGACGCTCCTTCGCCGGCAGTCGATCGACGAGCCCCGCGAGTTCCGCAGTACGTGTTCGGGCGTTCACGACTTCACCGCTCCGGCGTCTAGGATTTGGCGAGCCGCGCGCTGGATGCGATGCAGGGAGCGTGCGATCAGCGCCCCAGTTCCCCCACGCCAAGCAATGTAGCTCGGCGCCTTCGAGGGCAGCCCTAGCGCGCGAAGTACGACGTAGGAGGTCGCATCGGCCTCTGTCTCGACCTCAGCTGTATTGCGTTTCTGCTCCTCGCTCTGGTGCAACAGCTCGTGCGCCAGCTCGTGTGCCAGCACCGCGACCCGCTCGCGCTGCGGCAAACCTGGACGGATCCGGATCTCGCCGCCGACAGAGCATCCGAGTACGCCGTCCCCGGACAGCAACGGCTCGACGCGGATCCCGAGTACAGCGGCCGCACGCTCGAGCACCGCGGCCTTGCACGTGCGACCACGAAGCATCAGGTCCGGCAGCACCAGCTTGCGCCCGCGGGTCTGCTTGACGTCGAACACCTCGACCGGAACAAACGGAAACCCCAGCGGACTCGTCGGCGCGAGGATGTGGATCGGTGTCTCGCCATCTCGCACCTTGCGGCCGAGCCGCGCCCACACCCGTCGACCGGCCACCATCTTCGCACCGGGGCGTGCGATGCGGATCAGCCACTGGTTGCATGGGGAATAGCGCCAGAACTGCGCGGCGGTGTCGAGGGCGCGGCGAAATCCCTGGTCCTGCCGCACCCGATCGACTTCGGCGCCGAGCGCGGCGAGGTCCGCGCGAAACTCGGCGAGGATTGCGGACGATGACGGCGCGGCCGTCAACGTGATCGGCGCAACGGCGGCAAGCGGGACGATGTCGGCCTCGACCATGACACCATCGTCGGGCCCGACCACTTCGGGGTGCGGGGCGGTTCAGGTGGAGCGTTCGACGTACCGCTCCATCATCGCGACGACGTTGGCATGTATCGCGTCGCGCCAGTTCGCCGGGGAGATCAGCTCGGCGAGAGCACCGAAGCTCTGCACCCAAGGGATGATCTCCCACTGCGCACTCGATCGCAGCTGGTACACCAACGCACCGTCGGCGCGACGCGTCTTGCGCTCGTTGGGGTGGTACGTCCGCTCCTCGATCTTCCACGCGATCTCTGCGTCGAAAACGACCTCTACGTCCTCTTCCTGATCGCTCACGAAGATTCCGAACGCTTTCGCGACGTGCCCGTCGACGTCGACGCGCGGAGTTGCGAACTCCGCGTTCGAGACGTCGAGATCGCGCACGCGGTGCACCGCCAGCGTCGAGATCCGTTGGTGCTCGCCGAGGCAAGCGAGCAGATACAACGCCGAGCGATGCCACACCAGCCTTAGAGGTCGCGCCTTGTGAGTTCGATCGGCACCCTTTCCCGCCGCGCGGTATGTGAGCTGGCAGACTCGCCGCCGCGCGATAGCGTCGACCAGCTCGTCGATCAGATCGTGCTGCGGCTCGTAGTCTACGTGACCGCGCGCGTGCGGCACGAATACACGGGACAGAGCGTCGAGTCCGCCGTTGTGCCGCGGGCTCAAGAACCCACGGATCTTTGTCATCACCGACCGGAGATCCTCATGCAACGGCGTCCCGGCCATGCCGGTGATCGCGGCCTGCGCCGCGTAGATTGCGAGGAGCTCGGTCGTTCCGAACGAGATCGTTTCGAGCGCGCGGATCTTGTGATCGATTCGGTACGCCTTCTTCTGCTTCCCGACGCTCTCCTCGACGAGAGCAAAGTCGCGCTCCAACGTCGCTAGATCGCGTTCGATGGTCGCCTTACTGGTGCCGAGCTGTTCGGCGAGCTGCTTCACGCCGTACGGCTCGGTAGCGTCTGCAAGCAGCCGCAGCAGCGCCCACTGCCGGACGAGTTGCTGGGAGTCCGGTCGCCGCTCTGCGGTCTTGGGTTTCGTTTCGCTCACTTGCTCATTGTCCGATCGAAGCCTGACATCCGATGCCGTTAGCGTGCGCGAGTGCGCCATGCCGCGAATGCGGCGGCAAGCACGTCGAGGTCCCGCTTGCGACCGATCTCGTTGGTGGTCTGCGCGATCAGCTTCTTCGCCTCAGCCTCGGTGGCCCATCGGATCTGCTCCGTCTCCCGCTTGCCGCTCGTGGAGAGTGGATGCTCGGCGATTCGCTTCATCAGATAATAGGCCGTCGTCCCCGTGCCACCTGCGAACGCCCCAGGAATCACGCCGGCGATCTGCGCCTCGACACCGGTCTCCTCTCGAACCTCGCGCAGTGCCGCTTGCTGTGGCGTCTCGTGCTGGTCGGGAGCGCCCTTCGCGAAGGTCCACACATAGTTGTCGAAGTGGTTCTTGGGCTCGCGCAGCAGGACGCGCCCGGCATCGTCGAACACCACGCCGCCGTACTTCTTCGCCGGGGTGATGGCGTCGGTGCCTGTCTCGTCGAGGGGTGGAAGTCCGCGGTCCAGTACCGACCACACCTCGGCGTAGACCATTTCACGCGGGTGGCCCTGTGTTCGCTCCACCTCGGATTTGAAATTGCTGTACGTGACGTCGGCGACGATTTTGCTCATCGCACTGGCAACCTCTTCATGAGAAGCGGTTGCACGGTAGCGGTAGTCGTTGCTTGGCGTCATCTTGGTCGGCGACAGGCCAGGCAGGTAGCGATCGCGCAGCCGATCAAGGTCCGAGCCGACCCTTGCCCTGATAGTCAGGTTCTTGGTCCCCGACTTCTGGACAACGCTGAAGAACCCGAACGTCGTCATGATCCACATGGCGCCCAGGGTAACGCCGCCCTCTGAGGTCGCGAGGGTCGCCCAGCTCAAACCGCATCACCCTGCGATGCGGTCGTCCGGCACGCTGCCCTCGACGTGCGACCTAGGGTTGCCGATGTTCGTGTATGCCGTACACTACCAGCATGAACAGGTCAGCATGGCTCATCGGCGCAGGATTCAGCTACGAGCTCGGCATGCCGCTCGTATGGGAGCTCACCGATGAGATCAAGCGGTGGCTCACCCCCGAGCATCTCCGCGAGCTCGCGGCTGGGTGGCAGGCGCGCGGGCGCGGGATGCCGATCGAGATCATCGACGCCTTCGCCGAACGCCTGACTCGCCAGGACGAGCACTACGAGCAGCTCATCGGTTGGCTCCAGGCCGAGCAGTATCGCTGCCGGTCCAACGCCGCTCAGTCCGCTCACTATCACGCGCTTGTTGGGATGCTTCAGGATGTGGTTGGACGGATCCTCCTCGAGCGGCACACTCGGAACCCCGAGTACCACCGCCACTCGTTGCCCTGGTATCGAGGGCTCGCGCACGCGGTTCCGGCCGCCGATCCATTGTGGGTCTTCTCGCTCAACCATGATCTCCATGTCGAGATGCTGGCGATCGAGCTGGGGATCCCGCTTTCGTGCGGGTTCGCCGAGCTGAACGCGGTGGGCTTCACCGGCGACGACGGCCGGCGGGTGTTCTTCGATCGGATTACCCGCGATCGCCTCGCCAAGCACCAGCTCGACTATCCGACGGCACAGCGGGCGATCAACCTCGTCAAGTTGCACGGCTCGCTCGACGTCTTCGCCTACAACGACCTCCTGGACTACCTGCGAGTTCACCCTGAGCACGACACCGTCGACGGGTGGATCCGCGCGATGCAGGCCGTCGAGCAGCACCTCCCGGCGAAGAACAATGGACAGCCGATCCCCGTCCAGGGTGAGATCTGCGTCTACGACGACGCGCACGAGCTACAGTTCCTTCGCCGTACACCGGTGGCCGGTGCGTTCAAGTTCGAGGGACGAGCGAGCTACAATGCACCAGGCGAACTCGTAGAATTCTTCGCGAACAAGCTCAACGAGTTCGAGGAACTTGTCGTCATCGGCTACTCGTGGGGCGACCGGCACCTGAACGGGCCAATCGAGAAGTGGCTCGCCGCCGACCCGGATCGTCGCATCGTCAACGTCGATCCGAAGGGCCTGCCAGCACACGCCGATCACATCAGGTCGCGTGTCGATGTGCGCGCAGTTGGCGCCGCCGAGTACCTCGCCTCGTTCGACTCGTCGCCGATCGACCCTGCCGCGAAGCAGCTCAGGGACCTGCGTCTCCAGGTCCGGCGGCTCAACGGCTCCAAGACCCGGTTTCAGGAGACGATGGGAAAGGTGATGAAGCAGCGAGTCGCGGAGGTTGTCGCGTGGATCGCACGACAGAACCTATCAGGGAACGAGGATCCGGCCGCCCTCGTCGATCGCCTCGCGACGGAAGTGGGGTTCGATCAGCAAGTCGTCCTCGCGCAGCTCATCACCGAGCTGCGTACGCTGGCCAAGTAGCCACGCACGAGATCAGCCGTGGCCGTAAATCTCACGGCGCCGCAGGAAGGCCAGCTCGCCACCTTCAAGGATCTTCTGCACTGCCTGCTTCGTTTCTCGGCGATCGATGGACCCCTCGGCGAATGCCACCCCCGAGTCGCCCTTCCGGTGCATGGGGAACAGCATCTCCGCGTCGCCGAGGACTGCGATGTTCGGGTTGTGAGTCACCAAGATCACCTGGCGTCGCTCTTTCACATCACGGAGCATGCGAACCACGCTCGCGAAGATGAACGCGTTGTCGAGATCATCTTCCGGCTGGTCGATCAGCAGCGGCACCTCCGACTCCGCGAGCATCGCGATCGTCAGCAGGATCGTATGCCGCTGACCATCCGAGAGCTGCGTGACGGGGATGCGCCGCGTCGGCTTCGTCTTGGTACGAACGAGGATGTCGGGGCGAGCTGGCTTGGAAAGCACCTGAAGCCCGTGCAGCGATTCGAGTCGCCCGAAACGCTCGACGAGTTGCTGCGCCCACTGTTGACCGATGTTCGCGATCTTTGCGACCTCATCGACCTTCGCCTCGGCGACAAGCTCAGCGAGCTGTTGCGGCGTGGTGGCGGCGCAGAACTCACGCGCCATGTCGTCCTTGAAGTACGTGCCGTGCATCTGATCGAGAACAAGCTCTAGAAACTCGTCGAGCAGACCATCAGCCTCATAGACCACCGCTACGGTGTAGTCGTCGATCGCGCGTGCAAGATGCTTGTTGACCTCTTTGATCTGGTCGATGCGGCGCTTGGCGATCTCCGCGCGCGTCGATGCCAGCTCGGCAAGGCTCGCCACTCGAGCAGATCGCACGCCCTTCAGCTCGGTCGCCTTGTTGTCGATCTTAGTGATCTCGGCTGCGAGCGTTGTCCTCTGCGTCACGAGCTTCTTGTGATCCGCCACCGTCGCCGACAGCCCGGCCTTCTGGAGCGCGGCGATCTTGGTCGCGACGCCCTTGTCGAGTCGCTCATGGACGCCCGCGAGCGCCTTGAGCTCGGCCTCGAGCTTGGTGGCGGCCTCTCGCATCTTTGTCGAGATAGCCGTCTGCTGCGACTGTAGGTACTGATTGGTCTCCTCGATGATCTTCTTGGCCGCCGCCAGGTGGGGCGCAACATCCGCTTCGCCGGTCAGATCGCCGGCGTGGGTGACGAGGTCGTCGTACTTGCGCAGATGGGTCGCGAGCGACACGCCTTTGCGGTACGCGGTCTTGATCTCATCGAGAGACTTCGCGAGGCCCTTCTCCGCGCCGAGCTTCGTCTGAAACGCAGCGACGTCCTTCAGCTTGCTGTCCTGGGCGATCTTGAGCTTCTTATCGCATTCGTCGAGGAGCTTCTTCTTTGCTGGCCTTGCCGCTGCCTGCACTTCGAGAGGGCGCAACGTCGATCCATTCTGTTCGAGCTCGTCGAGCAGCTCGGACTCGCGGGCGCGAAGATCGGCGAGATGGAGGTGGCGATCGAGGAACTCCTGAAGAAGGGCTGCGTTCCCGAGTGGATCCTTCGCGACTTCGGAGAGATGGCCTTGCGGATAGTATTCGATACGGAAGGCATCGACGGCGACTTCGAGCGATTGCGATCCTTCTCGTGCGCGAACCTCCGCGCTCCCATCTCGCATCCGCTCGTATCGGTAGACAACTCCCCCAGCGTCTTCGCAGTAGACGACGACGCTATCGGGGCAGTTGTCGTACGAAGCGAGATCATCGCTAACGCCCAGCGCATACGCGACGCACTTCAACGCGGTCGACTTGCCCGTCCCGCGGCCACCGATGAAGCACGTCAAGTTGTCGTTGAACCTGTATGTCTGCGAGCCCAAGAAGCCGCCTTCGACGTGCATTCCGAGCAACCGATGAATAGCCGGCGGAAGCGGAGCCGTAGCGCGTACGCGCGCATCAGGATCGATTAGTGCAGTCCGGAAGCTGTCGAAGGTCAACGCGTCCATCTTGAACCGCGTGAGGGCCCGCTTTTGATGTGCGGTGGTGAACGCCGTCAGGGTATGGGCGTCGGAGTTCTGAAGGTGACCGAGTACGGCCCGAGCGGCAGCCCCCGGGACCTTTGAGCGAAGCTCAAGCAGCTTCTTTCGCTCGGTTCCATTCGGCGTGGCCTCGTCGTCGATCGAGTACCAAACGAGGTGGGCTGGATCATCGACCTCAAGCCCGTAGATCGCCGGGCAGGTGATGATGTCCTTCTTCCAATTGGGATAGCCGGACGCTCCCATCTCGAAGCCCGTCTTCTCTCGATCGATGTGGGCCGCCACGCAAACGCCACCGAGGCCGCCTGCGATCGCGGCGACGTCCGCCATCGACTTCGCCGTGTGACTCTCGCCGGTGCCCTCCTTGACGATGTCGATCTTCGCGAGGAACTTGTCGACGGAGGGTGGATTCTCGGGGTCGAAGTAGACGAGCAGATGTCCCTGAGCTGTCGTGACTTCGACGCCAGCGAGAACCAGCAGGCGATCGCGATACTTCGATCGAGCGTATTCGATGCTACGTGCCGAGTTCTTGCTGCTGTTGTGATCGGTGATGGCAAGAATCCCGATCGAGTTGGCCACGGCGGCATCGACGATGGCTTCCACGGTCATCGTCGCGTCCTTTACGTCGTGGGAGCCGCCGTACGAATGAACGTGCAAGTCCGCCGTGAAGAACTGAGCGCCGTTGGCATGCTTCGCGAGGTCTGTGAGCTGGATGGGCATCGATCAAGCCGCGGCAAGTCACCGCAGGTGATCGATCGAGCCGACGGCAACAAAGATCAAGATGGCGTCTTGCAGGATCTTGCAAGCTCTTGCAAATGCTGCGACCGAGGAGAGATCTCCTCGCCGATCCGCGTCACTTAGCGCCGCGGGCGGCAGTTGCATCAGACAATGTTCGCGTGCGACCGCCTCGGCGTGCGGTGCGGTTCACGACTCACTCTTTGTTCGACGACCCCTTAGGTCGAGGACGGCGGGTCGTGGACGGATCAGAGGAACCGTTCCACTTTTCCATCTTCGCATTCAGCGTGCGCGGGTTCATCCCGAGCAGACCAGCTGCCTTCGTGCCGTTTCCCGCAACAGCATGAGCCGCCACTAGCAGCCTTCGCTCCCACTCGTCAACAGCAGCCGGAGCTGACAACGCGGCGCCGGTGTCGCGCACATCGCGGAGAAAGTCCTCGCATCGTGCGACGGTCGGAAGCTCATCGAGTAGCGACGATCCATCGCCGGTTCCTCTCTCAGCCTCCGTACGTTCATCCTTGCGGAGCTGCTCGATTTCCTGCTTCACCAGATCATCCTTCAGGGAGAAGAATCGACCACGAGCCAGTCCGGCAACGATCAGTCTTCGCGCGAGCTTTTCGAGGTCGCGGAAGTTGCCTGGCAGCGACATCGTCGACAGGGCTCGCTCGATACGAACGTGATGCGGTTGGAACTCGGCGACCATCCCTTCGACACCCCCGGTTACCGCTCTTGTGCCGTCGCCCTGCACCAGCTCGTCACACGCTCGGCGAACGACGGATTTCCAGATGTCGGGCAGGTCTTCGCGGCTGTCCCGAAGCTCGGGCAACGGGATGATCAGATCCGAGACTCGGTCGAGAAAATCAGGCATCAGGCGCTCTCGAAGGACGGACGGTGTCTGGTTCGTCGCGACGAGTAACCGGAATCGCGCAGGAATCTCCTCGTCACTGCCGATGCGGCGGAACTTCCCCTTTCGTTGCAGCGCGAGCAGGAGCAAACCCTGCGCCTGGGGATCCATCCAATGGATCTCGTCGAGGAACACGCAATCCTCGGCGGCTTTCTCAAGCAAGCCGGTCTTGTCACGGTCAGCCTGGTTGGACGAGCCCTTCTTGTGGCCGAACAGCTCGCTGCGGAGCATGTTCGGGTCTCCTCGAAACTCGGCGCAGTTCAGGTGGAAGTCCCACTTGTTCTCGGACTTGAGCGCCCACTCTCGATACGTCCTGCGAAGCCGCTCGGCGACCTCGGTTTTCCCTGTGCCTCGAGCGCCAATGATGAGCACGGGGAACGGCACGCCACCAAAGCGATGGATGCGGTCGGCGACCTCGCGCATCCCGTCGGAACGCGCCCGGTCGAGAGTCCACGCCGCAGCGCGACCGGAATCCGACACGTCCTCCGTCGGCGTTGCCGCGAGCTCGGCGAGCAGATTCCACGGCACCTCTTGGACGACGTCATCCTTCGTTCGTCGCTTGTCGCGGGGAGTGCCTTGAAAGGCCCGTACCGGCTCACCCGCCAACCGCGCCTGAAGAGCGAGGAGCAACGCGGTGTGCTTCGCCGGAGTTCCCGGGCTCAGATTCACCACAAGCGGTGCCCGGGGATTCGAGCGCCGGATCGCCGGCAGTGTCTTTGCCGTGAAACGAAACAGCTCCTTATGATCCGTTGGAGCGGCATCGGTATCCCACCAGACCAGCTCGACCTCGATAGTCGGTGCTCGCTCTGAAAGTGCCTCCCGGACTTCACGAACCACATCTTCCTCGCGGGGCTGGACGCGCCTCTCGCCTGGTTCCGGCGTTCGCGGTCGTCGTGCCAGGAGATAGATCTTCTTCACGTGCCCGCACACCGGAGATGCCGGGTTCAAGAGGAACTCGAGCGTCGGCCCCGGGACCTTCGAGCCCTCTCGCTCCTGGTACGCGCCGTCTCTAGCGCGCTCGTAGGGGTCGTTGTTGACCGATACCCACGACACCGCGATCATCGTCTTCGTCATCGGTTCCTGCCTCTTCTGTTCTGCTGCCGAGGCCCTCGCGGTTGCTCGCGTGGGCGCTCCGCCTCCGGGATCAAGTGCAGCGTGCAGCTCGAGACCCAGCCGAGGCTTCGGCTGCCTGCGAGACGCTCGACGCGGCGAAAGTTCTGACCATCGATCCGTCTCGCGGACTCGTTGATTCGGGCGTCGAAGAGAAGGCGATCTCCGCAGCGAAAGATCAGCCCTCCACGCCACTCGAGCAATTCGAGCGGACGTCGCTCGACAGCGTCAGCCACGCGGTCGAGGGTCGACGCCGGGAGATGCAGTAACCAGTCGCCGGTCAAGCTATTCGGTTGGCCGATCTCGACGACCTCGCGCACAGTCGGCGAGACGAGCGCGACGTGCGTTTCTCGCAGCATGACGTCCGATGTCCAGCCTGCAACGGCCGCCGCGACCTTCGGATCGGTCACCTTGAGTCCGACCTCGATGCCGTCGTCCCAGCCGTGCGCTGCTTCCAAATTCCCCGTCCAGAGCAGGACGACTTGGTCATCGGCAACAATGGACTTCGTATGCGTCCGACGGTGACCGTGCAAATGGACACGGCTCGGAGCGAGCCCAACGAGCCAAGCACACGTCAGGCTTTGAGCCGCGATGTGATTCCGCGGTTGCAGGAGAAGCTCGATCTCGACACCGCGCTCGACGACAGCCCTCCGTAACGCGTCGCCGATCGGATGGGTCTCCATCCCCATCAGGCTGTACGTTGCGATCCGCAGGCGTTGCTGCGCGCTATCAATGACGTCGATCGCTGCCCGCACGAGGCTGTGTTCGTCCTCGCGGAGCGTGACAACCGGGTCGATTCCGTCGCAACTCGTGAGCGGGGTCCACGGCGACTTTCGCGTCGTGGGCAGCGTATGAACATCGAGGCGAGTCCCGGGCGTCGATTCGAGCGTCGTGAAGTGTTGCCAGACGTGCGCGAAGAGTCGCCCGAGCTCGCGAGCTACTGGTGGGCTGTGAACCACGAGCCCATCCTCCGGGTTCGACTCGTACGCTTCCTGGGTCGCATTGGCCGATGTCACGATCGCGATCGCGTCGTCGACGACGCAGAATTTCGCGTGACAATCTTCGGCGCTTCGGAGCCAGACGCCCGCGTCCGCAAGGCGCTGGAGGTGTTCGTCATGCCTGCGTGCGCGCTCCTGGAGCTTGGCGGTGTTCGCGTCCACTTCGGCGTCGGGCTCCAGCACCTCCGCGCGAAGGTGTTTCCCCAGCGCCGTGAGGACGTAGACGCCGCCGCGAAGTCTCTCCGAGGCCGCACATAGCGCCTTGACGATCTCGTCGTCGGCAAACAGGAAGCTGCAAAAGAAGACCTTGTGACGGGCCTCACCGATCCGATCGATGAGGGCTTGCCGGATGTGCGCTGTCCGCGAGAGGTCATCCGTCGATACGTGCAGAACGTCGGGGCGGCCCGTCGCGTGGATTCGGTGCACCAGGTTACTTGCCGGCGCAGGGAAGAACAGGACTCCGTCGAATCGCTGCTCACCGATGACGACCGTACGTCCCACAGTCATCGAGCGAACTCGCCGGGCAAGTATGGTTCGACGAGATCGCCGTGCATCCGTCGCATGCACAGCGCTGCTCGCAGGTCTGGACGCGCCCAGAGCGTCTGCGCGACTTCGTCGACGGACGGCAGGTCCTGGGTGTCGGTCCAGTAACTGCGCAGCGATTCGGCAACCACGGCGCACGTTGCATCGAACTGGCGTCGCAGCTCGGAATCACGTCGACTCAGCAGCTCGAAAAATGCGGCTCGAGCCGCGGCCGGATCGGTGGGCCGCGCGTGCGCACGAAGTCCCACCCACCAGCCCCGCGTGTCCGTTGAGAGATAGACATCGTCGGGACGATCCGCATCGCCGAGGTACCGTGGAAGCGACGCTGCGTCACAACACAGATCGAAGGCACCGTTTGCTCGAACGGCTGTTGGGAACGGTACTCCGAGTTTGTCGACGTCGATCGATCTCGACAGTTGCGCGACGGATCGAACCGATGCGTCGAGCAGGCTCGTCGCGACGAGGTGCGGACAGTCCTGGACGCGATCTTGTATCCGAAGGAACGCTCGCCACCCCAAGCCGTCGGCGTCCGACGATGGGAAACCGGCGAGGATCAACAGAGCTGTACGTGTGTCAGCGCCCCGCTGATCGCCACGACGCCCTCGTTGTCCGGACACGTGCCGGCGAACCTCCCATTGCGTTCCCGGGGTGATGCCGACGAGCTGACCGTGGAAGCCTTGCAGCGTTGAACCGATGCCACACGCTGCGAGGCGATCGTCAGGTGAGAGTCCGAGGCTGACGTCGAGCGTGCGCAACGGCACCGGTACTTCCTCCGGACCGAGCGGACGGGGCCGTCGATGCTGGCTGTAGCGATGTCGCTTCTCGTCGATCATCTCCAGGTAAAGGAGCGGCTCGGCAACGAAGACTAGCCGCGCACTTCGGCTTCGCCGCCGAGCTACGACGCCGCGATCCAGCGCCTGCGCCCCGTCCGGACTTAGGATACAGATCGGAGTCGTCGAAGCAGTCGAGTCGACAAGCCTTCGCGCCGCTGTCCGCTTTCGCTTCGGTGTCTCTAGTGCGGGCGTCTCGGAACCAAACAGACGCCGGAAGAACGCGACGACCCCAGTCTTGGGGTGTGTCGGTTTGGGGACGTCCTCACCCCGCTCTCGCTCTTGCAGCAATGCTTCGTCGAGGAGCCGGCTATGGAGCCCTTCGGCCACCGCATCGCCGATCCCGAGATATCCATCGACGTCTGCCGGGCTCACCTCACCGAGAGCCCGCGCGAGCGCGAGCACGGCCCAGTCACTTGCGGCCAGCTTCTCTTCTTCTGCTAACTCGAGAGACTCGATCTCGACCTCGTACAACGGCAGCTCGCGTGCGAGCAGGATCGTCGGCAACGCGGGGGCGCCCGCGTGCACGATGTCCATCGCCACCGTCTTCAGCTCGTTCGAGTTCATCGCCGCCCGCCCAGCGCACGGCCCCACTTCTTTTTGATCTCGCTCGTCTCGTACAGGCGTCGAAGCAGGTCATCGGGACGACGCGGTCGTCCACCTTCCTGCCCGGCGAGGGTGGTCGAGTCGCCGATGACAATTCGCTTGTGACGTGCTCGCGTGACCGCGACGTTGAGCCGATTCAGATTGTCAACGTGGCCGCGCTTCCCTTCGGGATTGCTGCGCGTCGTGCACAGGATCACGAGGTCTTTCTCGCGTCCCTGAAAGCGATCGACGATGCTGATGTGGACGTCGATCGGCGCGCCATTCGCAGCTGGCGACTCCCAACTTCGGCGCCATGGATCGCTACCCTTCGCTACCCGCCGGAAGATCGCGTCCCTAAGCTCCATGGCCTGGCGGAGGTAGAAGGAGATGACTCCGATCTCGAAGGCCGCATCTGGGCCTCGCCCTCGCTCACGCACATCACCGCGCCAGCTCTGGACCGCCCAGGCGGCGCACGCATCGACGAGCTCGACCGCGACGGCGATCTCGAGCGGGTTCGTGTAGTTCCCGCCAACCCATTGCTGATCACGCGGGTACTCGTAGCGACGGGCCGCTGGCGCGTACGCGGTGTCGATCCAGATAGCCTTCTTCTCTAGGCTCGGGATCTCCAGACCGAGCTTCGTCGTCTCTGCCGCCGATGGATAGTCGCCGCCGTAGACAAGTTCCGAGGAGAACGCCGCGAGCTCCGATGCCATGCGGTGCTGGTAGTTGAGCCGGACAGCGCGACTCTTCGGGAGCTTCGTCAGATGCTCGAAGACGCTCGGAAGAGCGAGCTGCTGGATCTCGAGCAGTTCGGCGCCAAGCCGGAAGATCGTTGATTCGTCCGCCTGGCGCGTGTCGAGCGCAACCGTGCCCTCCGGTGGAGTCACACGTGCCGACGAGCGATACGCCTCTCTCCACTTCTCGGGATCGTGTCCGAGTTTCACGAACCGCTCGAACGTCTCGTCATCGATGTCGATCGGTCGCGCCAGCTCGGCAACGAAATCACGCCATGCCCACTCCACGCGCTCCGGGTTCGGATGCATGCGGTTGTCGAAGTCCTGCCGAAGGCGAGTGCTCAGTTCGCGGGTCCAGCCCGCGAGCTCCGGGAGATGCGCGCGCTTCGTGCGTTCTGAGATGACGGCCTCTAGCTCGTCCAGATCGACGTACGGCGCGAGCTGGCGATGGTCGCCAACGAGGATCCATTTCCGCGCACGCGCGGCGGGAACGAGAAAGTCGGTGATGGTCGCCTTGCTTGCCTCGTCGAGGATCATCACGTCGAAGATGACCTCGACCTCGCGGAACTCGCGTGCCATCGCGATCCCGATCGGCGTGGCACACACGAGGTTCGCGTTCAGTAGAAGCATCCCGCCGAGCTGCTCGTCGTTGCGAACGCGTTCGGCCCATTCCCGCTGGACTGCTACAACGGCGTCGTTGGCCGGCGCGTCGGAAAGCGATTGTTCGAGTTGGCTGGCCAAGCTGCGCGACAGGCTGCGGCTACGGTTCTGTAGCAGGAACTGGTGGGCTTGCTCCTCGACGTTGTCTGGGGATCCAAGCCGGATAGCGGTCACGCCCCGCCGGCCACCAACACGCTCGAGAACATTGTCGAGGGCGACGTGCGTGGGAGCGACAAGCAACACGCGTTGCCCGCGGCGAACAAGCTCCTCGACAACCGTGCAGATCACCGTCGTTTTGCCCGTGCCCGGCGGACCGTGGATGAGCGCTATGTCTGGCGTCCCCAACGCCAACGCGGTTGCTTCGCGCTGTCGCTGCGTTTGCTCGCTACCGTTCTCTATCTCGGCGGCTGCAACCTCGACGAGAGACTCCGGCCGCGTCAACGCCTGGAGCAGCCGGCCGTGTGCCTTGTCTGTGCCCATCGCGATTGTATCGAGGGCCTCGCGCATTCGTCGCAGTGAGTCGTCGCTTGGTCGCAGCTTGACTTCGCCGCGCTCGAGCACACTTTCCCCGTCATCATCGAGAGTCAGCACATCGCCGTCGTCAGACACGTCGACAACAGCGCATGTGCGCGTACGATCCTCACCAACGGGTACCTGGATGAGCGTTCCAGGGCGGACGAAGGCTCGCGGCCAATCCTCTCCGCCTGCGGCGCGAAGGCTTAGCGGCGCGCGCTCGACGAGCTCGTACTTGGCCCGTGGGGTCGACGTGCGGGCATGGTTCGTCAGTGCCTCAAGGTAGCGACGAGCCGAGGTAATGAAGTCACGTTCGTCGGCCTCGTCGCGCTCGAGGTCGCGGGGATCAACACGGATGCCCAGACGCGTCCGCGACGCGATGAGCGTGAGCATCCCATGTGCATCGAACACCGAAGCGGCACCATCGGAGAACCGCGCGAGGAGCAGTCCGGCACAACGCGGGGGCCGGTACGGTTTGAGAACACCGAGCACAAGCAGCCCACCATCATCGCGCGCGGGTACGCATCGCAGCGACCAGTGCGTGGTGGAGAGGACGAGCGAGCAGTCTTTGTCCGGAACATTACCTTCGCTGCACTGAATGAGGATTGCTGACTCCTCACCGGTCCGCGGCCAGCGCCAACGCCGATCGGCACCCCGTACTTCGAGCCACGTCCACACATCTGAGCCGTTGAGTCCGTCGACCAGTGCTTCTCGCGTTAGCGTGGGATCGTGTTCGGCGATCTGCCCATCGTCACGGATGAAGATCAGCGGTACTGGCTCCGTTACACGGATGGTGCCGGCGAGACCGAGGCGTGCGGGACCCACAATCCGAGGAAGCGCGATTCCCATGCGCTCGGCGAGCTGTGCGATTCGTTGTGCCAACATCACCAGCCCCCACTGTTCAAGTGTCGCGCCACGGCCAACCGGCTGAGTGTACAGCCGGTCTCGCACGGCCGGTTCCTTTGTGAGCAAAAATGCTCCGGCACGCAGCAGAAATCAGCTCACAGCATCCTCAAGCGGGTTTTTGCTCACAATGAAGAGAGTTTCAGCCGACCCTGTTGCCACCATTTCGCGTCATCCCGGCATTCTCGACCACTTGGACGACTCGAGGAACACGGCACGAACCCGGCAATAGCCGCGGCTCATGCTGAACCAACTCAACGAACATCTCGACCAACATTCCTTCCAAACGATCGACGAGCTCGATGACATCGCACGAAGCCGACGGTCGGCCACCGAGCCGCGGACTCACCGCCAGGAGCGAAAGCTCGTCCGCTGCAAAGTGCGGGCGCTGACGACGCGTACGACGGAAATGGAAGGAGCGCGCTAATGCGGATCCTCCGTGCCCTGGCCCGACTGGTTGTTCGTTTAGCGCAGGACCCCACCGTCCGCGATCTTGCAACGCGCGCTCTCAAGCGTGTCGGTCGATGGCTTCTGAAGAAGCTCTCGGCGGTCATTTCGCGCGTCGCACAGCAGAAACCGCCAGCTCGACGCAACGGGGCTGTGGTGGCATTCGCCTGAGCGGTCACTCCCGGAGGAATCGAACCGCCTCGAAATGTGCAGCGGTTTCGGCCCAATCGGCGCGACCCTCGGCGAGAGCGTGTCCGACGCCGTGATACAAACGAGTGCAATGCACGGGGTGGATGGTACGGGGCGCTACCTCGAAGGCGCTCTGCGACTCCTTCAATACGTCGAAACTCGGACCCCGACCGCGAGGCGGTTCGGTCCCGATGCGGACGCGCGTTGGAGCAGCTTCCGTGGCGATCTCGAGACCGTCGATCGCATCGAGCTCATGATCCGCGATGCCGACGCTGAATGGCCGAGCGGCTTCGGTGCTCGTATGGTGTACGCGCTGCGAGGCGTCGCCGAAGACGAGCCGTTCGGGTCGCAGTGGCATGCTCTGGATCCGGTCGCCGCCGAGGACCTGTGGCGACGGGTCAAAGCACAGCCCGCTCCGACGACGATTGGCTCCGCGCTGCAAGCCATCGCAGCTGCGTGGGACCTCAAGCTCGAGAACACCAAGGTCGATCGCCTGGCACCCACGGATCACGTTGTGCTTGTCGGTGCGTCAGCGATCGCTGCGATGATCGATGCGTTTGCGAATGGCTCCGGGCTCGATTGGTCCGAACAGGTCGTCGTGATCGCGAGCGCTCCGGCCGCACGACAACTAGCCGCAGCAGGAACTCCGCTCTTGAAGGCCAAGCGTCCAACCCAGCTGTTCACGCCGACCGACGCGATCCCGAAACCCAAGCGTGGCACGCGGGTCGTTGCGTCGAGTGACGCTGATCCAGCGGACCTCGCCGCAGCCAAGGCGCTGCTTGAAGGCTGACTGTGGCGTTATCGAAGGCTCGCATCATCGCTGTCGGCGAGACTCCGTATCCCCACGAGCGTGAAGGGATCGAGTTCGCGGAGAAGTCGCTCCCTGATGCCGACCCGTATCATCTCTGGGCGCTCGTCGATCTGCTCGACACCTCGACCGGCCGACTTCACGAGCTCGACCTGGTGATCCTGGGCTACTCGTGCCTGTACCTGGTCGAGCTCAAGGCATACGAGGGTCGCATCGAGGGTGACTCCGTCGACTGGATCTGGGTCACGCCGGAGGGGCGCCGGTTGTGGCGTGACTGTCCGCGCGGCCTCGCCAAGCGCAAGGCGCAGATCCTCAAGTCGCGGCTCGAGCGGGCTCTCCCGAAGAACATCCGCGCTCCGTGGGTCGAGCCGCTGATCTTTCTTTCGCATCCCGAGGTCAAGCTCGGACTCCAGCCCGACGGGCTCATCGGCGTCGTGCGGCGCAACAACTTCGTCGACGCGATCACGCGACACGAGTTCCCCGGCGCCGACCCGAATCGTCGGCCGATCGATCGCCCGACAATGCGCGCTGTCGTCCAGGCGCTAGCCTCGATCGGTTTCCGGCCACGCAAGGGCAAGCTGAACGTCGGCTCGTACGAGCTCGGTGCGCTGCTCGACGAGACGCTCTCGTTCCAGGATCGCGAGGCCACTCATCGAACGATCCCCAGCCAGCGGCGCCGTGCGCGAACGTACCTCGTGCCTGAACAGACCAGCGTCGAGCGCCGCCAGCAACTCCTTCGCGCGGCCGAGCGCGAGGCCCAGCTGCTACACGAGGTTCGCGAGCACCCAAACATCCTTACGCTCACGGACTACGTCGCAGATGCGCCGCTCGGGCCAACAGTTCTGCTTGATGACTTCGAGCGCGGCGTACCGCTCGACGCGTTCCTGCGAATCGATCCGTCGGTCGAGTTCACGGATCGGATCGCCATTCTCGAGCAGGTCGCCGGTGCGCTGGGCCACTGCCACCGCCGAGAAATCGTGCACGGCGGCCTGTGTCCGTCGGCGGTGCTGGTTCGACGCGGTACGCCTACCAAAGCCGGGACTCCGGGACCGATCGAGACGCGGCTCTACAACTTCCAGCTCGGTGGCTCCCAGAGCGTCGAGGCAACGAGTCACTGGTCGGCTCTCGCCGCCGACACGTGGGCGATCTACCAGGCGCCAGAGCTCCGCCGCGATCCGACGCAGCGAACCGTCGAGGCGGATCTCTTCAGCCTGGGTGCGATCGGCTACCTGCTGTTGACTGGCCAGCCACCCGGCAACACGGTTGCCGAGGTCGAGGCGAGGATGAAGGTGCGCCGCTGCCTCGATCCGCGCGACGCCACAGACGCTGTCCCGGATCAGCTCGCCGAGGCGATCGCGATGGCAACCGCCGAGGTGCTCGCACAACGCGCCAACGACGCTGCCGAGTGGATCGATCTCGTCCTTGAATCGGCGACAGGACCAGCCCCGGTGGCGGAGCCGGAGCGCAGCCCACTTGACGCGCGCAAGGATGACCTGCTCGGTCCCTACAAGGTAATTCGAGTCCTCGGCCACGGCGCGTCATCGCGTGTGCTCGAGGTCGAACATGATGACAGCCGTTACGCCCTCAAAGTGTCTCTCGGGCCAGATCACGACGAGCGGCTCGCTGCCGAGGCGACCGCGCTCGGAAAGCTGCGCCACCCCAGAATCGTGCGGCTCGAACGCAAGCTGACGATCGCCGGGCGGCTCTGCTTGTTGATGTCGCTGGCGGGTCAGAGCCTCCAACGCGAGCTCGCCGAGCATGGAACGCCGTCGCTCGACTACGCGAGCCGATACGGAACCGACCTCCTGAGCGCTGTCGCTCATCTTGAGGAGCAGGAAGTTCTCCATCGCGATATCAAGCCCGCCAACGTGGGCGTCGGCGCTCTGGGGAAGAAGTCGCAGAGCCTCAATCTGTTCGACTTTTCGCTCGCTGACATCGCGCTGACCGACGTCGGCGTTGGAACGGCCGCCTATCGCGACCCGTTCCTGAGCCAGCGCGGACGCTGGGACGCCGCCGCCGACCGATACAGCGCCGCCATCACACTCTACGAGCTGCTCACCGGCCAGCGCCCAACCCTCGACGGGGATGGCACCGCGACGATCGCCGCGGAGCGATTCGATCCTTCCGTCCGCGCCGCGCTCGCTGCGTTCTTCAAGACGGCGTTCGCGTCGGCTATCGCCGATCGTCACGCGTCCGCAGAGACGATGCGACGCGACTGGGAGCGCGCCTTCGAGGCACAGCCAAACATCGACGACGACGACGATCAGCTTGTGGAGGTTTCGGACGAGGTGATCGCCGCGCTCTCGCCGACGACGCCGATCCAAGCTCTGCCCTTGTCCAACCGGGCCAAGAACGCCCTCGATCGCGCCGGCCTGTTGTGCGCGGGCGATCTTCGCGATCTTCCGCAGAATCGCCTATCGGCGATGCGCGGCGTCGGTCGACTCGTCGCCAAGGACATCCTCGAATTCCGCGAGCGCTGGGAGCGTCTGACCAAGGCTGGCCCCCAGACGAGCGAGCCGGCGTTCTTCCCTGGCTACCGCGGCGCCGATCTGATGGTGCAGGTCGTTGGGGCCGAGCTTCCGGAAGGCGCGAGCGAAGCCTTGATCGATGCCGGCCTCCGGACACTGACGCAGATCGCGATCGCCGCGAAGTCGCAGGTCGTCGCGCTCGCCCGACGGCATGGATTCGACCACGCCGGCATCACCAAGACACTCACCCGGGAGCACTCCGCTGCTCAGGCCCGCAATCAGCCCACGACGATCGAGGCATGGATCGATGCGCTGCTGCCCGCCGACAAGAAGCGACACCAGCATGCGCGCGCTTTGTTCGGGCTCGAGAACAAGACGTATGGGAGTGTTCGCGATCTCGCGACCGCACTCGACGTCACCACCGCGGCGATCTACATCGCAATCGGCAAATCGCGTACAGCATGGGCAGAGCACCCGGCGATCGGGGGACTCGTCGCGGAGGTTCGTGGTGTGCTCGATCGCGCTGGCGGCGCGATGCCGCTTGCCGCAGCAGGCACGGAGCTGCTGACGCGGATCGCGCACGGTGATGATTCCGCTGCGACCGATCGCGCCTGTGCGCTGGTGCGAGTCGTTGCCGAGCTCGACAAGGATGAACCCGACGGCATTCGGTTCGTCCGCCTGGAGGACGGTGCACCATGGCTCCTGCGCCGTCAGGAGCTCGAAGGGCCCCTGGAACAGCTCGGCAAGACCGCCGACGAGTTGGCGTCGCGTGAGATCCTCGCCGGGCCGGCCGAAGCGGAACGTGCCCTGGCCGCAGTTGTCGTCGATACGCCACTCGCACAACTCGGACCCGATCGACTGGTCCGACTTGCAGGCGCCGCGAGCCGCAACGCCGCTGCATCTAGCCGGCTCGAGCTGTACCCACGCGGCATGGAGGGGCGGAGAGCTCTCGAGTTGTCGGCTGCGATCGTGCCTGGTCGGATCACAGAGCCCAAACTCCGCGAGCTGGTCGCCGCCCGTTACCCCGACGCAGCGGCATTGCCGCCTCGTCCCGCGCTCGACGATCTTGTCGCGAGCTTTGGCCTGCAATACGTGTCGGCAGAGGCGATCTATGCCCGGCCTGGGAATGACGGCCGCACGTCGCTCCACACGAGCTTGTCCTCGTACACGCGGATCGCCACGCTGCCGACGCGGGGGCCGGAGATCGAGGCGCGAAAGGTCGCCGTCAACGAGTTCGACGACACTGTCCGAGCCTGCCTCGAACGTCGCTCGCTGCTGGTGCTCGGTGTATCCGCCGAGCGAGCCGGCGACGCGGAAGCAGCACTCGCCAAGCGGTTCGGCCTCGTTCCCAAGTCGTTCGACCAGCTTTTCCTCGAAGAGCTCGAACGACAGATGCGCTCGGGGAAGATCGACGAACGGTTGATCTACGACACTGACCTCGGCGGAATCGCCGCGAAAGCGTGGCCCAACCTGATCGGTCTCGCGCGACGCACTGCCAAGGCGATTTCGGCGACGTTGTTGCCGCCGCGAACACCGCTCCTACTAACCCAACCCGGGCTGATCGATCGTTACGAGTTGGCCGAGTTCCTGCGCGGGCTGGTTGAAGGTGCCAAGGATGATGACGCCGAGGCGATCCTGCTGCTGGTACCCGGTCATGAAGGTGGAATCCCGCGAATCGGCGACACAGTGATTCCGGACCTGCTGCCCGGACAGTCAACGTGGGTCCCGAAGGCTTGGATCGGAGCGCAGCTCGAAGTATCGGGGGTTCGGTAAGGGTGCTGCTTGTGGACGCTCTCGTCCGCATTCGCGAATTGAAGAATGAGCTAACGACATGGCACGCGCGAAGAAATCGAAGTCGAACGTAGCGGAACTCGAAGGGCTGGCTGATCCGCGGGCTCCCATCGACTCTGTAGCCTTGTTGTCGGCCTGCCAGGCCGTGCTCACACGGCTCGAAACAGATTTGGTCGAACGCGCCACTTCGTCTCCGGCGGTGACGCGTGCGCTCGAAGTCCGTTACCAAGCCGAGAAGGCGGCCGAACGTACCGCAGAGAGCTTCGCCGGGTGGACGGAGTTGCTGGCGACGCAAGTCGCGGCCGCATGGGTGTTGTCATGCGTGTTCGTGCGAACGCTTGAGGATCGCGGGCTGCTAAAGCAGGCGCGCCTGGCGGGACCCGGTGCCGAAGACAGTCAGCGCCAGTTTTTCCAGCTCGCGCCCTCGCTGACCGAGCGCGACTACCTGCTGACCGTGTTTCGCGAGGTCGCGCACTACCCAGCCGCGGCATCGCTGTTCGACACCGAGCACAGCCCAGTGTGGAAGCTGTCGCCCTCATCGGAGGCAGCAAAGGCATTGCTTGGGTTGTTCCGCCTGCCTAACGCGAAGACACCAGCGTTTCGTTTCGGCCAAGCCTCTACGCGGTTCTTGGGTGATCTCTACCAGGATCTCTCCGAAGACGTTCGCAAGCGGTACGCGCTCCTCCAGACGCCGGACTTCATCGAGTCGTTCATTCTCGACCGAGCGCTGGAGCCGGCGATTGCACGGTTTGGGCTCGACGATACGACGCTGATCGATCCCACGTGTGGAAGCGGACACTTCCTGCTCGGAGCGTTCGATCGATTGTTCGACCACCGCCTGCGCGCGGAGCCCGGAATCGATCCTCGACTTGCCGCCGTCAAGGCGCTCGACTGCGTGTACGGCGCTGACATCAACCCGTACGCCGTTGCGATCGCGCGCTTCAGATTAACGCTGTCGTTTCTGGATAAAGCCGGGTATGCCAAGCTGGCCGACGCGCCGGCGATCCCTCTGCACTTAGCGGTCGGCGACTCACTGCGGATCAATCCACAACACCCACAGACCGAGCTTTGGCATCAGGACGGTGTCACATCGGCGGGCTGGCTCGGCGAGGTGTTTACCCTTGAGGACGACAAGGCTGCGAAGGAAGTCCTCTTCCGGCAATACGCGGCGGTGGTCGGGAACCCGCCCTACATCACCGAAAAGGATAGCGCGCGGCGCGAGCAGTACAGAGCGTTGTATCCGCGCACCGCATTTAGGACGTTCTCGCTGGCCGCGCCGTTTTGCGAGAGGTTTTTTCAACTCGCGCGCGCGCGTGGATTCGTCGGTCAGATCACGGCCAACTCCTTCATGAAACGGGAGTTCGGTAAGCGAATGATCGAGGAGTACCTGCCAACAATCAATCTGACGCTCGTTGTGAATACAGCCGGGGCCTTCATCCCAGGCCATGGAACGCCAACGGTTCTGCTCTTTGGCACTAGCGAGAAGCCCATCGATCGTGGAGTTGCCGCCGTCCTGTCGAAGCGCGGCGAACCATCGACGCCAAGCATTCCAGCTAAGGGTCAAGTCTGGGTGAGCATCGTCGAACACTGCGACGATCCTGGCTTCGAGAATGATTTCATCTCTACCGCACGCATCGATCGGGGAAAGCTGTCGAAGCATCCGTGGAGTCTTGGGGGAGGAGCCGCCGTAGAGCTAATGGAGTTTCTAGAGGCGCGTGCTCAGCATCGAGTGGGAGATGTCGTCGAGCAGCCAATCGGACGAGCGGCTCGACTCGGCGCTGACGAAGTCTTCATTGTTCCCGTGCACGTCTCGCGGAACCTGAACCTACCTAGTACCTGGTTACGCGAAGTCGCGATTGGTGAAGCGGTGCGGGATTGGACGGTCGGCGAGTTGGAGACAGCAGTGTTTCCGTACGACGCAACGAGATCCTTGTGTGCCTTCTCGCCTGACGATCCTGGGAGTGAGATCGCGTTGCGGTACTTGTGGCGCTGGAAACCGATCCTCGCGAGCCGCGTGACATTTCAGGGAGGAATGAGTGACGCGGGCCTGCACTGGTACGAGTACATGCAGTACACGGCCAGCGCGAATCTTTCGCCCCTAAGCATCGTGTTCGCAGAGGTCGCCACGCATAACCATTTTGTTCTCGATCTAGGAGGCCGACTGTTTAAGCAGAGCGCCCCGGTCATCAAGTTCAAGGAAGGAGTTGACGAGAACGATTATCTGTCGCTGCTGACCTACTTGAATTCGTCGACGGCGTGCTTCTACCTCCGCCAGGTCGCTCATCAAAAGCAGATGATGGGAGCGGACAGCATCCGTCACTCGGATCCCACCACTGTAACCTTTGCCTTCAATGGTGGAAGTATCTCGTTGGTCCCCTTGCCCCCGTGGACCTCGAACGATCGAGAGGAATTGGCTTCGGCCGCACGGGACATGCAGCGGCTTGCACTCGAGTTCGTGCGGCTTGGGCCACGCCATGCCTTGAAGGACTTCAGCGCTGTCGCTTCGGATGACCTTGTCACCAAGCTCAAGACCGACCAGGAGCTGACGCTTCATAAGATGGTCGGCCTCCAAGAGTGGATGGATTGGCGCATCTACAAGATGTTTGGGCTTCCAATTCCGGACGCCGCTGTTGGGCAACCGACTGGAACGCGACCAGGACTTCGCGCATTTGAAGTTCGGCAACACGAATCCGGCCGCTTAATAACGATCGACAACTACGAGACAGGCAGTGAGGCAGATGCGTCTGCCATCGACAGTGCCGTGTCGCATCGCCTGATCTGCATCAAGGAGCAAGAGCTCGTCGCGGAGCTAGAACAATCGCAGTTCAAGCGAAGGTGGATAGGGAGGCAAGGCAAGTTCAACAAGAGCGAAACCGGTTTCGAGCAAGACCTTCGTGTCGCTTCTGAGCTAGAGGCCCTCGTGCTCCTGGAGAAGCAACTTCGGGATGCCGGTTCGCCGGTCGCGGCCAATAGTCTGAAACTTCCGCCTCGTCTTTCGCCGTCTCAACAACCCGACGAGCGCACTGCGGTTAAGGATCTGTTGCACGCGAATTCGGTACCGTTCCTCGCTGCTGAACTGTTCACGAGTGATGGCTATGAAAAACACCTTGGCTGGCGGGCCGCCTGGCAGTTCCAACGCCGGCTGGATTCCGGCGAGAAGGTTGAAGTTCCTGTCCCAGAGACCTATGAGCCTCGCGACTATCGCAAATCGCAGTACCAGTCTTTGCGAGGCAAGTATGACGTTCCAACGGAGCGATTCATCTCGTATCCGTATTGCGAGTCAGATAACGACGGCGAACCCGTCTACGGGTGGGCTGGTTGGGATTTTCTCCAGCGCGCAACTGCTCTGTGGTCGCTCTACGTCCAACGCCGTGACAATGAGGGTTGGACGGCAGATCGGCTGATACCGATGCTCGTTGGACTACATGAGCTGATCCCCTGGGTGAAGCAGTGGCACAACGAACCCAGCGAGGAGTACGGCGGCCTGCGGATGGGGGAGAATTTCTCGGATGTCCTGGAAGGGGAGTGCCGACGCCACTCGCTGACCCTAGACAACCTTCTCGAGTGGCGCCCACCTCAGAGGAGCCGGGGAGGCAAGACGAGTTCCGGGCGCGCTACGAAGGTGAAGCGCGAGTCGAAAGAGGTTCGCGAGGAAGAAGATGCTGCTCGCGTTGAACGCGAGCGCGAGGACGGAGATCGTGGGATTTCGCGCGGCGACAAGCAATCAGCCACTAAGCGCCGAACGCGCGGAATCCGCTCGCCACGCAACTCCACTCCGTGCGATGCGTGGGTCGGCCAGGTCGAGGCGAGGCTAGCAACCTGGCTACGCGAGCAGGGCGCGAAGTTTCATGATCACGGTGATCGCAGCTATGTGACGACGATCGAGGACAACGTCCTGGCGATCAGTGCAGAGACCCGTAAGGACCTCGACGGGGGCAGCGGTAACGAGTTGGGGACGGAAGACCGTCCTGGGAAGGTCCTTGCTCCCTGGTCTTCATCCGCGCTCGCGATCAACTTTTTCGAGCACTGGCGTCATCGTGATGCAAAGCCGATGGTGCGAGCTCTAGGTTCGAGCGGACTATTTCCGGTGGTGCGGTTCGAGGCTCAGTTTTCGACTGGTCTGCGAGGCGGACGAGCGAACCTTGACGTGGTCCTTGAAGACGACGCGGGACGGCGTATCGCTATCGAGTCCAAGTTCCTTGAGCCGTACCGAGGCAGCTCAAACGGAAGCGAAGCTCCCATTTTCAGCGCTGCATATTTCGCGGATCCTCGACTATGGAATGGCATTCCGGATCTTCACGATCTCGCGAAGGCGCTCGTTGATGGGTCCAAGGAATTCACACGACTCGATGCGCCACAGCTCATCAAGCACATTCTCGCGCTACGTCACGCCAGCAAACCCTTCGAGCTGGTCCATCTATGGTACCGCCCCGATGCCGATCTGCCGGAGGTGACGGTCATTGAGCAGGAGATCGCTGCGTTTCGCGCAGTCACTGACCGCGACGACGTTCGGTTCCGAGCGATGACGTACCAGGAGCTATTCGCGCGACTGTGCATCGAAGCGCCCGAGCAGGTTGAGTATCTCGCGTACCTCCGGAATAGGTACTTCACGATTTCTACGACTCCCGAGAACCAGTAGTTACGGCGAAGCAAGGACCAGCGATGTCTACCCAACCAACCACGATTCGCGAGCTGTTCGACATCCCAGAGCAGATCCGCAAGGGCGACTTCGTTCTCAAGCTGGCCGAAGGCGTCGCGAATCCACGCGAGACCGTTCGGACCTATGTCGTGACCGGCGGGATCGTGCAGGCGTTCGATCAAGCGCTGGGGCTGGTTGGTAGCGCTCTGCGCGATGGGCGCAGCCAAGCGGCGTACCTCCAGGGGAGCTTCGGCTCGGGCAAGTCGCACTTCATGGCGATGCTGTCGTTGCTACTCGCCGGCAACGAAGACGCCTGGCGAGTACCGGAGCTTCACGCACTTCGTAGCAAGCACAGTTTTGTAGGCACAAAGAAGCTACTTGAGCTTCAGTTCCACATGATCGGCCAGACCTCGCTTGAGGGCGCGATCTTCGGGGGGTACATCGCGCACGTTCGCGCGAAGCATCCTGACGCGCCCTTACCCGGACTGTTCGCTGACGAGGGCCTATTCGAGAACGCCGAGAAAATGCGAGCAACGCTCGGCGATGATGCCTTCTTTGCACCGCTCAACCAGGGTAGCCGCGCTGACGTGGGATGGGGAGATGCTGGTGATCGCTGGGATCGCGAACGGTTCATTGCGGCGGTGAAATCGCCCGATCCCGATGTTCGTGCGCAACTGTTCACCGCCCTCGTCCAAAGCCACTTTCAGGGATGGGAGCAAGAATCGCGACGGTTCGTCGATATCGATGCCGGGCTCGCGACGATCGCACGCCACGCAGCCAAGCTCGGCTACCAGGGCATTGTGCTGTTCTTGGACGAGCTGATTCTCTGGCTGTCCGGACGGGCTTCGGACGCTGCATGGCTTCACCGTGAAGTCGAGAAGATGATCAAGCTCGTCGAAGCGACGAACATGCACCGCGACATTCCGCTGGTGTCGTTCATCGCCCGTCAGCGCAAACTCGCCGACATGGTCGGTCAGGAATACGCCGGCGTCGAGAACCTTCGGCTCGAGAATTCACTGGAGCACTGGGAAGGCCGGTACGACTCGGTGAAGCTCGAGGACAACAACCTCCCGGCGATCATCGAGAAGCGGGTACTCCAGCCCAAGAACGACGCGGCGAAAGCAGCGCTCAAGGATGCGTTCGCGACGATGAAGCGGAGCGCGGGTAGTGCATGGAACACGCTCGTCGGTAGCGAAGATCAGGCGGCGTTCGAGAAGCTCTACCCATTCTCGCCGGTGCTTGTCGACTGCTTGGTCGCACTGTCGAACTCGTTGCAGCGACAGCGCACCGCGATCAAGCTGCTGATGGAGATCCTCGTCGATCACACGAGCAACCTGACGGTTGGTGAAGTCGTGTGTGTTGGCGACCTGTTCGATGTGCTCGCGTCCGGCCAAGACTCCGCGGACGGGATCATGCGCAGCCGATTCGAGGCCGCGAAGCAGATCTACAAGTATCAGTTCTTGCCGCTTCTCCAACGCACCAACGGCACTACCACCGAAGCGAGGTGTCAGCGGCTTCGGGCTGGGCATCCGACGCGACTCGGCTGTGCGGGTTGCCCCGAGCGCGCATGTCGAACGGACAACCGGCTCGTCAAGACGCTGCTCGTTGCATCACTGGTCCCTGAGGTTGCGGCGGTGAAAGACCTGACCGCGAGCAAGCTCGTGCAGCTCAACCATGGTGCGCTCAAGGTCCCGCTCCCCGGCACCGAGGCGACGCTCGTCGCGCAGAAGCTCCGAACGTGGGCGGCCGAGATCGCTCAGCTCCAAGTTGGCGCCGAGAACGATCCGCACGTCCGGTTGCGGCTCGAAGGCGTGGACCTCGCCCCGATTTTGGAGCGCGCGCGCAGCGCAGACTCGACCGGCGCGCGACAGCGCGTGCTGCGTGATCTCGTGTTCGAGGCGCTGGGACTCGAGAAGGTGCTCGACAAAGGCAAACCACACTCGATCGAGTGGCGAGGTACCGCGCGCAGCGGCCATGTCCTGTTCGGCAACGTCCGAGTGATGAACGCCGAGCACTTACGCAGCACCGACGATGAAGACTGGCGGCTGGTGATCGACTACCCGTTCGACGACGGACAGTTTGGACCGAGCGAGGACATCGCTGCGATCGAGCGGTTCGTCGAGAGCGGAAGTGGGAGCTGGACGCTGGTGTGGCTGCCGAGCTTCCTATCGGACGCGATGCAGAAGCAGCTCGGCGAGCTCGTAATCCTCGAGCACATCTGCGAGACCCGCGAGGTGATGCGAGGGTATGTGGCTGACCTGAGCGTCGAGAACCAGACGCGCGCCATGACTGACCTCGAGAACTTGAAGTCGAGCAAACAAGCGCGTGTGCTGACCGTGCTCCAAGAAGCATATGGTCTCGCGAGCCCCAAGGAGGGCAACCTCGATCACTCGCGACTCGCCGAGCCTCACATCCACGTGCTCAAGCCAGGCGCGAGACTCTCCGCACGCGTGCCGCCCAATTTCGCCGAGGCGGTTGACACGTACGTCCAGGATCTGTTGACGACGCGCTGGCCGCGTCACCCGAGACTCGGGGAGAGGCTGACGAAACGTCGCGTCGAGCATCTGGTTGAAGTGTTCGGTCAGCTAATCGATGCCGAGGAACGGCGGTTGCCCGCAGAGCGTGCGCTGATCGACGAGGTTCGTGACACGCTCGGCGAGCTTCAGCTCGTGCGCGTAACGGAGGGAGCGATCCACCTCGTGACCGACCAGGTGCTTCAGAAGCTGGAGAAACGGCGGGCGCAGCAGTCGATCGATCAGCCGACGGTGAGCCAACTCCGTGCATGGATCGACGAGACCAACACGATGGGTCTTCAGCCCGAGGCCGAGGATCTCATTGTCCGCTGCTATGCGCGGTGGGACGCGAGGACGTTCGTTGCGTGGGGAAAGCCGTACGTGGTCGAGGCCGGGAAGCCGATTCCCGACGACGTAATGCTCGAGAAGCCGCAACTTCCGGCGGCGGCGGTATGGGCGAAGGCGCTCGCCATGGCCGAACGCCTGTTCGGCATCGCGCTCCCGGGCAAAGCACTCCACGCCGACAACCTCAAGAGGTTCGAGGCAGCGGTCGCCAGCAAGGTCACGGATGTCGCAAAGCCAACGGAACAGCTTCCGGGCGAACTCGAACGCTGGGGGACACTGCTCGGCGTCCCGTCGACTGCGGACCGGCTGAAGACGGCGCGATCGGCGGCGGCGCTACTTGCGACCTTGAAGCAGGGTCGAGTCGTCGACGCACTTGCGGCATGCACGCCGGAGACGTCTCCGGCGGCGGTGTCACGAAGTTTGGCGACGGCGAGCGCGAATCTCGCCGTGCTCGGCGAGCGGTTGGTGTTCGGTCAGCTCGAGGCCGTGTCTAGGCGTTCGGAGGTCGAAGGCGCGACCGAGCTCTGCGAGCGTGCCGCTGCGGCGCTTCGACAGGACGAAGCGATCATCGGGCTCGCCGAGAAGCTGCGCGAGCTCGCCGTGGAGGCTCAGCGTCTGCTTGCTCCGAAGCCACCTCCTCCGGGCAAGGAGATCCTCCGTCGTCGCACCAATGCAAAGGGCCTCGCAGCCGTTCGAGCCGAGGTGAAGCAACTCGTCGCCGATCTCGAGCGAGCCGTCGAACAGGCGGGAGACAGTGTCGAGTTAAGCGGCGAAGTCGTGATCACCGCTCGACCGAAGGACCGTGGATGACCGCCCCGGAGCTGTCGCGCCGAGATCTGGAAACGCAGATCAAACGATTGATCGACGCAGGCCGGAAGCGGTTCCTGATGGCCTTCCACGGCCAAGGCAGCGATGACGTGCTCGATCTCGACGGCACACGCGTACAGGTCCTCCACGTCCGCTCCGAGCTCGACCTTCGGCGGCGTCTACTCGGGATCGGACATGACGAGTACGCGGCGTTTCTGATTCCGTGGCGCGCAGCGAGCCTGCCGATCGATCTGCAAGGACGGTTCGCGCGCGACGGCAGGATCCAGCTCGTCGGTCGCGAGGAGAGGCTCAAGGTCCGATTCGGCGTGACCGAGGTCGACGACGACGCGCGCGACTGTCCGCTCGCGGAGTACGTGCTCGCGCACCATCCCAACGAGGCGTTCGGCACTACCGGCGGGCGACTCACGCTCGACGCGCTCTGGACCGCATGGCTAGCACGAGCGTGGAACCTCGACGCTGGCGGCGAGCTCGCGCTCGATGCGCTGCTCGGTTGGGCGGCGGTTGATGCGCGCGGTCCGCAGTTCATCTCCACGCTCCGCGAGCGCAGCGCCGATCCAGTGCGCACCGCTCTACTCGACCATCTGAACAAGAAGCTCGGGCCGGCAGGACCGCTGGTGTGGACTGCATGGGAGGCGGGTAACGGCGCAACGACTCTGGAGCTCGCGCTGGTCCTCGGCGCACTCGCAGGCTCCACTGATCGCGGCGTTCAGATGTGGATCAAGCTCACGTCGAAGCAGGTCTTCGGGGCTGAGGTTGAGGACGCAGCTCTCGTCCGGATCGGCGAAACCGCGGATGCGGCGCTTCGGTTCCTGGCGCGACCGGGACGCGGCGATCCAGCGATCGTGCGCGCGCTAGTGCTGGCCGCCGATCAGCGCGCGGCGATCCCCGAGCTCGCCATTCATGTGGTGGGCTCGCCTCGGCTTCCATCGGCGTGGCGCGCCCGCCTCGAACGGTTCGGGCGAGCGCTATCCGAAGTCGCGGCGGCGCCGAGTGCGACTTCGGTGCAGGCGGCGGTCGCCGCATCGCGCGAGGTCTGGCGTCACGAGATGGCTCGTGATCCGGATCAGGGTCCCGTGCTTCGTCGCGCCGAGATGGCGCTGCGGCTGGCGTCGTGGCTCGCCGTGCGCTCCGACCTCGAGTTACCCCCGGCGGCGACACCTTATAGTGACGTCGAAACCCTAGCGAACTGGTATTCGCGGGAAGGTGGTTATCTCGATCGCGCTCGCCGGTCTGCACGCGGAGGCAGCGGAGGACCGTTCACAGACGGCGTCGCAGCGGTTGTTGCGGCCGTCGACGCCATCCGCGTCGAGCTGGATCGTCGATTCGCTCGCGCATTGCCTGCGTGGCATGCCGCGAACCGGCGCGCCACGCAGGTAGTGCCGATCGATCAGGCCGTCAATCGCATCGCGACCGGTTTCCTCGACGAGGATCCCTCTCGCCGACTGCTGGTGATCCTGATGGATGGGATGGCCTGGTCGCAGGCCGTCGAGCTACTCGAGTCGATGGGTAACCGCGCCTCGGTGTGGGGCCCGCTCGCGTGGCACGGGATGGCTCGGCATCGTGTTGGCGACGGGCCGTATCCCGCCGTGCTCACGAACTTCCCGACCGTAACCGAGGTCAGCCGCAGCGCGTTCTTTGCGGGCAAGGCGATTCCACCCGGCGCAGCGACCAACGCCAGCGCCGATCCGGACCGTTGGAAAGCCAATCGTGACGTCCTCAAGCACGTAAGCGGCAACGCAGTGCCCCAATTGCGGCTTCGCGGCGACGGCCAGACGCGCGATGGATCGGCTTCGCCGGACGCGCTCGAGCTGGTGCTCGACCCGCAACAACGAATCGTCGCCGTGGTCATCAACGCGATCGACATGTCGCTCAAGGCCGATCGCGCACACGAGACCGAGTGGAAGCTCGACACGCTGAAGGCACTGCGCGACCTCCTCGACAAGGCGACAGAGGCCGAACGAGCGGTGCTGCTCTGTAGCGATCACGGGCACGTGCCATCCGATCGGCTGGAAACCACAGGCGTTCCGATGCGCGAGGGCGCGCGGTGGCGCGTGTGGCAGAACGCGAGCGATCCGATCGCGGAGTACGAGGTCGGTCTGGCGGCCAGCGAGGGCGTGTGGGCACCACGCGGTGCGCACGGTGTCGTGATGATCGCGGACGACGCACATCGCTACGGTGGCGGCACCGGCAGCGGCGAGCACGGTGGCGCCAGCCTCGCCGAGGTAATCGCGCCGTGTCTCCTCCTAGGTTGCGCCGACCTGCCAGCCGCGATCGGTGACAGTGGCCAGGCGGTTCGTGCGGTATCTCCGCCGAGCTGGTGGTTCTTCGACGTGGGCGAAGACGGGCCGGACTTCGTCGAGGATTCGGCGCCGAAGAAGCCGAGACGCACGATCAAGCGGCCCACTCCGACCAATCAGGTCGTAATGCCACTCGCTCAACCCCAGCCAGCGGTCGCACCGCCGGTGGTTGTTGCGGTGGAGTCATTGCTCGCGACCTCCGCGCTGCTCCTTGCCCGGGTCCCGGACGCCAAGTCACGAGAGCAAGTGGTACGCGCCGTCGAATTCCTACGCGCCCGCAAGGGGGTGGCCTCGGCGGCGGCATTTGCCGCCGAGCTCGGCGAGTTCGTGGCACGCGTCGGTGGCGTGGTCGCCAAGCTCCAGGAGATCCTCAACGTCGATGGCTATCAGGTGCTGCGGTTCGACCGGCCCGGGCAGCAGGTTCATCTTGACCTGGAGAAGCTCGCGCAGCAGTTCGACGTGAAGTTCTGACCATGACCGACCAATCAATCCCAGCGGCTGCGGCCAGCCCACTCAAGCGTCGCGAGATCATCGAAGCGCTGCGCATCGGTGCCGTTCCTCGCCGCGGGCTCGAGCTGTTCGCGACCGGTCTCGACCGATTCGAGGAGGCGATCGACGAGGAGCTCGACGCCGTAGCCGCGGGCCGCGGCCGATTCAAGGCCGTGCGCGGGGACTACGGTGCCGGCAAAACATTCTTTTCGAGGTGGCTCGAGCACCGTGCACGAGCGCGTGGCTTTGCGACGACGCTGGTCCAGATCTCGGAGACCGAGACTCCGTTGTACAAGCTACAGACCGTCTATCGGCGTGCGATCGAAGGGCTCCAGACCCAGGAATGGAGCGACGGCGCATTTGGAAGTCTGATCGATCGGTGGCTCTTTTCTCTCGAAGAAGAGGTGCTCGGGGCGGGAAACGTGAAGCCCGACGATCCGGAGTCCTTCGGAGCGGCTGTTGGCGAGCTAATGGAACGTCGGCTTGCCGATCTCAGCCTCACGCAGCGCCAATACGCTGCCGTGCTACGCGCGTGTTACGCCGCTCGTCTGCGCGGCGATCACGCGACCGAGCAGGGGTTGATCTCGTGGCTGATGGGCCAGCCGAACGTCGCAGCCTCGATCAAACGCGAGGCCGATATCTCTGGAGACCTCGACTCCGACGGAGCGGCTGGGTTCCTTCGCGGACTCCTCGAGGTCTTGCGCCAGACCGGGCGCAAAGGACTCGTGCTGGTGCTCGACGAGGTCGAGACAATCCAGCGGGTGCGCAGCGATAGCCGCGAGAAGAGTCTCAACGCCCTCCGTCAGCTCGTCGACGACGTGCACGGCGGTCGGTATCCCGGGCTGTACGTGATCATCACGGGAACGCCGGCCTTCTTCGACGGGCCGCAAGGAATTCGGCGCTCGAAGCCGCTCGCCGACCGCCTTCAGACTGATTTCTCCGGCGACGCGCGCTTTCACAACCCACGTGCTCCACAGATCTGGCTGACCTCGTTTGATCAAGCTCGCCTCATTACTGTCGGCCGCCGCGTTCGTGACCTCTACGTGACGAAGGTTCCAGATCGGATCAAAGCTCGAGCGACCGACGAATTGGTCGAGACGATCGCCCGCGCGATCACTGGGCAGCTCGGCGACAAGGTTGGCATCGCCCCCAGACTCTTCCTGCGACGCCTTATCGACGTGCTCGACCGAATTGAGGCCCACCCGGAATTCGATCCGACCAAGGACTACGACCTGGTGCTCAAAGCGAGCGAGATGTCCGCGGAAGAGGCGGCCGCAGCGGGAGTCGCGCGCAGCGTGGATGACATCGAGCTGGACTTGAAGGAGAGCGCGTCGGGCGAGGACCCGCCATGAGCGCGGCGTTCGACCGTCTGTCGCACGCGCTCCAGCACCAAATCGTCAACGAGCTTCGGTTCCCGGGGCTTCGACCGGTCCAAGAGCAAACGATCGACGCGGTTCTCGATGACAAGAACTGCGTGGTGCTCGCACCGACGGCGGGTGGGAAGACCGAGGCCGCATTCTTCCCACTGCTGTCGCGGATGCACGACGAGGATTGGAAGCCGGTTTCGGTCGTCTACGTCGCGCCAATCAAAGCGTTGCTCAACAACCAGGTGGAGCGCCTCGAACGGTACGCCCGCCTGATTGGACGGCGGGCGTTCAAGTGGCACGGAGACGTAACGACCACGGCGAAACGCGGCTTCGTCGGCGAACCAGCCGACATCCTGCTGACGACGCCCGAGAGTCTCGAAGTCATGCTGATGAGCCGCAAGGTCCCGGCAGAGCGATTGTTCCGCGGGCTGCGAGCGGTGGTCATCGACGAGATTCACGCGTTCGTCGGCGACGACCGCGGTGGCCACCTTTCGGCCGTGCTGGAGCGCCTGTCGAGGTTCTGCGGCCGCGATGTGCAGCGCATCGGTCTGTCGGCGACCGTCGGCAACCCTGGCGACATCCTTCGCTGGGTAGCCGGTAGCTCGAAACGGGCAGGCGTCGTCATCGATCCTGGAGGATCGAAGAAGCCGCCGGACATCACGATCGACTGGGTGGCCAGCGAGGACAACGCAGCCAAACTCATCGCGCAGCTGCATCCAGGCAAGAAGCGCCTCGTGTTCGTCGATCGCCGCACGGGGGTCGAGGCACTCGGCGAGGCGCTTCGCACGGTCGGAGTCGATTCCTTCGTGACCCATTCGAGCCTGTCGCTGGAGGAGCGCCAGGCAGCCGAGCAGGCGTTCCACCAGGGACAGAACTGCGTGATCGTCGCGACCAGCGTGCTCGAGCTGGGGATCGACGTCGGCGATCTCGATCACGTGATCCAGATCGATGCCCCGAGCACTGTCGCGGCGTTCCTGCAACGAATGGGACGCACCGGGCGACGCGAAGGCAAGAACCCCAACTGCACGTTCCTGGAGACCGACGAGGAGGCGTTGTTGCAGGCTGCCGCGATCGTGCGTCTCTTCCGGCGTGGATTCGTTGAGCCGATTCCGATCAGACGACGCGCAGCACATCTGCTCGCCCACCAACTCCTCGCGATGTCGATCCAGGTCGAGGGCGGGATCCCGGTCGCCGACTGGTGGAGCTGGGTCTCACAGGCAACGCCGTTTCAGGGAATCGAGGAAGCAGATCGCGCCGAGCTCGTCCAGCACATGCTCCACGAGAACATCCTCGCCGAGAGCGGCGGCCGTTACTCCCTCGGCGAACGCGGCGAGAAGCTCTACGGATGGAAGAACTTCGCGGAGCTCTATGCAGTGTTCTCTGCCCCGCAGATCCTCAAGGTGCTCTGGGGCCCGACGGAGATCGGCTCGATCGACGTGATGTTCGCGCAACAGGAGAAGCTCGAGAACCTCAGCTTCATCCTCGGCGCACGACCATGGCGCGCGGTCGCGCTCGACTTCGAGCATGGCATCGTGCGCGTCGAGCCGATCGCTTCGAGCAAGCTCGCACGTTGGCAGGGGCGCGGGGCACTGCTCGGTCGCGAGTTGTGCCAGACCATGCTCCAGATCATCCAGTCCGACGACGACGATCCCGAATGGTCCAAGCGCGCGCGAGCTCGGTTCGCCGAGTTACGAGCCGAATATCGCGACGCTGGTGCCGGTTCGACGGCGATCGTCCCGGACACCTACGGCTTTCGTCTGTGGACCTTTGCAGGTGGCCAGGCGAACAACCTCCTCGCGCGTTGTCTGGAGGAGCGCCTTGGCGAGAAGATCGCGGTTCACAACCTGTACATCGCGTTCCGCGCGCAAGCTGCGTCGTCGGAGTCCGCGATTCGCCAGGCCATCGCCGACTTGCGCAAAGAAGGTCGGCCGAACGACGCCGATGCGATGCGTCTCGCCGAGGGCTGCGCACGTGGTCGGCTGTCGAAGTTCCAGAAGTGTCTTCCGCCGCGCCTCGAGTCGGCGTTCCTCGCCGAGGTGCTCACGGATCCCGTCGGAGCGCGTCTCGCTCTTGAAGGTATTTCGATGTCGCAGTCCTGACCGGCCGCGCAGCATTCGTGTTCTGCCCGTGCCTGGCATCTGGCACCGAGCCCAGGGAGGTCATGGCTGGAGAGCGATCCTAGAACACGAATGTAGGAACTATCTCGTTGCGGCATTCGATGAAGGTCGCGCGAAGCTGACCGACGGTCTGGCTTCGTGAGTTGTAGACGTCGCGAACGACAATGGTTGGAGCTGTCGTCTCGTCTGCGACGACGACGATGATCGGTTGAAGGTTGAGGCGCCGCGCTGCCTCAAGCCTGTGTGTCCCTTCGATCGCATAGAAGGTGTCTCCATCTTTGATCACGCGGATCGTCGGCGCCCCAAGCGCGAGCATGTCCTGCATCACGCCGCGAAGGGTCTCTTCCGAGATGGTGTTGATCCCCCTGATCGTCATGAGCACCAATACCGCACGACGGCTGCGGCTACGGTGATTCCCGGCGCCTTCGCCTGAGCGTCATCAGCCACGGCTGGATGTTACTCGGCTCGATGTCGTCGTGCGAAGGGCGGAACAGCCGATCGCGGCGCGACTACTCGCAGCGAGGTGAAGGGCCAGCTACTCGACCGTAGAGGACTCTTTGTTGGGTACGATGCCTCCATGCGCGTGAAGTGGGTGGCGAGTCGGTCTGTTCTCGAGGTCCTCAGGCTGGCGCCGCGCGAATCGAACGGCATTGCGTGCATCACCACATACGTCACGACCCCGGTCCCGGATCTTCGTAACGCGATCCTCGATCTTGCCGGCTCGTATCACATCCACATTCTGGCGAGCCCGATCGCCGTCGCGACCATCCGACGCCGAGACTTCTACCTTGATCTTGAGGCATCAGACAGGCTGGACCCTGCCCGCTCGTTTCGCATAGCGGTGTTGAAGTTCCCGTTGTTGCACGCGAAGACGGCGTTGCTCAGGACTGCGAGCCACGCCTCGTTGTTGGTTGGCTCAAGCAATCTCACTCGCGGGGGCCTCGAAATGAATGAGGAGGCGAACGTGCTGGTTTCGGGCGGGCCAGACGAGCCAATCTTCGTCGAGCACGAGGCGTGGTTTCACGGCCTGTGGGCAAGGGCGACGCCCCTGAACGAGTACATCGCACAGGTACCACCGGTTGCTGAGGATGAGTTCCTTGATGCGGTCGGGCGATACGACGCTGCCGACCTCGACGTCGACCTCGGCGAGCCAGCAGGGAAGCCAACGCCGCACATTGTTCGTGGTGGGCCGGACGGAATCGATGATGCACACCGTGGAGTGCCCGTCGCGCGTCCTAATGTTCCGCTCGGGGCCGGTGCGTCGACGAACGCGCGCGACTCCAGGGCTGTGCGTCCGAGCCCTCGCCGGGACAACTTCCTCGACCTCTATCACTACCAACAACGCGCGCTTGAACTCGCGATCGAGGAGCTACGCCGTGGTGGTTCACCGTGCCTCGGTCTACCGACGGGTGGCGGGAAGACGGAGGTGGCAATACAGATCATTCGCCGATACTTTCTTCAGCCAGCGTTTCGCGTCGAGCGAGCACAGAAGCGGCTTCTGGTTGTGACGCCAAAACGAGAGCTGTGCGCACAGTTCTACAACCTGCTGCGCGAACGCGTGACGCCGAGCGAAGCTCACGTCGTCCTGTATCAGGATGGTGGCTTCGTTTCTGGGGAACGCGAGGCCATCCCCGATCGTCCGCTTGTCCTCGTCGCGACTGATCAGGCGGTGGGGCGCTTGAACTCCCCCTTGATGGACCGTCTCGGAGAGGCAGGTCTCGGCCGTCACCGCTTTGACGCATTCATCCTTGATGAAGCTCACCACTCCCCATCGGACATGTACCACTACAGCGTCGAGGAGCTGGGACGCGGCCCCAAACCCCGTGTTGGATTAACCGCGACCCCTTTTCGGCTTGATCGCGAACCACTCGGGTTCGATCGCTACATCGTCGCTAGGTTGCCGCGCCTCATCGAAGCCGGGTTTCTTGCGCAACCAAACTACGTTCCCGTTCGGACCCACACAAGGTATCGGATCAGCAAGAGCGACCTGATGGGATCCAAACGCGACGGCGGGAAGGATCTCAGCGCGAAAAAGCTCGCCTCGATTGGTCGCGACAAGCAGCGCACTGCGGTGATCGCCGACGAAATCGTCGCACAGAAATCCCGGCGCGGTTGGGGCCGAACGATCGTCTTCTGCGCCTCGGTCGAGGAGGCACATAACGTCGCCGATAGGCTCGGGCGGACGCTTGGCAGTGAGCGCGTTGGTTGTGTCGTCTCGACGGGGAACGACGAGGATGATCTTGGCCGCGACGAAGCAGTGGATGCGTTCAGGCTTGGTGAGCTGGAGGTGCTGGTGAACTGTCAGATCTTCATCGAAGGCTTCGACGTTCCCGACGCAGACTCGATCGTCATCGCTCGTCCGACGATGAGCTTGAACTATTACAAGCAGATGATGGGGCGAGGCTCTCGGATCTCGGTGGCCACACAGAAGACGAAATTCGACCTCCTCGACTTCGTTGATGAAGCCGATCTCGAAGATGTAGATACGGCCCTCGTTCACGGCAACAGCCCCTACGGTCTCTTCGAGCGTGGCTACGAATTCGTCGATGGCCGCGACCGCGACCAGGACCACGATCACGACGACGAGGAAGACGAGGTCGTCTACTGCGACGGGCACGACCACGATGACGAGGGATTACTGTCCCAGCCGTTCTCAAAGGTCGTTGCGGAACTCGATCCGGTTGGTCGCGCGATGGCCGGGTCACCGTTTCACCGTGCTCGTGGGGCGCGGCGCCCGTAACTACTGCCAATCCTCGTCGGTCCATCCGTGCTCGCCCAGATACTCCTCGAGCTGCGCTTGTAGCTGTTCACCGCCCGGAGACTCCACAACATCGAGCTTGTCGAGCAGCCGTCCGGGGACCTGCGGCCGATGCCCCTGCCGGGCGACGTGATCGAGGTAGTCGAAGAACGTCGTGCAGAAATCTTCGTACGCAGGTCTGTCGTCCCAGAGCTCGGGCACCGGCCCCGAGCTGAACGGTCGCGAAAGCCGAGCGATCCGATCGTCGTCTTCGACGTGCCTCAAGACCCGCGTGTAGAAGCCCTCGAAGGCTGACTCATCGAATGGATCCCGGACCACCGCGGCAAGGTGCTGCCCCAGGTTGGGGAGCGCAGTGAGCGCAGTCCTGCCTGCCTTCAGGTAGTCGCGGTACTTCTTCGAGATCTCGACCTTCGGGGTCGATTGCAGGTCCTTTCGGAATTCTTTCCAGCGTTGCTCCTTCAGTGCGCCGGCCTTCTCTAGCTTCTTCTTGAACTCTTCCTCGAGCACGCTCGGGACCCAGTAGCCGAAGTACGTCTCGATCGCATAGGGCTTGATGCTGGCGCGCCGGTCCTTGTCTTGCTTCGTCTCGGCTTCGGGCTCGCCGCCGTCAGCGGGTGCGGCGTCCAGTTCCTTCTCGATCGACACTGAGGTTTGAACCGCGCGCCGGAGGTTGAAGGGACCGATGCCGGTCGCCTGATCCGCGTGGGGTAACGCGATCCCACCGAGCTGCGCGCGTTCCTCGTCCGAAAGCAGGTTCAAGAGCTCGCGAAACGGATTGAGTGTCGTCTGGAGTGAGACCGTGGGCTTGAAGTAGAGGACGCCGGTGCGAAAGAACGCGACAAGGCTCCTGGCTGATACGTCGAGGTCATCGAGGCGGCGTGCGTCGTTCCACGCTGCTTCGTAGTAGGTGGTCAGCGCAGTGGAGTCTGCGAGCGCGACCAAGATTTCCTCGTTCCGCTCGAACGCGGCTCCGGTCGCGTTGGCGGAACCGACGATCGCGCGCGTCGTGGTGTGGGTTCTCACCAGGAACAACTTCGTGTGAAACAGACCCGGAGCGAACGCGAGACGAACCTCGACGGTACGATCGTCGCGGCTCAAGACTCGTTCGAGTTCTTCGAGCTCTTTGCGTTGTGCCACGAGCCGACGTCCACCGAGGCCGTTGAATAGCAGTCGGATGCTCTTCGCAGACGCGTGACGACGAAGCAACGTGGTAACGAAGTCAACGTCGTAGAACCCGGCGGCGATCGACAGATGTGTCGCATCGGCCATCAGATCGATCATCCACCGATGGTTCAGCTTCTCGACTGCGTCCGCGGCTACCCTCGTTGATGCAACGCGCACCGCGCTCGAGCCATTCACCGCGTTCGGCTTGGGCTTCTGCGGCGTGCTCTGTGCCTTTCGGATCTCCGCGACGAGCTTGAACAGCTGTGTCCGACCATGGGTCTCCGCTACGCGAGCTTCAAGCTCGTCGCGCTCGAGCCCGAGCTTACCCGCGAGGTGCCGGAGCGCCGTCTTGTCTCCCTTGAGCTCCGATACGGGAAGGTTCTGATCGAGCTCGTCAAACGCAGGGTCGAGACTGGCCTCAAGTTCAGCTGCGACCGCCTCGAACGATTTGCGCGGGGATCCGCCAATCTCCTCAGCGACTGCGTTCCAGAACGCGAGGGGGTAAGGGCCTTCGGCGGAGACCAGCCGGCTGAGATCCGTGCCGACCTGCGAGACGATCTGATCGACCATCTCCTCCTGACTCTTTCGGGGCGGCTGCCCGAAGTGCTCGTTGATCTCCTTCACCCTGTCGAAGACGAGCCGCCGCAGCAGTCGCCGGGTTACCGAGATGCGGGGCATGCCTCCACCTTCCTTGTGCCGCGGTTCACGTCTCGATCCACGCCAGCTGACCGTTTGCTGTGAACAGTAACCCAGCTCGTTGCGCGCCGACGATGCTGGCGTACGCGCGCACCTGAGAAACGTAACCCGGGTAGCTCGCCTGCACGTCGGTGGCAGGCTGGTCGGTCTTGAAGTCGATCACGACGATCTCGTCGGCTGACGCGCTCACGAGGTCGAGATAGCCCGTCACGAGGTAGCCATCGCGCGCCGCGGCAACCGGATACTCGACTCGAACAGTGCGACCATCGCCGACGAGGTTCGATCCGCGAAGCGCACTGATCGCGCGTTCGACGTCGGCGATTGCGTCGTCGAGGTGGTCCCGGAGCCCCACGATCGTCGCGGCAGTTTGGGTCGCCTGTTCCGCCGACCAGCTTTCCGTCAGGACAAGCCCGATCGCGTGGTGCACAGCATCCCCGAACACCGGACCGAATCGACTGGCGCGCCTTGGCCGAGGTGCTCTGGTTTCAAGATCGTCATCACCTATCCGCAGCACCGGCGCTGCCTTGGAAAGTCCTGTGACCGAGCGCGGGGCGTGCTCTGGCTTCTGCGATTGCTGGCACGCCTCGGTCCACCGCGCGAGCAGCTCGATGTCGAGCGTGTCTGTGAGAGCCATGCTGGCTGCGGGAAGTTGCGACCAGCTCGCGCCGATACCGTCGATGTATGGATCGACCGGGCGGACCCACGCGGGATCCGGGTCCGATAGCAAGCGAGCGTGAATATAGACGCCCGGATCCTGCTCCCAGTTTGGTTTGGGAATGATCAAGACGTCACGTGCGCGAGTGGCTGCGACGTACACGAGTCGTCGACGTTCGGCGTCGGCGTAGCTGCGTTCCTGCTCGAGGCGTCCGCCGCCTTGCGGCTCCTCCCACGTAACGTCGTTCGTGCTCATCGCCCAGCCGGCACCATCGCGGTCAACTCGCCACGGCACGGTTGACTCGTACGATCGCCATTGCGCCATGCCGTCCCACAACACGACCACCGGAAACTCGAGGCCCTTTGCCTGGTGGACGGTGAGCACCTGGAGTGCGTCGGCTCCAACAGGCCGTGGGGGATCGAGCTGCACGGGTTGGTCGATCCACTCGCGAAGATCGGCGGTGACGCCATCGTAGTCGAGACCTCTGCTCGCCGCGTCTAACTCCAGCTGGAGACACACCTCCCGCAGCTGGCGCAGCCGCTGCTCCCCATTGGGGCCGAGCGCGACAGCTCGTCCGATGCCGGTCTCCTCCAGGAGCGCTCTGGCGGTTTGGCCGGGCGTGCGAGAGAACCGCTGTCGCCGAGTCTCGCGAAGCCACGCCCTCGCCTCTGCCCCGCGCTTCGCGCAGTCGTCACCAGCCTTCACCTTATCCCGGACGAGATCGAGGAGGTCGATCGCGAAGAACGGAGGGCGCAACAGCGCCGCCTCGGCGACTCCGTCGTTGCGATCGGCGATCGCGCGCAGACCGAGCACGAACTGTCGGTGCAACGGATCGCTCGTGAACAGTACGCCCCCTGCCATCGCGTACGGACTGTTGGTGCGGTCGAGCGCGTCGAACAAGCACCGTAGGTTAGTGGTCGTGAGCGCGAGGACGGCGATATCGCTCCATCGAACCGATCGCCGCCGGTCACTGTCCGGATCGCGGACCTCAAGCCCACTTCTCTCGACGAGCCACCCGAGATACGCGGCGAGCGCCTCGCCCTCGACACGTCGGGCCTCGGGGGCGTTCGCTGCCTCGCCATTCGACAACGCGTAGGGCACGTGATGGACAGGCGGCTCGCCCCCGCGTGCATCCGCAGAGAGCTGCGGTTGGTGAAATACCTGTCCGGTCTCGGGATCGAAGTGACGATCCGACGACGTGCCCAGAATGTCAGCGAACCGGGCGTTTGCCCAATCGATGAGATACGGCACGCTGCGGAAGTTCGCCGACAGCGTGACGTCGACGTGAGCGCCTTGCGCGACGAGACTTCGGAGCCGGTCGTACATGCCGACGTCTGCGCGGCGGAAACGGTAGATCGACTGTTTGGGGTCGCCGACGAGTGTAAGACGCCCCGGCCCGACGACAACATCCTGCCAGCGGTTGGCGACCGGCTTCAGCTCCGACAGGAACAACACGATCTCAGCCTGGAGCGGGTCGGTATCCTGAAGCTCGTCGACAAGGATGTGATCGAACATCTCTTGGTAGAACCCGCGCGCCTCGAAGTCGTCGCGCAACAAATTCCGCAGCGCGAGCAGGAGGTCGATCGAATCCAGGGTCTCGTGCCGTGCCTTGATCTTGTCGTACAGCCGAACGACAGCGTGACGGGTGTTCGCGAGGCTGCGCGCCATGGCCGCCACAAGCGGGTCGATAAGACGTTTGCCGAATCCATCGTCGCCAGCGAACGCGTTCCACACGGCCAGCTCGTTGCTCTTCTTGACGAAGTCTTTGGTCTTCTTGATCTCCTTGCCGCCTCGTTTGATCCGATCGACGAGCTCGTACAGTGCGAGGTCATCGGGCTCGTCGAGCAGCTCCCTGAGCCGCGTCGCAAGCGACACGAGCCAACGCGAGCCGCGAGTCGTGTCGACCACACCAGCCATCGCATCGAGGAACTCGCGTGCGATGCGATCGAACGCGGCCCGGTCGAAGCTTCCGTTCCCTTTCCACGCGAGCTCGCGGTCTCGTTGCTCGATGAACCCGCGAACGAGCAGGTCGAGACCGACCTTAGGCGGTAATGGCGGGCGCTCGACGGAGCGGACGAGCAGTCCTGCGCGCAGAGCCTCCTGGAGCGTGCGCTCGACACCGGTGACGTAGGACGCATCCATGCCGTCGAGCTCGGCAACAAGCGTTCCGCTCTGCACTGCGTGCAGGAGCAGATCGAACGTCTCGTCGACGAGTACATCGATGGATTCCGCGATCTGGTATGCCGGACTGAGCCGGGCCTTCATCGGCTGGAGGCGCAAGAGCCGATCGGCGAACCCGTGAATGGTCCCGAGAAACGCCGAGTCGATCGAGCCGAGCGATTCCAGCAATCGCTGCGTTCTCGTGGCAGAACCACCCGGCTTGCCGAGCTCCGTAAGGATCCGTGCTCGAACGCGCAGCCGAAGCTCTCCGGCCGCGCGGCGCGTGAAGGTCATGGCGGCCAGGCGCGATATCGGAATTCGCGCGACGTGATCATCTGACGGAGCGATGAGCGTGAGGATGCGTTCGACGAGCAGCGTGGTCTTGCCCGCGCCCGCACCGGCGTCGATCAAGACCGTCTCGCCTCGCGCAGCGAGCGCCTTATCGCGCTCCTTCTGGTCGGGCGCGTCACTCATCTTCGTCGCCCCCCAGCTTGAGCGCGACGAAGCCAGCGAGAGCGGGCGCGGCGTCCGCGAGGAGGGTCGCGGCACGTTCGTGCGCGGCCACGCCACATACCGGCTTGAAGGGGCAGAACGTGCAATCGCTCGGGTCGGGGGTTCTTGGGAAATGTCGCGCTTCGAGGAGGTCGATGCCGGTTGTCATCCAGGATCGCGTACGCGTCATCAGGGTGTCGAAGTCGTCGTAGAAGTGTCGTTCGTCTCCTGACGGGTCGGATGGATATACGTACGCGCCGGTGACCACATCAGGAACGCCCCACTCGCTCGCCTTGGCCGCGATCACGAGCCCGTAGAGCCCCAACTGGATGTCGTATGAGGGCTGGAGATCGTCTGACGACTTCCGGCGCCTCGCTTTCCCGGTCTTGAGATCTCGCACGAGAGTCGTCGCCCCGAGCGTGTCGATGCGATCGATAAACCCGTGCACGTGTACGGTTCGCGTGCCGATCAGCAGCCCGATCGGCCCGAATGGTCGCTCGACATCAACAAACGTCTTGGCGGTGTCCCAGTCGGAGGCGAGAAGCGCGCGCAGATCACGCTGAAGCCGCCGCTTGGCGGCGTTGCGGATCTCGCTTCCCGCCAGTGGATACGTCTCGATGAAGGATGAGAACCGCGCATCCGCGATTTCGTCGGCGGTCTTCTTCCAGTCATCGAGCGACCTCGACTTCGCGCAGAATGCAGTTCCGTGCACCTCGTAGAACGCCTCGGCCGTCTCGTGGAACAACGAGCCGTAAGAGAGAGCGTCGATGTTGCCTTCATCGGCGAGTTGCGGCGGCGCATCCCAGCCGAGCACTCGTTCGTACAGAAACCGGTGTGGGCACTCGAGCAACCTCGAAAGGGCCGAGGCCGAGACCGGCCGGTCCGCCGTAAGGCCCGGCAACATCGAAAACTGACCCTCGGGAAACGATCCATCCATCGTTCCTGCTTCGGGCGCCACCGGCGCGAGCAGTCGATCGACCGAGACGACCTTCTGCGTCCTCCAGCTCTTGGGAACCTGTCGCCGGCGTACGGCGCGATCGAGTCGGCCGGTCGCGTGAACGGGCCACCGCGCGCGAAGCGTCCGCAACTCGTGGCGTGCAGGCTCGAATGCCTGCCGGCGCAGGATCCTCACGTCCGGGATCACGAGCCCGCCGCTGCCGAGTGGTGGACGCCCGATCGCCGCCGCTGCTTCCAGCAGCACACCTGAAGGCTCGCGATAGCTTCGCGCTGGATCCATGCGCGCAACGGAAAGGACGAGACGCTCCGTCGCTCCGAGAACAACACGATGGAACGCGTGCAACTGGGCCACCGTTCGATCCAACGCGAGGGGCATCGAGTCACCGAGCGCGCGGCGCGCGGAGTCAGGCAGTACCGGGTCCTCACGGACGCTCGAGGGGATTGATCCCTCGGCGAGCCCCAGCACGCGCACGCATCGGAACGTCAATCCCCCCGCGTCGGACAGCGCAGCAATCGTGATTCGCGCGTCGCCGAACCGACCCACGGAGAGCCGAACTGCGGCGAGTGCAGTGGCGACGGCTCCAAGTGCAGCCTTGCCGCGCAGGATGCCTGCACCCATCAATGGTTGCAGCGCCTCGCCCAGTGCGGTTGCGATTCGCGCACCGTCTACGCCAAGACGGAGATGCTCGGTGAACACGACCGTCAACGTCGTCCAGATCTCCTCCAGCGGAGCGTTGTCGAGCATGGCCCGCGCAACGCGGTCGATGGCCGCTAGCGGATCGGTGACCGCGCGGAGGTGCTCGAGCCGACGGGTCAACCCGATGACTTCGCGGCTGGAATCCTCGTCCTTGGCTGCACTCTCGATCGAATTCGCCAGTGCCACCTGGCGGAGGGTGTTGCGTGCGACCCATTCGAGAGCGCCCGCTGGATGCGCGGTACTGCCGCCGACCGTTCCGAGCTCGTACAGCGCCGCGAGTGCGTCCCGTCGCGACAGATGAACATCGTCGGAGGAGAGCTCGACGATCGGGAGCACGTCGGCGAGAAGATCAATGTGAAGGTGACCCTCAAGTGCGCGGAGGACGGTGGCGATGCGCGCACCTGCGGATGTGCTTGTCGCCGGGACACCGCCGAGCACACAGACGCTGTCTGGGATCAGCGCGTCCAGACGAGACGCCAGGAGTCCGGCATAGGGATCAATCCGCGGCACGATGATCCCGATCTGCTCGAGCGAGGTTCCGCAGTCTCCAATCTCGCCGACAACCCAGGTCACCGCGGCATCCAGCTCCTCTTCGAGACCTGCGTGCTCCTCGATCTGGAACGTGCCGTCGTTACCCATGCTCCTTGGACGGTCCACAGCCGCTAGCACTTCGGGCGCGCTGAAGAGATACGTCGCGAGCAGGCCCAGCTCGCTCGTCGTAACGGTCTCGATCTCTTGGAGGGCAAGCGAATCGAATCTTGCGCGAACTCGGTCGACGTACGCAGAACGGCGCGGCTGCGTCGCGATCGCCAGACAACGCGCGCGCGGGATCGCACGAAGCCAGCTCGCGAGAGCCATCGTTTCGTGTCCGGTCACTTCGACCAGCGTCGGGCCACCGTATGGCCAAAGCTCAGGGGCACGGAGCACTCGGGCCGTCGCTTCACGCAGCATTCGACTCGCGGTCCACGAGGAACCCGCAAGCAGGTCGAGTCGCTCGAGCAGAAGTGCGAGGTCATCGCCCCGCGCTCCGAGACGGGATTTCAGAGTGTGAAGGTCGATGGTTGCTGCTTCGATCTCGCTCAACGTCGATGCGAGTGCATCACCCCAGCCACGACCTTCGCGAAGCACGTCGAGATCGAACGTCTTGAGCGCGAGGCTCTCGCTGATCAACGAGACGATTCGAGCCGCACGCACCGCCTCCTCCCCGAGCGAGAACTGCACGCCCGCGCGTTCGAGAACACTCGTCGCGGCAGCGATCGGCGTGACAAAGCGCGTACCGATCAGAAGCTCGGGACGCGCATCCACCACCTCACGTCGCCAGGCATGGGCAACCGCCTCGTTTCGCACGACCACGGTGCGCTCTGGAAGGCGTGAGTCGACCTCGAGATCTGAGAGCCAGCGCACACGAGCTTCCGCGATCAGCCCGAACGCGTGCGGGGCCCCGTTTCCTTCCCCGTGGTGCCTCACTACCACCCCATCATCCTGCGATCTGCTGACTCGCGCCGGCTCCCACATGCGAAATCAGGGGGCAGACTGGTGCAAACCGCCGCGCATCATGAGTCGGTGGGGCCGTAACGGCGACGCTCAACGCCGATCGCTTTAGGCGAGCATCGCAGGTCGCCTGCGCTCGCGGATCGGAGCGGCGCCTGCAAGTACGTCGACACGGAAGGTGCGAAGCTCCGCTGTCGTAGGTTCCGTCGCTACTGGCGCGCTCCATCTGCGGCTGTCTCGCTCTCGCAGCAATTGCTTCGGAGCCTTGCCAGCATGTCGAGCTCGCTCGCGCTCAGGATCGCTCCGATTTCCGCGAGCCGTGCCGCGTCCGCGGTGAGAGTCACGAGCAGCACGTCCAGTAGTTGCTCTCGCGGCGAACGTGAGTCCTTCGTCGCCACAACCTCCATTCCGATTCCTCGCTCGAGTTCCGCAAGCAGCTCAAGCTCCTCGCGCTTGAGCAGCGCCGCCAGCCGCTGGAGCCGCGCGTCGTCGGAATTCAAGCTCTTGAGCCACTCATCGAGCAGCCGCTCGCGTTGCGATCGTAGAGCACGGATCCCGCAGGCCGAGTCAGCGGCCTGGCCGGTGCTCTCCTCGTTTGCCGACGTATCGGTGGTCGACGTTTGTGGGGCCGACGTCGCATCGGCGCCCGACGGCTCGACCGCTGTTCGCAAAGCGGTCACCGCGGCAGCCCCGACATCGAGACTTGACGTTCCAGTGTCGAGTATCTCGGCGACCCATCGTCTGGCGGGCGCAACCGGCGCCTTCGGTGCTGGCGCGACGTCGGAAGGCGACTCCAGTCGCTTCTGCAACTTCTCGATAAGCTCGGTCACGTCCGCGAACGGCCCCACGACCTTCTCGAGTGCGGTCTTCGCGTTGGGCGATATCACGAGGTCCGATCTGCTCATCTGCAACCACTTGTCGTGCAGGGCGCAGACCGCGTCAGGATCAAGGCGCAGCTCGACCACAACTTCTTCCTCGCTTCGGCCTTCACGAAACATCTCGAAAGCGCGCGCTGCACTTTCTCCCGGATCGCGCTGCGCGACAGCGCGGTGGTTGTATGGGCGGTACGGACGGAGTCTTGTCAGCTCGTGCGGGTCGTACACGACCACGCGGCGATCGATGTTGTGGACGTCGCGACGGTATGTGTACTCAGGATGCAGGAGCCCGCGTCGCTCGTAGCTCGCGAGTGTCTGCTCCGACAGCGAGAGCGTGGCTGAGGCTTCGTGGCGCGTCAGCCATGAGCTCGTGTCCTTGACGGTCGTGTTTTTGCGCTCCCTGGTCTTGGAGGCATTCGCGGATGCTTGCCTTGAGCTAACCATTGGTTCTCTCTGAGTGCGACGGGGTCTTCTCGCCTACTTGATCCAATTTGTTCTTGATGCTTGTAGAGAGCAACCAAAGTGCAATCGGGTACAGATCTCCTCGGCAACTCGAAACCTGATCCCTTCCGAGGACTTGAACGCTGGGTGAACGTGGTCGCACTGCTGCGGGACAGGGCGGCGCGAAGATCCACGCGGCTCGACGTCGAGGCCATCACATCGGGCGGTGGGCGTGGGTGGGCTGGAGGTGGGCATGGTTTGAAATGGTTCTAGATAGAAATAACTACTTGGATCTTCTGGATTGAAGCCCAGCAACCCAGCTGATCCCGACAACAGTACATTCGTGATCCGCTCAGGTTCTGTGAGGGTGATCCGCGCCGAAAAGATCCTCTCTTGGGATCACGTCCGCCCCCTGCAATGGCGGGCAGCTGGGCGAAGTGCGAGACAACTTAGCGTCGTCGCTAGTGAAGTGCGAAGCCCACCGTCATTCCGTCCCATCCCAGCTCTTCGCAATCGTCACCTTGACCTTGATCGGCACCGCCTGGACGAACTGGTGCATCGCTTCGGTCATCACCTCTTCGACGATGCGGGCCACCTGAAGAACGCACTTCTCGGGAGCTTCCACGACGAACTCGTCGTGTTGGAGATGGATGATCTTGGCTTCGGTTGGTTGAAGCCTATCGTTCATGAGCACGAGCGCGCGCTTAAAGCCTGAAGCCGCGAGCGACTGAATGGGAGTGCTGAGATACGCCGGAAGCTCGAACTTCTCGAAGCGTCGTAGACGCCCGCACGGCGATCGTACGGCCAGGGATTTCGATCCTTGAGTGCGGACATGTTCGTGCCACGCCGCTACGCGCCGATACAGCTCGAAGAACCTTCGTCGTACGCGCGTCGCCGTTGGCTCGTCGAAGACGTGACCGTACATCTCCGCCGCGTACTCGCGAAACGTGTGAACGCCCATCCCGAACGCGAAGCCGTAATTGATAGGCTTGGCCCGCCCGCGCAGAGAGTCCGGAACGCGCGCCATCTGTACCCCAGCGAGGTGGCTCGCGGTCCGGCGATGCGGGTCGATCCCTCGACGGAAGCAATTCATCAGCTCCGGGTCACGGGTGAAGTTCGCGATGATCGCGAGCTCGATCGCGTGGTAGTCGGCGATGATCAGACGTGCCCCCGGGCTCGCGACGAAGCACGAGCGAAGGACACGCGGCGTCGAATGCAGTGGGGGGGCGAAGCACGTCATTCGGCCCGTCGCCGCGCCCATCGAGTCGAACGTCGGGTGAACCCGATCGTTCGTGTCAGCCGATTTGAGCCAGCACTCGAGGTGGTGTTTATGGACGCTGGCTTCACGGTACCGCACCACCTCGCTTAGAAAGGGAAACCGCTGAGCCAATGCCCGAAGGTGAGGTCCCGTGGTAAACGCGAACGCGAAACCACAGGCATGTCCGAGCACCGCGCGAAGGTCATCTGCGTTGTCGATGTCGAACTCACCGAGAATCGCCGAGAGCTGTCCCCGCGCCTCGGACCTCTGGTGCTCGCAGTCGTCCAGACGACGTTGGACTTGGGGAACGTCGATCGTGAAGCCGGCGAGCTCCACGGCAGCAATCGGAACAACCGCATCGTTCTCCAGTTGCCACACCTGCCCCACCCCAGCTCGCTCGACAGCAGCCTTGAGTCGAGGCTCTAGCAGCACCAGGGCCCTAACTTCGGACCCACAACGCGCAGCGATGCGCCGACCCGCCACGAGGTTGCCCTGGAGGTGCCGTGCGACAAGAGCATCGAGCCCGTACTCCTGCGCGCTTCGTTCGCGCGCGTATCCATCGGACAACACCGCGGCAGCGTAGAGATCCACGACGTTCGTCACTGTCACACCGGCCGACAGAAGTCGGCGCGCGTCGTGTGCGAGGCCATGGACGATCTTTCTGGTGGACCCGGCGAGCAGGTCGCGCAGCGCGGGGGGGACGCCATCGTTTCGCCTGAGATCGACGAACATCGTGCGATCCGCTGTGCCGACCGCGATCCCGTCGAGGCCGTCGCGATGAAGCGACGAGAGCGCGACCGCGGAACGCCGCGCCAGGTCCGAGCAGCGACGTGCGAGGTCTTCGCGAGCCGTCCCTTCGATGACTTCGATTTGCGGACCAGCGATGAGTGGAAGTCCCGGTGCCGTCCGCTCGCGTGGCGCCTCGTGCACGAGAATGTCATCGCCAGCCACAAGCCGTTCCACGAGCGAGTACAGGCGCTGCATGTCTGGGTCCGATGGGTCATTTCCAGGCATCGTCGACCTTTGATATGGATGAGTGGGGTGGTGCGCGATCAGAAAGCGTTTGGAACATCGGCGTCATCAAACACGATCCAGTACGCACGAGCACCGCCGAGATCTGGTGTGCGCTTCTGCAAACGGCGGCTGCCCTTATCGAGCTCGCCTTCGATCAACTTGCCCCGATCCCGCAGTCCATGGATCACTTCGTCGAGGTCGTATTGGTTCTCTTTCGCCCAGCCCTTGAGCGGTGCCCCCAAGAGGGCATAGACGACCTTCTGACGATACTCGTCCTCCGTTGCCTGCACCTTCGTCCCGTAACGCTGCCGCGGATCGCGACTGTTCCCCCCGAACTCGTCAGGATGCTCGCAGATGAATGCCCAGATCGCCTCGTACCCTGCCGTGATGCGGTCGACGTTCGCGTCTGCCCCAGAGTCCATTATCGTGTGCAGCTCTTTGCCGAACGCGATCGCAGCATCCAAGGCATCACGGTGACTCTCATCGAAGACGAAGACGCGAGAGGCAAACGCCCCCATTGCGAGGAGCGCGATCTGATCACCTTTCTCGGACCGAGATTCGGTGATGCAGGTCGCCATCTCGGAGTACACGGAGCGCAGCGATTCCAGCTTACCGACGCGGATCACACGCTCTATGAGGCTCGTGATCAGACGGCGCCCGGTGTGACCGTAGTGGACGGCAAGCTCTTGGTGCATGCGGATCGGGAACGTCGCCTCCTTGAACGCCTTGAACGGAAACTCCAACGTTCGGTTGCGCGCTCCTTGTGCGACACCAAGTCTGAGGAGTGGTTTCTCGCCAGAGACCATCGCCAGGGAGAGCCAGTTTCCGAGTGGACGAAGCTCGCCACTCGGAGTGCCCCGCCCCTTCCCGACGCCAGCTCCGACCTGGTATGCGATGGTCTCGAGCAGCTCGCGGCTGTGGGTCTGCTGGGTGTCGTCGAACCAGAGCGGTAGATCGCGACTACGCTTGAGAGCACCCTCGAGCGCGGTCGGTGTGCAGTTGCCTGTCACCTTTTGCTGCTCAGGCTTTCCGAAGTGCGAGACAGCAACGGCTTGGCTCGCCGACTTGCCACCGAGTGACTTGCCCCAGATCGATACGAGGAGGCTGCGAACGCCGAGGAGGCGGATGAGGACCGCTCCGACGCCCGCCGCCTCTCCCAACGCTCCAAAGACCGAAGCCTCCCGCGCCTCGCGGATGAGCTCGCGATGAATTCGCTCGTCGCCGCCCGGTTCCAACGCACTGTGGTACTGCGAGTCCGCCTCGACGAGAGACCGGCCTGCTCCCCCGATCACGTGCGGGCCGAGGACGAAGCGATCGAGATCGCGTGACCAGCCGGGCTGTGTGAATGCAGAAAGATGGCCGAGCCGGTCGAAGTTGGCCTGCTCCTGCGCCTGGAGGAACATCTGCAAGGCGGCACAAGTTGGGCCTGTGACCGGAGCACCATAGTCGGAGAGAGCCTGAAGCTCTTTACCAGCGACGACCCCGCGTCGGACCGTGCGTCGGATCTCGCTATCTCCGAAACGAAAACGGAGCGTTTCATACTTCGTCCCATTCTCGTCCGTTAGAATCTCGACGACGTTGATCGGCTGGTGTGCGATCCGCTCACCGTCGCCATCCGGTCCGAGCTTCCACACGCCGGCCCCGCGTGCGTCTCCTCTCACCGAATACCCAGGAGCGCTCATCCAGGCGTCGGCCTGGTCCTCGACCTCCTCCTCCTCCTCGAAGTCGCTGCGCCGGTTCTCGTCAGCGAGATCCTTGAGGCGCTTCTTGGTGACCTTCAGAAGCGCCTTCGCGTCGTTCAGCCAGCGACCACATTCGTCTCGTCGCGTTGTCCGCTGGACCAACCAGACGGCGCGCCGTAGCTCTCGTTGCTGTACGACAGGCTCCCAGCCGGACCAACGCCCGGCGGTCCACTGGAGCAGCTGGTGCGGGTCGCACGGGCGCTTGGCGTCATCGAGTTCCGCACGTAGGCGCTGCCCGTCCTTGCCGAGACGCACGAACAGGTCATCGAGTCCCAGCTTCGCATCATCTGACGTGTTGATGAACGTGATCGACGGAGTCCCCCCACTCTCGCGGATCATTGTGACGAGTGTTGCGGCTGCATGCTGCACCGTCTGGTTTCGATCGATGTCGCTGTCGAACACGATCGTTCCCCGGCGCTTCGGCCCGTTCTCCTCGGCGGGCTTGATGAGGTGCATCAGCTGTGGGTGAAGTCGAAGATCGTCTTCTCCTCTCTTCTTCGCTCTTTGCCGAGCCGCTGTGTCGTGGAAGCAATGGACTCCCGGCGCGCCAACAGCCGCCAGCCCCTCCTGACATGCGATTAGCGTCTTCTTCTCGCCTTCGCAGAAGTACAGCTCGACCGAGCTGTCCTTGATTGCTGGGTTCACGTCGGTAGGAACGTAGATAGCCGTCGGAACTCCCGAGGGGGACTCGTACTTGCGAGATCGACCTTCTCTGCCCCGCATCGGCGTATCCGGTCGAAGGCGAACGTATGGACCGCAGCCTGGGTACGGAAAGGCGATCGCCGGCACGTTTGGCGCCGATAGCGTCGGCATCCAACGCAATAGCCTTCTTGCATGCTCAGGATCGGTGACGGAGAACAATCCAGCCTTGGCGATCGTGTCCTCTGTCAGGCCCGAGGCATGGAGATGTCGAAGGTGTCCTGTAAGCAGCGCCGGGTGAGGAGCGGGAGGCGCTGGTTCGTCTACAGGGTTTCGTTCGTCATGTCGCAACGAGTCGCCGGCCGTTTCACCCTCGGCCTGGTGTTGTGCTGGCTCTGTAGCCGTGCGTACGCCATTGGTGCTTGAGGGAGTGTTCACGGCGAGACCTCCCGCCGCACGTCGATACGCGCTGTGTCGACCGCGGTCCGCGTCTCCGCCGTGGCGATACGCACGACGACGGCGTCCGCGCGGCCGAAACCGGCACCGCGTTGGCCGACAGCAGCGCGACCAAGTCCGACATTGCCACCGGGCGACGGGGCTGATGGTCTTTCTGGGTCGCTGTCGCCGTCGGGCCCAGCTGTCGCGCGAGTCGCGGTGCGCGCCACATGTTTCGCACGCCGTGACACGCGCGCCGTGCATCGACGCATGCGAACCGGACGTGCAGTGCGGTAGCGAGGCATCCGCAGATAGAGAATGAACCCAGGCGCCCGCACCCGGAGCGTCAGGCGACCGCGTTCGCAACGCTCCTGACGCTCGTGCTCTGCGATCTCGGTCGTCGCCACGGCGAGGCTCCGCGCCGCGGCGAGCAAGTCATCGCGAGCGGCGTTTCGACGTTCGTTTACCTCGGCTCGCTGCTCAGGACTAAGTCGTAGCAGCAGAAGCCGGTCGCAGACCTCGACCTCGCACCTCTTCGCGTCGATCACCTCGCTCGCACTACGCGCCAGCACGCGCGTCGCCGCGAGCCTTCCGGCGCGAACGGCCAGGAGATCGTCCGTCGCGGTGGAGAGCCGTAGTTGATCGAAGACGTGTCGTGCTAGTGTTTCCTGCATCGGCGTCGCCCTCGACGTCGTACGGCCAACAGGTGGGGATGAGCGTCCACTTGATGGCCGGGGCCTACCTTCGATCAGCCGTACGTTCGGAGCAACTGATAGATCGAGCGGAATGATTCGCTCGAACGTCGATTTGTTCCGCAGTGACGTAGGCGTTGCCACATCGCATTGTCGTTGTGGAAATGTCCCGCGACGACAACGACGCGCTGCCTGACGACGCAACTGTCGCGCGCATCACTAACCGAGGCGCTGGGACACTACGGTCGCAGCATGCCCTGTGCGAGTACAACGTCTATTCACGGTTCCTGCTTGCGCGCGCGAGGTGGGAGGACGGCCTCGGTTCCCGCGCAGCTCAGGAAGGACCATCGTGACCCCCCGCGCCGACGATCGCATACGCTCGCTAGCTGCGTTTCTGGCGGTCGAGCTTGAACGCGGCCTTTACCGTATCGAGTTGCGCGCAGCGCGGATGCGTCACGCGATCACGACATGGACCATCTTGCCGACCGACGACGCGCGCGGCCTCGCACGACAGATCCTGGAGCGAGTCGATGCCGAGGTCGCGCTCTCGCGTGAGGTGGTCGGTCGGATCGCGGCCAACGCGCAGCACCCGGCGCTCCTGATCGTGCGGCATCTGCCGCCCCCGGCGTTTGTTGTCGCGCGCCGAAGTGCGGGCGGGTCGCGGCGCTTCAAGCTCGCGGACTGCGGCACCGCATGGGGGGTCTCGTGACCACCGTCGACGACAGGCGCCACCTCGCGAGCTCCCCTCTCGCGATGCGCAAGGATTGGCTGTGAGCGCCAGATGGCAGGGGCTACGGTTGGACGTGCAGCGACTCCAGCGCTACATCGCCAAGGCGCCGCCCATGGAACTGCGCGCTCGCGCCGCATGGGTTGCCTCGGCGGCATTCGGCGCCGATCGAGTCGCCGACATGATCGACTTCGCTGAGCTCGCGCTCAGAGCGCGCCCGACGATCGGCACATGGCTCGTGCGTCCTTCCGCCTCGGCGGTCATCGACGGGACGGATCTGCATTCGACCCCCGACGCGCCGCCGAAGTTGCTGAGCGCCGCAGGCATTGTCGAGGTGCGCCGGCCCGAGACGGGCGAGCGCCTCTGGGGCGACGTCTGCTCGCTCGGTTGGTACGACGACAACGGCACGATGATCCTGATCATTTGCGAGTATCCACACAGCTTTCTGTCCGTCGGGTGGAGACCGCGGTGGACGGGGCGTGACTTCGAGGAGTCGTGTGACGTCGAACCGTTGATCGCGCCCGAGGAGCAAGACAAGCTCGACGAGCTCGCACGCCATGCCACGCGCTATCTGGTCGTCTTCGGTCTTCTTGCCGAGTCGGATCCATCACCGTTGCGCATCGAGATCGACAAGGCGATGCGCGGGACGAAGCACGTCTATCTCGGCGAGCACAAGCCGATACCGCGGGAGCCGATCGCCGACAGTGCGGCAGCAACGATCGATGGCCGTATCGCCAATGTAAGCGCAGTCAGCGGACACCTAAAGCGACAACGACATGGTGAGGGCCTCGCGTTCACGAAGTGGATCTACGTCGCTGGCTACAGCGCACGCCGCTGGTTCGCACCACGTTGGATCGTCAGCAAGAACGAAGTGGGTTCGCCGTGACCACACGGAAACGGTATGGTCACACGAACGGCGATTCCGCGACGAGTAGCCGTCACAGGCTGAGAGAGCGCGCCGCTCGACGAGGTGCTGTGATGTCAGTCAGAGCGAGTCGCGAGCAAGCCTTGCTCAATGCGCGCGAGGCAGGTGATGCCAAACAGGCGAACGTCCTGATGATCGCCGATGACGCGGCATTGTCGGGACGGTGCAGCTGCGCGATGTCCATCTTGGCGCAGGGCAAGGAGCGCCGGATCGCCACGTGGCACAAGACGAGCACGCCTGAGTCCGAGCTGACAGGAGACTGGGCGCACTTCGGCTGGAAGGACAAGCGCGGCGTACCGATTCACGTGAATGCAGACGAGATCTACGAGGAATACGCGAGGGGCAGCTACGCACCCGCGACCGACGCGCTCGTGAAGAAGGCCATCCAATGGCTGCGCAAGCAGCACGCCACCATCGCGTCTTCCGGTTCCTTCGAGCGAGACATCTCGTACCGCGAAGCGTTCGAGGTCGTTAACGTCTACACAGGCGAGCAGGAATCCGAGGAGTTCTTTCTGCGCAACTTCACAGTGCAGGAAGAGCGTCTGATCTTTGACGAGTTCATGCGCCAACGAGCGTTCTAGATGAAGTCGAGGATGATCGCCGCGCCCGTCACTGCGTTGTCCGGTCATTGGATCCTAAACGGGCGAATCTGCGCCGACTTCGCTTAGCGGCTTCATGTCATCTCGTCGTGTACGCATGCGGTGGAATTGACCGACCTCGGGGCAGCGGCTCCTGTCGTGGAGCGGGAAAACGATCGCAACGTGGCCAACGTTGGTAGGCTTTGATGGATGTCGACAAGGTCTGCTCGTCGAGGTCCACGACTACCTGGAACCCACGGCGTACGCACGCGCAAATCGACGCCGGCCCCCGCATCAAAGCCGCTATCCGAACTCGCCCTTCCGTCAGCAGCCCCGGAGCAACCGAAGTTGCCGCTCGAATTCAACGACGACACCGACGAGCTCATGAGATCCGAGCTCGTCGTTGACACCGACAGTGGCGACGCGAAGCAACGCCGCCTCGCCTCCGACCGGAGCCTGGTCGAGTTCTTCGCTCACGCCGTCGTCAGACAGCCCTCCCAGCTCGAGAATTACGTGGTCTACCCTAACGACTTCAAGCTGCTCTTGACCGGTCTGGCACCGATCACGAGCGAGTCTTGGGACAATATTCTGAGGGCTCTCGGATCGGATGAGCAGCGGTTATTGCGTGCATTTGTGCGCCGCTATTGGGACAAGCTGGTGGCTGATGCCGGACCTGATGCGCGGCGGGTGCTATGGGAGATCATGGAGCGGATGCTTTCGACGTTCGCGAGGTGCAAGAGTGCATCGACCGCACGTGACGCATATGAAGCGCGCCACGGAGATGCTCGTCTCGATAGCTCACTCGCGATAAAACTGGCCGCCGGAGCGGCGGTAGCTCGCGTGCTCGATGGCGACGATAAGGTCCCCATGTCCCGGCTCCCGGACTGGGCGGTGTGGCCTCTGCTCGAGATCGACTACGAAAATCGACCCGCACGCCTCGCTGAGACGTTCCTTGTTGTTGAGCAGATGTTGTTGTCGCCAACGGCCCCGGTGGACTGGGCGTTCCGCGCGGCGACTCAACAACTCGGCCGCCCGCATGCAAGCGTGTCGAGCTACCTCGACGCCATTCGACCGCTACTCGTCAGATGTGTTCCGTCTGACTCCGGCATCACGGATGACATCACGGAAGCCCTGACGCCCGCATCTAGCCGCGCCGCTGGCGGCCAGAAGGACTGGGTGTCTAGGATGTTTTACTTCGGGCTGCGGTTCAGCTTCGAGCACGCGGGGCGAGAAGAACCGACCGCGCCGGATCTGGCGGAGCTCGCGCTCTGTTGGGACATCGAGTCCGGCGAGCGGGCTCGACCACCACGACGCGTATGGGAGGACCGCATCCGGTTATTTCGGCCAAACTACGAGCGGAATAGCTCGCGCGATCGTTGAGTCATTCCGCATCGCCTTAGGCGCTGGAATGCCAGATCGTCGTTGGTGAGATGGGCCACGACGACGACGACAACCTGTTGCTCGACTACGCGAGCGTCGGACGCATCACCAAGCTCGGCGCTGGGACGCTGCGCTGGCTCGTACACGAGCGGCGCATACCGCACGTGCGACTCGGCGCTCGGACCGTGCGGTTCGAGCGCCGAGCCGTGGAGCGATGGCTTGCAGCCCGACGAGTGCCGGAAAAGCCAGCTCGTGCACGTGGCGGACGGACGCGCCGCGAGGGCGAGCCGTGATCACTATCGACGACGTACCGACGACGACGCGAGACAGTGCGATGCGACCGGCCTGCAATCAGCCAGCAAGGACGCAGCGCACCGGCATCGTCGCGCCGTGGACACTGCGCCACCTCAGCCGGGCGACCGCGACCGCGAGTTGGGTTGTCGACACGGCCGAGCGTCTTGTCGAGGTCGTCGCGATCCTGGGCGAGATCCTGAGCGCCACCGTCGCAACTCGGGAATGGCGCCCGATGACCGACAGCCTCGGTCTCCATCTCGGCCGCTACGGCATCAGATTCTCAGGCTGGCCCCCTGACCGCGCACCGAGATCTCGCGTGGCTGGCGCCCTCACGCTGCATCAGCCGGCCGGGATCGTCGTCGTCGTCAACGCCACGCCCGACTACGCGACGAATCGCGAGGCGATCGAGCGGTTGGTGGATCTCCTCTTGTGCGACGCACTCGCGCGCCTCCATCGGCGCCTTCAACCTACCGGAGCTATACAGTTGCCGCCGTCAGTGTCGGGTCCGCCGACGCGGGGCACGTACCGAACCGCCTGGCAGTTCCGACACCTCATCGCCGTGCTGGAGGTTTTCACAGGGATCTTGGGGAGGCGCTGGTGATACGTCGCGAAGATCGCCGTCGCGACACGTGCCTCGTGACTCAGCTCGCGCGAGGCGACAGGTGGATCGTGCCATCGAGAGGTTGCATGCAGCCAGAGGTCGAGTGACCGGCCGGCCCGATCGACCACGGCGTTGCGCTGGGCAGTCAGTCCGGCGTTCACGCGCGTCACGTGGAGCGCACATCGCACGCGCCGCGTGTCTAGCGACCGCCGACGCCGCAGACGCGGCAGGTGCCCGAGATCGAGGCGGTAGCGCCGAACGTCTAGTTGTTTCGTCTGAGTGGGGCGCCCAGTGAAAGGTGGCAGGAAGCCGGGCGGCGGCTCCGACGGAAAGGAGCGCCGGGCGACAGCGGCCGTTTCTCCATCGCCGGACCTTCTGGTGCTTGCACAAGCTGCTGGCGACGCCTTCTCCAAACTGATGGCGCTGTTCGTGGCGTATGCGAGCACCGAGAGAGTTTCTCCAGCGAACACATGTCCTAAGCAGTGGATGAGCGAAGAGGAGGTTGCCAGGATGACCCGTCTGTCGCGCATCTGGTTCCAGCGTGCCCGCGACGAAGGCATCGGTCCCCACTATGACAAGATCGCCTCGCGGGTCCGGTACCTGCGTTCCGATGTCGAGCGCTGGATCCAGTCAGGCGAAGCTGCGCGCGCGCGTTTGGCTTCACAGCGTCCGAAGAAGAGAAAGAAGAACTCACGCCCTCTTCTCGAGGAGGAGGGAACGTCACTGGCGACGAGTGCACCTGCACCGTGCGAAACGGCGACGGACGTCGATAGCGAGTAACGCGCCGATTTCCATGATCCTCGATCATGGCCGAAACACCCGTGGCTTCATGGCGGCGTAGCACCTGGCCGCGGTGGCGCGATCTCCGCAAGCGTAACCATGACCCCGGCTGTCCACGTGGATCGCGATACTACGTCGTGGCCGAGTTCGCGCATCTGCACCTGCACTCGGAGTACAGCTTGCTCGACGGCGCAATCCGCATCGCGGATCTGTTCCCTCGTGTGCAGGCGCTCGGGATGGATACAGTCGCGGTCACCGATCACGGCAACCTCTTCGGCGCGCTCGAACTCTATCGCACCGCGCGCAGGCACGGTGTGAAGCTGGTCTTCGGTTGCGAGACGTACATCGCATCTACTGACCGTTTCGATCGCACGAACCGGCGCAACTACCATCTGATCCTGCTCGCGAAGAACGAGGTCGGGTACCACAACCTGTCGTACCTGAACTCGATGGGCTACCTCGAAGGGCTGTACTACAACCCGCGAATCGACAAGCAGCTCCTGCGCGAGCACGCGGCGGGGCTCGTCGGCATGTCCGCCTGCCTCGGCGGTGAGGTTGCACAGACGCTCGCGAAGCATGGCGTCGCGGCTGCGGACGAGGTCGCGAAGGAGTACGCGAGCATCTTCGCGCCCGGGGACTTCTTTCTCGAGCTCATGCCGACGGACACGCCCGAGCAGCAGGAACTCAACGGCGAGCTGCGCCGCATGGGGCCGCGCCTCGGCATCCCGCTCGTCGCCACGAACGACTGCCACTACGTCGAGCGCGCCGATGCGGCGGCGCACGACGTCCTGATGGCGATCCAGACGGGCCGCAGTCTGCGTGATGACACGCGACTTCGACATCGCGTGGACACCTACTACATCAAGTCGCCGTCAGAGATGAACGGGCACTTCCGCGACACACCGGAGGCGCTCGAGAACACTGTCGCGATCGCGAAACGCTGTAACGTCGAGCTCAAGCTCGGGACCACATACCTGCCGAAGTTCGCCGTACCTGATGGCGAAACCGAGGAATCACATCTGCGCACGGTGGTGGTTGCCGGGCTCACACGTCGGCTCGACGAGCTACGCGTCGCCGGGAAGCGATTCGATCCCGATCTCTACCGGGAGCGCGCAGGGACCGAGCTCGCGGTGATCTGCGAGATGCGCTTCGCGGGCTACTTCCTGATCGTTTGGGACTTTATCCGGTGGGCGAAGGACCATGGAATCCCAGTCGGGCCAGGTCGCGGATCCGGCGCCGGCTCGGTCGTCGCATGGGCAATGCGCATCACCGATATCGATCCGCTCGAGTTCAAGCTCGTGTTCGAGCGTTTCCTCAATCCTGACCGAGTTTCCATGCCCGACTTCGACGTCGACTTCTGCATGAAGCGGCGCGACGAGGTGATCCGCTACGTGCAGGAGAAGTACGGCAAGGAGCGCGTCGCACAGATCGCGACCTTCCATCAGCTCAAGGCACGCGGCGTGATCCGAGACATCGCGAAGACGATGGACATGCCGCTCGCCGAGGCTGACCGCATCGCAAAGCTCGTGCCCGAGCAGCCCCCGGACGAGCCAACGTGGATCCGAAAAGCGATCGAGATGACACCAGAGCTGCGCGAGCTCTACGAGAGGAGCGCAGAGCACCGAGAGCTCCTAGACATCGCGAGCAAGCTCGAGGGACTCAACCGTCACGCCGGCATGCACGCCGCCGGCGTCGTGATCACTGAGCGTCCGGTATGGGACCACGTGCCCTGCTTCAAAGGCCACGGTGCGGATCTGGTCACTCAGTTCGACAAGGATGCGGTCGAGAAGGCCGGACTCGTAAAGTTCGATTTCCTCGGACTGAAGACGCTCACGGTCATCCGCACGGCGGTGGAGCTCATCAACGAGCAGCGAGCGCGTGCCGGCGAACCCGCGTTCGACCTCGACGCGATCACACGCGATGACGCGGCCGTGTACCGCAACCTGTCGCGCGGAGACACGACCGGCGTGTTCCAGATGGAGTCGAGCGGCATGCGGGCGATGCTCCGCAAGCTGCGCCCCGACTGTCTCGAGGATCTGGTCGCCGCGGTCGCGCTCTACAGGCCCGGCCCGCTGAACGGCGGCATGGTCGACGACTTCATCGCGCGCAAGCGCGGCGAGCGGCCGATCGAGCACGTGCACCCCGCGCTCGCGCCGATCCTCACCGACACGTACGGGGTGATCGTCTACCAGGAACAGGTGATGGAGATCGCGCGCGTGCTGGCCGGCTACTCGTTGGGAAAGGCGGATCTGCTGCGCCGAGCCATGGGGAAAAAGGACGCCGGGATCATGGCCTCGGAACACGCCGGGTTCGTCAGCGGCGCGATCGCGAACGGCGTCAACGCGGCGATCGCGGAGGGCGTGTTCCGGATCCTCGCCGAGTTTGCAGAGTACGGCTTCAACCGGTCGCACTCCGCGGCGTACGCGTGGCTCGCCTACCAGACCGCATATCTCAAACATCATCATCCGCTTGAATTCTTCGCCGGTCTCCTGACGTGCGCGGAGGACACTGCCGAGACCGTCAAGCTCGTCACAGAAGCGCGTGCACTCGGGCTCGCGATCGGCGGACCCGACGTCGATCGATCTGCCGCCGGTTTCACGATCGACGCCGATCCCAAGGTCGGAAAGCTCATTCGCTTCGGCCTTGCGGCCGTACACGGCGTCGGCGATACCGCCGTCGCTGCAATCGTCGCGGCGCGCAAGGAGGGCGGCGTCTTTCGCTCGTTGGACGAACTCTGCCGTCGCGTGGATTTGCATCGGTGCAACGCGCGTGTGCTCGAGGCCCTGATCAAGGCCGGCGCGCTCGATGACCTCGGGGCTGGCGCGCAGGGGCGCGCGAGTCTCCTCGCGAGCGTCGAGGCCGCGCTTCAAACCGGCGCGGCAGCGGCACGTGATCGGCGGTCAGGGCAGACCTCGTTGTTTGCTGCAATCGGGGTTGAAGCGGCGAGCTCGTCGTCGCCGCCTGCGCTTGTGTCCGCGGCCTATGGCGCCCTGCCGTGGTCGGTCAAGGACATGCTTGCACGTGAAAAGGAGGTTCTCGGTTTCTATCTGACCGGGCACCCAGTTGAAGCGTTCGCATCGGATCTCGTCCGGCTCGCGACGGGGACTGTTGCGAGTGTGACCTCGGGCGAGCATCGCGAAGGGCGCGCCGTGATCGGCGGCATCGTTCGCGACTACCGCGAACTGATCACCAAGAAGGGCTCCAAGATGGCCGTGCTCGCCCTGGAGGATCTCAGCGGTGTGCTGCCGGCCGTGTGTTTTCCCGACGCGCTCGCGCGCCTACGCAGAATGCTCGTGCTCGATGAACCGCTACTCTGCACCGGCAAGGTCAAGCGGGACGCTCGGGACAATGCGTGGAAGCTCGAGATACAGGATGCTCAACCGCTCGTTGCTGCCATCGCTGAACGGGCTCGCGCCCTCGAGATCCACATCGATGCGGAACATGATCAGGCCGCCCAGATCGATCAGCTAGCAGAGACTCTCCGCCGCAGTGCGCGCGGCGCGACGCCTGTACTCGTCTGCGTCACAATTCCAGGGCGGTCGCAGACTCAGATCGCGCTTCCCAGCGAGTACGACGTGACGATCGGCTCTGAGCTCATGAATGCCATCGATCTCATCTTCTTGCGTACCGTTGCCCGCATTGCTTGAGCCGGGATGACGCTCGGGCCTGGGCCCACGTTAGAGCGCCGGGCCGGCAGGTCGTCGTTGACATCTATTAAGACGTCTTTTAAGATGTCTTGGTGTCGAAGATCAGCGTCAAGGTGACCGCCGGCGGGATCACCCTGGAGGCCACCGGCGATGTTCATGCGGTGAACGCGCAGGTAGAGAGGTTCTTGGCTGAGGTCAAAGGTGCTCCCGCAGGCGAGCACAATCAGGGCTCCTTTTACGACGCGATCGTGACGGTGCTGCATCGCGCCGAGCATCCGCTCACGCGCGCGGAGATCGAGGCCGCCCTTAGGAGCGGAGGTTTCAAGTGCCCCAAGAACCTCCCGCAGGCGCTAGCCGACACGAAGCGACCAGACAAAGGGAAGGAGTTCATTACCCACGCGCGACGTGGCGCCTGGAAACTCACCGCCAAGGGCAGAAAGCGCGCGGCGGAGTTGGAGTTGGAACAACAGAACTCGAACAAGAAAGGCTGAAGCTATGACGATCCCCGACGCATCCCCACTCGGTTCGATACTCGCGAGCGTTCGCTTCGAGGGGTGGTTCCCGATCTCCGAGGTTGTGAACGCGCCGACGGCGCGCATTCATGAGGTGTTCGGAGAGGTGGGTACGTACCTCGTCGCGCGGTTCGCTTCAACACCGCCTGCGTCGGTTGATCGGACATGTGTCGAGATCATCTATGTCGGTGAAGCGCATGGCAGAACACGGAGCACACGGGCGCGGATCGTGGAGTTTGCTAAGAGCGCCGGTCTGTTCGCACCACCGCGTGCCGGTAGCTACGCGGCGTGGGAATTCGGCAACTATTTCCCCGTCGACGCCGGCTGCGTGTTCGTGGCCGCCTGCCCGATCTCCTCGCTGCGGTTGCCCAGAGCGGCGCGTGGTGTCGCGCCCGTGCTGGTTGAGAATCTGGTGCTCACGGAGTACGCGCTTCGACACGAGCGGCTTCCGATCCTGACGAATAGTGGCCGTCCGCCGACCACCCCCACGTTTCCATCGGAAGCGACCGACGAATTGCCTGCGGTCTTCGACCTCGATGATCCTGCGCCGGTTGCCACGCGCGTGGTTGCCTTCCTAGCAAAGAACTATGGGTACTCAGCGCAACGTCGCGCCTATACCTGGACCGAGGACGGTTATACGGGTGTCGCTCGTGTCCTTGGCGGTGGGTGGGAAATCTCGATGGGATGGACGACTACCCCGCGCAAGGTCGGCATGTGGATCTACCGCGATGACGAAATCTGGTTCGGCAATAGCCCTGAGGAGGAGCCCGTCGAGAGTGCGAAATCGCTACGCGCTCTCATGGAGCGTCAATGGAATCGCTGGTGGAGCGAGGACTACACAATCCCGTCGGCCCCAGTCCGCTGATCGCAGCTCGACCTTTGGGGGCACGCTGGCAACGCGTACCGTGCCGCGAGCTCACCTCCGAGCTTCCGCAACTCTGCTCGCACTGCGCTCGGCGCGAGCACGGTTACGTGATGGCGCCACGATGCGATCCAGGCGGTGACCTGGAATGACTCCTTGCACGTGAACTCGAGCACCACCGCCCCGTCGCGGCGATTTCGTAGCCGCTGGGTCGGGTGCCATTGCCGCTCGCGGATGTACGCCGCAACGGCCGGCGCAAAACACAGGCGATAGCGGACTGGATCCGCCGAGCCGTGCACCTCGAAGAGTGACGTCACGTACGTGCTCGCATCGAAGCGCGCCGGCGGTTTCGCCGTCTCGTCGGTCACCTCGAGCGCGCGCATGCGGTGCAGCGCGAGCGTGATCACGACGTCCTCCTCGCGATGGTGGACGAGTACGTACGTTGTCCCCGCCTGCGAGAACATGTTGAGCGGCAACCCGATGATCGAGCGCGCTTTGCAGCCGGGCGGCACGTAGTCGATGCGACAGCACCGCATGTCGGCGATCGCCGTCATGAGCGGCCACAAGACGTCGGGGCCTGCGAGCTTCAGCGCGCGTCGCTCGTCTGGGACGAAGCATTCGGCGAGCGCAGCGAGCCGCCCTCGCTCCTTCGCGCTCAGGACCCGCTCGAGCTTGCGCGCCAGGTCCTCGAGCGTGTCGAAGGTGATCGAGCCGCGGTTAGCAGCGCCGCCCATCGCGGCGCGCACGGCGACGTAGTGGCTCGTGTCGATCACGTTCGCGAGCTGCCGGCGCGAGTCGGCGCTCGCGATGCGCCAGCGTTTGCGCCGACCGTCGTCCTCGGCGACGAGCGGCACGCCAGCCTCTTGGAGTGCGTCGAGATCGCGCCGGATCGTGCGTGTCGCGACCTGGTGCCGAGCTGCGAGCTCGTCGATGTCGCAGCCGTCACGCCGGTCGAGCTCGCGCAAGAGCGCGAGCAACCGCACGAGTAAGGCATTGCGATGGGTGATCTTGCGCGCCATGACACGTCCAGGATTGCAGAATCCTCCGACACCGTCGCCACGAACCGCCGCAGCCTGCACGGCGGACCAGGAGGCGCCCGACGTGCGACGTGCGATCCCTGACCTCGGTAGTCCGGGTTCTGCGCGAAACCCATCACATGCTCCAGATCATTCAGTCCGATCGCCCTCTCCTCGTTGCGATCGGCCCAACTGCCTCTGCCGAGCTTCGCTCGTCCGATCGCTGGGAGGAGCTTCGCCATGTCGACCAGATCGCGATCGATGGCGAACCGCACTATCAGGACGCCGGCCTCGACATCCTGGAACAGCACCTCGTGGCAGGTCGAAACGCGGTCGCGTTCATGTTCGACGTCCGCGACGAGGAATGGCTGGACGTTCCTCGTCTCTTGGCACCGCTTCATGAATTGGCGTGCACGCTTCCCGTTTTCGTGCGTCGCGATCCGCGTCCCGGTGCTCGCGCAACGCCCGCCGAGACCCTCCGCCTATCCCGCGAGCTCGGCGCGTGCGTGATCGAGGCGCCCAAGGACGGTGACAGCCTCGTTCGCACGGCCCTGGTGCCGATCATCGCGCTGCCGAGTCCGGGCGTGATGTGTTTCCATCTGGAGGACTTGGTTGCGCTCTTGAGGCCGGCCTCCGCCGCGCGCACCGCGATCTGCTGGGGAAAGCTGTCCGAGCTCGCGGCGGACAGCGGGCGGTGGGACGCCGTGCGCAGCGTTCTGTCGGATCCCCTTATCGCGCACGTGTTCGCGCTGGTCCGTTACGACGCGAACACGACGCTCCACGCGATCAGCGACATGTGCGCTCGTCTCGAGAGCCTCGCGCCACCGTCGGCGAGCATCATGGTCGCGTCCACGGAAGCGCGGTCGGATCACATCGGCGACGTCGATATTCTGGTTGTTCACAACGAGGGCGGATCGATTGACCGCCGCGCACGATGACGCGGTCTTCTGCGACGTTGCTTTGAGACGGGCCATGAAGGACATCGGCAGGATTGCACCGCGGCACGTCGATCTATTCGATCGGGCCCTCCTCGACTACGCGCACAACATCCTGATGTTGGGCTACTGGCGAATCGGCGACGTGACTCAGAACCATCTCGTTCTCAAGCTGCTCCGCAAGCGCCGATGGCCCAACAAGATCGGGCCGGAACTCGCCAAGTACACCGCCAAGCGAACGATGCACGCGATCCGTCCGGTCAAGGAACCGCTCGTCGGAAACCTGCGGCGGCTGGGAGAATTGCTCGCGCTCGATAGCATCGACCTAGAAGTGTTTCAGTTCGCACTCGCAATATCCGACAACCAGGACCTTCGCGAGATTGCGTTAGAGGGAACACGGCGCGTGAGCCACAGCGCGTCCGCACGGATCATTGGGGGTGTGCTGGCTCTCGACCCCAAGAGCGTCGCGCGCGCTCTCGGGCCGAAGGGACGGCTTACTCGCTGCGGTCTGATCGATCTCGTCGAGCGCGGGGATCTCGAGGATCGCCTCAGCCCGAAGGAGGGGCTTCTCGACTTGCTATCAACCGACGAGATCACACGCGAGAAGCTGCTGGAGCGATTCCTGCCGAATGTGGCAACGGATGCTCCACCGTGGCTCGACCACTCGCATCTCGACAAGGAGGTCTCGATCGCGCGCGACTTGCTCGCGAACGCGGTCGCTACGCGCGCGAAGGGGATCAACGTGCTCCTGTACGGCGAGAGTGGGACTGGGAAGACAGAGCTCGCAAAGCGGCTGGCACGCGAGATCGCCGTGCCGCTGTACGCTGCACGTGCGAACGAGGACACCGCGAGTGAGTGCCACGGCCCGATGCAACGCATGTCGTCGCTCTTGCTCGGGCTACGCATCGTCGAGACCGGCGGCGCGATGGTGCTGTTTGACGAGCTCGAAGATCTGTTCGAGCGCTCGCTCGCGAGTCTCGTGTTCGGAAAGATCGGAGCCGTAACCGCAAAGGACACCTTCAATCGCATGTTCGAGGAGAACGCGGCTCCCGTGATTTGGACGACAAACCACGTCTCGAGCGTCGATCCGGCGTTTCTCCGCCGCTTCAGCTACGCGATCGCCGTGCGCCCGGGCGGCATACGCCAGCGCGCGCGTGTTCTCAAGAACAGTCTCGGACTTCCGACCGAGGAACCAAACCGAGAGCTCGACCGCTTGGCCGAGCACTACGACGCGAGTCCCGCGCAGGTCGCCGTTGCGGCTCGTGCGGCCAGGCTAGTCGGCGACCCACCGAGCGCGCATCTCGCGCCGCTTCTTGAGGGATCGTGTCGATTGCTCACGGGGCGCTGGCTCGCTCCACCACCCACCGACCACGAGACCTATCTCGTCGACGCGATCAACGCTTCAATCGATCTTGAGCTGCTCGCTGCTCGGCTCGCTGAATGGAAGCCGAGCGCGAGCCCCGGCGTGACGATGTGCCTCTACGGCCCGCCCGGTACGGGCAAGTCGGAGTTCGTGCGCTACCTCGCGCGCAGGTTGGGGCGACGGGTACTCGTCAAGCGTGCCTCCGATGTGATCAGCCCCTTCATCGGAATGACAGAGCGCAAGATCGCGGACGCCTTCGAGCAGGCGTCGGCCGACGATGCTGTCCTTGTGTTCGACGAGGTCGACTCGTTCCTGCGCGACCGGCGCGACGCGCAGCGCCCGTGGGAGGTCACCGAGGTCAACGAGATGCTTCAACAGCTCGAGTCGTACTCGGGGATCGTTGCCTGCACGACGAACCTGTGGGCTGGCCTCGATCCTGCGGTGCTACGGCGGTTCACGTTCAAGATCGAGCTGAAACCGCCGACGCTGGCTCAGGCGACGCGTCTGTTCTGGGCGATGTTTACGCCGCTGCTCCGGGGGCCGCGAGCAGCGCATGACGAAGCGTCTGTCCGTAGAGCGTTGTCGTCTCGGCGAGCAACGCCCGGCGATCTGGCCGCGGTACGTCGGCGAATCCTCACGCTCGGCGACGCGGTATCGGTCGACCAGATCCTCGGCGAGATATCGGTCGAAGTCCAAGCACGCGGTGCGGCGAACGAGATGCGAGGCTTTGCGCCGCCATCCGCAAGCGTGTGACGCGCTCCTTCCTGCTTGCCATCTGCGAGTTTCCCGGCCCCTGAGCCACCAACACCGCGATTCATTTGGCTGGCGTGATCGGTCCGGGGTACGATCTACGGGTCGACGTCAGACCGATCTGGCATCAAGACTGACCGCAGTCATGGCGACCGCAGACCAACTCAAGGCGCTGATTCGTTGCCATGCTGAGGGCGACGAGGAGCGGTTCTACGCCGTCGCCCTCCAGGTCGCAGCGCAAGAAGCGCGTAGCGGACACACTCGATTCGCTCAAGAGCTCCGGGACCTTGTCGATCGTGCAAGGGAGCGGCAGCAGGTCACGCCGATCGGCCAGCGCACCAAACCGGTCCCGGTGGCCCAGCCGCGCGGCGAGTTGGTCGGGCTACTCACGGTCTCGTACCCAAAGACCCAGCTCGGCGACATGGCACTCGACGACTCGGTTCGCCTCAGGATCGAGCGTGTGCTCGTCGAGCAACGCGAGCGAGAACGGATCCAGCAACACGGATTCCATCCAATCCGCAAGCTCCTACTCGTTGGAGCTCCAGGTACTGGCAAGACCATGACGGCGGCGGCGCTCGCGGGCGAGCTCGCGCTGCCGCTCTTCGTGATCCAACTCGACGGTCTGATCACGAAATTCCTCGGGGAGACGGCAGCCAAGCTCCGGTTGATCTTCGACGCGGTCCAGCAAACGCGTGCGGTCTACCTCTTCGACGAGTTCGACGCGCTCGGTGGCGAGAGGACGAGCAAGAACGAGGTGGGGGAGATTCGTCGCGTGCTGAACTCGTTCCTACAGTTTCTCGAGCACGATGAGTCCGACAGCCTCGTTGTCGCCGCCACGAATCATCCGAAGTTACTCGACCGTGCACTCTTTCGTCGCTTCGACGACGTCATCGAGTACGTGTTGCCAGGGCGAGAGATCGGAGAACAGGTCCTTCGCTCGCGGCTCGCATTGCTTGACACCGCCGCGATCGACTGGACGCAAGTGCGGGCGGCGATGGATGATCTCAGCCATGCCGATCTGACCCGCGCGTGCGAGCACGCGGCCAAGAAGACGATCCTGGCCCACCGAACGAACGTCGAGACCCGAGATCTCGTCGAAGCACTCGAAGCGAGGCGAGCGTCGCACCGATAACGTAGGCTCGTCGGGGAATGGCGGCGACTAGAAATCGTAGGCATCTGATCGTTCGTCGGAAGCCGAGCGTCGAGGCGTACACACCACACGGCAAGGCAATTCCTCCGCGGCCGATTCCGGCGCCGAGAAATCGCGCATCCCATGCGGCGCGGCTCAAGGCGGCACTCCTGCGTGCCGATCGCGACGTCAAGAAGGAGCGCGAGGAACAAGGCGTGACCGTTCATGGCGCCGAGCCCGGCTTGTACGTTCAGTTCGAGAGCCAGCCGGGCGTCGAGCTCAAGCTCGAGTCTCTCGAGGACCGCGTCTCTGGTATCGAGCTCGTCGCTGTACAGAATCTGGAAAGGGAATCCCAAAGGATCCAGCTCGCCACGGTCTTCATCCCGGACGGTAAGCTCAAGCGGTTCGTCAAGAAGCTCGAAGACTACGCGGCGAAGAAGACCGCAAAGGGCGAACCCCGACACAAAGACTTGATCGATCGGATCGGTGCGCTGCAACGTGCCACGCTCCGCGCGCTATGGACGGACACGAACGACACGTGGCCAGCGGAGACAGAGACCATCTGGTGGGAGGTGTGGCTCCGCCGGCACGACGGCGACGAGCTTGCGCGCCTCGTGGATTTCGCGGGTCAGCTCGAGTTGCCGGTCGGCGAGCGCCGGCTTGCGTTCGTCGATCGAATCGTGGTCCTCGTACGCGCCAAGTCGAGCCAGCTCGCAGCATCGCTGGAGGTGCTGAACGACGTGGCTGAAGTGCGCCGCGCGAAGGAGACGCCTGGATTCTTCGCGAGCATGACGAACCTCGACAAGGCCGATTGGGTCGCGGACCTGCGCAAGCGAACAACCCCGCCCGCCAAGACGGCGCCATCGGTCTGCGTTCTGGACACGGGGGTCAACCGCGGTCACCCACTTCTCGACCTCGTCGTCGACGCGGACGATGCGATGGCGGTTGATGCGAGCTGGGGAGCACATGACGATGGCGGTGGTCCGCGCAACATGGGCCACGGGACGGAGATGGCGGGTCTCGCCGCCTACGGCGACCTGGGTCCCGCGTTAGCGTCGAGAGATCCGATCGTGATGCGTCACCGGATCGAGTCGGTGAAGATCCTGCCACCGAAGGGCAAGAACCGTCAGGAGCTCTACGGGGCGATCACCGCGCAGGCAGTCGCGCTCCCGGAGATCAATGCGGCGACTCGACAGCGGACATTCTCGCTTGCCGTAACCGCGACCGACCAACGCGATCGTGGCCAGCCGACGGCATGGTCAGCGGCGGTCGACGCGCTTGCCGCAGGTCGCTCGTTCGACGAGACGTCGCAAGGGCTCGTATATGTCGACGAACCCGACCAGAACCCGCCTCGCTTGTTCGTCGTGAGCGCAGGCAACCACGACAACCTCGCGCTCGCGCATCTCGATCGAAGCGATCTGGAACCGGTGCACGATCCAGCCCACGCATGGAACGCGCTTACCGTTGGGGCCTTCACAGACATGGCCCTGATCCGCGACCCGAAGCTCTCGGGCTGGTCGCCCGTGTCGCGCCCGGGTGACATCTCGCCGTGGACCACGACCTCTGTGCTGTTCCAGGAGATGTGGCCGATCAAGCCCGACGTGGTTTTCGAGGGTGGCAACGCTGGGCACGACGGCAAGACGTTCAGCGACGGAATTCCGGACCTTAGCCTGCTGACGACGCACTACAAACCGTCGAGCGATCCGTTCTCATACGCATACGCGACGAGCGCAGCGACCGCACAGGTCGCTCGGATGGCCGCGGTGGTGAATGCCGACTACCCGGGCATGTGGCCAGAAACCGTTCGAGCACTGATCGTGCACTCGGCTCGGTGGACGTCGGCGATGCAGGCTCACCTCGTGGGCAACAGCCAGAAGCACGCCCGGGTGAAACTCGCGCGCCGCTACGGCGCGGGCGTTCCAAACTTGGATCGCGCGCGTCGTAGCGCGAACGACGCGCTGACGTTGATCGTCGAATCCGCGATCCATCCCTTCGCGGAAGGGAAGATGAAGGAGATGCACCTTCACGAGCTGCCGTGGCCACGGGCAGTCCTCGAAAAGCTCGGCCAGACACCCGTCCTGCTGCGGGTCACGCTGTCCTACTTCATCGAGCCTAACCCGGGGCGGCGTGGCTGGAAGCGTCGCCATCGATACGCGTCGCACGGCCTGCGTTTCGCTGTGCGCTCTGCGACGGAGAGCACGCCCGAGTTCAGGAAGCGTCTCAATCAGCAGGCACTCGATGAGGACGAGGACAAGCCGAGCATCAAGAGCGACTCGGCGGACTGGTTCCTCGGCGACTCGCGCAACAAGGGATCGATTCATTCCGACACGTGGACCGGCTTCGCCGCCGATCTCGCCGCGCGTGGAATGATCGGCATCTACCCGGTCTCCGGCTGGTGGAAAGATCAACCGAAGCGCGACCGTAGCAGTTTCGGTGCCCGCTACTCGCTGGTTGTGAGCATCGAGACCGAGGCCCAGGACGTAGACGTTTGGACACCGGTCGCGCAGGAGATCGGCGTTCCCGTCGAGGTCGTCACGTAGCCGGGTGACCTCGAACCTCGTCAGAAATAGGGGCGAAGTAGTGGTCGCCGGTATGGACGGCTCAGCATCCAAAGCATGTGGCCGAGCCACCAGCCGAGCGGGGTCTCTGTCTCATCGATGAGGAAGCTCTCGCCATTCTCAGGTTTGCGCTGAGGTGAGATCGGCGTGTCAACGCCGGATCCAAATGCCTTGCCGACGACGCACACACAGTCTGGTCCATCACCGCGCATCCAGCCATGCGTGTCTGCGTGTTCGATCAACGTATCGACTCCGAGACCGTCGAACGCAAAGATGTACGTCCAGATGCGCTCGTCCGCGGCGACGAGCAAGGGATCCTCCATGGGAACCGGATCGATACCTCTGGAGACTCGGCCAACCAGGGCATCCATTGTCATGTCTTCGAGACGAAGTTGCCCCCCTGCAACATCCTCGGCCTGGCCGAGTCCGGCATCGGAGACGTGGAGCTTCTTGACGCTCGTGATGTTGTCGGAGGCTCGCTCGATTTCCTCGCCCGTCAACTTCGACTTGACCTCGATCGTGGCGAGCACTCCTTCCGCAAGGTAGAGATGCGCGCCGGCTAGCGAGTCGATAACTGGGAAGTTGCTCCGATACAGCAGCAGGTCCTGCTGCTTTGACCGCGCACCCCGCTCATCAACGATCTCCCCACTACCGATCACGACGTTCGGAGGCAGCACCCGCCTCAAGACCGACTCGACGAAGAACTCACGGGCACTGCCGGCCTCGCCCGAGTGAGTGAGGATCGCGGAGACGTCGCGTTGGGCGACGAGCAATCTCTCGAGCCTTCGACCATAGTCGACGATGCCGAACTTTGTCGCCACGGGCCTACTGTAGACCGCGTCAAGGAGGTTGACACCAGTCGGTTCGCGAGGCTCGCGGGGGCCCTCAGTTCTCGACAACTCGCCGCATGGAACCAAATGTTCCGGCGTGCGCGCTGATGATCGCTTCTATCAAGGGGTCGCGGCGTGCTGTCGACAGTGCCTGAGCCCAGCTGCGGTCGCAACGCGTCCGTTCCTCTCACGCGTGATCAAGTTCGCGCACAACAACCACGGCTCGATCGCGTCCTCGACGGTGCTGCGATCTTCACCCAACTGGGCGCAGATCGCCTCGATTCCGAGCGGGCGCTCGGCGACGAGCGCGAGATAGCGCCGGTCGAGTTGGTCGAGCCCGAGCTGGTCGATACCGAGGTGCGCAAGTGCGACCGCGGCGAGCGATCCGTTGATCGAGCGCTCGCCGCACACGAGTTGTGCGCCGTCCCCCATCGTGTTCACCGCGGCATCGCGCACACGCCGTAGGAGACGGTTGGCGATGCGTGGCGTGCCCCGCGACGCCTGCGCGATCACCGTGGCGCCATCGTCATCGATCGCGACACCAAGCTTGCTCGCCGAGCGGACGACGATCGCCGCCAGCTCCTCCGTGGTGTACGTCCGCAGCTGACAGACGATTCCGAAGCGGTCGCGGAGCGGCTTGGGTAGCTTGCCAGCGTGGGTCGTGGCTCCGACGAGTGTGAAGTTACAGAGCGGCACGCGGATCACGCGCTTGCCGGCAGGCAGATCGATCGCGCGATCCTCTAGCGCTGAATACAGTGGTTCGGCGAGCGCTCGACCGAGCGCGTGGATCTCGTCGATGAAGAGCACGTCGCCGTTGGCGAGAGTCGTCAGCAGCGACGCGAGCGTGCCCTTGTGCTCGATCGCTGGGGCCGAGGTGACGTGGCAGCGCGCGCCCAACTCGTTGGCGATGACCTGCGCACACGAGGTCTTACCGATTCCTGCCGGACCGGCGAGCAGGACGTGGTCAAGCTGCCACGCACCGCGCTTGGAGGCACGGACCGACTGGCGAAGGTTCGCAATCACCTCGGGCTGGCCGATGTAATCGTCGAAGCATTCCGGGCGCAGAGAGTCCGCGCGTTCTGGCGAGACTGACGTGACGAGATGGAGGGCCGCACTCAAGAAAGACCTCCTTGGGCGCAACGGAGCGCCGCCGCGGTCCAGGTCTCAAGCGTCGCGCGGTCGTGCAATGTACACGCATCGGCAGCGGTCACCGCGACGGTCTTGCGGTAACCCGCACCGACAAGGGCTGCGACGACGTCGCGTTGCATCATCTCGGTCGCGGTCGGCGTCTGTACCGTACGTGGCGGAGTCCGGGTCGTCGCGGTCGCTCGCGTCGCACGGCTGGGACGATCAGCGACGGGCCCCCGCGTAGTCCGCAAGCCGCGGATCCGATCTGCGACCGCGGCAACGAGCACTCCTACTGCAACGAGTCCGGAACCGACGAGCAGAGCACCAAGGTCGTGCATCAAGCGTTGCACGATGCGAAAGCCGTACCGTTGGATGCTCGACCGAACTCCTTGGATCCTGTTCCTAACCCCGTCGACACCGACTGCGACTGTGAAGCCCCGGACACAGCCGAAGCGCCAGTGTCTTGACAGCGGCACAGTGCCGCTGTATGTACAGTGGCTATGGCGAAGGGGTCGCTTCTCACCCTGCGGGTGGACGTCGGCTTCAAAGAGCGGCTTGCCGCAGCCGCAAGCCGCGAAGGTAAGAGCATCACTGCCTTCGTGCTCGACGCTACGACGACCAAAATCGAAGCAATCGAAAGAACACCCGAGAGCAAGCGGACGAAGGTTCTACGTGGTGCTTGTCCCAGCTTCTTCCGCGCGCTGTGCATGACCGCTAGCGCTGGCGGTGCGAGTGACTACTCAACCGCCGGGTACGAACTAACGCGTCATCTGGAAGGGCTAGGTCCTGATGAGTTGGATGACGGCGAGTGGAAAGAGCGAGTTGCCGGCCTTCGCCGTCTTCTGAGACGGCGGGGGAAAAGCGACGACATCGCCGAGTGGTTCGAGCACAACCTGCCGCGCTGCATGGATCTCGTTCCCGCGCGCCGCCGCCACAGGTTCGTCGACGGCGCCAGAGCGTACTATGCCGACCACGGGTTGTAGGTAGGCCCACGCGAAAGAGCCTGAGACCATGCAACTCGCAACCTTTGTTCGGCTCCGGCCCTTCGCATTCCACACGACGTCCGCCGCGAACCTTCCGCGGATCGCCGACACAAAGGTTGTTGAAAGCACGCGCTGCCTCTTCGCGAAAGCGGGATACCCAGGCGATCCCCGCCTTCGATCGCGCCGTCTCGATAATCTCGGTTTGAACATCGACTCCCATCGCGTGATCGTGCGTGATCAACGCCCGGTCGCAGGCGGCGCGATCGAGTTCGAGGATGGATGGGATCTCCCGCGGTTCATCGCGCACCTAAACAGCCATGTCTTTTTCTGGCCAGGTACCAATGCGGGACCTGGCCGGTACGGGCGCAGCCACTTCGATCGCTATGCTCGGGATGGCGAAGCTCTGGTTGTCCTTCGCATCCCTACGGTGGCGCTTTTCGCTGCAAACGAGCCGCAACAGCCGCTCTTCAGTCGCTGCAACTCCGGCTCGGCGCGCATGCAGCAAGGAAGACGGGTGTTGCGCGGATCGGCAACGCTCCGCGCAGCTGACGCCTTTGACGAGCCAGCACGCGAAGTGAAGGAGTTGGTCTTCAAAGAGAGAGCGGTCTTGCCGGCACTGACGGAATGGGCAAGTTCATTCGGCGGCTCATGGAGCCCTATTGGTGTGCTGGTTCCAGCCGCGGCTGAGCCGCGCCACCCGGTGCTTCCGTCGCGTGAGCTCAAGAAGTAAATGGCGTCGAGAAACGTACCTACGGCTCAGGGTAGTTGTCCCGCCAGCGCGCCTCGGCCACACATCGGCTCTCTTTGCCACCCGACGGGTACCAGAGTGCCGAGTTCGCATCGACTGAGTGCGGCGAGAGCGCTTCGATGACGTTGTGCAAGAAGTAGCCTTGGGCCTCGTTCGGAAGGTTGTAGGCGCGCCAACGCGCGTACGGTCGCGACGGCGGGTCAGGCGAGATGTTCCAATAGCGAACGAACAGGTCGGTCCCGAGGCAGACGCCGTGTAGCTCGCGTCCGCCAGACCCGCGGACCGCGCGCTTGATCGCGTCGACAACATCTTGCGGCTCCGACGTTCGGTCCTCGAACGCGAACAATCCGAAGAAGCGCAAGTGATTCGGCTGCGCTTGTATCAACTCGACGTTGTTGCAGAGCTTCTCAGCTGCCTCTTCAAGCTCCGTCTGGTTCACACCGGTCTTCACCTCGATCGCCCCCATGACGGCGTCGGGCGTGACCACAGCCAGGTCCCCATCGCGGAACAGGACGGGCTTGCTCGTGTCGAACAGCAGCACGTCGATCTGGCTTGACGTCCCCTCGGGTGAAACGACAAAGCCGCGCCCGACCTCGATCGAACGAGGCAACTGCCGTCGCAGAAACGTGCGAAGGACGCTCTCTTTCCATTCTCCGTCGGTCTGCCAGTGACGGACCAGATGCCTGACGCGGTTCTTCAAACCTTGAAGCTCCATCGAGAGCGACTTGTAGTAGTCGGGGTCCAACACGCCGACGAGTATGCACATAGTGCGTGTGGGGACCGGCTACCGACCCTGCCGGAGATCGCGCTCGATCCGCGTAGCGTACCAATCGGCCCACTGGAGCCACTCCGGCAGTTCTTGATCGTGCCGGCTCGAGCGAAGCTCGTGAACGAGCTGGCGTAGGTCGCGAGCCTCTCTCCACCGAGCGAGCCCATCTCGCACCACCGCGATTCGATGCGCTTCCGCTTCGGCCTGCGCGCGCTCCTCGCGGTTCCGCTGCGACTCGACCTCGTACGTTTCTCGCCACGAGCAATCGGCTTGATGCCGCTGCTTCTTCGCGTCGGCGACGACGAAGAGCTGCTTTATGAAGTCATTAAGGCGCGCCTCGAGCGGTTTGCGTCCGTCCGACCACGACAGGCGTACGCCAACCTCGGGCTCCTTGATCGTGATCATCGGCTTGCCACTAGGGATCAGCGTCATCCGCGGTCGGTTCCAGTGCATCCAAAGCTCGCGCTCCTGGCCTTTGAGCCCGCGAGGTGGCTTCGCGTTCGACGAAGGATGATGCTGGCGAAGCCGTTCGACCATCCCGAAGCGAATCCATTCGCCGCTTACCAGCACGCGCGAGACATTCGATCGTCCGTCGCGATTTGGCTCGTCGTCAGGCAACACGTCGGTCACCTCAACCGGCAAGCCGCGTTCTTCGAGAGCGAGGATCAGCGCGTTCATGATCCGGCTGACCCGTGGCAGGAGCGAGGGCGAGACCGCGATATCGAGGCAGCGCTCGTCGCGACACGATAAGAGGCCATTGTGGAGTTTCGCGCGCGTAAGCGAAGACAACGCGGATGAGATTAAGGGGTGGGGCACACCAAGCCGATCAGGGACGACGATCGGCGGTCCCATGGCCGCGCGGCCGTCAGCCAACGCGTCCGCGATGCGCGCGCGATCGGGTCGACGCCCTTTGCGGGTAACGGTCAATGCGGTGTCCGCATCGGAGCACAGCGGCGGCAGCGATGGCGTGGGAGAGATCTTGCCGACAGCGCGTTTCGCCCAATAGCCGCGTGTCGGCGTCGGAACGTTCAGCTTTTCACAGATCTTGCCAAGGGCGTTGCTTGAGACGCCATACCGCTTCGCGACGTCTGTCGCTGGTTCGTTCCAGACTTCGGCGTAGAGCTGCTCCCGCCGATAGGTAACGTTGTACGCCGGCATGATCAGCGATCGCGCTCCGGCGACGGCGTGGGGCGCGACGGGGTCTCGATCCTCGCGGTCACCCGCACGAGGACCTCGCGACGCGCGTCCAATGTCGGCGCGTTGTAGCGCATTGTCATGTCGGTCGTGACGTGCCCCATGATCAGTCTGATCGTCTCTGCGGGTGCGACCTGTAATGCGAGCGTGTTCAGGGTTCGCCGAAGCCCATGGGGCGTGATCCGCTTACGAAGGCCGATGATCGAGGCCACGCGAAGGATAGGCTTGCGCAACACGCCGCTTGGGTGCGGTTTCCCCGTCGCAGACGGGAATACCCATTCCATCTCGGGGACGCATGTCCTCACGCGCCCGGCCTGCTCTTGGAGGATCGTCGCGAGCTCCGGAACGAGTGGGATCGACCGTGTCGATCCCAACGTCTTCGGCGTTCCGATCATGCCTTGCACCACGTTGCGGCGAACCAAGATCTTGCCGACGTCGAAATCGATGTCCTTCCGCTGGAGCGCAGATGCCTCTCCGAAGCGCATGCCCGTCATCGCCATCGCGGCGAACAACGGATACCAGGACGGCTCATGCGTTCTCATCGCAACCAGCATCCGCCCGAGCTCGCTTGCCGACAGCGCGTTCGGCTCCTCGTCCGAGTAGCGATTCGTCGGGCGAGTCGTCACGCGATCGCACGCCCAGTGCACGAGCCGAAGATCAGCCTTCGCGTCCCTCGTCATGACGCGGAGCACGCGCAGATAACGGTTGCAGGTCGATGGACTCAGATGGCTCGGCAGTGATGCAAACCAGTCGGAAACATCGCCCGGCGACAAGTCAGCCATGCGGACATGACCAAGCGCACCACAGATTTCCCGGAGCGCGTCGACATAGCAACGCCGCGTGCTCGGCTTCAAGCTCGGCACCTTGCGAGCAAGCCAGCGCCACGCGTATTCGGCGACTGTGATCCGTGCGTTGTACCTGCTCGACGTTCTCGTTCGCTTTGCTTTCATCCCGCGTGCGTAACCCGTCAGCCTGAGATCGCTGCCGCGACCCAGGATGGCGCCAACGATCCCGGCATGCGTGGCGCCGAGCTCGGCGTTGTCGATGACGCGCACGATGGCGTTCGCACGCGCGCGATCGCTTGCTCCACGGTGGGTAATCGGTGGGCAATAAATCGCCAGATGACGACGCCGACTTCGCGATCAAATCTAAGATCGCGAAGTCATTTTCGATTTTGGGTGAGGGCAGAAGGACTCGAACCTTCAACCAGCGGATTAAGAGTCCGATGCTCTACCATTGAGCTATGCCCCCGGTCGGGATCCCGATGTTCTCGGGAAAGTGCGTCTTCAGTTTTCAGTAGTGAGTCCGAGCCGGCTCGAACGGCTGACCTACGGGTTCGAAGCCCGGCGCTCTATCCAACTGAGCTACGGACCCGTTGGGGCGCAGTAGATAGCTTCCACACACATGGACTGTCAAGTCCGAGCGCGATCTTGGGCTCGTTCCTCGACGACGATCACGCTGTCGCACGCGGGTTGTGGGTACCAGTTGCGCGACGGCTCACGTTCGTCGGGTCTAAGCCCGCGAACCCTCGTTCGCGACGCAGCGCGAGGTAGGACCGAAAAGCCCAAACTTATCGGGGGGTAGGCGCGAGTTTCTACTTTCGGTCTGAGCGGCGATCAGCGTATACGAGGGATCAGCGTGGTGAGGGACCACACGCGTTTTCGTACGACCTCCGGGAGGCAAGCGTGTTTGTACGTTCGACTAAGCTCGATCTGATTTTGTCTGCGCTCTTCGTCGTCGCGATGGGCTGCGGAAACTTTGGTAGCTGCGGCGCCTGTGGCGCGGTGCAGCCACTGCCCGGCGGAAAACTTCCGAGCGACCAGACGGTCGAAGGTGGTGCGCAGGTTCGCATCACACAGGCGGGCTTCAACAAGCTCACGCAGGTGTTGCCCGCGCTGCTCAACCAGCAGCTCGGCGCGGGCTTCTGCATTCCGCGCGGCGAAGTCGGCGGATGCGGAACGTTCGACATCGGCGGCTGCTACTGCACCGGCAACAGCGGTGCGGGCTGCAACCCGGGCTGTCGCGTCGGGCTGTCCCTCAACAGCGTGAACGTGTCGGTCACGAGCAACTCGCGACTGCGCATCGCGGTGGCGGCGTCGGTGTCGACATCGATCCCGATTCGCATCCAAGCGACCACCATCCTCAGTGGTAGCTGCACGCTCAATGTCTCGTCGACGAACCTCAACGGAACGATCGATATCGATCTCAAGATCGATCCGAACACCGGCGAGCTCGATCTCGAAGGTCACACGCAAGCGGTCGGTCTCAACCTCAATATCAGCGGCTGCGGCTTCGCGGGCTCGCTGCTCAACGTCCTCACCGACATCATCGACGACATCGCGAACTCCTTTATCGCTCCGTTCTTGTTCACGGTCCTCGATCCCGTCGTCAACAGCCTCCTCGATAGCCTCCTCCCGAGCCCGCTCGGCATCGCGAACCTCATGAACGTCGGCAACCTCCTCGATGGCGTCTCGCCCGGCACCAAGGCGCTGATGGAAGCGCGCGTCGTCCCCGGCGGGTACGTTCGGGCGGACGGTGCGAAGCGCGCGCTCAGCCTCGGCATCATCACCGGCATGAACGCCGACGAGGACATCACGACGCGCACCGGGATTCGCCCCGACGGCATCCCCTTCGCGAGCGAGCCGAACCTCTGCGTGCCGCCGATGTCGCCTCCCTCGTTCGGCTCCGCGCCGCACAACCTCGGTCGTCCGCCGATCCAGGGAACGATCCAGCGCGACACGTTCTTCCTCCCGCCGGCGGGCGCGTTCGACGGTAACCCGGAACCGCAGGCCGACCTCGCGATGGGACTCTCCGAGACGTTCCTCGATCTCGCAGGTCACCACCTCGTGACGTCCGGTGCCATGTGCCTCGGCGTCGGCACGACGTACATCAATCAGCTCAACGTCGGCACGATCGGCATTCTCGTGCCGTCGTTGTCGGAGCTGACGAGCGACACCGGGAAGGACCCGCTCCTGCTCGTCACGCGTCCGCAGCGGCCGATCGACTTCGTCATCGGTGACAACACGCCGACCTCCCCCGCGCTCACGCTCGGCATCCAGAACCTCGAGGTCGACTTCTACGCGTTCCTCTTCGAGCGCTACGTCCGCGCGTTCACCCTCGACCTGTCGATGAACGTCGGTGTCAACCTCGAGTTCGAGCAGATGCCGGGCATGCCCGCGCAGATCAAGCCCACGCTCGTCGGCATCTCGTCGCAGACGGTCACCGTGAAGGTGCTCAACAGCGAGTTCGTTCGCGAGACGCCGCAGCACCTCGAGATGGTCCTGCCGTCGGTGTTCGATCTCGTCACGCCGCTCCTCGGCAACATCGGCACGATCCAGGTGCCGGAGTTCGCGGGCTTCTCGCTCAACAACCTCTCGATCCAGCACGTCACCACGCCGAACGATGACTTCCTCGCGCTGTACGCGTCGCTCGGCGCGGGCACGTTGATGCGCTCGCTCGGTCAGAAGGATCCGTTCGCGATGGCCTCGGTCAACGCGATGGATCGCGAGTTCGGCCCGTCGGTTCCGTCGACGGCGGTCGCGCACCTGAAGTCGGTCACCACGCCGGCGCCCGACAAGATCCTGAACGCGATGACGAAGGGTGGCCCGGGCATGCCCGAGGTCGTGTTCGACGCCGACAAGTTCGACGCGAGCGGCCGCGAGCTCGAGTACAGCTACGAGCTCAACGGCGGCATGCAGCGTCCGTTCATGACGCCCGACGCGAATGGCCACCTCGTGATTCGCGACCCCGCGTTCGCGTGGCAGGGCAAGTACACGATCGGCATCAAGTCGCGCGCGAAGGGCGACTACCGCTCGACGTCGGCCGAGACCACCACGAAGGTCATCATCGACTCCGTCGGCCCGAAGATCGCGCTCAAGAAGATGTTCTGGGACGAGGACACGCTGAAGATCCCGATGTTCGACACCGTCAGCGAGCACGCGATCAGCTACGCGTTCGGCAAGACCGACTCGTCGGAGCCGTCGACGGGCTGGATGCGCGGCGCGACGGCCGAGCTGCCGAAGTCGCTGTTCGACGATCTCGCGATCGACGGCGAAGTGATGGTCTACGCGAAGGACGAGGCCGGTAACGTCGAGTACGGCGTCATCGAGTTCCACGGCCAGGCATCGTCGAGCGGTTGCTCGTGCGAGACCGGCTCGGGTCCCTCGAAGAGCGGCGCGGCCCTCGCGTTCCTCGTCGGTGTGGTGCTCCTCGGTGGCAAGCGCCGCCGCAACGCCGCGAGGTCTCTTCGGCGGCTCGTGAAGAAGCACCGCCGGATCGTCGCGAACGGCGCCGCGTTCCTCGCGATGTCGGTGATGACGGCGTTCCTGCCGGCCTGCGATTGCGGTGACCCGGGCGCGAAGTCGTGCGAAGTGGCGTCGGACTGCGGTCCTGATTTCTGCGCGCAGGGCGAGCTGCCGTTCTGCATCGACGGCGAGTGCGTGTGCTCCGATGACATCATCGCGGGTCGCGTCGGTCCGTACTCCGACGTCGCCACGGGCGCCGACGGATCGATCTGGGTGTCGGGGTACTCGATCAACCACGGCGACCTCGTCGTCGCGAAGGCGGATGGCCCCGGTCGCATCCCGGTCGAGAAGTGGGAGTACGTCGACGGCGTGCCCGACGGTCCGGTGTTGATCCCCGACTCGAAGATCCGCGGCGGCATCGACGCCTCCGGCGAAGACGTCGGCATGTGGACGAGCATCGCGGTCAACGCGGCGAGCGAGCCGATGGTCACCTACTTCGACAAGGACACGAGCTCGCTGCGCTTCGCGCACAAGGTCGGTGACACCTGGCAGAAGCACGTCATCCAGCAGGGCACGGGCAAGATGCTCGGCGAGCAGGATGGCTTGCTCGTCGGCATGTTCACGTCGCTCACGCTGCGCTCCGACGATGGTCGTCCAGGCGTCGCGTACCTCGCGCTCGTCAAGGATTCGCAAGGCGCGCGCGCCGAGGTTCGCTACGCAGCCGCGCAGGTCCCGAACCCGACGTCGTCGGCGGACTGGATGCTGTTTATCGTCGATTCCGCGCCGCTGCCGCCCGAGGATCCGCAGAGCCCGAACGTGTATCCGCTGCCGGATAGCCTCGGTCTGTTCGTCGATTCGGCGCGCCTGCCGACCCAGGCTCCGGTCGTCGTCTACTACGACCGCGTCAACGGCGATCTGAAGATGTCGAAGTTCAACCCGCAATCGGGTCAGTTCGGTGTTGCCACGATCCTCGACGGCACGATGAACCGCGACGCGGGTTGGTCGCCCTCGATCTCGATCGATCCGGCGGGCATGGTTCACGTCGCGTACGTGGCCGCGACGCACGACGACCTGACGTACATGAAGGAAGGCACGCCGCAGGAGATCGTGGACGACGGCTATCGCATCGTCGGCACCACGGTCGATGGCCTGCCGAAGCCCGAGTTCCACTTCGTCGGCGACGACGCGTCGCTCCAGCTCATCGGTGGCGCGACGCCGTGGATCGTCTACCAGGATTCGACGACGCAGGAGCTCCTCCTCGGCGTGAAGCAGCAGGACGGATCGTGGTCGCGCACGACCCTCGCGGGCGGCGTCGTGCAGGGCCAGATGTGGCCGGGTGCGTACGGCTTCTACGCCGCGTCGAGCTTGCGCGCGACCGACCTCGTGATCTCGACGTGGGTGATCAACCAGCCGGCTGACAACCCGTACGACGACAACTGGGTCGAGATCTTCGTCCGCCCGACGACGATCCAGTAATCAGCGCGGGCAGGACTTCTGGAGGATCATCTCGATGATCCCGGAGTCACGGTTGGCGACGTGCTCGACCGCGGCCCTGCTGCTTGCCCGAGAACACGCCGTTGTCGGTCGCCTCCGAGGTGACGTGCACGACGGCGATGCTGGAGGTTCGCGGAGAACCTCTCGCCGCAACCCGTTGCAACGCGCGAGTTGGAGCGAATGTTCCATCGGCGCTACTTTTTGGCAACGCATCGAGATCACCCTTATCGAAGCGCAAATTAACGCCGGCTTTTTGTACTCCGCGATCGGGGTTCGCTAACGTGTGCCGCATCGGGATCGCGGGGGATGCGATCCACCACTAGTCATAGGAGAACTCTGATGAAGAAAGCCTCGCGGCTGCTGATTGCATCTCTCGCCACGTTCGGCTTCGTAGGAAGCGCTGTTGCTCAAGACGCCGAGCCGGACCCCAATGCTGCTCCACCTCCCGACGGTACGGTGGCGGATCCGAATGCTCCGGCGATGCCGGATCCGAACGCCCCAGCGCCTTCGGGCAAGTGGCCACGCTCGGTCATCGCGCGCCCCCTGACGCTGCCTGCGGGCGTGTTCATGGTCGGTGCGGACATCGTGAACTTCACGAACAGCTTTTTCGATCCCGCGTTGATCCGTGTCCTCGTCGGCTACGGCATCACGGATGACATCGAGCTCGCGTTCGCTCACTACGCCTTCCCGACCTCCGATGTGGGCAAGGGTGCTATCGCCGCAGGCCTCGGCTACAAGCTCGCTCGTCGCGCCATGGGTGGAAAGCTCGAAGCGGTCGCGCGGGCGGAGATCGGCTATGACCTCGCCGCGAGCGTCGATCTGACGACGGGTGAGACCTCCGGCGCGGTGTCGCCGCTCGGTCTCGGCGTTCACGTGCAGTACAAGGTGACGCCCAAGATCGCGCTGGTCACCCCGGGCAATCAGTTGGTGATCGGTCTCGATCCGAACTTCATCGAGCTCGACATTCCGGTCGGCGTCGGCTTCCAGGCGACCCCGGAGCTGTACGTGCAGCTCGACACGACGATCGCGGCGATCAACATCAAGGACAGCGCGACGGCCGTCATCTTCGCGGATACGACCCCGCTCTCGCTCACGGCGACCTACAACGTGATGCCGGCACTCGACGTGCTCGCCGGTATCGCGCTGAACCTCACGCCGCCCGACCCGATCGGTGTCGGTGACACGTTCGCGATCCTCCTCGGCGCCCGCTACTACGTCGGCAAGCTCTGATCGAATCCCTCACGCCAAAAGTGCGTGAATTTGCTCTCTAGCCCGCGCGTTGTCATCGTTGGACATGCGCGGGCTTCGTAGTTTCGGCGTCGTTGTCTGGATGGTTTGGAGCACGACCTCGGCATTCGCGGACACGTGTCCGCCACCCGAGGATGCGGAGCCACCACCGCCGAAACACGATCAGCTCAAGCTGACGAAGGCGAAGTTCGCCGACCTGCCCGGCTGGGCCGACGACAAGCACGCCGAGGCGATCGGCTCGTTCCTTCGCTCGTGCGTGAAGATCGGCGAGCTTCCGGACAGCGAGCCCGTCGGTCACGATGGTCACGGCGGCACCGCGAAGCAGTGGCGAAAAGCATGCGCGGCCGCGCAAAAACTCAAGGCCGGTGACCACGCCGCCGCGAAGGCGATGTTCGAAGCCGAGTTCGTCCCGTGGATCGCGGCCGGCAAAGGCGGCGCGGAAGGAAAGCTCACGGGCTACTTCGTGCAGGAGATCCGCGCGTCGCGCAAACAGAAGGGCAAGTACAAGTATCCGATCTACGACCGGCCCAAAGACCTCGTGATGGTCGATCTGTCGAAGCACATCCCCGACGCAGCGGGGCGTCGCATCTGGGGTCGCCTCGACGACAAAGGCAACGTGGTGCCGTTCCCGACGCGCAAGGAGATCCGCACGGGCGCTCTGTCGGGACAGAACCTCGAGATCATGTACGCGGACGATCCGGTCGACGTGTTGTTCGCGCAGATCGAAGGCTCGGCCAAAGCGATCATGGACGACGGCAGCACCGTGTGGCTCGAGTTCGCCGGCAAGAACGGCCGCGCGTATCGCGGCGTCGGTGGCGTGCTGAAGTCGATGGGCCAGCTCACCGCGCCCGGCAGCGGAACGATGCAGGGCATCCGCAAGTGGTTCGCGGACAACCCGACGAAGTTCGACGAGGTCGTCGATCAATCGCACTCGTTCGTGTTCTTCCACGAGTCGAAGACGCCGGGCGCCGTGGGCTCGCAGATGGTGATCCTCACCGCCGAGCGCTCGATGGCGATCGATCGCGCGTTCATCGCGCACGGCACGCCGATCTGGGTTTCGACGCGCGCGCCCGTCGTCGGCAAGAAGGGCAGCGAGCCGTGGACGAAGCTGCTCGTCGCGCAGGACACCGGTGGCGGCATCCTCGGCGCCGTCCGCGGCGACATCTATTGGGGCGACGACACCGCCGCTGCCGAGAAGGGCGGCCGCATGGGCGGGCCCGGCAAGTACTGGCTGCTGTTGCCCAAGGGCGTCAGCAAATAGTCAGTGCGCTGCGGATCCCGAGCCTGCACCCGAGCCCGCTGCGGGCTTTGGTGGCGGCTCCGGCGGATGGAGCGGACCCTTGCGCACCCAGGTGCCATCGCGATCGGCGTCGACGAGGATCGGCGCTGCGATCGCGTACGGCGTGACACCCGGACGATTCCATCGATCCTTCTGATAGCTTCCGGTGATCGAGAGCGGCAAGGCGGTGTCGCCGTCGGCGGTGACCGCGATCCATGTATCGAGTTGACCGATCGCGATCGGCCCCGCCCAGTGATGCGTGCGCGCCCCCGCCGGAACGTCGATCGTCTCGACGAGCTTGGGCCCGTTGTCCGTGCCGACGGTGACGCGGATGCGCTCGGTCTTCACGAACTTCGCTTGCGCGAGCGTGACATCGAGCCACACGGCGCCGTTCTTGGCCCGCACCGTCGCGCCCGGTCCCACGCTCGACTTCGCGTCCGCGCTGGAGGACGCGACGACCGAGAGCCACGGGCCGGTGGTCGCGACCACGCGTCGCTTGCGGATCGCTTCGACGAACGTCGCCTCGTCGAAATCCTTCAGACCGAGCTTGTCCTCGGGCAGGTAGACATAGTTGCGAGAGGTGCCGTCGAGCACCCAGTTGAGATCGTGCGTGTCGCTGTTGCCGAGCGGAGCGACGAGCACGCCGTGATCCATGAGCGTGAAGAAGTCACGCACGCTGTCATCGAAGCGCCGATCGCCGGGGACGTTGAACGCGGTGTAGCCGGAGAGAACCTCGACGGCGTCGAACGTCAGCGGGAACGGCGGAGGCCACGTAACGCCATCCCAGCCCGTGTTGTCGAAGAGCGCCACCGATCGAAACCGCGGGTGATTGACCTGGATGATCGGATTGCCGGGCAGCGCCTTCAGCATCGCGTTCATCGCGTCGAGGCCGGCGTACTGCATGACCTTGTCGCCGGCGGCGCCGCCGTGCGGCTTGTCCCTCTCGACGACGACCGGGTAGACCCCGAAGTGGAAGTAGTCGCTCGAGACCTCGTTCGATGCGATCGACGCGACCGTGTCCTCGAGACCGAGCGCCGCGATCTCGGCGTCGAGGTCACCGTTCGTGTTGTGATCGGACAGCGCGATGACCTGGATGCCCGCCGCGACCTGCGCGACGACGCGCTGCGGGTTCGGGACGAGTGAATCGAGTGACGCGTGCGCGTGAACGTGCAGATCCGCGGCGACGGTGCCCGCGGGTGTCCACGCGCGCTCGAGGGAGATCGCGAGGTCGACGCGGCCGCGATCCGCCGAGAGATCGACCTCACCTTCCCACAGCTCGTACTCGATGCCGCGCCACGCCTGCACGCGGTACTTGCCGTACGGGATCGCCGGCGAGGGAACGCACGTGTCGGCGCCGACGGGAATTTCGCCTTCGCCGCGCGCGAGGATGATGCCGTCGTACGACGCGATCACCTCCGGCGCGATCGAGCACGCCGCACTGCCCTGGCGCTTGCCGTACACGTCGAGGTTGCCCATGCGCAGCGGCTCGCCCTTCGAGTCGATCAGCAACACGCGCGCACCGACGGGCTTGCCGTTCGCGGTCACGTGCGGTGCGAACGCGGTCGTCGACACCTTCGGTGCCGGCTTCGCGTCGGGCTTCTTCTTCGTGCCACTCTTGCCGCACGCGATCACGCACGCGAGTGCCATGCACGCGAGCGCCGCGCGGGTCATCGCAGATCGAATTCAGCGCCGGCGGTGACGGCCATGCCGATCAGCGGCTCCGCGCCGAGGTCGTGCGAGTACGCGCCCACGCCGACCGAGAGCTCCGCCTGCGCGACGATCGACACCGCCGGTGCCACGCGCGCACGCACGCCGCCGCCCGCATGCACGGGAAGGCCGATGCCCACTACGTCGTCGGCGGAGAACCGCGCGATCGCGACGCCGATGCCGAGCCGCGCGAACGGCTGGAACGCACCCTGCGCGGGAAACATGCGGCGCACCGTCGCCGCGATCTCGACGCCGGATCCCGCGGTGAGGCCGTGATCGCACATCGCGGTCGCCATGCGATCCGTATAGCAGCCCGTGGTGTCACCGCCATACGTGAAGCTCGCCACGCCGTCGAACCAGTCGGTGGCCGACATCTGATAGAGGTAGTGGCCCGCGACGCGCAGCCCACCCGGCGTCACGCTGCCGCCCGCGGCCACGCCGATCTCGGCGCCGATGCCCTGATCGCTCTCGCGTGCACCGATCGCCGACGACACGCTGTCCGCTGGCTCGGCCGCGGCCATGCTCGACGACACTACGATCACGAGACCTAACGTCCGACGCATACGCGTTCCTTTCCGCCACCACCGCGGCGATCTCGATCGCGACATACCCACTCGCGGCCGAGGAAGTCACAGTCGATCTCGTCGACACAATCGTAGAGACACACGCCGCCGTTCGTATCGATGCACCAAGCATCGCCCGGACAATCGCGATCGATGTCGCATTGGTACGAGCACAGACCTTCGGGAAAGTCGTTGTTCGGTCCGAGACACAGCTCTTCACAATCGCTGTTGTTGTCGCAGCGCGCGCCGAGGAGACGATCGACATCGCGTCCTCCGCCACACGCCGCGAGTGCGAGCACGGCCCATGCCGTCATGATCCGCATGACGGGAAGGCTACCGCCGAGGGTCTAGCCGGTGCCAGTTTATCGACGACGGCGACGCGCGACACCGGCGGCGTGGGCGAGCGCCGCGAACAGGGCATCCCCCGCACGCACCGACACCCGAGCCGCATCGGCGAGCGGCTGCAACGCATCGTCGAGATCGGACGCGCCGCGAAGCGGTCCGCGCTCGGCCCACACGAGCTCGAGTGCGCGCTGCGCCGCGACCTCGCCGATCAACGCGGCGAACTGCGGAGACGCGATCACCGCGAGCCGCGCGAGATCATCCATCGCCCACGCGGCGAGCCGTCCGCCCGAGAGCATCCACTCGGCGAGCGCTTCCCACGCGCTGTCGTCGACGATCGCCGCTTCACTCGGCGCATCGGGCACGCGCACCACGTTCGGGGCGACCGCGCCGCGATCGGGCGGCGTGATCAGGACCACGCGATCACCGTGCTCCCCTTCGAGCACGAGCATGCGAACGAACCGGCGCTCCCAGTGAACGTCGACGCGCATCGACACGGCCCCATCGATCGTCGTCGCGGTGGTTCCGTGCAGCACGTGACGGCGCTGTCGACCGTCGGGCATGCGCAGCACCAGCACGTCGAGATCGAGTTGGACCTCGGCGCGCGCGGGACGAAACGGGACCGGATCGGCGTACAGGGCTGTGCGCCCCATCCTCCCAGCATAGCCCCCGCCCCGCCGGGAGCGGGAACGATCTACATCACGTAGGTCAGCGCTTGGGCTTCGCGACCGGCTTGACCACGGCCTTCGGCGCGGTCGTCACGGCGGGTGCGGGCTTGGCCGACCCGGGTTTGAGCACCGGTTTGATCTCGGTCACGGGCCCGTGCAGCCCGGAGGCCTTGGGCTTGGCCTTCGCCTTCGCCTTCTTCTTCTTGCCGCCCTCGAGCGCGGCCGCGCGCTTCTCGGCGGTGACCTGCTCCGCCGTCTTCTGGCTCTGCAGGCGACGAATCGCACGCAAGCGCAGCTGGCGATCCAGCTTCGGTGCGAACGCATCGGCGGATTGGACGTGATCCTCGCGACCCGCGCGAACCTCGGCATCCTCTTTGAGGAGCAGCGCACGGACCTGATCCGGCGACGACAGCGCGCGAAGGCGAGCGATGGTCGCGGGGTTTCTCAGCGCGCGTGCGAGGCGGCCGAGGATCGGCAGGTGCAACCGGTCGTACTTGAGGCCGAGGAGGAAGAACAGGTACGTCGGGTTGTTGTCGGGCGCACCAAACATGATGCCTTCCCACGATCGCCCGACGACGATGAACGGCCGCCCGATCTTTCCTTTGTCCCTCGCGCGCGTGTGCAGGAACGCGACGCCACCTTCCATCGCCGTCGACGACAGAGACTCGCGCTCGACGACCGCGCCGACGAACCACGGCTTGTCTTGCAGCCATCCGTTCGTGTACGCGCGCGCCGCGAGCTCCTCGATCACTGCGACCGGCGTGCGTGCACGAAGGTTCGTGATGATCGCTTGATCGGGGACGAGATCCTCGAGCGGCAACTTCATGCCGTCGGGAACGTCGACGAAGTTTTCGTCGTCTCCTACGAGCTGCTCTTCGATCCACTCGTCGATTTGCTGGCGCTTGAAGCGCCACTGGCGGTCGACCTGGATCGAGGGAATCTTGCCCGACGAGACCAGCTTCGTGACCGTTGCATCGTCGAGGTGCAGGTACACCGCCAACTCGTGCATGGTCAGCAACTGCGCGTCGGTACCACCTTTTTTGCCCATGGAAGCTCTAGGGCACGGAGCATATGAGGCCGCGAACGCGCACGCTAGCCACGGGCAGCGTAAGATTTCGGGATGCGTAGGCCACGGTGGTCCCTCCACCGAGCCCGAGTGCTCATCGGCAGCAAGTTCGTGCTGATCGCTGGCCTCGTGGCTTTCGTCCTGATCGCGGGCTTGATCGAGCTCGTCGCGGGGCTCGATCACGCCGTGCACATCGGCCCGGTCGTCGCCGGGATCATGGCCGGCATCCCCGCCCTCCTCTGGCTCGGCTTCTTCTATCTGATGGACCGTCACGAGCCCGAGCCCAAGCAGCTCGTCGCCGGCGTCTGTGTCCTGGGGGCCTTGATCGCGGCTCCGCTCGCCGACTTCGTCCAGTACGGGATCGTCGCCCCACAAGCGCTGGAGATGCGCAGCCTGCCCTCGCCTCACCTGTTCGCCGCATTCGGGCAACTCGATCGCGTGCTCTACGCGATCCTCGTCGCCGGGCTCGCCCAGGAAATGTGCAAGTACGCGGTCGTCCGCTACACGATCTACCTCTCGCGAGAGTTCGACGAGCCGATGGACGGCATCGTCTACATGATGGCCTGCGGCACGGGCTTCGCCGTCTGGGTCAACTTCCACCGCATGTCGGCCCAGGGTCACTCGGTCGATCTCTCGACAGCCGCCGCCCAAGCCGTCGTCACTACCCTCGCTCATGCCTCGTTCGCCGGCGTCCTCGGCTACGTGATGGGGCGCGCGAAGTTCTCCCAACGCAACGCTCCGCTGCGCGGCCTGCTCCTCATGCTCGGCCTCCTCGGTGCGGCGGTGCTGAACGGACAGTTCCAGATCATCGAGCAGTGGGTCTCGGCGACCGGCATGAAGAACCAACCGTGGCGCGGCATCGTCTACGCCGCGGTGTTCGCCTCCGCCGTGTTCGCGGTGATCCTGCTCGCCGCGCAGCACCTGCTGAAGAAGTCTCCGTTCCGGAGGCAGGAATGACCTCCGGTAAGAAGAAGTCGTCGCGCAAGTCTCGCAAGACCCCCGTGCCCGGCGCGCCTGTCACGCCGGATCCCGACGAGTCGTCGCCCGTCGAGAAGATCGACGAGTCGTCGCCGTCGGCGAAGGTCTCGATCGATGACTCCAGCGCATCCGCGAAGGTCGCGAGCGTCGACGATTCCGCGCCCTCGTCGAAGGTGGATATCGACTCCACGTCGTTCGCGAAGGCGGATCCGATCGAGGAACCACGACCGAGGCTCGACGCCGATCGGGAGCGCGATCGACCCGTTCCGATCGAGGAACCACGCCCGAAGCTCGACGCCGATCGACCCGTTCCGATCGCCGCCGCGCCCGAGGAGTCGACCCCCGTTCCGAAGGCCGACGTCACCGACGACAACCTCACGTCGAAGGCCTCGCCCCCACCCGTCCCCGAGCCCTCCGAAGCTCCGCCGGTGATCGACACCCGCCCGTCGTCGCCGCGCCTACCGCGCGCGCAGTCGGTGCGGCCGTCCGACGACAATGCGTTCCTCCCGTCGCCCGAGTGGATGCTCGGCGACTCCGAGAAGGCAGCCGACGCTCCGCCGAGCGTCTCGCAGCAAATGCACGCGATGAGCCCGAGCTCGATGCCGGACCCCAAAGCCGCCGCCCTCGAAGCCGCGCGCATCGTCGGCGAGATCGTCGGTGACGTCGAGAGCGCAGGCGGTGCCGCGATCGTCGCTGCGGCCGCCGCGGGCGCCGCGATCGAAGCCGCCCGCGCGCGCGCCCAAGCGCAGGCCGAGGGACGCGACGTCCCGCCGGTGATCGAGCCCGGCGTCTCGGCCGAAGGATCGACGAGCAGCGATCCGGTGGTCACCGTGCGCATGCAGCGCGATCGCATCCTGCGTGCGCTCGCCGAGGACGTCGCGGCGCAAGCGGAAGCGCAGCAGCACAACCGCGATCACAAGGAGCAGCAGAAAGATCAGGGCACGCCCTCGAACGAGCGCGCTCCGAGTACGCCTGGCCCCCGCGCACCGAGCACGCCCGGTCGCCCCGGCAGTCAGTCGCCGAAAAGCGAGAGGGGCGAGCCGCAGACCGAGACCCAACCGCAGCCGCCCGAGGGCGCCGAAGACGAAGAGCTCGATGCGGTGCAGATCGCGGCCGCTGCGATCCAGCGCCTGCGCAGGCGCGCGCAGACGGATCTCGCGGAGCTCAAGACGCAGTACCACCGGCACGACATCCTCGTGCTGTTCCTCGCGTTCGTGATCATCATCGTCGCGGGACGCATCCATCGCGGAATGGTCACGCCACCGACGACGAAGTTCGCCGAGCGCGGCCTCACGTTCGAGCACTCGACGGCGTGGCTTTCGCCCGAGCCGATCGCCTCGCCCGCGCCGCGCATCGCGTACGGGCTCACACCGCAGAGCCCCGTCGCGCCTCCCTCGCTCTACCACGTCGAGCTCACGAGCTCGCTCGATCCCAACGCGAAGCTCGAGGTGCTGATCGACAAGAAGCCCGCGTGGAGCAACATCGTGACCGGCCTCGAGCTCGATCGACGAACGCGATGGGGCGAGCTCTACACCCTCGACGATTCGAGCGTGCGCTCGATCGCGGGACACGATTGGCTGCGCACGGTCTATCGCTACGCGCACGTCGCCGACAAGGGCGATGCACCGCGCGTCGGTCAGGCGGTCGAGTTCGCGACGATCGACCGCGAGCAGATCTATGTCGTGACCATGTTCGGTGGAGAGGCCGAGCTCGCGCGCATCGAGAGCGTGGTCGCGCCGTCGCTGCGCGTGCCGACGCAGACCGGCCTGCCGCTGGTCCCGCAGACGCGAACGCTCTCGCAGCGCACGTATCCCAACGCGGTCGCACGCGCATTCGACTCGACGGTGATGGTCGTGGTCGCCGACATCGTCGACGGTCGCCTGCGCCCGCGCGGCGGTGGCTCCGGCGTCGTCGTCGGTAGCGACGGATCGATCCTCACGAACTACCATGTCATCCACGACAAGGATGGCCGCCTCCACGACGTGTTCGTCATCGGTCGCTTCTCGCAACCCGATCACGCGCCGCAGCTGTGGTGCGCCGGCCGCCCGAGCCGCAGCAAACTCCAGCGCGATCTCGATCTCGCGCTCGTGAAGTGCGATCTCGATCTCGATGGCCGCGCCTGGATCCCCGCCGCATCGAGCGTGTGGCCGACGCTGCCAGAGGCTCGCACCGCGGACATCAAGATGGGCCAGCGGTTGTGGGTGCTCGGCTATCCCGACGTCGGCGGTGGTGGCCTGACGCTCAGCGAGGGCAGCGTTGAAGGCTGGACCGGCGAGAACGGCACCGTCGGCAAGGACTTCATCAAGACCGATGCGTCGATCACCCACGGCAACTCGGGCGGCCCCGTCGTCGACGATCACGGCCGCCTCGTCGGCATCGCCGCGGCCTTCCGTACGCGCACGAACGCGGGCGGCGGCGTGCTCGAGACCGCGCAGGTCGGCCTCGTGCGCCCGCTGTCGACGGCGAGCGACCTCCTCGCGATCGCGCAGACCGGGTGGACCCCGCGCGAAGGCCACACCGACGTCGATCTGCAGCCCTCTGCCGTCGAGGCACCGGGGGAGGGCGGTGTTCGCATCTCCACCAAGGTGCTCGACGCTGCGAACGAGCAGCCCGTGCGCGACGCGCTCGTGATGATCCTGCGCCCCGGGGTCAACGCGAAGAAGGTGGACGTGAATCGCCTCGACGATCAGGTGCTGTCGTGGGGCCGGTCGAACACGCAGGGTGAAGTGCAGCTCAAGCAGCCCGTGCCGGTGCCGGGCACGTACAGCGTGATGGTGGTCGCGCGCGGATACGAGCCGCTCGTCGGCGAGGGCGAGCTGCACCTCGACGCGAACACACCCGCGTACTTCGATCCGTGGGGCAAGATCTGGCTGCGCTCGCGCTAGCCGAGCCTCGACGTGAACGTCGACTTCATCGTCGATCAGGGGCGGCGGGTGCGCATCACTTCATCGATCAGCGCATCGAGGGCGCGCGCCGTGAACGGCTTCTCGAGGAAGCCGTCGGGCTCCTCGGCACCCGTGCGGGCGTGCTCCGTGAACCCCGACATCAAGATCACCGGCAGGTGCGGATGGAGCCGCCGCACCGTCGCGAGCAGATCGTAGCCCGTGCGCCCCGGCATCGAGACGTCGGTGACGACGAGGCCAAACGTGGCGTCGAGCTTCTGCTCGGCGTCCGCGCCATCGACCGCGAGCTCGACGTTCGCGCCGCGCCGCTCGAGCAGGCGCCGCACCGTGGTCCGCACGCTCGGCTCGTCGTCGGCGATCAGCACGCGTAGGCCGGCGAGCTTCGCGACGGGAATGTCGTGTTGGGTCGTCGATTTGCGCGCGGGGGCTTCGACACCGGCGAGCACGGGCAGCCGCACGCGGAATCGCGCACCTTGGTGGGGGCGCGAGTCGACCTCGATGTCACCGCCGAGCCGGCGCACGATGCCCTGGACTGCCGAGAGGCCGAGGCCCGTCTGTTCCGCGCGCGTCGTGTAGAACGGCTCGAAGATATGCGCCAGCGCGCCGGGCTCGATCCCCTCGCCGTCGTCGGCGACCTCGAGCTGCCACCACGCGGCGTTCTGGCGCATGACGATGCAGCTCGAGACCTCGATACGCGTGCCTTTCGCGTCCACCGCGTTCTGCACGAGGTTGCCGAGCATTTGCTTCAAGAGGTTCGCGTCGGCATCGATCGCGCACCCGCCCGCCGACGGCGACACCGTGAAGCGGCGCTCGTGAGCGAGCCGGCGCAGCGGCTCGTGCATCTCGCGCAGGAGCTCGTCGGGATCGATCCGCGCGTTGACGACACGACCGCGTCCCGCGTAGGCGAGCATCGAACGCGTGAGCTGCGACATCTTGCGTGCGCCGCTCTCGATGCGACGCAGCGCCTCGACCATCTGCGGCGAGAGCGAGGCGTCCTCGCGCGCGGCGCTGGCTTCGGCGAGCACGCCGACCAGTAGGTTGTTGAAGTCATGCGCGATGCCGCCGGCGACGATCCCGAGGGCGTCGTTGCGTTGGCGCGCGCTCGTCTGCTGCTCCGATTCGGCGCGCGCACGAGCAGCCTGCTCGGCGAGCTTGCGCGCGGTCACCTCGATCCCGAACAGCTGGAGGATGTCGCGGCCCTCGGCCTGGATGATCGACATCACCACTTCGATCGTGCACATCCCGTTGGGCCCATCGAGCTCGAGCTCGTCGACGAGGGCGCTCTGCTGGTTCTGGGTGTGGACCGCACTGCCCTTCCGGGTGAAGGCGTCGAGCTTCTGGCCCACGATGGCCTCGGCGGGCTTCGCGAGCAGGTGGCACATGGCCTGATTGGCGGCCACGACGGTCCCATCCAGCTCGAGGAGCATGCCGATCACCGGAATCCGGTCGAATTCGACAAACGAGGTGATCGGGGGCATCGAGGGCTACTTCGAGATCCGACCGTGATCGGAGAATACGTCGGGCTGCAGGGGGTTATTGGGTGAGCTAGCGACGGGGTAACAGCGCCAAAGGGTTCGCGCACTTGCACGCAATTCTACCCGCGTGGTACAGGCAATCGGTCCGATGCCTTCGCTCGACCGCGCTGCCATCGATTCCGATGCCGACCGCGTGGTGCGTAAGCTAACCCGAGCCGGGTACAAGGCATATCTCGTCGGCGGCTGCGTTCGCGACATCCTCGTCGGCAGAACGCCGAAGGACTTCGACGTGGCGACGAGTGCTACGCCGAACGAGATCAAATCCACGTTCCGCAACTCTCGCATCATCGGCCGGCGATTCCGCCTCGCGCACGTATTCTTTGGCTCCAAGATCATCGAGACATCCACGTTCCGAGCGAACCCCCGCGACGAGGACGACCACGATCTCCTGATCCGCCGCGATAATGTATTCGGAACCGAGACCGATGACGCGCGCCGGCGCGACTTCACGATCAACGGTCTGTTCTACGACGTCGAGCGTGAAAAGGTCATCGACCACGTCGCGGGCCTGCCCGATCTCGACGCGAAGCTGATCCGCACGATCGGCGACCCCGACGTCCGCTTCCAAGAGGATCCCGTCCGCATGCTGCGCGCGATCAAGTTCGCGGCGCGGCTCGACTTCGGCTTCGAGCCGACGACCTGGCGTGCGCTGTTGCGCTGGCGCGGCGAGATCAGCAAGTGCGCCCCGCCGCGGCTCCTCGAAGAGATCCATCGCCTGATGCGCGGAGGTGCGGCCCGCCGCTCGTTCGAGCTGCTGGTCGAGACCGGCGTGCTCGCGGTGCTGTCACCCTACCTCGCCGGCCTCCTCGAAGGCGCCGGCGCACCCGCCGTGGCCCCCGCGATCAGCACCGCCACGACCCGCGCCCCGACCGTCGCGCGCGTCGAGTACCTCGACGAGGACCCTGCCGAGCACGATCCCGACGATCCCGACGAGCTCGAGCGCATGGCGCAGGCGGCCGCGAAGGCGAAGACGCCGACTGCTGCTGTTCCCGAGAGCGACGACGACGACGACGACGAGGCCGACGACGATCTCGACGAGGCCGACGACGCGCTCGATCCCGAGGAGCAGGCTTGGCACCAGGTGTGGGCCGACGAGCCGATCGTGCGCCCATCGTCGCCGGCGCAGATCCGCCTCGCGTTCTTGCCGAGCGGCCCCGAGCTCGTGCGCCGTCGCGAGCTCGCGTGGAACATGCTCGCGGGGATCGATAAAGCGATCGCCGACGGGCGCGACCCGTCCAACGCGGTCGCGTTCGGTGCATTGCTCGCCCCGTTCATCTTCGGTGGTGACGAGATCAAAGGCGCCGACCTCCACGCCGCCGTGCAGGAGATCAGCGCGCCGATCATCGTGCAGCTCCATGTCACGCGCCGCGATAGCGAGCGCCTGCGGTACCTGCTGCTCGCACAGAAGAAGCTCCAGGCGGCGAAGAAGCGCGGCGGACAGGCAGAGCTGGCCGGCGGACGCGACTTGATCGACGACGCGGTCCTTCTCTACGAGCTCCTCGAGCGCGCGGCTGGCAACGAGCCGACCGCCGTGTCCGCTGTCTCGACGGGCGAAGGCCGCGAGGGCGACAGCGGGGGCGACGACGACGAGCCGCGGAAGCGCAGGCGCCGCCGCCGCGGTGGACGCCGCCGCTAGTGCCCAAGAAGGATCTCGAGGCGCTGGCCGCCGAGCTCGTCGACGCGGGCTCGCGAGAGCACTACGCCGACGCCGTCCTCTACGACTACGAGTACCGCCGCCGTCGCGCCGACGTGACGTTCTATCGCCAGCTCGCGAAGCAGCGCTGCGGGACGAGCGGCAAGATCCTCGAGCTCGGCGCGGGCTCGGGCCGCGTCACGATCCCGCTCGCCCGCGATGGCCACGAGGTCGTCGCGATCGACCAGATGCCGCCGATGCTCGCGCGGCTCCACCAGCGCGCGGAGAAGCTGTCGAAGTCGACCGCGAAGCGCATCGAGACCGTGGCCGCGGACATCTGCACGTTCACCGTCCCCCAGACGTTCTCGCTCGCGATCGCCGCGTTCAACGTGCTCGAGCACCTCTATACGCGCGTCGAATTCGGGGCGTGCTTGCGCCGCGTCGCCGCGCACCTAGAGCCCGACGGCGCGTTTGCATTTGACGTGCAGCTTCCCGACCTCGAATGGCTGATGCGCGATCCGACGAAGCGGTGGGCGAAGACTCGCTACACCGATCCGGTGACCGGCCGCGCGATGCTGTACTCGACGAACCACGACTACGATCCGGTCACGCAGATCTGCATCATCCGCCTCTACTACGAGCCCGTGGACGGCAAGGGCCCGACGAAGATCGTCAAGCTGACCCAGCGGAAGTACTTCCCAGCCGAGCTCGAAGCGCTCGTGGCGCACGCGGGATTCCGGGTCGCCGCGCGGTACGGCGATTTTTTTTGGGGGGAGCTGACCGGCACGGCGGAGAGCCAGGTCTTGGTCTGCGAGCCAATCGGCGCACCGAAACCTCGTCGGACATCGCGCCCCAAGCGCTGATCTCCGTCGAGGATTTCCCGTTTCCCGTCGAGGATTTAGATCAACGGAGATCCTCGACGAGAAACGACTTATCCACAGGCTTTTCTCGACGAGGAATTTCGCCCCGGGGCGTCAGCCCCCATTCCTCGTCGGAGATCTCTCCCGTTCCCGACGAGGATTTTGCGCAAATTCGCAACCGGATGTCAGACGACTCATGTACGGTCCTCGCGCAACCACCAACCCTAGGGAGGGTTTCAAGACATGGGTGAGAAGATCGCGAAGACTGGCATCAAGCGTGACAACGATCTGATGTACTACATCAAGAACGGCGACGTCTGGGCGACCCCGCGCAAGAAGCCGGGCCAGCCGAAGGGCAAGGCGGCCAAGGTCGCTGCTGCTGGCGTCGAGATGGACTACAGCAAGTACCTCTACTACCTCGACGGTGACGGCGACGTCGCCCGCAAGGAGCGCCAGGTCGGTGGCAGCAAGCGCAAGAAGAGCGCGAAGGCCGCCCCCAAGAAGGCAGCGAAGGCGCCGAAGAAGGCAGCCGCGAAGAAGCCGGCGAAGAAGGCCCCTGCCAAGAAGGCGGGCGGCAAGAAGGGCAAGAAGAAGTGAGCACCCCGCACGCCTTCCGTTGGCGTGCGCTCACTTCGTCTGCCGCATAACTAGACTCGATTGAAACGCAGATGGGCTCGTCGATAGACTCGACGGGCCCATCGGCGTTTCGGGCTGCGCACGACGCAGCAGCGCCCGCGCGCCACGCGACAGCGGATGCGCGCCCCACGTCGCGCTCGGGAGCAGTGGTCCATAAATGGAGGCCACGGTTTGAGAATCCGCCTGGGGATTGGGGTAGCATTTCCGCGAGGTGGTGATGCTTTCGCTCTCGCGCGTGTATCGGATCGCGCTGATCCTCTTGTTGAGCCTTGGGTACGTCTCGGCGCACGCCGTCGTTGTCTATGCGGACGACGAAGAAGAAGGTGGCGGAGACGACGATGACGGCGGCGACGATGGTGGCGGCGATGATGGTGGTGGTGGTGATGACGACGGCGGTGGCGGCGACGACGCCCCCGACGAAGACCAGCCTCCCGTCACGGCCGGCGGTCTCTACACGATGAAGACGTACCCCGTCCGCGAGACCCTGCGTCCGCTGACGATGACGCAGAAAATCGGCCAGCTCCGCCTCGGCCTCGGCACCGACATCAGCGCGAAGGGCGCCTTCGAGTCGTTCGGTGTCAGCCTCGAGGGCATCTACGGCATGAAGGACAACTTCTCGCTGATCGGCGGGCTGACGAGCGCCTACAACTTCAAGTCGTTCGGGTTCTACTTCGGCTTCGAAGGCGCGCTCCTCTACGACACCATCGACATCCGTCTCGCCGCCAACATCCACCGCACGGCGCTGCCCACGTACTGCGGCCAGTTCGGCGCGGGTACGGCTCCGGCGGACTGCACGAATCCGACGACAGGCATGCTGCAGCCCGAGCTGCCGAGCGGCGAGTTCACCGCCGGTGGTACACAGTTCTCGATCGACCTCGGCTTCCCGTTCCGCTACGCGATCAAGCCCGAGATCGCGATCGTCGCCCTGCAGACGCTGATGTCGATCGACTTCAACTCGATCTCGAACGGCTACACGATCATCGAGGACGACCCGAACAACCCGGGCACCTTGCGGGCGCGCGGCGTGCGCAACGGCGCGAAGCCCGACCTCCTTCCGTCCGTCGGTATCGCGACGAACCCGATCCCGGCGTTGTCGGTCGTAATCTTTGCTCAGCTCCGGGTACCCGATTTCGATACGTCGGCCGGCGCATTCCAGGTCCCGGTCACCGGTCGCGTCGAGTTCTCGCCGAGCCAGAAGTTCGACGTCGGCCTCGAATTCACGCTCCTGAACGTCAAGCCGCCCGAAGGACAGAGCCCGATCGACAATCGGTACCTGTCGCTCTTCGTGCAGTCCCGGTTCGGGAAGTAAGTCGGAGCACTCCGATTCCCGTCAAGGTTTGCCCACGCTGCTTTACGCGGTTTCCCGACGGGGAGCGGTTCTGTCTTCACGACTCCGCCGTTCTCGTCGAGGAAGAGGACATCGCGCGTCTCGGAACGTCGATCGGTAACTACCGCCTCGACAAGATCCTCGGTCGCGGCGGGATGGGCACCGTCTATAGCGGCGAGCACGTCTACATCAAGAAGCCCGTCGCGGTGAAAGTGCTGCACCCGCAGTTCGCTCGCTACCAGGAGGCGATCCATCGCTTCCTCCGCGAGGCGCGCGCCGCCACGTCGATCAACCACGCGAACATCGTCGACGTCACCGACTTCGGCATCCTCGCCGATGGCCCCGTGTACTTCGTCATGGAGTACCTCGAGGGAAAGAGCCTCGAGGATCTGATCGAGAAGGAAGGCGCCGTCGAGCTGCACCGCGCGCTCAACGTCGCGAACCAGATCGCACTCGCGCTCGAAGCGGCGCACGCCGTCGGCGTGATCCATCGCGATCTCAAACCCGACAACATCATGTTGCTCAAGAAGCCCGGGCGACGTGACCTCGTGCGGATGGCTCCCGATCAGACGTGGATCACCGAGCGCGAGGAATCGTACGACTTCGTGAAGGTGCTCGACTTCGGCATCGCGAAGGTCCTGATCCAGGACGAGCTGATGGCGGAGACGGTGCAAGGCGCGGTGTTCGGAACGCCCGAGTACATGTCACCCGAAGCGGCGCGCGGCGAAGATGTCGATCATCGCGCCGACGTGTACTCGCTCGGCGTGATCCTGTTCGACATGCTGTGCGGGCGGCCGCCGTTCGAGGCACCGCAGTCGAGCGAGGTGCTGTCGATGCACATCCACACGCCACCGCCGTCACCGCGCGAGTTCGCTCCGCACCGCGAGATCACCGAGATGGCCGAGGGCGTGATCCTCAAGGCGATGCAGAAGGATCCGAACAAGCGCTACCAGAACATGAGCCAGTTCCGGACGGACCTCGCGAACGCGTACGGTTCGATCAGCTACCGCCGTCATGGTGGCGCACCGGATCTCACGCCGCGCGGCGAAGAGAATCGCACCGCGAAGAAGCGGTTGACCGAAGAGCTCGACGAGTGGATCACGCAAGACGGATCGGGGCTGTCGGTCGAGCAGGCACGCATGCTCGCCCTCGTGGAGACCGCAGAAAAAGCCTTCACGCCGACATCGATGTCTCCGCAGGAAGCGGAGAAGCTCGCGAATGCCCTCGACCGCGCCCTCGACGACGACGAGTAGTTCGCGGTGTGTTGCATCTCGTAGAAAACCGTAGCCCCGTGCTACTTTTCGCGTAGATGTCCGCCAATCAAGCCAATACCTCGGGTCAGGTGACGCTCCGCCGAGATGTGAAGTTCAACGGCGTCAAAGTGTTTTCGGCGACGATGGTGGCGGACCGGGATCAGCTGGGCGAGAAGGTGTCGGCGTGGATGAACCACAATTCGCACCTGAAGGTGACGGACATCGTGGTCACGCAATCGTCGGACGAGGCGTTCCACTGCATCGCGATCACCGTCTTCTACTGGCAGGACATCACGAAGTGACGGTGCTGCTCGGTCACGTGCGTCTGTGACGGGGCGCAAATACAACTTCTCGTCGGGCCCCGCCGCACTTCCCGAGGAAGTTCTACGCAACGCCCAGCAAGCGATCTGGGATCTCGACGGATCCGGCATCGGAATCCTCGAGCACAGTCACCGCGGCAAAGAGTTCGAGCGCGTCCTCGATCGCACCGAAGCGGTGATCCGCGAGGTCGGTGACATCGGGGACGAGTTCGCGATCGTGTTCGTCACCGCGGGCGCGACGCATCACTTCGCGATGGTCCCGGAGAACTTTCTCGGCGCGAACGACACCGCCGACTACTGCGACAGCGGTGTGTGGTCGGGAAAAGCGATCAAGGAAGCGCGTCGCTTCGGTGCGGTGCATGTCGCGTGCAGCTCCGGTCCTGACTACAACGCGACACCGTCGAATCCCACGTGGTCCACGTCACCGCGTTACGTGCATTACACGAGCAACGAGACGATCTACGGGACGCAATGGACTGTTCCACCATCTGCACCGGCTCCGCTCGTGTGCGATGCGTCGAGCGACATCTTTAGCCGGCCGCTCGCGCTCGCGAACCACGCGCTGATCTACGCCGGCGCGCAAAAAAATCTCGGCCCGTCGGGGATCAGCCTCGTGCTCGCGCGCAAAACATTCGTCGAGCACACGGTGCGCGAACTCTCACCACTCGCGCGTTACCAGACGTACGTTGCGGAACGCTCGTTACACAATACGCCGAACACGTTCGGCATCTACATGATCGGCGAAGTGGTCGCGTGGATTCGCGCGCAGGGCGGGCTCGCCGAAATGGCCGTGCGAAACGCGCACAAAGCTGCGTTGCTTTACGACTTCCTCGATCAGAGCAAGGTGTGGCGCGGTCATGCGAGATCCGACAGCCGCTCGACGATGAACATCACGTTCCGTGGTGCGACACGCGAGATCGAAGAGCGCATGCTCGCGCTCGCCGAGGACCGAGGTCTCTCGGGATTACGAGGCCATCGCTCGGTCGGCGGATTGCGTGCCAGCATCTACAACGCGTTTCCGGAATCTGGCGTACATCGATTGATCGAGCTCCTCGACGAGGTCGAGCGTGATCGATCTTCGGTTGCAATGCCTCCGTGAATAGCGGACAACGAGGGCGGTGGGCGAAGTCGACCACGCAGTAAGGACCGCCCGACTACTCGCCGAGCTGCAGGCACTCGTGCATGTCGGCATTTGGGAGTGGAACGTCCGCACCAACGACGTCTACTGGTCCGACGAGCTGTATCAGATCCTCGGTTACGCGCCGAATGCGTTCGAGCCGACGTTCGAGAAACTCATCGCGCACGTGCATCCCGACGACGTCACCGCGGTGAAGGCGTACATCACGCGTGGTCGGCGCGAGCCATCACCGTGCACGTGCGAGTACCGCGTCGTGCGTCCCGGCGGCGAGGTCCGCACCATCCACGCGCGGCTGCGGCCGATCCTGAACAGCGCCGGCGAGCTCGAGATGATCGTCGGCGTCGCGCAGGACATCACCGAGACCAAAGAGGTCCAAGCGCGGATGGTGTTCTCCGATCGCATGATCAGCGTCGGCACGCTCGCCGGTGGTGTGGCACACGAGATCAACAATCCGCTCGCGACGATCTCCGCCAGCCTCGAGATGATCGCCGAGGCACGCGGTGATACGGAGACTCGCGATGCACGGCGAGCTGTCGATCGCATCCGTACGATCGTGCGCGGGCTCGGCGCGTTCTCGCGTGTCGACGATGATTCGCGTCAGCCCGTCGACATCAATCGCGTGATGGAGCTCGCGATCGGCCTCGCGAGCAACGAGATCCGCCATCGCGCGCGCCTCGTGAAGCAGCTCGGCGCCGTGCCTGCCGTGTTCGCGAACCCAGCGCGCCTCGGCCACGTGTTCTTGAACTTGCTCACGAACGCAGCGGAAGCGTTTCGCGAAGGCGCTGCCGGTCATCACGAGGTGAAGGTCGTCACGCGGACGGATGACGCGGGCTGGGCGATCATCGAAGTTCACGATACGGGTGCCGGAATCCCGCGCGACGTGCAGGCTCGGATCTTCGATCCGTTCTTCACGACGAAGGGCGTCGGTCAGGGGACGGGCCTCGGCCTGTCGATCTGTCACGGCACCGTGCGCTCGCTCGGCGGCGACATCACGTTCCGCACGCAGGTCGGAAAGGGCACGACGTTCAGCGTCGCGCTACCGCCCTCGACTGAAGCGCCGCGCAAACGCACGCCGAGCAACACGCAGAAGGCGATCACGGGGAAGCGCGGAACCGTGTTGATCATCGATGACGACGTGCTGTTCACGTCATCGATGCGGCGGATGTTCACGGCGGAGCACGATGTCACCGTGATCAACGATGGGCGCATCGCGCTCGAGCGCCTTCGCAAAGGCGACCGCTTCGACGTGATCCTCTGCGATCTGATGATGCCGGAGCTCACCGGCGCGGACCTGCACGCGGCCCTTCGCGAGCTGTCGCCCGAGCTGGCAGACCAGATGATCTTCATCACGGGCGGCGCATTCAGCCCGGCATCCCAACAGTTCCTCGAGCGCATCACGAACCTGTGCTTCGAAAAGCCGTGTAATCTCGAAGAACTGCGATCGGCCGTACGTAGGCGCGTAGCAGCACGTACGACCTGACGGTTGCCCCTACAAATCGGGTGGAGGTGGTCGATACGAGGGGGCGCCCCGACACCCTCGAAGACAGTCTTCGACGAGATGCCACTCGCGGCTGTATAAGGCAGGCCTCATGTCCGCAGTACCCCCGTCTAGTTTCGTCACCCCGAAGGGGTCAGAGCGGACCGAGACGCATCCGTTGCGCGTGCTCGTCGTGGACGACGATTCGCTGCAGCTCCGCGCGATCGAGCGAACGCTGCGTCGCTTCACGCATGTCGAGCTTCGCACGGCGGACAATGCGATCGACGCGATGCTCGCGATCGGCTCGTCGAAGCCCGACATCGTCGTACTCGATGTCTACATGCCGGGTCTCGACGGACTCGAAGCGTGCCGCCGTATCAAGGCCAACGAAGGGACGCGCGACATCCAGGTGGTGATGACGTCTTCGGCGATGTCCGAGGAGCTCGACGCCAGCGCGCGAGCAGCCGGAGCGTCGTTCACGCTGCCGAAGCCGCTCGATCTCGTATCGCTGTTCGATCTCGAGAAGCAACCAGCGCCCCCCACGCGCTTCGCAGCGGGTACCATCCCACCGCCAATGGCAGAACCGAGCGGTACACCGACGGTCCGTGGAGCGGACTTGATGGTGAAGATGCTCGAGGAAGCCGGCGTCGACGTCGTCTTCGGAATTCCGGGCGGCGCGATCTCGCCGATCCACGACGCGCTGATGGACAGCAAGATCCGCTCGGTCACCACGCGCCACGAAGCGGGCGCGATGTTCGCCGCTGCCGCGCACGCGCGCTCGACCGGCCGCCTCGCCGTCGTCGCCGTGACCTCTGGTCCCGGCGTTCTCAACTCGATGACCGGCCTCGGCACCGCGTGGTGCGATGGCGTTCCCGTGCTGCTCCTCGTCGGCGAAGTGCCGCGCGCGTCGCACGGTAAGGGCGTCCTTCAGGACGGCTCCGCTCACGGTCTGCAGATCGTCGAGATGGCGCGCCACGTGACGAAGCTGTCGCTCGAGGTTCCGCGCCCGAGCGCCCTGCCCCACTTGCTTCGCCGTGCGATCGCGACCGCGATGTCGGGTCGCCGCGGTCCCGTCATGATGACGCTGCCGATCGATGTCACCACGGCGCACCTCACGCCGCCGCGCTTCGCGGGCTCGGTCACCATGGGTGGCCTCGTCGCGCCCGAGCAGATCGATGAGGTTCGCGAGCTGCTCCGCAACGCGAAGCGCCCGCTGATGCTCGTCGGGTCCGGCGTGCGTGGTCACGGCGCCCCCGAGCGCTTGATCACCGTCGCCGAGCGGCTCGGCTGCCCCGTCGCCACCACACCGAAGGGCAAAGGCGTGTTCCCCGAGAACCATCGCCTCTCGCTCGGAGTGCTCGGCCTCGGCGGTCATCCGTCGACGCGCGAGTACCTCGTCAAAGGTTGCGATGTCCTCGTCGCCATCGGCACGAGCCTCGGCGATCTCTCGACCGATGGCTTCACGCCACTGCTCCAGACCGCGACGTTCATCCACGTCGACATCGACGCGCGCCAGGTCGGCAAGAGCTACTCGCCGACCCACGCGATCGTCGCATCGGCAAGCGACTTCTTCGGATCACTCGCGGACTCGCTCGGCGAGCGCACCGTCGAGGGCGCCATCCCGAACCTCGCGACCGGCATCGTTCGCCACGACGTTCCCGCATCGACGCGCCCCGATCGCATCGGCTCTCGCGAGGCGATCGAGAAGGTGCAGTCGCTGTTGCCGGGCAACACGATCTACACCGTCGACTCCGGCGAGCACTTCATGTTCGCGACGCACTACCTGCGCATCAACCAGCCGGACGGCTTCCTCGTGATGACCGGCCTCGGCTCGATGGGCCAATCGATCGGCGCCGCCATCGGCGCGCAGCTCGCGCACCCCGATCGCAAGGTCTGCGCGATCGTCGGCGACGGCTGCTTCGCGATGAACGCGTTCGAGATCGCGACCGCCGTGCAGGAGCGGCTCCCGATCCGCGTGTTCGTGTTCAACGACGAGAAGCTCGGCATGGTCGAAGACGGTCACCGCACCGTGTACGGCCGCAACCCGGACTTCGCGACGAACCCGCTCGATGTCTGCCTGGTCGCGAAGGGGCTCGGCGCGAAGACGGTCCGCGTCGAGACGCTCGCGCAGCTCGATGCCGCCTACGAGCTCGTCGCACATGCGACGGGCCCCGTGGTCGTCGACGTCGCGATCGATGGACTCATTCGCATGCCGAAGCTCGATCGAGTCGCCGCGATGAAGCCCGCGCCGAAGATCAGCGCGTTCGGACTCCCGGGCAAGTCGTTCATGCGCCTGCCAAACTGAGGCTGCGTGACCGCAGATCTCCTGCTGTTGAATGCGACGAATCTGCCGTGGCGGCCGATCTTTCCGTACGCGTTCGTCCAGGTGTCGGCCGTTGCTCGACGTCATGGTCTGAATGTCGAGGTCGTCGATCTCCTCGAGGTTCCGCGCGATCGATGGTCCGACTTCCTCGCGCTGCATCTCGAGCGCACGCAGCCGCGAGCGGTCGGCTTGCACATTCGCCAAGGCGATAGCGTGTTCATCGACGACTACGACGCCTCGCCGAGCGGACCACAGACCCAGCGCTCGTACTTTCCGATCGACGACAATCGCCGCCTCGTCGATACGCTTCGCGACCTGACCCGTGCGCCGCTGATCGCGGGCGGGTTTGGGTTCACGACGCATGCTGCGAAGCTATTCGAGTACCTCGGCCTCGATTACGGCGTGCAGGGAGATCCCGACGACGTGTTCGCGCGGTTCGAGGATGTGGTCCGTGGACGCGATCTCTCGTCAGTAAAGAGCCTGCTCCACCGGAACGGCTCGCAGGTCGCGATCAACGAGCGCGGTTACTTTTCGCCGTACGAGTCGATCGAATACGTCGATCCGATCTTCGACAAACTCGTCGCGTTCTACGGACATCGCGAGGTGTTCGGCGCGAATCCGCCGACGGTCGCCGTCGAAGTCATGCGCGGCTGTCCGTTCCGCTGCTTCTTCTGCACCGAGCCGCACGTGAAGGGCCGCGACTTCCGTCATCGGTCGCTCGATGTCGTGGAGGCCGAGGTCGATCAACTCATGCGCCGGCAGATCCGCCGGTTCTGGTTCATCTGTTCGGAGCTCGACATCCAAGGCGTCGACTTCGGACTGCAGCTCGCGGAGCGGATCGTGAAGCTGCAGGAGAAGCACGGTGGACGACCGGTCGAGTGGTCGGCGTACGCGTTGCCGAGGCTCACCGAGGACGAGCTGCGCCTGTTGCAGCGTGCTGGCTATGCCGGGGCGTTGAACGATGTCCTCTCGCTCGACGACGAGAACCTCAAGCGAGCCCGCGTCCCATATCGGTCGCATCACGCGGTCGCGTTCCTGAAGGCCGTCACGAAGCTCGATCGCGAGGAAGCAGCAACGGCAGCCGCGAACGCCAATGCAGCGGTCGGCAAGATCACCGCCGGACTCACGCAAAGAACGCCGAAGGAGCTCGCGTCGATCCTCGGCCTGTTTCTCGGAAACGCACATGCGACGCCCGAGACGATCTGGAAGACGCTGCAGCGAGTCCATGAAGAAGGTCTGCGGGAGAACTATCGCGGCGGTATTCCGTTTCCGTCGACGCGCGTGTTCGCGCCGGACGGCGAGCCGATCTGCGAGACCACGCCGCGCGGTCTGCGAACGTATGGCCCCGACGGGGAACGCGAAACGGATTTCATCCACCCCACGTTCTACTTCGCCGACTTCTTGATCGAGCGCCTCGGCTCACCAGCGGAAATCATGGACTTCATGCGCTACGTCGGCGAGACGTTCATGTCGACGGGACATCGTGCGCGCAAGGACTGGAGCTGGTTCCTCTCGAATCACATCTCGATGGATGACTTCGGTGCGCTGCTCGCCGCGATGGGAACCCCGACCGATACCATCGGGCTGCGCCGGTTGTTCTCGCCGCATCCGATGGCCAAGGCCGCGGCGAACACGACGACCAAGCAGGTGATCGACAGCGTGCTCGCCGCAAACGCCAACGCCGGCGCACGGGTTCGAGAGGCTCTCGCCCTAGCCGACGCGTTCGACGAGTACACCCTCGCCAAAGCTCTTTACGAACAGTTCGAGAGCCGGGATCAGCTCGTTGCCCGCGCGGCTCCGTCGACGCTTGCCGAGCAGCTGTACCTCGATTGGCTGCTCTACGCGTTCAATGTCCGGCTCGTTCCTGCATATCGCGAGCTGCTGTTTGGCCCACGTCTGTCATAAGTAGTCATGCAGCGCGTCGGCATCCTGGGGCTTGGAATGCACCTTCCTCCAACGGTGCGAACCAACGACTGGTGGCCCGAAGATGTGGTCGCGCGTTGGCGAGCTCCGATCGGAGCACCGCCGCCCGCGGGCGATCTGTCCGAGACGGGGTTGGAGATCGTCGCGAAGATGAGCGCGCAGGTGCGGGATCCGTTTCAAGGGTCTCGACGCCGGCACGTCCTCGGCCACGACGAATCGATCCTCGACATCCAGGTCGCGGCGGCACGGTCGGCGCTCGCGCGTGCGGACGTGCGCGAGAGCGAGATCGACTTGCTACTCACGTGTACGACGCCGGTCGACTATCAGCTCACGAACTCGGCATGCGAGCTCCACTACGCACTCGGACTACCAGTCTCGTGCTTCTCGCTGCATGTCGATGGAGCCCAGCATGGGTTCATGCTCCAGCTGGCGTTGGCGGAATCGATGATCGCCTCTGGCCGAGCGCGCCGCGCACTCATCGTGCAGGCGAGTGGAGCATCACGACTCGTGGATCCTGCGAGCCCGATGTCGGCGGTGTTCGGCGACGGTGCGACGGCCGCGGTCTTGGGACATGTGTCCACCAACCGTGGGATTCTCTCGTCGACACATCGCACCGATGGGCGACTCCCCAACACGCTCGTGGCGACGGTCCCCGGCAAGCGGTGGTACGACGATGGACGCGCTCTCCTACATCTCCAGGACCCACTGGGGATGCGGGATATCCTCCTTCGTACGGTGGACGTGTCGAAGGAGAGCATCCTGGCCGCGCTCGAGCTCGCCGGCCTGACTCCCGCCGACGTCGATGTACTTGCAATGCATCAGGGGATGCCCTGGTTGCGCGAGCTGGTCCAGCAGCACAGCGGACTCGCACATACACGCTCGATCGAGACATTCACCGAGACGGCCCATCTGTTCGCCGCGTTCGTACCTTCGAACCTCGTTGCCGCTCAAGACGCCGGCATCCTGGCCGATAATGATGTTGTCGTGCTCGCTGGCGGAGGAAACGGAATGACCTACGGTGCCGCTATCCTTCGCTGGGGGCGATAGTGCGCGAGGTCTCCTGCAAGGTCTTCGACGTCTTTTGGGATCCACTCGAAAAGAAGGGCGTCGACTTCGAGTCCATCGTCGCGAACACGGGCGTCACGCTCGCGCGCCTGCAGTCGCGTAAAGAGCGACTCGATTGGTCCGAGTTCTCCGCAGTCATGCGGAACCTGCGTCCCCACTTCACGGACGACGAGTACATCGAGCTCGGACGGCGATACCTGCGCGCTCCCGGACTTCGCTTCGCGATGGTGATCGCGCGACTCGCGCTTTCGCCGATGGACTTCTACCGATGGTTCTCGAAGCCTCGCGAGGGCGTCGGCAACCAGATGTTCAGCTGCATCACGCCAACACACCGCGAGTTGGCTCCGTTCGACATCGAGCTCGATCTCACGCTGCCGGACGGATTCGAAGTGTGCTGGGACTTCTTCTTGATCTCGCAGGGCAACGTCGTCGAGATGCCTCGCCTGCTCGGCTATCCCGCTGCCGAGGTGACGCTCACCCGATTGCCGAACGGTGGCCGGTATCGAATTGCCGTCCCGAAGGGCACCGCCTTCTTCCGGCGGATCTTCCGATTCCTCGCGAAGCCGTTCGTGCGGCGCGACGCTGCGAAGGAGCTGCGCGCCGCTCACGAATCGCTGCTCGATCGCTACGAAGAGCTCGAGAGCGCACAGCTGAAGCTCGATCGCCAGGCGGCGCAGCTGCGCACCGCTCACTCGGTCAACGTGCTCGTCCAGCGCGATATCGATGTCGATGCGACGCTCGCCACCGTCGCGAAGGCGCTCGTCGACGAAGCCGGCTTCACGTGGGCGGAGGTCAGCCTGATCGGACACGGCGACAACACCGCGCGA
>JBGARE010000002.1:162535-268913 GCA_044230415.1 Kofleriaceae bacterium
GGTGCCAATCGCGCCGAGCGCGAAGAGCTCCTCGCCTTCATCACGCCCTCGCTGGCGATCGCGCTCCAGAACGCCACCTATCGCAGCGGATTGGAACGCTTGGTGGACGAGCGCACGCGCGAGTTGCGCGAAGCACAGAGTGCGCGAGAGAAGTTCTTCGGCAACGTCTCGCACGAGATTCGAACGCCGCTGTCGATCGTGCTCCTCGCCGTCGGTGACATCGAGAAGCGCGCGAAGGACAAGATGGACACCCGCTCGCGAGCAGCGCTCGGCTCGATCCACGACTCCGCGCGCAAGCTGCTCAAGCTCGTCGACGAGCTGCTGCTGCTCGCGGCGGGTCAAGAGGGCAAGCTGAAGCTCGCGCCCGAAGCCACGAACCTGACCGCGCTTGTCACCAGCCTCGTCTCGGCGTGGACGCCGGCGGCGGAAGAGGCCGGGTTGACCATCGCGGCCAACGCACCGAAGCCGATCACGGCGAAGGTCGATCCCGTGGCGATCGAGCGCGTACTCACGAACCTCGTGTCCAATGCGGTGAAGTACACGCCGCGCGGTGGTGCCGTGGAGATCGAGCTCGTCGAGGACAATGACGGCATTCGCATCTCGGTCCTCGATAATGGCAAGGGCATCAGCGACGATCTGATGAAGCGGTTGTTCGGTCGGTTCGAGCGCGCCGACGGCGAGCATCGGAAGATCACGGGCACGGGCATCGGCCTCTCGCTCGTGAAGCAGCTCGTCGAGCAGCACGATGGAACGGTCCAAGCCATCGCGCGGCCCGGCGGTGGTACGGAGATGCGCGTTCGCCTCCCGGCAACGGTCGTGATGACGCAGACGAAGACCGGCCCGATCCTGAGGCTCGTCGAACACGTGAAGTCGCGGACCATGCCACCGCCGTTCGCCGTTTCCGCACCGGACGACGTCGCGAAGGGGACGATCCTGATCGCCGAGGACGATCCGCGACTCGCGACGATGATCGCCGACCTCCTGTCCGACGAGTACGTCGTGCGCGTCGCCAACGATGGCGCGGCGGCCCTCGAGCTCGCGAAGCAGCACCAGCCGAACTTGCTGATCACCGACGTCGACATGCCGATCATGGATGGCATCGAGCTGTCCAAGCGCTTCCGCGAAGTGATGAACGATCGCCTCGCGCCGATCATCATCCTGTCGGCGGTGCTCGATCTCAGCACGCGCGTCGCAGGCCTCGATGCAGGCGCTGTCGACTACGTGACGAAGCCGTTCGATCCGTCCGAGCTGCGCGCACGCGTCCGCTCGCAGTTCCGCCAGCGCGACCTCGCGATGCGCCTCCACCGCGCGGAACAGCTGTCGACGCTGAGCGTGCTTACCTCGGGGCTCGCACATGAATTGCGTAACCCCGCGAATGGTGTCGTCAACGCGATCGAGCCGCTGAAGATGCTCATGCCGCCCGAGCTGATGAAGCCGGGCGAGCCGATCGGCGAGCTCATCGACGTGATGGGCGAGTGCGCCGCGCAGATCAATACGCTGTCCAAACAGCTCCTGGGCTTTCGCGACCACGAGACGAACCTGCAGCTCCGGCCGGCTCCTCTCCGCGACGTCGTCGAGCGTGCACTGTCGATTTCTCGTACAACGCTCGAGCAGGTCGAGGTCCGGATCGACATCCCTGCCGACTTGGTTGTCATGTGCGCTCCCCCGCTGTTAACCCAGGTGTTTACGAATCTGTTCGAGAACGCCGCTCACGCGGCCGGTAAGGGATGGGTGAGCATCTCGACCGCCGTCAGCGACGACTTCGTCTCGGTCATCGTCGGAGACAGCGGGCCGGGTGTTCCCGTTGGCATGCGAACGAAGATCTTCGAGCCGTTCTTCACCACGAAACCACAAGGAGTCGGGACGGGCCTGGGACTCCCGGTGTCGCGCGAGATCGCTATTCGCCACGGCGGCACTCTCGAGGTCCAGGATCGAGGCGCGACCTCGGTCTTCGTCGTACAGTTGCCCCGCCACACCCCAGTGGACGTGGCTGCTCGTGTCGGGTGATGCTCGATCGACATTCCCACGCACAGTTCCGACTGACAGATGCCTGCTGAAGACCCAAGACCGCTAGTTCTCTACGTCGACGACGAGCGCGCGAATCGCATCGTCCTCGAGCACTCGTTGAAGTCGGACTTCAACATCGTGGTGGTGGAGAGTGGCGAAAAAGCGATCGAGGTGTTCGAGCAACGCGAGATCGCGGTTCTCGTCACCGACATGCGCATGCCCGGCATGGAGGGCGATCAGCTGTTGCGGATCGTGAAGGACCGGTGGCCCACGACGATCCGCATGGTGATGACGGCGCACCAGGACATCGGGCCGATCCTCCGCGCGATCAACGAAGGTCTCGTCGCGCGATACATCATCAAGCCCTTCGAACGTCCCGAGCTCCTCCAGGTGCTGCGCTGGGCGTGTGAAGCGTGGGCGTTCGGCAAGGACTCGCAGGCGCTGCACCACCGCTTGATGGAGACCGAGCGTCTCGCCACGCTGGGCAGTATTGCAGGCCTGCTCGTTCACGATCTTCGCCAGCCGCTGATGTCGCAGCTCGTGAATATCGAGCACGTCGGCGAGCTCGCGAAGGACGCCGCCGCGATCACCAGCGCGGTCGAGAGCTCGTCGCTCTCCGCCGAGGTGAAGCACCGCGCGATCGCGATCCTCGGGGATCTCGAAGGCGTCGTCACGGACCTCAAGCAATCGACGATGCACCTCAGCGAGATGATCAGCGGCCTGCGCGACCTGGGCCGCCCGCGTGCGTCGGTCAAGACGGCCAAGCCGTCGATCGATCCGGTGCCGATCATCAAGCACGCGATGGCCGTGTGTCAGGAGGTCGCGATGAAGTCGCGCACTTCGATCACGTATACCGGGCCGAACAAGCTGCCGCCCGCGCAGATGAATCAAACCGAGCTGATGCAGGTGATGATCAACATCGTCGCGAATGCAGCGCAGGCCGTCGCCACGCGAGGCGAGCCGAACGGCACGGTCAAGATCTCCACGCGAACGTCGGCGCAGATGGTGGAGATCGAGGTCAAGGACAGCGGCATCGGCATGGATGCCGAGACGCTCGCGAAGGTCGGTACGCCGTTCTTCACGACGCGCGATGAAGGCACGGGCCTCGGCATCGCGCAGGTCCAGCGTCTGGTCGGGAACGTCGGCGGACGGTTCAAGATCGAGAGCAAGCTCGGTGCAGGGACCACCGTGACGATCGTTCTTCCCACCACGCCCGCCGCGTAGATTCCACTGACAGTGGACTCGGCTACGAAGCGGCGCGGGATGCGTTGATCAGGATCTGCGCGAGGCGATCGAGACCGAACGGCTTCTGCACGTGCTCGTCGATATTCGCGTCCGCATCTTCGCGGCGCGTCGAGATCGCGGCGATGTAGATCCGTGTCGTCGAACGAAGGCGCAGCTCCTTCGCGACTTCATAGCCGGTCAGATCGGGGAGCACGAGATCGAGCAGCACGAGGTGCGGTGCGAACGCGTCCGCCTCCACGAGCGCAGCCTTCCCCGAATACACCGCACGCGCTTCGTGACCGTGCACCCGGAGATGCCTGCACAACGCATTTGCGATGGACCGATAATCGTCCACGACCAACACACGCACTCCATCCAGGATCTCACCGCGCTCGCAGATGCTCAATCACGCTTTCGTGCTCCTCACGAGAGGCGCTCTCACGCCGCAATTTGCGGCATGGACATTCGGTCACGACAATCTCGGTTACTGCACGGATAAGAGCGTGACAGATCCGATGCTCTTGCCGTCGTACGCGTACGCCGCGACGTGGTTCGCGCCGAGCGCGCCTTCGACGTGAACGACGCTGAAGGCACCTGCAACGCGCCCGCGCTCGCGCAGCGTGCTGCGGTCGAGCACGACGAGCTCGGTCTCGAGCGTCGCGACGACCAGCGAGTCACCGAATGTGACATCGCGAGCCGCGAGCCGAGCGCGAGACGTCTCTTTGCCAGCGGGGTCGTACGCGACGAGATCGGTGTCGTCGCGAAGAATGAAGCCACCGCGACCATCGAATTCGATGCTGGCGGAAGCGGACTTCGGAATGCTGGCGATCGGTTTTCCCGACGCGGGATCGAGGATCGCGATCGAGGTCGCATCGTCGGCGCTCGTCGCGAGATCGAGGGTGGTGCCGCGTACCCACGCGAGCGTGTCGGGCGCGAGCTTCGCGGTCCAGCGCGTCGCGCCGGTGCGCTCGTCGTGCAGCGACGCGTTGCCCGGCGCTTTCGACGGCGCGCGCAGATCGAACACCGCAGCCTTCGTGCCCTTCGTTGCCGGCACGAACGCGGCGACGTGGCGTCCCATCGCCGGAAGCGGTTTGCTCGTCCACAGCTTCTTGCCTGTCGCGCAATCGACGGCGACGATCTCCTCGGTAAAGCCGTAGAACCAGCACGTCTTCCCGTCGGCGGAGTGACCGCCGAACTGCGAGCGCAACGGCATCCGCCACGCCTCGGTGCCCTTCACGACATCGATCGCCGCGGTGATCGTGGGGCCGCGAGACTTGCCTTGGCCACGGGTACTGTCCTCGGCGCTGATCAGCGCGAGGTTTCCCGCCTTGCCGAACAGCGACTCCGACATGCCCCAACATCCCGCCGTGCGACCGCTGTGACCGCCGTTCGCGTCGAGCTCGTCCATGTGCATGTACGTCTTCTCGTAGCGGGGCCCGAGATCCTTGTTTGTCGCCGGATCGAACACCTGGAAGCTGCACTGGCACCGCTGGACCGCAGCGCCCTCGGCGAGATCGAGCCAGCACCCGCCGTCCTCCCACGCCACGCCGTTGTAGCCGCGCGTCCCGAGCGCGCTGACCTTGCCGGATGCTGGATCGATCGACGACAGCGTCTCGCCGAACCACGCGAGCACGCCGGTGCCGGAGGCGAGCAGCGTGTGCCGGCCCTTGGCTTCCTTGATCACCTTCGACGTCCACGCCTTCTTGCCCGTCGCCGGATCGAAGCCGGACACGGTGAGGAACTTGTCATCGACGACGACGAGCTTTCCGCCCGCGGGCGCGGCGTCCCACGCCGGGACCTTCGCGAGAACGATCACCCCGATCAGCGGCAAGAGCATCGCGGGATCATGCCATGGCGGCGCGGACGCGCTCGGCAAACCACGTGTAGCGGCGCTTCGCGTCCGCGTTGCGCACCGCGAGGCTGACCGCCCGCTTGCTCCCGACGAGGACCACGAGCTTCTTGCCGCGCGTGACGCCGGTGTAGAGGAGGCTCCGCTGCAGCATCATGTAGTGCTGGGTGACGAGCGGGATCACGACCGCCGCGTACTCGGAGCCCTGGCTCTTGTGGACGCTGACCGCGTACGCGTGAACGAGCTGATCGAGCTCCGCGCGCTCGTAGACCACGTTGCGTCCGTCGAAGTCGACATTGATGACGTTGTCGTCGGGGATGATCGACGCGATCACGCCGATGTCGCCGTTGTAGACGTTGCGGTCGTAATCGTTGCGCAGCTGCATCACCTTGTCGCCCGCGCGAAACACGCGTTCGCCGCGTGTGGTCTCGAGCTTGCCGGTCGCCGCCGGGTTGAGCCGCGCTTGCAACGCGTGGTTGAGCGCGTTGGTCCCGAGCTCGCCGCGATGCATCGGCACGAGCACCTGCACCTCGGTCACGGGATCGAACCCGAAGCGCGACGGGATGCGATTCGCGACGAGATCGACGATGGTGTCGCGCGCGGCATCGGGATCGTCGCGCGAGATGAAATAGAAGTCCGACGTCGTCGTGCCGACCGGCGTGTCGAGGTCGGGCAGCTCGCCGCTGTTGATGCGGTGAGCAGACACCACGATCTTGGACTCCGCAGCCTGGCGGAAGATCTCCGTCAGCCGGATCACCGTCGCCGCGCCCGATTCGATCGTGTCGTGGAGCACCGCGCCCGCACCGACAGACGGCAGCTGATCGATGTCGCCGACGAGGCATAGCTGCGCACCGGCGCGCATCGCGGACACGAGCGACTTGAACAGCCGCGCATCGACCATCGACGACTCGTCGATGATCACCATGTCGGCATCGAGCGGCGCCTCGCGGTTCTTCGTGAACCCACCTGCCTGCGGTTGGAACTCGAGGAGGCGATGGATCGTGGTCGCCTCGTGCAGCGTGGCTTCCTGCAACCGCTTCGCGGCGCGGCCCGTCGGTGCGGCGAGCGAGACGCGACGATGCGTGAGCTTCGCGAGGTGCACGATCGCCTTCACGATCGTCGTCTTGCCGACGCCGGGACCGCCCGTGATCACGACGACCTTGTCGACGAGCGCGGACTCGACGGCCTTGCGCTGTTGCGCGGCGAGCGTGACGCCGGTGACCGCTTCGAACGCGTGGATCGCGGCGTGGACATCCAGTCCCATGCCGCGCGCGGGCGTCTTCGCGATCTCCGCGAGCAACACCGCGGCCTGCGATTCGGCTTCGTACGCGTCGACGAGCGCCGTGCACGCGCCGCGATCGCCGAGCGTCTCGCGGATCACCCGCCCCGCGAGTGCGAGCGCCCCCAAGCGCGGCGTGATCAGATCGCCCGCGATCCCGAGGAGCTCCGCGGCGGCCGCGACCAACTCCTCGTCGGGAACGTGCATGTGGCCGTCCTCGTTCGCCGTCTGGAGCGCGTGCAGCACGCCGGCCTCGATGCGCTCGGGCGCGTCGCGCGCGATGCCGAGCTTCTCCGCGATGGTGTCCGCCGAGCGAAACCCGATGCCCCACACCTCGTGCGCGAGGCGATACGGGTTCGCCTTCACGATCGCGATGGTCTCCTTGCCGTAGCGCTTCACGATGCGCGCGGCGAACGCGTCGCTGACGCCATTGCCGCGCAAGAACACCATCACCTCCTCGACGTGGCGATGCGCACCGATCGCTTCGGCGATCTCCTTCGCGCGCGCGGTGCCGATGCCGGGGACTTCGGTCAGCCGATGCGGCGCGTTCCGGATCACGTCGAGCGTCTCGGTGCCGAACGTGCTGACGATGCGCTTCGCATACGCGACGCCGATGCCGGGGATCATCCCCGAGCTGAGGTACTTCTCGATGCCGAGCGCCGTCTTGGGGACGATCTGCGTGAACGTCGAGACCTTGAACTGACGACCCCACTTTCGATCATCGACCCACGTTCCGTGGAGCGTGTACGGGATGCCCTCTTGGATCTCGACGAGGTGACCGACCACCGTGACCGGCACCTTGCCCGTCGACGGCGTGAACCGCGCGACCGTGTAGCCCGAGTCTTCGCCCTTGAAGACCACGCGCTCGAGCGTTCCTTCGATCGTGACGTCGGAGCCAGACATCGCTACCGCGGGCGGCTCCACGCGCTGCGCGTGATTCCTTCGACGATCGCCCGGAGCTTCGCGATCGACTCCTCGCGAAGCTCGGGTGACGAGGGCGCTGCTAGCTCCTCGAGCAGCGGGGCGAGCAGCGACAACGAGTCATCGTCGAGCAGGCCGAGCAGCTTGCGCGAATCTTCGAGCAGCGATGCACGGCGGCGATGCACGGTGAGCCACGGCGGCGGCGTCGCATCGCGCGACGGCACGGGTGTCTCGGGCTCCCAGCGATCCTCGTCGGCGGCGGGGTGCAGCCGCTCGAGTTGTTCGCGCACCATCTCGAGCTCGCGCTGCAGCGTGGTCGCACGCGAGTACAGCGCTTCGGCGTCGTCGCGAGCGGTCATGCCTAGCCTCGCTTGGGGGTGCGCGCCGTCTGGTTCGGCGAGCCGTCGATGTACTCGACCGCGTCCTTGCACGACAGGCTCTCGTAGCCCATCAGCGAGTCAGTATCGCGAAACACGTCGGGACATTCGACGGCACAGCGCGAGCGATCGTCGGCGGAGTGCCCCGGCTTGCACTCCACGTAGTGCGAGCACGCGCCATCGCACGTGCCGGTGAGCCGCGGCGTGGTCAAGCGCCGGACGATACAGCCCGCGAGCGTCGCGCCGATCACGAGAGCGAGCACGATGCTCTTCACGCGCGCTCCCCGTGCCGGCCGGCACCGCGCGAGAAGCGTCCCGCGCCTTCCATCGCCTCGGCGAGCGCGCGCGATCCGAGCTCGAGCTCCTTCGCGAGCGCGGCGTCCAGATCGAGATCGTGCTGCAGATACGCGCTCGTGCGATCCGCGCGCATCGCCGCCTGCGGCAGCTCCGCTAGCTCCGCGGCCAGCGCCTGGGCAGCGGCGAGCGCCGTTCCCGACGGAACTACGCGGTTGACGAGGCCGAACGACAGCGCCTCCTGGGCCGAAACGGCGCGCCCCGTGAGGATCAGGTCGAGTGCGCGCGACAAGCCGATCAAGCGCGGCAGGCGAATCGTGCCGCCGTCGATGAGAGGAACACCGAACCGGCGGCAGAACACGCCGAGCACCGCGTCGTCATCGGCAACCCGCAGGTCGCACCACAGGGCGAGCTCGAGGCCGCCCGCGACCGCGTGGCCCGAGATCGCGGCGATCACCGGCTTGCCGAGCAGCATGCGCGAGGGGCCCATCGGCCCGTCACCATCGGGCGCGACGCGGTTCGGCGTGCCCGCTGCCATCGCTTTGAGGTCAGCGCCCGCGCAGAACGTCCCGTGGTCGCCCGCGAGCACCGCCACGCGAGCGCTGTCATCGGCGTCGAACGCCCGAAACGCATCGGCGAGCTCCTGCGCCGTCTCGCGATCGACGGCGTTCTTCGCGGCGCGGCGATCGATGATCACCGAAGTCACCGCTCCCGTCCGCTCGATGCGAATCATCCCAGGAGTCTAGTACAGTGGCGCCATGGCTGGGTGTAAGCGAATCGCGATGCTGTCGAGCGGCGGGGATGCGCCCGGGATGAACGCCGCGATCCGTGCGGCCGCCCTGGTCGGACGATCACTCGGCGCCGACATCGTCGGCATCGAGCGCGGGTACAAGGGGCTGCTCGAGGACGCCTTCGTCCCGCTCATGCCCACCGACGTCCAAGGCATTCTTCGAGAGGGCGGGACGATCCTCGGATCGGCGCGCTCCAAGGAGTTCCATCACCGCGAGGTTCGCGATCGCGCGCGAACGATCCTCGCGAACCGCGGCGTCGACGGTCTGATCGTGATCGGCGGCAACGGGTCGCTCACCGGCGCGATGTACCTCGCCGATCCGAAGGAGATCGGCGATGGCCCGTCGCTCAAGGTCGTCGGCATCCCTGCCTCGATCGACAACGATCTCGGCTTCACCGGCATGTCGATCGGCGTCGATACCGCGATGAACACGATCGTCGAGGCCGTCGACAAGATCGCCGATACCGCGACCGCGCACGACCGTACGTTCATCATCGAGGTGATGGGCCGCGACTGCGGATACCTCGCGATGACGTCGGCGATCGCCGTCGGTGCCGACCTCGCGCTATTTCCCGAGGCGGGCAAGCCGGAGTCCGCGGTCGTCGATCAGATCGTCAACACCGTACTCACGGTTCGCAGTCGCTCGCGCAAGTCGCGCCGCGTGATCATCATCAAGGCCGAAGGCGTCGCGATCCCGACCGAGCGCCTCAAGGATCTCGTCGATGCGCGCCTCAAGGATCGGCTGCCCGGCGCGGACTCCGCGGGGATCGAGACGCGCGTGACGGTGCTCGGTCACGTCGTGCGCGGTGGTCGTCCCACGGCGCAGGATCGTCTGATCGCGTCGCGGCTCGGCAACGTCGCCGTGCGCGCGTTGATCGCGGGCGACAACCTCAAGATGGCGGCGTGGATGCCACCGACGGATGTCCCCGAGGATGTCGGTCGCCCGTCGCCCGCGGATCCCAAGATCTGGCTCGTCGATCTCGCGGCGGTTCTCGTCGAGACCGAGAACCTCTTGAAGGGCCGCAGCCCCCTCACGCGATGGCGCGCCGGCGCCTTCGACGAGATCGAGGACGCGCTCCTCCTGTGACGCGTCCGACGGACACCGAGTTGTACACCCTCTTCGATCGCTCGCCGATCGGCATGTATCGAAGCGCGCGCGACGGCAAGCTGCTCTATTGGAACGCGGCGCTCTCGCGCATCCTCGGGTACAGCAACGAGGAGATGGCGACCATCAACGTCGTCCGCGATCTCTACGTCGATGCCGGCGAACGCGAGCGCCTCGTCGCGCAGTTCGGTCCGTTGGGCATGGTCGACGGCGCGACGGTCAAGTGGCGGCATCGCGACGGACGCGTGCTCACGATCCGCTTGTTCGGGCACATCGTCGACGGCGACGGCGTCGAGAGCTTCGATGCCTCGGTCATGGACATCACCGAATCGAACCGCCAGCAGGAGGAGCTCGTGCGCACCGCGGCGATCCTCGACGTGGTGGTCGATCAGGTCCCGGCGATCTGGTGGATGGTCGATCACGACATTCGTATCCAGCGCGTCGGCGGCCCCACGCAGGATGTCCTCGGCTATCCGCCGGAGACCTTCATCGGGCAGACGATCGGCCAGGCCATCGACGACGATCCGACGGCTACGCGCGCGGATGGCTCGATCGAAGCGCACCAGCGAGCACTGCGCGGCGAGATCGCTCGGTACTCCAGCGACTATCGCAACAAGATGCTCGAGAACACCGTCGCGCCGTTTCGCGTGAACGGCGAGATCGTCGCCGCGATCGGCACGCTGATCGATGTCACCGCGACGCGTGCGTTCGAGCGCCGCATGGTCGATGCGCAGCGCGCCGAATCGCTCGGCGTCCTCGCCGGTGGGCTCGCCCACGACTTCAACAATCTGCTCGTCGCGATCCTCGGCAACGCCGATCTCGCCCTGCGGGACATCTCGCCGGGAACGCCCGGCCGCGCCGCCCTCGAGAACATCCGCAACGCATCGCTGCGCGCCGCGGAGCTCACCGATCAGCTGCTCGCGTATGCCGGTCGCGGCTCCGTGTCGTCGGAGCGCGTCGTGCCCAAGCCGCTCGTCGAGGAGCTGTTGCGGATCTCGTCGCCGCAGACCGCGACCAACGTCGTGATCGAGGTCGACATCGCGCCGACGCTCGCGATCCGCGGCGATGCCGCGCAGGTCCGCCAGGTGGTGATGAACCTGATCGCGAACGCGCGCGATGCGCTCGGCGATCGCGGTGGACACATTCGCATCACGGCGACGCACGTCATCCTCGATGGGACCGCGGATCCCGACGACATCGTCACGCCGTCGACCGGCGCTTACGTCGCGCTCGACGTCACCGACGATGGCCCCGGGATGGATCGCGAGACCCGGCGCCGCATCTTCGATCCGTTCTTCACCACGAAGCCCACCGGGCACGGGCTCGGTCTCGCCGCGGTGCTGGGCATCGTGCGCGCACACGGCGGCGGATTGCGCGTGCGATCCTCGCCGGGATCGGGCGCGACGTTCGAGGTCATCTGGCCCGCGACGAGCACGCCGACCATTGTTCCGGCGGTCAACTCTCCGACGAAGGCCATCCTCGTCGTCGATGACGAAGACCTCGTTCGCGATGTCGTCGTTCGCATGATCGAGGATCTCGGCTACGCCGCGATCCCGGCGCCCGACGGCATCGTCGCGCTCGAGCTCGTCGCGAAGCACGACGTGCACGCCGCGCTCGTCGATCTGACGATGCCACGAATGTCGGGGGCGGAGCTCGTGGCGCAGCTGCGGGCCAACTACCCCGACCTGAAGATCGTCCTGTGCACCGGCTACGACCGCGACCGGAAGGGCCCGGTCCTCGCCGACGCGTACCTCCCCAAGCCGTTCCGCATGGAGGCCCTCGAGGCCATCCTCGGAAAGCTCGTGCCCGAGGCCGATTAGCCCCGATTAGCCCATTGCGAACTGTGTAGGACGGCGTCCTCGGGTCGGCGCAGCGAGTATCCTACCGATCGTGACCGACGCGTCTGTCCAACCCACCATCAAGGTGCTCCTCGTGGAGGACGACACGCGTCTCGCGCAGCTCACCGCGCGCTACCTCGAGAGTCACGGCGTGGTGGTCACGATCGCGCAGGATGGACTCGAAGGGCAGGCCGAGGCGCTGCGTCGCCAATACGATTGCCTCGTCCTCGATCTGATGCTGCCGGGTCGCGACGGGCTCGAGGTGACGCGCGAGCTCCGCGCGCGCACGGACGTACCGATCGTGATGGTCACCGCGCGCGGCGAAGAAGCGGATCGCGTGCTCGGCCTCGAGGTCGGTGCCGATGACTACGTGACCAAGCCGTTCTCTCCGCGCGAGCTGCTCGCACGCATCCGCGCCACCGTGCGCCGCGTGCGCGGGCAAGCGGGTCCAGCGCAGCAGACCATCACCGTCGGCGGTCTCGTCCTCGATCCGCAGCGCATGACGGTGATGCTCGATGGCAAGCCCGTCGACGTGACCGCCTACGAGTTCTCGATCCTGCGCGCGCTCGCGCAGCGGCCCGGACGCGTGCTCTCGCGCGAGCAGCTGCTCGATCTCGCGAAGGGCAGCGCGGAGCTCTCGTTCGATCGCTCGATCGATGTCCATGTCTCGCGGTTGCGCGCGAAGCTCGGGGATGACAGCCGCAGCCCGAAGATCCTGAAGACGGTCCGCGGTGTCGGGTACCTGCTCGCCGGCGGTCAAGGCTTCGACTCGTGACCGAGCGCGCACGCAGGCCTCGCCTCGTGTGGCGGGTCTACGCGTTCGCGGCGCTGATGTCGATCGGCATCATGATCGTGCTGCTCGTATTGCCGCGCTACATCCGCGGCGCGCGCTACCTCGAACCGCAGGCCGCGCTCGTGCAGTACCTCGTCGAGCGACTCTCGTTGAAGAAGCCGGCCGAGTTCGCCCAGACCATGGTCCGGATCGAAGCGCGCTTGCGCGGCAAGCTGTCGCTGTTCGACACGCAAGGCAAGGTCGTACGCACGAACGTCGAGCCCGCGCTCGATCATCCGACCGCCGACGAGCTGAAGGACCTGAGGTCGTCGAAGTGGTCGCTCAGCACGGGCCGCATCGTCGTGCGCTCCGACGACGGCACGCTGATCGGCGTGTATCACCCGAACCGCCCGGGGTTCCCGTGGGACTACGTGCTGCCGCTCGGCGGGCTCGTGTTGATCCTCGTCGGCGCCGCGTCCGTGTGGTTCGTGCGTCGCCTCGCGCAGCCGATGGACCAGCTCGCCGTCGCCGCACGCCGGTTCGGCGAAGGTGACACCGCGGCGCGCGCGAAGCTCGATCGCGATGACGAGATCGGCGATGTCGGGCGCGCCTTCGACGAGATGGCCGAGCGCACGAGCGTGGTGCTGCAAGCGCAGCGACAGCTGATGGGCGATGTCTCGCACGAGCTGCGCACGCCGCTCGCGCGCATTCGCGTCGCGCTCGAGCTCGCGGCCGAGGATCCCGTCGCCGCGAAGGACGTACTGGCCGATGTCGGCGCCGATCTCGACGAGATCGATCAGCTGATCGGCGACATCCTCACCACCGCGCGCCTCGACGGTAGCGACGTGCATGTCGAGCGCCGGCCGACCAGCGTGGGCGAGCTCGCCGAGCGCGCGATCAAGCGCTTCGCGACGCGCCATCCGCATCGCAAGCTCGAGCAGGTCATCGCCGGCGGCGACCGCGAGATCGAGTGCGATCCGGTCCTCCTGCGCCGCGCGGTGGACAACCTGCTCGACAACGCGGCGAAGTACTCGGATTCATCGTCGCCGGTGAAGCTCGCGGTCGTGCCGAACGGCACGCGCGTGGCGTTCGAGATCGTCGACCGCGGCATCGGCATGTCCGACGCGGAGCTCGAGCGTGCGTTCACGCCGTTCTGGCGGGCGGATGGCAGCCGCACGCGCAAGACCGGTGGAGTGGGCTTGGGGCTCGCGTTGGCGCGCCGTATCGCGCGCGTACACGGCGGTGACGTCACGTTGGCATCGCAGGTCGGCAAGGGGACCACGGCAACCCTCGATGTTCCGCTCGCGGCCGATCCGTAAACTAACGGAATCGCGCAGCAATATTCTGCAACACCCGAGCAACGGAACGTACAGAGCGGGGTATCAACGTGACAGGTATGAAGCGCTGGATCCCGAGAATCATCGTGTTGGCGGTCGTGGCCGGCGCAGCAGCGTTCTTGATCATCAAGAAGCCGTGGGCCAAGAGCGTCCCGCCGATCACCTACTCCACGGTGCAGGTCCAGAAGGGCAACATCGCGGCGCAGGTCACCGCGAACGGGACGCTGTCCGCGAAGGGCACCGTGCAGGTCGGTGCGCAGGTGTCCGGTCGCATCACGGATCTGTTCGTCGATTTCAACGACAAGGTGAAGAAGGGCCAGGTCATCGCGAAGCTCGACGAGCAGGTGCTGCAACAGCAGATCACGTCGTCGCTGGCATCGCTCGCGCTCGCGAACGCGAACGTGAACAAGGCCGCCGTCGCGGTGTCCGATGCGGATCGCCAGCTCAAGCGACAGAGGACGCTGCAGGAGCAGCAGCTCGTCGCCGGTGCCACCGTCGAGGCGGCCGAGGTCGCGTACGACACCGCGAGGGCATCGCTCCTCGCCGCGAAGGCACAGGCGCAGCAGGCCGCCGCGCAGCTCGCGCAGGCGAGGACGAACCTCGGCTACGCGACCATCTACTCGCCCGTCGACGGTGTCGTGCTCTCGCGCGCCGTCGAGAAGGGCCAGACCGTGCAGTCATCGATGACCGCGCCGACGCTGTTCACGATCGCCGAGGATCTCGCGGTCATGCAGATCGACACCGCGGTCGGTGAAGGCGATGTCGGCTTGCTCAAGGACGGTATGGACGCGCAGTTCACCGTAGATGCGTTCCCCGGCAAGACGTTCAAGGGCAAGGTGCGCCAGGTTCGCAACGCGCCGACGACCACGCAGGGCGTCGTCACGTACGATGCGGTGATCGACGTCGACAACAGCGATCTCCAGCTGCGCCCCGGCATGACCGCGAACGTCACGTTCGTGCTCGCGCAGGTCGCGGATGCGATCAAGATTCCGAACTCGGCGCTGCGGTTCAAGCCGACGCGCGAGCAGATGCAGGCGCTGCGCGGCGAGCGCGGCTCGGGCTCCGGCTCGGGTCGACGCGGTCGCGGCTCGGGCTCGGGCGGTCGCGGGAGCCAGGGCAGCGGCGGTAGCGATTCGCCGTTCGCGCCGACCGGTGGCTCGACGCCGCCGTGGATGGGCGGCGACGGCGGCGTTCGCATGCGCGACTTCGGCGACAAGAAGCCCGTGTGGAAGCTCGTCGACGGCAAGCCGAAGATGGTGCTCGTGAAGCCGGGCCTCACCGACGGCTCGACGACGGAGATGGTCGAAGGCGACCTCCAGCCCGGCGATCAGCTCGTCACCGAGATCCAGGGCGTTGCGAAGACCAACACGCGCAGAACAGGACCGTTCTGATGGTGGCGCCGGCGAGCAGCACGCTCATCGAGATGCACGGCATCGAGCGCACGTACATCATGGGCGACAACAAGGTGTACGCGCTGCGCGGCGTCGACCTGACGATCGAGCGCGGTGATTCGATCGCGATCATGGGCACGTCGGGCTCCGGGAAGTCGACGCTCATGAACATCATGGGCTGTCTCGATCAGCCCACGAGGGGAACGTATCTGCTCAACGGCCGCAACGTCGCGACGCTGTCCAAGGCGGCGCTCGCCGAAGTGCGCGGCCGGATGATCGGCTTCGTGTTCCAGAGCTTCAATCTGCTCTCGCGCACCAGCGCGCTCGAGAATGTCGAGATGCCGCTCATGTATCAGGGCATCGGCGGACGTGCGCGCCACGACCGCGCGATGGCAGCGCTCGATCGCGTGGGCCTCAAAGGCCGCGAGCACCACACGCCGAGCCAGCTCTCCGGCGGCCAGCAGCAACGCGTGGCGATCGCACGCGCGATCGTCAGCGAAGCGCCGGTGATCATGGCCGACGAGCCGACGGGCGCACTCGACACGCGGACCTCGTACGAGGTCATGGCGATCCTGCAAGGCTTCGTCGCCGAGGGAAAGACGCTGATCATCGTCACGCACGAAGCGGACATCGCGGCGTATGCGCGCCGCGTGATCACGTTGCGCGACGGGCTCATCATCAGCGACCAGGAACAGAGGCCGATCGATGCGAAGTCCGCATACGACAAGTTGCCTCCGCTGCACGCAGAAAGCGCGACTGCGTCATGAACATCTTCACGACGTTCAAGCTCGCGTTGCGCGCACTGTGGCGCAACAAGGTCCGGACGATGCTGACGATGCTCGGCATCGTGTTCGGTATCGGCGCGGTGATCGCGATGGTCGCCGGCGGTCAGGGCGCGCAGGCGTCCGTGAAGGAAGTGTTCGCATCGCTCGGCACGAACGTGCTCCAGGTGTCCTCGGGCTCGACGCGGCAAGGCGGCGTGATGGGCGGTGGCGGCTCGTCGCTGTCGATCACGTGGGACGACATGGAGGCGATCAAGAACGAGGTGCCGACGGTGAAGTACGTCGCGCCGCTGATGCAGGCGCGCAACACGCAGATCGCGTCGGACCTGACCAACTGGAACACCACGGTCTACGGCACCACCGCGACGTGGTTCGTGATCCGGAACTGGGCTGCGGCCGAGGGCGCCGTGTTCGACGAGGACACCGGCAACTCGAACGCGAAGATCGCCGTCATCGGCAAGACGGTGAAGACGCAGTTGTTCGGCGACAGCGATCCGATCAACCAGACGATCCGCATCAACAACCAGCCTTACGAAGTGGTCGGCGTGCTCGTGTCCAAGGGCCAAGGCCCGATGGGTGACAACGACGACGTCGTCGTGATCCCGCAGAAGACGTATCAGCAGAAGCTGTCCAAGGGCCTCGGCAAGTACATCCCGGGCCAGATCATGGTCACCACGCAGGAGGATGGCCAAGCCGACGAGACGATCTCCAAGATCAGCGCCCTGCTCCGCGATCGCCACAAGCTCGACGCTTCCGCCGAGGATGACTTCCGCATTCGCAACCCGGCCGAGTTCGCGCAGGCGCAACAGGACTCCACGCAGCGCATCGCGACGCTGCTCGCCATCGTCGCTGCGGTGTCGCTGCTGATCGGTGGCATCGGCGTCATGAACATCATGCTCGTCAGCGTGATCGAGCGAACGCGCGAGATCGGCATCCGCATGGCGGTCGGCGCGAAGCCGCTCGACGTGATGACGCAGTTCCTCGTCGAGTCCCTCGTGCTGTCCGCGATCGGCGGCGTGCTCGGTCTCGGGCTCGGCTACGAAGCCGCGAAGTTCATGGCCGACTACTTCGGCTGGAAGTTCTTCTTCCCGATGGACACGGCCGCGATCGCGTTCGGCGTGTCGGCTGGCGTCGGTGTGGGCTTCGGCCTGTACCCCGCGATCCGCGCGTCGCAGCTCGATCCGATCACCGCACTGAGGTACGAGACATGAAGTCGATCCGCCATCTGCTCGTCGTCGCGTTGCTGGCAACTCCGGCCTTCGCGGAACCCCGTCAAGAGACGCTGACGCTGCCACGCGCGATCGAGATCGCGATGAAGCAGCAGCCGTCGATCCGTCAGGCGCAAGCCTCGATCGAAGCGGCGGAAGGTCGCGTCGATCAAGCGAAGGTCGCGCGCAAGCCCACGGTCACCGTGTCCGCGAGCGTCGGCGTGTCGTCGGGGCGCGGAACCACCACCACGACCGGAACCACGACGAGTGGCTTCTTCGATCCGTTCATCTCGACCGGGCTCGCCGCGCAGATCGGCTGGCGCATCTTCGATTTCGGCCAGACGAAAGCCAACATCGAAGCCGCGGAGGCGAGCGCCGAAGCGGTGCGCTCGCAGATCAACACCACGAACCTCGATGTCGAGACCGATGTCGCGGTCACGTTCCTCGAGGCGGTCGCGCGGCAGCGCCTGATCACCGTCGCGGAGGCCACGGTGAAGTCCGAAGAGACGCACCTCGATCAAGCACGCAAGTTCGTCGCCGCGCAGGCCAAGGATCCGATCGAGGTCGCGCAAGCCCAAGCGCGCGCCGCGAACGCACGCTCGGCGCTCGCGTCGGCGCAGTCCGACGCGGCTGTCGCGATGGCAAACCTCCGCAGCGCGATCGGCTGGGGCGACCCAGAGGTCAGCTTTGTCGTCGACAATCAGTGGCCCACGCCGCCGACGGAAGATCCCGCGGGCCTGCCCGCGCTCGTCGATTCCGCGCGCAAACAGCGCCCGGAGATCCTGTCCGCCGACAAGCAGATCCTCGCGGCCGAGGCGAGCCTCAACGCGGCACGCGCGAGCAATCGCCCCGTGTTGTCCGCGAGCGCGCAGACCCAGTGGGGACCCGATCAAAACGACTGGGGCCCCGAACCGACGTGGAACGCGGGCCTCGTGCTGTCGTGGCAGATCTACGACGGCGGCTCGAGCCGAGCGAGCCAACGCATCGCGAACGCGAACTTGACCTCCGCGCAGGCATCGCGTGACGCGCTCCTGATCTCGCTGACGTCCGAGCTCGACGCCGCACGCGCGCGCATCGTCGCGAACCGCGCGAACGTCACCGCGTCCACCGAGGCTGTCGAAGCCGCGCGCGCGCAGCTCAAGCTCGCCGACGCGCGCTACGCGCAGGGCCTCGGCAGCCAGATCGAGCTCGCCGACGCGCAGACCGCGGTCACCACCGCCGAGGGCAACTTGATCCAAGCCGAGTGGCAGCTCGCCAACGCGTGGGCCTTGCTCAAGCGCGCGCTCGGCGGCGTGTAGTGCGGGGCATCGATCGCGCATCGTGGCGCGCGCAGCCGTGGAAGAACGGCGGTGGCACGACGCTCGAGATCGCGCGCTGGACGTCGTGGTCGAGCGGCGCTCCGCTCGTGCACGACACGCCGAATGCGACGCCCATCGCGACGACGCTGCACGCGACGAGCACGCCGAACGCCGATGACTACGACGTGCGAGTGTCACTCGCCGAGGTCGCGACGAGCGGGCCGTTCTCGTCGTTTCCGGGCTATCGCCGGCACACGTTCCTCGTCGGTCCCGCGCCGATCTGGCTCGGCGACATCGAGCTCGTTGCACCCGGCGATCACCTCGAGCTACCGGGCGAAGCGACGATCGAAGCGACGCTGTCCGCGGGCCCGACGCAGCTCCTCAACGTCCTCGTGCGCGCGTCGTTACCCGTCGTCGTCGGTCGCGGGCACACCGCGCACCCCGTTCGCTTCACGTTCGATCTCGGGACGAAGCTCGCGCACGCGAGCGAGTCGGCCGAGACGATCGATGCACGCGACTGCGTGTGGATCGCTTGATCAGCGACGCCAGAGGCTGGAGAGGTTCAACACGTCCTCGAGGAACGGCGCCAGCGTCACTCGATCCGCCTCTTGCGCAGACGCGACCAGTCGATAATCGTCACCGACGAGCTCGAAGACGGTGATCGTCTGGATCTTGGGTTCGATGAACCACAAGTGCTCCACACCTGCCTGGGCATACGTCGCGCGCTTCTGCCCGAGATCGAATCGCCGCGTCGACGGAGACAGGATCTCGCAAATCCAGTCAGGTACGAGCTCGAAGTACGTAGCGTCGAGGCGTACGGGCATTCGCGAGCGACGCCAACCCGCGAGGTCGGGCGAGTACACGCTCCGCGGTCCGAGCTGCAGGTTGATGTCCGGCAGGATCACCCAACCCGAGCCGTCCGCACGTTCGCGGGCCGGTGCGAGCAGTGTGCCCAGCTCCAGCGCAGCACCTTGATGACCGCTGCTCGCCGGGGCGAACAGCCATAGATCGCCATCGATCATCTGCGCGCGATGCTGCTCTCGCGCTTCCTCGTACTCCGCAAACGTCGCACCGCGTTTCAGCAGGAACGTTCCGTCTGGGTCATCGCTCATCTCGCCCTCGGCGGAGTCGTCGACGGAGGATAGCGCAGACGCGGCCACAGCCAGGAGGCTTTCTGTCGTCGGGTCCATCGCTACCCCTCCGTGCCGAGCCACTCGGCGATCGAGTGATGCCGGCCGTCACCGATCACGACGTGATCGATGATCGGAATCCCGATCAGCGAGCCCGCTTCGCGCAGGCGACGCGTGAGCTCGATGTCATCGTGGCTCGGCGTGGAGTCACCGGTTGGATGATTGTGCGCGAGCACGCCTCCCGCCGCGGCCATGCGCACGAGCGGACGAAACACCTCGCGCGGATGGACGGCGACATCCGCGACGGAGCCACGCCCCACCTCGACGACATCGAGGACGCGATTGCGAACATCGATGCCGATCACGACGAAGATCTCTTGCTGGAGCCCGGCCATGCGGGGAGCGAGCAACCGATAGACATCCTCGGCGCGGCCGAGCGTGTCTCGTTGCGTGGCGGCACCGACGGCGCGCCGCCCGAGCTCGAACGCGGCGCACACGCGAGCCGCGCGCGCTTTGCTCACGCCGGTCAATCGCGATAGCTCGCGAGGAGTGGCGCGCGACAACGCACCGATGCCGCCGTGTTGTTTGATCAAATCCGCAGCGACCGTGCGTCCGCGTTGTTCTCTCGCACCGAGGAGCAGCGCGAGCAGGTCTTCGTCACCGAGCGTTCGTTCCATACGCACGACGACAGCAAGGTGTGCGCCAGCGGATCGCGCGCGTGAACCTGCGTAGTTGCGCCACCGTTTGTCCGCCGGCTGGACTTGTCCGGCCGGTATTCGGACGGACAAGTGCTATCGTCCAGCGATGTTCGTGTGCAGCGAGTGCGGGGCGGCTGGTCCCGCGCGAGGAACCTGTCCCGCCGACGGGACCGAGATGATCTCCATCGGCGAGGACTTGATCCTCGGTCAGACGATCGGAGCGTACCGAGTCGCCCGCTTGCTCGGCATCGGCGGCATGGGGCGCGTGTACAAGGGCGTGCACCCCGGGATCGGAAGTCGCGTCGCGATCAAGGTCCTCTCGCGCGAGTGCAGCGATCGCCGTGATCTCGTCGACCGCTTCTTCAGCGAAGCGCGCGCTGTAAACCTGATCCGTCACGAGAGCATCGTGAACGTCCTCGATCTCGCGATGCTGCCGGATGGTCGGCCGTACATCATCATGGAGTACCTCGATGGTGCGCCGCTCGCGAACATCGTCGAGATGAGCGTGCATCGCCAGATCCCGCTGCCGCTCGGCGGGCTCGCGCGGCTGTGCGCGGAGGTCCTCGACGCGCTCGGGGCCGCGCACGCGAAGGGCGTCGTCCATCGCGATCTCAAGCCCGACAACATCTTCGTCGCGCCGTCAGGTCGACCCAAGGTGCTCGACTTCGGCATCGCGAAGCTGACCGACCTCAAGGGCTCGGCCACGGCGACGGGCTCGCTGCTCGGCACGCCGCACTACATGGCGCCCGAACAAGCAGCCGGCCGCCACGTCGATCATCGCGCCGACATCTATGCGATGGGCGTGATCCTGTTCGAGTGCGCGACGGGACAGAAGCCGTTCGTCGCGGACTCGCTGTTCGATCTGCTGCGCAAGCACGTCGAGGCTCCACCTCCGATGCCGCGCTCGCTGCGACCGGACATGCCGCCCGCCCTAGAGCACGTCATCCTGTGCGCGCTCGCGAAGTCTCCGGACGAACGGTTCGCGAGTGCCCAAGCGATGAGCATGGCGCTGCAACAAGCGACGCAAGGTCTGCCCGAAGCGCAGTGGGCACCGATCACCGGCGGGCCGGACTTCGCATCGACGATGCCACGCCCCGCGTGGTCGCCGACCCCGCCGCAGAGCTGGAGCGGCCATCAGCGCTCGCACGCGAGTCCCTCGGCGCCACCTCCGAACATGCCGCCGATGGGTCACCAGACCACGGTGTCTGCATCGTCGGGGCAGCTGCAGACGCAGCCCACGCAGGCGAAGCCGAGTGGCGGATCGAAGAAGGGCCTCGTGATCGCGTTCCTCGCACTCGTGGTCGTCGTCGGTGGCATCGCCGCGGCGGTGACGCTCGGTGGCGGCGACGGCACGCAGCAGGTCGCCGCGAGCGATCCACCGACGACGCCGCCCGCGACGCCGCCCACCACGCAGCCCACGCCGCCCACGCCTCCGGCACCCGTCGCGGCGGCGAAGGCCGACGACGACGACACCGGCGACTTCGAGAAGGAGATGGCGAAGGTCGAAGCGCAGGTCGAGCAGCAGACGAGCGACGCGCTGAAGCAGGCGCAGCAGACGACCGCGGAGCGGCTCGCCGAGGCGAGGGCGAAGCTCGAGAAGGCGGGGATCAAGACGAAGATCGCGCAGGATCCACTCGCCGAAGCAGCGGAGTCCACGCTCGGCGCCCCTGGCGGATCGAGCGGTGGAGCGAATGCGAGTGGGTGGTTCGAGCGACATGCGGTCTCGCCCCCGTCGCGCGCGTGGTCGAAGATCGACATCGGCAAGCACGTCGAGTGGGCGATCGCCGAAGCGAAGCGCAACGTGCCCGACGCGCAGCTCACGCGCATCGATGTCTCGCACGCGTTCGCCGATGGTCACGCCGACTTGAACCTCGACGCGGGTGCGTTCAAGGGCAGCATCGACGTGCGCTTCATCTCGCCGTCACGCGCGAAGCGCGATCCGAACCTGCCGCGCGGCGTGTCGTCGAAGAACGTGTGCGAGTTCCGCGTGCTCGCGGGCCCGGGCGGCTCGGAGATCTACGACTTCGGCACCACGGACTGCAAGACGAAGCCGGTGCCCAAGCCGCGCTGTTCGGTCGCGCAGGTGTGGAAGAAAGCGATCGCGATGAAGCCCGAGCTCGCGAAGGCCGTCGCCGATCTCACGTACACGTCGAACATCGTCTCCCACAAGGTCGTGTGGATGTTCGACATCGAGGAAGACGGAGAGAAGCTTCTGTCCGAGCAATTCCCCGACGACTGCTGATCGGCCTCCGCGATGCCGGCAGCGTCACCGCGCGGCCGCGCGACGAGCTCCCGGCGGCGGATAGTTCCACGCGGTCTCGTCGACCTGCGACAGCGACACGTACCCGCTGCGGCCATCGCTCACGCTGCGCCCGATCAGCGTGCCCGCCTTGAGGAAGTACACGGTGGTGCCGTCGATCGCATCCTCGGGCGCCGCGCGCGAGTGCACGCCGCTCGCGATGTCGTGCAACGGTTGCACCTTCAGCAGCTCGCCCGGTTGCGCGATGCCCGCGACGAGCCACCCGCGCTTGGGGATCGCGACCGCGAGATCCAACGTGTTCAGCCGATCACTCGCTTCGAGCATCGCTTCGAGCGCAACGATCTGCTCGCAGGCGAGATCGTCCATCGGGTTCTTCGTCAACCCCGCCGGGCTCGACGGATTGATCACGCGCACCATGCTCGGCTTCTTCCAGAACAGAAAGCCGCGCTGTCCGATCACCTGCCACTGGCGCTGATTGCCCGCGATCCACGTATGAGCTTCCTCGACGAGCGTGCGCGCTTCGTCGTGGTCGACCTCGTCGCGCCGGACGAGCGAGAACTCGCCGTACGCCTTACTTCGCGCGATCGAAACCCATGGCACGTCGGACTTCTCGCGCCGCGCACCGATCAAAGGACGACACAGATGCGTGGCGGCATCTAGCCAACTCGCAGGTTGCAGGACGAAGTACGTGGTCACGAGCCCTTGGTTCTCCGGACGCACCACGGTGCCCAAAGGTCGCATGTTGCCGCGACGACCTCGCTCGATGTCCGCGGGGTGGACAGACACAGCTCCGGTCGCCACCTCCGCACCGGGGTTGCGGTGGGCGAAAGAGCTGGCGCGACTCCAGCTTGCTACGATCTGCAATGTCGCATGCCATGCATGCCGGCCATGCCGGACACGCGCTCCTGCGTCCGTGTGCCGCTACGGATTCGGCGGCGCCGGTGGTGGAGGCTGCTGATCCGGAGGCGGATTCGGCTCCCGCTCCCGGCGGAGCTGCGCTTCGAGCTCGGCGAGCCGGCGACGCGCGTCATCGCGCTCGCGCTCGGCTGCCGTCCTCGCCGCAGCGGCCGCATCGCGATCGCGCTCGGCCGCCGACGCGGCGCCTCGTGCGGCATCGCGATCCTGCTCCGCCCTCACCTGCCCTTGTCGCGCGGCCTCGCGATCCTGCTCCGCTGCTGCCGCGACCTGCTTCGCGCGTTCGCGCTCGGCCTCCGCATTCAGCTGCGCCTGCCGCGCAGCATCGCGCTCGCGCTCCGCCGCTGCCTGCGACGTCCGTGCTGCGTCGCGCAGTTGCTCCGCGGTCGCTTGCGCGGACTTCGCCGCATCGCGCTCGAGATCCGCTTCCTGCTTCTGCTTCATCGCTTCCTGGAAGCGCTTCATCGCGTCGTCGGCCTGCCCCTTCGCCTGCGCCGCCGCCGCGCTCGCCTGATTGCGAAGCGCCTCCGCCGCCTTTCGCTTTCGCTCCGCTTCGGCACGCAGCGCATCGGCGTTCTTGCCTTCCTTCTGCGCTTGCTCCGCTAACGCCTTCGCCTCGTCGGCAGCGCGCGTGGCTTCATCCGCCTCGCGCCCCTTCTCCGACGCATCCGCCTGCGCCGCGGCGGTCATCGCGCGCAGCTCGGCCTCCTCGCGCGCCTTCTTCGACAGGTAGCCCCAGATCAACACGCCCGCGATCGCGAACGCGAGGATCGCGGTGATGCCCACCGTCGCCGCCTTGTGCCTCCGCGCCCACCGCGCGAGCCGGCCCGTGATCGAGTAGCGATGCGAGAACACGAGGTCGCCGGTCAGGTACTGCTTCAGCGCACGCACCAGCTCGTCGGCGGTGAACCGCTCGCTCGGCTCGTGCGCCATCGCGCGCGAGATGATCCCCGAGAGCTCGGGATCCTTCGGCATCGCCGGCTCGCGCGGCTCCTCGGACTTGAGCCAATCGAGGAACGCGTGCAGCTGCTGATTGCGCTCCTTCGCGCCATCCGTGGTCTTCCACCGAAACGGCGTATTGCCCGAAACCACCTCGTACAGCGTCACGCCGAACGAGTACACGTCGAAGCTCGGATCCGCCGCGCGCCCCTGACTCTGCTCGAGCGGCAAGTACGGCGGCGTGCCCGCGCTGATCGTCACCATGCGCCCGCTCATCGACGGCGGCTGATCCTCCATCGACATGTCGCTGCCACTCGGTGCATCCAGATCGCGCGCGATGCCCCAATCGATCAGCGTGGCCTCACCGCGTTTACCGAGGATGATGTTGTTCGGCGTGCAATCGCGATGCACCACGCGCCGCTCGTGCGCGTACGCCAGCGCCTCCGCGATCGCGACGAGGTTCGACAACAGCTCGAGCCGCTCGCGCGTGCGCGGCTTTCCTTCGACCGCCTCTTGCTCCGCGAGCTCGTCCAACCGATCGCGCAGTGACACGCCATCGACACGTTCGAGCACGCAGAACGGCCACCCCACCGTCGCCTTGCCGAGCTCGTAGATCGTCACGATCGACGGGTGCTGCAGCTTCGCGAGGATCCGCGCCTCCGCGGTCACTCGCTTCTGGAACATCTCGTTCATGCCCGCGGGCAGATCGTCGCCTTCGCGCGGCGCCTTCAAGATCACCGTGCGTCCCAACCGCCGATCCTCGCCCGCGAAGATCTGCGCCATGCCGCCGCGCGCCATCGGATCCGCGGGCCACTTGAACGCGTTCTCGCTGACCAAGCCCTTCGGCAGGTCGAGCTCGATCGGAACACTCTTCTCGTCGCCGGTCGCTGCCTGCACCACCGATTGACACATCGAACAGCTCGCGAGGTGCGAGTGCACGTGGGGCAACGACGCTTCCTGCTTCAGCTCGGCGAGCGTCGGATGCTTCTCTCCCTCGATCCCCGGCTGCGTGGGGTCGGTGGCGATCTTCGGCTCCATGCGTCGGTTATAACGCTCTCCGACGATGAAGGCCGCTTAGTAGCGCTCGCCCGGAGAGGCCCGCGGTATAAGTCCCACGTGCGTGCCCTGTTGGTGTTGGCGCTGGTCGCGTGTGGAGAGAACAGCGCGCGAAAGACCGATCCCACACCACCGATCGAGACGCCGCCCATACCGTCGACGTTCACGGTGGACTGCAGCACGAAGCACGCACCGAAGCCGGACCGAGACGCGGGTCCGATGTGCCTCGTTCCCGCGAGCACGTTCGTGATGGGAACGCCCGTCGACGAGATGTCGAACATCGACGGTCCCGCGCGCAAGGTTCGAATCTCGAAGTCGTTCTACCTCGATCAGTTCGAGGTCACGAACGCGCAGTTCTCGACGTTTCTGAACACATCGCCGGCGAAGTGCGGCAAGCCAGACCGCTTCTGTCTCGAGGGCGACGAGCCCGAAGGCATCGATCTCCGTACACCGGGGTTTCCACCTCGGGCCGGCGCGGAGAAATTACCGGCTGTCGTGACTCTTCGCGGCGCCGAGGAGTATTGCGCGTGGGTCGGCAAGCGGCTCGCCACGGAAGCGGAGTGGGAGCTCGCGGCGCGGCACGATCCCAGCACCGGCGAAGATCTCGTGTATCCATGGGGCAACGAGTTTCGCGAGAAGGTCGCGAACTACCTCGGCGCGACCGATCCCGAGCAGGGCCACGAAATGCCTCCGGGATCGTTTGCGAGCGATCGTTCTCCGATCGGCGCGTTCGACATGGGAGGCAACGCGCAAGAGTGGGTGGCCGACTGCTTCACGCTCGACTTCGAATGTGCCGCGAACCCATGTGTCGATCCTCGACGGGTCACGGGGTGCAAAGACTTTTGCGATCGCACGTCGGGACAATGCTGGCCTGGTGCGCTCCATCGGGGCGGGGACGTCGCTACGAGACCGCAGTACTTGGCCGCGAAGCGGCGCTATCACGTGGATCCCGAGTTCTCAGCTGCGATTCGATGCGTGCTCAGTCGTTAGTCACCATCGCGTACGGCTCGAACGTCAGCTCGCCATGGCGCGCCCCGATACCGTGGGTCTCGAGCCCGCGGATCACGAAGTAGGTATGCGTCGATCGGTGTCTCGTGCCACCGACGCTCAGCTTGAACGTGATCGAGAGGTCCCACCTTCCGCTCTCCATTCGTCGCGCACTGTGCTGCATGCTTATGAGGTTGGTCGCAGCCGACAGCGCCTTGCCCTGATACCTCGCGACCCACGCTGTGCCTTCAGCGCTCATGACCAACGAGTCGCCCTGCGCTTCGAACCATCGCGCGATCGCCGCCGGCTCGCCGCTCTCCACGATCTCGAGCGCGGTGAGCGGCGCATCGAGCTGACCGGGTGAGGTCACAGGTCCATCGCCGCTCGTGCGTACAGGCTCCGTGTCCTTGGCCTCGTCGGTCGACGATTCGTCGGTGCTCACAGGCACGCCATTCACTTTGATCGTTTGCTTCCGTGTACGCGCACGAACGTCCTTGATCGCGTTGCTCACGGCGACGATCACGTCGTCGGCCGATGTCGCCTTCGAGGTCGGACTCTGCAGTCGTGCGATCACCTCGGCGGCCTCGGTGGGCGTCAGATCGGACGCGAGAAGTCCGATCATCGTGCGCTGATCCTGGTCGAGCTGAGGTCCCTGCCCTTTGCGCGTGATCGCGTCGACGATGGACTTCGCGACGGGTGGTAGCTCGCCCGGCTTCGGCTCGTGTTCCTTCGTACCGTTGGCCGAGCCGTCGGTGTCGTGGGGCTCGCTCGTGACATCCGCGCTCGGCTCGGTCTCGTTCGACGAGCTCGCACCATCCCCGTCGCCCGTCTCGGACTCGTCATCACCGCTGCCGTCACCGGTCTCGCCACTCAGGATCCGGATCAGAGACACCGTCAGCTCCGCGATATCGATGATCGTGGCCACCAGGTTCAACACGGGCACGATCTTCGACAGCGTCTTCGCGAGGACCGCGACCGCCTTCTTCTCCATCGCTTTCGCGATCTGCTTCGCGAACTTGCCCTGCAGCTTCGTGATCGCTTCTGCCGCTTTGTGCTTCGCCTTCGAGAGCTTTCCGCCGAGCTCTCCCATGCGCTTTTTGTTGTTCTTCAAGAACTCTTCGCCCTGCCGGATCTGCCGGCGAAGCGACGCCGCTCGCGGATAGTGTTTTTGCCCTGCTTTCTCGAGGGCCGAGAGCTCGGCCTTCAGCGCGGTGACCTTGGTCGCGTGCTGGGCCGCTTCCTTGCCGGCCTGCTCGAGCGCGGCTGCCGCCACCTTCTGCTCGAGTTGTGCGGCCGTGAACGACGCGAGCTTGGCTGCGAGCTTTCCCGCGAGTGACATCGTGAGCCGCGCATCGAGCGAGATCGTCACGCCGGCAGGTGCGCCGAGGAGCTTGGTCGCGTCGCCGACGACCTTGAGCGATACCGACAACAGATCGAGGTCCGTTTCGTCTCCTTCGACGCCGACCGTCAGTGCGTTCGCTTCGATCGCGACGCTCAGCCCCTCGAACATTTCGACGTCGAGCTCGCCGCTCATGAGCGATGTCTCGAGTCGCGATACGAAGCCGTTCACCTTCTTTGATGACGTGCTCTCGAAGGTCTTCAGGCTGTCACCGACGGGGAGACCGGTCTTCCCGGCTTCGAGCGTCAGCACCACGGCCCCAGTGACCGAGCCCTTCTCGAGCTCGACTTTGATCTCGTGGCTCTGGTGCCCGGCCGGAAGCGAAGCGCCCACGGTGTCCGCGTGATCGGCGTCGATCCACGGAAGGAGCGATGCGGGGTTGGGCCGCAGTCCTGGAACGCGCGGATCGACGAGCTTCGACGGCTCCGCCAGCGGCCAAAACGGTGCACCCGCACCGGATCCGGATGACGAATGCGAGGTCTCGTGAGCGGCTTCCGACGACGCAGACTCGTGCGACATGGGCCCGGCCTATCGCCGGGCTCGCGCAAGGTTTCGCGCTTTCTCCGCTAGCTAGCTCGCTGGAATCACGCGCGAATCGACACTAGTGGTCGTGGTCGCAGTCGGGGCCGTGCACGTGGCCTTCTTCGCCGTGCGACGGAGCCTCGGGGATCGGCGTGCCCTGCTGGGTCAGCTTCTCCACCTCGGTGACCTTCGCGTGCTCGACGAGGAACTTCAGGACCTTGTCCTGGCGCAGCGAGTACTGGACGTTCTCGAGGCGACCATCGCGCTGCCACTCGGCCTTCAGCTTTTGCGGCGCCGTGTTGCGCGCCTTCGCCGTCTGCTCGATGTGCGCGTTCAGCTCGGCATCGGTGAGCGCGATGCTCTCCTTGTCGCCGATCGCTTCGAGGAGCAGCTGGCCGCGAACTTCGTCGGCGCCGGTCGGGCGCATCTTCTCGCGCAGATCGTCGGACAGACCCGCGTTGCCCTTCTCGGGCTTCATGCCGAGCATCTGGCGCAGGCGCTGGTACTGCATCTCGACCGCGCGATCGACGAGCGCCGGCGCGACCGGGATCTGGTTCTTCTTGATCAGCTCGCGGAGGACACCCTCGCGCGCTTCGCGATCGATGACCTCTTGCTCCTTGGCCTCGAGGTCCTTGCGGAGGTTCGCCTTGAGCTCGTCGATCGTCTCGCCCTTGCCGGTGTCCTTCGCGAATTCGTCGTCGAGCTCGGGCACGTCTTTGACGCGCGCTTCGAGGATCGTGACGGTCAGGTTCGCCTTGCGACCGCGGATCTGCTCGTCCTTGTGATCCTCGGGGACCGTGATCTCGAGGACCTTGTCCTTCGTGTCGATCGGGATGCCGGTCAGCGCCTCGCGCATGCCCGGAATCGGCTCGCGCTCCGGATCGTCGAGGTCGACGGCGAACTGCGGCTGGTTGATGGCGTGCTCGCCGATCGTGCCGGTCACCGACAGGCCGACGATGTCACCAGGAGCGGTCACCTCGCGGCCCTCGATCGGGCGCAGCTCGGTGTGCTCGCGCTGGAGGTTCTTGAGCGATTCGTCGACGGCCTCCTGCTTGACGTCGAGCTTGCGGCGCTCGATCTCGAGGCCCTTGTAGTCCTGCGGGACGACCTCGCCCTTGATCTCGATGATCGCGTTGAACGTGAAGGGCTTGCCCTTCTTGATCGGCGCGGCTTCCTCGACGCGGGGCTCGGCGACCGCGGCGAGCGAGTGCTGCTGCGTAGCGGTGAAGAACGACTCGCGCACGAGCTGATACGCGACCTCGGCGTTCACGCGCTGGCCGTAGATCTGCTCGAGGACCGAGCGCGGAGCCTTGCCCTTGCGGAATCCCTTGAGGGCGACGTCTTTGCCGAGGTCTTTGTACGCCTCGTTGAGCTTGGTGCTCACGGTCTCCCACGGGACCTCGACAAACATCTTCTTCTCGACGGGCGAAACGTCTTCGATGCGGACCTGCATGACGGTCCGGGTTGGTACCACAGCCGTTTTGGGGCTACCAGTGCTCGTCGTAGCCTACCGTCGCAGCCGACCGACGCGGCCTACCGACGCAGGCGATAGGTCGGTTCGCCGCCGTGCGCGTCGCCCGGCTCGACGAGGTCGAGGCCGTAGCTCTCGAGCTTGCGCGTCAGCTCTTCCATGAACGCGACAGCGTCGGCGAGATCGAGCATCTGCCCGATCGCCTTGGCGGTCAGCTCGTTCTCGCCGAGTGCGTTGAGCACCATGCGTTCGCTGCGCTCGATCTGGAAGTCCTGTGGAACCACGCGATCGACGAGCCATCCGAGCCGCGACGAGATATGCGGCGCGAGGCCGAGCCGGACGACGGCGGACTGCGCTCCCGATCCCGATTGGTAGCCGAGCGCGGTGCGTGCGTGCGGAGACATCGGCGGTGGACGCGTGAAGCCTTTGCGCGCCCGCGGCATCGGGGTCTTGCGCAGCTCGGGGTTCGATGGCGCCGCGCTCGGCGCAGCGATCGGAACGTGATGCGCGGCGACCTGCACCTGCGGCACGAACGTCGCCGCTTGCGACTGTGGAACCCGCGCGGCACCGGCTTGGTGCACGAAGTCGACCTGCGGCGAATGCGCGTGTGCGTCGGGTCGCTTCGGCAACATGCGCGGCGCTCCCGGTCCCCAGTTCGCGGTGGGCTCGCGCTCGAACGTCGACTCTTCATCTTGAAGGCGCGGGGGATTTCCCTTGCTGCCCGCCAAGCGCCGCGCACTCTCTTCGAGCTGCCACTTGATCTGCTGTGCGGATCCTTCGGGGTGCTCGCCGACATGGATGCCCCACGGTCCGTTCACGTCGACACCGGCCGGACCGATCGCGAGCTCGATCCCGTAGAGCGTGATCGTGGGTCGGGTTTGATCGCGGCTTTCGGCATACGCGCACATGAGAACGCGCTGCTCTGCCCACTTTTCGGAGATCACCATCACCGACCGGTAATGGCTCGGCGGCGCGCCGGGAGCCCGCATCCACACGTCGACGAACCGGATCTGCGCCATGCGCGAAACAATCATAACTCAACCTGGGCAACCGCCGAACGAGCGCGGCAGCGCGGTGTGGCGCACACGCGCGCTTTTACGTGCTTCGTAAGCCGCACATCTGGAGCTAACTCCTCGACGGTACCGGACCCTCCGGGCTGGCCTCGGGCGTGCACTTCCGTCCCCGCACGACGCTCGACGAGAGCGATATCCCCCGCGAGAAATCGCGACCCGACGATTTGCACGGCGACTGACTGGCGTTCCACCCGCGCCAGCAGAACGCTACGACCCCCGCTTCTTGCGGGTCCCGCCGACATCCTCCCCCAGGTTGTCGGCGGTTTATTTTTCGGCGTTCGTGGTCAGGGCTGTGCCTTGTCGGCATCGCCGGTGCAACCTGTCGCCAGATGCCGAACAAGCCAACGACCTACGACGAGATCACTCGAAAGACCGTCCCGGACCCCGATGGCTCGACGCGTCCGTCGCGCGAGCAGGTCGAGCAGGCCTATGACGGTACTCACACTCGCGCGGCCGATGATCAGAAGCTGCTCGCGTCGGTGCAGGCCGCCATTCGCTCGCACGCGGACGGGACCCGCATCGCCGTGGAGGTTCGCGATGGGCAGGTGGATCTTCGCGGAAGCATCGCGACGGCGAGCTCGATCACCGAGCTCGAAGAGCTGGTTCGCGGCGTGAGTGGTGTGACGTCCGTCGACAACAAGCTCGTCGTCGGCTCGTGAGCTAGCCTACGAACGTGCCGAGCATTCTCGCGACAGTCGAGCGCGCAGGCTCGCTCGGTGTGCGCACTCGCTCGGTCCGGATCGTCTAGGTGTGCGTTCGCTCGTCGATGTGCGGCTCAGAACATTGGCATCTATCTGGCACATCCGCTGCACCGGTCTGAATGCAAAACCATAGGAGATAGCCATGTTTTCCTGGGCACTTGCATTCTTTCTCATCGCTCTCATCGCAGCCGTCTTCGGCTTCGGCGGCATCGCTGCCTCCGCGGTCGGAATCGCCAAGATCATTTTCGTAGTCGCTCTGATCCTCGCGGTCGTCAGCCTCGTGGCTGGTCGCCGGCCCGTCGCCTGACGGAAAGAAAGGTAGCTCTCCATGGACGGAACCATCCTCATTGTCGATGACGACGAAGACACCGCGATCCTGCTGCGGGACAGCCTTCGCAAGCGCGGCTTTGATGTCGACGCCGTCAACTCGGCACAGCAGTGCCTCGAGCACCTGAGGACGGATCCGGCCGACGTCGTCGTCACCGATGTCCAGATGGCCGGCATGTCCGGCATCGATCTCTGTGGAGAGCTCCGCCAACGGTATCCCGACCTGCTGCCGCTCGTTCTGACCGGCCAAGGCGGACTCGAGACCGCGATCGCCGCGATCCGCGCCGGCGCGTACGACTTCATCACGAAGCCCGTGAAGGTCGACGCCCTCGCCATCGCGGTGGGCCGCGCGCTCGATCACCTCAACCTGAAGCGCGAGGTGAAGCGCCTCAAGACCGCGGCCGACCGCGACATGCCGATCGACGGCATCGCGGGATCGAGCCCGGCCATTCGCGAGACGATCGAGATGATCCGCCGCGTGTCCGATAGCGACGCGACGGTGCTCGTGACCGGCGAGTCCGGTACGGGTAAAGAGCTCGTCGCGCGCGCACTTCACAATCTCTCGCCGCGCCGCGACCAACCGTTCGTCGCCGTGAACTGCGCCGCGATGCCGGCACCGCTCCTCGAGAGCGAGCTGTTCGGTCACGTTCGCGGTGCATTCACCGATGCAAAGCGATCGCGCGCAGGTCTGTTCGTCCAGGCGGGCGCGGGCACGATCTTCCTCGACGAAATCGGCGAGATGCCGATCGAGATGCAGGTCAAGCTGCTGCGCGTCCTCCAGGAGCGCCGCGTCCGCCCCGTCGGTGGCGATGAAGAAGTTCCGTTCGAAGCACGCGTCGTCACGGCGACGAACCGCGACCTCGAGACGGAAGTCGACGAGAAGCGCTTCCGCGAAGATCTGTTCTATCGCATCAACGTCGTCGCGATTCCGGTCCCACCGCTTCGCGCGCGCGCCGGCGACATCCTCTTGCTCGCGCAGTACTTCCTGAAGCGCATCGCGGGCCGTACGAACAAGCCCGTGCAGGGCATCTCGGGTCCCGCAGCGCGGTTGCTCATGGACTACGACTGGCCGGGCAACGTTCGCGAGCTCGAGAACTGCATGGAGCGCGCGGTCGCGCTGTGCCGCCTCGACGAGATCACCGTCGACGATCTGCCGGCGAAGGTGCAGGAGCACCAATCGAGCAAGATCGTGATCACCACGGAGTCTCCGGGCGAGCTGATCACGCTCGACGAGATGGAGCGCCGCTACGTGCGCCAGGTGCTCAACGCCGTCGGTGGCAACAAGACGCACGCGGCGCGCATCCTCGGCATCGATCGCCGGTCGCTGTACCGCCGCCTCGAAGAACCGCGTCACGAAGCGAAGGGCTCGTCGTCGGGAGACTCGCATCCGCGTGCTCCGTCGCATCCACCGGTCGCGAACAATGGTTCCAACGGATCGAACGGGCACTCGGCTGCTTCGTCATCCGCTGCAGCGAGCTCGACCCATCCCGGAGAGATCGAGCACAGCTAACGCTCTGTAGTGTCATGACAACGCCGCAGCGCATTCATCTACTACTCGTCGAGGACGATGACCTCGACGTGATGAACGTGCATCGCGCGCTCGCTCGAGCGCAGGAGATCGCGTCGATCACCGTCGCCCGCGATGGTGTCGAGGCACTTCGCATGCTCCGCTCGGGTGAGCTCGCGATGGAGCGCCTCGTGATCGTCGTCGATCTCCGGATGCCGCGAATGTCGGGCCTCGATCTGCTCAAGGTGATGCGCGAGGACCCGCGGCTCAAGCGCATTCCGTCGGTCGTGTTGACCACGTCGGACGATCCGCACGATCGCGACGCTGCGTTCTGTCTCGGTGCTGCGGGCTACTTCGTGAAGCCTGCGCAACCGTCACGCTTCCGCGCCATCATGGACGCCGTGCGTGGCTACTGGTCGGTGGCGGAGTTCGCGCCGCCACCCCTCGCGGAGGTCGGCACGAAGTGACCGAGCGACTGCGCGTGTTGATGATCGATGACGACCGAGTCGATCGGCTCGCCATTCGACGTGCATTGGAGCAGAGCCTGTTGAGCGTCGAGCTCGACGAGGCAAGCTCCGCCGAGGAGGCGCTCGACAAGGTGGCATCGAACACCTACGACTGCTTGCTCCTCGATCACGATCTGCCCGGCAAGTCCGGGACGTCGTTGGCCGCGCTCCTTCGCGAGAACGGCAACCTCACGCCGATCGTCCTCGTTACGGGGCAGCAGAACGAAGAGATCCTCGAAGCCGCGGTGGAAGCCGGTGTCACCGACTTCTTCCCCAAGGGCGATCTCTCGCCGCGACGCCTCGCTCTGCGCATCCGCTTCGCCATCCGGATCGGCCGCGCGGAGGCAGCGTCGGCGCGCTCGATCGACACGGCAACGCAAGCCGCGCGCGCTCGCGACGATGTCCTCGCGGTCGTCTCCCACGACCTGCGCGGGCCGCTGCACGCGATCAGCCTCGCCTGCGAAGCGTTGCGCGAAGAGATCACCGGTAACGCCACGCGCTACCTCGGCGCGATCGAGCGTGCGTCCTCGCGTGCCGAGCGTCTGATCGCGGATCTGCTCGAAGCGTCGGCGATCGAGAACGGAGCGCTGCAACTCACCCGCGGCGCCGTCGATGCCACGTCGATCGTCAAGCAAGCAGCTGCCGATCACGAGCTGCTCGCCAAGGAGACCGGCGGTCGCATCACCGCGAACGTCCCCGAGGAGCAGACCATCGTCACCGCGGACCGCGATCGCGTGCTCCAGGTCTTGAGCAACCTGATCGGCAACGCGCTGAAGCATGCGCGCGGCGCCCCGATCGAAATCTCCGTCGCACGCGACGCCGGTGAAGCCGTCATCGCCGTGCGCGACCGCGGCCCCGGCATCAGTGACGCCGAGCTGCCTCACGTGTTCGACCGCTACTGGTCCGGTCGCACGAAGAAGGGCGGCGCCGGGCTCGGCCTCGCGATCGCCAAGGGCATCATCGAAGCGCACGGTGGTCGCGTCGCGGTCGCGAGCAGACACGGCGAAGGCGCCGAGTTCAAGTTCACGCTGCCGCTCGCCCGCTGAGCGCACGCCCGCAGGGTCGACCGCTGGCGATCTCTCGCCGTGTGGGTCGTCGCTACGACGCTGCCTGCGGCGGCGCGTGGCGAGGCAACCGCACCTCGAAGCGCGTCCCCGCCTTCGCCGTGGACGTGACGCTGACCGAGCCGCCGTGAACCGTCGCGATCTCGCGCACGATGTACAGGCCGAGGCCGAGGCCCTTGCTCGAGGTCGATCCGCGACGGAACGGCTCGAAGATCTGCGGCAACAGATCGTCGGGGATCACACCTGCGTTCGCGACCGAGAGAACGATCGCGTCGGGGTCCGTACCGTCGAGCCGCACCGCGACGGGCGCTGACTTGTCGCCGTGCTGGAGCGCGTTACTGACGAGGTTCGCCGCGAGTCGAGACACGCGCGTGAGGTCCCACGTGCCGGTGACATCGCCGGAGACAGCGACCTCGAGCTCCGTGGCACCGCGGCGGAGCTCGGCTTCGCCGACAACCGTCTGCACCACCGCACCGAGATCACCGGGCCGCGGATCGATCGGGATTCCGTTGCCGACGCGCGTGCGCGCGAGGTCGTACAGCTGATCGAGCATGCCGCTCATGCGATCGATCGCATTCTCGACCCGGCGAGCGACATCGCGCTTCGCGGGATCGTCGTCGACGAGCAGCGACACGCCGACGGAGATCGTGTGCAGCGGAGAACGCAGATCGTGATTGACCGCGGCCACGAACGTCTCCTGCATGCGCAGGACCTCCGTGAGCTGGTTGCTCATGCGCTCGAGCTCCGCGAGCTGGACGTTGAGCTGACGCTTGGAGCGATACAGATCCAGCAGCGTGGAGACCTTGGACTTCAGGATGCGCGGATCCACCGGCTTGATCAGAAAGTCGACCGCGCCGATGTCGTAGCCCTGGAACACGCGCTGCGGCTCGTACGCGGCGGTCACGAACACGATCGGGACCTCCTTCGTTCGCTGCGCACCGCGCATCAGCTCGGCGAGCTGGAAGCCGTCCATCTCGGGCATGTTCACGTCGAGCAGCGCGAGCGCGATATCGTGCACGAGCAAGATCTCCAGCGCCTCGCTGCCGGATCGCGCCGTGAGGATCTCGATGCCGGGCAGGCGGCGCAGCAGCGCTTCGAGAGCGATCAGGTTCTCCTCGATATCGTCGACGATCAAGATGCGCTCGCTCATCGTCGCTCTCCGAGGCTCTTCGCCAGCCAGTGACCGATGGCCATCGGCGTTCCGATCAGATCCGGCTTGCACGCGGCGATCCCCGCACGCGGCATCTCCGGCGCAGCAGCGCTGCGGGGCTCCTGCACGCACACCTTGCCACCGGCCGCGGCGAGCTTCGCTAACCCCGACGCACCATCGGTGTTGCTGCCGCTGAGCAACACGCCGTACGCGTCGGCACCGAGCGCGGCCGCGGCGGTTTCGAACAGTGGATCGATCGCGGGGCGCGAGAAGTGCTCGGCGCTGTCTCGCGATAACGCGATCGTGAGGTCGGGTTCGACGAGCATGTGATAGTCAGGCGGCGCGACGACGACGCTACCAGGCTGCAGCGGCAGTTTGTCGACGGCTTCGCGTACCGGCATGGCGGTATACCCGCCGAGCACGCTCGCGAGAAGGCTCTCGACGGTCGGAGAAATGTGTACGACGACCGCGAACGCCGCTTCGAGCCGCCCCGGAATCGCCGACAGCAAGTCGTGAATCGCGTCGAGCGCACCTGCGGACCCGCCGATAACAACGAGCTTCATCGTCCTGCCTCGCGCTTCTCGTACCAGCGATGCGGATGCGGCACGAAGTGGTGTCGCTCGGGCGAGAACTCGATGGTCTCCTTCGGACCGAGCCCGAGCCAGCCGTGCCGCACGAGCGCGTCGTTGAACAAACCGAGCGCGCGGTTCTGCAGCGATGCGGCGAAGTAGATGAGCACGTTGCGGCACGAGACGACGTGCACTTCGGCGAACACCGCGTCGGTCGCGAGGCTGTGGTCTGCGAACACGATGTGCTCGCGCAGCGACTTGTCGAACATCGCTCCGTGCGGTGTCGTCGAGTAGTGCTCGGACAGCGACGTCTTGCCGCCGCTCTTGCGGTGGTTCTCGCTGAACGTGCGCATCCGATCGAGATCGTAGACGCCGGCCTCGGCGGTGCGAAGGCTCTGCGCGTAGATGTCGGTCGCGTAGATCAGCGTGCGCTCGAGGAGCTGCTCTTCTCGCAAGATGATCGCGAACGAGTACGCCTCTTCGCCGGTGCTGCAGCCCGCGACCCACAGCTTGCGCGACGGGTACGTGCGGAGAACGGGAACGATGTGCTCGCGAAAATGCGCGAAGTACTCCGGGTCGCGAAACAGATCCGAGAGCTGCACGGTGAACCACGGCAACAGCTCGCCGAACGCGCGACCGTCATTGGTGATCCGCGCGGTCAGCTCTTTCACCGAGGCCACTCCGATCCGCCCGAGGGCTGCGGTGACGCGGCGGCGCAACGATGCCCGAGCGTACGCGCGAAAATCGTAGTGATAGCGCTCGAAGATCATCGCGAGCAGCTCGTCGAGCTCCGTCTCGTCCTGCGAGGTCATCGCGGCATCCACACGCGCAAGAGCGACAACAGCATGTCGACGTCGATCGGCTTCGAGAGATAGTCGCTCGCCCCCGCGTCGAGGCATGCCTGTCGATCGTCGGCCATGGCCTTCGCGGTCAACGCGATCACGGGGAGGTTCTTCCACGACGGATTCGCGCGGATCGCCTTCGTCGCGTCGATGCCGTTCATCTCCGGCATCATCACGTCCATCAGCACGAGATCGATGCCCCCCTTCGCGAGCGCCTCGAGTGCTTCGCGACCATTGCGCGTGATCACCGTCTGGAGGCCGCGCGGTTCGAGAACGCTCGACAGCGCGAACACGTTGCGCACGTCGTCCTCGACGATCAGCACGGTCTTGCCCTCGAACAGTGCCTCGCGATTGCGCACCTCGACGAGCTGGCGCTGGCGATCCTGCGGGAGCTCGGCCTCCACCGAGTGAAGGAACAGCGTCACCTCGTCGAGCAGGCGCTCCGGCGAGCGCGCGCCCTTGACGATGATCGAGCTCGAGTAGTGCCGCAGCCGCTCCTCTTCGTTCTCGGTCAGCGCCTTGCCGGTGTAGATGATGACGGGCGGGAACGTGATGCGATCATCCGCCGTCATCTTCTCGAGGAGCTCGAAGCCCGTGCCGTCGGCGAGGCGCAGGTCCATCACGACGCAATCGAACGTGGTGCCCGCGAGCTGCGCGAGCGCCTCTTTCACCGTGGGTGTCGCCGTGATCTCGGCGCTCGTGCCCTTCAGCAGTTGGCGCAGGGCGTCCGACTGCACCGGATCGTCCTCGACGACCAGCACGCGCCGTACGTGATGCGACGTCTTGTCCTCGATCCGCCGGATCGCACCGACGAGCTCTTCGCGACTCGCGGGCTTCAACAAATATCCGACAGCGCCGAGCTCGAGCGATCGACGCGTGTGATCCTCGACCGACAACATGTGGATCGGCACGTGGCGGATCGCCGGCTGCCGCTTGATCCGTTCGAGCACGCTGAGGCCCGAGTGATCGGGCAGCTGGACGTCGCACAGGATGCCGTCGGGGCGGTGCCGCATCGCGAGCTCCACACCTTCGTCGGCGCTGATCGCGTGCAGTACCTGGTACCCGAGCTCGCGCGCGAGATCGCGCAAGATCGCGGCGAACTTCACGTCGTCCTCGATCACGAGCAGCGTGTGCTTGTTGGTGGTGAGGTGATCGCGGTCGTCGAACGCGCTCGCGCCTTCGCGCGCCGAGACCGGCGGCGTGGGTTTCACGCGTGGCACGCGCGTCGTCGGCGCCACCGCGGGTCGCGTGACCGGGACGTCCGCGCTGACGGGACGCGCGCCCACCACCGGCGGCGTGAGCGGGACGTCGAACGTAAACGTGCTCCCCTTGCCCGCGGTGCTCGCGAGTCGGAGCCGTCCGCCGAGCAGACTCGACAGATCGCGCGAGATCGCGAGGCCGAGTCCGGTCCCGCCGTGCTTGCGGCTGACCGAACCATCGATCTGATGGAACGCCTCGAACACCGCTTCGTGCTGATCGGCCGGAATGCCGATCCCGGTATCCGTCACCGACAGCTCGATCCGATCGTCTACGGGCGACGCCACGACGCGAACGCCACCGCGCTCGGTGAACTTGCACGCGTTCGACACGAGGTTGCGCAACACCTGCACGACGCGCTGCTCGTCGGTGGTGACGTGATCCGGCAGCCCGGGAGCGAGATCGAACGCGAACGAAAGTCCGCGGCTCCGCGCGACGGGCTCGAACTCGCGCACCATCGTGTCTCGCACGCGCGAGAGCGAGACCTGCGCGAGCCGTAGCTCCAGCTTGCCGGCCTCGATCTTCGCGAGATCGAGGATGTCGTTGATGAGGACGAGAAGATCGTTGCCCGCCGAGTAGATCGTGTTCGCGAACCGCACCTGCTCTTCGGACAGGTTGCCACCGACGTTGTCGCCGAGGAGTCGCGCGAGGATCAGCGTGCTGTTGAGCGGCGTGCGCAGCTCGTGCGACATGCGCGCGAGGAACTCGGACTTGTATTGATTCGTGCGCTGCAGCTCGGAGGCGTGATGCTCGAGGTCCGCCTGAGCGCGCAAGAGCTCCTCGCGCTGCTGCTCCAGCGTGGCCGTTTGCTCCTCGAGATTGGCGTTCGCCGCTTCGAGCTCGTGCTGGATGTTCTGCTGTCGCGTGTGGGCCTCGCGCAGCGCCTGGCCTTGTTGCTCGAGCTCTTCGTTGGTGACGCGCAGCTCCTCGTGTTGCGTCTGCAGCTCTTCACCCTGCCGCTGCGTCTCCTCGAGTAAATCCTGTAGCCGCGCGCGTTGGAGCGAGGCATTGAGTGCCGTGGCGATCGGGGTCGAGACTCTCGCGAGCAGATCGTCGACCCCGTCGGGCGGTGCGTCCACGAACCCGAGCTCGACGACCGCGAGGACGCGCTCTCCGATCTTCGCCGGCACGATGGCGAGCTGGATCGTCGTTCGCTCGCCGACGCCACCGCCGATCGCGAGCTGCGCTGCCGCATCCTTGATCCATGCGAGTGTCCCGCTCGTCGCGACGCTGCCGATCACGCCTTCCGTGACGGACAGCTTCGTCGGCGCGCTCGCACTGACGGCGCGCGCGGCGACGCGCTCGAGGACGCCGCCTCGGAGCATGTACACCGCGCCGATCGGGGCCTTCGTGTGATCGCACAGCGCGTCGAGGCCGCGCTGCGCCACTTCGTCGACGCTGCGCTCGCCCACGACCATCGCCGACACCGTGGCTTCGCCGCGCTGGATCCACTCCTGTCCGCGAGAGGCCATCTTCGCGGCGCGCTCCGACGTCACCATCGCGCCGAACGCCCTGGACACCACACCGAGCTGACGGCGACTGACGAATGCGATCGACGCCGCGGCGAGACCGATCAGTCCGAGGAACCAATAGTTCGCCGTGCGATCGATGTCCGCGTTGTCGCGCTCTCGCTTCGCCAGGAGCGTGCGCTCCTCGTTCACGGCATCTCCGATGTGGGTCCGGATCGATCGGTACAACGCGGTCCGCCGTCGCAGTGCATCGGCGTCGTCACGAGCGCGCGCGGCGATCGCGGCGCTCGCTTCGGTCTCCCATCGCGCATACGCCGCCTCGATTTCGTGCAGGCGCGTCTGCTGCGTGACGTTGTCTCGCGTCAGCACCTTCGCCTCCTCGAGGGCGGATTGCGGGATCATCGCGTCGAACGTCTCGCGGTGCGCGGGATCTCCGGACAGGAGGTACCCGCGCAGGGAGGACTCCTTGTCGGACAGTCGCATCCGCAGCTCGATGAACTTCGCGATCACTTCGTTGGTGTGGCTGACCCAGCGCGCCGCCTCGCTCATCCGCGAGACCTGCCACGCGAGCGCACCACCCATGATGATCAACATCACGACGGGTGCGACGATCGCCAGCGCCATGTGGCGCGCGAGCTTGATCGGCTCGTCCTGTGAGGGCTCGCTCGAGGTCACCGGTGTCACTCGTCGTTCAGATGATGCTTTGGATTTCGGATCGCTGCGGTTTTCGGCGTGCGATTTCCGTCGACGATCGGTCGAGGAACGCCACCCGTGTCTTCTGCTTCGATAACCGCCTGCCGCCCGCTACGCCGTGCGACGAGGGTACGCAGCGAACGCGCGACCTCGATCGCCGTGGGCCGCTCTTCGTATCGCTTCGCGAGCATGTGCTCGACGAGCTCGACGAGACCGTACGGCGCGTCGGGACAGCGCGGCGCGAGAGCGGGCACGGGCTTGTTCAAGTGCTGCACGAGGATCTCTACCGAGGTCTGTCCGAGGAACGGCGCGCGTCCGGTCAGTGCTTGGTACGCGACGACGCCGAGCCCGTAGACGTCGCAGTGCCCGTCGGTTGGGCCGCCACGCGCTTGCTCCGGAGCCATGTACGTCGGCGTTCCGATCGCTTCGTTCATGTTCGTGAAGCGTGCGCCGGCGAGATGGTGGGCGATCCCCCAATCGATCACGCGCACGCCGAACCGACGATCGGTGGGTGTGAGGAGGATGTTGTCTGGTTTGAGATCACGGTGCGTGACGCCACGATCGTGCGCGGCGGCGAGCACCTCTGCCACGCCTCCGACGAACTCGATCACGTCGTCGGAGTGCATCACGCCTTGATGCATGCGCCGAGCGAGCGGCGAACCGTCGATCAGCTCCATCGCGATCCACGGACGACCATCGTCGAGAAGGCCGCATTCGTAGAACGTGGGCAGGCCCGGATGCGAGACCGACGCGAGGATCGAGGCTTCTCGCATCATGCGATCGACCGCACGCTCTTGGGTCAGCTGGTCCTCGCGCATGACCTTCACGGCGACGACGCGCCCCGAGAGCTCTTGCGTAGCGCGGTACACCGCACCCATTCCGCCCGCACCGACCACACCGTCGATGCGATACGCGCCGATGAGCTCGCCGACACGGAAGGACCACTCCTCCGTTTGAGCCTTGATCTGCGAGCTGACCACCACGCGCTCTTGGAGCACGCTGCGTGCCAGTGTGCGGCGGATCGATCGCAGTCGTGCGCCAGCGCCACGATCTGAGCCGCTTGGATCGCGAGCTCGTCTCGAAAAAATCTCGGCAAGCTTTCTGCAACAAGCCTGCGCCATGACCTCCCTGGCTTCCCTTGGTCCCGACTCGATCGTCGGCACATACCGGATCGTGAAGGAGCTCGGCCGTGGAGGCATGGGTACCGTTTACGAAGCGGTTCACACGCTCCTGCCGCGTCGCGCGGCGATCAAGGTCATGCATCCCGAGCTGCTGCGTCAGCCCGGAATGGCGACGCGCATGGTGCAGGAAGCGAGCATTCTCGAGGAGCTCAAGCGCCACGCGGGAATCGTGCGCGTGTTCGAGTGCGGACTCCTCGCGGACCACCGCCCGTACATCGTGATGGAGCTGATCGAAGGAGAGTCGCTCGCCGCGCGGCTGCATCGGGTTCCCACGCTTCCGTCGATCGAGGTCGCGAAGATTCTGGCCGACGTGGCAGGTGTTCTGTCGGCGGTCCACGCCGCGGGGATCGTCCATCGCGACCTCAAGCCCGACAACGTGCTGCTCACGCCGCGCGACGAGTTCTTTCCGCTCCGCATCATCGACTGGGGCGTCGCTCGTCTCGGGCCGATGGGACGGCTCACCCTCGACGGGATGACGCCGGGCACGCCGATCTACATGTCGCCCGAACAGGCGACGGGTCGAAACATCGGACCGCCGTGTGACATCTACTCGCTCGGCGTGATGGCGTACGAGATGCTCACCGGGCATCCGCCCTTCGACGGCCGCACGCTCGCCGAGGTTGTCTGCATGCACCTGACGAGTGACGCGGTTCCGCTCCAGGAGCGCACGTGCGCACCGATCGAGCTGTGCGAGCTCGTGCATCGCATGCTCGAGAAGGACCCGCAGGCGCGTCCGTCTGCCCAGGAGCTGAAGCGCCGTGCGCGTGCGCTCGCTGCGATCACTCCCGCGACCACCGTTAGCGCGTACGACGGTCTCGACTACGCCGAGATGTCGATCGAGCCCGGCCGCGCAGTGCGCTCGCACGCGCCGGCGGTCGTGGTAGCCCCGATGCCCGACGTGGTCCCGTCCGAGGAGGTGGTCGTGGTCGACCCCGAGTCCCTCGAGTTCGGCATCACCGAAATGCAGCCTGTCGTGCGCCGCCCTCGGTGGACGCCCGAGATTTCGCAGGTCGTGCAGGCCGTGATCTCTCCGGCGCGCTCGGGCGCCATCACGCCGCGCTCGTATCGCGACCAGGTCGCCGGCGAGATCGTGCTGCTCGACAAGCGCCGGCAGTGATCGAGCGTGGCGTCAGCGCACAGTGCTGATCGCGATCGTGGGGTCATCGTGAGTGTCTCGTGAGACTTGCGATAGATCGTGGCACCCGCGCGCGGTGTGCCGAGCCGCTCGTCATCTGCATTGCAGTTCCAGCGCCTCTTGGAAGATCGGGCACGCGACGTGCTCCACGAACCGACAAGGAGAAATGACAATGACTACCCGCAACGGCACCAGCAGCACCATCGGTTCTTCCGTCGACGAGCGCATCGATTCGATCAAGGACAGCGTCAAGAGCCTCGTCGAGCAAGGTGAAGAGAAGGCGACCGCGATCAAAGAGCGCGTGCTCGAAGTGAAGGATCAGGCGATGGAGCGCGGCAACGCCGTCCTCGACAGGTCGACGGACTTCATCAAGGAGAACCCGATCAAGTCCGTCGCGATCGCGTTCGGCGTCGGTTACTTCGCGATGCGCCTGTTCCGCTAGTCGAGGCAGCCATGAACACCACGCAACGCGATTCCAACTTGGGTCCTACCGAGCTACTCGGTGGCGTCATCGACGACGCGCGCGAGCTCGCGAGCGCCGAGATCGACAAGCTGAAAGCCGAAGCGAAGCAGGTCGGCGAGACAGCGAAGGTCACGGGGATCGCGCTCAGCATTCTGATCATGGCGGCCGTGATGCTCGGTACGGCGGGCGCTCTCGGACTCGTGGCGGCAGGCCTGCCGCCATGGGCCGGGTTCGCGATCGTCGGTGCGCTCGCAGCGATCGCGGGCGTGATGGTCGCGAAGAACGGGCGAGCGATCGCCAACGCTTTCTAGGAGAGAAAAGATGGACGAGGAACAAGTCGAGATCAAAGACGCGGATGCCCGCGCTGAAACCGCGAAGGCGTCGCTCCGCTCTCGGCTCCACGAGCTCGAGCGGCGCTACGAAGCGGCGAAGGACAAGTTGGATCTCGGTGCACGGATCGCACAGCACCCGCGTGCAGCTGTCGGGATCGCGCTCGGTGTTGGAGCCCTGCTCGGTCTGCTCGGTGGTCCTCGCCATCACGCGCGCGCCATCGAAGGCACCCACGCTCTCGATGGCAAGCGATCGATCAGCGGAACGATCGTCGCCGCCCTGGGCGCACTCGCGATCAACGCGTTGAAAGACGCCGCGCTTCGCGAGGGCACCGAGCTCGCGAAGGGCTGGTGGGCCGATCGTACCGAACGGGACGCGCCGAGCGATCCGTCGCTCGACGCCTTCTTCGAACACTGATGCGGTCGTTTCTCGTGCTCGCGATCGCATTCGCCGGCACGACCGCGCGCGCCGACGGCTTCTACTTCACGGAGTCCGTCGGCGTTTCATTGCCGCGCGGCGATCTCGAGCCGTACGTGCTGCAGCCGATGAAGGTGCGGCTCGCGGTGGGTGCGCGCTGGCGTTTCCTCGCGATCGAGCCGTGGATGTCGGCCGACATGCAAGGTGATCGCGAGGGAGCGTTCAGAGGCTTCCTCGGCGGCGAGCCACCCGACGGTACGTCCGACCTCGCGACGTACGGCGTCGACGCGAAGCTGATCGGTCGCCTCGACAAACACCTCTCGGTCTACGTGCGCGGCGGTCCGAGCATCGTGTCCGCGAACGGCGTGCTCGCCGGATACTCCGGCTACGGCATCGGCACGAGCGCTGGCGTTTCGATCTCCGGCAAGGTTCGCGCGCTCGGCTTTCTATGGGCGCCGCTCTTCTTCATGAAGCGCGGACCGTTCATCACCGGCTCGCTGTACATGGATCAGGGCTTCGACTTCTATCGCTTGAAGATGGCCGGCGCACCGGACCTCGACGGTCGCGTCGGACACGTCAGCGTTGGCTTCTCGCTCGGCTCTGATTTCTAGAGTCGACAGCTGCATCCTCGAGGTGTCGCCTCGTCGGCGAGCCCGGCGTGGATGTTCGCGTAGTTGCGCGTGGCACGTTCGCTGCTCCAGCGATGCGTATGGACGTAGATCGCGTAGCGTCGCGCCGCCGGAGGGGGCGCGTGGGTAGGTAGCACGGAGAACTTCTTCTCCGGCGCACCTCACCCGTGCGACCGGCGGCGCGACTTGGTTTTTCACAGACCTCGTGCCGCCGGAGGATTTCCAAATGCATCGCTTGATCGCTTCCACATTTGATCTCGTCGCTCTCGCGATCGCGCTCGTCGCAGGCGCAGTGATCGGAGTGATTGCCGGACTCCAGTCCGGAGGTATCCGGATCGAAGCCGTCATCATCGTGTTGACGGTGATCATGCTTGCCGTGGTGTCGTTAACTAAGCTCTTACAACCTCCCAAGGTGATCCTCACAGGTCCTGACGGGAGCAGGCGTCATCGAAGTGCGCGACCGCCCTCGAATCCGCCGTTTATTCGACGCTGATCGATCGCAGTGCGAACATGTGCGCCGTTGTGCGTGACATGGAAAAAATAGATTGCCACTCCGTGCAGTTGGCATGCGTCCGGAGATTCATGGATAGTGGAACTATGCGGTCTTTTCTCGCGATCTCATTGGTGGTGATTGGCGGCTGCGGCGACAACCTGGGCGGCGGTGAAGACACCGGCGACCACGATATGAACGGCGCAGGAATCGACAACTCGGGCGAGGTCATCAACAAGTTGATCCCGCAAGTGTGCGCGGCTCACTCGTGGCCGAGCGTGTTCGCGCAGGACAAGAACCTCGATCTACGCGCGGTGCCGACGCAGCAAGGCGCTGCGATCTTCTCGGTCGCGCGTGGTGGTGGATCGCTCTACGGCTTCGTCGTCGATGCGCGTGGCCTGATCATCGGCGATGTTGCGGGCACGAAGGTGCTCGACGGCAACTTCACGAGCATGTCCGCCACGGAGATCGATGGCCGCCTCGTCGTCGCCGCGCTCGACGGCACGAAGATCTTCGTCAACATGCTGAGCGACGATCTTACCGATGCGCACCTGCTCGGCACGATGCCGGGCACGATGCTCGGCGACACGCTGATGATGTACGCGCGCGGTTACTACGTGTCCGCCGCGGGATCGCCGAACGGGATCACGGCAAGCACGTTCGACGCGAACTGGGGCGAGATGGGCACGCAGACCGTGCAGCAATCGGCGCCGCTGTCGATGACGAGCGCGCGCTACGGCAACGACGCGATGGTCGCGTGGTCGACTCCAGGCGATTGCCACCTCGCGCGGATCGCGGCGGATACACACAACGTGCGCAGCTTCCCGTGCCGCAACAACCGGATCGCGAGCAACTTCGCCGAGAAGTCGGGCCAGATGGTGTTCGAGGAGAACGGTGGCGTTCACCGCTCGGACATCATGGTCGGCGCGCACAACGACATCGCGAACAACAACCAGCTCGTCCCGACCGGCAAGTCGCCGCGCGTCGTGTACGACGGCAGGCGCTACTGGGTCTCGTACATCAACACGCACGGCGACATCACGCTCGGCTACCTCGAGGAGGATGGCTCGCTCGCGTCGATGGCGATCGAGAACGTCCGCCCGATGGACGGCGCGTACGACCTCGCCGTGATCGATGGCTCGGTCTGGCTCTACGCGTTCGACGGCGACAACCGCTACAGCGCGAACAAGATGTGTCTGACCCGCGAGGGTCTCGACCCGACGATCAACTCGTCGATCTGACGGCCGGCGTATCGGCCCCGAAGCGCCCGCAGCGATGCGGGCGTTTTTCGTTTCGGCTACAGCCGATAGAGGTACGAGACTTCGACGACGCCGAAGCCACGGACCGTCGAGCTCGTCTGGCCCGAGACCTGGCCGCCCATCGCTTCGTAGAAGCGGCGCGCGTGCGCGTTGCGCTCGAGCACCCAGACGATCATCGTCGCCATGTGACGCGAGCGGCACCAAGCGGTGACCACGTCGAATAGCTCGCGGCCGAGGCCGTATCGCTTCGCGCGATCGAGAATGTAGATCTCGTAGAGCTCGCCGGCGAGTTGTCCCTGGCGTCGCGATGGGCCTGCGTTCGCGAAGCCGACGATGTCGCCGTGCGTCGTGTCGTACGCGACGAGGTTGAGCGCGCCGCTGTCCGCCAGGATCTCGCGCCGCGTGCCGATGCGCCGCGCGGGATCCATCGTGTCGAGGATCGAGTCGGGCAGGATCCCGCGATAGCTCGACTGCCAGCTCTGCGTTTGCACGGTCGCGATCTCGGGTGCATCCGCGAGCTCTGCGGGTCGCACCGAGAACCGCGCGGTCGACAGGCTCGAGAACAGCGCCCTCACATTCCAGAGCGTACACGCTCCTCGGACGCTTGTCGGGTACGCGTCGGCGCGCGCTAGAAGTACTCGAGGTCGGGGACCAAACCCTCGACAAAATACAGATACGCCGCCGCACCCACCCCGAGCAGCGCGATCACGAGCAGGAGCCACGGCCACATGCGCCGGCGCTTCGCTGCGATCGCGTCACTCGCTTGCTTCGTGGCCGCGCTGAGGACGACGCCGCTGTCCTCGCCCGCCGGGAACGTCGCGGCCGCGATCGCGGCGCGCTCGACCTCGGCGATCGGCGCCGGCGCGGGCGGTCCGAGCCCCAGCAGGGTTGGTTGAGTCGAGGGTATCGGTGGCGCCGGCGGGATCGATGGTGGTGCCGGCGATGCGGGACGAATCGATGGCGTCTCGGACGGTGACACCGCCCCATGTTTGTACGGCTTGATCGGCGGAGGTGCCGCCTTCGGCTCGGGCTTGATCTCGCCCGTGTCTGCCTCGCGGCGGATCACGTGGGGCGACGTGCGGGGACCCGGCGTCGCACGGGCCACGGCCTCGGCGTACGCAGCGGGCGCGACCGTCGTCGGCTGCTCCACCTCGAACTCGTTCGACCGGCGCTTTGGCGAGAGCGAGCGCGTCGGTGCACGTGCCGAGTCGGGCGTTCGCTGCGTCGATGGCTCCATCGTGTCGAACTCCTCGTCATCGTCGGCGAGCGTCGACTGCGACGCATCGGCCACCGCACCGAGCGCGGCCAGCTCGATCTGCTGGTTCGTAGTCAGCTCGGACGTTCCGCTCGTCGAATCGCCGAGCGTTTCGATCGCGCGCGCGAGGTTTGGCTCCTCGCGGATCGGCTTCTTGCCGAAGCACCACTCGACCCAGTCGGCGAGCTGCGTGTTCGTGACGATGTTGTCCGAGGTGCGTGCCGCGTTGTGGATCGCGGTGCGCATCGCCATCGCGCTCTGCCACCGCAGCTGTGGATCGCGTTGCAGCGCGGTCATCACGATGTCGTCGACATCGCGCGGCACCTGCGGATTCCATCGCGACGGCGGTTGGATCGGCATCTCGCGCAGCCGCTGGATCGTCTCGAAGTCCGTCGGTGCGTGAAACAGACGGCGCGTCGCGAGCAGCTCGTGCGCGATCACGCCGAGGCCGAACAGGTCGGCGCGGAGATCGAGGTGACCGAGCGTGTATTCGGGCGCGATGTACGCGTACTTGCCCTTGATGAACCCGGCCTGCGTTTGCACCTCGCCCGCGTCCGCGACCTTCGCGATCCCGAAATCGATCAGCTTCACCACGCCGGAGCTCGACACGATGATGTTCCCCGGCGAGACATCGCGATGGATGATGCCGAGCGGCTTCCCCGCGTCGTCGCTGAGGTTGTGCGCGTGATCGAGTGCGTCGCAGATCTGACCGAGGATCGACAGCACGATCCCGACCGGCATCGCGCCCGCAGCGGTCCCGCACTGCTTCATGATCTGCGTCAGCGTCGGGCCCGCGACGTACTCCATCGCGATGAAGTACGTGTCTTCGTGTTTGCCGAGGTCGTAGATCTGCGCGACGTTGCCGTGGCGCAAGTGGCTCGCGAGCCGCGCCTCGTGCGTGAACATCTTGAGCATCTTCGGATCGCTCGCGATGTGCGGTAGCAATCGCTTGAGCGCGACCTGCTTGCGAAATCCCGCGAGCCCGATCTGCTCGGCGCGATGCACCGTCGCCATCCCACCGGCCCCCAGCCGCTCGTAGATGACGTACGGCCCCAGGACCTCGGGCGTACCCACGACTCCACTCTAACGCCACCCAGAGGCGGGTTCGCGGCGTTTAGACCTCTTCGTAACCCTTCTTCGTCTTCTCGGCGATCAGCTTGTCTGCATCCTTCTGCGCCAGCGCATCGCTCGCGAAGTCCTTGGTCTTCTCCTGCCCGTCGGTGCCGATCTTGCCGAACTTCACGGTGTGCGAGCTGCCTTCGACACGGATCTCCCAGAACTTGCTGCCGCCGTGCTCGAAGCGCCGCGCCCCGGAGTCTCCGTCGAGGTGGCTGTCGTCGCCGTCGGAGTCCTCGATCTCGCCGCGATCGTCGTCCTCGTCGTCCTCGTCCTCGTCATCATCATCATCGTCGTCGTCATCGGCGTCATCGTCGGCGGGTGCGCTGCCCTTCTCGACGTAGCCCTTGCGGGTCTTCTCGTTGACAAGTTTGTCGTAGAGCTTTTGCGCTTTCGCGTCCGAGCCCTCGTCCTTGACGGTGGTCGCCCCGGCCGCGCCGATCTTTCCGTAGCGCGTGAACACCTCGCTGCCGTCGATCCGGATCTCCCAGAACTTGCTGGATCCAGCGTCGACGAACTCGAAGTAGCGCGCGCCCGCCGTGATCACCGGCGCGGGTGGCGGAGGTGGAGTCGCGACGACCTCGTCGTCGCCATCGTCATCGTCATCGTCATCGTCGTCGGTGTCATCGCCGAGATCGGCGGCGGTCGCTTGCTCGACGTAGCCCTTGCCCTGCTTCTCTTTGATCAGCTTGTCGTAGAGCTTCTGGGCCTTCGCGTCGGTGCCTTCGTCCTTCACGGTCGTCGCACCGGTCGCGCCGATCTTTCCATAGCGCGTGAACACCTCGCTGCCGTCGATCCGGATCTCCCAGAACTTGTTCGACGAGCCATCGCTGAACTCGAAGTACCGCTTCGTCATCGATCCCTCCGACCGATGATCTTACCCGCGTCAGTGTGTCCAGCGGCGGTACTGCTCGACGGAACCGTCCGGATGGACGAGCGAGAGCCACTCGAGACCGTTCGCATCGCGTGCGACCGACCACCGCATCGCGCGCGTCGTTTCGCCTTGCGTGCGCTCGCCGTCGTTGCCGCACGTGTTGGTCACGTACGTCGTGATCCAGTGGCGATACACGGTGAGATCCGGTCCGCTCTGGGTGAGCGTGCCGCGCTCCGTCCCGAGCAGGCGCATCGTGCAGCCCGCGACCGTCGAGTCGATCACCGCGCCGGTCTCGTAGTGACCGTCTTCGTCGAAGATGTAATAGAAGCCGCTGCCGCTCGGATTCTGAAACTCCCCCGTGTCGCGGTTGTAGTACTGGATCGACGACAGCGTTCCGGTGAACCACTCGCCCGCGAGCGGAGACGTGACCTCGGTGCGAGGCGTATCGAGATCGTCGTCACCGACGCCGCCGCCGCAGGCTGCTACCGAGAGAGAAAGCGCGAAAAGGATCGTGTGTTGGTTCGTCATGAGACGGCACGTTGTGCATTCCGAACGCGGAGTTAAGGTCCGTAGGATTCATTTAGGGAGTACTCAATGAACGCTTAGGAACGCGGCGCCGAAGAAGTGAGCAGAGTGGCGTCGTGGAAATGACGATGTCACTCGTACTCGCCGGTGCCGCTGTTCTCGCGGCGTGCGCGGCGAACGCGCGCGCCGATAAAGCGGTCGACGCGCCTCCCGCGAGCTTGCTCGAAACAGGCTTCGGGACGCTGACCACGCAGACGTTCGCGCCGCAGTACCCGCTGTGGTCCGACGGCGCGAAGAAGCATCGGTTCATCTACCTGCCGGCCGGCGCGCAGATCGATGCGAGCAACACGAACGCGTGGCAGTTCCCGGTCGGGACGAAGCTGTGGAAGCAGTTCGTGTACGACGGTGCGCTCACCGAGACGCGCTTCATGCAGCGCACCGAGCGCGGCTGGCTGTACGCGACATACGACGCCGCCGGCGCGCTCGCCGACGCGCGCGGTGTTCGCGGCGAGCACCCGCTGCCGTCGGTGGCCGAGTGCCGCGCCTGTCACGCGAACGGTCCCACGCCCGTGCTCGGCTTCTCCGCGCTGCAGCTATCGACGGACCGCGATCCGAACGCGCCGCATGCGGAAGCGCCGGGACAGCTCGATCTACGCGAGCTCCTCGTCGGTGGCATGCTCGCGAACGCGCCGCTGTCGCTCGTCGTGCCGCCGCGCATCCCCGGTCCGCCGATGGAGCGCGCGGCGCTCGGCTATCTGCACGGTAACTGCAGCGGCTGTCATCGCGAGGGCGGCGCCATCGACGCGCTCGGCATGTTCCTCGACGCACCGCACGCGCGCGAGACGACGATCGATCGCGCGAGCCACTTCGCGCCCGGAACGAATCGCATCGCGCCCGGACATCCAGAGACCAGCCTCCTGATCGCGCGCGTCAGCTCGCGCGCCCCCGCAACCCAGATGCCTCCCCTCGGCACGCGCGTCGTCGACGACGCGGCCGTTCGAACGCTTCGCACGTGGATCGCAACTCTCGAGGAGACCCCATGACCATCGCTCGTATCGCCATTCTCGCTTCGCTCGTCACCGCATGCTCGACGTCCGCCAAGGTCGAGTCCGACAAGTCCGCGCCGCCGACACCGACGGCGAAAGAGACGCTCGCAGAACGCGGCAAGTACATCGTCGCGTTCGCGGGCTGCAACGACTGCCACACGCCGATGACGATGACGCCGAACGGCCCCGCGCCGGACATGTCGCGCATGCTGTCGGGACATCCGTCGTCGGTGCAGTTGCCGCCCGCCCCCGCGCTCCCGCCGGGTCCGTGGATCGCAACGATGGCCGCTACCGGCACCGCGTGGAGCGGACCGTGGGGGACGACGTTCACCGCGAACCTGACGCCCGACAAGGAGACCGGTCTCGGCACGTGGACCGCGCAGAACTTCGTCGACACGATCCGCAACGCGCGGCACATGGGCGTCGGTCGCCCGCTGTTGCCGCCGATGCCGGCGCAGGTCTACGCGCAGATGAAGACCGAGGATCTCGAAGCGATCTTCGCGTACCTCCAGACCATCCCGGCGGTCTCGAACCGCGTGCCCGCGCCGATCGCTCCACCCGTCGCGCAGAACTAACGAGGACACCATGTCGACAAACCTTCGCACCGAGAAGTTACTCTCGTCTGTCATTCCCGCGGTCGGCCTCGCGTGGGCCACGCGACGTCCGACGCCACGGGCGATCGTCGTCGAGCCCACACCTCGCGGCTGGGTGATCGAGGCGGCCGATGCCCTCGCACTCGCATGGGCGTCGCGCCACTAACGAGCCGATGACGCTGCATCCGATCGAGCTCCACAACTTGCAGATCGTGTCCGAGCGCGTGGCGCGCGCGCGTGATCTCGACACGCTGCTCGCCTGGGCGCTCGCCGCGCTCGACGACGTGTTCGGCTTCGCGCACGGGCTGCTGCTCGTTCCCGACGACCCCGACGATCCCGACGAGAGTCTCGTCGTGCTCGCGAGTCACGGTTACAGCGGCGAGCTCGTCGGCGCCGAAGTCTCGGACGGTGATGGCTGGATCGGCCTCGCTGCGAAGACGCGCACGCTCGTCCGCGGATCCGGGGGCGAGACCGGCCTCATCCACACGGGCACCCTTCGCGGGCTCGCCGCGCAGAACAGCGGCACGTTCACGCTGCGTCCGCTGCCGGGCCTCGCCGGCGCCCGCAGTCACATGGCGATCCCGCTGCTCGCCCACGATCGACTGATCGGCGTGCTCGCCCTCGAGTGTAAGGAGCCGCTCGGCTTCGCGCAGTGGGACGCCGCGTTCTTGCAGATCCTCGCGAACCAGATCGCGCACGGGATCGATCGCATGATCGATCGCACCGCCGACGACGACACCGACGACGCGATCGCTCCACCGTTCCGCTCCCCCGTCGCGACAAGGAGTCATCGCTTCACGTACTACCACCGCGACGACAGCGTGTTCGTCGACGGCCAGTTCGTGATCCGCAACGCACCGGCGAAGATCCTGTGGCGGGTGCTTCGCGCGTACGCGAACGAGAACCGGACCGTGTTCTCGCATCGAGAGCTCCTCGATCTGTCACTCGCGCCCACCGCGTTCGATCTCGAGTCGCGATTGATCCTGCTGCGCAAGCGACTCGAGCAGACGTGCGCGCCATCCGTGCGGCTCGTGGCGACGAAGCGCAACGCGTTCGCGCTCGATGTTCGCTGCGCGCTCGAGCTCGTCGAGCGCGAGAAGAGTTAGTTCGTCAGGATCGTACGCGCGATCTGTGCGAGCTCGGTCATCGAGGCGACCGTGCGGATCTCGTTCGATGCCGCGTGCACGATGCGTCCGCTCTCGCGTCCACCGACGAGAACCTGCACCGACGGCGGCACGGTCTCGATCCACGCCGCGATCTCGCGTGCCTGCTGCGAAGGCATCGGCGTGCTCGCGCTGATCCACACGAGCTGCGGCGCGTAGTGAGCGACCGCCGCTTGCATCGCAGCGATCGGCGTGTCCGGGCCGAGGTTCACGGCGCGCATACCTACCGCGGCGATCACGGTGGCGGCGAGGAACGACGGCAAGAGATACGGATCGTCCTCGGGCGCGCCACCGAGAGCGAGCGGCGCCTGCGGAGGTGGCTCGAACGTGTTGCGCAGCTGCGCGAGCGCCTGGAGGCAGATGTCCGTCCCGCGATGCTCGACGAAGATCCCGCCCTCGTCGTGGCGCCACAGCTCGCCGAGAGCGTGCATCGCTTCTTTGATCGGCCCGTCACCGAGCTCTTCGATCGATGCACCCGCGAGGTAGCGCGCGAGCAACCAACCGCGCGCACCGACGGTGTCTCCAGTGGCCAGGTATGCGTAGAGGCCGTCGTCTCCGGCGAGTGCTCGCTGCTGCGCGATCGCGACCTCGGGCATGTCGAGCACCTCGGGCCGCGCCAGCGGTGCGCCGGTCTCGCGAATGAACCGGACCGCTTCCGACAGCGGGATCTTGCGATGGCCGCCATCGGTGCGCGCCGCCGCGATCTTTCCCGCGTCGACCCATCTCTTGAGCGAGGACTCGCTCACGCCGAGGGCATCGGCGAGCTGGCGGGGAGAGAGGAGGCGCATGTTGTGTCTGAGATTCCTAAGCGGTAGGCCAGGTTACAGAATGTCTCATATCGCGTGCATCCAGTTCGTCGTGGCCATCGAAGAGTTCCCTCGTGACCACCACCACTTACGAGAAAGTCGCCCCTGAAACCGTTGACGTACGGCCAGTTAGGCGCATAGTGGACGATATGAACGATTTGAACGTTTCTCCGTCCATCCCCGAAGGGGACCGTGCCCTTCGAGCCGATACGGTCACGTTCAGCCCCGATGACCGCGGCTTCGTCTACGCGATCGCTCGGCGCATCGTCGGCAACGCCGAAGATGCGGAGGACGTCACGCAAGACGCGCTGCTCTTGGCCTACCGCTACCGCGAGTCGTTCCGCGGTGAGTCGCGCTATCGCACGTGGCTGTATCGCATCGCATCGACCACGGCCCTCGGCCACCTGCGCCGCCGCGGACGTTCGCGCGAGCAGCTCGCCCCCACCGATGAAGCGTTCGCGCGCGATCTCGCCGACCCCGCGATGTCCGCCGAGTCCGCTCTCGCGGAGCACGAAGCGATCGCGATGATCCAAGCCGCGCTCGACACGCTCGATCCGAAGTATCGCGACGTGATGCTGCTCCGTGCGGATCAAACGGAGACCGAGTGCGCCGCGAAGCTCGGCATTACCGTCGGCAACGTGAAGGTCCGCGCGCACCGCGCTCGCAAGCAGCTGCGCGACGCACTCGCCACGTCGTTCTAGTCGCCGTACGTGATCGTCGTGATCTGATCGATGCCCGTGTCCGTCGGGCCGAGCCGAGTGCTCGTGCCATCGGGCCAGCGAACGTCGACGGTGAACGAATCGCACGCGCGATCGCCAAAGCCGAAGTACAGCGTGCGCGTGTCCATCGAGTTGTACGTGCCGCGGCTCGACTTCACTTCGCGCACCAGCGTCGCGTCACCGGAGGTGAGCGTCACGCGCGCACCGATCGCATCGCGATTGACCGCGCCGCCGCCGACGAGCTTCAGGCCGAGCCAGTGATGCTTCGAGCCGAGATCGTTGCGGAACAAGAGGTTCGCGCGACCGCCGCCCTGATCGCGGGCTCCGAGCAAGAGATCCAGATCGCCATCGCGATCGATGTCCGACCACGCGTGGTTCTGCGCGCCCTTCATCCCCGGACCGCCATCTTCGTCGGTGAGGCCGATGTTGCGATCGAGGACCTCGAACATGCCGCCGGCCGTCTGATGCATCAGGCCGAACCAACCCTTCTGCTGCTCGGTGGTGTAGCCCGACTCGTACTTGTCCGTGCGCGACAGCGAGATGTCCATGCGCCCGTCGTTGTCGAAGTCGACGAGGCCCGCGTCGACGTCGCCTTCGTTGTACGGCAAGCCCTTCGCGAGCCACGCGTTCTCGAACGTGTAGCCGCCCGCCTCAGCCCGTGTTGAGGAGCAGCACCGTCGGATCGGACCACGTGCGCGAGTAATCGCCGCCCGGATGCGAGATCGAGCTGACCACGACGTCGAGATCCGCGTCACCGTCGACGTCCTCGCACGCGAGACCGAACGCGTTCGATCCGACGTACGTGCCGGGCGCTTTGTTCGGCTCCATCTGCGTGCCCATACCGGTCGCCGCGATCCAGTAGTTGCCCGTGCCGAGGCTCGCGAAGCCCGCCGCCACCGCGACGTTGGTGAAGCTCCCCGCACCGTCGTTCTGGAACAGCATGTTCTGCGCGCCGCCCTGCGAGACGCCATAGACGCTGACGAACACGTCGAGGTCGCCATCGTCGTCGTAGTCACACGCGGTGGATCCGTTCGATGGATTCGCGATCTGCCCGAGCAACCGCGAGGTCGACTTCGCGAACGTGCCATCGCCGTTGCCGAGGAACAGATCGTCGAGCGCGCTGTAGCTCGTCTGGCCGTTGCCGACGAACAGATCTAACTGCCCATCTCCGTCGAAGTCCGCGAACACCGCGCTCGCCGCCGTCGTCGCTCCGATCACACCCTCGACACCGCTCGCGAGCTTCTGCGTGAACACGCCGTGGCCATCGTTGAGCCACAGCGAGCTCGCCTTCCCCGGCAGCGGGATGTCCAGACCCGCGAACGCGTCCTGATCGCCATCGTTGTCGACATCGCCGAACGCGAAGAACCCGGCCTGCACGTCGCGCAATCCACTCGCGACGCTGACGTCCTCGAACGTGCCGTCGCACTTGTTGCGAAACACGAGATGCGTGAACGGCACGTTCATCTGCGCGTTCGGAAACAGATCGTGCGCGACGATGTCATCACAGCCATCACCGTCGATATCGGCGAACCCGAGTCGGCTGTGATCGTTGATCGGGATCGGCGTCGCGGGCGTGGGTACGAAGTTGTTCGCTTGGATCCCGCTCGCCGCGGAGATATCGACGAACGTGTCCGCACCGGGCGCGACGAGTGGCGTCACATCGCACGCGATCGGCTCGGGCGCATCGTCGCCTGTCGCGCTCTCGTCGCTGCACGCCGCGATCATCGGGACGAGCGACACGAGAACCCTCGCCAACACCGAGCGAACCAACCGCGGATAAGCCATGCGCGGCGTTGTAGGACGCGCACTTCACGCGACCGGATCGATAGGATCGGCCCGGCGCTCTCGACACACCGATAGGATCGGCCTCGATCAGCGCGCGTGGTCTTCGAGGCGAGCGAGCAGCAGATCGAAGTCGATGGGCTTCGCGATCCACTGGATGTCCGGCTCGTCCGTCGGCGTGTGGCCCGTCATCAGGAAGCAACGCAGCTGCGGGTTCGTGCGCCGGGCGGTGCGAATGAGCTCGAGTCCCGTCATCCCCGGCATGACGAGATCGGTGAGCAGCACGTCGTAGGGCCCTGCCCCCAACACGTCGAGCGCTCGAAGCCCGGCTCTGCACGCTTCGACCACGTGCCCCGCCTGGCCGAGCAGCTCCGCCAGCCCTTCGCGGCTGTTGTGATCGTCGTCGACGACCAAGATCCGTAGCGGCTGTGTCATCGTTCCCGCCTCCTCGGTCGTCGCCAGTAGTAGCCCAGACATGGCGTGCACAAGCCGTGACTCGTGCCCGGTCGGCTGTGCGCGACCCACTCCGGCACCCAGACCCAACTCTCGGTGCCGTGGACAAGACGTCGCACGCGGCGACAGTTGCTGCACTGCGTGATCAGTCGATTCTCGTCGAGATAGAGGTCCTCGATCGCCGGATCACCGGCGGGCGCCGGGTGCATGGCGATCTGCGTGTGCTCGACGAGCAGACCGTCCGGCAGGAACGGCAACACGCGCATGCGGTAGTGGCGGATCGTCTCGGCGCTCGAGCACTCGTAGTCCTGCTCGAACACCGTATCGGTCGCGACCACGTCCGCGAGCACGCGTTCGTAGTCCTCGCGCAATGGTCCCGAGATCCCGTCGAAGTACGACGGGTAGCGCTCGAGCGCGAAGTCGCTGCCGTTGTCACGGGCGAAGCGGTACCAAGCCTCGTTGACCCAGAGGATCTGACCGCGCGCGTCGAGGGCCGCGAGCGTGGTGTCTACGCTCTCGAGGGCTCCGGGCCGGTAGAACGATGCCAGGAAGGCTGGCATCGGGGGCAACGACATGGACATGGGAACTATGCTTCAATTCTCGTGCCTTGCCGGAACTTCGCGATCGCGCATTTCCTGCGGGCAACGTGAAGCGGGCAACTGCGACTGCAGGATTTGCGCAGTTCGCGCGAACCTTGCCGACTCTACCGTGACCACGCGAAGGGCGCGAACGGTGCGTCGACTTCAGAGCGCGTGAGGATGTTCGTGTATGTCGAGAGGATGTACACGCCGACGCCGAGCACCACGTCGAGTGCGTTCTGCTCGGTGTAGCCCGCGGCGGCGAAGTGCTCGAGCGTCTCGGGTGGCACGTGCGCATGCGTGCGAATGACCTCGCGGACGAACACGCGAAGCGCTTCGAGCTTCGGATCCGATAGCGGCCGACCCTCGCGAAGCGCCCCGATGTGAGGCGCGACGTCGGGTGCGCGGGAGCCGATCGCCGAGTGCATCGCCATGCAGTAATGACAGCCGACCTCGTACGCGACGGTCATGGCGAGCACCTCACGTGCAGCGTGCGAGAGCGACGATTGATCGAACGCGGGGAAGCCTCCGAGCAGGTGCTTCAACAGCGGTGGCGAACCGGCGGCTTTGGCGATCGGAGACGCGACGAAGCCGAGCTGTTTGGCCGAGGCGGCGAGCATGCCTTTGGAGGCATCCGGCGCGGTCTCGGTGGTGAGCGGGGCAAACCAGGTGGTGGGAGCGATGAACATGGTGGGACCTTTCGATGGTTGTCAATGCAAGTGTCTGGGTATGGAACGACAGCGCGATCGCCGCGATCAACGCGATCAACGATCCGCGAAGTTCGCGAACATCTTGCGCAGCGTGTTGCGAGTGGTGACGAGCGCGCGCTCGTCGATGCCGGCCACGAGGTCGGTCACGATCTTTTCGGCGAGCGGAACGAGCTTCTTCTCGAGGGCCTTGCCCGCGCGCGTCAGGTGCACGAGGCGCACGCGGCCGTCCTCGGGATGCGCTCGGCGCTCGAGGAGCTCGCGAGATTCGAGGCCATCGATGATGCGGCTCATCGTGGGCGCGTCGCGGAACGTGGCTTCGGACAGCTCGGATTGGGGCTGACCATCGCGCTCCCACAGTCGGATCAGGACGGCCCATTGCTCGGGCGTGATGTCCTCCCCGGCGGCGCGGAACACCCGGTACATCTCGTTGCGCGTGGCCTGGTAGACGCGATGGATCCAGAAGCCGATCGCATTGTCGACCACGATGGCTCCGTCCTTGAACTGATCCTTCACACCGCAGACGATAGGTCGGCGACAGATGATTGTCAATGCAACTATCAGAGGTGGGCTGCTGGCGGCGTTCGCGGCGTGCAGCGGTGCGCAGCGCGATCCGGCGATCGTGAACTCCAAGGCACATGGTGCGTGTCCAGCGGCCAAGGACGTGTGGCTCGCATCGTTCGCGGGACACCAGACGATCGATGGCGTCACGGATCCGGGTCACGGCTGGTTCTTGCCGCTGGGATCGAAGTACATCGACGAGCCCGCGACTCCGGCGGATCCGGCGGCGACCGCGGAGGCGCCGATGACGGCCGAAGAGGCAGCGACCTGGATCCCGCCGGGGCGACCGTGGATGTTGCGGCCCGGGCATGCGCCGTGTGCGCTGAGCTATGGCGCGAAGTACGTCGCGGTCGTCGCCGATGGTCCGTGGAACCGCAGCTTTCGCGTCGAGCTGAAGGACTGCCCGCTGCCGGAGGATGGCAAAGGGGCCGCGGCGATCGTCGTGATGTCCGCGAGCGAGCCCGACGAGTGCCACGTCGCGCTCGCGCATCGAGTGTCGGCGCACACGGACTGGACGGGTGCGCGCCGCGCGGAGCGAGTGCCGGCCGAGCTCGCGCCCCTCGTCGGAACGCCGGGACCGGGTCAGGTGCTGCTGTGGCGCATCGACGCCGTCGAAGTGCACGGCGAGGCCGTGTTCTGGTCGATCGACACGAGCAACATCACGGTCGGTGCGACGAACGACGAGTGCAACTGGCTCGCATCGAACCTCGGCATGCTCTACATCCGCGCGCGCGATCGCGGGAGCGCGATCGTGCCGTTCACGTACGCGCACGATCCCGAGGAGGAGAGGCGCGGCGGCGCGATGGAGGTGCATCAGTCGCTGTTCGCGGCGCTCGTCGATACGCGCGGCCTGCGCTCCGTGATGATGACCAACCTCGGCGAGTACCAGGTCTACGATCTGACCGAGAAGCCGTTCCGGATCGGACACCACGTGCGCTGGTACATCCCGAACGAAGAGGACTACGCGAGCGATGGCGTGCTCGGTCCGTACTGCGGACCCTAACGCGGCACGCGCGTGACCGTGTAACCCGCCTTCGCGAGGAGCGCCGGCAAGCCCTGATCGCCGAGCATGTGCCCGAGCCCGACGGCGACGAAGGCACCGCCTGTCGCGAGGTAGCCCTCGAGCTTGGGCATCCACGCGCGATTGCGCGCGAACAGCAGCGGCTCCGCGGTGCGCGGGACGACCAGCATCGGCTCGATCGCGACGAGATCACCGGCGGCGTAGGTCGAGGTCAGCGTCTGGTAATCGCATGACAGCCGGCCGTGCGAGTGCAGCGCCTCGCGCAGATCCTCGACGGTGACGATGCTGTCGAGCACGCGCATCTGCGTCTCGGGAGACTCGAGGTTGTCGACAGGCTTGTCCTTGTCGCCGGCGCGATCACCGAGGAGCTTGTCCATCGAGACGGTCTTCGGTGCGCCTTCGTTGTTCAGCAGGATCAGCGCGAACCACGGGCGTGCGCGCGCGAGCTGCTGTTCCTTGATCCGTCCGCGCAACGTGTCGCGCAGGTCGTACCAGTCGTCGCCGAGCGTGAAGTCGATGCCCTTGCCCGACTTCAGGAACGACAGCTCGCGGCGCGTGTCGGGGTCGGCTTCGGCGGTGCCGAGCTCGGACACGAAGCGCGGAGCACCGTCGAGCGCGTCGAGCACCACGCGAGGCACGAGCTCGAGGCCCGCGTCGTGGATCGTGCCGAACAGCCAGACGATGGGACCGTCGGCGCGCTGGGCTTTCCACAGGAATGCCGGCCCGGGGGCGAGGACGGGCGGCGCCGGACAGGTCGGGCGCGGAGCCGCGCAACCGACGAGAACCACTACGAGCAGGATCCGGGCGCGCACGATCACCTTTCATGGTACGGGATGGCGTGGCCAAGAACGAGAAGCCTGCGAGCGCGCCGGACGAAGCACCGGACGAGACGCCGCAGCCCGCGCAGGTAGGCGGGATCAAGAAGAAGAACCTCATCATCATCGGCGTCATCGTCGCCGTCGTCTGGGCGTTCACCATCCAGACGGGCAGCACGGTGCTGCTCATCATCACGAGTGTCCTCACCGCGATCCTCGTCGGTGTTCTGATCTGGGCGTTCCGCATGCTGCGGAAGCAGAAGGGCCTGGTCAACATCCTCCAGGGTGCGACCGAGTCGCCCGAAGCGCGGCGCGACGCGATCTCGAAGCTGTCCGCAGGCAAGGATGCGAACGCGCCGGTGAACCTGTTCGCGCGCGCGCAGCTCACCGCGGCTGATGATCCGAAGGCCGCCCTCAAGATGCTCGAGCCCGTCGAGCTGTCGAAGTTCCCGCCGGCCATGCAGGACGACGTCGCGCTGCTCAAGACGCAGCTCTACCTCGGCATGGGCCGCACGCAGGATGCAGCGAAGGCGTCGAGCACGATGAACCTCGACAACCCCGAGCGCAAAGAGATCCGCCCGATGGCCGCGGCGATCGTCGCCGAGGCGTTGGCGCGCACGGGCAAGCCGAAGGAAGCGCTCGTGCTCCTCGATTCGATCGTGCCGCCGAAGAAGAACGCCGAGCAGATCATGCTGCAAGCGCGCGTCGCGAAGGTGTTCGCGAAGTTCGCGTCGAACCAGCGCGGTCCCGCACGCGCGGAGCTCGCGTCGCTCGCCGAGGAAGATCCGAATCACCTCGGACGCTTCCTCTCGCCGCAGTTCCGCGTGCACCCCGAGCTACAGAAGCTCGCGCGTCAGGTGCTCGAATCGCACCCGGGTGCACGCAAGATGGCGAAGGCGGCGGGCAAGAACACCCGTCGCGGCTAGACCATCGGCGCGTCGCCGGGCGGAACCACGCGTGCCGTCGGCAGCGCGGAGTCGCGATCCTTGAGCGCCATCGCCGACAGCGCGATGCAGCCCGCGAGACACCCGAGCGAGATCCACAAGCCCATGCGGCCACCGGAGTCGACCGTCGAGCCGCGCATCATCGAGCTCTTCTCGATGTCGTCCTTCATCTTGGCCGCGATGTCGGTCTTGATCTCGCCGCCGACCTTGAAATAGATGCCGATCACGGCACCGAGGCACAGCACCGATGCGATCAGCGAGCCCATGATCGCGTTGCGTCCTTTCGCGAGGAACGCGACGAGCACGCCACCAACAGCGAGTAGCAGTGCGATGATCGCGAGCGGCTCGATCGGCACTTTGTCGATCTTCATGTCGAGGCTGCCGCCGGTCATGCCACCGCGCTCGGACTGATCCTTCGCCTCGGAGGCGAGACCACCCGGAGCACAGCCAAACGCCATGTCCGTTCCGGAGATCGTGATGATGTCCATGCTCTCGCCGGGCATGTCCTTGTCGCTGCACGACACGCCGAAGAACGGCAGGAAGAACGCGGCCACCACCACGATGTGGAGCGCCTTTCCGAACTTCGCCCAGGGACTCTTCTTGACCTTTGGTTCCGCCATGGCCGGCGACCATACACGAGACGCGCTCGCTAGAGACCGCTGATCGCGTCCTCCCACTTCGTCGAGAACAGCAGGTAATCCCCGAAGTCGAACGGATGATTCGCCAACGACGTGCGCTGGTCTTGGCGCAGCGAGGCAAGGAACTTCTTATTCCCGCGATCCACGAGATCGAGCACGTCGCGCGCGACCGCGACGCCGGCCATCGGCTTGAACGTCGAAGGCTGCAGCTCGCCGGACAGCACCGCATCGAACAAGCGATCTTCGATCGCCTGTGCCGTCTCCTTCGCCGCGGTGTCGAGCTCCGCGCGCTGGCGCTCGTCGAGGTTCGCCGCGGTCGCGAAGTCCTCGCTCGAGCGCGCGACGCGATTGCGCTGCGGTGCCACCGCGAGCTGCGCGAGCGGGATCATGCGATCGCGATACGCGCGCAGGTCTTCCCCCGATCGCGGCATCAGCGATCGCGCCCAGCCCGGCAGCTTCATCCCGAACAGCGAGCCTCCGTCGGCGAGCTTCGGTGGTGGTGCGTCCGCATGATCATCGCGCGCGGCATCGGAGCGCCGGGGCTCGCGATCGGCGGTGCGATCCTCGCGCGTGCTGCGTGTATGCGCGGGCTCGCCGCACTCGGCCTGCGTCGGCGGCGCAGGGCGCGTGCACGCGCGATACGCCTGCCAACTGCACGCCGCGCCGAGAACGAAACACAGATTGCGCCATCCGTTACTCATGGGGTCCTCGGTGCCGGCAGTGCGGGTTCTGTGGGTTGTGGGATTGGAGATGGCTGTGGCTGCGGCATCGGCTCCTGTGGCGGCGGATACCGGTATGGCTGCGGCAGCGGTGCGTACGCGGGATACGCCCGCGGCTGCATCGCTGCGCGCGCGGGCTTTGCACCGATGCCGAAGCGATACGCGATGCCGGCGCGGACTTGATACGTCGTGATCGGTCCGCCGAGCTCCGATGCGGTGAGGATGTCGAACGACATCGGACGCACCCACGCCATCCACGATCTCGAGATCGCGTACTCCGCGATCGCTTCGAAGCGGAACGTGGTCCCCGAGACGTCCATGAACGCGTCGTCGTCGAAGTTCACGAGCGTCCTCCCGACACCGACGCGCCCGCCGAAGAACAGCTTCTCGCCGACGTGCGTTCCCATGCTGCCCGAGACCAGCAGCGTCCCGTGCGACGCGTCGGAGTTGCCGAGGCTGTCGAAGTCGAGCCACAGCCCCGCATGCGATCCGATCCAGCCGAGCGACAGCGTCGGTCCGCCGAGCGCGGGCACCTGGTCGGCGCGGCGGTTCATCGCCGTCGCGAGACCGATCAGCACGCCGAGCTGCACGTGGCTCGTCGCCGCCGTCGCGGGTTGCGCCGGTCGCGCCGGCTGCGGTTGCTCGGGCGGATAGGGATACGGTTGCCTCGGGTACGGCTCCGGTTGCCCGTACGGTTGCGGTGGCCCATACGGTTGCGGATACGGCTGCGGTTGCGGATACGGCTGCGGTTGCGGATACGGCTGCGGTTGCGGATACGGCTGCGGTTGCGGATACGGCGACTGCGGATCCGATGGTTGCGGCTGCGGATCCGACGGCGGCGCGGGCTCCTCGGTGGGCTGCGGCGCCTGGGCGTGCGCATCGCCGACCTCGCCGAGCGTGACGAGCATCAGCATCGCGGTCGCAGCGGTGGCGACGAGCATCGCGCGGCGGCGATGCGCGAACAGCATGCCCGCGGCGATCGCGACGAGCACGCCGATCGAGAAGATCTGTCCGCTCGATAGCCCCGCGTAGATGCCGCGACCGAGATCGCCGCGTAGCGTCTCGATGCCGATGCGGCCGAGCGCATAGGTCGCCGCGCACGCGAGCACGATGCGGCCCCTGCCCTCGCGTCCCCACTTCGTGCGCGACACGACGAGCGCGACACCGACGATGACGAGACCGAGCATCGCTTCGTAGAGCTGCGTCGGATGCACGGGAAGCGACTCCGCGCGATCCGCGGGCAACAGTCCCGCCCGTACGTGATCGCGCCAGGCGGGGCTTCCCGCGGGAAAGCGCATCGCCCACGGCACCGACGTCACCTTGCCGTAATCGCAACCGCCGACGAAGCAGCCGAGGCGCGCGAACACGAGTGCGAGCCCGAGCGGCGCGGCGGCGAGATCACCGAATCGCGCGAGCGAGAGCTCGTGACGGCGACACGCGATCGCCATCGCGATAAACGCCGCGAGGTACCCCCAGAAGGAAGTCATGCCCGCCCAGCGCACCTGAAAGCGCCCGGTGGTGACGAGCGTGCCGATGCACTCGATCGTCGCCGGCACGACGATGCCCGCGATCACCGCCGCGAGATAGGCCCACACGACGATGCTCGCGATGACGCCCGTGTCGATGCCGCGGCGACGCGCGATCACGCACATCAGTCCGAGCGTGACGAGGCCCGCGAGTCCGACGCACATGAACCACGTCGGCGCGATCGTGGCCGCGACCCCCGACGGGAGAAACTGATCCAGCCACGCGACGAGCTGGTCTCTCACGACGCCACCTCCTCGCCCCGTTGGCCGAGATCCGCATCGGTGCGCCGGCGCCTCCGCGTTCGCCTGCGCACCATCATCGCGACGGGCAATGGCGCGAGCGCCCAGCCGATCGAGAACACGAGCGCGAAGCCGCTCGACGACTCGCGCTTCGCCACGCTGCAGCTCGTGCCACCGCCGCTGCTGTTGCAGCCACCGCCGCCGCCGCTGCATCCACCACCGCCGCAGTCACCGCCGCCGCCGCAGTCACCGCCGCTGCAGCTGCCTCCACTGCCGCAGCTATCGCCACCGCAGCTGCCGCCGCTGCTCGAGCTCGAGCTATCGCAGCCACCGCCACCACCACCACCACCGCTCTCGCAGCTGCCGCAGTTACCGCCGCCGGAGTTCGAGCTCGCGCACGTGGAGTCGCACGAGAACGAGTTGTTGCACGAAGGTCCCGAGCAATCGAAGTTCGGCGACGCTTCGCAGTTGTTGTTGCTGCTGCTGCACGAGTCACCGCAGTCGATCGATGGATCGCGGGGCTCGCGCGGCGGCGTCACACCACCATCGAGTCCCGGAAACGCTTCGGGTGGTGCGCCGTAGATCTCGCCGAGACAGGCATCGAGTGGCGTCTGGCACGCGCTGTCGTCGAGGAAGTTCGCGTTATTCTCGAGCGCGGCCAACGTATTAGCGGCGTCGGCATCGCGTTGGCAGCCGGATGCCTTCTCGATCGTGCAGTTCTCGACGGACGAGATCGCGAGAGCGAGGTTGATGCAGATGAGGTAGTAGCCGCGACCGTTGCCCTCGGCGAGTCGATTGCACTCGGAGGTCCCGTCGCTGTCGGTGATCGGCTCGCAGCTAGCATTCGTGAGGCAGGATTCGCAGCGCGCGCGTTGCGCGAACGCACACTCGGCGATCGAGCCGTAGAAGCTGTACGGATTGCCGGACGCAGCGACCGCCTCCGGCGTGACCGGCTCGTACGCGATTCCACCGTGCGTGGCAACGCGCGGAGCGGACACCACGGGGACGACTCGATCGAGCTGATCCGCCGTCGCGAGCTCGCTCGTCGCCGGTTCGATCGCCGCGAGCACGATCGGGTTCACGACGAGCCGGCCGTCCTCGAACGTCGAGATCGCTGGAGCGCGCGGCGCCGGAGCGATCACCAACCGACCGCTGCGATGTCCCGCGTCCGCGCCGAGGGCGGCGAGCAAGCCGGTGCCGCGACCGGGCAGTCCACTCCACGTGTGACCGTCCCACTCGTTCGCGAGCACCAGCTCCGCGGTCGGCTTCGCGGTGCCGTCGAGCGCCGCGATCGATTCGTCGTCGAGCGCCGCCGACAGCACGCGCCGCGCAGACGCGCGTTGGGCCGCGTCCCACCGGATCGCGACCTCGGGTGCCACACCGAGCAGGTCGGAGAGCTCGAGATCACCCGGATCGATCCGAGTCTCTCCCGCGCCGCATCCACCGAAGATCGTAGCTATCGCCACGACGAACCACGTCGATGTCCACCTCATCGACGCCATCGTAACCCCGAAACCTCGAATGCCTCGGGGGCTTACGGGGCGCTCACGTCCTGGTCAAGAACTGGCAAACTGCACGCGCTTTGTCGCCGAGACCGCGACTCGTGAGACAAGGAGACATGCGGAACAAGGCTGCGCTCGCAGTCGTCCTCGCGCTCCTATCGGCGGGTTGCCCGAACCGACTGGAACGAAAGGTGGGACCGACGCTGCAGACCGTCGACATGGAGGCGCCCTACCTGAAGTGCCACATGAAGACCGGCGAGCTGTACATCCTCACGCGGTGGCAGATCGACGAGACACACAAACAGATCGTCGGCGCCGGCGAGCTGCACGGTACGGATCGCCGCGTCGAATCGCGCGACTCGTATCGGGTCAACTTCGCCGATGTCGCGCTGTTCGAGACGAACACGGTGGTGACATCTCCGGCGGTCGCGGGGCTCGCGGTGATCGCCGGACTGTCCGCGGTCGTCACGATCGCGTGCCTCGCGAATCCGAAGTCGTGCTTCGGTTCGTGCCCCACGTTCTATGCACCCGACGATCACGGCGGTCGCTCGGTGTTGCAGGCCGAGGGATTCTCCGACGCGATCTCGCCCGCGCTCGAGACCAACGACATCGACGCGCTATGGCGCACGACCGGGCGCCCCGGTGCGTTCACGCTGACGATGACGAACGAAGCGTACGAGACGCACGTCGTCAAACGCGCGGACCTGCTCGCGGTGCCACGGCCTCGCGGCGGTCGCGTGCTCGCGGATGCCACCACGCTGTGGACCGCATCCCACGTGGCTCGACCGACGGCGTGCACCGCCGCCGAGGGTGATTGCCTCGCGCGCGTTCGCGCCGTCGACACCGACGAGCGCACGAGCCTCACCGACGAGCACGATCTCGCCGCACGCGAGACGATCGAGCTCGCGTTCCCGCCCTCGACCGGCGCGCAGAAGGCGCTCGTCGTCGGCGCGCGCCAATCGCTCGTCACCACGTTCTTGCTCTATCAAGGCCTCGCGTATCTCGGCACCACCGCGACATCGTGGCTCGCGGCCTTCGAGCGCGGTGAATTCGCCGCGCGCGAGGGCGGTCGCAAGTTGCAGAAGCTCGTCGGTGCGATCGAAGTGCAGCTCGAACGCGACGGCGTCTGGGAGACCGTCGGTGAAGCGTACGAGACCGGACCGCTCGCCACCGACGTACACCTCGTGATGCTCCCGCCGGGCGCATCCGGCGAACGCGTGCGCCTGCTGCTGCCGCGCGGTGGCTGGCGCATCGATTCGGTCGCGCTCGCGACGATCACCGGCAAAGCGACGCCGGTGCGCCTCGCCCCGACGACGATCCGCGGGACGATCTCGAAGGACTACAACGGCGGTCGCACCGCTGCGACGACGTTCCCGATCGTCACGATGCCCGGCGATCGCTACGAGTTCGGCTACACGCTGCCGCCGGGCGCGGAGTACGAGCTGTTCCTCGACAGTCGTGGCTACTACCTCGAGTGGATGCGCGAGGAGTGGATGAAGGAGGAGGATCCGATCTCCGCGCTCCGCATGTTCATCACGCCGGAGCAGATGCTCAAAGAGCTCGCCCCCGCGTACAAGAAGCTCGAACCGAAAGCCGAAGAGCTGTTCTGGAGGAGCCGCTATGCGCACCCGTGAGCTCGCACTAGCGATCGCGCTCGCCACGTTCGCCACCGCGTGCGTCGACAATCCCGATCCACGCAAACCAACGCTCGCGAAGATGGAGCGCGAAGGCGTCGGCGCGTGGGTCGTGGCGACCTCGCGCGCGGGGTGGGAGGTCCAGGGCGAGCTGATCTCGGTCACCAGCCAGTACGTCCACATCTTGCGCGTGGGCCAACCCGGCGCTGCGCTCGTCTATCTGCGCACGACCGATCTCGCTCGCGCTCGCGTCTACATGTACGAGAGCGAGGGCGGCCTCGGCGCCATCGGCCTGCTCGGAACGCTGTCGACGATCAGCCACGGCTTCGTGCTGATCCTCACCGCGCCGGTGTGGATCATCGCGACGGCGATCGCGGTCGCCGCCGAGACGAACCACGTCGAGCTCGTGTATCCCGAGGACAACTCGCTCACGGATCTCTCGCACTGGGCGCGGTTCCCCCAGGGCATCCCCGCGAACGTCGACGAAGAAGCGCTGCTCGTGCCGCGCTCTCGGCGCCGTCCACCGGTGATCCTCACGCCGCCGCCGGTGACGCCGCCGCCGATCACCGCGCCGGGCGAGACGCCGTCGCAACCGCCGCCGACCAATCCGGCGGAGATGTTCCAGCAGGCGAAGGCAGCGGCCGCGCGAAACGACTGCGCGCTCGTTCTCCAGCTCTCGGGGACGGTCCAGCTCGCCGATCAAGCGTTCTGGGACGCGGTGTTCGCGAAAGACGCCGCCATTCGCGTGTGCTTGGGCCTCAAGCCCTAGCCGCGAGATCCAGACCGTAGAAGTCGCGCAGCACCGCGTACAACGCGGGCAGCTCGTTCGCGATTCTCGTGGGCCGCTCGAAGAACATCTCGCTCGCCACGGCGAAGAACTCGGCTTCGTTCGTCGTCGCGTAGTCGCGAAGGACGTTGTCCTCGCCATCCTTGTGCGCGAGGTAGGCCTCGCTGCATGCACGCGCCCACGCGCGCCGCTGTTCGGCGGTGTCGAGCGGCGGTGTTCCATCGGCGGTGCCGTCGAGGAAATCGATCTTGTGCGCGACTTCGTGGATCACCAAGTTGCGGCCGTCCTTGCTGTTGCGGCTGCCCTCGATGACCGAGTCCCACGCGAGCACCATCGGCCCGTTCATGTGCGCGAGCCCGAGCACGTCGGTTCCCTGCCCCACCACGCGTGCGCGACCGTCGAAGAAGCTCGGTGGTTGATCCGGCAACACGACACCGGTCGGATACACGAGGATCGACTCGATCTCCTTCAGCAGATCGTGATCGCGCGCGAGGATCATCAGACACGCGCTTCCCGCGATCGTGACCTGCATCTCCTCGGTCAGTTCGAGTCCGCCGCAGCCTTCCCAGTGCTTCTCGGCGATGAACACCTGGACGAGGTCACGCAGGTGCTTCTGCTCCGCTTCGTCGAGCAGTGCATACGCCTTCACGTTCGCGACGAGGTACTCGCGCCATGCGGCTGGAAACTCCGTCTCCAACAGGCGCGCGCGACGACGCTCGGTGAGCCAGCGAAACAGCATGTGATCGAATACCATGTGAAAGATGCAGATCGTCAGCACCGTGGTGAGGCGCTCGCTCGACGAGTGTTGGCGCGTGTTCACGGATCCGACCCAGATGACCGCGTGGGTCCCCGGTCTGCGTGCCGCGCTCGTGATCGAGACCGGCGACGACGAACTGCCGCGCGAAGTGCAGTTCGAGTTCGCGACCGATCTCGTCTACTCGCTCGACTACACGTACGACGTCGAGGCGCACGTGGTGCGCTGGGAACCACGCGCCGGCGAGACCGGCGCCGTGCGCGGCTTTGCTCGGTTCGATGCGGTAGACGATGGCACCGAGGTCACGTACGCGCTCGAGCACGAAGCCGGGCGCAAAGCGGCCGAACGCGCGCTCGACAATCCGCGCGTGCTCGTCGACGCGTTCGCGCGCTTGATGAACGAGCGCTGATCAGCGCGACGTACGGATTCGCGTGGACGCGCGCGCCGCTTCGCGACGCACCTCGGGCGACACGTCGAACGCGAGCGCGTCGAGCTCGGTCTTCGCGATCGCGATCTTCAGCACGCCGATCGCACGCGCCGCCTCGAGGCGCACCGTCGCATCGCTCGACGACAGCGAGCTGCGCAGCGCACTCGCGAGCTTCGCTCCATCGGCCAATGTCGCCGTCGCACGAATCGCTTCGGCGACCACCTCGGGCGACGCATCGGCGAAGCCGCGCTCGGCGATCGCGATCGCCTGCGTCGCCGGTGCGCGCCGCGCGGTATGCACGTATGCCGCGCGCACGATCGGCGAGCGCTCCTTCGCCATCAGCTCGACCACCGCGTCGGCGAACTCGCCTCCCGTGCGCGGCAACGCTTCGACGAGCGCGGCGCGAACGCCTTCGCTCTCGGTGCCGCTCTCGAGGCGATCGAGGAACACGCGCGCCGCGCGCGGATCGTGAATCGCCCCGTCGGTAAACCGCAAGAAGCCCGCGCGCGTCACGGACGGCTGCAGATCCATCAGCTCGGTCTGCTGCGACTCGGGAAGATCATCGGGTGTCGAACACGCGGCGAGCGCCACCACGAACAGGAGCTTCTTCATCTCAGTTGCCTCCCATCAGGTGCGTCGCGGTGGTCCACCAGCTCGCCGTCGGCGTGCGCCGCACGTTCGTGCCGCAGTGAACTTCACCGAGCCCCATGTGATAGGTGTCCCAGTTGTCGAGGAAGTGCATCGTCATCCCCGGCGGCATGGCCGCTTGGAAGGCAGCGATGATCGGATCGGACGACTGCGCCGCGGCCGCGCGGAAGAACGGATCCGCGGTGAACAGGTGCGTCGTCGCGCCGTCGACGTTCGCGACGATCAAGTTGACCATTCCCGGGATCAGCGCAGCGACGCGGCCGTTGCACCCACTCGGCTGCTCGAACAGGCTCGGCACGCGAACGATGTCGGCGTCGGTCAGCCCGAGCTCGGCCTTGAACTTCGTGATCGCGGGCTCGATGTAATCGGCCTGTAGATCATCGTTGAGCGTGCGCAGCGCGGTGTCGTTCACCAGCGAGCCCACCGTCGAGTAGCCGTGGTCCGCGCCGTACTTCGGCAGCTGTGTTGAACCGGGCAGCGTCGCGAGCAGCGTCCACGCGGCGTTCGTGTCCGCGATCACGAGCTTGAATCCCTTCGCGGATCCCGGCGCGGGAACGAAGCTGATGAACTCGTCGACGTGTCCGACGCACAACCAGGTCGTGTTGATCTGGAACGGCGCCTGGACCTTCTGCGACGACAGGAAGGTCCCGAGCGTCGAGTTGAGACCGCTCGTGTTGAGGCGGCCGTAGTAGATCTTGCCGAACGGATAGTTCACGCCACCGACGGAGAACGGCGGCGTCGCCTCGAGGTTGCCGAACGAGTCGTACGACGTCGCCGCCTGCGGATTGCCCCACGTCTGCGTGTACTCGTCGGGCCGCACCCACGTGGGCGAGTAGTTCTGCAGGCCGCGATTGCGAATCGAATCGATCACCACGTCGACGCGCAGGTTCTGATCGCCCGTCATCGTCGCGAACTCGAACTCGTCCTGCATCCACACGTCACCCGCGACCGTGCCGCTCGGCACCGCGGTGAACTTCGCGCCGAGTGCTTGTTGGTAGCCGGCGATGAAGCTCGCGTTGCCGTTCGTAGCGACAGCCCACAGCGCCTCGGCGGGTTGCAGGTGATGGTTCATGACCAACGGCGACGCCTGCAGTGTGATCGCCGTCGTCGCGGTGGTCGCACCGGTGCCATCCTTCGCGGTGAGCGTCAGCTCCGCCTTCGCGAGGTACGCGCCGAACTCGACGGAGAACGCCTTGTCGCCGCCGCTCGGCGTGAACGTGTGCTTCGCGGTTCCGCGCTCCGCACCGAGGACATGCATCGTGCCGTCGAACACGCGGACGTTCGCGATGTCTCCCGCGAGCGAGAGCTCCACCGAACCGCCGGCCGGCACGAGTGCGAGGTTCGCGGCGGGCAGGGTCAGCGTCGAGAAGTCGTCGTCGGCCGCGAACGGCGCTTGGCCCCAATCGATCTGCGAGCCGTCATCGTCGTCGATGTTCGCGACGCCGTTGACACCCTTAAACGACCACGTCGGTACCTCGGGGGCATCCGGAGGCAGCGTGCAACCGTCGCCGGTACACCCGTCTTCCGGAACCCCGCCATCGGGGTTCTCGCCGTTTGTCCCCGCATCGGGACCACACGCGCTCGCCAACCACGACGTACACAGCAGCGTCACGTACAGCCTGCTCATGCGCCGGCGAGGATCCGCCGGTACCGCCCGAGTCCCAAGCGATTCTCGCCGACGTGTGCTGACATGCGCGAACCGCGCAAACCCGTGTGTGGGCCGCGAGTTAAACCGCTGTCGCGGGATGACTCGCTATCGGTGCACCTCACTCTCGCAACGAAAACTGAGCGCGGGATTACACTGTCATCTCGATGTTTCCATGGTGTGCCGGACTCGCTCTTCTCCTAGGAGGATGCGACCTCATCTATGGCGTGAACGGGCGGGTGGACGTCGAGATCGATGCGGGCACGTCGGAGCCGTGCATGCTCGGCTCTCCGTTTCCCGCGGGCACGCCCGTGCAGATCGGCGACCTCGGCTACAGCGTCGAAGGCGCGCGGTTCTCTGCGGACCAACAAGCGGCGTACTTGTCGCTGTGTACGCTCGGTCAGCCGAAGTCGACCTGCGAGCTCTGGCGCGCCCGATACATCGCGAGCGAGAAGCGCTTCGCGGAGCTGTTTCAACTCGACCAGCTCGATCAGTCGGGCGCGTACGACGCGTACCCGACCATCACCGCGAACGGTCGCTTCTTCTTGTGGGCCTCGGATCGCAACAGTCACCTCGATGTCTACGTCGCGACCGAGGAGAACGGACAGTTCCCCGCGAGTCGCATCGTGAAGCTGGCCGCCGCCGAAGGCATCGCGAGCAACGAGCCGTATGTCCTCTCCGACAGCGAGACCGTGTACTTCGGCGGCATGGATGCGGCCAACGATTGGGAGATCTATCGCTCGCGCGGCCCGGGCCCTGACTTCGGGACACGTCAGGTGGTCACCTCGCTCGGCTCCCCGTACGGAGAAGCGGCGCCTGTGGTCAGCGATGACGAGCTCGAGATCTTCTTCGCGTCGGAGCGTGACAGTCCCGACTCGTACGACATCTTCACCGCGATCCGCACGAACAAGAACGATCCGTTCGGCGCCGTGACGAAGCTCGGTGCGTTGTCGACACCGTCGCCCGGCATCGATTGGCCGCTCTGGCTATCGCCGGATCTCTGCACGCTCTACTACATCAACAAGGACAGCGACGCGGACACGGCCACGGCTCGCCTGTTCGTGACGAACCGTCGCTAGAACAACGAAAGGCCGATCGAGTCGAATCGCTCGATCGGCCTGATTCAGTCCGCGCGTGCGATGCCCGCGTGGGCCCACGCACCGGCGCGGTGCTTGTTGTAGTGACGCTGCGAGATGCGCGACAGGATCGCGGAGCCGATCTCCGACTGACCGTCGTAGTGCGCGAGCGCACGCACGAGGTCCTGGTCGTTGACCTTCCGCGCCTTCACGGCCGTCTGCGCAGTACGCAGCTGCTCGCCGAGTCCCAGTGCCAGCGCGATGTTGACAAAGCACGTCTGGCCCGAGAACACGTGACCGGTCTGCGCAGCATCACCAGCGATGACCACCGGCGCGCGTCCGTCCCCCGCGGCGTAGCGCTTGGCCATTGTCGTTACTGACGTGTCGAACACCATCGGCGCGACAACAGGGCGCTGACCCGCGAGTCCATACGCGCGCGCAGCAGCGTCGTAGCACTCCTGTAGTTGCTCCTCCGTCGGCAGACCGGACACCTGTGGTGCGACGAGCACCGCGGTTCCAGCCTTCGCTTCCGTCGGAGTCTGCAGGATCGTGCACCGCGCTGCCTGTGCGTACCCACGCACCGGTAGCTCGACGCGGATCCACTGACCACGCGTCCGCTGCTCCGCGGTGTCGAACATACCCGCGATGAGGCGCTGTGCCTGACCCTCCGCGATGCCGCTGGAAGGCAGCACGGAGTGGATCAGGGGACGCGCCGCACCCGTGGCGACGATCACCATCGCGGCACGCGCAGACGTTCCGTCGGCGCACGTCAACGAGGCAAACCGCGCGTGGCGACGCACACGCGTCACGTCGCAACCGTAGTGAACGATGGCGCCGTGCGCGAGAGCGCGCTCGAGCAGTGTCTGTTGAAGGCGTCCGATCGGGACCAACGCGAACGGTGGCTGCGCTGCGAGGGCCCAGAGATCGCGCGCCCGCTGAGGCTCGCCGCGCAGAGTCACCACGTCGCCACGGACGATGCGTCCGGACGCGTGATCACCCTCGCAACGCGTCTCGAGCAGGGACACGGTGTGGGGATCGCGAACGTCGACACCTAGGTGCACCAGGTGCGCTAGGTCACCACGCCGCGCGACGAGGAGCTGCGGGCGAACCCGCATGTCCTCGGCGAGCGGCGGCCGGCGGTCGACGACGAGCGTCGACAGACCCGCACGCGCGGTCTCGATCGCGATCGCGAGACCGACGGGTCCCGCGCCGATGATTGCTACGTCGAATTCCTCACCACCGAACACCAGGCTCGGAGGAGGTGGCTGTGCGGCTCCCATCCGGCACCCCCCTCCTCCGCCGAAGCATTCGGGGATGTAGTTTTTTCCTGCGTGGACATGTACGTAAGCCCTCCTTCTTGGCCCGAACCCGGCTCCCGACGAGGAAGCGGATCACTTGGCGGGGTGCAGTCTGGCGATCTTCGCCGCGAAGTCAACGAGAGACTTCGATGCTCTGGTTTTTCCTCGCGCCGAGACGCGCGGTTTCGCGTAGGTTCGGCAGATGAGGGTATTCATCGTGGGCCTGATCGGCCTGGCAGTTGCGTGCGGTCCACCCGCGCGCGGCGATGACGACGACGACACGACCACCGACGCGGCCTGCCAATGGTCGTGCTCCGCCGATCTGCATTCGATCGTCGACTGCAACGGCGAGACGAAGATGGAGTGCACCGGCACCTCCGCGTGCGATCCGACGACGTTCGTCTGCACCGATGCCTGCGCATCCGCAGAGCTGAACAAGCGCTCGATCGGTTGCGACTACTACGCGACCGACATGGAGCTGCAATCGTCGTCGAACCAGTACTGCTTCGCGGCGTTCATCGCGAACACGTGGACCACGCCCGCGAAGATCAACGTGACGTATCCCGGGGCGAGCACGAATGTCGCGAGCTTCATCCGTATCCCCACGGGCGCGGGCGCGGGCCTGACCTACGCGCCGTACGATCCGGCCGTCGGTGTTCCACCTGGCGAAGTCGCGATCTTGTTCCTCAGCGGCGCCACTGGAGCCGCGCCGAGTTGCCCGGTCGCGCCGGCGATCGTGATGTCGGGAACCAACGGCACGCACGTCGGCAGCTCGTTCCACATCACCACCGATGTTCCCGTCGTCGCGTACCAGATCAATCCATATGGCGGCGGCGCGGTCGCGGTGACCGCTGCATCGCTGCTGTTACCGACGAGCGCATGGGACGCGAACTACATCGCGGTCAACGTGTCGGCGGCCGCGTCGGGCGTACCGTCGATGAACATCGTCGCGAAGAACGACAACACGGTCGTCACGATGACGCCGGTCGCTGCGGTCGGCGGCGGCGCCGGCATTCCCGCAGGGGCCGCGGGTCAGCCGCTCAACATCACGCTGATGGCGGGGCAGCAGGCGCAGATCTCGCAATCGGCGGAGCTCACGGGTAGCGCGATCACCGCGACCGGACCGATCGGCTTCATGGCCGGACACGAATGCATGAACATTCCCGTCGGTACGTCGTACTGCGATCACGGCGAACAGATGGTGCCGCCGGTGAAAGCCCTCGGCTCTCGCTACGTCGGCGTGATGTATCGCCCGCGTGTCGCCGCCGAGACCACCACGTACTGGCGCGTGATCGGCGCTGTCGATGGCACGCAGCTCACCTACTCCACACCCGTCGGTGGTCCCGCGACTCTCAACGCCGGTCAGTTCGCCGTGTTCGAGACCGGCACGCCGTTCGTCGTCACGAGCCAGGACAAGGATCATCCGTTCATGCTGTTCACGTACATGAGCGGCTCCACGCGATTCACGTCCGGCTACGGCGATCCGGACTTCGTCGTCGATGTTCCGCCCGAGCAGTGGCTGCGCGGCTACGTCTTCTTCACCGACCCGACGTATCCCGAGACCAACCTCGTCATGATCCGCACGCGCGGTACCGACGGTCAGTTCCACGACGTCACCCTCGATTGTCTCGGCGCGATCCCGGCGTGGACTCCGATCGACAACGACTTCCAATGGGCGCGCGTCGATCTCGTCACGGGCAACTTCATGAACGTCGGCAATTGCTCGACGGGCCGACACGAAGCATCGAGTGATGCTCCGTTCGGCCTGCAAGTCTGGGGATGGGGCACCGAGAGCACGTCGCCGGTCTCGCGCAACGTGTCCTATGGCTATCCCGGCGGCATGAACGTCCAGCAGATCAACGACGTCATCTTCTGATCACTGGAGGTACGCGAGCTGCAGCGATCCGCCGGCCGTGTTCATCGGATCGAACGCGGTGTTCGCCGGCGCCATCCAGCCGCAGAAGCCGCCGCCCTCGATGTCGATGGTCGTCATCGCAGCATCCGCCGCGATCACACCGAACGACGCCGAGCCGACGAAGCGAAACGTATCGTTCACGGCGAAGTGCGTGCCGCGAAGGTCGATGTTCGCGAGTCCCTTCGACGCCACCGAACCGCATCCCATCGCCACGCCGTAGGGCATCGACGTCACCGGCCCACCGCCCGAGTGACTCAGCGTGCCGTCCGACATCGCGAACCGCTGATCGCTCGTGTTCACGACCAGCGTCGCCGGATCGATCCGCAGATAGAAGTAGTACGTGCGCACGTCGTCGCCGCTCGACGCTCCACCCGCCGTGTACTGCGCGAAGTTCGAGTTGCCCATCACGTTCTCGAGGCGCAAGTACTCGAGCGGCGTCGTCGCCATGTCCTGGCACCACGCGGTGAACGGCTTCGCTTCGTCGCCACCGACATACAGCGTGTAGTCGGCATCCTCGGCGGCCGGATCCTGCGCGCGCAGCTCCGCACACGACGCGGCGATGATCTTCGGCTGTACGGGATCGGTATCGATGACGACCGCACTTCCGAGGCTCGCGCCGTCATCGAGGTCGGCGGGCTCGTCGGTCTGGACGATGTCGCCACAGGCCGCGGTGAAGAGGAGCGAGGTGAAGGCGATGGAGCTGAGCTTGTTCATGTAGAGACCCACGCAGCCGCTCGCCAAACCCTGCAACGATTCGCTAACTGCTCGAAATTCGCCGGAGACGATCACGATCGCCAATCGGCCACGTCGTCGCGTGGATGGATGGGGCCATCGAGGGTCAACGCAAAGCCCGCGTCGAAGTCGGTCGCACCGTGGGTGCGCACGAGGAGCGACAGCCGGCTGTATGCGAGAAAGAACAAGCGGGCGAGGAACAGGCTCTTCACCACGACAATGTCGGCACGCCAGATCGGCAGCCCGAGCTCGGTGTAGAACGACGGTCGGATCACCAGCGCGGGCCCCTCGGTGAGCACGATGCGCGCGTTGCCGATCGCGAGGACGATGCAACGTCCGAAACCGTGGCGCTCGCGCTTCGTGATGATCGTGCCGGTGATCCGAAGCGGTGCGGAGCGGGCGGGATCGAGCCGGCCGCCGATCGTGGTGGTGACGGACTCGCCGACGGGTCGGGACCACAGCTCGGTGATCGCGATCGGGTCGCGCACTGCCGCATAGGTGTGCAAGTCGGGTGCGTGCTCGATCAGCGCGCCCATGAGGTGTGTCGAGTCTCCCGGGGCTCCCGCAGCGACGACATCCGAGGCGTCGGACATCATCACGCATCCAAGACGTCGACGTACACGCGCGCGCCGTGCGCGCTCGATCGCCTCGGGCGGCGAGAGTGGCGTCGGTGGTTCGTGATGTCGCCGCTCCCAGCACATCTCGGCGAGCTCGTCGGCGAGGCGCTCCGCACCAGCACGATCGCCATCGGTGACCGCGATCGTCGACCAGCCGAGCGCGGGGTCATCGTTCCACGGGTGAACCATGAGCACCGATGCGGCGAGAGCGCCGTGGCGCTCGGCGGCACGCAGCCGACGAAACACCGGGCGCATCGGAGACAGAAAGTCGACCGTCGTGCCGCCGCCCAACATCATCGGCAACGTCCGCCATGCCATCTCCGGACGCAGCTCGCCGAGCACCGTGCCGATGAGGATCCGCCCTGCCTTCGCGCCGGTCGCCGCGAGATCGCGGTGCGGGTTTGTCTGGTACGCCACGATCGCGTCTGCGGCCTCGACGCGCGCGCGCGTCAGGTTCGCGTGAAGATCGTGCGAGACGACCAGCGGCGCACCGCGGAGCCGCTCGCGCACCGCGCGCACGAGGCGGCCCTCGGGATCGCGAATGCCCTGGGCTCCCATCGCGCCGTGCAGGCACAGGTACATGCCGTCGATGCGGCCTGCCCGCTCGAGCCCCTCGAGGAGACGCTGCTCGAGCGCGCCGAAGCACGCGGGCGACAGCGGCCCGCCCGGCGGCGCCCACGCCGACAGCAGCGGTACGGGCTCGACGTCGCTCGCGCGTGCTCGCGTCGCCGAGACGAACCCGGCGAGCTCGGCGCGGCGGAACATCCCGGGGACCTCCGGTGGATGCGACGCCATCGCGAGAACGTCGGCGCCCATATGGAGATGTGTGGTCGCGAAGTCGGCGAGCTCCGTCGGCACCGGCGACAGCGCGTTGCTCTCCTGTGCGATTCGCGCGAACGCGAGGCGCTTCATGGCCGATTGCCCGCGTACATCTTGGCGAACACGTCGCGAACGCGCGATCGCACGAGAAAGCGCACGGGGAGCTTCCCCGCCATCCCGTAGACCGGCGCGGTACCGGCGCGGACCAGCGACGGATCCCGCGCGACATCCTCGACGGACGCGGCGAGATCTGCGAGGTAGTCGTCGACGATCTCGCCGTGGTTCGCGGTGACCGTGAGGTGGAGGGATGGTGGACGGTGCTGGCGATCCGCCGTCCAGCCACGCGTCTCGAGCCGGTCGGCGATCGCGTAGATCGGCGCACCCCGTCCAGCGAGATCACGCAGCCGTGCCCACATGCTGCGATCGAGCTCGTCGCCCGTGGTGAACGCGACGAGCGTAGCGTCGCCATCGCCGACGAGGGCGAGTCCGGGAATTCGGCGAATCCCGGCGCGCAAACGATCGGCGGCGTCGAGCGCCGCGCGGGCGAGCTCTAGGTATCCCGAGGCGCCGAGGCTCTGCAGCGTCGCCCACGCCGCAGCGACGGGCCCACCTCCGCGCGTACCGAGCATCGTCGGCGATGCGTAGACGCCGCCGGGGAAGTCGGTTGCCACGAAGAACTGATGCCGCATGTCCTCGGCGGACCGCCACAGCAGCATGGACGCGCCTTTTCCCGCGTAGCCATACTTGTGAAGGTCGGCGCTGATCGAGGTCACTCCGGGGACGCGAAAGTCCCACACAGGGATCGAACGTCCGAGCCGCTCGAGCCAAGGCAGCACGAACCCGCCGACGCACGCGTCGACGTGCATCGGCAACCCGCGGGATCGGGCGATCGCGCCGAGATCGGCGATCGGATCGACAACGCCGTGCGGGTACTGCGGCGCCGACGCGACGAGGCCGATCGTGTTCCGCGAGATCGCGCGCGCGATCGCCGGAGCATCGGCGCGCAGGTCGTCACGCACCGGCACCTTGCGGATGCGCACGCCGAAGTAGTGACCGGCCTTGTCGAACGCCGGGTGGATCGTCTGCGGAACGACGAGCTCGGGCTTGCGAATCCACGGTCGCTCGCGGCGCGCGCGATCGCGATACGCCGCGACCGCACACAGGATCGACTCGGTACCGCCCGAGGTCATCGTGCCGACAGCGCCTGCACAGTGCATCAGGCGGCCGCTCATCTCGACGAGATCCGACTCCATCTGTTTGAGGCTCGCGAACGCCATCGGGTTGAGCAGGTTGCCGGCGGCGTAGAGCGCGTGGGCACGCTCTAAGAGTCGCTCGTGGGAGTGGCCGCGCTCGCCGGGCAGCTTGTAGACAAGCGAGAACACGCGGCCGCCGCGCCAGTCGGTGTCGGCCTTCGCGCGATCGGCGAGCTCGGCGAGTACGTCGTCGGGACTGCGGCCCTGTTCGGGAATTTGGATCACAGCGTTGCCTCGATCGAGATCGTGAAGATGTTGTTCGTGCCGCCTCCGCGTACGTTCGACGGTGGCGACGTGGTCGAGTTGTCGATGATCGGAACGAGGTACCAGTAGTGGAGGTAGCTCGCGCCGAGCCGATACCGGCCGACGCGATAGCGCACACCCGAATGAACAGCCGGGTGTGAGAACGTCGGCTGATCGAGCGTGACCGTCTCCGGCGGCGCCGGGGAGCGATCGAACTGTGCACCCGCCATGAGCTCGAGGCGTGGTGCGCGCGCGAGGCCGTGAACTCGAACACCGGCCGAGACCGCGAACGAGTCGTGATAGTGCTTGTCGACCTCGAGCTCTCGGATGAGCAGACCGCTGAACTCGATCCGTTGCTTCTCGTACTGGCGATACAGCCAGTAGCGGCCCTCTCCCGATACCTCGACGTGGGGCGACACGTCGACGGAGATCCCGACGAACGCGGCCCACGGGAACAGCTGGGTCATGTTCGCGATCCCGATCATCGTGTCGCCCGGGTTGCCTGCATCGACGGAGTTGGTCTCCGTGACAGGGCCCTCGAGCTCGGCGGAGATCCGCCCCTGGATCGTCGCGCCCCACGTCACGCGGGGATGCGGTTGACCGAACACGCCGATCGTCCAGGTAGGTGCCCAGCCGGCAGCGTCGAGCTCGAGCTCGGCGCGCGAGCCGATCGCGGCCTGGATGAACGCACTGTCAGGCCAGATCTCTCGTCGCTGATGGACGCGAACGTGGACAACACCAGCAGTCGCACCGAGGGTGAGGCTCGGTGCGATCCGGTACGCCGCGCTCGCGACCACCTGCGGCGCCACGACGTAGCCATCGATCATGTGGTAGCGAGTCACGCCATCGGGCTCGAACGCGGCACCCGACGCGTTGCCCACGTACGCCGCACCACCGAGGACGAGCCGATCGCGGATCAGCTCGCGGGTCACGGCCAGCATCGGCACGACAGCGAACGCGCGCGTCGGCTCGACGGTCGGGTAGTACCCATCAGCGGTTGGTGTCATCCCGAGCAACGCGTCGCTGCCGGGCCATGGCTTCACGTCGAGCGAGACATCGAGCAGCGCAAACCCGAACGCCGCGTAGATCCCGAGTCCGGGCTGGAGGATCAGGCCGGCGGGGTTGTGATAGACCGCCGACGCATCGTCGGGCCGGCCGACGATCGTCGCCATGGCGGTGCGCCGCACGCCGACCTCGGGGATGCCGAAGCCTCCCGCAACGGCCGAACCAGCCGTCACGACGATCGCGATCATCGCTCCGTAGCGCACGATCGACTTGTACAGAGTTTCGTCGGTACTCGACTACTCGCGGACCGCGCCGCGAAAACCGGAGTGACGCCGAGGGCTTGCCACCACACGTCAAACGCGGACTCGTCAGGGGAGCAAGTACCGGGTCACCAGCGTAACGAGCTCGGCGCGGAACACGGGCGATTCGAGGAGCCCTGGTTGATCGCGGACCGCGGACTCGATCAACGCCTCCACGACGTGAGAGACCACCCACGCCATGACCTCGGGATCGCCACCGCGAATGTCGGATCGTGTCGCGAGGAGCTCCCGGACACGTGCACGCATCGCTTGATCGACGTTGCGACTCGTCTCGCGCGTCCACTCGCCGGGGACCTCGGCCAAGAGTGCGTGCCGGAACGAGAGGCCGCCGATACCGGTGCACAGTGCATCGACAACGCGCCTCACCACTTCGTCGAGAGCGAGGTCGGTCGAGGTCTCGAGCAGCGTCGACAGCGCGGCCTCGGTGCGGCGCTCGAGCCGTCGTGCGAGCTCGGCGAGCACGGCGTGCTTGTTGGGAAAGTACTGGTACAGCGATCCGACGCTCACGCCTGCGCGCTCGGCGACATGGTTCGTGGTGAAGTGCTCGAGCCCACCACGCTCGAGCACGTGCTCTGCCGCGATCAGGATCGACTCGACGATCGCGCCGCCCGCGTCGGTCGACGGCGCACGTAGCTCGACGTCGGGACTCTTCGTTCGGCGGGTCACCCGCCGAGTGTAGCCCGACCGTCTCGTACCTCGGAGCCGTCGAAGTCCCGCGACCCTACCCGCTCGAAAGCTCGGCGAGATTCACCACCTCGCGCTTGCGTCCACCGAACGCATCGAACACGCGGCGGTGCTCCCGATAGCCGGTGGTGTCGTCGCGCTCCGGGTACGCGCGGATCCAGTCGATCAGAAACGCCAACATCTTCTCCTGATCCTCGGGCCGATCGTACTTGTGCGCCTCGAACGGCCGCCTGCGCGCATTCGCGACGCACGCCTCCACGCCGGGATTCAAGAACACGAGCTCGTCACACGCGCGCGCCGCGATCTCGATCAGGTCCGCATAGCACCCCTCGATCACCCACTCGTCGTTCGTAGCGATGAACGCATCGAGATCCGCACGCACGTTCTCCGCGGGCCGCGCCACCGCGATCTGATGCGGTTCCCAATAGATCGAGTCGAGCTCCAACACCCGCGCACGCAACCGCTTCGCGTACGTCGACTTTCCCGAGCCCGAATTGCCAAGAACGCACACTCTCATCGCGAAAAAATCTTCGCACACGCTGCAGCGTTCTCGCTCGCCTTGCGTGTGCACGTGCGAGGCACACCAAGGAGCTCACATGACTGACTGGCGACGCGTCGAGACCCCTTCGGCGCGTCGCGGCTGTTTCGGCGCACGAGTATGCTCCTCGGGTGCGCCTGAACCTCGATGCCGGCGAGCTCCCCGACGAGCCACCCGCGCTGTGGGCGCAGTTCGACATCTTGAACATCGCGTGTGGGGGACATGCGGGCGACACCGCCTCGATGTCGCGCGTCGTCGCCTTCTGCGTCGCGCACTCGATCGCGATCGGTGCGCATCCGTCGTATCCGGATCGCGAGCACTTCGGTCGCCGCACGCTCGCCATCACCGCCGAAGACCTGCACGAGTCACTTGTCACCCAGCTCCGGTCGCTCGCGCGCATCGCGCTCGCACGTGACACACGTGTGCAGTTCGCGAAGCCACACGGCGCCCTGTATCACGATGCATCACGCGACCCGGCGTTGGCCGTGATCGTCGTCGATGCGATCGCGACGGCACTGGGCGACGTGACGATCATCGGACCGCGCGGGCACCTCGAACGTGCTGCACGCGCCGCTGGCTTCGCCTTTGCGGTCGAAGGCTTCGCGGATCGAGCGATACGCCCCGATGGCTCGCTCGTGCCTCGCTCCGAACCGAACGCGCTGATCACCTCGCCCACCGCGGCGGCAGCGCAGGCCATCGCGCTCGCTCGCGGCGATCTCGCGGGCATCGGGAAGGTCGACACGATCTGCGTGCACGCCGATACGCCGGGCTCGCTCGCGATCGCACGCGCCGTCCGCGGCGCGCTCGAAGGTGCTCTATCGAGATCCGCCTCGTCGGCGAGCGCCCCGTCGGCGAGCGCCCCGTCGGCGAGCGCCCCGTCGGCGAGCGCCCCGGCGGCGAGCGCCCCGTCGGCGAGCGCCCCGGCGGCGAGCGCCCCGTCGGCGAGCGCCCCGGCGGCGTCCGCTACTGCGTTCGTCGCTCTCGGCGATCGAGCGATTCGCTTTCCGCGTCCGCCCTCCGTATCGTCGCGTGCGTTGGTCGACGCGATCCGGCGTTGGCCCGCTGTCTCCGACGTCGTCGTCGCGCGCCACGACATCGCCGCGTACTTCACGCACACGGTGGCGCGCTCGTCTCCGGCCGCCACACAGCAGGCGTCCGCCGATGTCCTCTCTCCCGATCTCGAACGACGCATCGCCGAGCTCGTGAACGTCTGTGATCTAGACGAGCCCGTACGCGAGATCGAGTTACGTGCGTTCTACGACGGCGCCGATCTGGACGACGTCGCGCGCGCGTGCGGGCTCTCCACCGCTGAAGTCATCAGCGCCCACGTGGGCGCTGTATATGACGTCGACACGCTCGGCTTCGCGCCCGGATTCGCGTACCTCGTCGGCCTCGATCCTCGGCTGCATGTTCCTCGCCGCGCGACGCCGCGAGCGCGCATCCCCGCGGGCGCGCTCGCGATCGCGAGCGAGTACACCGCGGTGTATCCGTTCGAGTCGCCCGGTGGATGGAACCTGATCGGTCGCGTCGACGAGAAGATGTTCGATCCGCACCGTGGGGCGCGCTTGCAGATGGGCGATCGCGTGAGGTTCGTGCGATGAGACCGGCACGCGCGACATGTCGACGACCGCGTGAGGCACGCACGATGACATGTCACGCACGAGGCGCGCACGGAGAGGATCGCCTGCGGCGGTGCGTACGCACGATGCCGCCACCGGGGCCATGTCGATCGTGAGCTTGCTCGTCGTCAAGTCATCGGGGCTCGTCACCGTCCAGGACCTCGGTCGCCGCGGACGCATGCACGAGGCATTGTCGCCGGGCGGTGCGCTCGTTCCATCGCTGCTCGCGCGGGTGAATCGCGCGGTCGGAAATCCCGGCGGTGCCGCCGCCATCGAAATATCCGGCAGTCTCGTCGTGCGCGCGGAACGCGACGTGCGGATCGCGACGATCGATGCACGACACGACGTTGCCCGACGCGAGATCGATGCACGACACGACGTTGTCCGACGCGAGATCGATCCCTCACGCGAGCCCGACGCGAGCTTGGCGCGACATGGACGTACGAGCGTGCGCGAGCTACGCGCGGGCGACGAGGTGAGCATCGCGAGCGCTCCGCATCGAGTGACCTATCTCGCGATCCACGGAGGTGTCGATGCGCCGGTCGTCCTCGGTGGCCGCGGTGCACAGCTGTCTGCGGGCATCGGCGCGCGGATCCGCGCTGGTGAACGCCTGGCGATCGCACCTGTAAACGCGCGCCACGACGACGCGCGCCACGACGACGCGCGCCAGGACGACGCGCGCCACCCCGACGCGCGCCACGACGACGCGCGCTACGACGAGATCGATTCACACGAGCGCGCGAGCGAAACCGCCGAGACCGCTGTTCGCGTCATCGCTGGTCCCGATCTCGACGCGTTCGCATCGGACGCACTCGATGTCCTGGTCGGGACCACGTGGCGCATCAGCTCGTCGAGCAATCGCGTCGGCACGCGGCTCGAGGGGATCCCCATCGCGAGACGCGTCGAATATGTCGAACAGAGCCGCCCCATGGTCATCGGCGCGATCGAGGTTCCGCGCGATGGCACGCCGATCGTCTTGGGCCCCGAGCACCCGACGACCGGCGGCTATCCGATCCTCGCGGTGATCGCGTTCGATGACCTGGACGTGTTTCACGCGATACCCCTCGGCGGTCGCGTGCGGTTTCGCCGGTGAGAGCTCATCGGGCTGCGTGTCTGGATCATCTCGATTCGAGCGCAGGCGTTTGATCACGACGAGTCGTGTGAAGCCGGCGATGTCATTCCGTACGGCCAGAAACACGTCGGCCATGCCGCCACGGCCGAGTCGCGCGATCACACGATAGTCGCCGAATGCTGCCGGCTCCATGGGCCGTCGACAGCAGGCCGCGCTCGTGACGACTCCGGCGCGCGTGTCGGACGTCCACGTGACAGCCAGCATCCTGGCGTAAGATTCACGAGTGCCCAGGAACGATGACGACGACGCCGCGGTGACCGTGTCGCAGACGCGCATCGGCATCGGCGACTCCAAGCCGAAGAAGAATGCGCCGCTCCTCGGTAAGATCGTCCTCGGGCGGTATCGCGTGGAGTCGGTGCTCGGGGCGGGTGCGATGGGCAGCGTGTATCGCGGCCGCCACATGAAGCTCGAGCGCGATGTCGCGATCAAGGTGCTCCACGAGAACCTCGCGCATGATCGGAAGATGCTCGCGCGCTTTCAGCGCGAAGCGCAGGCCGCGGGCCGGATGCAGCATCCGAACGTGATCAGCATCCTCGATGTCGGCGAGTCCGACGGTCACCCCGTGATGGTGCTCGAGTTCGCGAAGGGCCCGCGCCTCTCGGACATCATCAACGGCAAGCCGCTCGCTGCGGAGCGCATCATCAAGCTCACGCGTCAGTTGCTCGCGGGTCTCGCGCACGCGCACGCGGCCGGATTGATCCATCGCGATCTCAAGCCCGCCAACATCATGGTCGAGATGGACGATGGCGTGGAGATCCCGCGCATCGTCGACTTCGGCATCGCGATCCTGCGCGACGGCGATGGCGAACAAGCGGGCGGCAAGCTGACCGATACCGGCCAGATCCTCGGCACGCCCTTGTACATGGCGCCCGAGCAAGCCAAAGGCGACCCGATCGACCACCGGATCGACCTCTTCGCCTTGGGCATCATCGTGTACGAAATGCTGGCTGGGGTGCCGCCGTTCACGGGGAGCGCCATCGAGATCGCGCTCGCCAACATCAGCAAGGACGCACCGCCGGTCAGCAAGCGCGTGCCGGGTGTCACGGCGGATCCGCTTTTGGAGCGCTACGCGCGCAAGCTGATGGCGCGCAACCTCGCGAATCGCTTCCCCGATGCGTCGGAGGCCATGCGTGTCCTCGATCTGATCACCGTGGACCCGGCGCTCGCCGGGCTCGAGCTCGGACTGACGGACGCAACACGTGCGGCGAGTCTGGTCTCACTCCCGATCCCGAAGAAGTAGGCGCGGCTCGCACCTGTCCAGATCCCGATTCTGTTCTGGCACTTCGACGGTCGACGAGTAAGATCAAATGATGGACGCCCTGACGACTCCGCTGTTCAAGTCGATCCTCTTCGCGACGGTTCTCTCGACCGCAGGTCTCGGCAAGCTGCTCACGCAGGAGACCGATCACAGCGTGACGCGCCGCTTGGCGCTGCACACCGAGGTGTTGCCGAACGCGATCTATCTGACCGCGTGGCGCGATGGCGATGTGATGTTCACGTTCCCCGATTCGCAGCTCCACCCGATCACGTTCTACAACCGCGCATCGATCCACGACGGTTGTCGCTGGCTCGGCACCGAGTCGCTCACGCCGATCGACGAGAAGACGTTCTACTACGACTACAGCGAGACGATCCTCGACTGCGATGCGGGCGCAACGCCGTTCTTCAAGACGCCGCGCACCGGTCTCGTTACCGTCGAGCAGTAGCGATCAGGCAGGCGCGGTCTGCGTGAGCGGACCGAGGTAGTCGCGCTTCCCGAGGTGCACGCCGTTGTGGCGGAGGATCGCGTACGCGGTCGTCAGGTGGAAGTGGAAGTTCGGGTTGACGTGCTCGGTGAAGTAGTTCGCACCGGTCATCGTCTTGCCTTCCCAGCGCGGAGTCGTGATCGTCCGAGTGGCGGACGACTCGAAGTCCTTCGCGGTGAAGCCGTCGAGGTACTCGATGACCGACGAAATGCGCGTGCGTAGCTCGTCGATCGTCTTCTCGTTGTCCTCGTGCTTCGGCGCATCCTTGCCGGTGAGCCGAGCGGCGCCGAGCTTCGCGGTGTCACAGACCGTGCGGACCTGGAACGCGAACGGCAACTGATCGGGCGCGAGACGAAAGCCGAGATAGAGGTTCGGGTCGAACTTCTTCGCGTCAGCGTGCGCGACCGCCGCATCGAGCCAGTTGAGGATGTGTCCGAGCTGCTTCTTGAAGTGGTGGACCGTCTGATACATGCCGCGAATCCTACGCTCGCGGCTCCTCGTCGGGGATGGACACGGGCTGTCCGATCGGTGAGGCTTGAGAGGAATGCAGACGCGCTACACGGTCCTCGAACGCCTCGGCGGCGGCGGACAAGCCGAGGTCTTCAAAGGAACCGCGGAGTCCATCGCGGGCTTCAAGAAGGCGGTCGCGATCAAGCGCGTGCTTCCGCACCTGACCGCGAACCCGCAGTTCGTGCAGATGTTCCTCGACGAGGCGCGGCTGTCGTTGTTCCTCCAGCACGCCAATGTCGTGCAGGTGTTCGACATCTCCAAGGCCGCCGACGGCACGTACTTCCTCGTCATGGAGTACGTCGACGGCATCGACCTCAAGGGGCTGATCACTCACCACGCACAGACGCAGACCAAGGACCTCGCGCTCACGCTCCACATCATCAACGAGAGCTGCAAGGGCCTGCACTACGCCCACAACCTCGACAATCCGCAGACGGGCAAGCCGCTCGGCATCGTCCATCGCGATATCTCGCCCCCCAACATCATGCTGTCGAAGAACGGCGAGGTGAAGGTGGTGGACTTCGGACTCGCCAAAGCTGACAGCCAGGTCGAGAGCACCGACGAAGGCGTCATCAAAGGCAAGTTCAGCTACCTCGCGCCCGAGGCCATCATGGGACTCGAGCTCGATGCACGCGCCGACATCTTCGCGCTCGGTATCATCACGTGGGAGATGCTCACCGGATGGCGCCTGTTCTCGGGCGAGACGCCGCACAAGACGGTGGAGCTCGTGAAGGCGGCGCGCATTCCGTCGATCACCGCGCTCAACCCCAACGTGGATCCGGAGCTCGAGGGGATCGTGCGCAAGGCGCTCGCCCGCGATCGCGACGAGCGCTATCAGACCGCGGCCGCGTACGGCGACGACATCATGCAGTACCTGTTCTCGCGCGAGCTGAAGGTCACGTCGCGCAACGTGGCCGCCGCCGTGCGCGAAGCGAAGACGGCGAAGGAGCGCGCGGCATCTCCGCGACAGACATTGATCCAAGCGCTGATCTCGGACGAGGTCGCGATGATGACGTCGCTGATCGCGGAAGAGATCGCGGCGAACAAGTTGGCACCCGACGACACTGCTGGTGAGACCGTGGACACCAAGAACTGGGCTTCGAACCTGTTGGACGAGGAATGATTCGCCGCCTGCTGCTCGTCGTGTGGCTGCTCGTTCCGGCGTGGGCCATCGCGAAACCAACGCTGGCGCTCGCGCCGATCGAAGGCGACAAAGACGGCAAGGTTGCCGAGCTGATCGAAGGCGCCGTCGACGAAGACTTCAAGGTCGTCGGCCCGAAGAAGGTCGAGGCCACGATGGGCAAGCTCGACATCGGCGAGGTCGATCCGAAAACGATCAAGAAGCTGCGTAAGAAGCTCGACGCGGAGATCGTCGTTTATGGCAAGGTCGACAAAGAGGGCAAGAAGAAGAACCTGACGCTCTCGATCTCCGCGCGTGGCAAGCGCACGCAGAAGTTCGAGATCGACTACAAGAGCGCCGACGCGAAGAGCTTCAAGAAGGAGCTTCGCGGCGAGCTGAACAAACGCCTCGCGGGTGCCGAGCGCGACGATTCCAACAACGACGACGACGAGGACGACAAGCCGAAGCGCGATGCCAAGCGAGACGACAAGCGAGAGGCCAGGCGCGACGACGACGGTGACAAGGTTCGCAAGCGTCGCGATCGCGATGATGACGACGAGGATCGCCCGAAGAAGAAGAAGAAGCGCCACGCGATCAACCACGCGGCGCTGCGCGTCTCTGCGGGTGGTGTTGCCGCGCGGCGCACGCTGACCTACGACGCCGGCGGAATGGCACCGCCTCCCCGCGTAGGTACGTTCGGCGGCGCGGGCCGCATCGACGTCGAGCTCTATCCGGCCGCGTTCGACACGCTCAAAGGCGCAGCCGCCGGCATCGGGTTCGCGGGCGAGTTCGAGAAGACGCTCGGCGTCAGCATCGACGTGCCCGGGACCTCGAAGTCGACGCCGATCAACCAGATGCGGTACTCGGCGGGCATTCGCTATCGCGTGGTGTTCGGTCCGAGCTCGTTCGCCTTCGGCGCGAGCTATTGGTATCGCCAGTTCGTCGCGGATCGCTCGAGCCTGTCGGGCCTCGAGGGACTCGACATGCCGGACGTGAAGTACAAGGCGCTCGCGCCCACGGGTGTGCTTCGTCTCGCCGCTGCGCCGAACGTCGCGATCTATTTCAGCGCAGAGATCCCGCTCTTGTTCGACGCGGGTCCGATCCAGAACGGACAGAACTACGGTCCCGCGAGCGTGATCGCGTTCGACCTCGAGGGCGGCGCCGAGATCCTCGTCGGATCCAACTATGCCGTTCGCCTCGCCGCGCAGTTCGAACAGGTCGGTCTTTCGTTCTCGAAGATGAACCGCGACGTCAGCGCCGCGAAGGATCGCCTGATGGGCGTGACCGCGACGTTCGAAGTCCTCTACTGATCACTCGACGCAGATCGTGACGTCGAACGTGCCGTTCACTTCGTTGTCGCTGTCGTAGCTCGCGACCAGTCCACCCGTCACGTTCGTCGCGCTGACCGAGTCGACGCGGATGTGACCGTCGAAGCTGACGAGGTTGTTGCTCTCGTTGACGAACGTCATGTTGCGACCGAGGCTCATGTCGAAGTCGCCCGTGGTCTTCGGAATCGCCACGATGATGTGCGGTCCCGACGGCTCCGAGAATCCGCACGGCGTGAACGCGGTCGGGTAGAGCGTCGCGAAGAAGTCGTCCTCGCCTTCGGACAGGAACGCGCTGGTGTGACCCGCGACGAAGTTCCAGTTCTGTCCCGCGACGACACCCGACAGGTTCGAGTCCAGGATCTCGGCGTCCGAGCCCGCTTCGACGGTGCAGGCCGTCGCGCCGACGGAGAGGAGAACGGTAGTGAGAAGTGCGAGCTTGGTCATCATGCTCCCTGGACGCGAGGCGCTCGCAGAATGGGAAACTTATTGTGTGCGTTTCTCGAGCACGACTTCCGCGTGCGAGATGCCCTGCGGGAACGCGCCCTTGCCCTGCACGCCAGCCGAGACGGCATCGATGGAGAACGGCTGCTCGCTGAACACCGCGAAGTACTTCTCCGCGCCGGGCGTGGCATCGACCGCGATCGCGCCGGGGAGCAAGCCGCCCGTCGTCGGATCGTAGACCGCCGCCTGCGCGCCGCCGAACGGATAGTAGACCGTGGTCGCACCTCGCGCGTCGAAGCCGATCACCGTGACGTATCCACGCTTCGGCGCACCGACCTCGAACCGAATGCGAGTGCCCGGTGCGATCGTGTCGCCGCTCGCGAGCGTCCGGCTGCCCGCGTCGTTCGCGGCGTGCACGACGAGCGTGATGCTGTCGCCTTTGATGCCGATGTCGTCGTCGGTCGGGCCCTCGGGATCGCGGCGACCGACGAGGACGATCACCGCCGCGGCCGCCGCCGCGAGTGCGCCGCCCGTAAAGATCCAGCGCCACCACGAGGCACGCGGCGCCTTCTCGGGCTCCATCCGAGCCATCTTCTTGCCGATGGCGCGCACCTCCGCGTCGATGTCGACGCTGCCGAGGAACGCCGCGTGCTCGGCCTTCAGCTCCTCGCGCCGCGCGAGGTCCGCCTGGGTCGCCTTCGCTTCGAGCTCCGCGGCGCGTGCGGCCGGGAAGTCGCCCGAGATCAGGCGCTCGAGCTCGAGATCGGTGAGCTTGCGATCAGCCATGGCTCGCCCCCTCGTATCCCGATCTGGCAGCGCGCTTCTTCACGTGCTCCTCGAACCGCTGGAGGATCTTACCGACGGTGCGTCGCGATAGATCGAGCGACTCGGCGATGCCGTCCTGCGTGTAGCCATCGAGGTGATGCAGCACCGCGACGGTGAGCTCTTCCTCGGACAGGCCTTTGGTGAGGAACGCGAGGTCGCGCAGGTTGTTGACGCGGCGCGGCTCGTTGCCGAGATCCGCGGTGTGCGCTTCGGCGTGAAGCTCGTCTTCCGACGCGGTCTTGCGCCGGCGAAGGCGATCGATCGATGCATTGGTCGCGATGCGATAGAGCACCGCGAACGCGCTGGTCTCGTCGCCGGCATTCTTGCTCGAAAGATAGCGAGCGAAGGTCTCCTGTACGAGGTCACGAGCTTCGTCGGTGTTGCCGACGATGCTGTTGCAACGCCGGTGCAGCGCCGGTGCATGGCGCTTGTAGAGCTCGGCGACTCGCTCGCCATCTCCCGTACGGGCCATGGGCTCATGCAACCTAGACGTTAGGATCGGACAACGTGGGAATTGTTTCTTACCAGACCCAGCCGAAGTGAAAGACAGGCCACAGGGAGGAGTGTCTCTTACCTTCGGAGTCGTTGAACAAGATCATCGTCAATCCCAGCTCCGTCGTGAAGCCCGACGTCCCGACAAACTGCGCTCCACCTTCAATTCGTGCGTGATAGCCCCAGATCTCGTCGTTCGAGTACGGACTCTGCCCCATCGTTGCCATCGATCCGAGGCCGGGCTCGAACGGGCGCGTATCGATGCCGAGCTTCTTCGCCGACGCGTGGAAGCCGAGGGTGAGGAACGGGCTCCACTTCGAGTCCATCGGCGCGATCGTGAGCGCGGCGTCGAAGCCCGGGCCGTAGACGTCGACCGCGATCGTCGGGAACAGGATGCGCTTGATGATCTTCGTCGCGGTGATCGCGAACATCCCGCGTCCGCTCGCGAAGTCGAAGCCGACGCCGAAGCTCTTCGTCGTGCGCGGGTTCTGCGAGATGCCCTTCTTGATGTCGAACTCGCGCTGCTTGATGTTGCGCTCGCGCGCGTCGAGCTCGCCGAGCCGCTGGTACCAGATCTGGAACATCGGATCCTCGCTGAGCGAAGGGTCCGACCGCAGCGCTTCACCGAGCGCGCGCTTCTCGCGCGGCGTATCGCTCACGCGCTGATACGCCTCCGCGAGACGCACCATCGACCGACCGCGCCCGCGCCACGCGCCGAGATCGCTCGGGTCTTCACGCAGCAGTTGATCGAACATCACGAGCGCGGCCTGCACCTGTCCGATCGCCAGCAAGCGGTTCGCTTCGCCGCGCGTCCACTCGTGCTTCTCCTGCGGAGCGAGCGTACTCGGATCGCCCTTCGCGATCCCCGACGACAGCGGCTGCGTCGCGAACGCGAGCTTGCCGAGGTCCGCGCGATCGCCCGCGTTGACCACGAGGCTGCCGACCTCGAGGTGATCGTCGTGCACCTTCTTGATCTTGTACTTGCCGGGCGAGAGCGCGACGACGATGTCGTGCGCCTTGTCCGCGGTAGCTTCGGCGATCACGCGCCACTCGTTGTTATCGAGGACGATGTACTTCTGCGCGTCGCCCTTCGGCACGATCGCGGCGACCGCATTCTTGTTCGACTTCAACGTCGTCAGGACGAGCTCGCCCTGCCCCGACAGCTCGTAGCGAAACGCCGGGCGCTGCTTGATCGCGCCGCTCGCCGTGGTCGCACGCGTGCGCGAGTACGCATAGTGATACGCCTCGCCGATCGTGATCTGCTTGTCGTCGTCTTCGTCCGCGGCGCCGCGCAGCCCGCTTACTAGATGATGCGTGAACACGGAGCCCGCGAGCGCGCGGGATTCCTGCGACAGCTCGTCCGCGCCGCTCGACGAGAGCAGCACCATTCCGGACAGCTTCGGTGCGGCGACATCGACCACGAACTCTTCGGCGACGCCGCCACCCTTGTTGGTGACCGCGCCTGACTTGCACGCATCGACGACGCCGAGCTTGATCGTCGCGGGCATCGCGCGCAGCGTGTCCTGCAGCTCCTTGTGCGTCAGCGGTTGACCGCGCAGGTGGAGGAACTTGTCGTCTGCGTGGCCGGAGTAATAGACGAAGACGAGCGTGTCATCCGCGCCGTCCGTCGCGGTGCTCGCGAGCTTGCGCAGTGCACTTCGCACATCTGCGGTGCTCGGATCGCGCATCAGCGTCACGCGCTCCGGCGTGAACCCACCGTACGAGACGAGGACATCTCGCACGCGCTCGGCATCGTTCTCCGCGTAGCGCAGCGGGCGGTCCTGCGACCAACCGGGGTTGGACCCGATGATCAGCGCGTACCGAGCCTCGGCGAGCGCGATCGACGGCATCACGAGCACCGCTGCGGCGGCGACAGCGATTCTCATCATCCTGGCCACCAACGTCCGACGCATCAAAAAGTTCCCAGTTGCCGAGCCCCTTGCGTCTAGCACGCAGAAGAAAGGCTCAACAAATGAAAACGGGCGGCGCAGTCAATCTATCGGTCCTTGCAACTCTGACTCTGGGGGCACTTACAGCCGGATGCGTGAACATGTCCACGCTCCAGACGGCCAAGGCACTGGATCCTGGCAAACAACGGATCCTCGTCGGAGGTGGCTACTACGCTAGCCCCTCGGTCGATGCGGACGCCTCGGAGGCGAGCGGGTCGGACGTCAGCCTCGCGCTTCCGTATATGGAGGTCGGCTATCGCCGAGGCCTCATGAAGAACTTCGAGCTCGGCGCGAAGGCAACGATCCCCGGGACCGTGGGACTCGACGGCAAGTATCAGCTCGTCAACGCCGGTAAGTTCGCCGTCGCGGCGGGCCTCGGCACGAGCTACCTGAAGATCGAGTCGGGCTCGGATCAGGACAAGGTCTCGACGATGCTCGTCGACGTCATCGTCCCCGCGTACATCAGCTACGACGTCGCGGCGCCGTTCTCGATCTACGCGTCGCCGAAGTACGTCCTTCGCTACGCGTCGAGCACGGACATGATGGACACCACGAGCGGCACGTCGCATCTCGTCGGCGCCACCGTCGGTACGCGACTCGGATCGCGCATGGGTCTGTTCCTCGAGAGCTCGTATCTCAAGGACATGACCTCCGACTTCGATTCCTTCCAGGTCAACGGCTCGATCTTCTTCTAGGAGCGATCATGACGAAGCATCTCCTCCTCGCATTGGCGCTCACCGCGTGCTCGTCACCCGACGGCATGGGCGACGATCAGCCCCAACCCACGTGTGACACGAAGTTCTACCCAGACTTCGATCACGACGGATACGGCGATGAATCCGCCGAGAGCTGTGAACAGCAACAAGGATTCATCACGCAAGGTGGAGATTGCGTCGACAACGATCCACACATTCACCCCGAAGCGATCGAGCTCTGCGACTCGGTCGACAACAACTGCAACGGTGACGCCGACGAGGCCGATCCGAACTTGCCGGGCTCGCAGGGCTACCTCTTCTATCGGGACGCCGACGGCGACGGCTTCGGTGCCACGACCTCGGTGCGCGCGTGTGTCGCGCCCGCCGGCTACGTGATGAACAACACCGACTGCGACGACACGATGGCCGCGATCAATCCGAACGCCAGCGAGGTCTGCGACTCGATCGACAACGATTGCGATCTGCAGATCGACACCGCGGACTCGTCCCTCGACGCATCCACCGCACACCTCTACTACCGCGACGCGGACAGCGACACGTACGGCGGCACGCAGACGATGATGGCGTGCAGCAAACCGAGCGGATACGTCGAGCTGCAAGGTGACTGCAACGATAGCGACAACACCTCGCGTCCCGGCCTCACCGAGCTGTGCGATGGACGGGACAACGATTGCGATGGCGGCATCGACGGCACCGTCGCGCTGCCGAATCGCTGCACCGCTCTCGCGAATGCATACGCGGGTTCCTACTCGCACCTGACGCAGGAGAAGGTCGGCCAGATCGTCGTCAACAGCATGCAGTGCTCGGGCACCGGCACCGCCACGCTCTCGCTGACGCGCGCCGTCGGTCAGCCCGCGCTCCAAGGCAGCTACACGTGCACCTACCCGGGCAGCCTCGGTGCGTTCACGCACAACCAGACCGTGACGCTCAAAGCCAACGTCGCGCTAAACGGCGCCGTCACCGGCACGATCGAGCACAACTACGACGGGTTCAGCCTCAAGCGCACGTACAACATCACGGGCACCCAGACCGGGTCGACGCTGACGCTGACGGGCACCGGCTCGTGGCTCCCGAACGCGATGTCCGCGGTTCCGTGGGAAGTGTCGTTCTCGATGGGCGGTTCGCACTAAACGGGAACTCGCGACGTGGGGCCGGTGTCGTGAAGACATGGCCGACATCGTCGAGGTTGTCGCCCGCCTCGGCGACTCGATCGTCGCGGTCGCGCACGGCCCGCGAGTCACGGTCGGCGATATCGGCGCAGATGTGTTCGCGCCCATCGACCCTAGGACATTCGCGATCGGGGTCGCGAACGATGACGCGAGGGTCGCGAACGATGACGCGATCGATGCACCCACCTCGGTCCACGCACCGCTGTCGATCACCGCGGGCCTCCTGACGATCGACGTTCGTCGCGTCGCTGCGAGCTCCGAGCGCGTCCCTCGCGAGCGGTCCGAGCGCCGGCCCGCCGCGTACATCGCAGTCTCGCTGCTCGTCCACCTCGCGCTGTGGGGCACCTCGATGCAGGGCCATCGCGGCGGCGGAGGTCTCGGGATCCGCTCGCGCTACGCACACGTGTTGCCAGCGCGCGCGCCGAGCACCGCGACCGCACCGATCGACGAGGGCGAGCTCGCGCCCGGGGTCTCGATGTCGCTCGACGATCCGCACGATGGCATCGGCCCCGTCGCCGAGATCGTCGGACACGCTGCGGTCGATATCGTCGAAGATCGCGGCTCGCGATACACGCGCGCGATCTCGGCTGCGCGTACGGCGGGCATCCTCGGCTCCGAGGCGCTTCGCGGCGAACACCCGCTCGGCGACATCCCCGGCACCGGATCGCCCGCGAGCGGCTTCGATGGTCGGGCGATCGAAGGCGCGGCCCGCGGCGAATCCGCGCAAGCCGCGTTCGCGAGCGAGCGTCGCTTGCGCGGTGGATGCGTCGGCGAGGACTGCGGCCCGATCGGAGCCGGTCGCTACGCGACGTTGTGCCATGGCGAGACCGCCGATGCGCCGTGTCCTCGCGGAGGAGGCGGCTACGGCGTCACCCGCCGCCACGCGGGCCTCGTTCCCACGATCTACATGTGCGGAAGCCCCGATGGCCGCGGACCCTCACCGTGCGTCGCTGTCGTCGGCGACATGGACAAGTCGATCATCCGCCGCTACATCCGCCGCAAGCTCCCCGCGATCACGGGCTGCTACGAGAAGCAGCTCCTCGTCGACTCCACGGTCACGGGCACCGTCGAGACCGCGTTCCTCATCGATCCCACCGGGCACGTGCGCGACATCACCGCGACCGGCATGCAACCCGAGGTCGCCTCGTGCATCGCCACCGTGATCAGCAGCATCCAGTTCCCGCTGTCCAATGGCGGTGGCTCCACGCAGGTGCACTATCCCTTCTCGTTCATCACCACAGGCAACTAGCGCGGAGCTCGGGAAGCTTCGCGCAGGCGCGTGTCCACGTCGGCGAGGCTACTGCCGATACGTCGACGGCCAGGTCTCGGGATCGGCCGCCACTCCACGCTCGAGCTCCTCGAGGGGGTCGGGCGCGGTGTACTCCGTCGGCGGCCGCTCCGTCATCGGGACACCCGTCGGCGAGAACTGCACGCCCTTGGGCCACATGTCGCCGACCGTATCGATCAACGATCCGATTCCCTGAACGCCCGCCTTCGCACCGCGCGCGCCACCGTGGATCGCGCCGCCCACGACGGAGCCCGACGTGAAGCCATAGTCCTCGTCGATCAACCCCGCCAACGCTCCCGCCCCGTCGAGGCCCCACTTCGCGAGCGTTCCGAGAACGGGATACGCCACCTCGGCACCTGCGAACGCAGCGTCGCCCATCGCCGTGTAGCACTTGTTGTCGGCCATCGGCGCGTCGATCGCGCACTGTGATGCGTTCTGATACATCGTCACGCCCGCGGATGCTCCACGCATGATCGGACCCGCGGCACCGACCCATGGATTGTTGCTCTCCGTCGCGGCGACATCGCCGGCGGCCCCGATCATCTCGAGGAACCCCTGCCCCACCTCCTCCCCTCCCACGAGCTTGCCGAAGCCGGAGGTGAAGTTGCCGGCCGCCCCCAAGAGGCCACCCGTGCCCTTCTCGATCTTGCCCGCCTCCTTCGCGACACCCGCGAAGTTTCCGAGTTGGGTACCGATGCCCCCCAGAATGCCGCCTGCTGTCTTCGAGCCTGATTGGTTATCTCCCATGGCCTATCGAGGAGAGGCTCCGCATCAAGTCGCACCGATCGCGCAAGAATTTTACGGTGTAAAGCCAGCTCTGTCGTACACTGTAAAGCTGTGACCATCATGACAGCGACGAGCTCGTGGTCGATGCTCTGCGACGAGCTGATCCGCCTGGGAGCCGAGCGCACGGCGCGGGAGAACGTGATCGCGGTGGTGGGCGAGATCCGCGTCCTCGTCTACCGCGCGCACTTCGATCGGATGGACTATGTCGGCTTCATGGTCGCGATCGCGCCCGCCTCGCAGTGTGATCCGGCCCGCGTGCTCACCCTGGCCGCTTCCCTCGTGAGCACGCCCGTCGTCGTCAACAACATCGTCTCGCTTCGCCACCTACTGCCGCTCGAGCTCACGAACCTCGACTTGGTGCGGCGCACGATCGCGACGGTGGCACACGACGGCCAGGTGTTCGCCCAGGCGCTCGGGGTTCGGGCCGATCCGTCGAGCGTCGCGGCGCTCGGGCACTACGTGGACTGATCGAGGCTTCGTCAAACACACCGGCGACGACCCGCTCCGATCGTGTACGGTGCCCGCATGCGACACCTGCTGCTCACCGTCGCCCTCCTCGGGTGCAGCGAGCCTTCGTCCACGCCCCGCGACGCCGTCTCCACGGGCGACACGCTCACCATCGACGCCGCCGAACCGTGCACCGCGCTCGGCGAATGCTCCTGGCTCGTCGATTACCAGCACCGCATCGTCTCCGCGCTCGGCGGCGCGACCGAGATCGCCCCTGGCGTCACGCTCCAACATCGCGCCTCGATCGGCGAACGCGACTATGCACGCACGTTCCTCCTCGCCGAATTCGCCGCGCTCTCGATCACCGCATCCGCGGTCCCCTACACCTTCGACGGCCGCAGCGGCTCCAACATCATCGCCACCCTTCCACCCACCGACGCCGCCAACGCCTCGCAACCCGCGATCCTCGTCGGCGCGCACTTCGATGGCGTCACCGCCGGCCCCGGCGCCGCCGACAACGCCACGGGCTGCGCGATCGTCCTCGCCGCCGCGCGCTTCCTCGCCACCGTCCCCCGCGCTCGCCCGATCACCTTCGCCCTGTTCGACCAAGAAGAGCTCGGCCTCATCGGCAGCGAGGCGTACGCCATCTCCCTCGAGACCGCAGGCACCACGCTCCGCGGCGCCCACATCTTCGACATGCTCGCATGGGACGGCGACGGCGATCGCACCGTCGAGCTCTGGTCACCCTCGCCCGCCCTCGAGTCCCTCTACCAGACCCACGGCCCCGCCGCGGGCACCCCGATCACCTCGGTCGTCTTCGCCTCCAGCGATCACAAGTCGTTCCTCGATCACGGCTTCCCCGCCGTCGGTGTCGGCGAAGAGTTCGTCGGCGGCGATCACACGCCCCACTATCACAAGGCCACCGACACGGTCGCGAACATCCAGTTCGATCACCTCACCGTCGTCACGCGCCTCACGTTCGCCGTCCTCGAAGCCGACGCCGCAGCGCCCTGATCTCACGCACTCGGCCCACACGCGCGATGCAACGCTCGCAGTGCATCGATTGTGTGATCGCCCCAGTGCGTCTCGAATGCAAACCGCCACTCCCACACCGCGCGCTCGCGGTGCCCTGCATCCCAAAAGCCGAGGCCACGACCGACGTCGCCATACACGTCGAGCACGTCGTCCGAGAGCGACGCCCCGACGCGTTCCTCGTCCACGTACGGATCGAACATCTCCCAGTAGAAGTCCTTCTCGCCGAACCCCGGCCACTCCTCCGGCCGCTGTCGCTCGACATCCGCCTCGTCACGATGGACGCCCGCCGGTAACGACAACGCCGCCGAGTAGAGTGCGAGCAAGTGCCGCCGCGCCGTCGCGAGGCGCTTGTCGATGTCCAACTCGTGAGCGCCGTCGACGAACTCGCAGTACGCGCGCACCTGGTTCACGAATCGCTCCGTGTCATTCACAGCACGAGCCTAGCGCGCCTTCCGATGGCTCACCGCACGCGGAGTGCCGAGGGCCGAAGCGGCGTGCGCCTGCATGTGAGCGCCGAACATTCGGGGCGCATCGCGGCGATGAGCTCGCGCATGCTTCTCGGCCCGCGCGATCTGATCTCGACGACGCCCACGCGGGGGCGCGAAACGCGGACCAACCCAGCCGTGACCTCGCTGTTTCTCTGCCCGAAACCAAACGGGAAGGCGACCGCCGTGCCGCGCGAGGACATCTGCGCCGACATCGTTGCACCTCGCTCCCGATCACACCCACACGTGGATCGATGATCTTGAACACGCCGATCTAAGCGCTGTTCACTCCGCAGCGACTCGATGTCCACGCCCGCGCGACTCGCGCGCGCGTTTCCGCGGAAACGCGGACCAACCCAGCCGTGACCTCGCTGTCTCTCTGCCGCAAAATCAGACGCGAAGCGACCGCCGTCCTACCGATGCTCCCGATCACACACCACTAGATCGATGATCTTGAAAACGCCGATCTAAGCGCTGTTCACTCCGCAGCGACTCGATGTCCACGCCCGCGCGATGTGACGCCCACGTGGGCGCGCGCGTTTCCGCGGAAACGTCACTCGTGATCAACACTCGCCGGGTGGTTCTCTCCCCGAGCTCAGCAGCGAGGAACTCTCGGGCTGCGCAGCGAGACGTTCGGTAGCTAAACGTGCCGATTGTCGGATGTGGCGCTCGCGGATAGCCCGTCCGACTCCACATCCACGCCCGCGCGATGTGACGCCCACGTGGGCGCGCGCGTTTCCGCGGAAACGCGGACCAACCCAGCCGGGACCGCGCTGTTTCTCTGCCGCAAATCAGACGCGAAGCGACCGCCGTCCTACCGATGGGCGCGAGGACATCTGCGCCGATCGTTGCACGCCGACTCTCTCGATCCCGATCAAACACCACTGGATCGATGATCTTGAAAACGCCGATCTAAGCGTCGTTCACTCCGCAGCGACTCTCGAGAAGCTCAGGCCATGTCGGTGCCCTGCAACTTCCAACGCAACCCCGTATCCGTCTGCTGCACTCGCGTCGTCACCGGCGCGATCAGCTCGACGATCAGGCGTACCCGCTTCGGCGATTGCGGATCGCGATACGTGCGCACGCTTCGCACCGGACTCCCGTACCGCATCACATCCACGACTCCCTCGAGTCGCACGTTCACGTCGACACCGTCGAGGATCAGCTCGGCGCGCGTCTTGGTGACAGCACCGACGGTGACCTTCACGTCTCCCGCGATCGCCACGTCGACCTGCGCGTAGCCCTCTTCGCCGTGAAACGTCACGCCGCCCACCATCGACGTACCCATCGGACGCACGGCGCTCACCTGCACAGCAGCAACGCGCGCCGGCTTCGGTGCCGGTTTCGGTGCCGGTTGCGCGCGCATCGAACCGCGTCGCGCATCGGCCGCGGCATCGGCACGCGCTGCCTCCCTACGACGTGCCTCGGCCTCGAGCGTTGCCTTCTCGGCCGCCAGTCGCGCCACCTCGGCACGAGTCTTCGCTTCCGACGTGCTCGCGCGCTTCGCATCGGCTTCGATTCGCGCCTTCTCCTCGGCGAGTCGAGCGATCTCCGCGCGTGCCTTCGCCAGCTCGCTGTCACTCGCGTTCCTCGCACTTGCCTCGACGCGAGCCTTCTCCTCCGCGATGCGTGCGAGATCCGCCCGCGTCTTGGCCTCGGAGGCACTTGCACGTCTCGCATCCGCTTCGATACGTGCGTTCTCTTCGGCGAGCCGAGCGATCTCGGCACGCGCCTTCGCCAACTCCGCATCTGTCGCGCTCTTCGCGCTGGACTCGACGCGAGCCTTCTCCTCCGCGATGCGTGCGAGCTCCGCCCGTGTCTTGGCCTCGGAGGCACTCGCGCGCCTCGCATCGGCTTCGATGCGTGCCTTCTCCTCGGCGAGTCGAGCGACCTCGGCGCGAGTCTTCGCTTCCGATGTGCTCGCACGTCTCGCGTCGGCTTCGATGCGCGCCTTCTCTTCAGCGAGTCGAGCGACCTGGGCGCGAGTCGTTGCCTCCGATGTGCTCGACAGCTTTGCCTCCGCCTCGATGCGCGCCTTCTCCGCGCTCACTCGCGCGAGCTCGGCCTTCACGCGCGCCATCTCCTCAGCACTCGCGCGGGCATTCACCTCGGCGAGGCGCGCCTCCGAGGTACTCGCCCGCCTCGCATCCGCCTCGATGCGCGCCTTCTCCTCGGCAAGTCGAGCGATCACGGCACGCGCCTTCGCCAGCTCGCTATCCGTCGCGTTCTTCGCGCTCGCTTCGATGCGCGCCTTCTCCTCGGCAAGTCGTGCGATCTCGGCACGCGCCTTCGCTAGCTCGCTATCCGTCGCGTTCTTCGCGCTCGCTTCGATGCGAGCCTTCTCCTCCGCAATGCGTGCGAGCTCCGCCCGCGTCTTCGCTTCGGAGATACTCGCGCGTCTCGCATCCGCTTCGATCCGCGTCTTCTCAGCGGCGAGGCGAGCGATCTCCGCACGCGCCTTCGACAGCTCCGCATCCGTCGCGTTCTTCGCACGTGCCTCGAGGCGAGCCTTCTCCTCCGCCAACCGTGCAACTTCGGCACGAGTGCGCGCTTCCGAGGCGTTCGCGCGCGAATCGGCCTCGATCCGGGCCTTCTCCTCGGCGAGTCGAGCGATCTCGGCACGTGCCTTCGCCAACTCCGTGTCCGTCGCGTTCTTCGCACGCGCTTCGACCCGAGCCTTCTCCTCGGCAATGCGCGCGAGCTCCGCCCGTGTCTTGGCCTCGGAGGCACTCGCACGTCTCGCATCCGCTTCGATGCGTGCCTTCTCCTCCGCGAGCCGCGCAACCTCGGCGCGAGTCTTCGCTTCCGATGTGCTCGCGCGCTTCGCATCGGCTTCGATGCGTGCCTTCTCCTCGGCGAGTCGAGAGATCTCGGCACGAGCCTTCGCCAGCTCGCTATCACTCGCGTTCTTCGCACTTGCCTCGACACGAGCCTTCTCCTCCGCGACGCGCGCGAGCTCCGCCCGTGTCTTGGCCTCGGAGGCACTCGCACGTCTCGCATCTGCTTCGATGCGCGCCTTCTCTTCGGCGAGCCGAGCGATCTCGGCGCGTGCCTTCGCTAGCTCTGCATCTGTCGCATTTCTTGCACTCGCCTCGACGCGAGCCTTCTCCTCCGCGATGCGTGCGAGCTCTGCCCGTGTCTTGGCCTCGGAGGCACTCGCACGTCTCGTATCCGCTTCGATGCGCGCCTTCTCCTCGGCGAGCCGCGCTACCTCGGCGCGAGTCTTCGCTTCCGATGTGCTCGCGCGCTTCGCATCCGCTTCGATGCGCGTCTTCTCTTCGGCGAGCCGAGCGATCTCGGCGCGTGCCTTCGCTAGCTCTGCATCTGTCGCATTTCTTGCACTCGCCTCGACGCGAGCCTTCTCCTCCGCGATGCGTGCGAGCTCCGCCCGGGTCTTGGCCTCGGAGGCACTCGCACGTCTCGCATCCGCTTCGATGCGCGCCTTCTCCTCGCCAAGTCGAGCGATCTCGGCACGCGCCTTCGCCAGCTCGCCGTCATCACGTGCGCCCGCTGGAGGCTTGTCGCGCGCGATCACGCTGACGATGACCTCGTTCCCCTCGCTCTTCACGTCGTAGCGACCGGGGCGGGCGAGGGTGACCACGATGCGCACGAGGTGTCCGTCGTCGTCGAGCTGCTGCGCGGCGATGGTCGACACGGCCCACGTGCTCGCCGCGAACGCGGTCGCGCTGTCTTGCGTGGCGAGCGACTCGTGGAGGCGCGCGGCGGGCAGATCGAGCACGATGCGCGTCGGGCGCTCGAGCTTGTAGACCGTGAACGTCGGCGTGCGCGACGCGCGGATCGCGATGCGCGTCGTGTCGGCGGTCTCGGTGAAGCTCAGGCCGCGGATCTCGGTGCGCGGCTCCGCGTGCGCGGGCACGGCGGTGGCGATCGCAACGACGGCTATGCAAGTGAGGCGCATCGCGGGCTCCTGCCGGGAGACCGGCTCCTCGGTTGTCGCCCGGGGGTGGGGCGAGGCCAATTTTTTGGCCTACGTCGAGGGCGCGGTGCGCCGCAGGGTCACTCCGCGGGCGGCGCGGGCGTGACGGTGGCGTCCTCCGCCTCTTCCTTCTTGGGCGGCGGGCGGATCATGAACGTGATGCCGCGGGTGTTCGGACCTTCGAGTCCCGGCGGGACGGCGTTGGAGTCGTAGAACACGAGCTCGAGTGCGTTGCGCAGCTCGATGGTGAGCGAGGCCTCGGGGGTCTCGCGGGTGTTGTCGTCGTGCACGATCTTCTCGCTGATCGCGTAGATCTCGTGGTTACCCGCGGGGAGCTGGATCGTGGTGGACGCGTTGGGCGCGAGCTTCGCCTTGGACGCGCCGTGGTCTTTGCCCGGCGCGAAGATGAAGATCTGATCGATGGTGCGTGGTGTCTTGTTCACGAGCTGCACGGTCTGCATGCCCGCGCCACCGCACGCCGCGAACACGACGAGGCCGACGAGAAAGAAGAAGCGAGTCATCGCGGCGACGTTACTCCGAATCGATGCCGAGCTGCTGCGCCGTGGACGGTTCGCACGGGTACACGGCTTCGTACGGGGTGACGAGCGCGGAGTTGCCTCCGCGCTGGAACGCGAGGTGCTGTTCGCGCACGAACGGCGTGATGTCCTCGATGCGGACGATCCACGGCTTCGCATACCGCGCGAGCGTCGCGCCGCGGAGGCCGAGCTGGATCGCGCGGCGCTCGAGAGGCGCCCCACTCGGCCCGTGATCGGGATCCCATTGGAGACGTACGTCGGAGCGCTGGACGGCGAGCTGCCAGTCGTCGGGGGTCGCGTATCGGCGCGTGTCGTGCGACGACGGCACTGCCGCGGCGAGGATCGTGTCGAACGCGGTGCGCTGGATCGTGATCGCGAGGACGACCTCCTGACCGTCTTTCTGGGCCCAGCCGCAGCGGTACATCATCCACAGAAAGTTCGGCTTGATCCAACTCATGCGCTCGAGCGAGAAGCCACCGCCGAGGAAGTCGTTGTGGGCGGCAGCGTAGGTGCCGATCGAGGGTCGATACGCCTGATACACGACGACGGAGTCCGCATCGAACTGCGCGAGGATGTGCCGGCCACGTGCGGGCCACCGCGCCGTTTGCGCGACGTACGCTTCGGTCTTCATCACCAGCCCGTGACGCGACGGATCTCGGCGGTGATCGCGGTCGCCATGATCTGATGCGTGGCTGCGTTGGGATGGTAGTCGCAGCCGTATCCGTCGGCCGCCCGCTGTTCGGCGATCTCGACGACGGAGACGTCCGGATCCGCGATCATCGCCGCCGCGAGATCGAGGTACATGCGCGCCTTCGTGCGGTGCATCTGGTTCTGCGGGAAGCCATCGCCGAGCATCGGGCTCGTCGCCATCAGGACCTTCGCCGACGGAAACCGCGCGGTGATGACCTGCACGAACGCGACGTATGCGGTCACGTACGGCATGCCCGGATCCCCTTGCGCGAAGTCATTCGTGCCGAGGTTGATCACGACGACATCGGGCGTGTAGCTCCAATCCCATTTCGGGGTCGCCGACTCGACGAGCGCGCGGTCGTAGCGCATCGGGATCGTGTTGTTCGAGTCGCCGCCGTTGTTGCGAAACATGCCGAGCCCCGAGTACGCGATCGAAGCGTGACCCGCATCGAGCGCATCCGCGGACAGCGTTGCCCACGCGAGCGTCTCGGCTTCGGTCTCCGCGCTGAAGTTGCATGTGGCCATCGTTCCGAGAACGCCGTAGCCGCACGTGATCGAGTCACCGATGAACTCGATGAATCGCGACGGCCGCGCCGTCTCGACGAGCGTCGCGCCCGGGAACCCGTGATAGGTCGTCACGCTGAAGAAGCCCTCGGTCCGGCGCGCGACGCGAACATCGTGTTCCCCGTCGGCGAGGCCCGTCGCGAGCGGATACGCGCGACGTCCACTCGACGTGTGCAGCGGTGTCATCTTCGCACCGTCGATCGTTACCTCGAAGTAGCTCGAGCCTGTCTCCGACAACTCGATCGAGATCTCGGTGCCGGCGAAGCGCGTGCGGATCTCCGTGCCGGGCCACTGGAAGCGCTTCATCTCGTCGAAGCGTCCGATGAAGTGCACGTCCTCGAGGACCGCCGGCGCTCCATCGGGCGGTGCGTCGTCACCGACCGCGCCGTCTGGATCCGCGCCGCTGTCTCCGCATGCGACGAGCGCACCCAGCCACAGCGCATGGACGAACAGCCTCATAGCGCCACGATACGCGCTTATCGTTTGCCGATCACGATGTACTGATCCGGCAACTCGATCGACGACACCTCGGTCGCGAGCCCGGCGGCCGCGAGATCCGCCGCGATCGCATCTGCCGGCAAGCGATGCTTCGCGGGCGGACCGCGCGTCGCATCGAGCTTGAAGTCGACGATCGCGATCATCCCGCCGGGTCGCAATCCCGCCGCGAGCTTCGCC
>JBGARE010000002.1:269350-272201 GCA_044230415.1 Kofleriaceae bacterium
CGTGCTCGAGCATGCTGCGACGAACAGGATCAGACTTCGCATGAGCCGCAGCCTACGCCGAACTGAGTCGAAGAGCACCGCGCTACGCCTGGCCACCGTCGAACATTCCCACTGTTTCGGGCGGTTTCCGGGCGTACGAAGTTCGCGCGATCCGTCGAGGGCAGCGCCTCGTACATGTATTGGCAACTCCTGAGGATGCCAACCATGCACGAGATGTCCGCGACCGACCCCGACGGGATCAGCTCGAATAGACCCGTCGCACGTTTGGTTCTACGAGGCGAGACGATGACGTGCCCTGCATGCGGATGCCACCTCGACGAAGCGGACGCCGCGTTCTGCGGTAACTGCGGTGCCTCCACGCGCGCACGTCGGCTGACGCTCGTCGGCATGATCCTGGACGAACGCTATCGCGTCGACGCGAAGATCGCCGAAGGCGGCTTCGGCTCGATCTACCGCGCCACGCACGTCGCGAGCGGCCTCGATGTCGCGCTCAAGGTGTTGCACGCGGACCTCGCATCCGATCCGTCGCTCGCCACGCGCTTCCGCCGCGAGGCCGCGTGCCTCGAGCGCCTCCACGATCCGCACACGGTCGCTTGCTACGAAGTCGGCCAAGCACCCGACGGCGCGCTGTACATCGCGATGGAGCTGCTCGTCGGTCAGAGCCTTCACGATCGCATGCTCCAGCAAGGCCGCCTCGGCTGGCGCACCGCACTCTCGATCGTCCGCGACGCCTGCAGCTCGCTCGCCGAAGCCCACGAGCTCGGCATCGTTCACCGCGATCTCAAGCCCGCCAACCTGCACCTCGGCGCGAACGACAACGTCAAGGTGCTCGACTTCGGCATCGCACGCATCGCGAACAGCGAAGTCGACGACGGTGCCGAGCTCACGCGCATGGGCCAGATGATCGGCACGCTCGAGTACATGGCTCCCGAGCAAGTCGTCGGCGGTGCCTGCGACGCGCGCAGCGACATCTACCAGCTCGGCATCCTCGCCTACGAGATGATCACCGGTCGCCGTCCGTTCGCAGGCGCGTCGAACCCCACGAGCCTCATCACCGCGCTTCTCACGCAGACGCCACCGGCACCATCGACGATGTTTTGCGGCGGCTGCCTGCCGCAAGAAGTGGATCGCCTGATCCTTCGTTGCCTCGAGCGCGAGCCCGAGCATCGCTTCGCGAGCGTGCACCGCCTCGTCGACGCGATCGACGCTGCCCTCCTCCTCAGCGACGCGCAGCCGATGCAGCGCCACCTCGACTCCGACGACGAAGCGCCCACCTGGATCGCCAACTCGCACTCGAACGCATCGACGATGGCGCCGGCCCGCACCACGATCGGCCCACGCGTCGACCCCGCCGTGATGCCCGCGTTCGAGGTGCCCGTGCGTCCCATCGCCACGCCCACGCCGGATCGCGGCTACCCGGTCAGCGCGGACGTGATCACGCCCGAGTACCTGCGCCACATCCCGACGGTGCCTTCGTCCGAGCTGCGGACATTCACCACCGAGGTCTCCGGCGAGCAAACCGAGATTCAAACGCAGCCGCGCAAGTTCCCGTCGGGCGAGCGTCGACTCGCGAACGGAACCTCGTCGCCGGCGGCGATCGGCCCCGAGGTTCACGCGATCGGCACGAACGCGACCGAGCCGGTTCCCGCGATGACCACGCGCGGTTCCTCGCCGGACATCGGCGCACGCGCCCCATCGCACGAGGTGTTGGTCAGCCACGACATGGCCAGCGCCGACGGTGCTGCACGCGCGAAGCGTCCCTCGTCGCCAGGCGAACAACACGCGGTATCGATGAACGCGAGCGCGCGGCAACGCGCTTCGTCGCCATCGCTGCCGGGCTTGCCGCCGGTGCGCGAGTCATCGGGCAGCCTCGCGCTCGCGGATCTCGCATCCGTGATCTCGGGCCGCGTCGCGGACGGATCGTCGACGGGAATCGAGTCCGCAGAGCGCGCGGAACGAACACGTTCGCCGTCCGCGCGCCCCGCGGGTGCACGCGCGTCGACGAGCGACATCGTCATCGCGCAGCTCGTCTATCCGCTCGCGACCGAGCGCCCGCGCCGCGACGATGGTGCGCCGCGCGCCGACGCGCCCGCGGCCCAGCGCGGCATGTCGTTCGCCACGCGCCTCACGCTGTGGATCGTCGGGCTCAGCGTCGGCGGCGTCGCGGTCGGCGCGCTCGTCGCGAACCTCGTCTCTTGATCGCGGACTCCCGCGACGTCCGTCGCGAGCCCTGATCGCGGGCTCGCGGGAATTCGCATCGCGTCGTCGCGGTTGCGCGTCCCATGGAGCTCGAGCGCACGTCCAACCGTTCGCTCGTCGTGCTCACGCTGTTGTCGGGGCTGTTCGTCGCGCTGCTCGTGCGATCCATGTCGCGCGAGCCCGCGTCGCTCTATGTCATGGTCGACGAGCTCGTCGACAAAGGCCTCGACGCGTATCGCGGCCAGCCGCTGAAGGTGCACGGCTGGATCGTTCCCGGCAGCGTGCAGCGCCATGTCGGCTGGACGACGTTCTCCGTCGCGAAGAGCGGCAAGCGATTGCGCGTGCGCGCCGATGGACCGTTGCCCGACACGTTCTGTGAGGGGCGCGAGGTCGTCGTCGTCGGGATGCTGCACCTCGACGTGTTCGAGGCGAGCGGCGTGCTGGCGAAATGTCCGTCGAAGTATGAGGGCTCGAGAGATCGTCCGTGCGGCGGCAGCGTTATGCTCGTCGAATGAGCTCGCCATATCGCGACGCCGAGGTTCCGGTCGACGAGATCGAAGCGCCCGACGCTGTAGCACCGCTCGCGACGTTCGACGTCTCGGGGCAGAAGGGCGCCGATGGTGACGATGGCCGGAATGGCGCCGGCGGATCA
>JBGARE010000002.1:272223-273704 GCA_044230415.1 Kofleriaceae bacterium
TGGGTGGCGATGCGGGTCCCGCACAACCGGGTGACAGCGCCGGGCGGATCGCGATCGAGCTGATCGCCGACGACACGGCCGGTGCGGTCAAGCTGACCGGCGAGATCGTGATGCCGCGCGGCGAGAAGCGCGAGATTCGCAACCTGCTCGTGATCGACGAAGCCGGCTACATCCAGCTGTCCGCGGTGGGCGGCGATGGCGGGCGCGGTGGACACGGTGGCCGTGGCGGCGACGGCGCGCGTGGCCACGACGGCTCCGACGCGACGCGATGGTCCTCGGGCAGCGACGGTGGGAACGGCGGCAGTGGTGGAAACGGCGGTGATGCCACCAGCGGCGCGTACGCGGGCGACGGCGGAAATATCGTCGTCACGATCGCCGACGAGGACACGCCGCTGCTCATGCTCTTGCGCCACGACATTCGCGGCGGCAGCGGCGGTCCCGCGGGCCGCAACGGACTCGGTGGACACGGTGGATCGGGCGGCAGCGGCGGCAGCTCGTACAGCTGGACCACCACGTCGACGCATCGCAACTCCGATGGCTCGACATCGACGCGCACGCACTATCACTCGAACCCCGGCGGATCCGATGGATCGCGCGGCTATGACGGCATGCCCGGGAACGCGAACGTCAAGGCGGGTGCGAACGGCGAGGCCGGCACGTTCGCGATCCGCGTGAAGGACGGCGACACGTTCACGTCGTATCCGTCGCGCTACGACTTGAGGCTCGTCTCGTTCGCGCACGACAGCCTCAACGAGGACGCGGTGTACGAGCCACGCGAGCTCGTGCGCGTGTTCGATCTCGAGGTCGAGAACGTCGGCGGTATGCCCACGCCACGCAAGGACGAGCTCGCACTCGCGCTCGCGAGCGGCGGGTGGATCCGTCCGGAGCCAGGCGAGCTGCGGTGCACGCCGGGGCTCGCTCCGGGTGCGCGATACAAAGTTCCGGGCGAGCTTCGGTTTCGCATCGCGGATCACGCGCCGACGGGACCGAGCGATCCGTTGGAGGTCGAAGAGTCGATCCTGCAGCGCGCGATGTTGCCGTCGGTGCGACGCGACTTCGAGCGCTATCAGGAAGGCAACGCGATCGAGCAGGGGCGCTTCGTCATTCGCTATCCGCTGCGGTTGTCGTCGATCACGAGCCTCAAGAGCCTCGCGGCAGGAGAGGCCACCCGCGTGCGATTCTCGATCACGAATCAATCGCGATTCGCGCTCGGCGCGGCGTCCGAGTGCAAGCGCGTGGTGCGCGTGCGCGTGACGACGGCTCCGGACTCCGAGCTCGGTGACGAGCACGTGCTCCTCGTCGCCGATGGAAACGAGCTCGCGCCCGGGACGGGCTGGTCGCACGAGCTGTCGAAGATCGGCGCCGGTGACACCGCGGATCTCGAGATCAGCGTGCGGCTGCGCGATGGCGCCCCCGAGTATCTGCGCTTCGCGGCGCACGTGACGCTCGAGATCGGGGATCTCGAGGCGCCCGCGGCCACC
>JBGARE010000002.1:273875-279047 GCA_044230415.1 Kofleriaceae bacterium
GAGCGGCACCTCGATCTCGAGCGACCGCTGTCCGACGGCATCTCGCTCGCCGATTGGTTCAAGGACAAGGCGATCGTCCTCCTCGACAATCCGATCGAGAATCCGCTCGGCGCGCCCGGCGACGAGACGTATCCGCACGTGTTCCTCGCCGATGATCAGGCCGCGCGCGCCGCGACCTCGGGCATCGACATCGCGCTGATCGGCAAGGGCATGCCGCTCAAGCGATTGCTCGTTCCATCGAACACGCCCGACGAGACTCCGATCTATCGCCGGTATTGGTTGCGGTGGTGGGCAAAGCCGACCGAGGACTGGCTCGAGAAGGTCGCCGTCAAGAAGAGCCAGATGCTCGTCGAGGAGAAGCCGACGGAGCGCCACGTCGTCATCTATCGCTTCGCTCCGGAGATCGATGGAGACAGCTCGTGGATGAACAAGTGGCGCGTCGGGACGCTGCACACGGTTCGCACGCTCGATGCTGCCGCGGGTGCGGTCGTCCACGCCGACGTCGATGCGGAAGAGCTCCACGATCCGTCGTACGTGATGAGCGATCACGCGATCACCACGCTCCTCGCGATGTTCGGCTTCGAGGAGAACATCGAGCGCCTTCGCACGCTGCTCGGGCGCCAGTCTCCCGGCTCGGAGATCCTCGGCCCGGATCCGGTCCCCGCGGATCTCGCGCCGATCCTCGACGCGCTCGTGCTCGACATCGCGAACGAGCTCGCCGCCGTGATCTCGCCGGGCTGGATGGGGGACGCATCCGGCGTGGAGCTGAACGCGACGCTCGGCCGCCTCGAGGCTCTCGCCCGCTCGAAGCTGAGCGCGGAGTACGAATCTACCGCGGGTGCAGCGCTCCGCCGGCTCGCGGGTCGCGTGTTGTTCCTCGCACGCAGCCAGGTCTCGTGGTGGGAATCGCTGCCGCCGTTTCGCTGGATGCGTCGGGGTCCATCTGCGCGCACGCGCATCACGCGCCACCTCGAGGAGTTCCTCGGGGCCGCGTTCGGTGAGCACAATGCGAAGCAAGCGATCGACGACGCGGAGCGAATCGCCGACGAGATCACCGCGGACCACAAAGCGAAGCGAAAGAGCTACGTCGCCGGCAAGCGCCGTGTGTGGGCGCTCGAACAAGCACGTCTACCACTCGCACCGAATACGATCACGTCGGACACCGAGCTGCTCGAGTCGTGGGCCGAGCGCGTGATTTCGGGCAACGAGTACGACGAGCTGACCAGCGAGCGCGCCGCCGATGCTGCCGCGCGCGAGAAGCTGCTCGCCGGCGCCGACGAGCAGCACGCGCAGCTGTTCGTCCCGCGCCCCGCGTCGCCCGCCTAGCGCGAGATCCGGAGCACCACGCAGCGTGCGTCGACGTTCAGGATCTGCCCGGTCTCGTGCGATGCGAGCGGCGCGTCCCAGTGGCAGTGTCCGCACACGGTGAACGGAACGCCGCCCGCCTCGATGGTCGCGCGGACGTCCTCGTTGCCTCGCTGCTCTTCGTCGCCGCGCGGCCCATCGTGGAGTACGAGGGCGTCGACGCGTTGATCGATCACGCGATCGACGAGCGCGAGGAACTCCTCCGCTGGTCGCCGCATCTTCTTGCCCTTCGCACCGATGATGCCGCCGACGCCGCCGATGCGAATGCCATCGAGCTCGACGATCGTACCGTCGAGCACGTGCAGGTTCACCAGCGGGGAGATCGCGGTGACATCGTCGTGGTTTCCCGCGACGCCCGCGACCCACGCGAAGCGATCCGCGAACGCCTCCCACACCGTTGCGACATCGCCGAACCCACCGCGCTTCTTCGCGGCAGGATCACTATAGAGGTCCCCCGCGAGGATCACGCCGGTGCGCGCGGCCGGCGGAATCACTCCATCGGCGGCGAGCTCTTCGAGGTGCTCCGCGAGCGCCACGCCGAGCGGCTCGGACAGTCGCGTCATCGGGTTCGGCACCACGCCCTGGAGATCGCTACACGCGATAATCGCGTCGAGCTCGCCGGCGATCGTCGACGGCGCGAGGGTGCCTTGCGCGATCGGCAGGCGAACCACTTCGGACTTGCCGTTGCCGCTCGCGTTCAAATAGCGGAGCTCGCTGACGAGCTCGCGCGCGATAGCTGTGATCGCGACCTTTCCCACGGGCGGCTAGGTTTGGCAGCAATCGCCCGTGTGCACCACATGCAGTTTGCACAGGGAGTTTGGGGCTCCAGGCTACAGAAGTTGCAGTCGAGCAAGTCTGCACAGTTGGCGCATCGCAGGGTTGGCGAACGGCTTGCTGAAGGGATCGCCGCATGAAAGCTGTCCTCGCTTCGGTGCTCGCGATCGTTGGCTGCGGCACGACCGCCGGCACGGATCCGTATGGCGAAGGGCTCGGCGATCCCGAGAACCCGGTCCCCCAGCAGAGCAGCGAGGGCCCGTATGCGGTCGCGAACCGCGTCGACTTCACGGTGGAAGCGATCCTCCCCGCGCAGCTCGCGTTCACGGTCGAGACGTTGCGCGCGTTCTCCGAGAACCCGGCGTCCGCGCTGTTCGATCTCGCGGAAGCGAAAGGCGTCCCCGCGGTCGGCCTGATCCGCGCCGCGTTGCCCGGCGTTCTCGAGGACAAGCTCGAGGGCTGGATCAACGATGCGCTCGACAAGCCGAAGATCGCCGGCAAGACCATTCGCCAATACGCCGGCGAGATCGCGCACCTCGCGGAGTTCGCGCTGACGAACTTCCAGATCGACAGCGAGATGACGATCGATGGCTACGACGTCACGCACACGTTCACCGCACTCGATCTCTCGCCGACGGGAATCATCGACGTGCGCATCCCGATCGGCGGACTCGCCGCCGACATCCTCACGCAGCACCCGACGCTCACCGTCGCCGAGGGCGGCGCGATCGCATTCGGCGATCAGCACTTCGGCCTCCAGTACGGCGAGTACGCGTGGCAAGGCGTGCAGGCCGCATCGACGGCGCTGTTCGGCGGCGACATCCGCACCGTCCTCGGCAACGCGGTCAACTGCACCGCTCTCGCGCATTCGATCGCCGACAAGTGCGTGCTCGGCGCGTGCGTCGGTCACGAGACCGAGCTGACGTCGATCTGCACCGGCGGCCTCGATGCGCTCGTCGACTTCGCGCACGAGCGCTTCGCCGAGCATCGCCTCGATGCGTTCCAGTTCGCGAGCGGCACGGCGCGCCTCGTCGACGACGATAGCGACGGTGTCGGTGACCGCATCGTCGACGGCGAGTGGGATGCGAAGATGAACCTCGGCCAGGGCCTCCGCCACGCGCCCGCCACGTTCACCGGCGAGCGCTGACATGAGCCCCGCGAATGCCGAGCAACACGTAGCGCCCCGCGCTACCGTTGACGCATGCGCGCGCTCGTCATCGCTCTCGCTGCGGTCGTCACATGTGCGGCGTCGAGCGCGTTTGGCTACGCCGTCGGTCCCGCGATCCCGCTCGAAGATCTCGCCAAGCAATCCGACATCGTCGTCAAAGCGACCGTCACCAACATCTCGCCGATCACCGACCCCTGGTTCGATGCCGTCATGGGCTACGAAGCGCGCGAGGCCGAGCTCGCGGTCGTCAGCGCTCTAAAAGGCAAACCCGCCAAAACGATCCGCTTCCGCTACTACACGCCGATCCCCAACGCGCCGGTCGCGGGCTACTCGCCGCTCGCATACACGCTCGCCAAGGGACGCACGTATCTGTTCTTCGCCGACGACGCCGGCAACGGTGTCTATCGGCAGTTCGACAAACGCCACACCCAGCTGGAGAACCAAGGGCTCATGCTCGCTCTCGACGCACGTCCGCGACGCGCAAAGACGGTGACCCTCGCCGTTCGCGCCGAGCTGCTCATGCTCGTCACGAGCAAGCAGAAGGACGACGTGCTCGTCGGCATTCGCGGCCTCGATGCGCTCAGCGGTGGTGGTCGCTCGACGCTCAAGGATCTCGAGCGCAAAGACGCGCTCGCCGTGATCAAGCCCCTGATCCGCTCGAAGACCTCCGAGGTCGCCGCCGCCGCGATCGCCGTGTTCGCGACGGATAGCCCGTACCTCGACGATCGCCTCGCATCGTTCTGGCTCGCCGGCTTCGGCAGCGGCCTGATCCTCGGGATCGGCGAGATGAAGACACCGAAGGTCTCCACCGCCGACGCCGCGCTTACCGAGCTCGCCGTCGTCGCCGGCGCGCACAAGGATCCCGCGATCCGCGCCCTCGCGATCCGCGCTCTCGGCCGCTCGCCGAAGATCGCCGACAAGTCCGTCCTCGCATGGACTCAGGATCACGCTCCAGACGTGCGCGCTGCCGCCGTGCTGATCAGCGCCGAGCGAACCGATCGAACGCCGATCCGAGCCGCCGCGACCGATCCACTGCCCGAGCTGCGCCACGCCGCCGCGCTCGCGATCGGCTACGCGCAGGATCCACAGCTCGTCTCGCTCCTCGGTCCACTCCTCACCGACAAGGTCGAGACCGTCAGCGCCGCCGCCGCGCTCGCGCTTCTCTCGTATCCGTTCGATCTAGCAAAGCCGCTCCTCGTTGCCCACGCGAGCTCGAACTGGAAGCCGCTGTTCGTGAACGCGCTCGCGAGCAAGGACGTCGTCCCGTACCTCGCGCAGCTCGCGGAGATCATCGAGAAGCAGCTCGTCCCGCAAGGGTGGTGGGGCGGCTCCACGCCCGCCGGTGTCAGTTGGCAGCTGCTCTACTCGTACGTGAAGGCGCAGCCCGCCGCGGACCTCCAGGCCGGCAAGCTCGATCGCTACCTCGCTGCACTGGAGAAGATGCGCTGGTACAGCTCGGCCGAGCCGCGAAACCTCTACGCGCTGTACGTCCTGCGCGGCATGACCGCTCGTGCGAAGACGTTTCGCGCCGCGATGAAGAAGGCCGTCACCTACGACATCGACACGTACTTCGATCAAGCCGACAAGACTCCCGCGCAATTCGTCGACTACTGAGCCGATCGACGTCGACCACCGTCGAGGCTAGGTCTTCGTCGCGAGCTCGTACGTGGCAACGATGTTGCCGTTCTCGAACTGCTTCTCGTCGACCTTCTTCAGATCGACGATGCCATCGAGGCCTTCGAACATCGTGCGCCCCGCGCCGAGCAGGAACGGCCAGATGACGATCGTGTAGCGATCGATCAATCGCTCCTTGGTGAGTTGCGAGATGATCGATCCGCTGCCCATGATCAGCATGTCGCCACCGC
>JBGARE010000002.1:279112-279769 GCA_044230415.1 Kofleriaceae bacterium
CCCGGGTCCTTCATCGTCGTCGAGAACACGATCTTCTCGAGCCGATCCATCGCCTCGGACACCTTCGGAAGCTGCTTCCGCGCCATCTCCGTTGGCCAGAACGACTTCATCATCTCGTAGGTCTTGCGCCCGAACAGGAGCGCGCCATTGCCGCTCGCGGCGTTCTCGGACGTGAACTTGTTCCACTCGGGATCGTGGTGCCGGTGGAACGCGCTCATGTCGTTGTTCGGGTCGGTGAAGAACCCATCGAGCGTGATGCTGTTAAACACGGAGAGCTTGCGCATAGTCCTAACCTAGGACTATTGTATCCTACCGTCAAACTAAAGAGTCCTGTCGCATGACTACCCTTAGGAGCTACGACGATCCGTGCGGAATCGCTCGCGCCCTCGATCGCATCGGCGAACGGTGGGCCTTGTTGATCGTGCGAGAGCTATTGCTCGGGCCTCGGCGCTTCACCGACCTGCGAGCGGGATTGCCGCGAGCGAGCCCGAACGTGCTCTCGCAGCGGCTCGACGAGCTCGAGACCGTAGGCATCGTGCAGCGCCGCACGCTCCCGCCCCCGGCCGCGAGCGCGGTCTACGAGCTGACGCCGTGGGGTGAGGAGCTCGAGCCGGTGATCCTCTCGCTCGCGCGGTGGGGAAGCCGTGCGCCCCTGTC
>JBGARE010000002.1:280029-284063 GCA_044230415.1 Kofleriaceae bacterium
TCGAGATCACCGGTGACGAGACGCTCGCGCAACGCTTCCTCGGGCTCTTTCGGCGACCGTCCCCCGCATAGCCCCGCGCAACAAATGGGGCCCGTCCCCTTTTGCACAACGCGCGCAACAAAGGGGCAGAGGTCAAAGCCGGTCGCGGATCGCCGCACGGTTTCTAGCGGCGTCCGATTCTCTAGCGGCGCTTCACCACGCGCGCCGCGGCGACGACGGCTTCGCGCAACCAGCGATGGGCGGCGTCGCGCTCGTTGCGCGGATGCCACAGCTGCGCGACCGGATACGGCTCGAGATCGAGCGAGCGCGGCGGCTGCACGATGCGCAGGCCGAACCGCTCGCTCATCTGATGCGCGAGCCGCGCGCTGATCGTCAGCAGGTAGTCGGTCTCGGCGACGAGCGCGATCGCCGCGAGGAAGAACGGCACCGCGTGCACGATGCGCCGGCGCAGCCCGTGGACCGCGAGGAGCTCGTCGACGTAGCCGCCCGGTTCGCCGCGTGGCGCGACCTGGACGTGCTCGAGCTCGACGAATTGCTGGATGGTCAGCGCGCGGCCGACGCTCGGGTGCTTGTCGCGCACGACGCAAACGAAGTGATCCTCGAACAATTGCTGGATGCGCAGGTCCGACGGCAACTCCGAGTACGGCGCGTAGTCGTACACGCCGATCGCGAGATCGATGGTGCCCTCGCGGATCAGCGCGCCATCCTCTCGCTGCGTGGGCGCGACGTGCAGGGCCACGCCGGGAGCCTCGCGTAGCTCGCGATCGAGCGCGGTACCGAGGAGCGTGAGCACGTGGTCGGACGCCTTGATCCGGAAGCTGCGCTGGAGTGCACGGACATCGCGCGGCTGCTCGGGCGCGAGCACGGCGAGGCTGTCGGCGGCCAGGGCGTGCACGCGATCCTTGAGGTCTACCGCGCGGGGTGTGGGCACCATTCGCTGACCAGCGCGCACGAGCAATGGATCGCCGAGCTGCGTGCGCAGGCGCGCGAGCGCGTGACTCATCGCCGGCACGGAGAGCCCGACGCGCTTCGCGGCCCGCGAGACGTTGCCCTCCTGCAGCAGCGCATCGAGCGCCGGGAGGAGGTTCATGTCCGGCAGTTTCATTTGGTGCAAGTGTACTGTTCAGCGTCATGCATTGTCACGAGCGGCCGCGGCGCTCATCGTGGCTGTCATGACAAACGCAAAACGTGTCCTGATGATCGTGTCGAACCCGAGCAAGAACATCCTCGGCTGGCCCGTCGGGCTCTGGGGCTGCGAGCTCACGCACCCGTACTGGGAATTCACGCAGACCGGCTACGAGGTCGACATCGCGAGCCCGCTCGGCGGCAAGGTCGAGCTCGATAGCTGGAGCGATCCGCATAACCCGCAGGGCTACGAGGTCAAGGACCTGGTCACGCTCGGTTTCCTCCACAACGCGGAGCTCGCCGCGAAGCTCGCGGCCACACCGAAGCTCGCGGATCTCGACGCCGCAGCGTACGACCTCGTGTACCTCGTCGGTGGCCAGGCGCCGATCTACACGTTCCGCGAGGACGCCTCGGTACAGACAGCGCTGCGCACGGCGTTCGAGGCGAACAAGCTCGTCGCGGCGATCTGCCACGGTGTCGCCGGCCTCCTCGATGTGAAGCTGTCGAACGGTGACTACTTGATCAAGGACAAGGTCATGACCGGCTTCTCGAACATCGAGGAAGACGATGTCGAGCGCGAGATCAAAGCGAAGGCGATCCCGTATCGCATCGAGGATGTCGCGAAGTCGCGCGGCGCGAAGTTCGTGGCCGAGGGGCTGTGGCGCTCGTACGCCGTGCGCGATGGCAACCTCGTGACGGGTCAGCAGAGCTTCTCGGCGCGTACGCTGGCGAAGCTATTGATCGAGACACTCGGTCGCTGACCGGGAATGATCCAGGTCCCGCTACGGCGCCGGCTTCTCCGCGGCAGATCCGGCTTCGTTCTTCTTCTTGTTCGCGAGGGCGCTCGTGACGACTTCGTTCAGACCGAACTTGACCTGCGAGAGCGCGTTCCCCGAGAAGCAGCTCTCGGGATTCGCGGCCGACTTCGCGCATGCACGCTCCTGCGCGGTCCACGGAACGATGGAGTTCCCGGGCTCGCCCGTGCAGTAGTCCTCCATCGAGATCGCCGTGTAGTAGATGAGACCGTCGTCGGGCTTCGCGTCGGAGAGGACGTTGCCCGGCAGCGCGGCCATCTTCTTCGCGAACGCCTTACTCGCAGTCGAGCAGTCGACGTCTTCGACAGGCGCGGCCGGCGCAGCAGATGGAGGCGCGGCCGGCGCAGCGGATGGAGTCGCGGCCGGCGCAGCCGCACTTCCCGATCCGGCCTCGGTAGCGACAGGTGCCTCCTTCTTACAAGCCGCGAGGAGGAGAACAACCAGGGCGAGTTTCATCACGTCACGATCTCACATAGGCTGATCGCTCCGTGCAATCCACGTCGGTCTTCTCGGTCATCGACCTCCTTCTCACCGTCGCCTACATCGACGGCAGCTTGCACGAGGGCGAGCAGAAGATGATCCGCCGCTACGCCGACAAGCTCGCGGGTCACGTTGCGGACCCGATGGCGCCCGACAGCACCGTCGACGATTGGCAAGAGCGCTTCGCCGAGGCGTACGCGAAGTTCGAGGCAGAGATCGCGGGCATCGTCGCGGAGGTCACCGCGAGCGAAGACAACCGCTACGTGTCGACGCGCCTCAAGGTGCGCGCGGTCGCGCTGTTTCGGTCGTTCACCCCCGCGGATCAAGAGGTCGCGCTCGAGCTGCTGAGCGTCGTGATGCAGGCGGACGGCGCCGTAGATCAGGTCGAGAAGGATCTGCACGACGAGCTCGTCGCGTACTTCCGCGCGGCACCGACGCTCGCGCCTGTCGCGGGGCCGCCACCGACGGAGCAGCTCGTGCTCGAGCCGCCGCTGTCGCTCGAGCCCAAGGCATTCGGCCATCCGCTCCTCGATCAGCTCGAGCATCGCTACGCGACGGATCCCGCGCAGCTCCACGCGCAGCTCGGCAGCGATTATCACCTCTGCTTCGAGGCGATCACCACGTGGGAACGCCAGCGCGCACGCGGCAACGGGCGACTCCTCGGCGTGACCGAGGTCGGGCAGCTCGCGCCCGGCACGAAGTGGCTCGATGGTCACGTTCACGTCCTCCGACCGGATCGCTCGACGGAGCTGATCGTCCTCGGTGATCTGCACGGCTGCTACTCGTGTCTCAAGGGCACGCTTCTACAGACGGACTTCATCGAGCGTGTGCGCCGTCATCAAGCGGACCCCGCGAATCATCCCGACGTGAAGCTCGTGTTGCTGGGTGACTTCATCGATCGCGGCATCTTCAGCTTCGAGGGCGTGCTGCGCGCCGCGCTCAAGTTGTTCGTCACGTTCCCGGATCACGTCGTGCTCTTGCGCGGCAATCACGAGTTCCTCGTGCGTCGCGACGCAGACGTGGTCAGCGCCGTCAATCCGGCGGAAGCGGTCCCTGCCCTGTCGGCGGTCGCGCCCGTCGAGATCCTCGAGGCGTATCGCCATCTGTTCGAGCACATGCCGACGTCGCTGTTGTTCGATCGCATCCTGTTCGTTCACGGCGGCATCCCGCGCGAGGACACGTTCGCCGATCGCTTCCGCGATCTCTCGAGCCTCGACGATGCGGTCACTCGCTTCGAGATGATGTGGAGTGATCCGGTCGCGACAGACCGCGTTCCCGTCGAGCTCCAGCGCGAGAGTCCGCGCTTCAACTTCGGCAGCGAGCAGTTTCGCGCGTTCATGGAGCGCATCGGTTGCCACACGCTGATCCGTGGACACGAGCAAACCGACGCCGGGTTCACCACCGTGTTCGATGGGGCGCAGCGACTGCACACGTTGTTCTCGGCCGGCGGCGGTGACAACAGCGATCTACCAGCGGCGTCGCGCTACCGGGCCGTCACTCCGAAGGCGCTGATCGTGCGCTCCGATCCCGGCACGCTCGTCGGCACGCCGTTCGAGATCGAGTATCGCGCGTTCAACGCGCCCGCGAACAACGGGCTCTATCGCTAACGCGAGC
>JBGARE010000002.1:284151-299587 GCA_044230415.1 Kofleriaceae bacterium
CGGGCTCCTAGTTCGTCGTACCGATCAGCGGATCGAGATACGCCGTGGTGATCGGGCGATTCACGAAGTCCGTGTAGTCGCGCGCGAGGTCGTACATGTTCGGGTTGTGCGGCTTTTGCGTGATCACCACGTCGTGCAGGCACCAACCCTTGCCCGAGTTGCACCCGGTGTTCGGCTGCGTGACCTCGAACGCGGATCCGTACGCGCGATACGTGAAACCGAGCGCCGCGGCGGCACCCGCGTTCTGCGACAGCCCTTGCGCCAGCGTCGGATCCTTCGCGTACACGAACGAGATCTTGTCGAGCTCGCCGACGAGCGTGGTGGTCAAGCCCGAGCCGCCGCCGTCGAGGTTCGCATAGCGCACGCGCGCGAGCACCGACTGCATGCCCTTGGTGTGCCACTGGTTCAGGATCTCGTGCGCCACGAACGCCCCGCTCGAGTGCGCGACGATGTAGATCGGCGACACGCCGTCGTCGTACGTCGCGAGATGCGCTCGCAGCTTGCTGTTCGCGATCTCCTTCGCGTTGTAGCCGGAATCCTGCGGTCCCTTCACCGCATAGACGTGACCCACGCCTTCTCCGCCGAGCTTCTGATCGACGAGCTCGCTGACCCAGCCCGCCGAGTAGCTCATCCGCGCCGAGTAGCCGCCGTACGCGATCACGATCGCATTGCCGGTGTTCACTCGCTGGTACGCGACGCCGAGGCCGACATCGATCCATGTCGCCATGCCGTCCATCTTGCCGTCGTCACCACCGCCGATGCCGGCGAGGTCATCCGCGGACTCGACGTCCTCGAGGTCCGTGCCGTCGTCGGCGACGTCGTCGGTGCCGCACGCAACAACCGTAGTCGCCATCAACATCGCAAGCAGTGGGCGCATCGCGGCGCCGCGAAGTGCGAGAGCTGGGCCACGCATTGCGCGTGAACTCTCGCATGGTTGCCGCGCGCACCGCCACTCCAGTGGGAAGTCCAGCCCCGCCCACGGAAATGGGCAGGTGACGACTTGCGCGAGGCAATGCACGACCCGCGCGTGAAGATTCACCGGACCCGATCGTCAATTGCCGTTCACGCCGGGGCCGCGGACAACCGAGTTAGGCCTCACGAGTCGCTGGCACAGCGCGTGGACCTGGGCTCCTCGTCGCCCGAAAGGACCACATGCGCCTCGTTAGCCTACTCAGCCTCACCGCCCTCGCTGCGATCGCCGTCGACGCTTCTACGGCCCAAGCCCAACCCGAAGTTCGTGATCACCGCACGAGCCCCGCGCCGACCACCGAGGGCCGCACCTACCGCCGTCGTCCCGGCCCGCGCTTCATGATGCCGCTCAAGATCGACATCGGCGCCGCGGGTGTCGACACCTCGCGCGGGTTCGCGCCCGGCATCGGCGCCGCGATCGGCATCCATTGGGCGTCGCTCTCGCCGCGCCCGACCAACACCGACGTCGGCATCGGCGTGTTCGGCGCGCTGCTCGCCGCCCCCGAAGACACGAGCGTGATGAACGACAAGAACGGTGTCGTCTACGGCGGCGCGTACCTCGAGATCGGCCACACGCTCTCGCACGGATCGTGGTGGCGCACGTGGGCCGCGGGTCGCGGCGAGTACGTCGGCAGCTCGGCGTTCGGCAACGACCAAGCGGGCTTCGGCGCGACCGGTCGCCTCAGCGCGGAGATCTTCGCGAGCGGCGTCGGCATCGAGCCGCGCGGCTTGTTCCTCGGAACGTACGCGCTCGGTGTCTACGTCGAGGCCGGCGCACGCGACCTCGTCTCCGATGTCGGCTCGTTCCACGTCGGCGGCGGAATCACGTTCCGCACGCCACTCGTGTTCGCGCCCTAGCCCTCGAGGAGGCCCCACGCCTGTTGCGGCGTGAGCTCCAAGAGCACCGGAACCACGAGGTCTTCCTCGCGATCCAGGTGCTCGACGAGAACCGTGTGAAACCGCTGCACCAGCGGAACGAGGGCCTCGGCGCCGAGCCTCGCCATCACGCCGGCCTCGACGGCATCGATCGCGTCGGTGAGCTCGTCGTGATCGGACTGCAACCGCTCGGGTGCCACGCCGGTTCGCTTCTCGACGAGCGGGAACAGCATCGCCTCCTCCGCGTGGTGGTGATGGTGCAGCGTCTGCGCGAGCGGCAAGAACACGTGCGCGATCGCGTGAAGCTCGCGTTGCTCGACGAGATACGCGGACGCCTTGCGAAACTGATCGTGGATGCCGAGCAGCATGTACGTGGGTCCCGACGCATTCGGGTGCGTGCGCCACGCAGCGTAGGTCTCGCGAGTCGGCATGCTGTTACGTAGCGCGGTTCGTCGCGCGTGGGCGTTGCTGGTTTGGCAACAGTGACTTCGAGTTGCGAGATCGTCGTTGACCCGACGCCGAGAGATCCGTAGAACGGTCGTCCCATGATGAATCCAACGCTCGTCGACAACACGTCGCTGGCTGGATTCGCGCGCGGTCACTGACCTCGACGCGAGCCGGCCGCATCGCTGGCTCGTTTCCGTTCGAGAGGTCCGCTTGTCTCGCAAGAACCTGTCGCGCACCGTCATCGAAGGCGGTCGCTACTACGCCAATTGCTATCTTCGCCGTGCATCCCACGGCATCGGTCGCGCTCGCACGCGCGATTGGCTCGATCATGTCACCGTCGATGTCGACGACGCGGATGCGTCCGATCCGTGTCCACCGCCTCGTGTCTCGAAGCAGTTTCGCGACAAGCTCGGTCCCGCGCGGCGGTGGCTCGACGCGCAGGTCGGCCGTCCGTGGAACAAGGTCTATTCGGACCTGCGCTCGCGCTTCGACTCGCGCACGATCGCGGGCAAGCACGTCGTCGACGATCACCTGCTCGCGATGGTTCGTCACGTCGACGAGCCGAACCGCTACTGGGCGCATCGCATGCTCGTCATCGACAAGCACGGCATCCTTCGCAAGCCGGCGCTCTACGGTCGCTCCTACCGCAAGCTCCGCAAGGAAGTCGAGAGGTGGGCGGCGAAGCGCTCGTGCACGCTCACGCATCGCGGCTGGCGGTGGGTCCGCAAGCAGGCAAAGGGGCCGCGCTGCGCGTTCGGCCATCGCTGCACGCACGCGAAGCACTACATGATCGATGACGTCGTGTACCACGCCTTCGTGTTCATCGACGCGGGGCCGATGACGCGCGGCGAGGTGAAGCGCCTCGATCGCGTTGCCCCCGAGCTGCGCGCCGGCCTCGTGGTTTCGAATCCGTGGGCGCGCTAGTGACTAGCGCAGCAGGTGCTTCACGAGCGAATAGAACGCATCGGGCAACAGGAACGTGAGCTCGACGTAGCCGAGCATCACCACGTCGCCCCCCTGGAGCACGCACGGGAATCCTGGCTTCAGCAGCTGGCTATTCACCTGCGTGCCACCGACGGAGTCGTTGTCCCAGATCTGCCACGCGTCGTCGGAGCCCGCGCGCGCGAACCACGCGTGCTGCTTCGACAGCGAGTTGTCGTTGATCACGATGTCGCATGTCGGCGCCGCGCCGATCGTGACGATCTTCTTCTCGGGATCGCGCGCGACGAGCTCGGTAGCGACGAGGGTCTCGTGCAGCAACGAGGCGCGCTTGCCAGCGACGACAAACCGATCGATCGTCATCATGCCCGCGTCGACCGGCGAGCTCTCGCGCGCGAGGTTGCTCGCGTAGACCAGGAACGGCCGCGGATGCTCGCGAACGAAGTCCGCGCTACTGCTGGCAAGCTCGTTGCGATAGAGCTCGATCGGCCGCATCCAGCTTCATCCTACCAAGGTGTAACGTTGCCATATGGACGTTCGCGACAAGATCGTCGTCATCACGGGGGCCGCGAGCGGAATCGGCCGTGCACTGGCCGCCCGCTTCGTGCGCGAGCACGCACGCCACGTGGTCCTCACGGATCTCGACGAGCTCGGCGCCGAACGTGCGGCCTCCACGCTCGGTCCTACCGCGAGTGCACGCGGCCTCGATGTCGGCGACGAAGCATCGGTGGCCGCCGTCGTCGCGGATATCGAAGCGACCCTAGGTCCGATCGATCTGTTCTGCTCCAACGCCGGCGTGCTGCCGATCGATCCCGATCCCGCGAATGCCGCATCGACGCCGAACGCCGCGTGGGACCTCGCGTGGCGCGTCAACGTGATGGCACACGTGTTCGCGGCGAGGGCCGTGTTGCCATCGATGATCGCGCGCAAGAGCGGTTACTTCTTGCACACGGTCTCGGCCGCCGGGCTGCTCTCGCAGATCGGCAGCGCCGCATACTCGACGACCAAGCACGCCGCGATCGGCTTCGCCGAGAGCCTCGCGATCACGCACAAGGATCACGGGATCCGCGTCTCCGTCCTGTGCCCGCAGGCCGTCGACACCGCGATGATCCAAGGCAAGTCGATGAACGGTGCCGATGTCGATGGCGTGATCTCCGCCGACGATGTCGCCGGCGCAGTGATCGACGGACTCGCCAAGGAGACGTTCTTGATCCTCCCGCATGCATCGGTCGCCACCTACGTCGCGCACAAGGCCGCGAACTACGATCGCTGGCTCGGCGGGATGGCGAAGCTGCGGCGCACGCTCTGATGTTGCTATTTCACGGGACCGGCGGACCGCGCTCGTTGATCGAGAAGATCTTCGACGAGGGCCTGCGTCCGCACGGAGGACGCGAGTGGGCGCACCACATGACCTCCGTGCCGGAGCACGTGTTCGCGTGCACCACACCCGTCGGAAGTCGGGATGGCGATCCGATCCGCTTCGCGCAGCGCGGTGCGTGGAAGAAGAACGTCGCGTGGATGATCGTGCTCGATGTCCCGCGCGACTCGGCGCTCGTCGTCGGTGCGATCGGCAATCAGGAGCTCGCGCGGTACTGGTCGCTGCGAGCGTTCGCCGCGAGCGCCGTGGAGCGAACGATCGGTCAGACGCGCGCGGTGCTCGCGGCCGCGCGCGAATCGGGGCGCGACCTGCGAGACATGATCGAGCTCGAGGTGAGGTCGGTGGCGAAGGGGCTCGTCGAGGCCACGCCCGACGCGGCCACACTCGTCCAGTTCGAGCGCGCGTACTTGCGAGCGGGATGGGACGACAAGGCCCGCGTCGCGCGCAGCTATGGGGTCACCATTCCCGAGGACTTCGCCGAAGATCCACACTACGCGTCGTGCGCGGGATGCATGCACAACCTGTTCGAGGTCGAGTTCGTCGTGCCGGATGTCCTGTGGTGGGAGAAGCCCGCGCACTTTCATCGCGGATCGTTCGATCGCATGGAGCTCGAGACGTTCTGCGCGCACATGGAGGCGCTCGGCCGGTGGCTCGCGACCTACGACACCGAGGTGATCGATCGCTTCATCAAGAAGCGCGATGGCGTGCCATGGCGCGACCTCCAGCGAGCGCTGCCACCACCCGCGGATCTGGTACCGCGAACGTTCTGGCCGGATCTCGCCACCCGCGACCTGGGCGAGCGCCTCGCCGAACCGGACATGCAGATCCTCCTGCATCGCGTACCGCCCGAGCACATCGTCGGTGCGCTGGAGCTGGGCTCGGCGAATCAGCTGTCGAGCCTCGTGAAACCCCGCGATGGCGAGACGTTGCCGAGCAAGCTGTTGCACTTGGCACACGAGATGCGCGATCAGCGGGAGGCGTCCCCGCGCCCGATCCTGCTTCGCGCGTAGAGCGTGGTAGCGTGCCGAATGGGCGAGCAACGACTGCGAGTAATGTTGACGAAAGCGGTGGAGCAGCTCCGTGCCGCCACCGAGCTCACGATGGATGAAGTGATCGGCATCAGCGCGCTGCCCGAGTCGGCGCGCACGCCCGATGTCTGTTACTCGCTCGGCATCATCGAGGGCGCGGCCACCGCGCTGCGTGCCACGCCGCGCGAGATGCTCGAGGATCACGATCTGCTGACGGCTCCAAAGCGCGCTTAGCGCAGGTCCGCTTCCCAGATGTCACCGGCCGACGCCGAGTGACCCACCATGATCTCGTCTCCGATGTATGTCGCGCCGAAGATCTGATCCGCGCCGGTCTCGAAGGTACGCAGGATCTTGCTCGTGGCGACGTCGATCTCCGCGATCTGACCATCGCGACGGATCGCGAGCAGCCGCTTGCCATCGGGCGACCAGCGCAGATCGCGATACGGATACGGCGGCACCGCCAGCTTGCGTGACTTCTGCGTGCGCAGATCCAGCAGCACGATCACCCGTTGCGACACCTTGCCCGGCGTGGGCACCTCCGTGAGGTACGCGAGAACGTCGTCGCTCGGCGAGGTCGCCGGAGCCATGCTCGGCGCACCGGCGACCCACGTCGTCGCGCCGCCGGTGCGCGCCATCTTCGCGATGCGATCCTGTTTGCCATCGCGAAGCTCGAGGAAGATCGTCTGTCCGTCGCGCGAGAACACCGCGTTCTGCTCGCTGTCGTCGTCGTCGTGCACCTTCGTCGGTTGTGCGGTGCCATCGATCGGTCCGGCGTAGACGCCGCTGTCGTTGTTGCCGACGATCCACGTGCCGTCGTGCGAGATCCAGATGCGATCGAGCTCGAGCTTGCCGAACGGGACCACGCGAGCGCGATCACCGGTGCGCGTCATGCGCCAGATCTCGTCGGTGGTGCTGCGATACGACAGGAACACGATCTCGTCGGTGTTCGGAATCGCGGCGGGCGAGAAGTCGACCCACTTGTTGCGCGAGAGATCCGCGAACTTCGTCGCGCCGGTCGGCGTGCGCGCGAGCGTGGCGAGCGTGAGGATCTCGGTGCAGTCGGACCACACGAGGCGCTTACCCGCGATCGCGAGGAACTTGCGTGCGTTGATCGCGGCGCCGCTGACCGCCGTGGCCGGCGATCCGTCGAGCGGCACGTGCCAGATCTCTACGTTGTTCGTGACGGCGAGCTTCGCGACGAGGACGCCATCGCCACTCGGCGAGAGCGTGAGCACCTCGTCCATCGGGTTCTCGTCGCCCGCGGGGATCAGCGCGCGCGGGTTCGCATCGCCTTTGTCGTAGATGTAGAGACCATCCGCGGTCGCACTGCCGGTCTTCGTGAGCACCACGACGCGATGATCGACGAGCTCGATCGCAGCCATCGGGAACGCGCCCTCGGGGAGCGCCAACGTCCGGTTCACCGTCAGCGTCGCGGCGTCGTAGCGCGAGATGCCTTTGCGCCCGCCTGCCCAGATCTGGCCGTCGGGCGACCACGTCGGGCGAAATCCGCCCGGCACGATCTTCTTCGCGGTCGCGAGATCACCGATGTCGGCGACGTGGGCGGCCATCATGTCGGCGGTCTTGCGCAGGAACAGGATGCGCTTGCCGTCGGGCGAGACCTTCGGCGCGAGATCCCAGCCCTTGGTCTGCGTGAGCTCGCGCGCCTCGCGTGTCTTCGCGTCGAACGCCATCAGGTGCTGATCGGCGCCGACGATCGCGTCGTAATAGATGGTCCCGTCCGGCGCGATCGACGGGTACTCGTCGCACGCGTCGGTCAGCGTCAGGCGGCGCGCATCGGACAGATCGAGCGCGCTCGGCTTCGCGCGCACGGGTGCCATCGCAACGGCGGCATCGGGGCGTGGCGTGGCCGACGACGACGTCCACGCGACGAGCCCGAGCGCGGCTGCGATCGCTGTACCACCGGCGAGCGTGAGCCCACCGATGACGAGCAGCGGCCCGCGCGATGCGGTTCCACCGAGCGCCGCCGCGAGCGCATCCATCGACGGAAACCGCGCGGTCGGCTCCGTCGAGAGCCCGCGGCGCAGCGCTTGGAGCTGCGACTTCGAGACGCCGTCCACGCGCGCGTCCGGAGGTGCGCTGCGGACAGCGCGCGCGATCTCTTCTTCGCTGCCGCCGCGGAACGGCCGCTCGCCGACGAGCGCTTCCCACAGCGCGACGCAGAAGCTGAACTGATCGCACGCGGGTGTCAGCTCGCGCCGCTCGAACTGCTCGGGCGCCATGTACGCCGGCGTGCCCGCGATCGTGTTCGTCTGTGTCGTCGGCACGGACTCGCCGTCGCTGCGCTGCGCGAGCTCGCCGATCCGCGCGAGACCGAGATCCGCGACATGCACGACGCCGCGCTTGTCGACGAGGATGTTGCTCGGCTTGACGTCGCGATGGATCAAGCCTGCCGCGTGGATCGCGGACAGTCCGCGCGCCGCTTGCAGGAACAGCGCGATGATCTGGTCCGCCTTCGGCTTGGTCCGCGTGATGTGCGCGCCGAGCGTCTCGCCATCGACGAGCTGCATGACGAGATACGGCGAGCCATCGACGCCCGCGTCGTAGACCGACAGCACGTTCGGATGCGTGACGCGAGCGAGCGCCTGTGCCTCGCGCCGCAACGCCGCGCCCAAGATCTCGCCCCGCGCACCGTGCTCGACGAGGATCTTCACCGCCACGCGGCGATCGAGCTCGGGATCGTGGGCGGCGACGACCACGCCCATCCCGCCGCGTCCGAGTACGCGCTCGATCTGATAGCGACCGATCTTCGAGCGTCCGACCGCCGCTTCGGAGTCGCTCAGCGGTTGTGTCGGATCGAGTGGCGAGCTGTCGCGATCGGTGGTCTTCACGATCGCGGCCTCGTGATGCGGTACAGGCGCAGGCGATTGGTCATCGTGCTGCGCGATACGCCGAGCAACTTCGCGGCGCGCGTCTGATTGCCCGCGGACTTGTCGAGCGCATCCACGTACTGCGCGCGCTCGGCGAGCTGCGTCGCCGACAACGTGGCGAGAAACGGATCGTCCGCTTCGTCGGTCGCTTCCTCGCGATCGTCCTCGGCCACGCGCGGCGAGAACGCGAGGTGACGCACGCCGATCGCGCCATCGCGCGACAACAGCAGCGCGCGATCGATCACCGCCTTCAGCTCGCGCACGTTGCCCGGCCAGTCGTGCCCCTCGAGAACCTCGAGCGTCTCGATCGCGAGCGGGCGCAGCGGACGGCGGGCCGCCACGCACGCGGACTCGAGGAACCGCGCGGCGAGCCCCGCGATGCGATGACCACGCTCGCGCAGCGGTGGGATCGTCAGCGTGATCCCGTCGAGGCGAAAGTACAGATCGTGGCGAAACCGCTTCGCTGCGACCTCGGCCGGCAGATCGCGATTCGTCGCCGCGAGGAACCGCACGTCGATCGAGATCGGGCGGATCGATCCCAACCGCAGCACCTCGCGCGACTCGATCGCACGGAGCAGCTTCGCCTGCGTCGACAGCGGAAGCTCGCCGATCTCGTCGAGGAACACGGTTCCGCCTTGCGCGGACTCGAGGAGCCCGACCTTCGTCGTGGCCGCGCCCGTGAACGCGCCCTTCTCGTGACCGAAGAGCTCGCTCTCGATCAGCGGCTCCGCGAGCGCCGCGCAGTTCACGCGCGCGATCTCTCCCTTGCGCCCCGAGAGCTTGTGCAGTGTCTCCGCGAGCACGTCCTTCCCGACGCCGGTCTCGCCGAGGATCAGCACGCTCGTCGACGATCGCGCCACCTCGCGCACGAACGCGGGGACACCTTCCATCGTCGGATCCTCGACGCGCAGCCGCTCGGATCCGGAGAGTCGCGACGAGCTCGCCGTCTCGTCATCACCGGCCGCGATCAGGAACGCATACGGCCCCACGTGAAATGCATCGCCGACCGCGAGCGGAACCGGCGTGTTGCGTGCGAGACGCTGGCCGCGGAGGACCACGCCATTCGTCGAACCGAGATCCTCGATCGTCAGCACCTTGCCCACGCGTAGCAACGCATGGTGACGCGAGAAGATCGCGTCGTCGATCACGATCTCGCACGAGCGCTCGCGACCGATCCGGATCTCGGGCTTCGACAACGGATGGGTGAGGAAGCATCCCTTGCCCGCGACGAGCACGAAGTCTCCGCTGTTCGCTTCCCGCGGCGGAGCCTCTCGATCCGGACTCGTGTCACCCACGCGTTCCCCAACGTATCAGGGCTCGCGTCCGAGAAGGGCGCTGTAGGCGCGCTCGATCGCGTACGCGAACTGCGTACGCAATGGTCACCCGTCACCGACAACTGGCCGGAACGAGCCAGTACGCGCACGGTACGGCGATTGCCATTCGTCCCGTCCATGCGAACTCCCATCGTCATCGGCGCCTTCGCCGCGTTTCTCGCTCACACCGCCCCTGCTGTCGCCGCACCTGCCTGGTGCCAGGGTGGTAGCCGCAGCAACCGGCCCAGCTACGACATGAAGTCGTTGTTCTCGGAGACCGATCCGTCGGACGCCCTGCGAAACCTGGTCGCCGCGATCTGCTATCCCGATCCGGACATCGCCAGCTACGCGAAGCAGATCGAACTGACGCGCGTCGCGTGGTCGAAGAAGCTCGGTCTCTCCGATGCGGATTGGGTCGAGGTCAACGAGTGGGCGCATTACCCGAACCATCTCCGCGTCGACGACTTCTACCTGAAGGATCGGCAAGCCGCGTGGTCCACCGCCACGCCGCTCGATCAGTTCGCGCTCCTCAATCGGGACACGGGCGACGTCGATGTCGCGTATGTCGCCGATGCGCTCGGCGCCAAGCTGTCGATGCTGGGTCGTCTCGCGTACGTGCGCACCTGCATGAGCCGTGGCTCGCAGGACGATGGTCCGGTCGCGTACGCGATGTGCGCCACCGACGCCGCCGGCCTCGACATGGCGAAGATCGCGGCCGAGATCGGTGCCGACAAGAAGTACGAGATCTACGAGCGGATGGCTGCACGCATCGTCGCGTACGAAACGATCGCGAAGCTGGCGCAGTTCCGCACCGACGCGCAGGCATTTCGCGCGAAGGATCCGGCGTACGACAAGATGTTCGAGCTCGGCGAGCAGGCCCACAAGGACTGGGCCACCGTCGATCCGAAGAACATCGCGCTCGCGAGCGATCTCGAGGACGCCCGCGTGAGTGGCTCGCGCAAGGCGAGCCAGGGATGCATGGGGCGCGCGGAGGCGGCGTGGAAGACCGCCGTGGAGGCCGTGCCGGTGAAGAAGCTGGCCGCGATCCACGGCGAGCCCGGCAACACGTTCCTGCAGCAGCTGATCCCGCTCGTGATCGCGCGACCGGACGGCTACCTCGCCGCGCTCTCGCTCAACGTGTGCGCGAAGCTCGAGAACAAGACGGATGCGCTCTCCCGCGTGATCGGTGCTGCGCTCGAGCGCTGGCCCGGGTTTCGGGGACCCCGCACCGGCGCGCAGACGGCGATCCTCACCGCCGGATTGCAGCTCGACCAGCGCGACGCGAAGATCGATTTTCCAGACTTGAAGCGCGACTTCATCGACGGAGATCACAACGTCGGCACCACGATCGGCGCGATCACGACCGTGAAGGTCGACGGCGACAAAGCGACCGTCACGTTCGCGAAGCAGAAGGTGCGGCAGACGCGCTGCGTGAAGGGCCACTACACCAATCGAGTGCAGCGGATCATGGACAACGGTCAGTTCGCCTACGAGTACCAGTGCGACAAGTACATCGACGAGACGATCGAGGTCCCGCCGTCGCCGCCGCTGAAGGTGTTCGCGAAGTACACGAGCGGCCTCACCGCCGGCATGACCGTCGCGATCACCGATGACATCGTCGTAGCGGCGTATCCCAAGAACAGCACGACTCCATCGTTCGTCACCGGCGTGGCGGTGAAATGATGTGGCGCATCGGTTTTCTCGCGTTCGCGAGCTGCTCGCTGATCTCCACGTCGGTACAGGCATCGGGTCCCACGGGCACGGCGTCCGCGCCACCACCGGGAACGCGCGCTGACGGCGCGCAGCCCGATCCCGAGTACGGCGATATCATGCACGAGGCAGACAAAGCGCCCGCGAAGCTGCCACCGACGCTGACGCCGCCCGACGTGGCTGCACCGGCGGTCGTGATGTCCAAGGGTCCGTTCACGCTGCGCGGATCACACGTCACCGGGCACAACGTGTTCCTTCCAATCTCGCGATCACCCGCGAGTCCGTGGGCCGGTGTGTCGAAGACAGCACCGGTGAAGGTCAAGATCGACGCTCCGCGCTGGTGGATCCGCGACGAGACCTTGCAGTGCACGGCGGCGATCGATCACTGCCTGCCCGCGTACTCGTGGTTCTGGGTGAGGAACGAGATCGATCCATCGCCATCGCGCAACGCGTACCCCGTGGTGTTCACCACCGAGGGACCGAAGCGTCCGGGGCCGCTCGCGGATGGCAACTCGTTCGCGTTCACCGCGTATCGCAGCGTGCCCGCCACGAAGAAGAACCTCGTCGCCGGCGTGCGCGTGTTCGCGTTCCCAGAGGCGCCGCTGCCGACCGGCACCGACGGTGTCTACGATCGCTGGCAGATGGGCATCGTCGATCGCGTCGATTGGGAGCTCGGCATGGTGTTCCTGAAGACCATGGAGCAGCCGTTCTTCATCTCGGCCGCGCGCGTCGCGGTGCTGTCGTACGAGCCCGACGCGGGCGTGAAGATCCTCGACGGCAAGAAGCGCGACGAGCTCGCGGTCAACGCCGCGGACGTCGTCGTTCCGTAGTCAGTCTTCCTCGAAGGTCAGGCCTTCGAGGTGCGGCGGTTGGCCCGGCGTGACGACGAAGTACGTGGTCGCGACGGCGCGGATCACGATGCGCGGCACCGGGTACGGCACGCCATCGATCGTGCTGATCACCTGGCCATGCGCGTTCCGGACCTCGTGCTTCGGCGTGTACGACGTGACGCCGACGATCTCCGCGTGATAGCGCGCGTCTCGCGGATAGTGCTGCGTGGTCAGGCACAGGCCGTCGACACCCGCGGCCGCGGCGGTCTGCTGCGCGCGCGTGGCGAACTGTCCGTCGAGGAAGTCCATGCCCGCGCGGAGCTGTGCTCGCACGTCCTCGTCGTAATCGATCTGGTACACGTCACCGCGAATCGTGTCCGGCTCGTCGGCGAGCGAGAGCCCGAGGTGCGAGCAGCGTCCCGCGATGTACTTGCCGCGATACAGGTCGATGTTCGCGACGATCGCTCCCGCGAGCGCGACGAGCGGAGGATGCTCCGCGACCCACGCGTCGAACGCTTCGCGAGCCACGCGCGCCGATCGCTCCGCGCAGCGACGGATCAGCACGCCGTGTCGCTCGATCTCGAGCGCGGCTGTCTCGCGCGCATCCGCGGTTCCCTCGATGATCGCGGCGATGCGTGCAACCTCCTGCGACGCGGGCACGGCCTCGGCGAGCGCGTCCGCGAACCGCTGCGCTTCGTCCATCTGGTTCGCTGCGGCGAGGCGCGTGGCCTCCGACACGCAGGTCGCTTCGAGCTGTGCGATCGCGTGATGGCGCAGCGTCGCGATCTTCGCCTGCCACGCGGCGACGTGCTCCGGCTCGTCGACGAGGATCCCCTCGGCCGCGGCGAGCTGCTCGTCGGCGCGGCCGAGATGCCCGAGCACCTCGGACCACACGTAGATCGCGCCGTCCGGCGAATCGATCTCGGCATCGGCTTGCTCGCGCGCACTCTCGAAGCACGACCGCGCCTCGTCGATCGCGTTCGCGAGCGTGCAGCGCGGTTCGAGCCGCTCGCGCCACTGCTTGCCGCGACGGATCAGCTCGGGCGCCAGCTCGGCGATCACCGCGACCGCCACGTGGTCCGGCGCGAGCGCGGCCAGCTCGCCCGCGAGCTCCTCGGCGCGGCGAACCAAGCGCACCATCTCGCGCTGCGTGCTGTCGGCCTTCTCGAGGATCCGGTTCGTCGGTGGCGGCGACGTGCCGTTCTCGAGATCGAGCTCCCCTTCCGCGTACTCCATCCCCGCGAGGTGCGATTCGCGATAGCTGACGAGCACCTCGTTCAAGCGCTTCACGGCTGCCTCGATCCGCGTGCCCGTCGACGGATCGGTCGCGAACGAAGGCACCGTGTCGGCGACGTCGACCTCGTGTGCGATGTCCGCGCCGAACACCTCCGTGATGCGATTCAACGCGGCGCGCGCACGCTCGTCCAACCGGCGCGCGCGGTCGTGCGCGAGGAACGGTGCGAGCGTCGCCAGGCGCGAACGCAGCCGCGGAGCAAACTCCACCACGCGCGGCGCGGATGCCGCGGCCAACCCGCGCTCGACGTTCTCGACGAGCGGGAGCACCGCCTTCTCGACGTACTCGAGCTCTCGCACGAGGAGCTGCGGTCCGATCTCGTCGTCGGAGCGCCGGATCTCCTTCGCCGCCTTGTTCGCGATGTCCGCCGCGACGGGCACCCCCAGCGGCAACGGCGCCATCGCCTTGCGCAACGCAGCGCGGCGCTGGAATGCCAGATCCTCGTCGCCGCGATCGATCGCATAGCGCAGCTCGTCGATCGCACTCTGCACCACTCGGATCAGCGGGGCCGCGCGATACGCCGCGACCTTCGGAGCCAGCTCTGCGGTCACGCGCTCCCGCAGCGCGCGAAACGTGCCGAGCAATTTCGCGATCTCGGGAACCACTTCGTACTTCGGCTGATCGAGCGGACCGATCAGCTGCTTCACCGCATCCCATGCCTGCTCGGCCTTCTCGGGGTTGTCATCGAACATCCGTTGGACCGAGTCCAGCGCCTGCGTGAGCCGCATGCTCTGGTAGCCCTCGACCTGCGCTTCGACCTTCAGCGCGGCGACCGCCTCGTCGAGCAGCTCGAGCGTCTTCACGTCCTGCTCGTGCTTCGCGAGCCATGCCTCGATGTCGGCGACCTGGGCGCCGAGCGCGGTGCGACCCACCTCGAGCTCGGACCGGACCTGCTCGAGGCTGGTGCGCGCGCGGGTCAGCTTGTCGGAGAATTCGAGATCGGCGGTGGGTCGCTGTTCGCGCAGGTAACCGATCGAGCTCAGCTCGCGCGAGACGCTGCGTTGATGGGTGTGGATGGTTTCCTCGTGGGACATGGCGTCCCTGCTTGGCAACAACAAGACCAGCCTCGCGCTCGACTAACGTTGCGAATGCTCGCGTCCACCGCGGAGTGCTCGCACGAACTGCGTACGCAGTGCGTACACGCTCGACCGAGCGCACGCGCTACGAATCCTCGACGAGAATCGCGAAAATCTCGGGCACGCGCGGTGCAACGCAGCGAGCCAAGGAGAATTCCAATGGGCGCTATCGGCAACAAGATCGCAGGCAAGTTGAAGAAGGTCGAAGGCAAGCTGACCGGTGACAAGGTCCGCGAGGCGCAAGGCGCCGTTCAAGACGCGGCCGGCTCCGTCGGGATGAAGGTCAAGGCCGGCGTCGCGAAGGCGAAGGCCGGTCTCGCAAGAACGAAGATCAAGGCAAAGGTCGCGATGAAGGCCGTGTCGACCAAGGCCGGTCGCAAAGCGATCGCGGCCAAGGTCACGCCGTAAGCATCGCGGCACGCCGAACGGTTGCCTACGGCGCGCAGAGGAACGCCTTCAACCCGTTCGCGCGGCGCTGCAGATCGTTCAGCGTTCGCGACACGCCGGTCACCGGATCGCTGACCGTCACGCCGGTGAGGAACCCGGACAGCGATGCCTTCTGACCGGCCGCGCGCGGGTTGATGTGCAAGAAGCCCGTGTTCGTCTCGGCGCCGTGACATCCGTTGCACGTGTTCAGCGAGAACCGGAAGCGGAGCTGGCTGTCGGTGATGCCCGGTGCGTTCCAGAA
>JBGARE010000002.1:299627-304089 GCA_044230415.1 Kofleriaceae bacterium
CCGCCGAACGTCGCGGGCACCGTGTGTGTCTGCGCTTTGATCGCGGCGGCGTTGTCCGTCATGAACTGCGCGAGCAGCGGCGTTCCGTCGTGATCGATGCGTGCATCGTGCGCGGGCGTGAGGGCGAGCGTCGCGAGACGAAGCTGGCCCGTGGTGGTCAGATGAAACTCGCGGAGCTCCCACGGCGCCGCGAGTGCGATCTCGTTCGTGCGCACCTGCGAGATCGCGCTGCCGTTGGGGCGGCCCGGGAATGCATCGCGCTTGCTGAAGCGACGCGTGATCGCCTGGAGCTTGTTGCGGTACTCGACGGAGGTCGGCGCGAGCGCACCGAGTGCGTGCCAATCGTCGGCCCACTTCTGCACCGCGGCCGCGGTCGCCGCGGGCAGCTTGTACTCGAGGATGATCGTGAAGCTCGTCGGATTTCCGCTGCGATCGAGGACGCCGAACACGAACCGGCCCTCGCCCGCGTTGCCCGCGCTGCGAAGATCGAAGCGATTGACGATCGCGAGGAGGCGCATCGGCGGCTTCGTCAGATCGAGGTTGCCGTTCGCGAGCTTCGGCCACGCGGCGAGCACGCGAGAGATCGGCCGCGCGTCGACGACCTGGCCGTTCAGCGTCTGGTTCGCGGCCCACGTGTTCAGCCACGACCTCACGAATGTCTGCGCGTTGTTCGCGCCGGCCATCTCCGTCATCAAGCGACCGAAGTGCCACGCGCCATCACTCTGCGTGTCGAGCTTCCCCGTCCACTTCGTGCGCACCGGATCCTCGACGACGGCGAGGTCGGTGATCATCAGCTCGCGCGCCTTCGCGATCGTGACCGCGCACGCGGCCAGCGTCTCGGACACCTCTTCGCCGTCCGTCGATGTCGATGGCTGACCGGCCACCTCGGGCATCACGCCGTCGTCGACATTCACGTCGACGATGGGTTCTTCATCGGGCTCGACGTCATCGACGTCGGAGACACAGCCGAACAGCGAGGCCACGAGAGCGGAAGGCAACAGCGCGCGTTTGAGCATCCCGCAGCACTAGGCAACCGCGATGCCATCGCCCGGCGAAGCCAACTAAGCGATCACAATCCCCTCAGTTTTTCGACGTTGTCGGGTGTCACCAACAACCGGGGTCAGACCCCATGGTGTCCATCACGAAGTCGCGAACCAACCGTCGCTCTCGCGAGGCAGCCGCGTCGATCTGCACTCCGGCGCTACACCACAACCTTGGTTGTCCATCGGGGTGAAAGCCGCCCATCGGTGTGAGCTTTGCGAACGTGACGTGGCCCTGCGCCCAGACGATCTCGTCGAGTCCGGGGACCTCGATCTCGAGTTGGACGACGCGGCTCGCGGTCGTGTGATCGAACGGCAACTCGAGCCGGAGGCCCAACCACGACAGATCCATCATCGATGCAGGCATGACGGCCCGCCCGGCCACGACCCCGCAGATGCCATCGGTCGAGATGCGAGGGGCCGCCCGGCGAACGTCGTGGAGCATCGGTAGATCGTAAAGAGCCCGCGCGTCGTGGGCAAACTCTCGACCTTTGCTCGGATGTGCCACTCCACGCCGCCGCCACCTCGGCGCGGGATGACTAGATTTCGCGCATGGCTCGCGCATTCGTGCTGCTGGCGGTTCTGGCAGCCTGTGGCAGCGAGCGGACTCCCGTCACCTCGAAGGTGACCACGCTCGGGTATTCGCACCCGCCGCTGGTGGTCGTCGTCGGTCGCGGACCGGCGAACCTGGTCGAGCCCTGGATCGCGGGGATGCGCGCCTCGAAGCATCTCCACGTCGTCGCCGAGCTGATGAAGCCAGAGGCCGAGACCGAGGCGGAGACCGTGGCCGATCCGCAAGCGACGTGTCGCGAAGCTCGCGAGGCCGCGAACGGTGCGCCGATCGAAGAGGTGATCGTACTCGCCGCGGAGCAGACCGAGACCCCGATCGACGAGTGCAGCGGTCGGGCGGTCACGCAACCGTGCGCCCACGAGTTCTATATGGGACAGACCGTCCGCGTCACCACCACGGTGACGTCGTATCGAGCGTCGACGTGCGCCTTCGTGCGCCAGACCTCGCTGCCGCTCGCGAGCGGAATCTCGTCGAGCCGCACGCCGATCGCGCACGGCGCTCCGTCCAACTCCGACGAACCCACGCTCGACGATGCGAAGTCCGCGGACCTTCTCGAGGCGCGCACGCTCGCGATCGCGCGGCTCGACGACTTCGCCCCGAAGGTGTCGTGGAACGTGTTTCCGACGAGCTCGTCGATCCAGCGCATCGAGGGCGACACGATCCTCATCGCGGGACCGCTGAAGATCGGCGAGTACTTCTTGAAGACGCCGTCGGATCCGAAGATCGCACCCGGTATTCGCGCGGTCCGTCGCACTACCAACTCGACGACGCTGCAGTTCGATCGCGAGCTCCCCACGCCAGAGCCCGGCGACGAGCTGCACGCGGTGACCGACATGATCACCGTCGCCGGCTTCACGTCGATCAGCGCCGGCACCGCGACTGCCAATGGCAAGAAGCACGGCATCGGCGGCGCGGCGCTCGCGGCGCGGTGGTCGTGGGATCACTCGCCCGGAATGTTCGAGTTCGGCCTCGCGGGTGACCTCGTGCCCGGCGTCGATTCGCGACGCGTGGGTGTCCACGCCGCCGGTGGGCTTCGCGCTCCGTACTGGATCTCGCCCGTCGTGTTCGTCGAGCTCGGCCTCGGCGCCGTCTACCAAGGCGATCACGGCGCGCGTGCGGTCGCGGGACACGCGGGCGTCGGCGCGGGCCTCGAGGTGCGGCGCTCGCGCTGGTTCGCGTTCGCGGACATGCGGCTTCGCGCGTTCGCGCTCAGCGACTGGAAGGACAGCGAGGACAACGAGCTCGATGTCACCTACACCGATCAGACGTGGCAGACGATGACCGGTCAGCTCGGCCTCGGCATCAACTACTAGCCGCATTCCCCAGCGGCCAGGCTCGGTTAGCGAACCTCGATTTTCGTTGTCACTAGCTCGGGGGTCGTCGCGTTGGTCGGGAAAGGAGCCCGACGATGACGTTCTTCAGCCGACTGTTTGCCCGCCCCACCGAGACCACCCCCACGCGCGACGATGTTCGTCACACCGAGGCGATCGATCGCACCGCGAAGATGGTGCACGCGAAGGACGCCACCAAGCTCGCGAGCAAGCACGGCCTGAACATCGTCGACCTCACGTGGGAGGACACGGGTCGCTACAAGGGCTCGTGTGTCGGCCCGAACATCAGCGACATGACGATCCAGGTGTCGAACGCATCGCGCTCTCGCGTGACGTGCATGCCGGTCATTCGTCACCCGAACTTCAGCGACAAGACGGCGGACATCTCGATCGACGACATCGTGCTCCGCGTCGGCAACGAAAAGGGCGCAGCGCTCTCGAACGTCACGCTCCGCGAGTACCTCCGCGATCTCCGCAAGCACCTCTCGGTTCCGTCGTCGTGGAAGGGCACCGAGAAGTCGCTGCTCGCACCGCGCGAGAAGGAAGTGCTCGTTTCGGCGCAAGCGGCATTCCTGCCCGTTCCCACGGCGGACAAGGCCGAGTTCAACCCGGTGCTGTTCAACTACCAGTCGTACGCGGGATCGCCGGCGGTCCTCGCGATCGTCGCCACGCGCGAAGGTACGAGCGCGACGATCATCGACAACCAGCGCGATGGCTTCGGCGCCGGCGCCGCGTGGGGACAGCGTCTGTTCTTCAATCACAACGGCGAGCGCGCATCGTTCACCGGAACGCGCATGACCGAGTTCGTCGCCGCCGGCGGCGATGCTACCGATCGCGTCGACTCGATGGAGGTCGCGAAGTCGAAGGGCCTGTCGTGCGTGATGCTCGTCCAAGTCCCGCTCGAACAGCCGCAGCAGATGCGCAAGTCGATGATGATGATGCCGTCGGCGTGCGCAGCGCCCGCGCAGTTCGATGCGTGTCGTTCGGTAGACTGCGAAGAAGCGCTCGACGAAGCAGTCATCGGTCACGGCGAGGTCGAGGGTCCGTTCACCGAGATCGATAACCTCGCGATCAAGCGCGACGCGCGCTTCCCGATCCGGGTGACGGTGCAGTTCTACAAAGCCACGAGCACCGGCAACATCACCGCCGCGGAGATGGACTCGCTCGCCGCGCAGATCGAATCCGTCTACAAGGATGCGAAGGCGATCGGCAGCCTCGTCACCGATCCGGACGTCGGTCGCTCGACGGAGTGGGACGACGAAGGCAAGGGCAAGGCGCAGCCGAAGGACTGGTGGGACAAGTTCTGGACGACGCAGGAAGCGGCGACGGGCAAGACGCGCGTCGAGCTTCGCGCGCAGCTCGCGAAGCTGCTCGGCCGCACGCCGATCGACGACGAGCTCGAGGACGCGATCCGGCGCGTGTTCAAGTCTTAATCGACGAGCTTCACCGCGCCGAGTCGCTCGCCCCACGCGAGCACTCGGTGCGCGATCGCATCCGTCTCGGCGCGTCGATCGATCCCG
>JBGARE010000002.1:304278-308814 GCA_044230415.1 Kofleriaceae bacterium
GCGCGCGCGTTGAGCGGCGTCAAGTCGTGGCGCCGCGTGACCGTCGCGGGAACGGAGCTGTGCTCGAGCAGATCATCGATCGCACAGCCGCGACGCACCGTCGGCCCGATGACGATCGTCGGGACGCGAAACCCGAGCTGCTCGAAGTCGGGGTTGTCGTCGATCGTCGCCGGCGGGCCGACGTGATCGTAGAACCCACCGTGCTCGTCGTACGTGAGCACGAACAGGCACTTGCTCCACTGCGGAGACTGCGCGATGGCCGACACCACACTCGCGATCAGCGCTTGGCCCAAGCGCACGTCGTGATCCGGGTGATCGTCGTTCGCTCCGCCACCCGCGAACGCGGGATCGATGATCGCGAACGGCGGCAGCGTGCCCGCGCTCGCATCCTCGAAGAACTTCTCGATCGTCGCGAGCCCGGTGAGCTTTCCATAGCCGCCGGTCGCCCACGCCACGTCGGAGTAGTAGTTCGTGCCCTTGATGCCCGCGTCGGCGAGCCGATGGAAGATCCCTTGATAGCCGAGCGCGGGCACGTTCGTCTTGATGCCCTTGCTCGTCGCGCCGTGCAGATAGAACCGGTTCGGCCACGTCGGCCCGAGGCACCCCGCGAACCACCGATTGCACACCACGCCCGCATCCGCGAGCGCGTATGTCACCGGCAACTGCGCGCGTACGTGATAGCCCATCACGTCGGCCTCGCTCGATCCCTCGTGCTCTTTCACGAAGCCATCGTTCGCGCCGCCGTTCCACTGCGCGTGACACGCAGCCCAGCCATGCGGTGGATCCTCGGGTGTGAAGTCATCGAGCTGGTGCACGGGCACGGCAACGTTGCTCGCGCTGAGGTTCATCTCGGTGCCGGCGAGTCCGTCGACATCCATGCGGTGCTCGGCCAAGCGCAGCGATCCCAGATAGTGATCGAACGATCGGTTCTCCATACACAAGACGACGATCGTCTCGACGTGCGCGAGCAGTTGCTCGGGCGTCATCGACGACACGCTCTCGCACGCATTCGGCGACGCATCGACCGCGGCGTCCGCGCCGGGCGACGCGCCGTCGACTCCACCGTCGGCTTCGACGCGATTGTCGTTGTTGCAGCCGACGACACTCGCCGCTGCACCGATGCCTAGACTCGCAAGGACCTCACGACGCGTGAGCATGCGCACCCTCCAGTCGCGCACGCTAACACGGGCGTTCTCGTCGCCGTGGATGGAATAAAGCGGCTGGTTTCGATTCACTAGAACGTGCCGCGCCCGCTCCTTGCATCGCGCGCACTTCCGCCCGAGTCTGCGCCCATGAGCGTCGTAGAAACCCTCGGTGTCCGGATCCAAGTTCCGCCCGAAGCTGTCGTCCCGATCATCGTGGGTGGCATCGCACTCGCGATCCTGATCTTCGCCGGCAATGCATTCGCGGGATGGAAAGAGCGCAACCCCTCGGCCGCGAAGAAGTTCGGCATGGTCGTGGGCGCGATCTGCATCGCCAGCTCGATCTACTTCCTGTCGAAGTGTCTCCTCAATCAGATCGATCCCAACAACGAAGGCACCGGCCAGCTGCAGTTCTTCGATCCGCCCCTCGCAGGGTTCATGGCCGCGGTCGGCGCCTGCTTCTGGCGCATGGGCGATCAACCCAAGGTCGCGCTCGGCATCGGCCTCGTCATCGGTGGCCTCATGATCGCGAAGCCGTTCATCTGGCCCGTCATCGTCACGTGGACCGAGAGCTACGGCAATCGCGGCACCGTGAGCCACGCTCGCGGGATGCTCGATCCCGAGCACCTCGAGTTCATCGGGTCCGGAATCGTCGTACTCGTCACGGGCCTGATCGCGGGCCTCAAGGCCAAGCCGCTCCCCCCGCGCGCCGGACATCCGTTCCCGAACCATCCCGACCACGTCGTGTAGGCGTCGAGCTCGCGAACCATGCACCAGACCGGCGCAGGTCGGGGTGCACACGCGATAGGATGGCGTTTCCGTGGAAGTACTCGCGTCCTCAGCTCGCGCCGGAAACGCCGACGACAACACCAAGCAGTTCACCGCGATGGTGGACCTGATGTTGACCGTCAGCTTCATCGACGGGTTTTTCCATCACAAGGAGCGCGAGCTGCTCGCGCGGTACGTCGACTCCGTCCTCGCGCTGATCGAACAGGCCGCCGTCGGCTCTCCCGCGGATCGCGCGAAGCTTCGCGAGGCGTGGCGCGAGCACTTCGACGCGCGCTTTCGCAAGCTCGAAGAAGAGATCGCGGTCCTCGCGGAAGAGGTCTTGTTCGCGGGCAAAGACACGTACGTCGCGAGCCGCCTGCGGGTTCGTGCCGTCACGTTGTTTCGCGACATGTCGTATGCCGATCAGGCGGTCGCGCTCGAGCTCGTGACCGCGCTCGTCCACGCCGACGGTCGAATCGCGCGCAACGAGCACAACATCCAAGAGGAGCTCAACGGGTTGTTCCTGCAGCAACCGGTTCGCGCACCGGTCGCCGAACCGAGCTCGCGCACGCTCGTCAACCAGAAGCGCGCCTCGCCGATCGTCATCACTCCATACGCCAACAAAGAACCCGTCGCGTTCTCGCATCCGCTGATCGACCCTCTCGAGCAGACGCTGTCGCCGCATCCCATCGAGCGGCAAGCGCAGATCGAGTGGGACTTCGCGCTCCTCCAGAAGGCGCACCTCCAATGGCAGCGCATGCGCCTCTTGGGAGCCAATCGTCTCCAGGGCGTCACGAGCATCGATCAACTTCCGGTGGGTTCGCGCTTCCTCGATCGCTACGTCCACGTCATGCGTCCGTCGGAGCCTGTCGAGCTGGTCGTCCTCGGCGATCTGCACGGGTGCTACTCGTGCCTCAAGGCCGCGCTGCTGCAATCCAACTTCATCCAGCGCGCGTGGGCGCACCAGTGGGATCCGCAGAACCACCCGGACGTGAAGCTCGTCCTCCTCGGTGATTACATCGATCGTGGCCGCTTCAGCTTCGATGGCGTCCTGCGCGCCGTGCTCCATCTGTTCGTGTCGATGCCGGATCACGTGATCCTTCTCCGCGGCAATCACGAGTGGCTGCGCTGGGTCGATGGCCGCATCTCGAGCGGCGTCTATCCCGCCGAAGCGCTCGCGTCGCTGATCGGGCACGTCCCCGTCGAGATGCTCGAGGCGTACCGCGTGCTGTTCGAGAGCATGCCCACGCACTTCCTGTTCGAGCGCACGATGTTCGTCCACGCGGGCATCCCGCGCGACGACACGTTCGCCGAGCGCTATCGCGACTACTCGAGCTTCAACGACGACGACATCCGCTTCCAGATGATGTGGAGCGATCCGGCGCAGACCGATCACATCCCCGTCGAGCTGCAGCGCATGGATCCGCGCTTCTCGTTCGGTCGCAATCAGTTCAAGGCGTTCATGGAGCGGACGAACCTCCACTCGATGATCCGCGGTCACGAGAAGATCGATCGCGGATTCGAGATCTCGATGGACCTCGGCGATCACATGCTCCTCAACCTGTTCTCCTCGGGCGGCGCCGACAACACCGACCTCCCGATCGACTCGTCGTATCGCAACGTCACGCCGATGGCGCTCACGATGCAAACCATGAATGGCCGGCTCACCGCGACACCGTGGCCGCTCCAGTACCAGCCGTTCAACTTCGAGCCGCACAACGGGCTCTACCGCCAGCATCCCGTCATGGAATACCGCTACGGCTGAGCGGCCCGCTCAGTTTCCTTCGCGTTCGGCCTCGATCTCGGCCGCGAGCTCGCGACGCTTCTCGGCAGCGTCGGGCTTTCCCGGCACCTGCGCGTCGTGCAGCGCGGGCGGCTCGGGCTCCGCATTCGCGCGCTCTTGGTTGCCGCGAGCGACCTCGTCATCGGCGCAGAACTCGATCGGATCCTCGGGGGACTGCCCGAGCGGATCGGGCTCCGGCGGCGCATCCGGTGCGCGGTTTTGCGACGCATGTGGCAGATCCGTCGGCGTCTCGGGCTTTGGCTGATGCTTTTGGGCGCGTGCGGTCATGCGGTCAACTACGAGCACACCACGTGCCATCGACTCCCCGCGTCCGAGTGGTCGGCGTTAGCATCGGCCCATGTCGAACGCGTACGCGACCCTCGTCGCGAGCTTCACCAAGTTGTACCGCTATCAACACCTCGCCTCGATCGTCGCGTGGGACCAAGCCGCGATGATGCCGGCACGAGGCAACGACGCTCGCAGCGCCGCCATGGCCGAGCTCGCGGTGCTCCTCCACGACACGCTCACCGCACCGCACCTCGCATCCGCGCTCGACGCCGCGAAGTCCGAGTGCACGGATCCCGTCGAGGCGGCCTCCGTCCGCGAGATGCGCCGGCAGTGGCAATCCGCGAACCTCATCCCCGCATCGCTCGTCGAAGCCAAGAGCCTCGCGGGCACGCGCTGCGAGCACGCGTGGCGCACGCAGCGACACGCGAACGATTGGACCGGGTTCCTCGCCAACTGGAAGCCCGTCGTCGAGTGCGTGCGCCAGGAGGCAACGCTGCTCGCCGAGGCCACGGGACTCTCGAAGTACGACGCGCTCGTCGATCGCTTCGAGCCCGG
>JBGARE010000002.1:309049-311669 GCA_044230415.1 Kofleriaceae bacterium
GACGTTCGCATCACCACGCGCTATCGCGAGGACGACTTCGTGCAAGCGCTGATGGGCATCGTCCACGAGACGGGGCACGCGCGCTACGAGCAGCGCCTCCCACGCAACTGGGTGCACCTGCCGCTCGGCATCGCGCGCTCGATGGGCATCCACGAGAGCCAGAGCCTGTCGTTCGAGATGCAGCTCGGACGTAGCCGTCCGTTCCTCGAGCTGATCGCACCTCTCGTGCGCAGGCACTTGGGTGATCAGCCCGCATTCTCCGTCGACAACCTCGTGCGCATCTACACGCGCGTGCGCCCCGGCCTCGTGCGCACCGAATCCGACGAGCTCACGTATCCGATGCACATCATCCTGCGCTTCGAGATCGAGCGCGCGATCATCGAAGGCGAGATCGAGCCCGAGGACGTCCCCGCGCTGTGGGCGGAGAAGATGCAGGCGTATCTCGGGCAGGACACCCGCACCGACTACGCGAATGGCTGCCTGCAAGACATCCACTGGACCGACGGCGCGTTCGGCTACTTCCCGAGCTACACGCTCGGTGCGATGTACGCGGCGCAGTACTTCGCGGCGATCCGCGGCGCGTACCCGGATCTCGACGACAAGATCGCAGCGGGCAACCTCTCGCCGATCTTCGATTGGCTCGAGGACAACATCTGGTCGCAGGCGAGTCGCTGGGAGACGCCCGAGCTCATCGCGCGCGCGACCGGTGCGCCGCTCTCGGCGAGCCACTTCGAGAAGCACCTGCGCTCGCGCTACCTCGAGAGCGCAGCGTGATCGCACCGGCGCACGACGATTCGGTCGTGCGACGAGCTATCCTCGTGACTCGTCGGTGTCGCTCACGGATTCGCTATCCTTCTCGAGCATCGGCGCGATCCGCCGGACGACTTCCTCGCTATCCAGATCTTCGTGATCCTTCTCCTCCGCGAGCACCGACGTCACGCGCTCGAGTAGCGGCACGATGACTGCGAGGTTCCGTTCGAGCTCCGTGCGCAGGTCCTCGACGATTCCATGTAGCTCGGTCTGCGCGGGTTCCACTCGCCAGACAAGCTCGGCGGTGTTGAGGAACTTGAACGACATGATCGCGTCCTCGACCACCTGATTGCAGATGTCGGACACACGCTGTGCCGTCGTGGTGGGACAGGTGACCGTTTCGAGGATGCCCATCTCGTACGCTTCCATCGCACTCACTTCACGCTTCTTCTGCTTGCGCACCGCCCTCGGCTTCTTGTTCTTCCCGCGTGGCATGGCGGCGACTATAGACCGCTACGGAAACGCCGTCGCGAGCTGCGAGTGCACGGCGACGCGAGCTGCGGGCAACGCCCTCGTATAGATCGCGAGCTCGTCGAAGATCGCGTGCGAAGGCGTGCCGTGGAACGAGCCCATGCCGCACTCGGCGTTGGAATCCGGCGGCACGTAGTCGGGCATGTCCCCCGTGCCGGCGTCGCTGCCATCGATGTAGATCGTGAACGTCGCGCCCTCCTTCGCGATCACGACGTGTTGCCAGGTGTCCGGCGCGAGGACTCGCTGCGATTTGATGGAGGTCGCGCCATTCGCCTCGTCGTTCCACACCTGGATCCGCATGGTGTCGAGCCATCCCGTCCGGAACCCGTTGGTCAGGTAGTTCTCGCAGAGGAGGAACGCGTACGGCGCAGCGTCGCTCGGAACACCGATCGGATAGACGAGCGCTTCGATGGTGAAGTCGCCGGTGAACCTCGGCCGCAGCTCTACGAGATCGAGCGCCGCAATATCTTCGGACGGCGGCTCCAGGTTGCCGACGCCGTCGAACTGGACCGCCGTGTCGCCATCACCGGTAACGCTGGCCCGGCCGTAGCGAATCATGTCGTTCGTCGTGACATAGAGGGCCATCGCGCTCCCGGTTTCGGAGTGCGCGTAGGGCCCTCCAGCTTCCCCGAGCCGGAAGTACGAAACGGGTTGATCGGCGAGCACCGCGTCGCGGTACGCGCTCGAACCGTCCTGGGTCGAATCGGTTCGCGCGTCGGTTCGCGCGTCGGTGGCGTCGAAGCCGCTACGTCCGCAGCCCGTCAGCGCGAGGAGAACAAACCAGCGCACGATCCCCAACGTATCACGCGGGGGAACATGGCCCATTACTGGATGCAGTCGCGATACAGCCGATCCGCGCCACCACCGGCGATCGCCGCGAGCTGCGTGTTGCCCGCCGCGTTCGCGTGAATCTGGTCCTGCATGAACGGCGCGGAGCCCGCCATGTAGTGCGGACACGCGGCCACGTTGTAGTGGTGTCCGTGTCCGAGATACGGACCGTGCTGGTCGACGATGATCGCCGCATCGCCCTTCGCCGCCGCGATCGAGCGCAGCTTGTCGTTGAACATGTGCAGGATGTCCGTCTTCGCCTGGCTCAAGTTGTACGGCGACGCCGTGCAGTCATCGAACGGGTTGTACTGCGTGTTCATGAGCAGCGTCGCCCCCGCCGGGAAGAGCGACGTGTCCGCGAGCTTCGCGAACACCGCCGCGTACACGCTGTCGAGCTTGGGCGAGATGGTGTTCGTCCACGCGTTCATCGCCGCCGAGTCCGACTGGAAGATGAACGGCGATAGATCGTTGCCGCCGATGTAGAGGTAGACGAGCGCGGGTCCCGTCGCTG
>JBGARE010000002.1:311727-313879 GCA_044230415.1 Kofleriaceae bacterium
GTTCTGATAGACCAGCCCCGCCGCGTAGTTCGTGGTCACGTAGTCGGCGAGCTTCTTCGACACGCAGTTCGCATTCTGCGGGCCACCGACGACGGAGCACGCGGTGATGCTGTCGCCCAGAACCACGAGTCGCGCGGGCGCGGGTGCGCAATTCCTCGGCGGCGGTGCATCGCCACCACCACCGCCATCGCTGCCACCGCCACCACCGTCGCTGCTGCCGCCACCACCGTCGCCGGTGTTCATGAACGGATCGGGGTCACTGCATGCAGCACCGATCGCACTCAGGGCCATCGCAAACAAAACCGAACGCGTGATCTGCATGTCAGTGTCTCCATGCCACGGCGAGGGTCACGAGATCGAACGCGGCCCGAGTCACGCCGTGGAAAAAGCTCGGGGCCGGTTTGTTGAGAATGGTTCCGTTCGACCCCGGATCCCCGTCGGCATCCGGCGCGACATTTCGCTCGCGCAAGAACAAGTGCATCGCCGCGATCTCGAGATCGAGCCGTCCGCGCGAGAGCTCGAGCGACCACCGCGCACCTGCCGTCACGCCGAGCTTGTCCGAATCCGGCGTGAGCAAGCTGAAGTATCGATCCTCGACGGGGCTCTGATCGAACAGCACGCCCGCGCGCAGCGCGATCGGCTTCGCGAACGGCATCGCCTCCGCGCCGAGCCGCACGCTCCACGTGTCCTTCCACTGATTCTCGACGGTGACATCGTAGAGATTCGCGCCCGGCGTCTGCAGCAGCTCGTACTCCTCGACGAAATCGACGACGAGCTTCTCGAACGTCGACCATCGCTGCCAGTTCACATCGGCCTCGACCCGCCACCCCGCGGCCGGCTTCACCGCCACGCCGAGCCGCGCGATCAGCGGCAACGGCAACGTCATCCGCACGCGATCATCACGCTGCCCCGCCGGCTGCAGCTCGTTGTTGTTCTGATCGACCAGCACCGAGATCCCCGCGTTCTCGACGTGCGCATCGCCCTCGAGCTTCAACGTCACCGGCGTCATCACGCTCGCACCGATCGCGATGCGCCCATCGCCCGATCGCCATCCCGCACCGAACGTCGCGCCGATCGAGAACGGATCACGCCCCGCCAATCGCGTCGTCCCCTCGAGCCCCATCTCCGGATCCGGATACTGCTCGGGATCCCCGGTCACGTACGGCAACGCGTTCCGCTGCTCGAGCACCAGATCGCCGAAGATCAAGTTCGCCGTCGCACCGACGGAGAACCCACTTCCCACCGACACCGCCACCGCCGGGCTCGCGAAGATCGTCGTCAGCGCGATCTTCGTCACCACCTGTCGCTGCGATCCGTCCTCGGGAAACGCGATCGTCGCACCGAACGGCGCGTATACCGCGAGCCCCGCCACCACGCGCTCGTGCACGCGATAGCTCGCCCCGAGATACGGCGCCGCGATCGCGGGATTCGTGTTCTCGCTGCGCGCGTAGCTGATGTTCGCGCCCGTATTCGGATCCACCTGTGGCCGGCGAAAAAACGTCACGCGCGGCAGGAACAGATCCGTCGACAGCTCGAGCTGCAATCCATCCGCGCCCGCGAGCGCCCCGGGATTGTGAAAGATCGCCGACGGGTCCGCGCCATCGGCCACCGTCGCCGCACCCACGGCCGCCGACCGCGCCCCGATCTCCGGAACATAGAACCCGCCCGCGTCCGCGCTTCTCGCAGCGCACACGACGACGACGACGAGACCGAGCCCCCGGTTCACGCCGGCACTGTAGACGTACCGTCACGCGGCTGTCACCGGCGACGATGACCACCGCTGACCGAGGTGCAAGGGTCAGGTATCGCTAGCCTCAGTCGCGCAACGACAGCTCGGCCTTGGCCAGCACGGTCTTCCCGAGCATCAGCCGCACCACGTACGTCTTGCCCGCCGCGAACCCGGCCGCGATGTTCGCCTCCGAGTGCGCGATCACCACGCGCTGCTTGCTCGCCACGTCGATGGCGGCGAGCGGCGTCTGCTTCGCGTCGCCCTTCTCGGTGAACACGAGCTTGATCGGCTTCGCGACATTCTTCGGCAGCACGCCGACCAAGTGCATCGGCCACGGCGGCCCCTTGATCAGGTCGTACTCGTTCTCCTTGACCTGATTCGCGGCCAGATACGCGGGCAGCTCCGACGCTGCACTCGGGGGCA
>JBGARE010000002.1:313953-314337 GCA_044230415.1 Kofleriaceae bacterium
AACACCACGAACATGGCAACGATGACTCGCACCCCGCGAGCATACCCGTGGAGCGAGGCCGCGCGACGATGATCATCCACCCCAGCGAGACGACGTGTCGCATCGCTTCGAGCGCTCGCTCGACCGAAGATGCGCTACAGATGATGGTGGTGTTCGCCCCTGCCCTCGGATCGAGGCACTCGTGAGCGTGTGGAGCGATCGCGTCCTCCCGTTCCTGATCGAGAAGGCCGGGCGCAGCCACGCGATCCTCGAGGAACGCCAGCGTTGGGTCCCCCGCGCACACGGTGATGTCCTCGAGGTCGGCGTGGGCTCCGGCCTCAACCTCGCGTTCTACGATCCCACCCGCGTGACGCACGTGGTCGCGCTCGATCCGTCCGCGCCCCT
>JBGARE010000002.1:314811-316813 GCA_044230415.1 Kofleriaceae bacterium
GTTCCCATCATCGGCGCGCTCGGCGGCGCTGCTGCTGGGTTCGCGTACTACTGGTTCTTCGGTTGCGACAGCGGTTGACCCACTCGAGCCAATCCGTGGATCACCACCGGCTATGGTGTGGTCCTCGGGTTGTTGGTGACCGTGGGTCGCCGCAAGAACCGAGTCGAGTAGTCCTGTCGATGGGTACGCGCTACTCGAGGCGATCCAGGACACGTCCCAGCTTCTGCTTCACCGCCGCAGCGATCTCGGCCAGACGCGGATCGCCGGTGGTCGCCATCGTCGACGTCGGATCGATCGCCATCACGACGGCCTTCTTGTCATCGCCCTCGTAGACCACGACGTTGCACGGCAACATCAGGCCGATCGCGAGATCGATCTGGAGCGCCTGGTGCGCGAAGGACGGATTGCACGCGCCGAGGATCCGGTAGCGGCGATGCTCCACACCGAGCTTCTGCTTCAGCGTGTTCTGAATATCGATCTCGGTGAGCACGCCGAACCCTTCGGACTTGAGCGCCTCCGGAATCCGCGCGAGCGCCTCGTCGAACGTCGCATGCAGATGCTTGGTCATCGCGTGGTTCGACATCATGCGCTCCTTCGTTTCGGATCTTCCTTCGCGACCTCGCGACGGATCTCGTCCATGTCGAGCGCGCGGACCTTCGCGATCACGTCGTCGAGCGCCTTCGCGGGAAGCGCACCCGGCTGCGCGGCGAGCAAGACACCGTCGCGCAAGATGACCAGCGTCGGAATCGCTTGAATCTTGAACGCGGCCGCCAGCCCGGGCTCCGCCTCGGTGTCGATCTTGCCGAACGTGATGTCCGGGTGGCGCGTCGCGGCGGCCTCGAACACGGGCGCAAACGCGCGGCACGGAGCACACCACGAAGCCCAGAAGTCCAGCAGCACGATCCCGTCCTTCTTGAACACGGTCGCGAAGGAGTCTTCCGTCACGTTCGTCACGTTCGTCGCTTTCGTCGTCGCCATTTGCATTCTCCTTGCCGATGAGAGCCGAGTCGCGCCGAAAGGATTCAGGCCGGACTATCGGTTTCCACAACGACGGAACGCAGGGAGATGACGGTCTTCGGACGCGCGACGCAGGTTGCCGAACACGAAGAGAATATCGGGCCGCTGCGTACTCTTCTCGAGCCGTTCGTAGAGTGCGGCGTTCGCGATCTCGGCGGCCGCTCCCGCGTTGCACGCCTCGCCGAAGCTGGCGAAGTGCGGAACGCGGCCGATGTACGGGTTCGCGGGTACCTCCAACCCATATCGAGCGAACGTCGTCTTCAGCGCCTCGATGTGTCGCTCCTCGGCGCCGCGGATCCGGCTGAACGGGCGCTCGTCACCTAGATCCTGGATTACCTGATCGTAGGTGGACCACGCGCGGTACTCGTCGTCGAGGGCATCGTGCAGCGCCGCCTTTTCTTCCGGGCTGAGGGGCGTCGCCGGCGCCGACGCCGCGCTCGGAGCTGACTCCGTTGGCGCAGCCTGCTGCGCGCACGCTGCGAACGATGCGAACACGGTGGTCGCGAGGACGATTGGTAGGACCGACATCCCTTCTTCTGCAGCAAGACAGGTGCCGCTCTGCGTGAGGGCGTCGGTCGCGGTAACACGAAGCTGGTGCGCTGCGTGCGTCGAATCGCGAACCAACTGCGCGATCAGCGAATGCCGACGACTTGCACCGTCGCACTTGGCCCCGCGTGGTGCGGTCCTTCGTGAATCTCGCGTTCCACCTCGCGCGCGACGACGAGCTCGAGCCCTCCGAGCTCTGCGCGTAACTCGGAGAGCGTCGGCATCATCGCGACATCTCGCGGGCCGCCCGTGCCGAGCGCGATCTGCTCCGGCCGATACGCCTCGAGGACGAGCACGCCACCCGGCGCGAGTGCGCGCACGACGCGCGCGTGTAACGACGATCGAATCGCCGGCGGTGTGTGCGCGAAGATCGACACGATGCCGCTCCACGCCGCCTCGCCGAGATCGAACGTCGCGAGATCCGCCTCGACGAGCTCGA
>JBGARE010000002.1:317110-319471 GCA_044230415.1 Kofleriaceae bacterium
CCTTGGCCTTTGCGTGCTGATTGCAGCTGCATCGCTGAGCAACGGGAACGTTGCCGAGCACTTGCTCTACGTGCATTCCGCAGCCCGCGTAGCTCGGGCGCTTGCACTTGTCACATGTAATCGGTCGGCACATCGGTGGCTCCTTTTCCGGTGAGAGCCACGCGTGCCCGAAAGGGTTCCGCCCCTCGCTTGGGGCTATGCTCCCGACGATGACCGACACCGGCCGCACGATGATGATGCTGTTCACGCCGGAAGGCCGCGCGGATCCCTACCCGCTCTACGCGCAGCTTCGCGAGACCGCGCCGGTCCTCAAGTCCCCCTTCGGCGGATGGATCCTCACGCGCTACGAATCCATCGATCGCGTCCTCCGCAGCCCCGCGTTCCGCACTCCACGCGGCTTTCGCGAAGCCAACGATCCGAGCGGCCCACCGCGCCTCGCCCCGGACTGGAAGCTCGCGCTTCACCGTCGCCACTGGCTCCTCTTCCAATCCGGCGACGCCCACACGCGCCTGCGCAAGCTGATCATGAAGGTGTTCACACCGCGCGCCGTCCGCGCCCTCACACCACGCATCGAAGGCCTCGTCACCTCCCTCCTCGCTCCGATCCTCGAGCGCAAATCGATGGAAGTGATCAGCGAGCTCGCCTATCCACTTCCCGCCACCGTGATCTGCGAGCTCCTCGGCATCCCCGAAACAGATCGCGAGCGCAACCGACGCTGGGCCGCCGTCACCGCCGCCACCGTCGATCTCCAATCGTGCAGCGACGCCCAACTCGTGGCCGCCGAAACCGCGATGAGCGAATGGGACGCGTACATCCGCGAGCTCCTCGCCGCGCGCCGCAAGCAACCCGGCACCGCTCTCCTCGACGACATGCTCGCCGTCGAAGAAGAAGGCGTCCGCCTCACCGAAGACGAGATCGCCGCGAACGCGACGTTCCTCTTCCTCGCGGGCCACGAGACCACCACGAACCTGATCGGCAACGGCCTCCTCGCGCTCCTTCGCAACCCCGCCCAGCTCGCGACGCTCTACGCGAGACCCGAGCTCGTCGAGAACGCGGTCGAAGAGCTCCTCCGCTTCGACTCGCCCGTGCAGATCGCTCCGCGCGTCGCCCTCGAGCCCATCGAGATCGAAGGCACGCAACTCGATCGCGAGATCGTGATCGCCCTCGTCCTCGGCTCCGCCAATCGCGATCCGCGTCGCTACGATCGCCCCGACGAGCTCGACGTCACGCGCCCCGATCCCAAGCCGCTGTCGTTCGGCGGCGGCGCTCACTACTGCGTCGGCGCCGCGCTCGCACGACTCGAAGCGAAGCACGCCTTCGCCGCCTTGTTGTCCTCGACGCGCGGCCTCTCCCTCGACATCGATCGCGTGAGCTGGAAAGCATCCGTCGGCCTGCGCGGCCTCGAGGCGCTCCCGGTAACGCTCCGCAGCTGACGCGACACGGCTCGGAGACTACTGTCCCCCAGTGAGCACCTCGCGCGACCTCGTACGCAGTATCCTGCGCGAGCGACTGCTCGTGGCCTACGTGCTCGTGACGTTTGTCGGCGGACTCGCGGTCGAGATCCGGCCGATGTGGACACAGCTCGTGAACTACCTCGTGCTCTTGCCGCTCTACATCGCGCTGATCTACGCGTGGACGCGAAACGACACTCCGCTATCCGCCTCCGAGATCGGTCGTCCCGCGCGTTGGCGCGAGGCCATCGCGCTAGTAGTGCCGTGGTTGATCATCATCGCGTTCGTGGCGTGGGTGTTGTCGACGCGACAATCGACGGAAGCACGGAGCGCACTCGAAGCCACGCCGCTCGCGTCTCGAGCGCCGTCGCCCGACGTCGCCGCGCCGGTCACGATCGACAAGGCGCACCTGCTGTGGATGCGGCTCGGCAACGTGATGTCATCCACACTCAAACAGACGTTGCCGGCACTCGCGCTCTGTGCGATCGCGAGCATGTCCTGGCGCCGCATCGGCTTCGCGCCGCGCTACGTGGGTCTCGCCGCCGTGCTGATCGGGATCGCGTTCGCGATCGCGCTGACTCAGTTACTCGCGTCGGGCGAGCCGCTGACGCGGCTGCCGTTGTTCGCGTATCCCACGATCATCATCCCGTACTACACGCTGCAGCTGTTCATCAACGCGATCCCCGAGGAGCTCGGCTACCGCGGGCTGACGATGCAACGCTGGCTCGCGTTGACCCGCTCGCCGGGAATCGCGATCACGATTTCGACGATCCTGTTCGTGAGCTTCCACATTCCCTTCCTCCTGCACCAGGACGGAAACTTGTCGCTCGGCACCGCGATGATGCGGATGTTCTTCGGAGGTCAGCCGACAGGCATCGTGTGGGCCTACTTGTTCTACAGGACGCGTTCC
>JBGARE010000002.1:319527-341356 GCA_044230415.1 Kofleriaceae bacterium
GTAGTCCTGACTGTCAGCTGGGTTCCTCGTTCGGTTGGGCCGAGGTAGCATGGACGTCGATAGTGCGGCGATTCCTCGTACCAGTAGGAACTCGAATCCCGCCGACAGCTGCACGAATAACTGCCTGATCACCTGAGGTCGACGGCGCGGTCGCCCAACCACACTCGCGGCATGTGCACCTCGAACTGATCGCGTCGTCGCTCTCCCCCGACCTCGATCGTCACCACCGACGCTCGGCCCACCGGATGCCGCGTGGCCCTCTCCCCTTCCGCGAGCGTCCGATCGGCAACGCTGCTCAGTGACATCGCGCCGTCGATATACGACTCCCACAAGCGCAACCAGAACCGCACCCACGACGCGCAGCGACTCGCATCCGACTGCGCCGCGCCGTATCGCGCGTTTGTCCGCATCCACACCTCGTCGCCCACGACCGCCGCCTCGACGTGCATCTCGCGCGTCGTCGCGACATCGCGCCAATTGCGATCGAGCGCGCTCGCACTCGGCAGCTCGACACCGAATGCGCGCGCGATCGTTTGCGCAGGCGACTCGTCGCGAATGACGACCAGCTCGATGAACAACGCGCCACCCGACGATGGCGGCGTGTGCACGAAGCCGACCGTCACGCTGTGGCCCTTGTACGTGCGATACGCGGGCAGCCCCTCACCGCGCGGCACCTTCGTGAGCGTATCCGCGAGATAGCCAATGATGTAGTCGTGAACGTGTTTCCACGTCGCCGACCCCGCCGCACGAAAGTCGTCGATCCGCACGCTGCAGAGGATCGGCGTCGCCGAAAGCCGCGCACCACGCGGCGGCAATAGATGCGGCGCGCTCATCGCGAACGACAGCTCGCGCGAGATGCCCTCGAGCTCCGCGGGAAACGGCGCGCTCACGAGCGGCACGTGCTCGACATCGAGCAGCGTGAGCAACTCGCCGAGCGAGAACACCGGGGTCGGCACGCGCGGCACGATAGCGTCGGCTGGTGAGGCACAGGCCCGATACGTAGGGCCAGGCGCAACTCGGCGATATCGCAGGCGCTCGGTCGCGAGATTCCGCGCAACCGCGGAACCAGTGGGCCGACGAGAGCGTCCCATGTTCGCAACTCGTCCGGAGCCTGCGCGGTCTCGCGGCACCAGCAAACCCGCTCCAGGCGTCGTGGCCCACGAGGTCGGCGCGCATCCATCAAACGTCGTCGAAGGAATCACCGGTGAGCTCGGGCCGATCGATCCTGCCGTCTTCGGAATCGATTCCTCGGACTTCGTCACCCATGCCGCACCCGTCGGTGCTGGATCTGGCAGTCGAAGCGGTCCACCGGTCGATCCGTTCTATCCGATGGCTGGTGAAATGGCCGACGAGTTCATGTCCACGCTCCAACCACTACGCGAAGCGATCGCGAGTCAGATCAAAGATGGGAGGACAGGTCGCAAGCTCGTTCATCTGCACGATGACTTCGAAGCGTATGTGAACGCCGTATACACCGACTCGCTGGAGATCCGGGCGTCCTTCATTCCGGGCATACCCAACGACGTCATGGAGTCCATTCGCAAGAAGAGGGCTCGCGAGCTCGCGCAGAAGAGTCCCGGGTTCACCTCGCCAGAGACGCGCGTCGTCCACATCTACACGCGTGGGACGCCAGGATTCGTGACGATCCATGAAATGATCCACGCGTACACGGACAAGTACATCTACAGCCTCGGCTCGATCGTCCTTGAAGGCCTCGCCGACTACTTCACTTCTGTGGTGTGCGAGCAGAACGACATCCCATTTCGGGCGTCCTACGCGGCCGAGCTCAGCGCGATCCAGATCCTGGCGGAAACGGTCGGCCAGTCCACACTCGCCTCGTGGGCGTTCATGGGAAACGAAGACGGAATCAAGGCAATCATCGAGGCGAATGGCGTGGGGACATGGAAGAAGTACAAGGTCGCCCTGCGCAAGGGACAGTACGATGTCGCCAGAAACCTGATTCTCGGTGCGGGCCAGATGTACCAGTCGACGACATCCATGAACGAGGAAGGCGCTGCAATCCTCGACGACGGCATCAACACTATGCGCTCGTTTGAGCAGGAACGTCTCGAATCCCAATGGCCGCCAGAGGCCCGCAGTCCTGTGACGCTTCGGATGCTGAGGCGTCTCACATTGGGCGGGGTCGAGGTTGGCGGCGTCAACCGAGGTGGCCGTCACGGAATTCGCTCCTCCTGGAAGGCATTCTTCGTGAGCGACTCCGGCGAAACGGAGACGCGAATCGTCTCCGTCGAGTCGGACATGACCTACGTCGCGATTCCGCACGAAAGCAAACCAGGAGATCTCGACGTGGTGGAGCTCCGGCCCAGCGTGGCGCGGGATGACACCCATGAGTAGTCGGTTCGCCTGCACCGCAGTGTTCGCGTGTTGTCTTGCCCAGACCGCGAGCGCACAGCCCTCGGTCGCGCGGTACCTCGTCACGAGCACCCAGTACCCTCAAATCGACGTCGAGACCGATCCGATTCCAACGCCCACGCGGGAGCAGACGTTCCTCGTCGACGAAAACGGTATCCGCGCACCCGCAACTCGCCTCGAACGCCGCTCCGTTCCGATCGACATCGTGCTCGTCGTGGAGTCGAGCCTCTCGTGGATTCGCAATGATGTGGACGAAGAGGACAAGCGCTCGCTCAGCGGCCTCAACCTCGTGCATGGGCTGATCGCGAGCGAGGTGTGGCGAGAACACGCCCCAGCAGGAAGCACGATCACGATCGTCACCTACGACTCGAAAGCGCACCTCGCCCTTTCCCCGACTCGAATCGAGGCGCTGCCGTCATTGCCATTGGGCAGCCACGAGAACTACAACGACGTCGCCACCTCGCCGGCAGAAGGTGTTCGGCTGGGCATCGAACAGCTGAAGTCTCTCTCCGCCCGACGAAGACTGCTGATCGTGATCGGCGACGGGCTCGCGAGTGACCACAAGAGCGCCACTGCGCTTCTCGATCGGCTTCGCGTCGACGCCTCCTCCGCCGGTGTCGACGTCAACGCGTTGGTCTACGAGACATGGCTTCCCGTGAACGACTCGAGCGCGATCAAATCGCTCGTAGCCTCGCCCACCATCGTCACGAGTGTGTCGGACGCTGCCGTCGCGATGAGGAAGGCGATCGATGACGTGCCCGATGCGTACGTTGTCTCTTTCGATGCCACCTCATTCGACTGGAATGGCGAGACTCACTGGGGTGTAACGCTCGAGGCGGGCGGTTGGACGCTACTCCCCATCGGGATTCAGTTGCCCGAGCACGGATTGCACACTCCACTCTCCCCATGGCGGTGGCCCCTCGCAGCGATGACCGTGATCATCGCGGGTCTCTTTGCGCGGCGAATGCTTCGGAAAACACGCGCGACCGCATAGCTTATCGTCCGTAGCACCGGCACAGCGGTCATCCGTCGCCATCGACCGTCAGAGAGTCCGACCAACGCGTGTACGGCCTTCTGGTCATCGTCAGTCATGCAGCGAAACGCTGCACCTTGAGACCCCCACTCCTATCCCACTCGGGTTGACCCAGTTGAGTACCCTCGACATTCTCTAAGGAAGGAGGCGTTGTGGCTGATCAACTGCCATTCGGTGATGTCTCGTTTGCGGACAACCCAGAACCGCGATGTCCATGCATCCTGCTGCTGGACACCTCGGGCTCAATGGCCGGAGAGCCAATCAACGCTCTGAACCAGGGGCTTCTCGCGTACCGCGACGATCTTCAGGACGATTCCCTGGCATGCAAAAGAGTCGACGTCGCCATCGTTACATTTGGCGGCGAGGTGCGTACTGCTCTCGATTTCACCACGAGCGAAGGTATGCATCTGCCGACGCTCACCGCCGGCGGGGACACGCCGATGGGGGCCGCAATCAAACGCGGCGTTGAGATGATCCGTGAGCGCAAGGAGCAGTACCGCTCGAACGGCATCATGTTCTATCGCCCGTGGATCTTTATGATCACGGATGGTGCGCCGACGGATGAGTGGAAGAGCGCAGCGACTGCGATTGCAGAAGGAGAACGGTCGAAGTCCTTCGCGTTCTTTGCAGTCGCAGTTCAGGGAGCGAAGATGGACATTCTCAGCCAGATCGCGACGCGCCAACCGCTATCCCTGATCGGGTTGAAGTTTCGAGAGCTCTTTCAGTGGCTCTCAAATTCGCAACAAAGCGTGTCGCGTTCTCAACCTGGTCAAGAGGTGCCGCTCCAAGCGCCAACTGGGTGGGCAGCGGTCTAAGTCATGTGGAAGATCCTCTCCGAGTCTGTAGAGGGGACATCGCATCGACGGGGTTCACTTCCTTGCCAGGACTGTTCTCGAGCTGAGCATCTTCAGTTGCAAGGAGACTCGGTCCTTGTCGTTGCGTGTGCCGATGGTGCGGGCAGTGCGGAGCTGTCCCAAGTCGGAGCGCGCATCGCCTGTGATCGATTCTTCGAGCTCGCCTACGAAGCCCTCAGCAATGGAACGGCAGCGAGATCGATCGATCGAGACCTAACCCTGCGCTGGTACCAAACGGTACGCGAGGCCATAGGTGCTGAAGCCGAACGTAGAGGGGTGCCTGTACGGAGTCTTGCTTGCACACTTCTCACGGCTGTCGTCGGTCGAGATTTCGCCGCATTTGCGCAGGTCGGTGATGGAACGATCGTTCGCCGAGTTACCGACGCGTACGAATCTGTGTTCTGGCCTCAGAGCGGCGACTACGCGAACGTCACGAACTTCGTCACACAAGATTCAATTGACGCGATCTTCGAGTTTTCGTCGGAGACGATAAAGATCGACGAGGTCGCACTACTCACAGACGGTCTGCAGCGACTGGTGCTCGACTTCGCAACTAGGTCGGTACATCAGGCGTTCTTCAAACCGTTCTTCGCTGCGCTGAGCACAGCAGAGCATGCGGACGAGCTCGCGGTCCCGCTCCGAAACTTCCTGGACTCGCCAAACGTTAACCAGCGTACCGACGACGACAAGACACTAGTGCTTGCATCGAGGGTTCGTGAATCAACAACTGGTTGATCACCGAGGCGCCGCGGTTCGACTCGGGAAGAGCATCGGCAAAGGTGGTGAGGCCGAGGTCTTCGACGTCGAGTCGTCGGCCGACGTCGTCGCGAAGATCTATCTTTCTCCGCCTAAGTCAGATCGAGCAAGAAAGCTCGAGCACATGGTGCGGATCTACAACGCGGATCTAGACAAGGTCGCAGCGTGGCCGCGTTCGACACTGCACGAATCCAACGGAGCCGTTCGTGGCTTCTTGATGCCGCGCATCGTGGATCACAAGGAGCTTCACATCCTGTACGGCCCGCAGAGTCGTCGCAGGGAGTTCCCGAAAGCAACGTGGGCCTTCCTTGCGCACGTGGCGATGAACTGCGCTGCGGCGTTCGATTCGGTGCATTCGAAGGGCGCCGTGATCGCCGACGTCAACGCACGGAACATTCTCGTGTCGGGTCAGGCAATGGTTCGCCTGGTGGATTGCGACTCGTTTCAGATCGTTTCTGGCGCCGAGCGCTATCTGTCGGAGGTTGGCGTTCCCGACTACACGCCACCCGAGCTGCAGGGTGTCCCGTTCGCAGGCGTTGTGCGGTCCGCAAACCACGACTGTTTCGGACTTGCGGTCGTCATCTTCCACCTTCTCTTCATGGGTCGCCATCCATTCTTCGGGGCGTTCACGGGACGAGGCGACATGCCACCCGATCAGGCGATCAAGGAATTCCGCTTCGTGTACGGAGCCGAGGGATTCAAGAAGCAGATGCGCGCGCCACCACACTCGCTTCCGCTTCACTTCGTCACACCCGAAGTTGGGAATCTCTTCGAGCTCGCGTTTTCAAAGCAGGGTGCTCGGGCCGACCGGCCAAGTGCTGCTCGTTGGATGCGTGCGCTCAAAGACATGACCAGCACGTTGAAGACGTGCTCTGTCGATGAGACCCACAAGTTCCCATCGACAGCGACGGCTTGCGCATGGTGCGAGATCAGCAACAAGGGCGGACCGACCTTCTTCTACAGCGCGAACCTCCCGCTGACGTTCGAGTGTGCAGCAACAGATCTCGACGAGACGCTCGCTAAGTTGCACCAGGTCGAAGTTCGCGCAAGCGCGCCACCGCCCAGACCAACTGTTCACTCGCCTCCAACAGTGCCCAGATCTCTGCCGGCGGAAGCGGTCGCCAGCCGAATCCCTTGGCCATTTACAACGATCGCATTCGGAATCGCATCGGTGTTCACTGCGATCGCGGGTGGGGTGGCGATCACCAACGAGAGCGAGACAGCCGGAGCAGGGATCATTGTTGGCCTAGCCGTACTAGGTGTGATCACTCTTTGGCGCGCATGGTTCACGCACTATTCGCTCTTCGGTACCGAACGCGCGAGTCGAGTAAACGAGGCCGATGCAGCTAAAGCCGAGCTGACTGAAGTTTCGCGGCTGCGCATCGTTGCTGAGCAAGTGTTGCGGAGGCGTCTACTGGACGTGAAGACACGCGTCACTGCGATCCGGCAAGCGTATGCAACGCTGAAGCCCGCCTACGAGAGCGAACTGCAGCACGCCGAGCGGAACGCCGAGAGTGAGCAGCGAAGAGCATTCCTCGATAGCGTTGAGCTGCGTACAGCAACGATCTCGAACGTAGGTGACACGCGAAAAGCCAACCTGCGTGCCTATGGCTTCGAGTCTGCCCTCGACGTCTTGCAAAAGGATCCATCCATCGTTCCGGGCATCGGAGAAATGACCGCGCGCAACCTTCGTTCGTGGGCGCAGTCAGAAGAGCGCCGGTTCAAGTTTGATCCTAAGAAGGGTCTACCACCTGCTCAGAGACAAGCTCTGGTCACGCGTTTTCGCACTCAGAAGTCCACGATGTTTGGTGCACTTCAGGCTGCATTGAGCGAAGCAGAGCGCTCGGTAACCGACGCGGAAGCGGAACAACTGCAACTCGTGGCTCGCCTCGAGAAAGCTCTCGCACGTGATGCACAGGCTCGGCTTGATGTGTTGGTAACCGGCGAGCCCTCACGTCGCGCGATTCCTCTGACACTGGGAGCATCGTTCATCGTCATGCTCGTCGTTGCCGCAGCAACACGTCCACGACCCAGCCAAGTCGTAGCGAGGACTGAACCTGCAGCTCCGGTTGCCGACACCCAGCCAGTGCAATCGCCGCCGCCCCCGCCCCCGCCGCTCTCTTCACTTCTCACGTCGAAGAAGAACTCAAAGAAGGCGACGAGGAAGGCTACCAAGTCCGTTCCAGCTCCAGCTCCGGCTCCGACTCCAACTGCAACTGCACCCATGGATCCCTACGCCGGCACGTCAGCCACATCGAGCGAGGCCGGTAGCTCGGCATCTAACGGGTCTGCGGCGATGGCAACCGATGGTGGCGAGACAACGGGCTCCACCACAGCCTCCGATCCTGAAACCTTGAATCCGCAGTTGATCGCGTCGGCGCTCGAGCAGATCGGGCCGCGTCTTGATGCGTGCTATTCGGAGAATCCGGCTCCCGGCGAGATTCGTTTTCGAATGCGAGTTCGGCCGGATGGCCACGTTGCCGCAGTGTCCATCGTTCAAGCGATCAGCACGTCCCTCGCTGAGTGCGTCTCGGATGCGCTACGAAGCGCTTCGTTCCGCGTGACCGAGAAGGGCGGCGTATTCACTCACTCGGTGACGCTTCCGCGCTAAGCCTAAGTAGGTCATGCGATACGACCGGCTGAAACCCGCGTCCAAAGCAGCATCGACGGCTGCCCGCGGAGCAAGCAAGAAGAAGGACACCGGTCCCGAGCTGGAGCTTCGAAAGGCTCTTCGCCAGGCGGGCCTTAGATCGTACCGAGTAGATGTGGCAACGCTTCGGGGTCGGCCGGACGTTGTGTTCACACGTGAGCGAGTGGCCGTGTTCTGCGATGGAGACTTCTGGCACGGACGAAACCTCGACGCTCGAATCGCAAAGCTGCAGCAAGGGCACAACGCCCCCTACTGGGTTGCAAAGATCCGCGGCAATGTTGCTCGTGATCGCAGCGTTGATGCCGAACTCGAAGAAGACGGTTGGGACGTGCTGCGCTTCTGGGAAACCGATGTGAGGCGAGACGCAACCTCGGTTGCGAAGGCCGTCGTCGAGCGGGTTCGATTGCGCCGCCGCTAGAAGAGCGAGCGTTGAACGGCCGCGTTGCCGAGACCCGTTCCAGGGTGCGCGATGTGTGGACCGAGCAACGCTCGGTATTTGGGGTTAATTGGTTCTGGTGCTCTCGGCGCCGGAGTCAATGAAGCCGCGGGGCGGAGCAGCTTCGGTAGCGCGCTCACCAACCGACGTCCCAACAGCTGCGTTCGGATGCTTCGCGCAAGAACCTCCGCGAGCAGCGATGGAACGGCGTTGCCGATCTGCCGCTGTGCTGCGACCCGCGTTCCTTTGATCTCGACGTTGTCAGGAAACGTCTGGAGTCGACAGAGCTCACGACGCGAGAGACGTCGGTTGTCCCAGTGGAATGGACCTGCCGCCGGGCCGGGCTGAGCCTGAATCGTCCACGACGGAAGATCCTTTGCGAGCTTTAGAAGGAAGGTCCAGTAGTGCCGGCGCCAACCGAATAGCTCCTCGCCATCACCTCGATCGGTGTGGAAGAGATAGTTGTTTCCCTCGGGGATGGACGGCAACAGATCCGCCCAACGTCCCGTTGGCGCGAGATCCTCGTGTCGATCTGGGGTGAGGTCACCGATCGCGCTCCACGCGGTCATCACCGGCTGCAGGTTCTGGAACAGATCCTGTTGACCACCATGTGTGGGCTGCGGAAATACAAACTCGGTTCCATCGCGGGAACCGACAATGATCACTCGCTTGCGAAGCTGCGGTACTCCGTACTCGGCCGCGTTGAGCATCTTCATGACCGGTCTGTACTTGGTTCCGGCCCGGCGATTGATCTTCTGAAATGCATCCATCAGAAGGCGAAGGCCTTCGTCTTTCCCACGAAACGCCAGGCCTTCAACATTCTCGAGAAGGAAGACACGGGGCTTCGCTTCTTCAAGCACTCGAAGGTACGCACCGAGGGTGTTTGATCGGGGGTCGTCGAGCCGTTTTGCATCGCCATGCGCCCAGTAGCCAGCCTTAGAGAAGGGCTGACACGGAGGACCTCCGATGAGCACGTCGACGTCTCCCGAGCGCACGCCACCAATCTTCAGCAGCTCCTTGGTTGTGAGCTGAGTGAGATCACGCTCGACTACCGGCCACTTACGATTCGCACGCAGCGTCTCGCAAGCGTCGTGGTTCATTTCGACGGCGGCGACGGTCTCGAACCCTGCTTCTTCGAATCCATAGTCCAAGCCGCCTGCTCCAGTGAACAGGCTGATAACGGTCGGCTTCGACATGCGGCGGGCCACGCTACTAAGGCGGTCTGACAGATCGCCGTCACTGCGACGGCAATGCCGGAAGTAGATCACGAAACTCAGGTGAAATCGATCGTGCTTCGGCCAGCGGGGTCGGAGCCACCGCCGATATGTCGACCGTGAAGGTCACCTTCTTGACCTCCGGGGGAAGCGGCACAGCGCAGGTAGGAATGTCTGTGGCTCGGTACAACAAGACGGAGGCGCGAGCTTCGTCGATGTCGAAGAGATGGTCGTCGCCATCGGTCAGGCTGGCCCCGAGGCTGTCGGCGACGATCGTTTCGAGGCGCCGTTTCGATTCGTCAGTAAGTAACCGTTGTCTGATAAGCGTGACGAGGTCGGAGATCGAAATGCCCCCTCCAGCTTCCGTGAGTAACACCGACGCGACCAGCACGAGCCCGTCATCACTCAACCGCAACTGATCGAGGCTGAAGTGGTGCTCGCGCATTCCTCTGGTTGAGCTCTTGACCTCGAGACGCGAACGTCCGTTCACAAAGTCGTGAAGAGAGTTGGGAACGGACCTCCAGCTCTTCAGCGCTTCCTCCGACGAGTGAGCAAACAGGATCACTGCGAGCTCAGCCCAAAGCCCTTGGACTGTCTGAGATGCGGGGCGTTGAATCGCTTTGAAGAGCGTGATTACCGCATCGATCGCGCGCTCGAAGCGAGCTTCTTCTCCAGCCGCAGCTTCGGGCGCCAATACGTCTGCAGCGATTCGGAAGAAGTACTTTGCTAAGCGGCGTTCGGTGGTGCAGCACTCAACGATCGCAAGATCATCGTTGGTCGTGAGCTCGCCGTTTCGGATCTGAACCGGTGCCGGCGGGTAGTATGCAAAGTTTGTAAGACGACGGCCGAGGTGCGCTCCATTAAGGAGCGAGAGGGACACTAGCAACGCAGGGTGCCCATCGAAGCTTCGACCGACACGGCACCGACCAATCTCTGGCCCAACGGAGTAGGCACCGGCCACCGACGGTCGAGGCAAGGTCGCAAAAACGTCGACGAGCCCCATTTACGATCGGACCTGGACGCCGACATCATCTCTTCGCAGCGTCGCGGGAATGTGTACTGCAATTGCCGGAATCCCGCTGGGTCCATCTGGCTTCACGTTGATCTCGTGGAGCTGAATGGTGACGTGCTCCGCATCAAAGAGCTTGTTGTCGCCGGGGTACTTATCTGGGTCGTTCTTCTTGGAGCTCGCGCCTTGGTGGATGTTGATGTCGTCTCCCTTCCCCGGTTTGCGCTCACGGCTTCGGCCTCCATCGTCTCCCATCATCTTCACGACGACTACGCGAGCATTGGGATTGTCGGCGACGATGTCTCCGATTGTGACGAGCTGCCCGTACCACGTCTGAACATCATTGTTGCGGACGTCATACTCCACGAGAATCTTCTCGTAGACGTCCTTCAGTTGCGTCTCGGCGATGGGATGCTGGTGAAACGGCCTGTCGAGCTTGAACGTCAAACTGTTCTCGAACGGTCCGATGAGAGCTGCGTTCCGCGCTTTGTCCGCATCGTGTGGGTAGCGCTGCACGAACCAGAGCTTCTCCTTGGAGATCTTGTAGTACGGGTCGGAGAGAACGTTCTGCCGAGTTGGTCGCATTCGGGCATCGAGAAAGAACGCACGTCGCCACTTCCGGAGGGGTTGACCACGATGATCAGCGAGCTGTGACCGAATGTCCTGCTCGTGTCGAACGTAGCTGCGAAACGCCTCGATCACTTCCGGGTGCAGGTAGAGCCGGCAAAGACTCAGGTACTTCGCCTTGTAGCCAAAGAACCGAGCTCGCTGCTGGATGGTGTCCGCGTTCCAGCCGCCAGTTCCGCGTGGCATGTACGTCACCGTCAAGCCTTCGACGGTGTAGCCACGGTTGAGCTTCTCGCCGCCGACCAGGATGTGATCGGACGCGTTCTTCCAATCGATCTCGGAACCCTCCTGCGAGTTCACTTCCGTGATCGAAACCCGAGTCATGGAAATGACCATTCGTCGAACCAGCTCGTCATCGAAGGCCGGCAGTTGCTTGTCTGTTTCGGCAAGCTCGCTGTACGCCGACCGAAACTCGTTGATCGCGTCCTTACGGTCGATCTCTTCCGTACTTCGCAGAGACGTTACCCAGCGCTTCGTCGCTTCTGAAACCCAGTTGATGTACCGAGAGTGATCGGAGTTGCGTTGGCTTGGGTGAACCAACATCGACCGAACGGACGGCGTCCCACCGCGATGCGCGGCAACGGCACAGCCAACGAAGAACACACGAAGAGCGTGCATCAGTGACGGCGGGACGTCCGTTGGCGGAACGCCGGCCTTGAAGAGATCCTCTTCTGGGATGGCCTGCACCAATCGGGGATCACTACCGATGCCGAAGAATGTCTGACCACCTGTATATCCATCGCCCGGACGAACCAGCTCTGCGAATGCTGGCGACAACATGTCGTCGAGCGCAATCAGCAGCGGCGCCTGCGGCGTCGCGGTGTACTGGAGATACGTGTGATGTGGTAACGCGCTGCGAAGCTTGATGATCCGCCGATAGATCGTGGATCCCTCCTCCTCGCCGGGCTGCGTGTTTAGTCCTGCTTGATCAGCCTCGTCATCGATGATGAGCGCAGGTACGCCGGTGAGGGTCACAGACTTGAGAAGGTCGTAGAGCTCGTCGAGGTGAGCGTGGTGTTTGAGGACCAGGAACATCAGCGTCTGTTGATCGTCCTTAAACAAGGGATCGCGCCAGTCGAGCGCCGCTTGCTGCAACGCGCGGATCTGCGTCTGACCGAATCCCTCCGCCGAATTGAAGAAGCGCCAGGAATTGGGACGCCCTGCGGCCTCGCGAAGGTCGTTCCGAAACCTATCGACGCTCTGCTTGAGCAAGAGGTTCGTTACGCCGGCGAGCAGGATCACGATGCGGCATCCGTTGTCTCTTGCGAGAGCACTCACCGCCGTCATTGACAGCGTCTTGCCACTTTGCACGTATCCAACAACCAGTCCCGTGCGGACGTTGTCAGGCCCATCGAAGCGGACGCAATCTCGAATGATTGCGACAGCGTCCTCCCGCACCCGATGGAACGCATCCTCGGTGAGACGATGTTCTCGGACTAGGTACGACCGCAGACCCTCAACACTCTCCCCAATCACTGGGTATCCAGAGCTCGTCGCTGCCGACGACACAGGCGTCACCTCTTCGTGGCTCATGTTCCCTCAGTTGGTTGGCGCATCGACGATCGCGCTCAAGATCTGGTTTGCGTTCTGACGAACAGTTCCAGCGCCGCCAACGCCTGCGTCGCGAGCCACCTTCTCTCCGAGGGCGAGTGCAGCGACAAATCGAAGCATCGGCTGAAGGGCATCCTCGTTGTCGTTCAGATAGGCAACGCTGAACTCGTGATCCAGGTTGATCTGAACAGAGATGACCTCCCGACCATCTGCGTCTGGCACGGTCGACGTTGCGTAGAACGGACGCGCCGGATCGCGTACAAGCTCCATTCGAACATGCCACGGCTTGCCGTCACGCTTGATGTTCAAGTTGAACACCTTCTGCTGCATCACGATCAGTGGCGTCTCTACAACTGGCGGCGTTGGCGATTGGGGCATTGGCTCAGATGCGATCCCCAACTCCAGCTGCTTCTCTAGCTGCGCAACGGTTCCAGGCTTTACGAATGCGTCCGCGGTGTCTGACAGCGCGTCAGCGCCGAAATCCTTCGCGAGAGTCGATGCTGTCTTGCGTGCGCGATATCCTTCAGCTTGTTCGAGAAGCGGCATCTTTGGCGAGTTGATCTGGCGATGGATCATCTCGAGCACGAGGTCTTCATCGCCATGCCACTGGATTCCATCCTTCGTGTGGGTGACGTCGAAGCCCTCAACGAAGATCTCGCCAGTCACGCGCAACGATCGAAATGAGTTTGGGCTACCGAAGATCGGCTGAGGTTTGTACGTTTCGCCAACGCTGCCTTCGATCAACCGCCGTCGACGAAACACACTGAAGCCAGCCTTCACGTGGCTTCCGTTCTGCATGATGCCGGCCCAACCCGTGACGCGTTTGTCCCCGATCTCGACTTCGAACTCTTGCCGCCACAATCGCGAACGCTCCTGCGGCGTCTTGAAGTACGGAGCCTCAAGTAGGGTGGGAGTCTCGTACGCGAGCTCGTCAGTACGTCCGCCCGCAGTGAGCCGCAGTTTGACGATGCCGTCTTGGGTCAGCACTCGGTAGATGCTCGCGAGGTGGTCGCGGATCTTGTTCAGCGTCTTGCCGCGAGGATGAACCCTGAGATCTTTCATCGTAATGACGGTGAAGTGATCACTCTCGCGACTAGGACGCGCTTCGATCGGGAGGTTCTCCACGCCATCTCGCGCGATCTGTGGGATGTCGAAGTGCACAGTACGCTCGACCGGCTCTCCCAACGCCGATGTACGGACGTGCCACTTACGAGCAAACCAGCACGCTGCGGCCTTCATACCGAGACCGAACTCACTGAGTCCGGTGTTGTCGTCGGGTCTATGCGCTGGAGAGAACGCGCGTGGGAAGCTTTCCCACGCGATGCCGCCAGCGCGATCAGTTACCGAGATCTCGTTGTCATCGAGGTTAACATCGACGATGAGTGGCCCCTCGTGACCGGCGAGAACTAACTTCTCTCGATTCGAAAGGAAGCTCTGAATCGCGTTGTCGAGGAACTCGGCGAGCGCGAACCAGGGCTTGTAGTTCAGTCGGGCGAAGGCCGAGTACATGCCGACCTGCGGTCGGATGTAGATGCTGTCACTAGGTTTGGTCGGCTTCTTTCCCGTGGCAATTGGAACCTGAATCTTTGGCTCAGAAGTTCGCTTCGGTGCCGCGGCTGCGGAACGAGTGAGCTGCCAAGCCCCGTCCTTGACGAGCTCATCGATGTAGCGGCTCAGGTTCTCCGCCCGAAAAGCGTAGATCGTCTCCCCACGGGTGTTTTCATGTGTCGCAAATCCCGTATCAGCCGCCTGCTCGAGTAACGAAAGCGGCATGAACAAAGAGAAGCGCGTGGTGCGATCCATTCGGCGATACGGATCGAACGCCGCAATGACCGCGCGGTCAGTTCCCTGTTCCGTCCAAACGCCGAGCAAGAGCTCGTACCGATCAGGATCGTCACGAATCGGCGACTCCTGGGATGGGTTCTGGAACCGTCGTTCGAGCGCGTTGTCGCGCGAGCTTCCTCCGATACCGCGAACATAAATGTCGACGGGGTACGACTGGTCCCCGACCGAGAGCTGCGCGTGCATCGGCCAGCCTTCGCCACCAGCTTCTACAGTCAAACTCGAGCCGAGAAGGCGCCGCAACTCCGCCACAGGCGAGAACGTGTTGCGCTCCATGGGCTGCTCGGAAGGCTCTTGCTCTGGAACCTGCTCACCAAGGATTCGAGCGATGAGGACCGCCTTCTCTCGTCCGGTGTCATCGAGGTCGAGGCCGATGCAGATGTCCTTCAATCGGTCACGTGATAGGCGACCCAGTACCTCCGCAATGCGGACGCGTTTGGAGCGAACAACAGCGTCCACGAGAAGCTCGTTGACGCGACGATCTTCAACCACCAGCTCATACTGATCAGCAATTGCCTGTAGTTCATCGCGTCTGAGCAGCTCTGCGATGTCGCGCTTCGAAGCGCCGCGAGGAGCGAGCGACTCCATTGGCGACTCTGGCGCCTGTTCTGGCTCGCTCTCGGTACGAGACTGCGTTCGAGCAACGGCGATCTCCGGATAGCTCGCTACGGCTTCGCTAGCTGTACTCGCATGAGAAGGCACGGCACTTGCCGCAATCGGCGTGGTCGCGACCGAGGTTGCGTCGCGCAGCTCCGCGATGACGAATCCGCGATCCGTTAGATACTTGTTCGTTTGCTCTCCCCCGCTGAACCCACTCTTCAATCGTTTCGTGGCGAGGTGAACAATGTGCTTCGGTGGATACAACTTGTCGTTCGCGGACAACGCGTACTTGTAGTTCCCGTTCGCCTCCCAGTTGCGCCACTCCGGTCGCATCCGCTCCAGCTGATCGAACTGATCGAGTGCGGCAGAAATCTCCGCAGCCGTCGCGTCCGGCAGCGGTCCGGTCTTGGAGGCAGCACGCCAGTGCACTGCGACATCGTTCGCGTAGAAGTGGAACCCGGTACCAAAGTCTTTGGACAGCCCCCAACGAATGGCGAGCAGATCTGCATCGATGTTGTCCGACGGCTGCCTTCCGAGTACGTGCGGGAACGCTTCGCGGATATGCCACTTGTCGTCGCGCGACGCGATGTTCTCGAATCTCTCTGGGAACATCATGTACAGCCATGCTTCCTGCATCGCTTGCGCCGCTGGCTCGTCACTCGTTGAATGAACGAATGTACGAAAGCTCCACGCGTCTTCGAGCAGCGGCTTGTGATCGCTCGCGAGCTTTCGCCAACCGATCAGCATCTCCACCAGCCACGCGAGGTGGAAAACGCGCTCAGTGTTGAACAGCTGGCTATCGCCAAGACCGAAGCTCGCACCCGACACCGCCCACTCTGGAACGTCGACGGGCTTCTTTCCCCAACTCAGTACGTGACGAACGTTTCGGATCTTGTCGCTTCCGCCTAGTGCCGCGAAGAACTGTTGCGCATAGAGAACCTCCGCCATCAGCAATAGGTTGTCGTCACCACCCGGCTCCAGCAGCGGGCGAAGTCGAACGATCGACGAAGCTGCGGCCGTGTCGAAGGACCTGACGAACGAAGCTTTCAGACGCTCGAGATTCGGTAACGTCCACAATGTCGTGGACGGGACAAACAAGGACGCTGTCTGCTCCTCAAGTGCGACGCCACGAATGCGTGCGAGCGCATCGTACGTCGCGGTCGGTACACCGCTTAGCCTTGCCATAGCCCCCCGAGTCTCACGGTAACGGAACCGTCGGCCCGACATGCCGTTCGCACGCCACTTTCGTTAGCGCGCACTAGTGACCTGCCTTAAGAGCCTCGTCGATGAATGAACGTAAGGCGATCATCGCGCCACGGTCGAACTGAATCGACTGGCTGACCTCGCCCTTCTCTTGCCGGTCTTTCGAACCGAACGTATCGAGCTGCAAGTACGCTTCTCCGTCGACGATGAACGTACTGAGCTCACAGGTCGTCGCCTTGTGCACTTTGGGTCGCTCTTTACGAACTCGAGCGATCTTGCTCACCAGCGCCATTGCTCGGCAGGCTATGCGCAGCAATGGAGGATCCGGGTCACGTCTCGGGTAGCGACGCACGAGATCACACGCCTTCACAATCGGAGTGGAGCAATTTGCTGCATGCGACGCGAACACGGGTTCGGTAGGGTTATCGCGAGGAGCTACGACGCCGATGGATGAGCGATCTCATGCGACGGTGCTCGAATGACTGACATTGTGATCGAGGTGTCTGCGCGGACGTTTCATGTGCCACTGGAGTGCGCATGTTGCGGTGGGTCCGCTGACACTCAACGCTCAGCCTCATCTACGCGCCGAACAGGAAAGCGAGTCATTCGCGAGACAACGCGCTCGCTACCGTTTCCGTATTGTCAGACGTGCGATGCGCACGTTCGCACCTGGGACTCTGCATCCGCCATCACGGCCCTCGTCGTGATCGTCGGGACCGGTCTAGCTATCGGAGTCGGGATCACGACGAACAACGGAGCAATTGGTGCTGCGATCGTTGGCGTTGCAGCTGTGCTGGCGATCGTTGCCAACGTCAGAATCAAGAGCAACGCGCGAGCTCAGTGCCAATCGACTTGCGCGTGTCCTCAGACGTCCGTCGCGTTCTTGGGATGGTCTGGCACGATCAACTCATTCCAGTTCTTCTCTTCTACATACGCTGCCAAGTTCGGGCACGGAAATGCGAGGAAACTGATCAACGTAGGACCGGATCTCGCGCGTCTCCTCCAACAGAGCACCAGCCAATCGCCGCCGATTCAATCACGGACGCCAACACCGTCGCCTCGATCATCACGGGCGAGCGTCTTGGATTGGATCAATCGACTCGAGAGCTATAAGGGCTCTGTTGCTCGCCGAAACGCTCTTGAGCGCGCACTTCAGGAAATCCACGATCCAATGGAACGACAACAGCTACTGGCAGCAGCAAGCAAGATCGAGGTCCGTACGGTGCTCGATAAGGTTGATGGGTTGAAGAGCGTCGCAGCAAAGCGTAGGCATCTGCAGATGGCTGCTGAAAAGATCAAGCTCGACAACATACCGGACGAGCTTCAAGCTGCGGAGTTACAGATACTCGAGCAGCGCTTGCGTTCGCTTCAGTGACGAAGCTGCGGTTGAAGTGTTGCGGATCCTCCCGCTTGTGCCCAGACGCTATCGCAGCCCGCCGATCGATCGACAGCGGATCACGACTCGTGCACTCTCGCTACGATGTCCGGCTCGCTCGTCCTCGCGCCAACCGCAGATCCCAACGTCTTCCTCGCGCCCGACGGTCGCCGCCTCTCGCCTCCCGCCACGTGGGCCTGCCTCCCGCCGGGCGACGCGGGCCTCACGCGCCGGGTGAAGGCCGCCGGTCCGTCGTGGGCCGTCATCGAGCGGAAAGGTCGCAAGGCATTCTCGAAGGGCCTGTGGGCACCCGCCGAAACGATCGCCGCCCAACGCGCCGCCCTCGACGCCGAGCGTTCGACCGACACCTACGCGAAAAAGCGCGCGGCCGACACGTCGCGCCGCGAGCGCGTGCAAGCCGACTACGTCGTCACCTTCGAGCAAGAGGTGCGAACGTTCCTGCGCTTCACGTCCGCATGGCAATCACACGCTGTGCTGCTCGCCCGACTCGTCGCCGAGCACGCGACGCCGGTCGGCTCGGGCACGGTCGCGCGTACCAAGCGCATCCCGGTCGCCGAGCGCGCCGAGGCCGCGGTGATCGCGTGGATGCGGCACCAGACCACGGCGTACGACTCGATGACAATCGAGCGCGTCGCGGGCCGGCGTCGCGAAGTGCGCCGCGAGCTCGCACAGATCTCGCGCGCGCTGCTCGATCTGCATCGACGCGACGAGCCGCACGCCGCGCACGCATGCCCGTTGTGCAAGGCGCTCGCGAAGTAACGCCGCCCGACGCGATCCAGGGATACAGTGGTCCCATGAGGCGACTCGTCGGGATTGCGTTGGTCTTCGCTGCGGCGTGCTCGGGATCCGGAACCGAAGACAGCGGCGGACCGCCGACGCTCGGCACGACGCCGCGCCAGTGGGTCTACATGCCCGTCGAAGGCTCGAAGTGCATGAACGGCTCGCCGACCGGCATCGGCGTGAACCTCGGCACGAGCGGCGATCTCGTCATCTACCTCGAGGGCGGAGGCGCGTGTTTCAACAGCTCGACGTGCAGGAGCGTCGCGCACCCGACGGGCTGGGGACCGAGCAACTTCGATTCCGAGATCGGCATCTACAACATCGGCATCTTCGATCGCCTCGACGATGCCAATCCGCTGCGCGATGCAACGTTCGTGTTCGTTCCGTACTGCACCGGTGATGTTCATGCGGGCTCGAACCCCGCGGGAATGGGCGATCGGCAATTCGTCGGCTACGCCAACGTCGGCTTCGATCTCGATGCGATCGTCCCGCAGTCGAAGAATGTCAAGCGAGTCGTCCTCGCGGGCTCGTCGGCCGGCGGCTTCGGCGCGCTGCTCAACTACTACCGCACGCAGATGGCGTTCGGAGACACGCCCGTCTACCTGCTCGACGACTCCGGCCCGCCTCTCGGCGACATGTACCTCGCGCCGTGTTTGCAGCAGCTCTTCAGGACGACGTGGAACCTCGACGCTGCGCTGCCACCGGACTGCACCGCGTGCAGGCAACCCGACGGTGGCGGCATGACCAACGCGCTCGGCTATCTCGCCGACACGTTTCCGGACCGGCGGTTCGGACTCATCACGGCCAATCGCGACGGCGTCGTGCGCAGCTTCTTTGGCTATGGCTATCCCGATTGCGCGGCCGGAGCGGCTGGCAATCCGATGCCCGAGGACGCATTCGCCGCGGGGATCACCGAGCTGCGCGATCAGACCCTCGCGAGCCACAGCAACTTCCGCGTGTACACGAAGGACAGCGGACAGCACGTCTGGCTGATCCTCGAGCTCGGGAAGGTCTCGCCGCGATCGGACGGCACGGGTCAGCATCTGTCGGACTGGATGTCCGAGATGCTCGATCCGGACGCGGAGTGGAACAGCGTGAAGCCGTAGCGAGCGCAACGCAGCCCGTGAGGAGTAGCCTGTCGCCATGTACGCGATGGCGCTCGAGACCTGGTCCAGTAAAGCGCTCGTGCGCGTCGAGCTTCCGACGCCCGAGCCCGTCCGCAACCAAGTGCGCGTCGCCATCCACGCGATCGGTGTGAACCCCGTCGACTGGAAGATGCGCAGCGGCGGACCCCTCCGCCTCGCGGCGCGACTCGTTCGCACGTTTCGCGGCCCACGTGGACCGGTGATCCTCGGCGTCGACTTCGCGGGCGTGATCGAAGCCGTCGGAGCGGGCGTCACCGATCTTGCCGTCGGCCAGCGGGTCGTCGGCGGCACCAACTTCGCGCGTGGTCAGCACGGCAGCTACGCCGACACCGTCGTGGTTCGCGCGGATCAGGTGTGCCCGATCCCCGACGAGGTCTCGTTCGAAGTCGCGGGCGCGCTTCCGGTCGCCGGCGTCACCGCGTGGATGGCACTCACCGAGTTTCGGCCGATCACGGCGGGCCGTCGTGTCCTCGTGCTCGGCGCGTCCGGAGGTGTCGGCCAGTTCGTCGTCCAGCTCGCGAAGCGAACGTGCAATGCCGACCTCGTCGTCGGCGTGTGCTCCGGCAAGAACATCGAGCTGGTCAAGAAGCTCGGCGCCGACGTGGTGCTCGACTACAAAGCGAGCGATCCGCTCGAGCAGGCACGAGCGCACGGCCCGTTCGACGTGATCGCGGACTCGGCGGGAACCTATCGCGCTTCGCGTTGCCGCGCTCTCCTCGCACCGCGCGGTCGTCACGTGATGGTCGCGGGGGACAGCATCGGCATGATGCTGCAGGTGATCGTGCCGCCCTTTCGCTCGCGCGCGATTCTCGGCAAGCCCACTCGCGCGCGGCTCGCCGCAGTCGTCGCTGCGGTAGCGGCCGGTCAGCTCGTGGTCAACATCGCGAAGAGCATGCCTCTCGTCGAAGCCGAAGCTGCGCACGCGATGAGCGAGACGGGACGTATGACGGGAAAGCTCGTCCTGCTTCCGCGCGCATAGTCACAGAGCGGCGTCCGTCGCGGCTTGCGTGGCCGGGGTGGGCATTGGAGCTCGCGCATCGCCGCTGCGCTTTCACGGCACGTGGAGCACGCGCTGCGCTTTCACGGCACGTGGGGCACGGTCTCCGCTCTCGAGCTCGGTCTCGCGACGAACCTCGACGGCATGATGCTCGAGCTGACCGTGTTGCAGGCCGGCGCTGCGTGGTGAACGAGCGCCCGTTGCAATTGTGGAGCGGGATACCGGATTCGAACCGGCGACCTTCAGCTTGGGAAGCTGACACTCTACCGCTGAGTTAATCCCGCAGAGCTGCGTAACCTTTGATCATGGGGCCGGCATCGTCAAGCCCTCGATCATCCCGATCAAGCAATCACCCGTGCTTGTCGGACGCAGACACCGCTGGCTGCACGGACCACGCGGGTGGCTCGTCGTCCGTGTCTGCTTCGGCCACGGCTGCCGTCGCGTGCACCTTGCCGGCCTTGTGGTGGACGGGCGCGTAGATCGTGTAGACCTGCATCGGGGTCGTCCCGATGTTGGTGATGTTGTGCCACGTCCCCGCCGGGACGAGGACGCACCAGCCGTCGGTGACTTCCTGGTCGAACGTGAGCTGATCTTTCGTGGCGCCCATCTGCACGCGGCCTCGGCCAGCGTCGAGTCGCAGGAACTGATCCGTCTCCGGATGCGCCTCGAGGCCGATGTCCGCGCCGGCGGGGATCGACATCAGCGTCACCTGCAAGTAGCGACCGCTCCAGGCGACCGAACGGTAGTTCGTGTTCTCCTTCGTCGCCTCTTCGATGTTGAACGACTGCGGCTTCGGGCCAATGTCAGTGATCGTCATTCGAGCCTCCGCGCGAGACTAGAGCACGATATGCGGCGAGGTTCAGGTCGCGCGCGACATCCGATTGGTGTCACCATGGGACCGATGGGGTTCAAGCGATGCATCGTGCTGCTCCTGCTCGGCGCTTGCGGGGACGACGCGAGCTCGGTCGTGGATGCTGCGTCGGGTGACACGGCGTCCACGGATGGTGGTGGCGGCGGTGACGCCGCCATCGATGCGGGTGCGGTCGCGTTGTGCGAGCGGAGTGGGCTCTTGTTTTGCGAGGACTTCGAGGCGCTCGCGATCGGTGCCGCGAATAATGCGACGAGCACGGCGTGGGATACGGAGGCGGCGAACGGGCAGCTCGCGATCGATGCGACGCATGCGCGCGGACAGCGGGCGCTGAAGTTGGCGATCACCGGGAACGGGCGCGCGCGGATGACGGTGAGCGGGTTGGCGCCGGCGGGGAACAGCTTGTTCGGCACGATGCACGCGTGGGTGACCGCGTTTCCGACGGCGCCTGACTACGCGCACTACACGATGGCGGAGTTCGCGGGTGCAGGCGGT
>JBGARE010000002.1:341398-343861 GCA_044230415.1 Kofleriaceae bacterium
CAGAATGCGTCGAATCCGGCGGGGAGCTTCTGGGGCGTGGGAAGCGATGGTGGAGCGACGGGTGATTGGACGAACTGGAAGCGCACGGCGCCGTCGGTGGGTGGACAGTGGCTGTGCTTGGAGTGGCGGATGAGCGCGGCGAATAGCGAGATCGATGTGTGGATCGATGGCGTCGCGAAGCCCGAGATGTCCGTGTCGAAGACGAGCCACGGAGGCACGCAGGTGGACTTCGTATTTCCGACGATCGATCGCGCGTGGTTCGGATGGTGGCTGTATCAGGCCAATCCGACTCCGGCCGCGTTCGAGGTGTGGCTCGACGACATCGCGCTCGGCAGCGATCGCTTGGGTTGCGACTGAGCCCTGCGCTGCAACGTCAGAAGCCGATACCCCCGGTATCCGTGCACTGGAACAGGCCGTTGTTCGCGGCCGGATAGCGGTACATGCCCGTGAAACACATCTCTTGATTGGTGCTATCGCCGAAGCGAACTTCCGGCCGTCCGCTCGGGTTGACCCACGAGCACGTGACTTCGATCTTGTCGCCGGCTTGAACCTGGAACTCGGGCGACAGCTTCCAGTACGTCTGCTCGTTAAACGAGTACGGCATGTCGTGGAGCGTCGTCACATCGGTCCCACGCTTCACGACGAACTTCGAGTTCGTGGCGAGAGTGTGCATGTGTGGCCACAGGGCGAACAGCGTGTAGCTCTGATTCGATGGAACTGTGCAGCCGCTGGTGAAGTTTGTCGTCAAACCGTTTCCGGGAATGCGCAGACCAAATCCTCCTGCGAATACCATCTCCGCCAGTGTCGGCGGCGGTGTCGATTGGGACTTGACCCAGATCCCCGATTCTCCGTCGAGAGGCTCGTCGCTCGCGTTGAACAAGTGAAGGTTGAGATGGATCTGGGTTCCTGCGGCGATCTTCACACCGACGCCGGTGGGAAAATCGAGCGGTGATGTTCCGACGCCCGATGCGTAGAGCATGACCATGCCCAGCGAACCTACGGAGCAGTTGTATTCGCCGTCTGGCCCGCTGGTTCCATTCGCCCCTGCGATCGAGAGCACCGTGTGGTGAGTACCGAGCGGAGCTTGGGCCATGATGTTGGTGAGGTACGTGTCCGTCGGAATCGTGACGCGGACGCACTTGTACGTGTCCGCCGACCCGGGCGGAATGGTCCACGTGCGGCTGATCAGCTTCGTGTAGCCGGGGTCGGGGACGAACGCGTCCACGTCGCCTCCGCCACCGTCGCTGTTGTTGCCGCCATCGGTGGCACCGGTGCCATCCGATCCACACGCCGCCACCGCCACGAAAAGACCACAGGCGATCGCCGTCCTCATCATGCGGGCATCATCCGCGATCTTCTGGACAGGGTCGAGAGTTCGTTCTCCTCGGTGCGCTCGCATTTGCCGTAGGCCACCGAATCGCCGAAAGGGTTGCCCGTGACGGACGCCACGCGGCATCCGGGTTCGGAGCCGATGTACGATGACTCGCATGGCAGCCAACCTCGCGACGCTCTTGGTCGCGTGTCAGGACCGAAAGGGAATCGTGGCGTCGTTGGCGCAGGTGCTCTACGGGCACGGGGCCAACATCCTCGATTCCGATCAGCACTCGGACCCGATCGCCGGGATGTTCTTCCAGCGATTGCGCTTCGACATGTCGACGCTCACGACCGATCGCGTGTCACTCGAGAACGGGATCAAAGAGGTCGGCGAGCGGCTCTCGATGAACTTTCGACTCTCGTACGGGGCGAAGGTGCGGAAGGTCGCGCTGTTCGTCAGCAAGCAGGAGCACTGCTTGTACGACCTGCTGATCCGACATCGCGCGGGCGAGCTCGCCTGCGAAGTGACGATGATCATCTCGAATCATCCGGATGCCGAGAGCATCGCGAAGCACTTCGGCGTGCCGTTTCACCACGTGGCGGTCACGGCGGAGACGAAGGTAGCGGCAGAAGCGCGAGCGACCGAGATGATGGCGGAGGCGGGCATCGATCTGATCGTGCTCGCGCGATACATGCAGATCCTGTCGCCGGAGTTTGTCGCGCGATGGGAGTCGAAGATCATCAATATCCATCACTCGTTCTTGCCGGCGTTTGTCGGAGCAAATCCATATCGACAGGCTTACGAGAAGGGCGTGAAGTTGATCGGCGCGACGAGTCACTACGTGACCGCCGACCTAGACCAAGGGCCGATTATCGAGCAAGCGGTGGCGCGGGCATCGCATCGCGATTCGGTCGAGGATCTGGTGCGCAAGGGACGCGATCTCGAGAAGCGCGTGCTGGCGCAGGCGGTGCGCGCGCACCTCGATGATCGGATCCTGGTGTACGCGGGCAAGACCGTGGTGTTCGACTGATGTCGTCGATTCGCGTGGATGCGTGGGCCGGGCGACGCGTCGAGATCGAGCGGCATGTCGTGTGCGCGATGCAGGGCCAGTTCCCGGTCATCGCGCGCGGGGCCGCGGGCGAAGTGGC
>JBGARE010000002.1:344163-361255 GCA_044230415.1 Kofleriaceae bacterium
GCACACCGGCCACCTATCGGAGCGAGAGCCTCGCGTGGGTGAGCCCGTTCGGCCGGATCCTCACCCTCGACGACGGCACGCTGCTCGTGTCGGCCTACGGCACCACGCGCGAAGGCACGCCACCACGCGTGGATGCGATCGTGGTGCGCAGTCGTGACGGCGGTCGCACGTGGGGCGACGAGTCGAGCGTGCTCGCGTCGGCGAACGAGATGTCGATCTGCACGGTGGGCTCGGACATCGTCGGCGCGGCTCGCCGCGTGGATGGCAGCACGTCGATCGTGCGCAGCAGCGACGGCGGCCGCACCTGGAGCGCGCCGATCTCGGCCACGCGCAGCGGCGAACACCCCGCGGATCTGTGCGTGCTTCGCGAGAGCGGGCAGCTGCTGATGACGTACGGCCGTCGCATGCGTCCGCTCGGCTGCGCGACGAAGGCGAGCCGCGATGGCGGCGCGACGTGGACCGCGCACGAGGTGCTGCTCGCGGGCGATGGCATCGGACACGACGTGGGCTATCCCTCGACGGTGCAGCTCGACGACGGCACGCTGCTCACCGCGCTGTACTTCGCCAACGGCAGCGCGGGCTCCGAGGGACAAGCGAGCTGGGGCGAGACCTCGTGTCAGGTGTTGCGCTATCCCGAATCGCTCGTCGTCGCGTAGTCGTCGGTGCGTACTGCGCGGATGAGTCAGCGCTTCGCAGCGTTGAGCTTCACGTCCCAGCGAATATCGGTCGCGCGATCGACTTTGGTCTTCACGGCGATGTGGTCGCGCTTGCGAACCTTTAGCCAGCCATCGCGCTTCTGTGCGGGGACAGTGCCGGTGTACGGCGTCGTGCCGAGGCGGACGCCGTCGAGAACGACGGTGGCCCCCGGTGGGTCGGTGACGACGCTGATCGTGACTTCATTCGCGCTCGCGGCGGCGGCCGGTGATGGATTGGCCGCGGTGACTTCCGGAACGGCGATCGGCGTGGTGGCCATCGCGGACTTCGCGGGGGCCGGCGTGGTTGGCTGTGCGGCGGCGCTCGGCACCGATACGGTCGGCGCGGATGTCGTCGACGTGATCGGCGCGGATGTCGTCGACGTGATCGGCGCGGGCGAGGCCGATGTTGTCGGGGACGGCGTGGTCGAGGCCGATGCTGCTGTCGTCGGGGACGCGGTCGGCGTCGACGCGGTCGATGCGGTCGGTGCGACGATCGTCGATGCAGTCGGTGCGGTCCGCGCCGATGCGGCTCCGGTCGACGCGGTCGTCGCGGTCGATGCCGGCGTCGACGCGGGCGCGTCGTTACCGAGCACGGTGATCGTCACGCCGATCGCGAGGCCGAGGACCGCGCCGCACGCGATCACGGCGAGCACTTGGCGGCGAAGGCTCGACTTCGGTGGCGTCGATGGCCTCGCTTTGCGATTGCGCGGTTGGATCGTCACCGATGGAATCACCATCGGAGGCGCGGCCGCGTAGTTCGAGATCGGCGTCGATGGCGTATCGACCGCGATGAGCAGCGGAACCGCTGCAGAGTCGTCGAGCGTGAGCGGCGCGATCGGCGATGCCGACGCGAGCGATGCCGAGGTAGATGCTGTGGGCGATGCGATCGGTTGCGCGATGAACGGCGGCGGCTCGTCGGCGGAAACGGCCGGCATCGAACGTGATGGAAGCGGCGGTGGAAGCGTGGCCGGCATCGACCGCGAGATCGACGCCCCGGGAGACGTGGGCATCGAGCGTGAGATCGCCGCGGGCGGAGAAGCCGCGGGCATCGAACGCGACACCGATGGAATCGGCGGCGGTTGCGATGGCGACGCCTTCCGCGGCGACGACGATGGCTCCATCAGCGAACGCGGCGACGCCGACTCCGTCTGCGAGCGCGACGACGTCGACTCCGCCTGCGAGCGCGATGATATCGACTCCGTCTGCGAGCGAGACGCTTCCGACGAGGAGCGCGACGCGGCCGAGTCCGGCGACGCGGCGCGGGCCGAGAGCGGATCGCGCGGAGCGGACGACGGCTCTTGCGAGATCACGATCTGCGGCGCGGATGGCTCGGAGATCGGCGTGCGTTGCGCGGGTCTGATCGTGCCGGCGCGCGGGAGCTGGTTGCGAATCGGCATCGTGTTCGCGGCATCGCGCTCGGCGAGGGCGGCCTCGCGGGAGGCGATGTGGCGCGCGTTGACCGCGTGACGCTCGGCCAGCTCGTCGACGATCGCTTCGGCTTCGGTGAGCTCGCGATCGATGGGCTTGGTGATGTCGGCGGATTCGTCGACGGCGTGCGGGATATCCGGGACGAAGACGAGGGAGTCGTGCGAGCCGCTGCCTTTGGCGACGTTGGCAGGAGGGGCGATCCAGGGCTCGAGGGGAGCTCCGTAGAGCATCGAGAGGAGGCGCGCGATCGGGGCGCCGCCGAGGACGAGGTTCTCGGACTTCGCGCAGGCTTCGATCGCCGAGCGCATCTCGTCGGCGGATTGGTAGCGATCGTCGGGGTCGAGGGCGAGCGCGGTGACGATGATGGACTCGAGCTCGGGCGGATAATCGGGGACCCAGTGCGAGGGCGGCGTGATGTCGCCATGCACGATCCTCTCGACGCGCTCGAATTCGGTGGGTGCGTCGAAGGCGCGGTGTTGCGTGGTGAGCTCGTAGGCGAGCACGCCGAGCGAGAAGACATCGGAGCGGCGATCGACGGCGTAGCCGCGCGCTTGCTCGGGAGCCATGTAGCCGGCTTTGCCTTTAATGAAGCCGGTGCGCGTTTGGGTCACGCGCGCGGTGGCTTTGGCGATGCCGAAATCGATCAGCTTGATCGAGCCGTCGTAGGAGACGAGGACGTTGGAGGGAGAGACATCGCGGTGAACGATGTGGAGCGGCGTGCCATCGGAGCGGCAGCGTTCGTGCGCGTGGTGGAGCCCTGCGGCGGCGGCGGAGACGACGGACAGGCCGAAGTCGAGCGGCATCCACAGGCGGCGGTCGTCGACCGTCTCGAGGACGGAGCGGACGGTCTTGCCGTGGACGTACTCCATGGCGAGGAAGTAGGTGCCGTCGGAGGTGCACCCGACGTCATAGACCTGGGCGACGTGCTGGTGGTGGAGGGAGGCAGCGAGGCGCGCCTCGTCGAGGAACATACCCACATAGGACTCGTCCGGAATGTCCTCTTTGCGCAGGGTCTTGAGGACCACGTGGCGCTCGAAGCCCGCGAGGCCTGCGACACGTGCCAAGAACACCTTCGCCATCCCACCGGATGCGAGATGGGAAACCAGCTCGAACCGGCCTAGCCGCTCGACGGACATGGGCGACGCGAACGTCGTTTCTATGGTCCGATGAGTCAAGCTGATTCGATTACATCAGGTCGCTTTCAGCGAGTAGGATGGATCCGTGCGGGCCGTGTTCCTAGTGCTTTGGTCCGGCCTCTTTTCGGCGGGCTGCTATTCCCCAGATCCGCCGTTCGGAGCGCCGTGCTCTGCGAGCCAGGAGTGTCCGAACGGGCAAGAGTGCGATCTGCTCACGAACATCTGCGGCTTCCCGACGGAGATGCGAGCGCTGCGCGATGACACCGCGGCGCAGTTCGAGGGTGGTGCACTCGACGGCACGTTCGTCGAGGCGGGCGGGTTCGTGGGCCCGATTCCATATTTCGTCAGCGGTGTTCGCGCGACGGGGATCGCGGGCAATCAGCTCGCGACGAGCATCGACACGACGACGTTCGAGCAGCTCGCGCAGATGACGCCGACCGGCGTGGGCGTGTTGCGCGGCGTGAACATCGATCTCGGGGATGGTGTGCCGCCGCTGCTCGGATTGACGGCCTCCGATGACATCACCGTGCTCGTCGAGGGCGAGATCTTTCTCGACACCGCCGGGAGCTATCAGCTCGAGTTCCGCGCGAACGACATCGGCTTCCTCGACATCGCAGCGCCCGGTGGTGCGTTCCAGCGCATCGCCAGTGTGGGCACCACCTTCGAGACGTTCCCGTACACCGTGTCCACTCCGGGTTGGCATCGGTTCCGAGGTGCGCTCGCGGATTCGGCGATGTTCCTCGAGTGGGAGCTTCGCTATCGGCCTCCGGGGCCGGGTGGCACACGCTCGATCCCGGATGACATCGTGCGCGCGCGCGTCGACGGGCTCGACGGTGCGATCGTCGACGGCTTCGACGAGGCGTTCTTGGCGCTGCAATCGCTGACCGGGCTCGTCGACAAGCTCGATGCGCTGCAGTTCACGTCGGTGCCGTACGCGTCGAGCGTAGGCAACGGTGCGTACACGTTGCGATGGACCGCGCAGTTCTTGATCGATACCGCCGGTGACTATCGGTTCAAGCTCGATACGAGCCAGGGCCATCGCATGTGGATCGATGGCGTACAGGTCGCGAACATGTACGGCGCCGCGGCGCAGATCACGACGACGCCCGCGATGTCCCTCGAGGCCGGGTGGCACGATCTCGTGATCGACGCGGTCAAGACCGGCGGACCGAGCGCGCGGTTCTCGTTCACCGTCGACAGCGGACCGCAGCTCGCGGGTGGTGGATTCCCCCGGGACCATCTACGTCCAGTGGCCGGTCGCACGGCGCGCTTCGCGAGTGGTTCGAACCAGCCGTATGTCGACATCACGGATGGGATGACCGTCACCCGCAGTGTCAACTTGAGTCTCCCGACGGGAGTCACCACGCTCGCACTCGACTCGTCGGCTGCGTTCACGCACCCGCTTCAGGCGCAGGTCTCCCTCGTGCTCGATCCACCGGCCGGCGGAAACATCACGCTCGTGGCAGCGGCCGCACTCAGCGGGGTTGGCGATTACATGCGCCACGACGTGATCCCGGTGGATCGTTCGGGCGGGACGTTCAGCTTCATCGCCGGTGATTCACTGGTCGACGCGATGATCGGCACGCTGCAGTGGATCAGCGTGACGGCGACGTACACCGGCGGCCGCGCACCGTTCGAAACGGCGGGGACGTACATCTCGACGGTGCGCCAGATCGATGCCGCGCGATTCGGTGCGCTCACCTGGAGCATGCGGCAAGCGAAGGTGGAGCCGATCGTGAGCGTGCGGACCTGCGATGCGGAGGCGGACTGCGAGGCCGAAGCGTGGGTGCCGGTGCTTCTCGGCGAGACGCCGATGGTCGACGCGCGCAAGTACTTCCAGTACAAAGTCGAGATCACGACGAACGGTGATGTCCCTGCCTCGCTCGACTGGATCGACCTCCAGTACGTGGGCTACGTCGTGCCGTAGATCTATAGTCGCGTCGTGGCTATTCACGTCGAGACCGATGTCAGCGTCCAACGCTTTGCATTCACGCAGGACGATGGTGGTCGCCGGCTGACGTTTCCTCGCGCGGAGACCACGCGCATCGAGGGGCGCGCTGGCGCGGTCGCGTACGGAGCCGAGCACTGCAACTTCGAGAACCTCGTCGGTCGACTCGACATGCTGCGCTGGACTGCAGATCGCACGTCGGTCGGTGGTGCGTGGTTGCGCGACGACAACGGACGCTTCGACATCACCGTGAGCAACATCGAGCTCCCGAACGACGTGATGCTCACGCGTGCGGAGCAGGGGCTCGAGATCGTGTCGCCGATCGCAGAGCTCTCGGACATGAAGCTGTCGCTGCGCGGACCGTTCGGTCGCGGCGATGCCGATCGTCCCGCTCCACCACCGTCGGAGCCCAAGGAGCTGCGCCAGGACAGGCTGCGCTTTCTCGACAGTCTCTCCGGCCGCATCTACGTCACGATCAAAGTCGTCCTCGATCTGCCGGTCATCGGAAAGCGCACGCTCGATCAGAAGCTGAAGGTTCCGATCCAAGAGGGCCGGCTGAACTTTCGCGCGCTCGAAGAGAGCCTCGATTGGCTCGAAGGAACGTTCCTCGATATCGAGCACGACAAGAACACGCTCGCGCTGCAGTGGAAGGTGCCGATCGTCGGATCGGCGCGCGACCTCGTGCGGTGGAACCTCGACGAGGAAGCATCGAACAACGCCGCGCTCGGCTACGTGCCCGTGCGCTCGCTCTCCGATTTCCGCACCACGAATTCAGGCAAACCGTCGTCGAAGTCAGACAACGGCAAGCAGATCCTCAAGTCGCTCTCGCTCGAAGGACTCGATCTCGCGCTGTCGTTGCTCGCGCCGCGATCGCTCGAGGTCGGCGGAGGCCTGATCATGTTCGGCGGCGACGATCAGCCCGGCATGGTGGATCTCCAGGTAACAGGCGGCATCAACGATCGTGGCCCCGGCACGCTCAAAGGTGCGATCGGCAGCGTCGACACGACGATCAAGGATCTGCGTCTCGGTCCCGTCGTGCTCACCGCGGATCGCTTGCACTTCGACGGACTCGATCAGCTCGTCGTCACGTTCGAAGGCTTTCGCCCCGTGAAGGTCGACGTGCTGATTCGCAAGGTGACCGCGACGAACCTCGCGCTACAAATCGGGGGGCGGGTCGAAGTCGGTGCGCGGTGACCGGGTCGGCTCGAAGCGAACCTTCGTCTTCTTGTTCGCGAGTCCGGGCAGCTCGGTGAGGGGCACGCCACCGACGTAGAGCTCCTCCAATGCCGGTAGCTTCGCGAGGCCGTCTACCGAGGTGAGGGCGGACAGATCCTCGAGGTGGAGCCTGCGCAGCGTCCGCGGCAACGCATCGATCTTCGCGAGCGCGGGTGATGCCGCGACGTACAGGGACTCGAGCTTCTTCGAGGACGCGAGCGGCGCGAGATCCGCGACGTCGGTCGCCGAGAGCTCGAGCCGGCGCAACGCGGGCAGGCCGGCGAGCCCCTCGATGATCTGCCTGGTCACGTTCTTCGTGTTCGCGATGATCAGGTGCTCGAGTCCGGTCAGCGCGAACAGCACGTCGAGGTTCAGCACCTCGCGCGGCACCGCTTCTGCTCGCCACTCCCACCGCGAGTCGAGCTCGTACCCGTACACGCGCAGCGTACGGATTCCCGTCGCTCCTCGGATCGGTGCGAGATCGAGGTACACCTTGCTGTACTCGTCAACCTCCATGCACAGCGACGAGAGCTGGTCGCGAAGCGCGACGCAGCGCTTCGATGTACCGGCGTTCGCGAGCCGGAGGAGGCTGTCCACGCGGAGCGACGGATGATCCGGTGCACATGCGTCGCCGTACTTCCAGCGCCGGTGTTTGTTCTCGCCGAGCTTGTCGATCGAGGTCGGGCCGAGCGCCCAATCGATCAGGTCGGGATCGCCGCTCGCGATGATCTCGTCGATCGCCCCCGAGACCTTGAACGAGATGCCCGAATGCAGCAGCGGACGAAGCCGATGTCGAAGATCTGGCATGCTGGCGACTAACGATGCCCGATGTTCTCGCGATCGTCAGCAAGGCCGTGTTCGAGAAAGAAGCGAAAGGACTCGACGTCGGTGACGTCTGGCCGACCGCCGCGTATGCGAGCACGCACGCCGCGCTCGCTCCGCTCGCCACCGGTGGCCGCCTGTTCCTGGTGACGGTCAGGCCCGAGCTCGAGCTCTGGCTCGTGGCCGTGCTGGATCAACCGCGCGCATCGAAGGGTGCGTGGCGCGCGACGGCGAACACGCGGCCCATCACGAGCCTCACGAAGCTCATCCCGCGCATCACGTTCGCGAACGGCAAGGGACTGGTGCGCGACGCGAAGCTCGGGATGTCGCTCCAGTCGCCGCGCGAGCTGTCGACGGCGACGGCGACGCTGCTCGCGGGCGCCGACGTCACGACATCGTCGAAGCCGGCGAAGGCCAACGCCACGAAGGCTGCGCCGACGAAGATCACGACGAAGGCTACGTCGAAGAGCGGCGCCACGGCACTGCCCGCTACGAAGCCTGCTGCGGCGAAGGTGAAGGCCAAGAAGCCCGAAGGGACCGCGAAGGGATCGACGAAGTGGATCCCGCAGATCTCGCCACTGCACGCAGGCGCCCCACCCGCCATCATCCAAGGCGCGATCTGGAACGCGGCCGACCAGAGCTGGGAGATGGGCGACAGCGACGAGCTCGGCTGTCGTCAGGGCGTGTGGAAGGCGTGGCGCGAGGATGGGTCGCAGCGCGGAGAAACGCCGTACGTCGATCACGACGTGCACGGCATCAACCGTCGCTTTCACCCCGACGGATCGCTCGCATCGGAGGCGCGCTGGGAGCGTGGCATCCTGCGCGACGCGACATTCTTCGGCACGGACAAGCCGACCGACGAGCCCAACCTCCGACAGGGCGGCAACGTGACGGTCCGCGCGGAGTTCATCGGCGACGCCACGGGTCGTACCAACGTGTCGATTCGCTTCTACGACAAGGAGGGCCGCCAACGAGATGCCGAGGGCGTGCTCGTCCCGAAGCGCCCGGCGAATGTCCCCGAGACCGCGCGCTGGTTCTCGACGGGAAGCGTTGCATCTCCGGACGGAAGTAGCTCGGGCTGGGTCGATGGACCGATGATCCGCGAGCAGAACGTGAAGTGCGGCGTGTGGCGCTGGTGGTCCAACGCCGGCGAGCTGATCTACACCGAAGTGATGACCGAGTCGGGCAAGCTCCAGCAGCGGATCAGCCGCGACAAGGACGGAGTGGAGGAGACGCTCGACAAGTTCGTCGCCGATCCCCACGAGCGTCGCTTCTACCTCGCGATGGAGTGGACACCGTTCCTGCACGAACGCCTTCGAACGCGACTGAAGACCGCGCCAGCGAGCCTCGTGCGCGAGTACATCTCGATCCTTCACGGTGACCTCGAGAGCCACGAGTTCGTGTGGTCACGCAAGATCTCTCGACCGCGAGAGATCATACAGGTCGTCGAGGACTGGGAAGACCGCGCGCCCCGCGACGCTAGCGATATCGATGCGTGGTTCATCGTCGGCTCCGGCGCCCGCTCGGCGTTCGAGATCCGCGATCGCGAACGCACCGAGCGGTGGTGGAAACGCTTCCTCGCGATCACTCCTCCGAAGAAGCGGCCCGAGAACACCTACTCGTTCACCGACTTCGACGACGAGCTCGGCAAGAGCGGCGAGGTACGAAAAGGGATCGAAGCGTGGCTCTCCGGGAAGGCAACCAAGGCCGGCGACGTCGTCGCGAAGAAGCTCGCGGACCCCAAGACCTTCAGGTCCGTCGGTGACGAGGAGATCGCGGAGCTCGTGAGCGCGCGCGCCGGTGCGCGGTCGAGCAAGGTGATGATCCGCAACGCAGCGACCTGCGAGGCGTGGCTCCTCGACGAGGACGGGCAGTCCCACTACTGGAAGGGCGACGATCTCGCGACCACCACCGTGCACTTCTCGCTCGACGAGCTCGCACACCTCATGCAATCCGACGCCTGCGACGAACGCCAGTTGTTCTGGCCCGGCAAACACGGGTGGCTTGCGCTCCAGCGCTACGGCAGATCGGTCCTGTGGCACGAAGCGAAGTACTACCCGTCGCGAGGTCAGGCCGAAGTGCAGCAACTGATCTTCTTCAAGGCCGGAACTCCCGCCCAGGCACAACGGTTGATGAAGATCATCGCCGGGCCAAAGAACACGCCGACCGATTCTTGGGAGCCTCACAAGCTCGGTCCCATCTTCCGGATCTACGACGGCGACGGGATCAAGTCGCTCGCGGTCAAGGACAAGACATTGATCACGCGCAGCACGACGCTCGAGAAGTTTCCGACGCGCGAAGCAGCGATCCTCGCGTTCGAGAAGATCGAGCTGGAGCGTCTCCGCACCGGCGGCATGATCGAGCGCTTCGTCGCGCAAGCGAACCGCGACTGAGGGCTCAGGCTTTCGGGCCGACCATGTCCTCGGGCTTGACCCACTGCTCGAACTGCTCGGCGGTGACATAGCCGAGCGCCACCGCGGCCTCGCGGAGCGTGCTGCCATCGGCGTGCGCTTGCTTCGCGATCTTCGCCGCCTTGTCGTAGCCGATGTGCGGCGCGAGCGCGGTGACGAGCATCAGCGACTGATCGACCTTGCGCTTGATCTCCGCGCGATCCGGCTCGATCCCCCGCGCGCAGTGCTCCTCGAACGAAGCACACGCATCGCCGAGGAGCCGAATCGATTGCAGCGCCGCGTTGGCGATCATCGGCTTGTAGACGTTGAGCTCGAAGTTGCCGCTCGCGCCGCCGATCGAGATCGCGACGTCGTTGCCCATGACCTGGCAGCACACCATCGTCATCGCTTCGGCCTGCGTCGGGTTCACCTTGCCCGGCATGATCGAGCTGCCGGGCTCGTTCTCGGGAATGCGCAGCTCGCCGAGGCCGCTGCGCGGTCCGCTCGCGAGCCAGCGCACGTCGTTCGCGATCTTCATCAGACTCGTCGCGAGCATCTTGATCGCACCGTGAATCCCCACGATCCCGTCGTGACTCGCGAGCGCGGCAAACTTGTTCGGCGCGGTCACGAACGGCCGGCGCGTGAGCAGCGCGATCTCGGACGCGACACGCACCGCGTACTCGGGGTGCGTGTTGAGGCCCGTGCCGACCGCGGTACCACCGAGGGCGAGCTCGTGCACCGCGGGGAGGAGCGCGCGGATCGCGACGACGCCGTGATCGAGCTGTGCGACCCAGCCGCTGATCTCCTGGCCGAGCGTGAGCGGCGTCGCGTCTTGTAGGTGCGTACGGCCGATCTTGACGATGTCCCGAAACGCCTCTGCTTTGGCCTCGAGCGTGTCGCGCAGCTGCTTCACGCGCGGCAACAGGTGCGCTTCGATGCGCGCCACGATCGCGATGTGCATCGCCGTCGGGAACACGTCGTTGGAGCTCTGCGACATGTTGACGTGATCGTTCGGATGCACCGGCGATTTGCCGCCGCGCGGCTTTCCCGCGAGCTCGTTCGCGCGACCCGCGATCACCTCGTTGACGTTCATGTTCGTCTGCGTCCCCGAGCCGGTCTGCCACACAACGAGGGGAAACTCGTCGTCGAGCTTGCCGGCGATCACTTCATCGGCGGCCGCGACAATTCCCTTCGCGAGCTCGGCATCGAGCAGACCGAGCTTCTCGTTGACGACCGCGGATGCCTTCTTGATCGTCGCGAGGGCGGCGATGATCTCGCGCGGCATGCGCTCCGCGCCGATGCGAAAGTTCTGCAACGAGCGCTGCGTCTGCGCTCCCCAGTACCGCTCGTCCTCCACCTCGATCGAGCCCATGCTGTCTGATTCGCTACGGGTCGCCATCGTTCAGGCTTACCAGCCGCGCCTCGTCGGCGAAAGCGACGGAAGGGTCGACCTCGTTGCCCTCGCAGATCTCGTACAGCTCGCGAAGGAACGAGCGCACGCGCACACCATCGATCCTCGTCGGCAGCGCCTGCGCACCGGCGAGCGCGATCAGTAAGAGACCGCGATCTCTCTCGAGGTGATCCGCCAGCGCGGGTTGGACGTACTGCCCCTCCACGACACGTGCGCCCCAGCGCTGGAATCGGCGCAAGCGCTCCCAGTTGCCACGCAACCGCGGATCGTTGACCTCGCCGAGCACCAGCGACACGCCCTCGTCGTGCAGCTCGGTGACCGCGTCACGCAGGAGTCGCTCGCCGATGCCCTGCCCTCTCGCGTGTGGCGCGACGACCATGTACGTCACGAAGCCGACGTTGCTCGCCGGGTACCGCTCGTAACAGATGCCCGCATCGTCGTCGACGATCTGCACGCGCAACTCGTACGCGAGCTCGCCGCGGAGCGCGCGCTGCCAGACGTCGAGAGGTTCGTGCTGCGCGGCGAACGCGTCCCAATAGATGCCCGCGTGAAATCGCGCGAGCCGCGGATCGTCGGCGTAGAGTCGGGTGGCGCGCATGGTGGAGCACTTCGAGGCTATCGTGATCGGATCGGGGTTCGGTGGGTCCGTATCTGCGTATCGACTCGCCGAGCGCGGCCTCCGCGTGTGCGTGCTCGAGCGCGGGTCCGCGCATCCGCCGGGATCGTTTCCGCGCGCACCGCATCAGTTCGCGAGGAACTTCTGGGATCCGAGCGCGGGCTTGTACGGACTGTTCAACGTCTGGTTCTTTCGCCACGTCGGCGCGGCCGTCGCGAGTGGGCTCGGCGGCGGCTCGCTCGTCTATGGCAACGTGCTCCTGCGCAAGGACGAGCGCTGGTTCGTTCGCGAGGATCTCGCGAGCGGCGCATACGAGCACTGGCCGATCGATCGCGCGACGCTCGAGGATCACTACGCGAACGTCGAGGCGATCCTAGCGCCCCGGCGCTATCCGGCCGGCGATCCGTACGACCAGAACGAGAAGATCCGCGCATTCCGTGCCGCCGCGCAGCGCGTCGCCGATCGTTCGCCCGCGTGCACCGTCGAGCCGCTTCCGCTCGCCATCACGTTCGCCGACGGCGCGGCGACGCCGGCAACGGGCCAGTCATTTGCCGAGGAGGTTCCGAATCGCTACGGCTTCGCGCGACGCACGTGCACCTTGTGTGGAGAGTGCTCGCTCGGGTGCAACGTCGGCGCGAAGAACACGCTCGACCTGACCTACCTCTCGCGCGCCGAACGAATGTCCGCGACGATCCGCACGTCGGCCGAGGTCCGCGCGTTCCGCCCGCGCCCCGCGGGAGGCTACGAAGTCGACTACGTGGTCCACGATCCCGCATCACGTGCGGGGCGGGCCGGCCGTTCGATACGGGCCAGCTCGTCCCGACGACGATCACCTGCGATCGACTGGTTCTCGCCGCCGGCACGTTCGGCACGACGTACCTCCTCCTCAAGAACGCCGGCGCATTCCCGGCGCTCTCCCGCGAGCACCTCGGAACACGCGTCTCGGGAAACGGAGACATGCTGTCCGTCGCGCTTCGATGCACGCGGCGCGTCGACGATCGCGTCGAGCCGTGGCCGATCGACTCGTCGGTCGGTCCACCGATCACGCATGCGTTGCGCCATGCCGACGCGGTCGACACGAACGATGCCCGCGATGGACGCGGCTTCTACCTCGAGGATTCCGGAATCCCGACGCAGCTCGCGTGGATGATCGAAGGCCTGAACACGCCCGGCTGGATCGGGCGCGGCTGGCGACTCGCGAGGCGCGTTCTATCGAAGATGCTCGGTCGCGATCTCGACACGGATCTCTCGAACGAGCTCGCCGACTTCCTCGGTCCGATGGCGCTCAGCGCGCGATCGATGCCGATGCTCGGCATGGGACGCGATGTCCCCGACGGGCGCTTCTCGCTCGATGGCGATCGGCTCCAGCTCGATTGGGCCAAGCGTCGCTCCGCGGCCTACTTCGACAACCTCGTCGACGCCGCACGCGATGTGGCCACGGAGCTCGGTGCGAGCTTTCAGGTCGATCCGATGTCGGAGCTCTTCGATCGCGTGGTCACGGTGCATCCCCTCGGTGGCTGTCCGATGGGTCGCAATCGCCACGAGGGCGTGACCGACTCGCACGGCCGCGTGTTCGGGCATCCCGGGCTCGCGATCGTCGACGGTGCGGTGCTCCCCGGGCCCGTCGGCGCGAATCCGTCGCTGACGATCGCGGCGATCGCCGATCGCGCCGCACTCGAGCTCGCGACGTGGAAGCCCGGCGCTGCGTGGCCGCTATAGATCGTCGTCCGCATGCTGGGCGCGGCCGCCCATCGCACGCAGCTGATTCACGCGCGAGCCCGCATCCGCGAAGTTCGGATCGCGCTTGAGCACCATCTCGAAGTAGTAGATCGCCTCGCCCGCGTCGCCGAGCATCTCGTACGTGACACCGAGCTCGTAGTACAGGCTCTGCCGCTCGCGCTCCGTGGGCTCGGCGTGCAGACCTTGCTTCATCTGCTGGATCGCCTCGGTCATCATGCCCTGGTCGCGCAGGATCAAGCCGATCATCATGCGGCACGAGACTTCGCGGCCCGGCGCGTGCGCGGCCTTCTCGAACGCTTTGATCGCTTCGTCGTGGAGGCCCATCTCCTTGTACGCGAGGCCGAGGTCGTAGTGCGTTTCGGCATCTCCCTCGTCGACGGGCTTCTCGAGCATGACCGTCGGCCCACGCTTCTTCTTGGGAGCGTGCAGCTGAGAGTCGGGGACCTCTTCGAAGTCGTTGACCTCTTCGATCTCGTCGAGATCGATCGCGTCGGTCGCGATCGAGGGCAGGTTCTGTTCGGAGTCGCCCGCGTGGAAGCCGCCGCCGCTCATCGCTTCGACATCGCGAAGCTTGGTGAGGAGCAGCGGGTGATTCGGATAGCGATCGAGGAGCACGTTGAGAATGTCGATCGCCTCGGCGTACATGCCTTGGCTCGAATAGAAGTCGGCTTCTTCGAGATCGTCCTCGACGAGCGACTCGGCGCGCGGCGCTTCGGCGATCGGATCGTCGTAGCCCAGGCTCGTGTCGACGGCGTGGGCCTGAGTGGGGTCACCGTACGACGGCGGCGTGTGCGTCGACTCGGTCGCGTACGGATCGTACGAGCCGCTGACCGCCAAAGGATCGATCAACGGATCGTCGAACGACGTGGTGTCGCCTTGATCGTGGACGTTCTGCCGCGCCATCGCGGCGGCTTGCGCGCGGTGTTGCGGTAGCTCGGTCTCTTCGAAGCCGGACACGTAGACGGGCTCGGTGTTGACCTTGTTGCCCTTCACGGCGGCATCGAATGCGCGTGCTTCGTCGGGATCGAACGGCAGATCGTCGTCGGGGACACCGAGCTCGGCGGCCACGCCGTCGTCGATCTCGTTGGCATCGATCTCGGCTTCCTCGAGCTGCTCGTCGATCGAGCGCGCGGCGGAGCGCGGCGCATCGTTGCCCCAGTGCGAAGGCGGGCGATCCGTGATCACCGGCTCCTCGTCATCGAGCGGCGCGTGTGCGAGCGCGTCGATGTGCTCGGGCGACATCTGCCGCGTCGATTGCGACGGCGATGGCTCGAACTCGAGATCGAAGTTCTCGTTGTAGTGCTGCGGCGGCGGGCGCGACGGTGGACGCGAGGGCGCCGGCGATCCGTGCGCCATGCTGCCGATGAGGTCGCCCGGATCGAAATCGTCGACGGAGTCGCGATGGTGGCCGCGCGCGACGCCCATCGGACGCGGGCCTCCCCGCGGTGCATCGTCGAGCGAGAGCTCGTCCATGTCCGGATCGATCGCGGCAACACCGCCGCCTTCGTACGAGACCTCCGCGCTGACAGAGCTCATGCGCGCGACTCGCAAGCGGAAGCGACGCGCGAGATCGAACGCGCCCGTGTGCGTGCCGTTGATCGCGAGGAGCTCCTGCAGGTACGCCTCCGCGCGATCCGGATCGCTCGGCGCGACGACTTCGGCGAGCTTGAGCAGCTCGACCTCGGCCTCTTGCTCGCGACCCTGACCGACGAAGATGTCCTTGAGGCGCTCGTGCGCTTCGACGTTCTCGGGATCGAGCGTGAACACGCGGCGAAGGTGATCGACGGCCTTCTGATGCAGGCCGTACTTCACGTAGACATCGGTCTCCGCGAGGATCTTCGAGATCTCCTCGGCGTGTCGCTCGCCTGCGGCGGACATCGCGCGCTGATCCGGCGCGGGCTCCATGTCCGCCGAGAAGTCCGCGTCGTCGTACTCGGGCAGCGCGAAGTCGACGCCGGACAGCGATTGCTCGTCGACGAGCGGCATCGAGCCCGTGAGTCCGGGGTTCTTGGAGTTGTACGCGGGCAGATCGCCGGTGATGTTGAACTTCGCGGCGTCGGTGGCGGCGCGCACCTGCGCGGGGATCGGCGTCGACGCGCGCATCTGCGGCGGAATGGGCTGCGGTGGTGGAATGGGACGCGGTGGCGGCGCCGGTGGCGCTGCTGCGGCGGCTTGCGGACCGAGGAAGTCACGCGCGTCGGGATCGGTGGGAACGAACTCGAGGATCTTGCGATAGACCTCGGTCGCCTTGTCGCGCTGCTTGTTCTCGACGTGAACACGCGCGAGCTCCTTGAGCACGCTGACCGTCTTCGCCTTCTGATCGAGCGCCTGGAACGCCTGCGCGAGGAGACCGAGCGTCTCGACATCGCGTGGATCCGCTTTGAAGCACGCTTGCAGCTTCTGCAACGCGCGACGCGGATCGTTGCGGCGCAGGTAGAGACCGGCGAGCTCGCGATTGAGCTGATGGTTGTCCGGCTTGTGCCAGAGCAGGCGCTCCGCGACCTTCAAGAAATCGTCGAGGCGATTCTGCCGGCGCAGCTGTTCGCACGCGACGGTGAACTCCTGCGCGGCTTCCTCGACGAGGCCTTCCTTCGAGTACAGCTCGGCGAGCTTGATGCGCGTGGCGATGTTCTCGGGATCGAGATCGACGAGCTTCTTGACCGTCGCGAGCGCTTCCTTCGTGTTGCCTTCGCGATGGAAGTGCGCGGCGACCGATTCGAAGTGCTGCATCGCATCGGTCATGAGACCGAGTTGGCGATAGAGCTCGGCGAGCTTGAGGATCACGTCGACGAGTCGCGGATCCAGCTTGAGGATCTGCTTGTAGACCGCGACCGCTTTGAGGAAGAAACCTTGCTCGTGATAGAAGCGCGCGACCTTGAGGTACGTCTCGATCGCGTCCTGCTTCGCGCCCTTCTTCGCGTAGAGGTCACCGATCTTCAGCCACACGCGGACGTCCTTCGGATCTTCGTTGACGATCCGCAGGTACTCCTTCACCGCTTTGTCGATCTGTCCCTTATCGACAAACTTGCGGGCCGCATCCATGACCTTTTCTTTGTTGAAGGCCACGAGTGCTCAGCTGCTCCGAGTGTGTGGAGTCACAGTTAACCGATGCGTACAGGGCACACGGAAATTTGCCCCGCGCATCGTGAAAATCGTACGGCTCGGCGCGCCCTAGGGTCAAGGAAAAGCACGAGCGTTTCTCGTGCGTTGCGCTCACATGTGATCCAGGTTCACGCTACCCATCGCAACCCGGGTCGGACGGCTACGCGGCTGACGCTCGCTCGGCCAGGAGCCGTGCGACGAAGCCGGTGTCGAACTCGCCTCGGATGAAGTCCGGGTTATTGATGATCCGGCGCAAGAACGGGATGTTGGTCCGCGGTCCCTCGATGACCATTTCGTCGAGGCAGCGACGCGCGCGGCGGATGGCCGCGGGTCGATCGACGTCGTGGACGATCACCTTGGCGAGCAACGAGTCGTAGTTCGGGGGCACGACGTAGCCTGCATACACGTGCGTATCTACACGTACACCGAGCCCACCCGGCATGTGCAGCGCGGTGATCTTTCCCGGCCACGGCGCGAAGGTCACCGGATCCTCGGCGGTGACGCGCAATTCGATCGCGTGCCCGCGCGGTTTGCGCTCGTCGGTCCACGAGAGTGGTTCACCGGCGGCGATGCGGATCTGCTCGCGAAC
>JBGARE010000002.1:361282-363917 GCA_044230415.1 Kofleriaceae bacterium
CACCGGATGCTCGACCTGAATGCGCGTGTTCATCTCCATGAAGTAGAAGCTGCCATCGGAGTCGAGCAAGAACTCGAGCGTGCCGACGTTCGTGTAGCCGATCGCTTCGATCGCGCGAACCGCGGCTTGTTGCAGCTTCTGTCGCGTCGCGTCCGGTAGCGCGATCGACGGCGCTTCTTCGATCACCTTCTGGTGACGGCGCTGGATCGAACACTCGCGCTCGCCGAGATGCGTGTAGTGGCCGTGCTTGTCGGCGACGACTTGGATCTCGATGTGGCGCGGCTTCTGGCAGTACCGCTCCATGTACATCTCGGGATTGCCGAACGCAGCTTGCGCTTCGTTGCGTCCCTTCGCCCACGCGTCGAGGAGCTTCTCCTTCTCGAACACGATCTGCATGCCGCGACCACCACCGCCGGCGGTGGCCTTGAGGATCACGGGCAGGCCGACGCGCTCCGCTGCTTCGAGCAGCTGCACTTCATCGTGCAGGCCCGTCGATCCGGGGAGCACCGGCACGCCGGCCTTCTCCATGGCAGCGCGCGCACGGATCTTGTCGCCCATCAGGCGCATCGCGTCTGGAGGGCGGTCCAATCCACGTCAGCTTGCACTTCCTGCAAACCTCGGCGAAATCAGCATTCTCCGACAAGAAGCCGTATCCGGGGTGGATCGCATCCGCGCCGGTGACCTCGGCGGCCGAGATGATCTGCGGCACGTTGAGGTAGCTCAGGCGCGATGGCGGCGGGCCGATACACACCGCCTGATCGGCGAACTTCACGTGGAGCGCATCGGCGTCCGCGGTCGAGTGCACGGCAACCGACTCGAGACCGAGCTCGCGACACGCACGGATCACGCGGAGCGCGATCTCTCCGCGGTTTGCGACGAGGACCTTGCGAAACATCGTCGTGTCCTACGTCCTGATCTTGAACAGGGGCTGACCGTATTCGACGGGGGCGCCATCCTCGACGAGGATTCCGATGATGATGCCGGATGCGTCGGCTTCGATCTCGTTCATGAGCTTCATCGCCTCGACGATGCAGAGCACGGCGCCCTTCTCGACGCGATCGTTGAGGTTCACGTACGACGGCGAGTCCGGGTTCGGCTTGCGATAGAACGTACCGACGAACGGCGACGTCACGACGTGCGCTTTGTCGTCGACGACCGGTGCCGCTGCCGCTGCGGCTGCCGGTGCTGCGGGCGCCGCTTGCGCGGGCGCCGGCGCGTACGCAGGCATCTGCATCTGCATCGGTGCCGCCATCACGGCGGGCGCTTCACGCCGCACGGTGATCGTGGTTCCGGCTGATTCGACGACCAGCTCGGTCAGGTGATGTTCGGAGACGATTTCGGCCAGGCCGCGCGCCATCGCGACCACATCGTTGGAAGTGCCTTGATCAGCGTCGTCGTTGCCTTTTTTGGCCATCGCGAGCCGTAGCTTCCACATGCGTTAGTGCCGCGTCTAGCCCCAGGTAGTAGCTATTTGCTCCGAAGCCGCAGATCTGTCCGATGCACTTCGCGGCCGTGATCGACACCTGCCTGAATGCCTCGCGAGCGTGGAGGTTCGACAAGTGGACCTCGACGGTCGGCAACGCCACGGCGTCGATCGCGTCGCGGATCGCGACCGAGGTATGCGTGTAGCCGCCCGGGTTGATCACGATCGCGTTCGCCCACGCCTTCGCCTTCTGGATCCACTCGACGAGCTCGCCCTCGAGGTTGGATTGCGCGCAGCGCACCATCGCGCCGCGGGCGTTTGCGCGACGCGTCAGCTCGGCATCGATCTCGGCGAGCGTCGTGGTGCCGTACTGCGCGGGATCGCGCGTACCGAGGAGGTTGAGGTTCGGCCCGTGAAGAACCTGCACGCGCAGCGCGCGCGAGACGGGCGCGCGGCTCACAGGTTCGCGACGAGCGACGGCGTGGCGAGCCGTGCGAGGAACCGCGCCTTGCCGAAGTTGCCCTCGGGCGAGATCGCGATCGCGACGAAGTACTGCGGCGAGATCATGCGGCAGACGAGCAGGAGGCGCTGGGCTTTGACCGACAGCTCCTCGAGGTTGCCGACGGCGAGGCTATCGCCGGCTTTGCGCACCTGACCGAGGATGAAGCTGAACTCCATCGCCACGGTGGTGACGTCGACCTTGTCTGACTGCCGGACATAGGTTTCGACGGGAATTCCGTCGAGGCCCATGATCACTGCAGCAATTCCACCATCGACGTTGTCGACGAGCTTCTTGAGTGTTTCAGCGAACAAAGGTCACCTGAATACGAACGGTACTAGAGCGCTCGGGTAACGCGCTAGGCCGCCCGTCAGTTTTGCGCCACGGGCGCGGGGCACACGAGCGAGCCGTCTTGGGTGCAGCAGTCGACGACGCCGTCCTGCCATGGATTGCACGCGTTCCCCGCGCGGCCACTCGACATGACGGGGCATGTCGGGAATGCAGCGAGCCCGAACGCCGCGGTGACGCAGTTCGAGCAAATCGTCACCGGGAACTGGAACTCCTGGCTCGTGACTTCATCGCCCGCCAGATTGCCGAAGACGGTGATCTTGCCGACGACCTCGGTCTCGAAGTTCGGATCGCCCGCCTTCGACGCCGCGATCGACGCGAGGGCACCATCGGGGATCAGCTCGAACATCCCGTCGGTGACGCTA
>JBGARE010000002.1:363941-512173 GCA_044230415.1 Kofleriaceae bacterium
GTGAACAGCGACTGGAACTTCTTGTTGTCCGCCGAGACGAGGTTCCCGATCGCGGTGTCCTTGAACTCGAGAGTCACGCGCGCCCCGCGGATCTGGATCGTCTTCTGTTCCTGTTCGGACGCATCCGCCGTGACGATCCGACTCTTCATCTGCGGGAAGATCAGATAGGGCGCCGGCGAGATCACCGAGATGACGCCATGCCCGATGAACGGTTCGCTTTCGGAGGAGTTGAACGTGCAGGTATCGTTCGGTGCGAGGGCTTTCGAGATGTAGATCGCCTCGTCACCCGCACCATCGGCAGCGAGGCAGCCGACGAGCGAGGAGAATGCGAACGAGGCAATGGCTAGGCGAAACATAGTTCCTCCGAGGAGAAATCGTATCAAGGTGATGGTTTCGAACGCAAAATTCTTCGTAGCTCGGTGACGTCGATCTCGACGGGCTCACAGTCCCCTACGTCGCGGATCGCGATGTACTTCAGACGCTTCCCTACCCGCTTCTTGTCGACGTCGATGCGCGCGAGGACGCCATCGGTGAGGTAACGATCGATATCGACCGCCAGACCACAGACTTGTAGCGCTTCGATAAGCTCGGCTTCGAGCTCGGGCCGTGCACCGACGAGGACCCTCGACACGCGAGCCGCCGCGACCAAGCCGAGCGCCACGGCTTCGCCGTGCAGCATCCCCGAGGCGCTCTCGATCGCGTGTCCGACAGTGTGGCCCAGGTTGAGCAGCGCGCGGACCCCCGTCAGCTCGCGCTCGTCGCGGCCGACGACCTCCGCCTTGTAGGCAATCGAGCGGCGCATCACCTCGCGAAACGCACCGGGAATCGCCTCGCCACCATCGCGCGCCCACGCCGCGCAGCTCGCGACGAGCCGCCACAGCTCCGGCCCGTCGAGGAGCGCGTACTTCCACAGCTCGCCGAAGCCCGCCCGCCGCTCGCGACCGGGCAGCGTCTGCAGTGTCTCCAGCGCACACGCGACGAGGCGCGGTTGGTGAAACGCACCGACGAGGTTCTTGCCGGCCGGAATATCGATCGCGGTCTTGCCGCCGATCGCGGCGTCGGTCATCGCGACGATCGTCGTCGGTACTTGCACGACCGGGATCCCGCGGAACAGCGTCGCGGCGACAAAGCCCGCGAGGTCACCGACCACGCCGCCGCCGAGCGCGACGATCGCCGAGCCGCGATCGATGCCGCGTGCGACGAGCTCGTTGCACAACCGCGCGTACGTCTCGAACGACTTGCTCGCCTCGCCCGGCTCGATCTCGATGACCTCGGCGCTCGCGACGTGACTCGAGAGTCTCCAATGCGCCGCGACGTTGGTATCGGTGATGATCGCGAGCTTCGATCGGTCGCCGATCATAGACGCGATCGCGTGCTCGACGTGCGCGAGTCGATCCGCGACGACGACAGGACAGCTGCGTACGCCGAGGGCGACGATCGTCGTGGCCATCGTTGCCGACGACGATGTGCCCGACGACGATGACACCGACGACACCGACGAGAACTGCGTCACGAGGCGCTCGACGTGCGCCACCTCCGCGACCACATCGTCGATCGACTTGCCCGTGGTCGAGACCACCGCGTGGGCCATTCGATATGCAGCCGCGCGAGACTTCGCGAGCTCGTCCGCGTTTGCGAGCAACGGTCGCTCGGGTCCGTCCTTCGCACGCGAGCGCGCTTCGGACACATCTACGCCGAGCGCGATGACCACGCCCGCTGCGCGCATCAGCTCGACGTTCGCGGGGTTCGCGCCGCAGCCACCGCCCGTGGCGATCACGACGTCGCCGAACTCGATCGCTCGTTCGAGCTCCGCCGTTTCTCGACGACGAAATGCCGGCTCGTCGCGCTTGATCAGCTCCGCGATCGGCTCCGAAAGCGACGCGGCGACCGCGTCATCGAGATCGATGAACGGTCGCCCGGTGTGCGCTGCCAGCAGACGACCGACTGTCGTCTTGCCGCTGGCCATGAAGCCGATCAGGAACAGCGCTGCCACTATTGGCAGCCTAGCAGGCCTTTGTTCGTGATCTTCGGCGTGATGAAGACGAGGATCTCCGTGCGGTCGTCGTTCTCGCGACGGCTCTTGAACAGCCAGCCGATCACCGGAATGTCCGCGAGGAACGGCAGCTTCTTGTACGAGAGACCGCTGTTGCGCGTGTAGATACCGCCGAGCACCGAGGTCTCGCCGTCGTTGACGAGCATCGACGTCTTCGCTTCCTTGCGAAGGATCGACGGGTCGCCACGAGCGCCCGTGTTGACGAAGTCGGGCTCGTTCTTCGTGACGGTGAGATCCATCGCGATCGCGCAGTCGCGCTGCGAGACGTACGGCTTCACCGTGAGTGCGAGATCCGCTTGGACGAACTGCGTCTGCGTACCGGCGGCCGACACGACCGAGATCGGAATCGACACGCCCTGGCTGATCTTCGCTTCCTTGTTGTTGAGGACGGTGATCTTCGGCGCCGAGATGATGCGCACCGTACCGCTGTCCTCGAGGGCGGACAGGCGGAGGTTGATGTTGAAGTTGCCGCCGACGGAGCCGAGCGACAGACCGAGAGCACCACCTTCGCCGGTACCGACCGCGGCCGGCAGATTGATCGCGAAGTCCGACGGAGTCGCGACACCCGAGCGCGGAGTCTGGTTGTCTTCCGCTCCACCGCGCAGGCCGATCGACGACGGCCACACGAGGCCGGTCGCGTTGCCGCCCGCGGCACTCGAGTTCGCCGCTCCACCCCACTGGATGCCGAACTGACGGACGAACGTGGAGCGAGCTTCGACCACGCGCGCCTCGATCGAGATCTGCGGAGTCTGGCGATCGAGCTGCAGCGCGAGACGCGAGATCTGCTCGCGGTTGCCCGCGACGTCGTTGACGATCAGCGCGTTCGTGCGGTCATCGACCTCGATGCGGCCCTTCGGCGACAGCATCGCTTCGAGCTTCGGCTTGAGCTCCGCTGCGGACGCGTAGTTCAGCGGGATGACGTCCGTGCGCGGAGTCTCCGACTTGATCATCGCTTCGCGACGCGCGGCCTCGAGCTCGTCCTCGGCGTCGAGCTCCTTGCGCGGTGCGATCCGATAGAGGTTTCCATCGCGGCGGTACCACAGGCCGTGCGACGCGAGGATCACTTCGAGCGCTTGATCCCACGGCACCTTCTTGAGGCGCACGGTGACGCGCGCGTCGATGCCGTCGGGGACGACGATGTTGACCTTGCCCGTGTCCGCGATCGTGCGGAGCAGGTCGGCCATCGGCGCGTCCTTGTAGTCGAAGTCGATGATCGCGCCGCGATAGACCTTGCGGTTGCGCGGTGCTTGCGGCGCGACCTGCGAGACCGACTGCTGCGCGATCGGTGTCGACGCGGCGCCGAATCCACCGACGACAGGCGACGGCACGTTCTGCGTGCGCATCGGCTTGGCTTGCGCGACCTGCGTTCCCACGAAGCTCCACTTCACGCCCGACGAGTCGCGCTCGAACGTCGGCGTCGCGGGCGACGACAGCTCGGCGATGAGGCGCACCCGATTCGGCGTACGGCGATCGCGGAACGAAGACACCGCGCGCACCGGGCTACCGAAGCGCGAGACATCGAGCTTGCGCTCGAGCTTTCCGCCGAGCTCGGCGTTGTCGATGATCAGCTCGACCGCGGTGGCAGTGACTTCACCGACGGAGATCTGCCCCTCGCCGGTCAGCGCGATGTCGACGCGTCCCGAACCCGCGCTGCCCTTGAACGTCACGTCCTTGATGAACGCGGCCTTCGGAGCGACGACGACCTTCGGCGCGGCCACCGGGGCCGGCGGTGCGACGACGACCTTCGACGCTGCTTCCTTCTTCGCCTTGATCTGCGCGAGCTCTTGCTCCTCGACGGCGCGCTGCTGTGCGAGCTGCGCGCGGCGCTTCTCCTCGCGCTCCGCGGCATCGCGCGCCTGCATCGCAGTGGACTTGAGGCGCTCCGCTTCTGCCTGTTGCAGCGCGACGGCCTTGCGGCGATCCGCGAGCTCGTCCTCCGCCTTCTTGCGATCGACGGCGAGGCGATCCGCTTCCTTCTTCGCCTTCGCCATCTCCTCGTCGGTGACCTTGCGCTGCTGCGCGAGCACGAGCGCTGCCTGCGCCTTCGCTTCGGCCTTGCTGCGCGACTCGAGCTCCGCGGCTGCCTTCTCCGCCGCTTCGCGCTTAGCCATCAGCGTCTCGAGGCTCGCCTCGGCCGTGTGCTTCGCATCGACGGCGCTCTTCGCCGCTTGCTCCGCGATCACGCGCTGCTTGTCCGCAGCAACCTTCGCCATCTGTGCATCGCGCGCGGCTTCTTCCGCCGCCTTGCGCTGTTGCTCTGCCGTCATGCGCTGCTGCTCGGCTTCCGAGCGCTGCTTCGATGCAGCCGCTGCTGCGAGCTCCGCATCCTGGCGCTGCTTCGCCGCGATCGCGACGGCATTCTCCGCCGCGCTCTTGCGCTGCGCAGCTTCGATCGCCGCTGCCTCCGCCTCGCTGCGCTTGCGCGCGGCTTCCGTTGCTGCTCGCTCGGCCGCGGTGCGCTGACCTTCGACGCTCGCGAGCGTGGTCCGCGTGGACTCGAGATCCTTCTTCGCGGTCGCCGCTGCGGTCTCCGCCGACGAGCGGCGCGCTTCCGCCGCATCCGCCGCGGCCTTCGCCTTCGCGACGCGCTCCTCCGCTTCACGCGCTTGCGCGATCAGCTTCTCGCGCTCTGCCGCGACCTGGCTCGACGAGCGATCGCGCATCGCTGCTGCATTCTTCGCCGCGAGCTCGGCCGCTGCGATCTCGCGCTCGGCCTGGGCCACGGAGGCCCGCGCAGCTTCTTCGCGCGCCTGGGCGGCGGCGTGTGCTGCGCGCGCCTTGTCGTCGAGCGCCTGCACGTCCGCGGCCTTCTTGTCGAGCGCGGCGAGCTTCGCCTTCGCTTCCTTCTGCATCGTCATCGCGGTGACGCGCTCGGCTTCGGCGCGCTGCTTGTCGGCCTCGGCCTGACGCTTGTCCGCCGCGGCTGCTGCCTTCGCCGCGTCCGCTTCGGCGCGCGCGACCTTCGCGTCGCTGCGAGCCCGCGCCGCATCGGCCTTCGCCGCTTCCGCTTCGCTGCGTGCGCGTGCGATCTCGGCGCTCGTGCGCGCCGCATCGTCCTTCGCGCGCATCGCTTCTTCCTTCGCCGCGAGCGCTTCTGCGCGCTTCATCTGCACGTCGCGCCGCGCCGCCTCGGCTTCACTGCGCGCGATGTTCGCATCCGCCTTCGTGCGCGCAGCCTCGGTCTTCGCCGCGTCGGCCTCCGCCTTCACCTTCGCCGCTTCCGCCTGCGCCATGCGCGCCGCGGCCTCTGCTTCGAGCTTCGTGCGCGTCGCCGCGTCCTTCGTCTTCGCCGCTTCGTTGCGCGCTTGCTCTGCTTCGCGACGCGCCGCCTCGGCTTCGAGCTTGGCTTGGTTCGCCGCGGCGAGCTCCGCCGCTGCATCGCGCTTCGCACGCTCTGCATCCGCGCGCGTCTTCGCGATGTCCTTCTCCGCGGCGAGCTTCATCGCCTCAGCCTCGGCCTTCGAGCGCGCCACATCTTGCTGTGCCGCTTGCTTCGCCGCGTCGGCCTCCGCCTTCGTCTTCGCGACATCGCGCTGCGCCGCTTGCTTCGCCGCGTCGGCCTCCGCCTTCGTCTTCGCGACATCGCGCTGCGCCGCTTGCTTCATCGCATCGGCTTCTGCCTTCGAGCGCGCCATGTCTTGCTGCGCTGCCTGCTTCGCGGCATCGGCCTCGGCCTTCGCACGCGTGACATCTTGCTGCGCCGCCGCGCGCGCCGCTGCGACCTCGGCCTTCGAGCGCTGCATGTCGGCGATCGCAGCCTGCTTCGCTGCTTCCGCTTCCGCCTTCGAGCGCGCGACATCCTGCTTCGCCGCGACGGCGAGCTGCTTCGCGTCGTCTGCTTCCTTGCGCGCACGCTCGGCCTCGGCCTTTGCCTCGCGCGCGGATTGCTCCGCCGTCACGCGCATGCGATCGGCGTCGCTCTGGGCGCGTAGCGCATCCTGTTTCGCCTTCGCAGCCTCGGCCTTCGCCGCATCGGCCATCTTCTTTGCACGCTCGATATCGGCCGCGCTCGCTTGGCCGGCGCGCGTCGCATCGTCGGCCGCCTTCTGCGCCGCAGCTGCACGCGCGGTCTGATCTGCAGCCGCTTTGCGCAGCCGCTCTGCTTCCGCTTGCGCCGACGCGCTCGCCTTTTCGGCGGCAACGCGCGCGACCTCTGCTTGCGCCGCGGCCTTCTTCGCCGCTTCGCTCTCGGCCTGCGCCTTCGCGAGGTCCGCCGCGTTCGCACCGCCCGTCTTCGGCGGCATCGGATCGCGCGCCATGACCATGACGACGACCTCGTTGTTCTCGGTCTTCACGTCGTACCGACCAGGCCGCGCCATCGTCACGATGACGCGAACGATCTGTCCGCCGTCGTCGATCTGCTGTGCGGCGATCGTCGAGACCGCCCAGGTACTCGGCATGAACACCGTCGCGCCTTCATGACCCCGCAACGCCTCGGCGAGCCGCGCTTGCGGTACGTCGATGACGACACGACTAGGTCGTTCCAGCTTGTAGACAGTGAACGTCGGCGTTTGCGCGCCGCGCACCCGAACGAGCGTCGTGCCGCCCGGGTCCTCGGAGAACGCGACCGCACGGATCTCGTTCTTTCCGTCGGCAAATGCCGCTGACGGAGTGAGGGCAGCCGCGATAACGACTGCTGCGAACCAAACATTTTTCTGAGCGATGAGCATGAGACTCCTCGGCAGAAAAATTTTCGCCCGCCCTGATGGCAGATCCAAATTTTCGCGAAAATCAGTTTCGCAATAACGCGCGCTTCAGTTCGGCGGAACGACCGGCGGCTGCTGCGGCTGCTGGGGCTGCTGCGGCTGCTGGTTCGGTCCGACGACCGGCGTCTGCGACTTCATCGCGTCGTCGGGCAGGCGGGGCTGCGACGTCAGCGGCATCTGGTTCGGATAGAGCTGGACCGAGTGGTCCTCGACCTGACGCGCTTGGTTGGCCATGTCGTCGGGCTCGACCTGGAACGTGATGTAGCCGGCGCCGATGTCCTTCACGAGCGCCTTCTCGCGACCGACGCAATCGCCCTTCTTGATGATGTGACCGAGGTTGCCCGAGTCCATCATCAAGACACGACGCTGCGTCTTCTCGGCGATGATGCCGACGAGGCGGAGGTCAGTGTAGCTGTAGTTCGACGCGACGAACTGATCGGCGCGCAAACACCTCTTCGTCGGATCGCGCTTGAGCGCATCCTGCTGGCCGCCGCCCAGCCCGGGCTGCGCGAGGACAAACGACTGGAACGGATCGCGGTTGTTCTGATCGGCGACGAAGTCGCGATCACGGAACGTGTGCCGGATGTTCGCCTTCTCGGCCTCGGTCACCCGCGCCTCGATCTTCGGCTTCGTCGCGAGCTTGTTCTTGCTGTCCTTCGCCGCGGCCGCGGGCTTCGCACCCGCAGCACCACCCGCTGCGCTCGGCGCAGGTGGAGGCGGAGGCGGATCATCACCGCATGCACCGACGAGCATCACACCGACGAGAAGCAGTGTCTTCTGCATCAGATGCCTCCCTCGAGCTTCTTCGTGGGGGTCTTCGCTTCGTCGACGCCGGTCGCATTGCGATCGATCTTGTCGCCCTTGTCGATCGAGCCCTCGACGCGCTCCTTCGCACCTTTCGGCGTACCGGCCGGTGCGAGCCCCTTCGCGGGGGCCGGCGTCTCGGTCTTCTTCGCGGCCGCCGCAGCAGCCGCTTTGTCATCTTGGCGGAACGTGACGGCGACGAACTTCGCGGTCAGGTTGATCTCGCGATTGCGAACCACCGGCGACGTCAACGCGAGGTTCTCGACGGAGACGATGCGCTCTTTTTCCTCGAGGAGGCCATCGGCCGGCACGACCGGCGTGACGCCCTTCTGCACGAGCGACGCGAAGAACCGCTTGATCTGCATGAACGTGCCGTTGATCTCGATCTCGACCGGCACCTTCACGAACGACTCGACAGGCTCCTCTTTGAGCTTCTTCCACTTGTTGATCTCGACGCCCGACTCCGTGACCTTGCGCTCGAGCGTCTCGAAGAACGCCGGGACCTCGGCTTCCGTCGGCAGCGCCTTCTGGTTTTCGGCGATCTTCGCCTCGAGCTCGCCGATCTTCGCCTTGAGCTTGTCGTACGCGGGGATGTCCTTCGCGAGCTTGTCGTTCTGCGAGGCCATCTGCTGGTTGCTCGCTTCGGCTTGCTCGAGATCGCTCTTGAGTCCCTTGTAGATGAACTGCCAGTAGAGCCCGCCGAGCGCGAGGCCGATCACGACGAACACGAGGACCTTGCGCTGCGTCGGCATGCGCGCGAAGTCGTTCAAGGGGCCGGAGGTCGCCATCAGTACGCAATCCTTCCGGTGATCGTGAACCGGTAGTAATTGACCCCGCTCGTCCGATCCGCGATTCGCTCACCGCCCGCGGGCGAGACCTCGGTGAAGTACACCGATGCCTGGAGACGCTTCGACAGCTGCGTCACGTCGGACTCCGACTGCGCGCCACCTTCCATCTTGAACGCGCCGTTCGTGTCGATGAACGAGAGCAGCCACACGTGCGCGGGATCCCAGTCGGCCTGGAATCGCTTGTTCGGATCGCTGTCGGGACCGTTGCCCGCACGACGCGTCATGTCCTCGCTCATCGTCGGTCCTTCACGCGTGAGGATCCGGCTGAGCTCGTGAAGGACGTGCGCCGGCACGACCTTGTTGCCGTTGAGGCGATCGATCGCGTCGGCGCGCTTGTTCGCCTCGTCGACGGCCTTCTTCATCTCGGCGTATCCCTTGAGCGCCTGGGTCTTCTGATTGATCTGCTCTTGTAGCTGCGCGTTCGCCGCCTCGACCTCCTTGAGACGGCTTCGCTTCGGCATGTCGAACATGACGAACACCGCAGCGGCGGCGGCGAGGATCGCTCCGACGCCGACGAACAGCTGCTTCGACGACGGATCCGACGCGGCAGCTTTGTGCTTCGCGCGGCGTTGCGGGAGGAGGTTTACCTTGATCATCGGCGGTACCTCACTTGTCTCCCGATGCGCGCATCGCGAGGCCAACCCCGATCAGGGCCTCGGGAGAGTGTGCTCCGAGGTACATGCGGTCGAGCGTCGAGTCGATCTCGACGCGGCGCCACGCATCCACGACCTCGAGTGGAAGACGCGATCGACGTTCGATCGCGCGATGAAGCGAGCTGACCTTGCTCGAGCCGCCCGCGAGCACGATGCGCGTGACGTTCGCGTCGGCGGTCGTCGCGAGGAAGAAGTCGAGCGAGCGCTGGAACTCGCCGGCCATCACCTCGGACACACCGTCCATCACGCGGAGCACTTCCTGCGGGACCACGCCGTCCTCGGTCTGCGAGCCGCCGACCTTGTAGGCCTCGGCCTCGTCGGCGGCGATGCCGAGCTGCTTCTGGATCTCCTCGGTGAACGCGTTGCCACCGATCGTCACGTCGCGCGTGAACAGCGACACGCCGCTGCGCACGATGTTGATGTTGGAGATCGCGGCGCCGATGTTGATCAGCACCACGGTCTCGCGCGGATCGAGCGGGTAGTTCACCTCGAAGCCGTTCTGGCTCGCGAACGCGGCGACGTCGACGACGTGCGGCGTGAGTCCGGCATCGCGAACGACCTGCACGTAATCGGCGACGACTTCCTTCTTCGCAGCGACGAGCAACAGCTCCGTCTGTCCCGACGAGTTCGCCGGATTCGTGACGTGATAATCGAGCTCGACGTCATCCTTGCCGAACGGAATGTGGTGCTCGGCTTCGGTGCGAATGTTCGTGGCGAGCTGCTCGCTCGTCATCTGCGGCACCGCGATCTTCTTGATGATGACGGAGTGACCCGCGATCGCGATCGCGACGTCCTTCACGCGGAGCTTCAAGCGGCTCCACAGCTGGCGGATCGCATCCGCGACCGCGGCCTGATCCATGATCGTGCCGTCGACGATCGTTTGCGGGACGAGCGGCTGCATGCCGAACGCCTGCAGCGCCCATCCATTGCCCTTCTTCTTGAGCTGGACGACTTTCACGCTGCTCGAACCGATGTCGAGCCCGATGCACTGCTTGGCCATTGGGTTCCCTAAATAATTGTAGGGCGATTACGCCAAGTCTCCAAAATCTGTCTGCTACTTCGATAACTCTAGAGCCCCGCAGCTACCTCAGCTAATTCCGTACTCCTTCATCTTGTAGAGGAGCGCGCGGTGGCTGATCTCGAGGAGCTTGGCCGCGTTCGTGCGGTTTCCTTGAGTGACTACGAGTGCTTTGGCGATCAGGTCGGCTTCCAGCTCCCGCGTCGCCTTCTTGATCGAGAGCTCTTCGTTCGGGTCCGATGTAGGCACCGCAGCCCGCACGTTCATCACCGTTTCGAGGAACGCGAGGTCGATCGTCGGTCCGTCGACGAGCACCACCGCGCGTTCGAGGATGTTCTCGAGCTCGCGGACGTTGCCGGGCCATGGCTGTTCCACGAGCGCGTCGATCGCATCGTCCGCGATCGCGACGCTCTTGCCGTGGCGCTGACCGTGGCGCTCCAGGAAGAACCGCGCGAGCTGCGGGATGTCCTCGCGCCGCGCGCGCAGCGGCGGGATCTCCACCGGCACGACGTTGAGCCGATAGAACAGATCCTCGCGAAACGTGCCGTTCGCGATCGCCGCTCGCAGATCGCGCAGCGTCGCCGCGACGAGCCGCACGTCGACGGAGATCTCGGTGCTGTCGCCCACGCGGCGCAGCGTGCCTTCCTGCAGCACGCGCAACAGCTTCGCCTGCAGCGCGAGCGGCAACTCCCCGACCTCGTCGAGGAACAGCGTTCCACCATCGGCTTCTTCGAACAGGCCCGCCTTGTTTCCGATCGCGTCGGTGAACGCACCGCGCACGTGACCGAACAGCTCGCTCTCGAGGAGGCCCGCCGGAATCGCCGCGCAGTTGATCGCCACGAACTTTCGCCCGCTCCGCGGCGACGCATCGTGGATCGCTCGCGCGACGAGCTCTTTGCCCGTGCCGCTCTCGCCCGTGATCATCACCGTCGTGCGATGCGCCGCGATCCGCTCGATCAGCTCGCGCATCTCCGTCATCGCCGCGCCGTTGCCGACGAGCGCGGTCGGCGACTTCGCCATCGCGATCTTCGGCGGCAGCGTCGATACGTGCCGCAGCGCGAGCGTGACGGCGAGCTCGTCGAGCGGCTCGCTGACCACGTCGTCGACGCCGGCGGCGAGCAGCTGCATCGTCGTCGCGAGATCGCGCGTGCGCACCACCGCGATCACGCGCGCGCCGTTCGCGCCGACGACCTTCGCCGCCAAGGCCGCATCCGCGATCACCGCATCGCAGCCGGTGCTCTCGAGGTAGCGGGTCGCCGCGTCGAGCTCGTCCATCGCGGCGACTTGCTTGCCGGCGCGATCGAGCATCAGGTGCAACGCGCGACGGTCGTCGTCGTCGGGCCCGAGCAGCAACACCTTTGTGACGGTGCGCGTGATGAGTCGACGTTAGCACGCGGATCGGTGGCGAGATGCCAACCGCGTTGGCGACGTGCGCCATGCAACGCGTCGAGATCGCGATGACGCGTGTTGGCGCGCCGCGTGCTTCGCAGCACGGACATGCTGCGCGCGCTTGGCTTCGCTTCTCTCGTCGTGCTCGCGGGCTGCATCGATGATCGCGACGTGCAGCTCCCCGAGGAGCCGGTGCAGGTCAAGGCCGAGGTGTTCGAGCTGCCGCAGGTCTCGCCCCCGCCGCTCGACATCCTGATCGTCGTCGACAACTCCGCCGCGATGGCCGATGTCGAGGCGAACGTCGTCGCGAACCTGCCCGCGTTCGGGACGTTCTTCGAGAAGAACAGCGGCTGGTGGGATCGCCACATCGGTGTGGTCACCGCGGACATCGGCTGCGCGGATCGCGCGCCGTGGCGCCACGACGGCCTGACCAACGATCAGTTCTTCATCGATTGGCGCCACCTCGACCACACGCGGACGAAGAACTTCGACGGCACGCTCGACGATCACCTCCCGATCGCGATGGCCGCGGGTCACGACGGCTGCGGCGCGCATCGTCCGCTCGACGCGATCGTCGCGGCCCTCGATCCCGCGGCGCACTTTCGCCGCACCGAGGCTGACCTGATCGTCGTGATCATCGGCGCGAGCGACGATCAGTCCGTCATCGGCATCGACGCGGCGATCGCGAGCATCCGGTCGCGCACGGACTCGCTGGACTCGTTCGAGCCGGGAATCGCGGCCGTGGTGATCGCGCCCGAGCACGCTGCGCGGCTTCGCACGTTCGCGCACGACATCGACGACACCGAGGTCGATCGCTTCGCCCCGATCACGACCGACGACCTGCTCTCCGCGTTCGGGTGGGGCTTGCAGCGCGGCGATTGGTGGGGCGTTCACTGCTTCCAGTCGAAGTTCCTCGATGTCGATGCTGCCGCGGGCATGCAGGCAAGCTGCTCGGTCGCCGACGTCGTTCGCGATCGCGACTCGCTGCGAACCACCTACGAGAAGGCACTTCCGGCGTGCAACGGATCCAACCGCCCGTGCTGGCGGATGGAAGCGCGTCCCAACGAATGCGGCACCGCATACAGCTCGGGCTACGGTCTCGAGATCGATCGGATCGACTTCCCGCCGTACGGCACGTCCGTGGTCGGACAGTGCGAAATCTTGGAAACTCCTTGAGAATTAGGCTGCCAACGATCGATCCAGATCGCCAACTTTGTTGGCAGCCGGCATGTCCAAAACGAAAAGTAAGCGTTTGAAACTGCTGGAGACTGCACTTGGACAAGCAGTTGCTCTAAGCTGCTCGAGCTTTTTGGAGGCCCGCCATGCGCGTTGTCACGTCTTCATTCCTAGGGTTGGCAGCAGTGGGCATCAGCCTGCTCGCTGGCTGTCCTGACCGCACGATCTCCGAGGTCAATCCTCAGCAGGGTCGCGTCGAGTTCAAGGACATCCCGATCACCGTCAACCGCAACATCGACATCTTGTTCGTCATCGACGACTCGCCGTCGATGGCGGACAAGCAGGCGAACCTCGCCGCGAACTTCCCGAACTTCATCAACGTGCTGAACACGATCGAAGGCGGTCTGCCCGACGTGCACATCGGCGTGGTGAGCTCGGACGTCGGCACCAAGGCCACGCAAGACGCGGCTCCCGGTCCAGCGATCGGCAGCATCGGTCAGGGCGGATGCTCGGGCACCGGTGACTCCGGCAACCTCCAGATCACGGGCGCGCCGGTGCAGGGCGTGTTCATCAGTGACATCAAGCTCTCCAACGGCATGCGGCAGACGAACTACACGGGCGACCTCGCCACGGTGTTCGGTCAGATGGCTCGCGTCGGCGCGGGTGGCTGCGGCTTCGAGCAGCACCTCGAGTCGATGAAGCGCGCGCTCAACAACAACACCGCGAACGCGGGCTTCCTCCGGCCCGACGCGTACCTCGCGATCATCTTCATCGCCGACGAGGATGACTGCTCGATGTCGAAGGCCGCGCTCCTCGGACCCGAGTCCGCGGCGCTCGGTCCGCAGCAGTCGTTCCGGTGCACGCGCTTCGGCGTCACCTGCGATCAGGGCGGCTCCACGACGGACGCGATGAACCAGGTCGGCACGAAGGGCCAGTGCCATCCGAACGAGAACTCGCAGTACCTCGAGAAGGTCCAGAACTACGTCGACTTCCTCAAGGGCGGCAACGGTCAGCCGGGTATCAAGACGGACCCGACGAAGATCATCGTCGCCGGCATCATGGGTACGACCGAGCCGTTCCAGGTCGAGCTTCGTGCTCCACCCAACGGCGGTGCGGCGCAGCAGGCGCTCGGACACTCGTGCAGCTATATGGGCGCGAACGGCACCGAGGTCGCGGATCCGCCGACCCGCATCAAGTTCCTCCTCGATCAGTTCCCGAACCGCTCGACGTACACGACGATCTGCCAGCAGAACCTGTCCGACGGTCTGACGCTCATCGCGCAGCTCCTCAAGACGGTGCTCGGCTCGCCGTGCATCGAAGGCAAGCTCGCGGACGTCGACCCGAACACCCCCGGTGATCAGTACGACTGCTCGGTGTCGTACGTCTCGGACTACGGCAAGCCGACGCAGAGCGAGACGGTTCTGCCGGAGTGCAACCAGCCCGGTCCGACGGCGACGAACAAGCCGTGCTGGCACATCGCCGCGGATCCGATGAAGTGCTCGATGGCGCCGAACCTCGCGCTCAAGACCGAGGACGCGTCGACGCCGCCGCCGGACACGCACACCGTCGCGTACTGCGTGACCGAAGCCGAGTAGTCGCAACCTAGTTGCAGCTACGCCGACGGGCGAGGATGACCTCCTCGCCCGTTTTGCTTTTCGGTGATGGATCGTGATGCGCGCGAGCACGAACCAGCATGCGAACGATGCTGGTCGATTGTCTCGTTGCCTCCGCGCTCGCGCTGCTCGCGGGTTGTCCCGATCGCACGATCTCCGTGGTGAACCCGGAGCAAGGTCGCGTCGAGTACAAGGACATCCCGGTGACGGTGAACCGCGATATCGACATCCTGTTCGTCGTCGACAACTCGAAGTCGATGGCCGACAAGCAGACAAACCTCGTCGCGAACTTCCCGGACTTCATCAACGTGCTGCAGGGAATCCCCGGCGGCTTGCCGAACGTGCACATCGGCGTCGTGAGCTCCGACATGGGCGGCAACGCGACCCAGGATGGCCCGGCGACCGGCGTCAGCGGATGCAACGGTCGCGGCGACAACGGCGCGTTGCGCACCGATCCGTCGATCATGGGCTCGTTCATCAGCGACGTGGATCCGACAAACTCGGGGACACGGACGAAGAACTACACGGGCGATCTCGCGACCGCGTTCACGAAGATCGCGAAGGTCGGCGATACGGGATGCGGCTTCGAGCAGCACCTCGAATCGATGCGCAAGGCGCTGACGAACCCCGCGAACGGGAGCTTCCTGCGGCCCTCCGCGTACCTCGCGGTGATCTTCATCGCCGACGAGGATGACTGCTCGTTCTCGCGCGCCGCGGGGCTCGGACCCGAGTCGGCCGCGCTCGGCACGCTGCAGTCGTTTCGCTGCACGCGCTTCGGCGTGACGTGCGAGCAAGGCGGCGCGTCGACGGATGCGATGAAGCAGGTCGGCTCGAAGGGACAGTGCCATCCGAACGAGAGCTCGCAGTACCTCGAGAGCGTGCAGACGTACGTCCAGTTCTTGAAGAGCCTCAAGCCCGCCGACAAAGACATGGTCATCGTCGCCGGCATCATGGGGACGATCGAGCCGTTCCAGGTCGAGATGCGTCCGCCGCAGGGCCAGACCGTGGCCGAGCCCGCGCTCGCGCACTCGTGCAGCTACACCGCTCCAGATGGCCTCCAGTTCGCGGATCCGCCCGTTCGCTTGAAGTTCCTCCTCGATCAGTTTCCGGGTCGCTCGGCGTTCACGACGATCTGCCAGCGCAACCTGTCCGATGGACTCGGCGTGATCGCGAATCTACTGCGCAGCGTCGTCGGAGATCCGTGCATTCAAGGCACGCTCGCGGACGTCGATCCGAATATGGCGGGCCCGCAGTACGACTGCGCGGTGTCCGACGTGACCAACCCCGGCGAAGCGAATCAGAAGGAGACGATCATCCCCGCCTGCGATGCGACGGCGTCCCACAAGCCGTGCTGGCGTATCGCGACGGATGCCGAGAAGTGCATGAACGACGAGCACCTGATGCTGCAGGTCGAGCGCTCGCAGGATCCGGAGCCCGAGACGCACATCATCGCGAACTGCGTGACCGAAGCGATCTAGCTCGCGTCGTCGGAGTCGCGTGTTACGGTCGGCGCGTGGATCGTCCGTCACCCGAACAGATCTCGCGCTACCGCGCGATGACTCCGGCGGAGCGTCTCCAGCAGGCGGAGGCACTGTACTGGACGGCTCGCCAGTTGCGCGAGGCGTACGAACGCTCGCTGCACCCAGACTGGAGCGACGATCAGGTCCGCGAGCACGTGCGCAAGGTATTCCTGCGTGCAGCAACCTGATCTGATCGTCCCGTTTGTCTCGCGTCTCGAGCGATTGGGCCTTCCCTACATGGTGACGGGAAGTACGGCCGGGATTCTCTACGGGGAGCCGCGTATGACTCACGATGTCGACATCGTGGTTTCGCTCGCGATGAAAGACGTGCGCGCGTTCGTGGAGGCGTTTCCTCTCGATGACTTTTACTGTCCGCCCGAGGATGTGCTCGCGATCGAAGTGCGACGGGGTCAGCGAGGTCATTGCAACCTCATCGATCATGCGACGGGCTTCAAGGCGGACATCTACATTGCCTTCGACGAGCTTCACCGATGGGGACTCGCGCATCGTCGCGAGATCGAGTTTGGCGGGATGAAGTTGCAGGTGGCTCCCGCCGAGTACGTCATCGTCCGCAAGCTCGAGTACTTTCGAGAAGGCGGCTCCGAGAAGCACCTTCGCGATATCCGGTCGATGCTGGAGGTCTCCGCTGATTCGATCGATCAGGCCCGGCTCGCAGAGCTCGTCTCGCAGCGCGGGCTAGCGACCGAATGGAGCCGCGTGACGGCCGCGATCTAAGGTGCAGGACTACGTGAGCTGCGATTCGGGCTGGTGAACCGCAGCCTCGCGCAGCGCGCGATCGCGGATGCGCTTGTCGAGGAAGTAGTCACGACCGCGCCAGAACTCGGCGGCGACACCGACGAGCGAGATCGCGGTGGCGCCGTAGAGGAACCACTCGGCCTGCTCGGGGAGCAGCAGCGCACCGCCGAGCAGCGCGCAGATGCCGAGCACGCGGCTGCCCCACGCGAGCGCCTTGGTCGCGCGCTTGTGGTGGCTCATGAGGTTATCGAGGCCACCGACGGCGAGCTCGAGCGACATGATCGCGAAGATCGGCCACGCGGGCGCGGGCGTCTCGACGAGGCACGCGAACAGGAGGCCCGGCATCACGAGCGCGCCGAGCAGGCGCACACCGTCGGCGCGCGAGAAGTCACCGCGACCGCGGAGCTGCTTCCAGCCGATCGCGATGTAGTCGAACGCCGAGAGCCACGTGAGGCCGACGACGGCGAACATGATCCAGCGAACCGCGAGGACCTCGTCGTAGAGATAGACGAGCAGGATCGGCGCCACGGAGCCGCTCATCACGAGCGCACCGCGCCAGAACTTCTTCTTGAAGATCCAGAACGCGGCCATGACGACCAGCGGCGTCGCCGTCGAGATGATCAAGAACAGCGTGAGTCCCGTCGACCGACCGACGAGCGGGAACAGCAGGATCACGCCGATGCCCTGCATCTGCGTCCACGTCTTCACCTTCGCGAGGTACGACGTCTTGAGCGTCAGGTTGCGCTGCTCGTACGCGGAGCGCAGCGAGGTGATGAAGAACTCGCGCGTGAACATCAGCGCCGCGACCCACGCGGGGATGAGGTGGATGTTCGGCGGGTTGTTGTCGGCGAACGGGATGTACGCGAACGCGATGAACACCTTGTCCGCGATCGGATCGAGCAGGCCGCCGAGGACGGTGGGGCCGTACTTGCGCGCGAGCATGCCGTCGACCCAGTCGGTGCAGCCGATCAGCGTTCCCGCGATCAGCGCCCACCACATGTACGGGTTGTTGTGGAAGCCGCCGGACTCCGCGCCGCGATAGATCAGCCACGACAGGATCGGCATCGGAATCAGGCGCGCCAGGGTGACCTGGTTGGCGGTGATCCATGGCTTGCCGGGCACGGGCGGACCCTATCATTCCGAGGCAAAAACCGCGACCTGGAGCGTCCTCCGGATCGCGGGCTCAGAACCCGGATGACGGCCCGCGTCGAATCACGACGCGATCGAGGACGCCGGCTTGTGCGCGAGCTGCCGCTCGATCCGAGCGAGCCGATCGAGCAGGTCCTCGCGGAGCTTGTCGGTCTTCTCGTGCAGGTGCGCGATCTCGAGCTCGGCCTTGAGGTTGACCTCGTACTCGACATCGCTGCGGATGCGGTCGCGCGCGGCGCTGCGGTTGCCGCTGAACAAGAGCAGCGTCGACAGGATGATCGCTTCGAGCGAGACCCACATCGTGAGGAGGCCGAACGGATAGGCATCGAACGGATGCGGCAACGCGATGTTGAGACCGAGCCACAGCCCGAAGATCACGACGTGGAGCACGAGGAACGTCAGGCTGCCGGAGAAGTTCGCGACCCAATCCGCGGCGCGGAGCATGATGCTGCCGCGGTCCTGCACGACGATCTCTTCGTTGACGTTCTTCGAGACACGCGTGCGGAGGAGTTGGTTTGCTCGGCGGGTCATGTCGCCGACCGCGGCGAGCATGTCGAGCGCGGCGGCCGGTCGCTTCTTGAACAGCGTGAGCAAGTCTTCGCGATCGATCATCCCGAGCTCGGTCTCCTCGAGAGCGACCGCGCTCGCGGTGCGCGGACCGCCGTCGAGCAACGAGACTTCGCCGAAGCATCCGAAGGTCTCGGCGACCGTCAACACGATCTTCTGACCCGTGTTGTCGCGAATGAACAGCTCGACCTGTCCCGACTTCACGATGAACATCGTGTCACCGGGATCCTCCGCGTTGAACAACACCTCGCCGCGCTTCGCGGTTCGATGCGAGACCTGCGAGGCCAGGACGGCACGTTCGTCGTCGTCGAGGCATGCGAACAAACGGGTCTGCGCGAGGAAGGATGCGTCCGTCGGCATGCCGACCGTTTAACCAGAATCTGTCGACGGAGACTCCACAATTCTGCGCACGTCCGGCGGAAAGTTTGCCCCGGGCGATTTGCCCCGAGGGGCGATGGAGGCGAGGTGACGGCCGAACCGGCGCATCACCCAGCGATGAACGATCGCCTGACTGAACCGATAGATCAGCCACGGCAAGCGCGGCTCGAAGTCGTGAATCGCGGTGAGCAGGTGTTCGCCGTCGGGTGTGATCCGGAACTCGAGGCGGCCGCGCTTGGTCTTGCGCGCGAGGATGCCGCCGGTCACGTAGAACAGCTGGCGATCCGACGCGCTGCGATCGCTCGCGAACGTCAGCACGAGCAGCGGTCGCTTCGAGCCGCGCAGGTAGAACGTGCTCGTGCGCGCATTGTCGACCTCGACGCGCATCTGCGGCCACACGCCACGCGGCAGCCACCGCATGTACTCGAGCGCGGCCCACTCGGCATCGTGCCCCTTGGGCAGCGGGATGCGCTGGACCGAGCGCACGCCCGTCGCCGGTGCACGCGGCGCGGCGCGATACGCAGCGGGAGCTTTCTCGTTTACCTCCGCACCGGTGGTGCTACGCGCCCGGCGTTCGCCGGACTTGTCGACCACCTTGCCGAGCGCGCGGGCGACCGAGTCGCGAAACGTGAGCCCGGGGAGATCCTTCGCGGCTTGCAGCCGGCGATCGCGACACACCATGTCGTGCTGCAGGCTCTCGATCAGCGGCGCGACGAGGGTCTTCGGGGCGCCCGTGATCAGCGAGACCCACAACCGCGAGAGCTTCGGCGTGAGCACCGGGACGCCGACGGACTTGCGCGGCGTGCCGAGCTCCTCGCCGACGATCTGGATCATGTCGCGATAGCGCAGGACGTCCGGGCCGCCGATGTCGTACGTCTGTCCGTACGTCTCGCGATCACCGACGGTGCGATCGATCAACGACGCGACGGTATCGAGGTCGATCGTCTGACACCGATTCTCGCTCCAGCGCGGCAACACCATCGCCGGCAGGCGACGCACGAGGCGCGTGAGGATCTCGAACGACGAGCCACCCGCGCCGACGACCATGCCCGCGCGCAACGTGCTGACGGGCACGCCGTGGGCTTCGAGCGCCTTCTCGACCTCGAGGCGACTCGCGAGGTGCTCGGACAGATCGTCGGCATCGGGGATCAGCCCACCGAGATAGACGATCTGCTCGACGCCCGCCTTCTTCGCCGCGCGGCCGAAGTTGTCGGCGCAGATGAGATCGAGGTCGGCGAAGTCACCCTGGACGAGCCGCGCCGACGGCAGCATCGAGTGCACGAGGTAGAGCGCAAACCGTGCGCCCTCGAGGGCATGCTCGACATCTTTGAGTGAGAACAAGTCGCAGCTGACGAGGCGATCCCACGCGCCCGTCGCCTCCTTGCGCCCTCGGGTGAGGCCCACGATGTCGAAGTCGCGGTTCGCACGCGAGGCGAGTCGCTGCGCGGCCGCGTGACCGACGAATCCGGTCGCACCGGCGATGACGAGCGAGTTACGCACCATCCACTGCGATGCAAGTTGCGGACGCGTCGTTACGTGAGCCGGACGCGAGCCGGCTCAGCCGATGACGCGGTTGCGGCCTTCGCGCTTCGCTTTGTACAGGTGGTCGTCGGCGACCTTGATGAAGGCGCTGACATCGACGTCCTCGCCCTCGACGGTGGCGACACCGACGGAGACCGTGACCGGAAACGTGTCGCCTTCGTACTCGAACGGCTGATCCGCGACGATGCGGCGGATCTGCTCGCCGAACGTGCGCGCACCGGTCAGGTCCGTCTCGGGGAGCACGGCTGCGAACTCTTCGCCGCCGTAGCGCGCGAGGAGCTCTTCGCGGCGAACGCGACCGAGCAGGCGCTTGGACATCTCGCGCAGCACGTAGTCGCCGGTGAGGTGACCGTGCTTGTCGTTGATCGCCTTGAAGTGATCGATGTCGAACATCAGCAGCGACAGCGGACGGCGATACCGCGCGCAGCGCGCGATCTCGCGCTCGAGGAACTCGAGGAAGTAGCGCTTGTTGTGGGCACCGGTCAGGGCGTCCACGATCGTCATCTTGTAGATCTCTTCGTGGTAGCTGGCCTCGATGCCGCTGCCCGAGAGGAACTTGAAGATCGCCGCGCCGATCTTCACGAAGTCTGCATCGCGAAGGACGCTCTTCGTGACGGGCACGTCGTTGACGTAGCTGCCGTTCGTCGACTGCAGATCCTCGACGGACCAATTCTCGCCCGTGCGAAACACGCGCGCGTGTCGGCGAGAGACGCTGTCGCGATCGACCTGGATGTCACAGTCCGCACCGCGACCGAGCACGACTTCCGAGCGCGAGAGCGGGAAGCGTTTGCCCATGTCCGGACCGGGCGGATAGATGAGCACGAGGCACGCTTCGCCCGCTTCCTTGGTCGGCTTGACGACCTGAACCTTCGTAATGCGGGTCTTCCACTCGCTCATCGAAAATGCCTGCGGCAAGCACGATCCAACCAGTTGGGATCGCATCGTGTCAATGTGTGCGGCGGTGTGATACGCCCACGAGGGTGGAGCGCGACAGGCTAGGCGATCCGTTCGATCTCGACGGAGATGACGACGTCGGCGTGGTCCTGGTGCATGGCTTCACGGGGACCCCGTACGAAGTGGGATATCTCGGTCGCGCACTCGCGAAGGATGGCTTCACGATCGCTGCACCGAGGCTGCCCGGTCACGGCACCTCCCTCGACGATCTCGACCGAACGCGTTGGGAAGATTGGGTCGGCGAGGTCGAGCGCACGGCGGATCGGCTCGCGGTTCGGTGCCGGACCGTCGCGCTCGTCGGGCAATCACTCGGGGGGCTGCTCTGCCTGTACCTCGCGAGCCGGCGACCGCAGATCGCGCGCGTGGCGTCGCTCGCGGCGCCGCTGTGGCTCGACGGGCTCGGCAAGTACGCAGCGCGCTGGACTGGCCCACACGGACCGCTGCGCTTCGTGCGCCGCTTGCCCAAGCTCGGCGGCTCCGACGTGCGCGACAAGGCCGTGCAGGCGGAGAACCCGTGCTACCCGGCGATCCCCACGCGCGGGCTCGCACAGCTCGTGACGTTCATGCGCATCGTCGACGGAGCGCTCCCTCTCGTCACCCAGCCCGCGCTCGTCATCCACGCGACGCAGGATCACACCGCGCCGGTCGCGTGCGCGAAGTACATCGCGGACCACGTCGCGCCGTCCGCGCACGCCCAGCTTCGCATCCTGCCCGAGAGCTATCACTTGATCGCCGTCGACGTGGAGCGCGACATCGTCGCCGCCGACGTCTCCGGCTTCCTGCAACCGCTACGTGCAAAGGAAACTGCATGCGCCACGTAATCGCGATCGATCAAGGCACCACCGGATCCACGGTGCTCGTTCTCGACGAGCAATTGAAGCTCCGCGGCCGCGGCTACAAGGAGTTTCGCCAGATCTATCCGAAGCCGGGTTGGGTCGAGCACGATCCCGAGGACATTTGGACGTCGGTGACGTACGCGCTGAAGGCGGCGCTGAAGGACATCGAGCCGTCGTCGATCGCGGCGATCGGCATCACGAACCAGCGCGAGACGAGCGTGCTGTGGGATCGCGAGACCGGCAAAGCGGTTCACAACGCGATCGTCTGGCAGGATCGCCGCACCGCGGATCGCTGCGCGGAGCTCAAGGCCGCGGGCAAAGAAGCGCGCGTCAAAGAGCTCACCGGTCTCACGCTCGATCCGTACTTCTCGGGCACGAAGGTCAGCTGGCTCCTCCACAACGTGAACGGCCTCGCCGCGCAGGCGCGCGATGGATCGATCGCGTTCGGCACGATCGATTGCTACTTGCTCTCGCGTCTCACCGCCGGCGCCGTTCACGCGACCGACGTCACCAACGCGTCGCGCACGCTGCTGTTCGATATCAACACGCTCGCGTGGAGCGACGAGCTCCTCGAGACGATCGGCGTCCCGCGCGCGCTTCTGCCCGAGGTCGTCGCGTCGTCGGGGATCGTCGGCACCACGAAGAACGTGCCCGGGCTTCCCGACGGGATTCCGATCGCGGGCCTCGCCGGCGATCAGCAGTCCGCGCTGTTCGGCCAGGCCTGCTACACGCCGGGCGACGCGAAGTGCACGTACGGCACCGGCGCGTTCATCCTGATGAACACGGGCGACAAGCCGGTCGCGTCGAAGTCCGGTCTGCTCACCACCGTCGCGTGGAAATTGTCCACCGGCGAGCTGCGCTACGCGCTCGAGGGCAGCGCGTTCATCGCGGGCGCCGCGGTGCAGTGGCTGCGCGATGGCCTGCAGTTCTTCACGTCGGCGACCGAGATCGAGTCGCTCGCGGGCTCGGTCCCCGACTCGGGCGGCGTCATCGTGGTCCCCGCGTTCGCGGGCCTCGGTGCACCGCACTGGCGGCCCGAAGCGCGCGGCACGATCAGCGGCCTCACGCGTGGCACCACGCGCGCGCACATCGCCCGCGCGACGCTCGAGGGCATCGCGCTGCAGAACGTCGACATCCTGCGCGCGATGGAGCGCGACGCGGGCCGCGCGCTCACGACACTCAAGGTCGATGGCGGCGCGTCGGCGAACGATCTGCTGATGCAGTTCCAGAGCGACGTGTTGGGTGTTCAGATCTCGCGGCCCGACGTCGTCGAGACGACGGCGCTCGGCGCGCTATTCCTCGCGGGACTCGGCACCGGCGTGTGGAAGGATCAGGACGAGGTCCGCAAGACGTGGCGCGAGCAGAAGCGGTTCACTCCGACGACCGATCGCGCGCGGGTGAACGAGCACCTCGCGCGCTGGGATATCGCGGTCGCCAAGGCGTAGGCCGCTACGCCGCCGGATCCTCGACGCGCTGCTGGATCAGCTGGATCGCCTTCGCGCAGTAGAGGCCATCTTCGATGCGCTCGTCGTACGTGTAGCGCAGCGTGAGCATCGGCCGATCGCCGACGGTGGTGATCTTGCCGATCGTGCAGAAGATCGGGCAATTGCCGTGCTCGTAGAGATGGTGATACGCGGCGTCGACGCCGATCGAGCCGAGGTTCGCGACGAACGCGCTCGTGTACAGCGGGTCGGTGTCGACCAATGATCGCGGCGCGAGCCCCCACGCGTAGAGCCGCTTCAGCGCCACGAGCAGGAACGCGAGCAGGAATCCCGGCAACGCGAGCAGGATGCCGAGCTCTTTGTCCATCGCGCTCTTCTTGGTCTCGCGCGCGCCACCGACCTCGCCGCTCGTGCGCTCGACCACCTGCGCGAATGTCTCGTCCTTGTCGAAGCGGCGCTTGAGCGTCGCGAGCGGAGCGGTGTCGTCTTTCACTTTCTTCGCGGCGAACGAGAGGAACACGCCCTTGCGCTGATACGTCCGGCGCCCGAGCGTGAAGCGATTGAGTCGATCGCGTTCGTGCAGCATCTGCGCGAGCGCGTAGAGCACGAGGTGAAACACCGTCGCCTTCGCTGCGCCTTCGCGCTTCGCGTTCCACTCCGCGAGCCACGGCAAGGTGCGCGAGAGATCGAGCTGCTGTTCGAAGTACACGGCGGACTCGTTCCGCCCGCGCATCAGGAACAGCATCATCTGGCGGTAAGGGTGGACGCGGACACGGGTGCCGTCGTGGGGGCCGAACATGGGCCGACGGTAGCGCTATGCGTCACCTACATAGAGGAGGGAAGATTTTTGCGGGCCGCCAATACGACTCCCGGGATCTCCACCTTCCCTGGTGAAAACCACCGCCTGGTCGATTCCACCAAGTAATGGTGGAGTGAGCCGATCGAGAGGCGGATCCCGCTAGCAATTTCGATAGGTTAAGTCTCGGCACGGAGGGTGCTCATAGACCTCCGCATGGCGCTTCTCGCTGCTCGCACTTCGAACAAAGCCTCCGAGTGGACTGACGGTCAGCTGCTCAAGTTCGTCCTGCGCAACGACGCGCGTGGGTGGGCGGAGCTGATTCGCCGCTTCCGTCCCCTCATCTACCGCTGCATCACCAAGGTCACGCTGAAGTACTCGCCCACGCTGGGCGGCGCGGACCTCGACGAGATCTACGCGGACGTCATGATGCAGCTCGTGCGCGATGACATGCACAAGCTCCGCATCTACAACCCGGCGCGCGGCACGAAGCTCGGCTCGTGGATCGGCATGATCTCGGTCAACGCGGCCTACGACTTCCTGCGCAGCGCGGGTCGCCGTCCGCTCCTCGACAAGGTCGACGGCACGATGGACATCCAGGAAGACGCCGACCGCACGCCACTCGACATGCTGATCGAGAAGGAGCGGTGGGGTCACCTGAACGAGCTGCTCTCGGACTTCACGGACAAGGACCGCATGTTCGTCGAGCTCTACTACCAGAAGGGCCTCGAGGCCGACGAGATCGCGGCGGAGATGCAGATCAGCCTCAAGACCGTGTACTCGAAGAAGCACAAGATTCGCGCGCACCTCGTGCGCTGCCTCCAGAACATCGCGGGCGACAGCCCGATCGCGGACCTCGCAGCGGCCGCAGCGTAGTCGAGCGACCGAGCGACCGAAGCGAGACAAGACGAGCAGCGAACGCGACCTTCAGGGTCGCGGTTTTGTTTTCGGGGCAGTTTTGTTTTCGGGGCCGCCGCGGGCCCGTTGCTGTCCTGTCACGGACGCGCATCACGGTTGCCGTCGCATGATGAGGTGTTGGGTGCTTGTCGGGCTGGTCGTGCTCGCCGCGTGTGGCAGCAAGAGCGACGATCCAGCGCAATCGAAACCGCAAGGGTCCGCGAAGCCGCAGGCCGGGCCTCCCAAGCCTACCGTCGAGGTCTCGATCCTGTACGGGAGCGAGAAGAAGACCTGGCTCGCCGAGCAGATCGACGCGTTCAACGCGAGCGGCGCGAAGACCAAGGGTGGCGCGCCGATCCACGTGACCGGCAAGGCCGTCGGTTCGGGCGAAGCCGTCACCGCGATCCTCGGCGGTAGCGAGAAGCCCGTCGTGTTCAGCCCGGCCTCCGGCGCATACATCACGCTGCTCGATCAGACGTGGCAGAACAGTCACCCCAAGCGGCTGACGCGACCCGGCGAGCCACTCGTGCTGTCGCCGATCGTGATCGCGATGTGGAAGCCGATGGCCGAGGTGCTCGGGTGGCCGGAGAAAGCGATCGGCTGGGCCGACATCCTGAAGGTCAGCGCGGATCCGAAAGGCTGGGGCGCGTTCGGCCGACCCGAGTGGGGCGAGATGAAGCTCGGCCACACGCATCCCGCGTACTCGAACTCGGGGCTGCTCACGATGCTCGCGATCGCCTATGCGGGCGCGAAGACCACGCGCGGCCTCACGGCGGCCGACCTGCCGAAGATCGAGCCGTTCGTTGCCGGCGTCGAGGACGCGATCGTGCACTACGGCAAGTCGACCGGGTTCTTCGCGGACAAGATGGTCGAGCGCGGACCGAGCTATCTATCCGCCGCGGTGCTGTACGAGAACCTCGTCATCGAGTCGTACGCGAAGTCGCCGCAGCTGCCGCTCGTCGCGGTGTATCCCGTCGAGGGCACGTTCTGGTCGGATCACCCGTACAGCGTGCTCGACGCGGAGTGGGTGACCGCGGATCAGCGCGACGGCGCCGACGTGTTCCTCGCGTTCGTCAAAGCGAAGCCCGCGCAAGAGCGTGCACTCGCGCTGGGCTTCCGCCCGGTGGATCCATCGATCAAGATCGGCGCGCCGATCGATGCCGCGCACGGCGTGGATGCGATGCAGCCGCAGACGCTGCTCGAAGTGCCCGACGGCCCGACGCTGCAAGCGGTGCTCGAGCTATTCGCGAAGACGAAGAAGGCGGCCGATATCGTCGTCGTGTTCGACAAGTCGGGCAGCATGCAGGGCCGTCCTCTCGAGGAAGCGAAGCGCGGTGCGAAGGCATTCCTCGCCACGCTCGATGCGCGCGATCAGGTGACGCTGCTGTTCTTCGATGGCAAGGTCTATCCGCCGTACGGTCCCGTCGAGCTCGGCGCGAAGAAGGCAGAGCTCGAGTCGCGCATCGATGGCGTGTCCGCCGGAGGCGACACCGCGCTGTACTCGGCGACCGACAAGGCGTACGACCTGCTCGCGTCGCGGACCCGGACGTCGGCACATCGCATTCGCGCGGCGGTGGTGATGACCGACGGTGCGGACACGAGCTCTACCGTGAAGCTGCCGGCGTTGCTCGCGCAGCTCGAAGGCAGCGGTGAAGCAGAGCGTCCCGCGACGGTGTTCACGATCGCGTACGGCGATGCGTCGAGCCAGAGCGTGATGAAGGACATCGCAGCGGCGGGAGCCGGCTCGTTCTCCGAAGGCAATGTCGATTCCATCATCCAGGTCTATCGCGACCTGGCTTCGTTCTTCTGAGGAGATTCTATGAAGCCCAAAGTAGCGTTCTACGTCGTCGCGATCACGATCCTCGCGGTGATCGCGTGGCTCGCCCTCGGACGGAAGAAGTCCTCCGATGCGCAGCCCGACAAACCCGCGACCACACCGACGGCGAAAGACCAACCGCCGCCCGCGGACAAGACCGTCGAGATCTCGTTCGAGTATTCGACGGAGAAGAAGGACTGGATCGAGACCGCGGTCCAGCAGTTTCAGAAGGACAACCCGACGATCAAGGTGAAGCTCGTCGGCAAGGGCTCGCTCGATGCCGCGCAGGCGATCCTCGATGGCACGGACAAGCCCGTGTTGTGGAGCCCCGCGGACTCGCTCGTCACGAACCTGCTCGCGTCCGACTGGCAGACGAAGACGAACACCGAGATCTATCCGGTCACCGGTGATGCGGCGCCGCAACCGTTGCTGCTGACGCCGCTCGTGTTCGCGGTGTGGGAAGACCGCGCGAAGGTGCTGCTCGATGCCTCGGGCGGCGTGCTGTCGTGGAAGCAGATCCACAAGGCCGTCTCGTCGCCGAAGGGCTGGCCCGCCGTCGGTGGAAAAGCAGCGTGGGGCTTCGTGAAGCTCGGCCACACGGATCCGAACAAGTCGAACTCCGGCATGCAGGCGATCGTCCTCATGGCGTACGAGTTCTTCAACATCACGTCGGGTCTCGCGGTCGAGCAGATGCTCGATCCGAAGTTCCAAGAGTTCGTGAAGCAGATCGAAGATGGCGTCCCGCACTTCGAATCCTCGACGGGAACGTTCATGACCGAGATGATCCGGTTCGGACCATCGAAGTACGACATCGCGCTCGTCTACGAGAGCCTCGCGATCAGCCAGCTCGAGAACGCACAGGGACGCTGGGGCAGCCTGCACATCTACTATCCGCCGACGACGATCTGGAGCGATCACCCGGTGATCGTGTTGAACGCGCCGTGGGTCACGCCCGAGCAGCGCGCTGCCGCCGACAAGCTCGTCGCGTATCTGCGCAGCACCCCGGTGCAATCGACGGCGCTGCGGTTCGGATTCCGTCCCGCGGATCCGTCGGTGCCGATGAAGTCGTCTGAAGGGACGAATCCGTTCACGAAGATGTCGCAGTACGGCTTGTCGCTCGAGCTGCCGCCGGCGACGCGACCGCCGGAGGGTCCGGTCGTGCGCAATCTGTTGATGATGTGGTCGCGCGTCGTGAAGCCGAAGTGATCAGAACGGGCCGGAGTAGTCCGTGCGCTGCGGCATGCCGGCATCGCCCGCGACCGCGCCCTTGCCCGTCGCGCCGATCTCCGCGCGCTGTCGGCGATAGCTGTTCTCGGTGATCGAATCGCCCTCGTGATGGCCGATGCCGACGGCTTGTTGTTCCCAGCTGCCCTTCTGCCGCTCCTCGAGCGGCATGTCGGGGCCGTACATGATCTGATCGCGATCCGAGCCGTTAAGGCCGGGACCGACGTTACCGCTGTGATCTTCGTCGCCGCGAACCTGGTGATAGGTGTGCGCGAGCTCGTGGAATAGCGTCACGTCGGAGCGCATCTTGCGCCACGCATCGCCCGGCCCTCCCGCCGTGCCGTCGCGACTCGGGTCGACGGTCACCGTGCCGCCCGACCCTTTGCCGTTCGCGGCGTCCTCGAGGTTCGTCGGATCGGCGCCCTGTGCGTCGATGTTCGGGTTGTTGCGGATGTTGACGTCGTGACCCTTCTCGTTGTTCGCGACGCCATCGATGAGCTGGCGTCCGTCCTCGGTCTGCAGGATGCGACCGACGTTGCCCATGAAGTCACGCTTGTATTTGTCCTGCTTCTTGTCGTCGGTGATCGGCGCGTCGCCGCTCTCGAGATCGAAGTGCATGTGCGTGCGATCGAGCCGGATGTCCGAGTAGAGCCTCGCGGTCTTCTCGAACTCTTCTTGCGAGATCTGATTTCCCGCGCGCTTCGCCGGCGGATTCGCGGGGTCGATGATCTGGAAGTTTCCCGCGAGCTCTCGCTGCGCCTCCTGGCGATCGAGCATGCCGGTGATATCGAACAGGCCGCCGAGGCCCTCCTGCATGAGGCCGCTGCCGAAATCACCGAGCGTCTGCCCCAGGACTCCTTTGCCGGCCGCGTCGGTCTGCGGCATCGCGGGTGCGGGGAGGTTCGGGCCCGTCACGCCACCGGGCGGTACGACCATCTGCGCGGGATCTGCCTCGTGTTGCAGCCCCATCACCTCTTTGGCCATGTCTAACCAGCCACCCATTTCGACCACCCTTCTCGCGTTACCGATCGAACGTAGCGTACGCGCGTACCACGAGATTCCCCCCCTGCTCGACGGGTGCCGTGAGGTAGATCGACTGTGCGTAGCCCGCGAGACCCGCCGGCGACTCGAGCTTCGCGAGCACGTCCGTCATCTGCTCGTGAGAACCACGCAGCGAGATCAAACAGCGGTCGTGTCGGCACTCGGTATCGACCCGCGCGCCGAGCTTTGTGACCCGATTCTTGATCTCGATCTCCGTCGGGCCCGCCCACGAGGGATCACGGGTCTGCCGCGCGAACTCGGTGCCGGGGTTCACGGTCATGTCCGCGGGCGCCTGTGGCATCGGCGGCTCTACCGGCGGTGTCTCGGTCGGCGGTGGCGTCGGCGACTCGGGGGCGTCGCCGCTCCCGGGCAGCGTCGGCGCTTCGGGGGCAGAGATCGCGGCTTTGGGCGCCGTCGCGGGTGCCGCAGAACCTGGTGTCGGCGTGGGGTCGGAAGACTTTTGACCGCAGCCAAGAATCCCTGTGATTCCGACGAGGATCGCCCACCGTTGGGTGCGCATGAGGGCGCAGCGTAGCACTTGCTGCTAGGACTTGCCCCGTGGCTATATGGGCGCGCCGTGACTGATGCCGTGAGTCCGCCCGGCCGGGAGCCAGATCGCCCGCGCGTCACCGTCGCGAATCGCGCGGACGGCGGCATCTTCTATTGGCTCGGCAAGCTGTATGGCTTCGCGGTGCTCGTCATCGTCGCGGCGGTGTGCCTCGTCGCGATCGCGCTCTACTCGCACTTCTCGCTGACCGCGCCACCACCGCCCGACCTCTCGAAGTACGCGCAGGTCGCGCCGGCGATCTCGCGCATGTACGCGGCGGATGGAACGCTGCTCGGCGAGTTCGCGAAGGAATGGCGCGAGATCGTGCCGTTCGAGAAGATGCCCGAGCCGCTCGTGAACGCGTTCCTCGCCGTCGAGGATCACCAGTTCTTCGATCATCACGGGCTGTACTTCAAAGGCATCGGTCGCGCCGTGTGGGCGAACATCACGGCGCGTGACTTCGCGCAGGGCGGCTCGACGATCACGCAGCAGGTCGCGAAGCAGTTCCTCGGCGGAGAGAAGTCGCTGTCGCGCAAGGGCAAGGAAGCGATCATGGCGCGCCGCCTCGAGGCCACGTACTCGAAGCGGGCGATCCTCAGCGTGTACTTGAACCACATCTATCTCGGTGCGGGCGCGTGGGGCGTCGGCGCCGCGGCGCATCGCTATTTCCAGAAGGAGCTCGATCAGCTCACGCTCGCCGAGTGCGCGATGATCGCGGGCCTCGCGAAGGCGCCCACGGCGTACTCGCCGATCCGCTCGACGAAGCTCGCCGCCGATCGCCGCAACATCGTGCTCGACAAGATGGCGACGTATGGCTTCGCGACCGCCGACGACGTCGCGAAGGCGAAGACCGAGCCGATCACGCTGAACCTCTATCGCGACGTGTTCCCCGATCGCATGCCGTACTACGCGGAGTGGGTTCGCAACTACATGAAGAAGGCGTACCCCGGCCAAGAGGACGCACTCTACGAGCGTGGCCTTCGCGTCGAGACCGCAGCCGAGCCGACGTGGGAAGCAGCCGCGTACGAGAACACCGATTTCGGCGCGCGCCACCAGGACAAGCGCCAGGGCTGGCGAGGGCCCGAGTGGCGCGTCGATGGCAAAGCGCGCGACGTGTTCGTCGAGCGACAGAAGAAGTTGTACGGCGATGCGCCGCTCGTCGTGGGCAAGCGCTACCTCGCGCTCGTCGACAACGTGAAGGGCGATGGCGCCGAGGTGCTGATCGGCGATCGCCGCTTCGAGCTGCCGCTGCGCAACATGCGGTGGGCCGCGAAGTGGGAGTCGGGCAACGCGGAGAACGACAGAGAGATCGATAGCGCGAACGCCGCGCTCAAGCCGGGGTACATCGTGTGGGTCACGCGCGAGATACGAACGCTCGAGCGCTATCGCGATTGGAACCTTCCGGACACGAAGAATCCGGCGTGGATCGGCCGCGACGATCAGCGCGAGTGGGACGAGAAGCACACCGATGTCGTGCGGCTCGAGCAAGTGCCGCATCCGCAGCTCTCGATCTTCACCGCGGATCATCACAACGCCTACGTCGTCGCGATGACGGGCGGCTACGACTACGACCGCTCGGAGTTCAACCGCGCAGTGCAGGCGTGTCGTCAGCCGGGCTCGACGTACAAGCCGATCTACTACGCGCTCGGCCTCGACCAGGGCTACGGCTTCGACACGATCCTCAACGATATCCCGGTGAAGATCGTCGATCCCGATACCGGCGAGGAATGGACGCCCACGAACCTCGGCGACTCGATGGATGGCGATGTCACGCTCGAGTACGCACTCGTGTTCTCGAAGAACATCCCGTCGGTCGACCTGTTCAAGCGCCTCGGTGCGAAGAACGTCGAGGACTGGGCGCGCAAGATGGGCTTCTCGACGAAGATCTTCGCCGACGACGCGCTCGCACTCGGCGCATCGTGCAGCAAGCTCGACGAGATGACGCGCGCGTTCACGCTGTTCGCGCGCAACGGCCAGTGGTGGCCGCGGCCGGCGGGCAAAGAGAAGAACTGGGTCTACGTACGGCGCATCCTCGATCGCGAAGGCAACGCGATCGAGGACAACACGCTCCCCGACGATCCGCAGCTCGCCGCCGAGGACCGCTTCGATCGCATCGCCGCGACGACGGGGATCGAGCCGGTGCAAGCGATCCCCGCGCGCGCGGCATACCTCATGTCGCGCTTGCTCGAGCACGAGGTCCAGTACGGCTTCGCGAACGTCCTGCGCGCGACGCAGATCAAGGCAGCCGGCAAGACCGGCACGTCGAGCGACACCCACGACACGCTGTTCATCGCGTACACGTCGAAGTTCACCACGCTGACGTGGATGGGTGATGACAAGAAGGAGCGCGCGCTCGGCAAGTCCGACGCCGCATACATGACGGTGGTGCCGCTGTGGTCGCGCTACATGTACGAAGCGGCGAAGGGTTACCCGAACGCGGACATTCCGTGGGTCGTTCCGCCGGGCGTGAAGCCCAACGATCGCGGCGATCACAGCAAGGGCACCAAAGGCCCGCAGATGGATCTGATCTTCCGCGCGCCCAAGAAGGACAAAGGACCCGAGGACGATCGTCCTCCGGTCTAGCGAATCGTTCGAGTCGAGCGCTCGTCGCGATCGCGATTGGCTACGCTAGCGATCGAGATGCGTGACGAGGCCGCTCGTCACGACGGTGCGCCCTGCGTGGCGCTGCTCGATCTCCGAGAGTCCCGCGCACAACGCGCGCCGCGACGCCTCCTCGGCGTGACCTTTGTCGACGAAGACGATCGCGCCGCCGTCACGCACGCAGCGCGTCCACGCGCGCAGCGTGGTCTCCCACGCATCGTCGTCGACGACATCGGTGCCGATCACCGCGGCGCACGAACGACCCGCGATGGTGCCGGTATCCGGTAGCGCGTTCGTCAGCTTCTTTGCCGCGCGCTCCGACAAGCCGACGACGATGACCTCGCGCTTCTCGCCGAGCGCGGTCGCGAGCTTCGCGTTTCCGACGACGACGAGCGGGCCCTCGGTCGCGTGCGCCGACGCGAGTGCCTCGTTGATCGCGGTGACCGCGGGGGTCACGAACAGTCCGTCGAGCACGCGTCGCTATATCACAGGTCGCGCATGTACTCGCACCGCGGGGCTTCGAGGTGCGGCGTGATCCACGTCAGGTTCAGCAGCTGATCGAGCAGGAAGCGAAAGTTGCCGTAGGTGACGACGAAGAAGTCCATCTTGCGCTTCTTGATGCCGCCGCCGGTGTCGTCCGCGCGAACGCAGCCATCGTGGATCGATCCATCCGGCAGCTGGAGACCATCGAACTCCGGGATGTACAGCGGCTCGCCGATCGGGATCACGCGCGGATCCACCGCGACCGACTTGAACGGGATCAGCGGCCGCGTCCCCGCGCCGCGGCCGAACGGATGCTCGGCGATATCGAGCTGCTCGAAGCACGTGCCGTAGCCGAACTTGCACGCGCCTTTGTAGTTCACGACGCGGCCGTCCATCATCAGGCCCGAGCCCTCGAGGCGCAGCGCCCAGGCGAACCGCTCGGGCACGCGACCGAAGTAGTAACCTTCCTGCGTGTACAGCTCGACCCACGTGTTGAGCGGCACCGCCGCACCGCGCCCGCTCTTGGGAACGCTCGTGTTCTCGCGATCCTGGTAGTCCGACTCGAGGGCGAGCCAATAGAACCGCAGCGCCCACTGCGAATCGTCGACGAGCGGATAGCCGCAGCACAGCTTGTTCTTGCCGCGGATGCTCGCCTTCGCCTGGACCGCGGTCTGGTCCTTGCCGAGCTTGCTGTCGTCCGCGTGTGACACGCCCGTCGCGACGAGAAGTCCGACGATCATCGCGACGAGCCGCACGCAACGATCTTACGCGACGCGGTACAACCTTGCTATGTGGGTGCACGACCTCGCCCGAGCTGACGCGCACTGCGGCGGTAAAGCGCTCGGGCTCGCGCGACTCCTCGCGGGCGGCTTGCCCGTACCGCCGGGCTTTGTCATCGACGACCACGCGTTCCGGCATGTCGCCGGCGATATCGTCCTCGACGATCCCGAAACGATCGGCCACGTGATGGCGCAGGTGCTCGATCGGTTCGCGACCGTCGCGTTGCCCGACGAGGTCTCGCGCGACATCGACGCGCGGGCGGATGCCCTGCCCGCCCCCGCCGGCTTCGCGGTTCGCTCGTCGGCGACGATCGAGGATCGCAACGTCGGTGCCGCCGCTGGCGTGTTCTCGTCGCGCACCGCGGTCCGGCGCGAGGACCTGTGGCACGCGATCCGCGGCGTCTGGGTCAGCGCGCTCACCCCGCTCGCGGTCACGTACGCTCGTCGGCGCGGAGCACCGATCTCGATCGGCGTGATCGTACAGGCGTTCGTCGAAGGCGAGCCGGTCACCATCTACACGCGACGGCCCGCGGCGCCCGCCGTCAACGAGGTCCTCGTACAGCGCGACACGTCGATCCTGCGGCTGCGCCGAGAATCGCCCGACCCGTCCGTGGTCCTCGCGCTGCGCGCCGAAGCAGCGCTCGCCGCCGGCGCCGGCGCCGACGTCGAGCTCGTCGGCGACTACGTCGTGCAAGCGCGACCGATCGTGCATCCACCGCGCCGACCGCAGCGCAGCATCGCGCCGCCGACGGTGACCTCGCTCCTCGTGGCCGATGGGCGGCGATGGACGTGGGATATCGCGCATAACCCGGACCCGCTGTCGACCGCGCAGTCCGAGCTGGTCGAGCGCGTGGACCAAGCGAACGTGGCGCCCTACTCGCTCCGCGTATGCGCTGGCTATTTGTACTCGGCGCCGCGCGTGGCGGTCACCGCGCCGCCGGTCGAAAAGCTCGGAGATATCGAGTCTCGCTTGGCCGCGCTCGTCGGGGATCTCGAGAGCGCCACCGCGATCGCGGGCGACGCGCGCACGGGAACGAACACGAGCGCGTTGTCGGTCGGTGATGCGATCGATCGGTACGTGAAGTTCTACGCGATCTGGTCGAACGAATTGTCTCCGCTCGTCGCATCGCTTCGCTCGCCGCGCTCGCCATCGTCGAGCGCGGCATCGTCGAGCCCGGCATCGTCGAGCGCGGCATCGAGCGCGGCATCGTCGAGCGCGGCATCGAGCGCGGCATCGTCGAGCGCGGCATCGAGCGCGGCATCGTCGAGTCCGTCGTCGTCACTGCGTTCGATGGCCTCGCGATCGGCGGGGCCTCGACGGTCGTCGGTCGAGGCGCTGCTGCTCGGGGTCGCACGTGGGGAGCGAGACGAGGCCGACGTGATCGCTCGTCTGGGCGTCCTCTCGCCATCGTGGGACGTGCTCGTTCCCACCTACGCCGAGCGACCGGAGCTGTTGCGCGATGCGCTCGCGCGCGCGAAGGAGATCGCGAAACAGCCCAGGCAGCAGGCCTCCGGCATCTTCCGGCCGATCACCGACGACGACGCGGACGCGGTCATCGCGAAGACACGACGCGAGAGCGCGACCGGCGCGACGGCCGGCACCTCGGCCACGCCGGATGTCGATGGCGCGGACTTGGGCGAGCGCGATGACTACTGGTTCGCGCGCGCGCAATGGATGGTGCGTCGCGCGCTCCTCGCGCGCGGGAAGCAGCTCGGCCTCGACGACAACGACGTGTTCTGGCTGCCGCTCGCGACGCTCGCCGACAACATCACGGTCGACGATGCCCGCCGGCGCGCCGCGGCGGCGAGGGCGGCGGCGGCACGAGCGACGCGATGGGAGATGCCGCTCGTAGTTGGCGGCGAGGATCACGTCCGGTCGGATGACTCGGCGCGCGTGACGGCCCCGCCGCGATCGGAGCCGCCGCGAACTCGCGAGCCGTCCTACGGTCCACCGAGCGCGCTCGTCGCGCAGGCGAGAGGTGATCACGCGCTACGGGGAATCGGCAGCGGCGGACGGGTGCAGGGACGCGTGGTGCGATTTGCCTCGCTCGCGTCGAGCGTGACAGTTGGTCGCGGTGACGTCGTGGTCGCGCGCGCGATCACGCCCGCGTTGGCCGTGATGGTGATCGGATGCGCCGCGATCGTGAGCGAGACCGGTGGGTTCCTCGATCACGGCGCCGCGATGGCGCGAGAGCTCGGGATCCCCTGTGTCGTGGGCTGCAAGGATTGCTGGACCGTGCTCGACGACGGAATGCTCGTCACCGTCGACGGAGATTCGGGTCTCGTGACAACACACGGTTAGGCGTCACGGCGCTCGACGAAGGTCGCAATCGCGTTCACGCGAGTTAGCGACGAAGGTCGCGATCGCGTTCGTGCAACTTAGCCGAGGATCGAAGCAGAACGATGACGACTACTCGTCGTCGTCGTCGTAATCCGGCTCGTTCGGATCGGTGTCGTCAGCTTCATCGGGCTTGTCCGCGGGGAGCGGAGTACCCAGACCAGCATTCACTCGTTCTCGCAAGTCTTTGCCGACCTTGAAGAAAGGCAGCCGCTTCTCGGCGACATGAACTGTCTCGCCGGTGCGCGGGTTGCGACCTTCATAGGCCTTGTACTTGCGAACGGTGAAGCTACCAAAGCCGCGGATCTCGATACCTTCGCCGCGTTCCAGTGCCTTCACCATCGAGTCAAAGATGGTGTTGACGATCGCCTCCGCCTTACCAGCCGGCAGCTTCAATGTCTCGGAGATTTTCTCGATGAGCTCGGACTTGGTCACCCGTAACTCCGCGTAACTAGAACGAGCCTAAACAAGGGGAGAGGTGTCCGCAAGTCTAACGCCGCGAAAACTCGTCACCGACCATTTTCGACGACCGGGATCTCTCGCTCGCCATCCGACTTAAACGCTCGATAAGTCAGCGGAAAACGGTAGGTTGGACACCGGTGGCGGGCATAGAAGTCAATGAGATCCCGCCAGCCGATTTGTCCCTTTTCTAGACCACTTCGGACGGCTTGCGAGACCACGGAGGCACAAGTCTCGTTCGCGACGACCCCGCGATGACCTCGTGACGTGCGCTGGTCGAGACCGATCGCGGCCGGCGGGACGAGGCCGAGCATCCATGCGGAGATCGTTGAAACTTCGAGCGACTCGACGCGCGTGATCGCGAGCGCCATGTCCTCGCGCCACACGCACTCGACGCGGCGCTCGGTCTTGCCTTTGCCGACGACGATCGCGTTGAACGAGAGCGGAGTTGCGGAGTTGCACTCGCTGATGTTCGGCGTCGGTTGTGTGATCACCGAATAGGCGAGATCCGACTCCGTCGTGTTGCGGATCTCGAGGACCAACGCGTTGCCTTCATGAAACAGCTCGAGCGCAACGCCCGCGAGCTCGATCGCAGGTTGTCCTACCTCCAACACGTGCCGCGCTTCATCGACGCGATACGCGAGCTTGCGCCCCATGTCTTCGATCGATGGCGTGCGCACACCGGCGGCAGCGGCGTCCTTCTGTAGATACTCGAGATAGACCGCGGGAGAGGCCTCGGACTTCGACAACGCTTGGGTTTGTGTTCCCGTCGCGTAGGTCGGTGCGGGCTTTTCGGGAATCGAAACGCTCCCGCAAAACCTGACAACACTGATGCCTACGACCAGCGCTACACCGCCGGCGAGCACTCCAAGACGAAACTGTTCGTCAGAAATTGCCACGGTGCATTCAAGATACACGGGCGTTGCCACCGTCGAGCAATGCCCGGACAGAAAACATTGACTCGCTAGGAGGCGAGGAGCCTAATCGGTCCAGGTCATGCGCGGAGGGCACCGGCTGTTACAGATCTTCCTCTGCGCGGTGATGGCCTCATCGCCTGCATGGGCAGATTCCGGCCGCGTCGCAGAGCTGACCAAGTCGCTGTCGTCGAGCTCGGAGAAGACCCGGATCGCGGCCGTCGCGGCGCTCGGACGACTCGAAGAGAAGGCAGCGCTCAAGCCGCTCGTCGGCGCGCTCCACGATCCCAACGCGCAAGTTCGCGCGATCGCAGCGGCCGCGCTCGGCAAGCTCGGACACAAGGCCGCGTTGCCCGCGCTCAAGACCGCGGCCGATGAAGACCCGGACGAGAAGGTGCAGAAGCACGCTCGAGACGCGGCGCTCGCGGTCGCGAAGACCAACAAGCTTCCGGATCCGTGGCCCAAAGCGGAGCGCGTCGCCGAGAAGGCGCAAGCGCGCACGAGCAAGGCCGGCGGCACTGCAGGCTTCGGTCGGCAGGCGCACGCGGTCGAGAACCATCCCGACCTCTACGTGAAGATCAACTCGGCCGCCGATGACTCGCCCGGCAAGGCTGACAAGCCGACGCGCAAGATGCATGGCGACATCCTCAAAGAGACGCTCGCCAAATCGTTCACGTCGAACCCGATGGTCACGATGACGGCCTCGGACGCCGAGCGCTGGGGGCTCGACCCGCGCCACCTCGATCTGTCCGTGACCAAGCTCGATGTCGTGCAGTCCGGCGTCTACGTCGAGATCGAAGCGCAGCTCCGGCTCGCGATCTCCGACGACAACGGCAAGATGCTTTCGTTCCTGTCGGGCGGCGCCAAGGTCCAGGTGCCGAAGAAAACGTTCAACGCGAAGTACCTGCCGAACCTGCGCAAGGAAGCCCTCGAGAACGCGATGCGCGGCATGTTCGACAAGCTGCTCGCTCACCTGCGCGACAAGTCACAAAGCTAGCGGGTTGCCTCGCTTCACATTCGGTGACACCGCACGGATCCCGTCCGGCGCGAGTGATCCGCCTCGGTGGGTCGGGCTACGCTCGCGGGCATGCTCGGGCGGTATGTGGCGATCGCGTTGTGCGTGATCGCGATCTGCGCGCCGCTCGCAGTCGCGCAGGACGCGCGGCCCCCGGATCCGCAAGCGCCGCCGACACCGACGGGCGTGGTGACGAAGCAACCGAAGCTGCTGCAAGCGGTGGCTCCCGAGTATCCGCCCGCCGCGCTGAAGGCCGGCAAGACCGCGGACGTGAAGGTGCGCATTCGCATCGACGCGACGGGTGTTGTCCTCGGCGTCGATGTCCCGCAGAAGGTCGGCGATGGCTTCGACGAAGCCGCGATCGCGGCGGCGATGCAGTACGTGTTCGATCCGGCGGAGATCGATGGCAAGCCCGCGGCGATCACCGTCGAGACGGTGATCCACTTCGTCATCGAGGAGACGCAGGAGCCCGATCCGCTTCCGATCCCGCCGATCGGCAATAACCCGCAGGTGAACACCGGCCCGCCCAATCACGCGGGCAACGACAAGCTGCCCGTGACGATCGAAGGCGTGGTCGTCGAGCGCGGCACGCGACGAAAGATGCCTGGCGTGATCGTGTCGATCGTCGAGCTCGGCCTCGATGCGGTGACCGGCGAGGACGGCACGTTCTATTTCCACGGCGTCACCGAGGGCAAATATCGAATCCTCGCCGTCGAGGACAAGTCCGAGCGGTTGCTCCGCGAGGTCACGCTGCAGAAGCGCGAGAAGATCGAAGTCCGCCTGTGGATGCGGCCCAAAGGCGGCAATCCGTACGAGACCGTCGTCGAGGGCGAGCGCGAGGTCCTCGAGGTCACGCGCCGCACGCTGCAGCGCCAACAGCTGACGAGCATCCCCGGCACGTTCGGCGATCCGATCCGCGTGATCCAGACGATGCCCGGCATGCAGCGCGCGCCGTTCGGCCTCGGCCTGCTCTTGGTTCGCGGTAGCAATCCCGACGACACCGGCATCTTCGTCAACGGGCACGAGGTGCCGTCGCTGTTTCACTTCCTCGGTGGTCCCTCGATCTTCAACGTCGAGATGCTCGAGTCGCTGGATCTCTATCCGGGCGGCTTCCCCGCGCGGTTCGGTCGCAAGCACGGCGGCGCGGTGGCGCTCGAGCTGCGCCCGACGAAGTCCGACGGCGTGCACGGCTCCGCGAAGGTCGACTTCATCGACGCAGGCGGGTACGTGCGCGCGCCGCTGACGAAGAACCTGTCGTTCGCGTTCGCCGGGCGCCGCTCGTACATCGACGCGTTCCTCGGCTTCGTGCTGCCGGATCCGCCCGCGGGTGGTCAGCGCATCGTGACGCCCGTCTACTACGACTTCGCGACGCGGTTCGATTACAACTTGCACGAAGAAGGTCGCGCGAGTTTGTTCGCGATCGGCTCGTCGGACACGCTGCGCGTCGTCGATCAGGATCCCGATTCGGCGGTGTCGACGGATCTGTCGACGGCGATCAAGTTCTTCCGCGTCATCGGCGGCTACGAACGCTCCCTCGGCGGCGACATGAAGCTGTCGCTGTCGCCCGCGTGGGGACGCGACACGATCACGTTCACGGGCGCGCAAGCAGAGGCCGCCGGGCCGTTCACGTCGGTGAGCATCGTGAACAGCTCGCTGTCGTATCGGGCGCGTATCTCCGGACGCCCGCATCCGAAGGTAGCGCTGGATACGGGCCTCGACATCCTGTCGCGCGTCACGAAGTACGACGCGTTGATCCCGGTCAACGACAACCTGATCAACGCGCAGGGCGTGGACATCCCGCCGTCGCGCTTGTTTCGCGGTGCCTCCACGCTCGGCATCGGCGCGTATGCGGACGTCGGAATCGACGTGAACAAGCGCTTGAAGCTGATCCCGAGCCTGCGCCTCGACACGTACATCCTCGACGGTGCGCAGCGCGCGTCGATCGATCCGCGCATGGTCGCGCGCTGGGCGTACGACAAGGAGCTCACGCTCAAGGCGTACGTCGGCGAGTTCAGCCAGCCGCCGCAGCCCGAGGCGCTCGACAAGCGATTCGGTAACCCCGACGTCGGCATCGAGCACGCGACGCACATGGGCGTCGGCTACGAGTGGAAACCCGATCGCCTGTGGAGCGTCGACAGCGAGATCTATTACGTGCGCCGTCGCAACCTCGTGGTGTTCAGCCAGGACATCGTGATGAACGACGACGGCACGTTCTCCGCGGTGAACTTCCTCAACGAGGGGCGTCGCGATTCGTTCGGCTTCGAGATCCTGATCAAGCGCGAGATCAGCGAGCACGCGTTCGGCTGGCTGTCGTACACGTTCTCCAACGCGCATCAGAAGCAGCACCCCGACAGCGAGTGGATCAAGACGGGCTTCGATCAGCCGCACGTGCTCAACGCGGTGGCGAGCTGGAAGCCCGGGCGCAACTGGGAGCTCGGCGCGCGATTCCAGCTCGCGAGCGGACGCCCCGACACGCCGATCATCGGCGCGACCTACGACGCCGACGACGGTGGCTACGATCCGGTGCGCGGCGCGCTGCGCTCGGTCCGCACGCCGCTGTTCACCCAGCTCGACGTGCGCGCCGAGAAGATGTGGCTGTACGACACGTGGAGCCTCGGCCTGTACATCGACATCATCAACGTGACGAATGCGACGAACGTCGAAGCCACGCAGTACGACTATCGCTATCGCGAATCCGCACCGGTGACGGGCTTCCCGATCCTGCCGACGCTCGGCCTCCGGGGGACGTGGTGATGCGCGCGCTCGCCATGCTGGCGTTGTTCGCCGGCGCGTGTGGAACGTTCGAGGAGCCGTCGATCGTGCTCGACCTGCGCGTCCTCGCGATGCGTACCGATGTCGGGGACTCGACGCCGACGAAGGCGGACCAGGTGCTCGACGTGGATCTCACCGAGGAGCCGCAGGTCGCCGATCTGCTCGCGCAGCTGAAGGAGACCGACGTGACGGCGTGGGTCGCCGATCCGGGCGGTCCCGACAGTCGCCTCGTGTGGAGCATGACGCTGTGTCTGCCCGACGAGGAGGGCCGCTGCGATCGGACCCTGCCGCACATCGAGTTCGGCGCCGGCGAGATCGACGATCCCGACACCTCGACGAGCTTCCAGCGTCCGTTCGCGAAGATCCTGCCGACCGACTCGCAGACCGGACAGACCATCGTCGCGATGCTGCTCCGCGAGATCCGCGAGAACCCCGTGAACGCGCTCGGCGGTGTCGATCTGATGATCGAGCTGCGCATCGGCCGCTCGATGGATCCGCGCGAGAACGATATCTACGCGGCGAAGAAGCTGCGCATCGCGCCCCGGATTCCGATCGAGCGCGCGCCGAATACGAACCCGAACATCTCGGGCATCGAGACCGCGATCAACGGGCTCGGCGCCGTCCCGGGCTTCGCGAGCGCGGGTGGCCAGAGCATTCGCTGCAGCGATCCCGACTACCAGGCGTCGAAGGCAACGGTCAGGCCCGGTGATGCCGTGACGTTGTTCCCCAACGAAGCGAACGAGACGCGCGAGAACTACGCGGTGCCTGGCCTCGACGGCAGCACGATCGTCATCGAGGAGACTGTCTCCTACCAGTGGCTCGCCACCTACGGCAGCTGGTCCGACGAGACGACCGGCGGCGGGCGCGACCTCCTCGGCAATCAGTCGCTCCTCGGCAGTGACTGGACCGCGCCGATCACCGGGCGTGACCTCGACGTGTCGCTGTGGATGATCCAGCGCGACGAACGTTTCGGCGTGACGCCCATCGAAACGTGCATCACAGTGGTTCCATGACACGTGCCGTGCTCCTCGCGATCACAGTCGCGGGGTGCACGTCGTTCGACGATCCGACGATCGTCGCCGACATGCGGCCGCTCGCGATGACCGCGGAGCCACCGGAGCAGCTCGTGGTCCTCGATCCGGCGAATCCGCCCGCGCCGACGGAGCTGCTGATGCAATTGCAGCCCACACGCGTGTGCGCGCTCGTCGTGGATCCCGAGATGCAGCGGCGCGTGCGCTACGAGCTGCGCATCTGCACCGATGCGGGCGGCGATCGCTGCGGCAATCCGAGCGCGCAGATCGCGACCGGCATCATCGATGATCCGGACACCACATCGCCTGCACCCGAGCTGTGCGCGACGATCGCGCCCGACGGCAACCTCCTGGGTGTCCTCCTCCGGCTCCTCGAGAACGATGCGTTCTCGGGCCTGAGCGGCCTCGACTACAACGTCGTGTTGCGGTTCGGCGGCGAGACCGCGGATCCCGCGCTCGATCAATACGCGTCCAAGCACGTGCGCGTCGCGCCGAAGATCCCCGTCGCGCGCACGCCGAACGTGAACCCCACGCTGCGCCGTCTCGAGGCCGAGGTCGACGACAACGGCGATTCGCGGCCGCTGCAGATCGGGCGCTGCGTAGATCAAACTTCACCGCTCGAAGTGTCCCGCGGGCAACGCGTGAACATCTCGCCCGTCGAGACCGAGGACGCACGCGAGCCCTACCTGACGCCGACGCTCGACGGCCGCGGCGCGATGTTCGTCGAGAGCCTCACGTACCAATGGCTCGCGAGCGCGGGCAGCTTCTCGAATGCGGCCACGGGTGGACCGCGCGACGCGTTCGGCAACGTGCAACCGATCGACACCGAGTGGCGCGCGCCCGTCGACATTCGCGAGACGACCGACGTCGACATCTATCTCGTCCAGCGCGACGAGCGACTCGGCGCGACCTGGTACACGACCTGCGTTCGCGTCCGGATCTAGATGCACGCGTCGCAGAGGCCACGCACGTGGACCTCCACTTGCCGCGCGCGCACCGCTCGCGGCGCCCGCGCACGACGAACAGCGAGCTCGATCTCGGGCAAGCACTCGACGGTGCCGCACTCGGTGCACACGAAGTGCGGGTGCGTTCCATCGTGCTCGTCGGTCACCGCCTCGAAGCGCCACACGTGATCGCCGACATCGGTGCGTCGCGCCAACCCGGCCTCGCTCAGGTCGACCAAGTTGCGATAGATCGTCGCGCGATCCCATCCATGCGAAGCGAGGCTATCGGCCACATCGCCGTGCGACACCGGCGCATCGCTCGCGCGCAGCAGCTCGAGTACGGCCAGGCGCGACGGCGTCGCCCGCAGCCCGCGATCGCGGACGCTCCGGCGAACCGCGGCGCTATCATCGACTTTCTTACCCAAGCCGACCAATACTACTCGGCGATCGACCGCTCGTCGATGCTGCCTATGCAGCGAGCACGAAATCGAACATCGCGCGGCGGACCTTGTTCTCGACGCTCGTCGTCATGATCAGCGACTCGTCGATGAACGGATCGCCCTCGTTATACGGATCTCCGTCGAAGTACAGCTGCGTCGTCAGCGTCTCGAACCCGGGCGCGCTGACCTTCACGTGCACGTGCGCGGGCCGATAGCGCCGGCCATTGAGATACCGCCCCGGCACGATCGTACTCACCTGCCAGCGGCCCTTCGCGTCGCTCGTCATCCGACCGCGAAAGCGAAAGCCGTCCAGGTCGTAGTCGCCCTTCGCGTTGGCCTGCCAGACATCGATCACCGCCTTGCTCAACCGCTCGCAGTGCGTCGAGCTCACGGTGCCGCCGATCACGAGCCGCTCGCCATCGTCCTCGGGCGTGACCAACACGCTGCGACTCGGTGCGCCGCGCTTGTAGAACGGACCTTCGATGTTCTCGGCGGTCGCGATCACGGCACACGTCTCGGGCATCGGTGGCAGCGCGTCGCCATCGTCGGCAGCCACGGTCGGCGCGAGCGCATCGCGTGGTGCACTCGCGCTACCACGCGGGCACGCGGCCAGGAACAGGGAACCCAATCCAGCAGCGAGGAAGTTTCGTCGGTCCATGATCCCTCAACGGGGATCCCGACCGACCGGCGCACGCAAACTCGGTGCTCGAAATACGGGCACTTGGCTTGCTCGCATCCTCGTTCCTCGAGGTGTCTCGTTGGTGACGGTCGCGACCGCGCGTCGGTTAGCCGAGCTCGAAACCAACGCGACTTGAAACCTCGCGTCGCAATCACGAGGGGTCCCTCTGGGGACCCATTCGTGACGCTTTGGGCCGGTCAGATGGCGGAGGGTTATGGACTGAGTCAGGCCATAGACGCCAACGTCGCGCTTCGGCATCTCGAGAATGTCGTCGACGGAAATCACGCACGACGAGGCACCGTGTTCGCGATTGACCGGGCTACCACGACTGCGTCGAACCATACACACCGATGTCGCGCTTCGGCGGTTGGGTCGGCTTCGCGACGCCCTTCGAAGGTTCGGTCGCCTTCGCGTCGCCCTTCGGCGGTTGGGTCGGCTTCGCGACGCCCTTCGAAGGTTCGGTCGCCTTCGGGTCGCCCTTCGGCGGTTCGGTCGCCTCGGGATCTCGTTTGGGCGTTGGTTCGACGCCACGGGTCGGCGTGTGGGCCGTCGCCGTGTTCATCGAGTTGGTCGGCGTCGGGTTCGCTGCAATCGTCGGGTTCGTCGGGTTCGCTGCGGTCGTCGGGGTCGTCGGGGTCGTTGCGGTCGGCGCCGCGTTGCTCGGCCGATCGATCGCATCGAACATCCCGGGGCGCGGATTCGGCGACCGCAGTGCGCGTTCGGACGCAGCACGATCATCGACGAGGCGCTTCGCGGCATCGGCCGATGTGCCGATCGTCGTCGCATAGATCGCCGCCGCGGCGTCGAAGTGCGCGATCGCGGCGCGATGATCGCCGGCCAGGGCATCGACGAGACCGAGGTTGTGCTCGGCGAACGCGCGATCGCCGTGGTTCGCTGCGACAAAGATGTCTCGCGCGAGCGTGAAGTTCGCGCGCGCCTCGGCGAGCTGTTCCCGTCCTGCCTCGCGAGGATCACCGAACGGCCGCGCGCCTGGAGTCTCCGGATAGAGCGCATTCTGCGCGAGCTCGAGGGCGACCAGGCCGAGGGAGTTGTGAGTGAGCCCGGCCTCGACGCTCCGTTCGCCGCGCGTGGCGATCTCGATATCGAGCGCCTCGGCATAGCGACCGAAGGCGAGTGTGAGATCTCCGCGGAGACGCGCGACGCCGGCGAGGTTGTGCAGATCGCGCGCGATGTCGGGGTGCATGTCGCCGCGCAGCGCACGATCCGCGGCGAACGCGCGCTCGTGCCACTTCTCTGCCGAATCGAGGTTGCCGGCCGCACGCTCGACGGAGCCGAGGGCTGACTCGACCGCGACGAGCTCGACGATCGACGCGAGGTCTGCCGTGCCGCTCGATGCCGACGCGCCATTCGGGCCCGGCGCATCGTTCGATGCCGGCGCGTCGTTCGATGCCGGCGCACCGCTCGACGTCGACGCACCGTCCGAGGCCGACGCACCGTTCGAGCCAGGTGCGCGGTTCGACGTCGATGCACCGTTCGATGCAGACGCGCCGCTCGATGCGAGCGGACGAAGAAGGTCGGACGCCTTCGTGAGAAGCGTTCGCGCGTCGTCGAGCTGTCCGCGGTTGTACGCGACGAGCCCGCGCAGCTTGAACAGCGACGCGACGAGACGAGGTGGCGCGCCCGCGCGATCGATCGCGCCCGAGGCGATCGCGATCAGGTCATCCGCGCTCGCGAGGTCGCGACGATCACCGGCGATGGCCACGCGCGCGAGCCAGATCCGCGCGGCGAGCTGGTCGGCGTGCCCGCGCTCCGCGTTGGCCGCCGCCGAGCGGACTGCGTCGACCGCCGCGTCGAGCTGGCTCGTGGCACGGAGGACATCGGCGCGAAGCAGCTCGGCTTCGGCGAGCGTGGGTGCGTGTTGCGAGGCGCGCGCGGTACCGACGAGCCTCGCGGACGCGTCGAGGATCGGGCGCGCATCGCCGAGCGCGAGGGTGGCGCGCAGCGACGCTAGGTCGCGCTGGACGGTGGTCACGATCGAAGCACGCGAGGGATCGAGCGGGATGGGATCCGCTGGATCGGTGGCCGCGAGGCGGCAGTCATCGGGTGCCGGCAACGACGCGAGGGCATCGACCACGGATGCGGCGTGGGCAACCGGGGGCGAGTCGGCGCTCGGCGAGGATGCGGGCGACGACGATGCGGGCGACGACGATGCGGGCGACGACGATGCGGGCGACGACGATGCGGGCGACGACGATGCGGGCGACGACGATGCGCCCGGTGTGCGAGAGAGCGCCGCGATCAGCGCAGCAGCTTCGTCGCGCCGTCGATCGAGGCAGCGATTCCGCGCCGCGGTCATCGCCGGCGGCTCGTACTCGGACGCGCGACACGTGGTGTCCTTCTCCGATGCCCACGCGGTAGTCCACTGATCGAGCGCGCGCAGCGAGGGTGCGCCGATCGCGGCGAGGCGAGCGCGCGTGGTGGCGTTCCAGACTCCCGCGATCTCGGTGGAGCCGGACGAGCACGAGGGGGTTGAGGCGGGTTGGTGCAGCGCGAGGAAGGTGGCGCCGCTCGCGATGACCGCGGCGGCTGCGATGCCGCCGAGCAGCAAGCGATGTCCGTGGCGTGGCTGGAGGCCGCGCGACACGATATCGGCGAAATCAACGAGCGACGCGAAGCGGGCCGCCGGATCGATCGACAAACAGCGGCGAATCGCGGCGTCGAGCCACGAGGGGACATCGCGAACCGGCGCGACCGACTGCGATGCGTAGGCGGTGCGCAGTTGCGCGAAGGTGAACGGGCGCGAGCCCGAGAGTGCTTCGTAGGCGGTGACGCCGAAGCTGAACTGGTCGCTCGCGGCGGTGGCCGAGGAGCCGGCGGCGACTTCGGGCGCCATGTAGGCGGGCGTGCCGGCGAGAGTGGTACCGAGCTGGGGTGCGTCGATCGAACCGATGGCGAGCGTCGGTGCGGACGATGGGGACGTGGACGGGCCCGTGCGAGCGAGGCCGAAGTCGGCGATGCGGGCGCGATGATCGCGGCCGATGACGATGTTGTCGGGTTTGACGTCGCGGTGGATCACACCGGCGGCGTGGACGGCGGCGAGGCCGCGCGCGATGTCCACGAGGAGCGCGGTGGTCTCGCGCCACGGGTGCGGGGTGGTGGCGTAGGCGCGCAGGGTGTCGCCGTCGACGAGCTCCATCGCGACGTAGATCGCGTCGTCGGCGGTGCCGACCTCGTGGACGCCGACGACGTTCGGGTGATCGAGCTTGGCCATCGCTTTGGCCTCGCGGATCACGCGCTCGCGTGCGGTGGTGTCGGAGGTGGCGAGGAGCTTGAGCGCCACGCGACGATCGAGCTCGGGCTCCCAGGCGGAGTAGACGCGGCCCATCGCGCCGGCGCCGACGAGGTCACCGATGACGTAGCGGCCGACGGTCTCGCCGCGCTCGAGCGGACGCGATGGCGAGAGGGAGCGCGCGAATTGCGTGACGACGTCGCGGCAGGAGGCGCAGGTGTCGAGGTGCTCGTCGACGGTGGCGAGCACGGGTGGCGCGAGCCGGCCTTCCACCAGCCCGAGCACCATGTCGTCGTCGAGGCACGTCACGCGAACCTCAGGGTAACATCGCGGTGGTGAGCACGCCCGAGAGCACTCTCGACGAGGTGGTGGCAGAGGCGGCGCGGCAGTGGCCCGGCGTCGTGGTGGATGCGAGCGAGGTGAAGCGCGCGTTCGAGGCGAAGTTGGCCGGCGAGGAGCCGCCCGCGATCAGCGTGGCGAATGTGGCGGAGGTGCACCTGGCGATCGCGTGTGCGCGAGGAGATGCGGCGGCGATCGCGGCGTTCGATCGAGCGTACTTGGAGGTCGTGAAGGTCGCGTTGGCGGGGATGAAGCTGACGGCAGCGACGGTGGAAGACGTGAAGAGCGGCGTGCGCGACAAGCTGTTGCTCGCGGATGGCGAGAAGCCGCCGCGGATCTTGGAGTACGCGGGTCGCGGGCGATTGCGCGGCTTGGTGCAGGTGTCGGCGAGCCGGATGGCGATCGATCGCATTCGCCTCGAGGAGCGCGAGGCCGAGTTGCCCGCGAGGGAGATCGCGTCGCCCGGAGACCTCGAGCTGTCGCTGATCAAGGCGCAGTATCGCGCGGCGTTCGTCGACGGATTTGCGCGCGCGGTGGCGTCGGCATCGCGACGCGATCGCAACTTGTTGCGGCTGCACTTTCTGGGCGGCGTGACGCTCGAGCAACTCGCGACGATGTACGGCGTGCATCGCGCGACGGTGGTGCGCTGGTTGGCCGCGGCGCGCGAGGCGGTGTTCGGCGCGACGCGCGAGCACGTGGCCGCCGCGATCGGTGCCCCGAGCGAGGAGCTGGACGAGATGTTCGATCTCGTCCGCAGTCGGGTCGAGCTGAGCGTCGAACGGCTGTTGGCGTCGGTGTCGCATCCCTAAGGAAACGGGGCACCTAGGAGATAGGCGCGAGAAATCATGCGCCGGTCGATCGCCAGCACCGTTCTGGGAGGGAACCCACCGAAAGGCTCCCCGATGCGCTCGATTCTCCTCGCTGCTGTCCTCGCTGCTTCGATCCTCGTCACCCACGTGCAGACCGCCGATGCGTGCGGTGGGGGCTACCAGTGGCAGCCGACCGCGCACCTCGTGGTCACGCCCGTGGTCAAGAACGCGCAGTCGTTCGCGCTGCTGTCGGAGCGGCTCGATGCAACGCGCGCGAAGGGCATCAAGCTCGCGCGGCTCGACACGAGCTCGTTCGACACGACGGCGACGGCGTTCGGTCGCAAGCTGTTCGAGGCGCAACGGCTGACGCTGCTCGGGCCGGCGGGCACCAAGCTCGTGCAAGCGAAGACCACGACGTGGGTCGACCTCGCGTTCGATCACGAGGAAGCGCGCGAGGCGGTGATCGTTCCCGATGGCGAGTTCGTGATCGCGCTCGACGGTCACTTCAAGGACGCGACGTGGGAGTCGTTCGACGTGATCCACGGCGACACGGTGACTTCGTTCAACGGGACCTATGTCCAAGCGCTCCTGCGGCACGGCGACAAGACGTTCTCGATCAACGGCACCGTGCTCGAGGGCTATCCGCTCGGCATCGCGACCGTGAATGGCAAGCGCTATGTCGCCGTGCGTGGAGCCGAGTCGCGCAACGACGTGTGGCTCGCGGCGATCTGAGCGATAGCGGCACGAGCGCGGTCGACGACGCCGCTGATCGACGACGTCGCGAGTGATCGACGACGCCGCGACAGCTACGGCGCGACTTCGGTCAGGATGACCTGCGCGGTCAGCTTCGCGGCGAGCGTCAGGTACGGCATGTTCACCTTGTCCGGCGTATTCGTGTCCGTCGGGAGGTGACGATCGGGCGACGTGTCACCGCCGACGTACTCTTCGGTGAGCCCGATCGCCGCGAAGCCGCGCTCGCGAAACGCCTGGTGATCGGTCCCCTGCGTGTTCGTGACGACGACGTTCGCGCCGACCCGCGTGGCGGCCGCGCGCCACTCGAGCTCGAGCTCGGTCGTCGGGACCTCGAGCTCGAAGCGGGAGTCGTTGTCCGCGTCGTACGAGACCTGATCGATCGTGTGCACCGCGCGAACGTTCGCGGGTTGGCGAGTCATCGCGAACGCGCGGCTGCCGAACAGCCCGGTCTCCTCGAGATCGAACAGCACGATCGTCACGGGAGCCGTGCGACACGGCATGTCCTTCAGGTAGCGCGCGACCGCGAGCACGACCGCGGTGCCGCTCGCGTTGTCGTTCGCCCCGGGGCTGTTCATCACGGTGTCGAAGTGCGCGCCGAGGATGATCTCGTTTCGATCGCCCATCGTGGCGGGGATGGTCGCGACCACGTTGGCGCCGCCGGCGAACGCGCTGTCCGTGGACGCCCAGCCCATCGCGTCGAGCTGCTGCTTCAAGTACGTTCGCGCCGCGGCGCGCTGCGTGGTGGTGAACCGCGGACCCGTCGCGAGCTGTGACACCGCATCGCCGAGGAACGCGCCGAGCCACGGCGCATCGATCGAGGGCGGCGCGCACTCGGAGGCGTCGCTGCCGGAGGTATCGTCGACGATCGCGGCGTCGGGATCGAATCCGCTGTCGTCGCTGCAGGCGGCGATGGCGAGGAGGAACCAGACCGCGCGCGTCACTTCGTCGCCGTGTAGTCCACCGCCACCTCGATGTGGAAGTGGTCGCTGTGCGAGACCGGATCGTTCTTGGGAGTGAGCAGCGTGCGAAAGCGACCGCTGTCTTTCACCGCGGCTTCGACCGCGAGGAGCAGCGGATCCGCGAGTGGATAGTCCTTCTTCACGTTCGCTTCACGTCCGTTCTCGTCGGAGAACGACACGATATCCATCGCGATGCCGAGCGCGTGCCGCGACAGGATCGGCTTGGTCTCGCCGTTCACGCGCACGTTCGTCCAGCGGAAGATGCTGCCGAACTTCACTTCGCGCACACCGGCGGTGAACAGCGCGCCGCCGAAGTTTTCGAGCGCCAGGGCGAGCTGGCAATCCATCTTGTACGGCGGGTTGCGCCAGGCGCTCTTGTACTTGATGCCGCCGAGCACGATGTTTCCGTCGGCGTCCGGATTCACGGTGAGCGCGGAGACGATGCGGCCCTCGGACTTCGCGGGCTTGAAACTCACACCGAGCGTGTCGAGGGTCTCGCGGCAGGCCTTCTCGGCCACGAGCATCTGCTTCGACGGCGGCCACTCGTACCCGTGCGGCATGTTCTGCACGTTCTTGAGCGTGGCCTTCGACGGTGTGCGCGAGACCGTCTTCTTCTTCTTCTTGGCCTGCGCCTTCCGCGTCTTCTTCTTCGACGGCGTCTTCTTCGACTTGCTCGCCTTCGACTTGCTCGACGTCTCGCCGCCCTTCGGCTTCGCGTCGACCACGTAGGCGGCACCCACTCCCGCGACGAGCGCGAAGACGAGCAGGGCGCGCGACCACATGGGGCCGACCTTAACAGATACTTCGCCGATGGAACTGGAACTTCGCGAGGCGCTGGCCTTCTCCGAGGATCGTGATGCAGCGCTCGGACAATTGTTGCCCGGCAGTCAGGACCACGACTACTACCGCTGCCTACGCGCCCAACATCGCGGTGATCTCGCCGAGGCGGACAAGATCATCGCGCACTGGGCGAAGCATCACGGTCAGGACAATCGGTATTACCGACTGCAGCTGCGGCAGTGGTTGTATCGATCACAGAAGGACTTCGCAAAGGTCGCCGACAAGCTCCGCGACCACTTCGGCGTGAATCACTGGCACGAGCGCGAGGTCGAAGAGATCGATCCGAAGCGCCCCACCCGCCTCGCCGACGGTGCGTACTCCGCCGAATCGCTGTTGCAGCAAGCGATCGATCACGATGACTCGCTGTCGCAGGTCACCGACGAGGGTCTGTATCAGATCATCGGTCGCAATCTCTCGACATCACAGCGCCGCTCGATGCTGCAGCGGTTGCAGCACACGCCCGATCGATCGCTCGTCGCAGCTGTCGTCGGCGATCTCTCGACACGCGACACGCAGTTCGGAGCGCTCGCGATCCACAACCAGCTCACGCGCGTTCAGTTGCTCGAGCTCGCCGAGCATCGCGAGGAGTTGCGCTCGCACCTCGGCTGGGTGTGCGCGGTCGTCAAGCGCATGGTGCCTCCGCGCGCGCTCGTGGATCTCGAGCAGGATCGCAGCGCACGCCACGCCTACCTCGTCGAGCTGTGGAGCTTCGTCGGCGCGCTGCCCGATGCGATCAACTCGCTCAAGGTGCACGTACTGTGGCACTTGCTCGATACCGAGCGCCGCCTCGGCATCGTCTCGGATCCGAAGCTGTTCATCAGCTACCTCGCGTTGCCGCGCTCGGCGGGATATCTGCCGCACAAGCTGTTCGAGAAGCGCTTCATCGCGACGATCGGTCAGGACTTTCAATCCGTCACCGGGCTCTCACCCGTGGTCGACGACGAGGGACTCGTTCGCGACTATCTCCACGCGCGCGTCGACGACGCCGAGAAGTTCGCGATGTACTTCGACCGCTCGTGGCTCGACGCCGAGATCGCGAGCGCGCGGTTGCTGTACGGCGATCGCGACACGGAGCGCGCGACGCTGACGCTCGGGCCGGCGCGCGCCGCCGCGCTTCGCGAGCGCGTGGATCTCGCGTGGTGCACGCACAACCCGACGCGGTTCGGCGAGACGGAAGGCATCGTGCTCGAGGCCGACGTGAAGCACGTGCCCGAGCTCGTCGTGAAGGTGTTCCGCGTCGATCCGCACGCGTACTTCGTGCACACGAATCGCGAGGTCAACACGGACCTCGATCTCGACGGGCTCGCCGCGAGCCACGAGCAGATCCTGCGCTTCAGCGAGCCGCCCGTGCGCCGCGTTCGCCGCCGCATCGAGCTCCCGATGTGCGCGCGCGCCGGCACGTATGTCATCGATCTCATCGGCAACGGCATGTCGAGCCGTGCGGTCGTCCACAAGGGCCGCCTGCGCTATACGAGCCGCGTCGGTGCCGCGGGCCACGTCGTCACGATCGTCGACGAAGCGGGCATCGCGCGTCCCGATGCGCGCGCGATCATCGGCGAGCGCGAGTACGTTCCGGACGCGAAGACCGGCAGCTTCGTGGTGCCGTTCTCGACGAACCCCTCGCGCGTATCGATGCTGCTGCTCGCCGGCGACATCGCGAGCGTGCAGAAGATCGATCTCGTGCGCGAGACGCCGCATCTGTGGTGCTCGATGCTCCTCGATCGCGAGGCGCTCACGGCGGGTCGCACGGCGCGCGTGGTCGTGCGCTCGCGCGTCGGCATCGCGGGTGCGCCAGCGTCGGTGACGTTGATCAAGCGGCCGATGTGGGACGTCACGCTGACCGATCGCGCCGGCGTCTCGACGACGAAGTCGCAGCCGCTCGTGCTCACCGACGACAACGCGTCCGTGCTCGAGTTCCCCGTCGGCGATGACACCGCGAACGTGCAGCTCTCGATCCGCGGAACGATCGAAGTGCACAGCGAGCAGCGCGAGCAAGAAGTCTCGCACTCGCGATCGTTCAGCGTGGCCGAGATCCATGGCACCACCGCGATCGAATCGCTGTACCTCGCGCACACCGCCGAGGGCTGGGTCGTCTCCGCCCTCGGGAAAACGGGAGAGCCGCGCGCGAAGCGGCCCGTCACCGTGGGCCTCGTCCATCGCTGGTCGCGCCTGCAGCTCAACGTGGAGCTCGCGACCGACGAGCGCGGGCGTGTCGAGCTCGGGGCGTTGCCGGGGATCGCGCGCGTCACCGCGACGCTAGGCGCCGCGTCGCAAGCGTGGTCCGTGGTCGATGGCCTGCGCGCGACCGCGCTTCACACGCTGCCCGACACCGATGTCGTCGTGCCGCTATCTCCGCAACGCACGGCCGATGAAGTGTTGCCGATGCTCTCGGTCGTCGAGATGCGGGACGTCCCCGTGGCTCATCCTGCATGCACGTTCGAGCCGCTCGCCGCTGGCATCGCGATCCGCGGCCTCGCACCGGGCAACTACCACGTCCGCGGTCCCGGCATCGACATGCAGTTCGCGGTGATCAGCGCGGCGAAGCTCGTCTCGAACGCCGGGTTCTCCTCGGAGGAGGTCATCGAGATCTCGCACACGCCGCCGACGATCGCGGCCATCGATCGGAGAGATGGGCTCACGATCTCGCTGCTCGATGCAGGCGCGCGCACGCGCGTTCACGTCATCGGCTCCACGTTCGTGCCCGCGCTCGTCGATACGCCTCCCGTGGGAGCGCTGCGCCCCGTCGCGCGCCGCGGCGATCGCGGCCACGCGGTGCACTACGTCTCGGGGCGCGAGCTCGGTGACGAGTACCGCTACATCCTCGATCGTCGAGGAGCGAAGCGGTTTCCCGGCCTGCTCCTCGATCATCCGCCGCTGTTGCTCAACCCGTGGGCGCGACGCACCACGACCACCGATGTCGCAGCCGCGAAGCCCGGCGGCTACTTCGGCGCGCAAGCCGAGCGCTCCGCCGCAGGCTACGCCGGTGCTCCCCCCACGCAAGCAGCGAGCGCCGGCGCGAGCGAAGGCTATCTCGCGTACGACTTCCTCGGCGCGGCGCCGATCGTCCTCGCGAACCTGGTGCCCGATGCGGACGGTGTGGTCACGATCGCGGCGGCCGAGCTCGGGCGCTCCGCGCACGTGGTGATCGTCGTCGACGATCCAGGTGGCACGAGCGTGCGGTACGTCCCGCTTCCCGAGCGCCCGCTCGAGCCGCGCGACCTGCGCCTCAAGCTCGCCCTCGATCCCGCGCGCCATGTCTCGCAAAAGAAGGAGATCCTGCCGCTCGCCGCGGGGGAGCGCATCGTGATCGAGGATCTCGCGACGGCGAAGGTCCACCTCGTCGACAGCGTCGAGAAGGCGCACGGATACCTGCTCGCGTTGCGCGACGACGCGACGCTGCGCGAGTTCTCGTTCGTCACGAAGTGGCACGAGCTTCCGGATCACGAGCGACGCGAGAAGTACTCGAAGTACGCGTGCCACGAGCTGCACCTGTTCCTGTGGGGCAAGGACCGCCCGTTCTTCGAGGCGGTCGTGAAGCCGTACCTCGCGAACAAGCGAACGAAGACGTTCGTCGACGATTTCCTCCTCGGCCACGATCTGCGTCCGTACCTCGAGCCCGTGCAGTTTCTGAAGCTCAACGCGTTCGAGCGCGCGCTGCTCGCTCGCGAGGTACCGACGTCCGACGCGATCGCACGCCTGTTGTCCGATCACGTAAGCGTGCTGCCACCCGACCCGACGCGCGACACGCGCCTGATCGATAGCTTGCTCGGTGCCGCCTCGCTCGACGGCGATGACGCGATCAACGCGCTCGCCGATGAAGCGCACGAGCGCGCCGAGGAGCAGGTGATGCGGTCCACGTTAGCCGGCGGCGGCGCCGGGTTCGGGGGACCGCCCGGCATGCCGATGGCAGCGCCCGCCCCTGCGCCGGCGATGAGCATGCCCGCGCCGAAGATGGCGAAGGCGGAGTCGGCGAAGAAGCGCGGCGGTCGCGCTCGCGAGAAGATGGATGACCTGGAGATGGAGATCGACAGCGATCTCGAGCGCCGCGATCAGAAGCCCGCGCCGATGTATCGCACCGTCGACAAGACGCAGGAGTGGGCCGAGAACAACTGGTGGCACCGCACGCCGCAGCAGAGCGGCGCGGACATGATCAGCGCGAACCGGCTGTGGCGAGACTTCGCAGCGTATCGCGCGAGCGGCAAGACCACGCCGTTCCTGTCGTCGAGCCTGGGCCTCGCCAGCGGCAGCTTCGCCGAAGCGATGTGCGCGCTCGCCGTTGTCGATCTGCCGTTCGTCTCCGGCACGCACGTGCTGACACCCGATGGCGCACGACTCGAGATCGTCGCGAAGGCGAACGCGCTCGCGGGAAGCTCGCAGCTCCTCGACGGCGAGCTCGTCACCGGTGGGCCGCCGCTCGTGATCGGCATGACCTTCGTGCGCACCGACGATCGCCACGATTGGATCGATGGCGAGCAGGTCGACAAGTACATCGAAGGTCCGTTCTCGACGGGCGTGGTCTACACGTGCCAAGTCGTCCTCGCGAATCCGTCGAGCGCACGCCAACGCATCGCCGCGCTGATCCAGATCCCGCGAGGCAGCATCGCCGTCGGTGGCGCGAAGGCCACGACCACGATCGATGTCGCGCTCGAGCCCTACGGCACGCATGGCCACGAGGTGAGCTTCTACTTCCCACACGCGGGGGCATTACCCGACGCGACGACGGGTGTGTGGTCGCACTTCCCCGTGCATGTCTCGCGCGGTGGCGCGATCGTCGCCGCTGCGCCTGCGCGCGCGCTCGAAGTGACGAGCACCGCCGCCGCCGCGGATCCGCGCTCGTGGCCGTACCTGTCGCAGCACGGCTCGGTGCCGGACATCGTCGCGTACCTCGCGACCGCGAACCTCGCAGCGATCGATCTCGACAAGGTCGCCTGGCGACTCCGCGATCGCACGGCGTACACGATGATCGTCGAGGCGCTCGAGAAGCGACAGATGTTCTCGCCGACGCTGTGGGGCTACGCGTGGCTTCACGCCGATGCGCAGCGCGTCCGCGCGTTCCTGCGATCGCGGATCGCGTTCATCAACGATCCGGGTCCCGTGCTCGAGATGCTCGATCTCGACGGCGAGGATCTCGCGACCTACGAGCACCTCGAGCTCGCGCCGCTGGTGAATGCACGCGCGCACAAGCTCGGTCCGAAGCTGCGCATCCTCAACGATGGATTGTCCGCGCAGTACAACCGCTTCCTCGATCTCGTCGCGCATCGGCCCGTGCCGACGGCGAAGGATCTCGTCGGAGCGGCGCACTACTTGTTCGCGCAAGACCGGGTCGAGCTCGCACTCGCGGTGCTCGCCCGCGTCGACCCGGCGAAGCTCGCGGATCGCATGCAGTATGACTATCTCGCCGCCTACGCCGCGTGCGTGCTCGGCGATGTCGCGCGCGCACGTGCGCTCGTGACGCCGTGGCACGAGCTTCCCGTGGATCGCTGGCGCCATCGTTTCGGCGCGATGCTGTCGATGCTCGACGAGATCGATGGTGCCGCACCGAGCATCGTGGATCCGCGCAGCCGCGAACAACAGCACGCAGACCTCGCGGCGAAGCAGCCGACGTTCGAGCTCGCCCTCGATCGCGAAGGCGTGGTGATCACGAGCCAACACGTCGCGTCGCTCGAGCTGCGCTTCTTCGAGATGGACGTGGAGCTCCTGTTCTCGCGCCAGCCGTTCGTGCAGTCCGATGTCTCGCGGTTCTCGTTCATCGAGCCCGGCTCGCGCGAGACGATCACGAGCCCGCAGGCGAAGCATCGCGTGCCGTGGCCCGAGTCGCTGCGCGGCAAGAACGTCGTCGTCGAAGCGGTCGGTGCGGGCCAGCGCAAAGCGAAGGTCCACTACGCGAACGACCTCACGACCGCGATCGCGAATCAGGTCGGCCAGGTCCGCGTCAGCCGCACGTCCGATCAGCGCGCGCTGGCGGCGACCTACGTGAAGGTGTACGCGCGCAAGAACGGCGGCGAGGTCGCGTTCTACAAGGACGGCTACACGGATCTGCGCGGCTGGTTCGACTACGCGACGCTGTCGACGAATGACCTCGATCACGTCGAGAAGTTCGCGATCCTCGTGTGCTCCGACCAATCGGGCGCGGCGATCCTCGAAGCGAGCCCGCCCGCGCGCTGAAGACACCGGACCTGTCGAAAAGTTAGATCGCTCGCGCGCCATGGTGCGTTTGCGCCAGAGCCGATGCGTTTTCTGCTCGCCCTCGCCCTCGTCGCCACGCTCGCCTCCACCGCGAGCGCCGACGGTGGAACGGGCATCACGGTGACCACGAGCTTCATGATGGGCTCGTTCAAGGTCGCGGACACGCATGGCTTCCAAGCGCCGGGTGCACATGTCGACCTCGGATTTCGCGTCCGTCGCTGGCGACTCGCCGCCGAAGCCCAGACGGGACTGTGGTCCGAGCCCCACGAACCATCCGAGATGTACCGCTCCGGTGGCTTCACGCGCCTCGGCATGGCGCTGCAGTGGGCGTGGAAGGATCTCGAGATCCCTCTGCGCGAAGGTCGACCCGATGGACACTTTCGTGGCTTCGTGGAAGTGGGCCTCGGACGCCAGCACGTCGACGGCGCCATCGGCGAGATCTCGCGCAACGACGTGATGTTCGGTGTCGGGATGTCACCCGACCTGCGCATCGGCAAGGTGCTGTTCGGCGCGTCGTTCGGTGTTCGCATGCTGATCGCGCGCGCACCGACGATGACGATCGCACGCGGTGCTTCATCGAGTAGCGAGCCGTCGCTCGATGTCGCGCTCCTCTATGTCTTCGGCCTCAGGTTCGGTCACTGATGCGTACGCTCCTTCTACTCGCGATCGCTCTCGCGGCGTCACCCGCGGCCGCCGACGTGTGGCTCGCCGGCGAGCTACCGCCACCGCCCCAGCCCGCGAAGCCCTACGTGCGGCCGTTGCTCGGCGATCGGTGGTCGGTGACCGCGCAAGCAGGCGTGGGTTGGCTCGAGATCGAGGGTGTCGCGAGCACCGGTGGCATGGCGCTCAACCCGACGGTGACGCGCACGTTCGATCGCTTCGAATTGTCCGCGGACTACCTCGCGCTCGACTGGCACGACGACACCCGAATGCGATCGAGTGGAACGGTGCACCGGCTCGGTGGCGAGCTCCGCTATCAGCTCGGGCGCATCCGTGTCGAGAAGAAGATGACGCTGGATGCGGTCGCCACCGCGGGTCTCGGATGGCAGCACGTCGTGCAGGATCACGGCGCGTCGATCGATCGCGGCGATGGTTCGCTCGGCGTGGTGCTACGCATCATCACGGACATGGACGATCGCGAGAAAGAGCGCATGTTCTTCGGCTTCGAGATCGGCGTGCGTCTCCTCGTCGCGAACGGTGGCGACGATCGCGGCTTCGTCGTCGCGTTCGGTGTGCCGCTCGGCTGGTAGTCAGCGCTTCTTGCGCTTCTTCGGAGTGGCTCGCACGTCGGAGCCGGGCGCGCCGAACATGCCGTTGACGCCGCGATCGGCGCAGGCCCACAGCGAGATCACGATCGCGAGATCACCGAGCGCGCGACGCGACATCGATGCGGGGATCACGAGGCCGTAGGTCTCGGACACGAAGCGCAGATCGCGCAGCACGCGCGAGACCTCGTCGCGATTGACGTCGCCGTGCCAGTACACGACGCGCGTGACGATCAGCTCTTGATGGCGGCGCAGGAACTCGCCCATCGAGAGCGGCTCGGCGATGCGGTGTGTGGGCGGTTTGCAGATCTCGAGGAGATCCTCGAGGTACTCGTTCCAGTGGTGCGCGAGGCGACGGTTCTCCGGGCGACGGAGAAACTTCACGCGATCGACGGAGAAGTCCGCTTTGACCGCGGTGCGGAACCGCGGCACCACGCCCATCAGGTCGTAGAGGATCGGCGGGTTGTCCTTGACGTAGTCGGTGTCGTGATAGCTCCACCACTTGCGGAGCTGCGGCCACGTGCGAACCGACAGCAACGGCTCGTCTTGCGAATCGACCACCACGAAGCGCGAGTCCTCCGCGCGCAGCACGGTGATCCAGTGCGACCACTCGTCCACGCAGAGCAGCACCGGCGTCTGCTCCTTGAGGTGCTTGGTCAGCGTCTTGCGCGCTTGCTCCGCATCCGTGCGGCGCTCGAGCACGAGGTCACACTCGAACGCGCGCGCCGCGCGGGCGAGCTGGATCTCGTTGGTGCCCGACCACCAGTGCGTCTTCGCGGTGCTGGAGATCTGCGAGACATCGACCATGCGGCCGAGAGCGAGGAGGGCGTGTTTGAGCGCGAAGGGACCGCACGTCCATTCGTTCGGTTGCGGATAGAAACCAGGTCCGCCGAGACCCTCTGCCACGGCGGCACTCTAGCACCGGCGCCTCGATCCATCAGTCGCCGCTCGCCACTCCCGAGGAGTTAAATCGCTAGCGATTGCTCACGGTTATATACCGGTGATCGCTACCCGAGCGGCCTGGACGACCGCTGAGGACGCCTCAGACCGGGGCCGACGGCTGGCCGGCGAACCACTGCCAGCGCCGGCCGACCACGACGTGCTCGCGGGTGTGGGCCTCGAACAAGCGACTCCATAGATGAAGCGCGCGGGCGTGGGGCGAGCCGACGGCGGCGCGCTCGATCGAATCGATGACGAAGCGCTTCTGGCGCTCGAAGTTCTCGGGCGACCAGGCGATGTCCTCGACGTCGAGATCCATCGCCAACCGATGGGCGCGATCCTCGAGCCAGAGGACGAACTCCAGCTCCCATCGCCCTTGGGCCAGGGGCCGAGCCGCCGCCGCGGTATCGGCGAGCATGGCGCCCGCGACCTCCGACGACACCAATAGCTCCGCGGCCGCACCGATCCGGCGATTGGAGTACACGACCATCGCCGGCACCCTAGACGGACCGTCTGACATCAGGGACCTCCGAGGGCGCGCGTGGACCCGTTCCTCGACGGGAACGTAGAAGCGTTGGCTCGACAGGGTCAACGGGCGCACCATCGACAGGCTGACCGACCGATGTGTCCGCGAGGTCAGTCGACGATGGCGGGGAGGTGACAAGTGGTTGTCCGGATCCCGGACAGGCTCATTCCCCGATGACGCTGACGGTCACGCGGCGACCGTGTGGCTGGGTCCGGTGCTCCCACAGATACAGGCCCTGCCAGGTCCCGAGGACGAGCTGGCCGTCGGCGATCGGAATGCCGATCGAGGTCTGGGTCAGGACGCTGCGGACGTGCGCCGGCATGTCGTCATCGCCTTCGGCCGTGTGCACGAACAGCGGGTCACCGTCGGGGACGAGCCGCGCGAAGAACGCGTCGAGGTCGCGGCGAACATCGGGATCCGCGTTTTCGCACACGATCAGCGATGCGCTGGTGTGGTGGATCCACACCGTCGCCAGCCCTTCGCGCGCCCCCGTTTTCTCGACGACGCCGCGTACGTGGCGCGTCATGTCGTAGGTGCCGCGGCCACGCGTCGGGATGGTCAGCTCGGTTCGGTGAATCATGTCGACGGAGAGGGTATGCTGCGCCGCACCGTGATCAAGCGAGGTCTCCGGTACGTCGACGAGCTCTCGGATGTGATCCGAGGGCAGCTCGCGATGGCGTACCGAGCGAAGGACCTCCTCGGCTACGGGCTGCGCGCGCGCCTCAAGCAGGGCTACTCGTGGAAGGACTTTCGCGCGGACGGCCTCGCGGCGCTCGCCGTGGGCGTCGTCGCGTTGCCGCTGTCCATGGCCCTCGCGATCGCGTGCGGCGTCCCGCCGGAGCACGGCTTGTACACCGCGATCATCGCCGGTGTGATCTGCGCGCTCCTGGGCGGCACGCAGTTCCAGATCACCGGCCCGACCGCCGCGTTCGTCGTCATCCTCGTGCCGATCGTCCACAAGTACGGCCTGTCCGGTCTACTCGTGGCCGGCATGATGGCCGGCGTGATGCTCGTCGCGATGGGCCTCGCCCGGTTCGGGCGGCTCATGCAGTACGTACCGCATCCGGTGACCACCGGCTTCACCGCGGGCATCGCACTCGTCATCGTGGTGTTGCAGCTCAAGGACGTGCTCGGCGTGCAGGTGCCGCGCACCGAGGGCACGTTCGAGTACCTCCAAGCGCTGTGGGACGTGAGGACCACGGTCAACTGGTGGGACCTCGGCATCGCCGCGCTGACGATCGCGTTGCTCCTCGGGATCCCCAAGCTCACGACGAGGATCCCCGCGCCGCTGATCGCGCTCGCCGTGATCTCTCTCCTCGTCGTGCTCGCACAGCACGTGATCCCCGGCTTCCACGCGATGACGATCGGCGACAAGTTCACGTCGACGCTCGACGGCGAGACCATCCGCGGGATCCCCCCGCTTCCACCGCTGCCCGTCGTGCCGTGGCACCTGGAGAACGCCGGGACCGAGCTGTCGTATCAGATGATCCGCGACCTGTTGCCCGCCGCGTTCGCGATCGCGATGCTCGGTGCCATCGAGTCGCTGATGTCTGCGGTCGTCGCCGACGGCATGACCGGCTCGCAACACGATCCCAACAGCGAGCTGATCGCGCTCGGCATCGCGAACATCGTGGTCCCGTTCTTCGGCGGAATCGCCGCCGCCGGCGCTCTGGCTCGCACCGCGACGAACATTCGCGCCGGCGCACGCTCTCCGATCGCGGCCGCGCTGCAGTCCGTGTTCGTCCTCGCGTGCACGATCGCGCTCGCACCGCTCGTCGCCTATCTACCGATCGCGGCGCTGGCCGGTCTGCTGATCGTCGTCGCGCGCAACATGTCCGAGACCCGCCACTTCCTGCGCCTGATGAAGATCGCGCCGCGCAGCGACGTGATGGTGATGCTGACCTGCTTCGCGCTGACGATCTTCTTCGGCTTGGTCGTCGCCGTCACGTTCGGTATCCTCCTCGCCGCGCTCCTGTTCATGCGGCGCATGGCCGTCCTCACGCGCACCACGCTGCAGACCGTCGATAACGCGCGCTTCTCGGCGCCGCCCGGCGTGCGCGTCTACGAGATCGCTGGCCCGCTGTTCTTCGGTGCCGCGAAGACCGCGATGAACCAGCTCGCCATCGTCGGCGACAAGGACCACACGATCATCCTCGAGATGCGCCACGTCCCCACGATCGACGCGACCGGCCTCGTCGCTCTCGAGTCGGTGCTCGATCGCCTGTTCCGCTCGAAGGTGAGCGTGATCTTCGCGGGCCTCACCCCCGAGGTGCTCGAGATCTTCGAGCGCGCGGACATCAAGCGCGACCCCGGCCGCCTCGCCTTCGCCCCCGATGTCGAGACCGCGATCAGCATGGCGATCGTCCACGCCGCGCGCATCTCGCGCCCCGTGCTGGACGCGGCGTGAAGTGGTCCCTGGCGATCGCCCTCGCCGCGTGCGGTGACAATCGCGCGCTGCCCGACGCCGCCATCGCGATCGATGCCCCGCGCGTCGACGCGCCGCCCGCGTGCGAGGTGTTCGAGCTCGCGTCGTGCGAAGGCTCGACAGCGCGGCTGACGCTCGAGTCGTTCGACGGCTGCGCGGCACCGATGACCCGCGAGGTCACGTGCGCCACGACGTGCGCGATCGACTTCGCGCGGGTCAACCTGGGGCGCCGCGCGGTGTTCTCGCTCGATCCCGTGGTGTTCTGCGCCGAGACGCCGGTGATGTTCGCGGGCGCGGCGTGCGGTCCGACGCTGTGCTTGCCGACGCGCGCGGTGTTGGCGAACGACGGCACCGTCGCGAGTCAGCCGTACATCGCGTGCGGCGAGGAGTTCTGCATCCCGCGCATCCCGCCGGTGATCGCGGGCTACGGATCACCGTGCACGCCCAGCGCGTACGACGAGCGCGATCCGGATCGCAGCGCGTGCTTCGCGGGTGGCTCGACGGAGATCTGCATCGGCGACTGGGAGTGTCCCGCGCAGATGCTGTGCGACGATCAGGTCGCCGATCGTCCCGTGTGCAAACCCGGGCCGCGCGGCTAATCAAGCCGACGCGGGATCGAGGATCTCGACGACGGCGTCGTTGACCGCGCGGCGCAGCGCCTTGATCGCATCCGCGCTCGTGTGACGCGAAGGATGCACGCGGTTCGTGAGCAGCACGGACCAGCGACGGTTCTGCAGATCGAGCCACATCGACGTGCCCGTGAAGCCCGTGTGCCCGACGCCGAAGCGGCGCGACCAGCGATCGCCGGCTTGCGACACTCCGGGGTTCGGCGACGGCGAATCCCAACCGAGGCGCCACGTCGAACCCGCGAGCGGTGCATCCGTGAGGAAGCGCTTGACCACGTCGGGCTTGAACCGGCCGCGTGGTTCGCCCGACGCGCACGCCACCATCGCGGACGCGAAGCGAGCCACGTCGTCGAGGCGCGCGAACAGGCCCGCGTGTCCGCAGATGCCGCCCGCGTAGTAGGCGTTCTCGTCGTGAACGCGGCCGGTGACCACGCCGCGCTCGTCGAGCTCCGTGGAGACGGCGGGCTCGAGATCCTGCGTGCCGGGGAAGCGCGCGGTGAGCTCGAGCGGCGTGGCGACGAGATCGGCGAACGCGTCGCCGAGCGGACGGTTGGTGACGCGCTCGATGATCGCGCCGAGCATGATGAAGCCGAGGTCGGAGTAGACCGCGACGGTGCCGGGCTCGGCCGATGTCGGTTCGCGCGCCGCCATCGAGACGAGCTCGGCGTACGGATCGGCGGGCGGTGCGTCGCGGAGGACGCGGAAGAACTCGACGTGTGCCGCGCAGCCGGCCGAGTGGCCGAGGAGTTGGCGGATCGAGCCGGTGGTGGTGGCGCGATCGAGGTAGCTCTTGACCGGTGCATCGAGGTCGAGCGCGCCGTCGCCGACGAGGACCATCAGGCAGGCGACGGTGGACATCGGCTTGGTCAGGGAGGCGACGTCGAAGAACGTTCGTTCGTCGATGCGTGGGCCCTCGTCGGGGATTCGCCGAGATCGACCGCGGACGAGGCGTGCGACCTCGCGATTTCCGTCGCCGATCGAGAGTGCGGCGGCGGAACCGAGGCCTGCGGAGAGCGCTTCTTCGACGAGCGCGGTGATGCGTTCCACGACCGGAATGTACCCCTGCGTGATACCTTTGGGGCCGCGTGACGCGCTACGAGCTGCTCGATCGTATCGGCGTCGGCGGCATGGCAGAGATCTTCCGCGGGAAGGCCATCGCCGCCGGAGGCTTCGAGAAGCCCGTCGCGATCAAGCGCATCCTTCCGCACCTGTCGCAGGACAAGCGGTTCGTCGAGCTGCTGATCGCCGAAGCGAAGGTGCTGAGCCTGCTCAAGCACCGCAACATCGTGCAGATCTTCGACGTCGGGCTCGGCGACGACGGCCAGTACTTCCTGGTGATGGAGTACGTCGACGGCAAAGACATGGGCGCGGTGCAGCGGAGCAACGAGGCCAAGCGAAAGCGACTGCCGTTTCATCTCGCGCTGCATATCGGCGCGGAGGTGTGCGAAGCGCTCGAGCACGCGCATATGGCGAAGGCGCCGGATGGCAGGGCGATGTCGCTCGTGCATCGCGATGTGTCGCCGTCGAACGTGCTGCTGTCGCGATCGGGCGAGGTGAAGCTGACCGACTTCGGCATCGCGAAGCGAGCGGAGAGCGAGCAGACCGGGCATGGAGCGGTGCGCGGGAAGTTCGCGTACATCTCGCCGGAGCAGGCGCGCAACGAGCACATCGAGCCGCGCAGCGACGTGTTCTCCGTCGGCATTCTGATGTGGGAGATGGTGACGGGGCGGCGATTGTTCTCGGGGATGGACGACATGGCCGCGCTGCGAGCGGTGCGCGAGGCGCAGGTCGCGCCTCCGACGACGGTGGATCGATCGCTGTCGGCGGATATCGATGCGCTGATCATGGGAGCGCTCGCGAAGGACATGCGCCGGCGACCGACCGCCGGACAGTTCGGCGAGAAGCTGCGGCAGATCCGCTATCAGCTGTCGGCGACCGGTGGCGACCCGGCGACGGAGCTCGCGCAGATCATCGACGTCGCCGAGGAGTTCGAGCGCGAGAGCAGCAAGAGCATGTCGGCGATGTCGCCGTTCGATCACGTCCCGTTGCACACGGCAAAGCGACGCGAGGGACTCAGCGGATTCGAAGACAGCCAGACCGGCGGCGAGGCGACGGTCATTCGCATTCGCACCGAGTTCGGACTCGCCGACACACCGGACAGCATCGCGGATGCGAAGGCCGTGATCGATCGCTTCGAGGACGAGGAGACGCGGCTCGCGGCGCTGTCGGGCGAGCAGATGCGAATGCTGCGGTCGTCGCGCAATGATCGCGACTCGGGCGAGATCGCACCGCCGCCGAAGAAGCGCACGCGCCGCGCGACCGACGAGCCCACGACGGCCCGCCCGCCCGTCGACGACGACGCGATGACGATGGCGGGAGCGATCCCGCGACCGGGCGCGGTGATGCCGCACGAGAGCTTCGAGTCCGACGAAGCGACACGGCTCGTGGCGCCGACGAATCGCCGAACGCCGCCGCCCGAGCGCATCGTTCCGCGCGGTCCGCGAGCGACCTCGTCGCCGCCGACGATCGCGCGCGCGGACTCGTCGCCGCCGACGATCGCGCGTGCTCCCTCGGCGCCGCCGACGAACATCGCGCGACCGGGCGTGCCCCTGCGCAACGCGCCCGCGAACACGCGCTCGCAGGCATCGCGTCCACCGGCGGTGGGCCTGGGTCCGCCGCCGATGCCGGACGACGCCGACTCGGTGAGCGAGAAGAGTCGCAACAGCTGGGCACCCGGCACCGTGCACAACCGCAATCCAACGGCGACGCCCGACGGCACGCCGATCGGTCCGCAGCATCTGCCCGAGTCGGGACCGTTCGAGCAGCCGGTACCGACCCCGGTGACGATCGCGCGTCGTGCGCCACCGCAGCAACCGATGCCGCAGCAACCGCAACCGATGCCGCCGGGGCCGGGCTACGAAGCGCCCTCGTTCTCGCAGGCGATGTCGCAATCGATATCGCGATCGGTCGTCTCGCAGCCGTCGCAGCGCGAGCCGATCAATCCATCGGCGTCGATGCCGATGCAGCAACCACCGCAGCCGTTCCTTCCACCGCAGCAGCCACCGCAGCCGTTCCTCCCGCCGCAGCCGCCACAACAACCCTTCCTTCCACCGCAGCAGCCACAACCTCAGCAGCCGTGGCCGGGCGCGCAACCGCAGATGCGGAGCTCGGCGCCGGACATGTTCGCGCAGCGCCCGTCCACGCCGGGCCATCAGGCGCGCCGGCCGCCCCCGCGCACGGTGCTGCAGCCGTGGATGCTCGTGGTCGGCGCGACGATCATGGCGCTGCTCGCCTTTTTGATTACCCGCGCGTTCATCAAGTAACCAGCGAACTAGCGCACTTACGAGATTTCCTGAAAAGGACGGTCACGGATCGCCCCGCCCTCCGCACGTGGGGATGGAATGGGAGCAGCCCTTGTACCGATGACCAACGGAGCCGATAGCGACCCGATCGCCCGGCTGATGCAGGACGGACAGCATCGCGATGCGATTGCTGCGTGCGCGGAAGCGTACGGCGTCGTGATCGGCCGGTTGTGTATGGCGCTTCTCGGTTCTCGAGCGGACGCCGACGAGGCCACGCAAGAGACGTTGCTACGCGCGCATCGCGCGATGGCGACGTATCGAGCGGAAGGCAGCGTCAAGGCGTGGTTGTGCGGCATCGCGCGTCACGTCTGTGCGCACGTGCTGGAGACGCGGCGAAAACAGCGCGAGCTGCTCGAGGTGGTTCCCACCGACGGAGAAGCACGCGACGTGTTCGTGACGCGACGCCGATCGCGCGTGCTGCGCGACGCACTCGGCAAACTGAAACCCACGGAACGCGAAGCGCTCGTGCTGCGCTACGTGTCCGACCTGAGCCATCGCGAGATCGCGACGGCCTGCAATCTCGACGAGCCCACCGCGCGAAAGCGAATCAGCCGCGCGCTCGCTCGCCTACGCACCGTCATGCCTGACGAGGAGATCGAATAATGAGCGACTGCAACCAAGTCCACGATGACCTCGACGATCTCGTCGCTGGCGACAGCGGGGCGATCGCGCGTCACTCCGAGCACCTCGCGAGCTGCGACGCGTGTCGCGATCTGCGCCACGAAGCCACAGAGCTCGCCGCGCTGGTCGCGAAGGCAGGCGATGACTACACGCCGCCCAAGGATCTCGCCGCGCTCGTCCTCGCGAAGATCGATGCCGAGACGGCGAAGCCCGAGGGTAAGCCCGAGGTGAAGACCGAGGCGAAGACCGAGAAGACCGTCGAGAAGAAGCCCGAACCGAAGGTCGAGAAGACCGTCGAGAAGAAGCCCGCCGAGGTCACGCCGATCGAGAGCAAGCGCAAGCTGCCTCGCACGTGGCTGACGCTCGTCGCGGCTTCGGCGGTCGCCGCCGGCGGCATCGCGACGTACAAGATGCGTCACTCGAAGGACGAAACGCCGACGACGAAGACGCCGATCGCGAAGAAGCAGATCGATGATGGCAAGAGCATCGGCACCGCGTCCACGATCGCGCGCGCGTCGACGAACACGACGGGCGGCAGCGGTGTGTCCGTGCGCGGCGCGTCCGGTGATTGGCGCCCGCTCGCGAAGGGCGAGGTGATCCCCGTCGGTGGCGCGGTCCGGACCGACGAGCGCACGCGCGTGTCCTTCCAGATGAAGGACGGCACCACGCTGATCCTCGATCACGCGACCGAGATCGCGTTCGATGCAAAGGACGCGCGCTCCATGTCGCTCGCGAAGGGCCGCATCGTCGCGGATGTCGCGCACGTCGAGAAGCACCCGGCGAAGATCGTGACGGCCGATGGAACGATCGACGTGCTCGGCACGAAGCTCGTCGTGACCGCGGCGCCGAAGCTACTGTCCGTGCAGGTCGTGCGCGGCGAAGTCGCTTTGACCTCGAACACGAGCCAGCGTGCAGACGTTCACGCCGGCGAAGAAGCGGTGATCGAAGGCGCTGCGTTCAACGTGTCGTCGGCGCCGTCGCTGGCGAACGAATTGTCGTGGACGGAGCTCGCCCCGACGGCAAAGCCCGACGAGACGGTCACCTCGGGCCTCGGCGCGCTGCGCGCGTACAAGCCGGGCGAGAAGCGCGATCGCGATTGGAACCTCGCGCTCGCGAAGCACGACGTGAAGGTCCGCATCTCGGGCCCGATCGCGCGCACGGAGATCACCGAGACGTTCCGCAACGACAGCGACGCGCAGCTCGAAGGCGTCTATCAGTTCCCGATGCCCGCCGACGCGCAGATCGACGGGCTCGAGCTCGACGTCAAGGACGCGCCCGGTGGCTTCCTCGCCGGCGCGTTCGTCGACAAGTCGCGCGCAGCCAAGATCTGGCAGGGCGTGATCGACAAAGCGTCGCCGAAACTCGTCGAGCGTCCGTCGAGCGAGATCATCTGGGTGCCCGGTCGGTGGCGCGATCCGGCGCTGCTCGATTGGAAGCGCGGTGGTCGGTTCGAGCTGAAGATCTTCCCGATCCCACCGAAGGGCTCGCGCACGATCAAGATCGCGTACACGCAGGTCGTGAGCGCGCGCGGTCCATTCCGCCAGTACGTGTATCCGCTCGCACACTCGACGGATGGCTCGACGGTCGCGGATAACTTCACCGTCGACGTCGAGGTTCGCGGCGCGATGCCGGGCCTCGTGCGCACGCTCGGCTACGACATGCAGCGCGATCCGCAGCGCGCGGACGTCAACGCGCTGACGATGACCGCGTCGGGCTTCGTGCCGAAGGGCGACATCACCGTCGATTACCGCGCGAACGATGGCGACGCGGAGCTCCGCGCGTGGACGTTCGCGGGTGGCGCGGCCGTTCCGCCCGACGAGAAGCTCGCGGCGAAGAAGGGCGTGGGCATCGATCCGAAGGTGGTCGAAGCACAACGCAAGGTCGCCGCCGATGCGCGTCCGACCGCGGTGCTCGCGCTGCGGCCGAACCTGCCGCGCTCGCGCGAGACCAAGCCGCGCGACTACATGATCGTCGTCGATTCGAGCCAATCGATGGTCGGCGAGCGCTACACGCGCGCGTCGGAGCTCGCGGTCGCCATGATCGGCCAGATGGATCGCCGCGATCGCTTCAGCGTGTCCGCGTGCGATACGGATTGCCGCACGCTCGGCGATCTGCGCGCTCCGACGGAGCTGTCCGGCAAGGAAGCAGCGGCGTTCCTCGCCGAGACGCAGCCCGCGGGCGCGAGCGACCTCGTGGCGTCGATCCGCAAGGCGAGTGACTTCGCGTCGGAGGAGGGCCGCCAGAAGTGGGTGCTGTTCGTCGGCGATGGCTTCGCGACGACGGGCTTCCGTCGCGCGGCGCAGGTCGAGCAAGCGCTCGCCGAGGTCGCGCAGAAGGGCGTGCAGATCAACACGATCGGCATCGGCGGCGACGCGGACACCGCGCTGCTCTCGGCCGCTGCACGCGGTGGCGGCGGTACGCACCTCGCGTGGACACCCGGACAGACGGTGCAGATCGTCGCGCTCACCGCGATCGAATCCACGAACGGTGCGCAGCTTCGCAACGCGACCGTGAAGCTCCCCGACGGCCTCGCGGACGTCGCTCCGACGATCCTGCCGACGTTGCGCTCGGGCGAAGAGATCCTCCTCGCCGCTCGCATCAACGGCGACGTCAAGGGCAAGGTCGTGCTCGAGGGCCTCGTCGGCAACGAGCCGTTCACGCAGGAGTATCCGCTCGAGCTCGCGGTGTCGTCGTCGGCGGGCAACGGCTTCGTGCCGCGCCTGTGGGCGTCGCTCGCGATCCAGCAGCTCGAGCGCCGCGGCATCGATGACGATCGCCTCCAGACCATCGCGCTCTCGCAGGGCTACGGTGTGATGTCGCGCGAGACCTCGCTGCTCGTGCTCGAGTCGCAAGCGATGTTCGACGCGTTCGGCGTCGACCGCTCGCAGCCCACGAACAAGTGGAGCGGCGAGGACGCGCTCGACGAGGTCGTGACCACCGGTGCGATGGATGTCGCCGGCACGGATGCGGTGACCGCCACCCCAGCACCGGCGACCGCAGCGTCGACGAAGTCCGCCGTCCAGGATGCAAAGGCGGAGTACATGAGCCTCGACGAAGGAAAGGCCGGCAAGAAAGACAAGGCCGACCCGCCGTCTCCGCCCGCGAAGAAGCCCGCGCCCATGCCAAAGGCGCCGCCGATGGACAACCTCGGCGATCTCCGCAAGAGCACCAATGCGGTTGGTGGCACCGGCCGGGGCTTCGGTGCCGGCGTGGGCGCGATCAGTCGCCCCGGCATGGTCGCGATGCGCCGCACGTGGGTGCGCGTTCCATCGGTGACGCCATACGACGGCGTGCGCGAGGGTCTGAAGAAGGCGATCGAGAATGCCGAGACCGCGCTCGTCGCGAACCCCGATAGCCGCGAGAAGCATCGTGCCCTCGTGCAAGCGCTCTCGTACGCGGGCGAGCTCGACCGCGCTCGCGAGATCGCAGCGAAGTGGCTCGAGCGCGACAAGCTCGATCCGCAAGCACTCGGCTACACCGCCGACCTCCTCGGTCGCGATGGTCAGCGCGAGCTCGCGCTCCGCACGCTCGCCGGCCTCGTCGATCTCGACCCCGATCGCGTGCCACTGCACGAGCGCATGGTGAAGGCGTACGAGACCGCCGGTCGGCTCGCGCAGTCCTGCTCGCACCGGATCGCGCTTTCATCGATCGCGCCGAAGGACATGAACCTCGCCGGCGCAGCGATTCGCTGCCTCCGCTCGGTCGGTCGCACCGGCGATGCCGAGATCGTTCGCAAGGGTCTCGTCGACGACCCGCAGCGCTCCGCCGCCGAGAAGGCCGCGACCGTCGCGGGCGTCGAGCGCAAGGTCGCCGGCGATCTCGTGGTCACCGCGAAGTGGCAAGGCAACGTCGATCTCGACGTGTCTCTGGTCACCCCGTCGGGCGAGCGCGTGTCGTGGATGGGCGGTCGTACCGACGCTGTCGTCGGCGATGCATCGAGCAACGAGAAGGAATCGCTCGCGCTCCGCAACATCAAGCGCGGCCAGTACCTGATCGAGATCACGCGCGGCGCCAACTCGTCCGGCCCGATCACCGGCACCGTCGACATCTCGGTCCTCGGCACGAAGCGCTCGATGCCGTTCCAGCTGCTCGGCTCGCACGTCACCGTCACGCGCCTCGCGATCAACCTCGAGGAGCGCATGGAGCAGATCTCGGACATGGAGATGGCCCCCGTGCCGCCGCAGCCGCGCATCGGCATCGGCGATGTCGGGAACGACGTCGCGAACCGCGTGATCCGCGCTCGCGCGGGACTGTTCCGCGCCTGCTATCAGAAGGAGCTCGCGCGCGACCCGTCGCTGCAAGGACGCCTCGACGTCTCGTTCACCGTCGCTGACGACGGCCGCGTGTCCAACGCGATGGCCGGAGGCTCGATGGGCGGCGCGGTCTCGTCGTGCATCCAAGCGCAGGTGAACCGCTTGCGCTTCCCCGAGGGGAATGCAGGTACGTATCGCTTCCCGCTGACGTTCATGCGCGGTGACTAGACGCGCAGCCGTTCGTCGGTGCGACGAGGGCGAGGGCAATACTAGCGATCGCGAATCGCCGCGAGGATCTCCGCGGCTTCCTTCTGGCGATACCCTGCGTTGACCGTGCCGTTCGCGAACGGAGCGAGGGCCGCGCGGGCTTCGGCCCAGCGGGCGAGCTTGACCAGGACGAGAGCGCGGTCGTAGCGCGCCTCGGGGGCGAGCGTGCCGTTCGGATACTTCGCGAGGTACGCGTCCCACGCCGCGAGCGCGGCCTTCGGATCGCCGCCGCGGAAGTGCAGCGTATGCGCGTTGCGATACGCGACGAGCTCGGCGCTCCGTTGCGAGGCCTCGACGCGCGGCGCTTGGTTGGTCACGCGCGGCGCCGTGGGCATGGGCGTCGTGTCGACGGGTGTCGTCGTCGAGGGCGTCGTCGTGATCGAGGACGTCGTCGATGAAGGCTTCGTGTCGACGGGTGTCGTCGTCGCGACCGAGGAGGTCGTCGCGGAGGGCGTCCTCTCGACGGACTTCGTCGGGACCGAGGACGTTGTCGATGAGGGTGTTGTCACGACGGACTTCGTCGGGACCGCGGACGTCGTCGAAGGCTTCGTCTCGACGGACGAGGGCTTCGTGGTGGACGTCTCGATCGAGCCCGCGGGTGCAGGCGGTGGTGCCGGCGTGGGAGCGACTTCGGCGACGAGGCCCGCGTCGGGAATCGCAGGCGCACCCGGCATCTTCTCCATCGTGGTGATCGTCTCGATCGTCTCGGGGCGTGCCTTCGTGGAGCCGGAGCGGCCTCGATCGGGCAACCGCATCGACACGTGATCGGTCGCCTCGTCGTCATGCGACTCGGTGGCGACCGACGGTGCGCTCCACGGGGGACGCCATCCTGCCCAGTACGCGAAGGCCGTCGATCCGAACAGCGATGCGATCACCGCGGCGATCAGCGTGAAGCGCTTGCGGCGGTTGGTTCCGTGATTCGCGAGCGATTCGCGCAGGCGAAGGCGCGTGTGAGCGCCATCGGTCACGCCGTCGTCGGCTTCGGCGCGTGCCGCGGAGATCGCATCGGAGAGGAACTTGTCGACCGGGTCCGTCATCGCGTCACCTCGTGGTCGAGCAGGGAGCGCAGCTTCTTGCGCGCGTGAAATAGACGAGTACGCATGGTCGCCTCGGGTGCGTCTGCGATCACGCCGGCCTCCCCGGCCGTCATCTGATCGATCTCGCAGAGGATGAAGGCGGTGCGTTGGTCATCGGGAAGCTTGTCGAGTGCGCGATAGAGGATCGCGGCCATCTGTTGACGAGCGAGTGCGCTGTCGGGTGCGGGTGCGTCTTGCACGGGTTGTTCTGCGAGGCGCGTCATCGCGTTGCGACGGCGCGATGCCGAGCGAATGAACTTGTGCGCGCGCCGAAGCGCGATCGCGGAGAGGAATGTTCGCAGGCTCGACTCGCCGCGAAACCTCTTGATCGCATCGGGCAGCACGACGAAGACATCGTGCACCAGATCTTCGGCGGTATCGTGATCGCCGACGAGGCGCCGCGCGAAGCCACGCAGGGCAGCGTGGTGCTCGCGGTACACCTCGTCGATCGCTGATGGATCGCGCGCGCCGACCCGTTCCTCTAGCGAGGGTCGTGTCGCTTCCACTGCGTCCCGCTCCGCGATGGCGAATGATACTGACAACGGGCTTTGGTACCCGTAGCTTCAGCAATCGTTCAAAGAATCTATCCCGGCCAAGCTGTCGATCTGCCTCCGTATTTCTCCCGAGATCCGATTGAACGAATCGAGACGGTCCGGGGACCCAGCGAACATGAAGGCAACGTTTTCCAAAGTGCTCGCGTCGTTCGCGACCCTGGTCTCCGGGGCGGGCGTCGCTGGAGCCCAGCCGGTCACCACGCCGGATCAAGTCGAAGCATCCCACGTCGAGGCCGGTGCCCTCGGCGTCGAGATCATGGACCCCAGTGCCGCGCTCGCGGCGGAGGAGGTCCGCGCCGCGATCGGTGGCGAGCTCGGCGTGCGCGTCGTGGGTCAGTCCGCGTACGCGCCCGCGCTCGGTCGGCTCGAGATCGCGGTCGATCAGGGAGCGGTGCGCATCGCGTATCACCCCGCACCCGGCACCGTCGTCGAGCGCACGCTCGCGCTGCCGATCCAGCAAGCGGATCGCATTCAATTGATCGCGTTCGTCGCGACGAACCTCGTGCGCGATCAAGCGAGCGAGGTGCTCGGTGGCCTGCCCGTGATTCCGCCGCCCGCGCCGCCGGTGCCTGCGAAGCCGATCACACCGTCGCGCTACGTGCCGGCCACGCTCGGCCTCGTGCCGCCGCTCACGATCGATCGCGCGTTCGGCGAACACGTCACCGTCGGCTTCGGTCTACACGCAATCATGGGCTGGACCGACTCGACGACCATCGCCTCGATCAGCGGCGCTGCCGATGTCGTCTCGGGCAACATGTACGGCGCGCAGATCGGCGGCGCCGTCGCAGCAACCTTTGGCCACGCGCGGGGGATCCAACTTGGCGGTGCGGTTTCCCTCGCGCGTGGTTCATTCTATGGAGCGCAGATCGGCGGCGCGGCTGCCGTCTCGGGCGGATCGTCGACGGGCGCGCAGATCGGCGGCGCTGCCGCGATCGCCGAAGACCACTACGGCCTCCAGATCGGCGGCGCGGTCAGCCTCGCGAAGCGAACGCGCGGCATCCAGATCGGCGGCGCGGGAAGCGCGACCGGCCCGATGTACGGCCTTCAGATCGGCGGCGCGGCGAACGTCGCGAGCCGCGTCGATGGTGCGCAGATCGCCGGCGCTGTAAACGTCGGCGGCGACGTGTACGGCGTGCAGATCGGTGCCGTCAACATCGCGCGGAAGATGCGCGGCGTGCAGATCGGCGTCGTCAACCTCTCCGACGACGGCGACGACAGCGTTCCGATCGGCGTCATCAACTACTCGAAGAACGGCGGCATCGCGTTCGACGGTTGGGTCGACAGCTCGCGTGTCTCGGCCATCGCGTTCCGTCACGGCACGAAGTACATCCACAACATCTGGAGCGTCGGCTGGTCGCCGGATCACGACAACGTGCTCGTCGGTGCGGGCCTCGGCGGCAGCGTGCGGTTCGCCGAGAAGATCGGGCTCGATGTCGACGCGATGCACTGGGCCACGGATCTGTGGGACGTCGAGTACGAACAGATCAACCAGCTGCGGGCGAGCCTCGCGATTCCCCTCGCGCAGAACCTCGAAGCCTTCGGCGGTGTCGCCGCGAACGTCTACGTGACGGATCAGATGAACGACACCGGCAGCGACTTCCACCCGGTCATGGCGCGGACGATCCAGGCGACCGACGCGACCCGCGTGATCATGTGGCCGAGCGCCTTCGTCGGCGTGCGGATCAAAGCGAAGTGAGCGTCGTCGCGCTGATCATCGCCGCGCTGGCCCTCGCGCGTGCGAGTCGCGCCGTCCGTTAGGGATATACGAGCGCCGCTACTCCCAGGACGATTCGATCTGACAGAACTCGTTGCCTCTGAGACGACATGCGACCTCGCTCGACTTGACGTGTTTTCCGCCCGACAGCTCGATCGACCGCCCGGCCCACCCCATCACCGACCGGCAGTGGACCTCGTGCGGTGTCTCGAAGCCGCGGATGCGGAGCACCGCCGTCTTCGGTCCGCGCGTCATGACCTCGAGATAGCCGGAGTCGTAGTGCGCACTCCACAGGCGCACCGCGCGCCCGAGGATCCAGTGCGTGGTGCCGACCTTGTAGAACAGCCGGTAGATCGTCGTCAGGTTGGCATCGGCGCCGTGGCGCGCGAGCTCCTCGACGAGCCCGAGGTCGCCGTTGCCGAACAAGCGATCGATGGTGGTGATCAGCTCGATGAACTGCTCGAGCGGATACCACTGGGCCTTGTGAATGCCGCGCTCGATGTTCGCGCGTAGCTCGGGTGTTGCCTGCGCGAGAAGACGGCTCATCCCCTTCTCACCGTGGTTCAACTGCACCCACAGGACGCGCGACGAGAGCGCGCTTCCCTTGACGTTCGCCACGCCCAAGTATACGCCGCTCGGGTGAAAGATCCGATCCAGCGTCTCGAAGAGATGGAAGCCAAGGCCGCGCTCGCCGGTGGTGCAGCGCGCATCGCGAAGCAGCACGAGGCTGGAAAGCTCACGGCGCGCGAGCGCATCGAAGCGCTCCTCGACGAGGGCAGCTTCGTCGAGCTCGACAAGTTCGTGACCCACCGCTGCGCGGACTTCGGGATGCAGGATCAGAAGATCCTGGGCGATGGCGTGGTCACCGGGCACGGCACCGTCGACGGCCGGCCCGTCTGCGTGTTCGCGCAGGACTTCACGGTGTTCGGCGGCTCGCTGTCCGGTGCGTACGCTCAGAAGATCTGCAAGGTCATGGACCTCGCGACGAAGATCGGCTGCCCGGTGATCGGGCTCAACGACTCCGGCGGCGCGCGCATTCAAGAGGGCGTCGAGTCGCTCGCCGGGTACGCGGACATCTTCCTGCGCAACGTGCTGACGAGTGGCGTCGTGCCACAGCTGTCCGCGATCATGGGTCCGTGTGCGGGCGGCGCGGTGTACTCGCCGGCGATCACCGACTTCATCTTGATGGTCGATCGCACGAGCTACATGTTCATCACCGGCCCCGAGGTGATCAAGACGGTGACCCACGAGGAGGTCACGAAGGAGCAGCTCGGCGGTGCGATGACGCACGCGAGCCGGTCCGGCGTGTCGCACTTCACCGAGACCGACGAGCTGTCGTGCATCGCGCGCCTGCGCGAGCTGCTCTCGTTCATGCCGAGCAACAACGCGGAGGATCCGCCGGTGCGCCCGACGCAGGATCCGCCGGATCGCGCGGAGGCCGCGCTCGATAGCGTGGTGCCGCTCGAGTCGAACAAGCCGTACGACATCAAGAAGATCATCAATGCCGTCGTCGACGATCAGAAGTTCGTCGAGGTCCACAAGGACTACGCGAAGAACATCGTGTGCGGGTTCGCGCGCTTCGAAGGCCGCTCGACGGGCATCGTCGCGAATCAGCCGATGCACCTCGCCGGCTGCCTCGACATCGATGCCTCGATCAAAGCCGCGCGGTTCGTGCGGTTCTGCGATGCGTTCAACATCCCGATCGTCACGTTCGTCGACGTGCCGGGCTTCCTGCCGGGGACGACGCAGGAGTACGGCGGCATCATCAAGCACGGCGCGAAGCTGCTCTACGCGTTCGCCGAGGCGACGGTCCCGAAGATCACCGTGATCACCCGTAAGGCGTACGGCGGCGCGTACGACGTCATGGCGTCCAAGCACATCCGCGCGGACGTCAACGTCAGCTACCCCGCGGCCGAGATCGCCGTGATGGGCCCCGACGGCGCGGTCAACATCATCTTCCGCGGCGAGCTGGACAAGATCAGCGATCCCGAGGAGCGCGCGAAAGCAAAGGCGGCGTTCACCGATGAATATCGCGAGCGCTTCGCCAATCCCTACAAGGCGGCCTCTCTCGGATATATCGACGAAATCATCCGGCCGCGCGATACGCGGTGGACGATCGTCCGCTCGCTGCGCACGCTGAAGAACAAGCGCCAGGCGAACCTGCCGCGCAAGCACGGCAACATCCCGCTCTAGAGCACGAGCTTGCGAGTGCGTCTTATTTGTACAGGCGAGCGCTTCGCGAGCCGATAATGCGACGGAGGCCGCAGACGTAGCCCGAAGGGCTCCAAGGTCAGCGGAGCCGGTCGAGCGCCTGGAGCTGCTCCCAGGTAACGGTCTTGAACGCGAGGGTCGTCCGATTCGCGCGTTGCTTCACGAGCGCTGCGGGAACGCGCTTGCCCGCGGGGATCGCGACGTCGACGCGCTTGCCCACCAAGGTGACGATGCTCGGTGGAACCCGGCGACAGATCGCGTCGAACACGTGCTTCGCCGTCAGCCGCCGGTCATAGGTCAGCGCTGGGGCGACCGTACGACGGCGGGCGACGAGGTTGTGGGCATCGACGAGCAAGCGCCCGACTGCCTCGAGCTCGGCGCTCGTCGGCGGCTCCTTGAAGACGAAGACCGACTTGTTCGTGATCTTCTTCGCGAGCGACGCGGGGACGCGCTTGGCTAGCTGGGGAAACACGCGAAGTGGGAAGAAGTAGAGACGAACGTCGCGGGCATGCGCGAACACGATCGCGAACTGCGTGCGCGCGGATTTCGCGACATCCTCGAGACTGTAGAACCCCAGCGCTTGTTTTGGTTTGTAGCGCTCCTGTGCCGTGAATCTCTTTTTGTACGACGAGAGGAGCGAGCGAAGCGCGAGGTAGGTCTCGTTGCGGGCAGCGTCTTCCATGAGCGAATCGCTACGAGTGTACCGTCCAGTGCGTCCCCCAGGCGAGGTAGGCTGTGCGCGTGCTGCTCCGTCGCCTCGTGATGTGCCTCGCGCTCGCCGCGTGCACACCTCCGAAGCCACCGGTGCGGCCGCTACCGCCGATGTCGTCGTCGGCGTACGCCTACTATCTCGACGGCAAGCTCGCCGCGTATCGGTCCGACTGGAACGGCGCGGTGGACTCGCTGCGCGAGGCAGCGAAGGCCGCACCCGATCAGCCGATGATCGCGGTCGAGCTCGCGCGCGCGTTATCGAAGGCGAAGAAGGACGTCGCCGCGCGCGAGACGTTGGCCGGCGCGCGCAAGAAGTGGCCGGATCATCCGCAGGTCTGGCGCGTGTCGGGCGACCTGCTCGCTGCGAGCGCGAAGCCCGAGGCGATCCGCGCGTACCGGCGCGCGATCGAGCTGTCTCCCGACGACGAAGAGGCCTACCTCGGCCTCGCGAAGCTGCAGGCCGCGGATGACGCGGAGCGCACGCTGCGCGAGCTCGTCGACAAGCTGCCCGCCTCCGTCGAGGGCCACTACCGGCTCGCCGTGCGCCTGTACAAGAAGGGTCAGCTCGTCGCGGCGATCGCGTCGCTGCGCCGCGTGCTCGAGCGCGATCCGGATCACCTGGACGCGCGGCTCGATCTCGCGCGTGCACTGCGCCGCACGGGCGATCTTCCGCACGCGATCGAGCAGACCCGCAGCGCATTCGATCGCAGCGGGCAAGCGCTCGATATCGCCGAGGAGCTGTACTGGCTCCTGTGCGAGGCCGATGACCGCACCGCGGCGATCGATCTGCTCACGCTCCTCGATGACGATCGCAGCGATGTCGAGGCGCTATCGGCGGTGGCCCGCCTCGAGCGTGGGCTCGGCCGCATCGACCAAGCGCGCGCGATCGCGAACCGCGTCGCGATCGTCGACGCCGAGGCCGGCATGCTGCTCCACGCGGACATCGACGCGGCGACGGATCCCACGGGCGTCGCGAAGAAGCTGCTCGCGATCCCCGCCGAGTCGACGCACTTCGCCGATGCGCGCCGGATCGCCGCGAGTGCGCTGCTCGCCGCGAACGATGCTCCCGGTGCGCTCGCCGCGATCACGCCGGCGCGCGACGCGAGTCCCAAGGACCTCGACGTAGCCCTCGTCTACCTGTACGCACGTGCCGATAGCGGCGACGTCGCGGGAGCGAAGGCGCAGGCCGCGACCCTCGGGTCCGCCCTCGGGCCGACGATCATCCGCGCACGCCTGCTCGACCACATCGGTGACAGCATGGGCGCGCTCGCGCTCCTCGAGCCGCTGCTCGTCGAGCATCCGGACTCGACGACCGTGTTGAACCTCGCCGGCTACATCCTCGCCGACGCGAATCGCCGGCTGTCCGATGCGGAGAAGTGGCTGTCCCACGCACGCGACCTGTCGCCCGGCGATCCCGCGATCCTCGATAGCTGGGGCTGGCTGCTCGTGCGCCAGGGCAAGCATCGCGAGGCGGTGCGGATCCTCGATCGCGCCGCGCGGTTCTCTCCGCGCGAGCCCGAGATCCTGTTCCACCTCGCCGCCGCGTGGGCGGCCGATGGCGCACCGCGTACGGCTCGCACGATCCTCGATCGCGCGAGCGCACTGCATCCGACATCCGCGGTGCAGAAGAGGATCGATGCTCTGCGCGCCACGTTGCCTGCACCGCGGTGATACGATGGCTCGCATGAAGCGTTGGATCGCCGTCGCGCTGCTCGCCGTTGCTGGATGCAAGAACGCGCCGTCGGAGGATCAGTGCCGGCAGCTGCTCGAGCACCTCGTCGATCTCGAGTTCAAGAAGGCGGGCGCGACGGTCACCGACGCCATGAAGGCCGAGATCGCGAAGCAGAAGACGGCGGTCGCCGCGGCGAAGCCGGAGTTCATCACGGTGTGCGTCGACAAGACGGCGAAGGAGCGCGTCACCTGCGCGCTCGCGGCGAAAGATCTCGACGCTGTCGCGAAGTGTGACGAGCAGAAGTAGCTAGCATCTCGACGCTGTCGTGACGTGCGACGAGCCTTGGACACGAGCCCGAGTACCTAGGGGTGCTCGTCGCGCCACTTCTCGATAGTGGCGAGCGTGGCCTCGGCGATCGGGACGAGCTTCGCAGCGAGCGGATTGGTCCGCATGGCCACGAGGTTGTCGGCGACCTCCTTCTCCGCGATTCGCGCGGCGGTACGTGCAGTCGCACGATCGCCGGACTCCCATAGCGCTCGCGCATACGCAAAGCGCGCGGGAGCCGTCCTCCACGACGACGCGGTTGGCATGTGTGGGTACTTGTCGATCGCGGGGCGCAGGATTCGAATCGCGCGGTCGAGCTCCCCCTTCTCGACCCACGCGCGCCCGAGCGAGAGCTGCACCTCGACGACGAGATCGGTGCGATGGAGCTTCTCCGCGGTGACGATGGCGGCCTGGAGGTCGATGATGGCGCTGTCGTACTCGCCGAGGAGCATGCGATCGTGACCCCGCGCGGCCACCGATTCGACCCGCGTGGCGCGGATCAGCTCCTCGGGGCTGTCGTCGGGAAGCATGTCGATTGCCTGCGAGTAAGTATCGATCGCTGCTCGCCGATCCTGCGCTAGGTCGAGGTTCAGGCCGTAGCCCGCGAGCACCTGCCCGAGCTCCGCGGAGTGGATCGCAGCGAACAACTCGATCGCGCGCCGGTCATGTGCGAGCGCACCGTCGAGGTCACCGGCCTGTAGCGCTTCGATTCCAGCACCGTACGCGGCCATCGCCTCCGCTTCGTTCGCATTCGTGAACCGCAGGAAGATCCGACGAGCGGCCGCGGTCTCGCGCGCCCCGTCGTCGGGTCGGTTCACGTCGTAGTAGGCCAGCCCGAGTCGCTGGCGCAGGTCCGCTTCTTCGGGTCCGTCGTGACCGTAGCGACGCCGGACGTACTCGATGCGCTCGACGAGGAGCGGCACGAGCTCCGTCATCTGTCGGCGCCGATACATGCACTCGGTTCGCGCGAGGAATAGCTCGTCCATTTCGGCTTCAGCTTCGCTCTCCCGTAGCCGCTGCGCCCCCGCGCTCGCGATCGCGAGGAAGTGATTTGCCTCCTCGTCGCGTCCCTGCAGACAGTACGAGCGCGCCGTGAGCGCGAACGCTCGAACGCGCGCAGACCCGACACCGAGCTGTTCCACGAGTGGACGTGCCACCTCGAGCGCGGCATCGGCCTCGAGCAGGCGCTTGTTCTCGACGGCATCACTCGCTTGGACGAGCGCGACCTCGAGACGCGCCGAGAGATCCGTCGTCTTCGCTGCCTTCGCTGCGACCGCTGCGATCGCCTTGCCGTAGATGTTGCCGCCATCCGAGCTCGCGGCGACGGCGAGCTCGCGCATCAACTCCTGATGCTCGGCCGTTGCCGACGACAGCCGAATCGCGTCGTCGCTGTTGCACGACACGGGCGCGGGAATGCCGTTCGTGCGCCTCCAGATCAACGTGATGTCTCCCGGAGTGTCGATGAGGCTCTGGGCGGTGACCTCGAACGCGGTCTTGCGCGTCTCGAGACACGCGATGCGCGCCGTCGCCTGCACCGGCGTGAGCTGGCCCGTGGCCTGTGCGAGGCACGCAGCGCGACGGACATCCGTCCACGTCGTCGCGTACCGATCGAGTCGCTTCGTGATCTCCGTGACCGCGTCGGGCGTGTTGCCCTGCGCGCGCAACGCTGCCTCGACCGCGCCGCGCGTCAGCGAATTCCACGCAGGCGTTCCTGCCGCCGCGCACTGCTCCTCGGGGGAGGTCTTTGTGTTAGCACGCGTGAGCATCACCGTCGTCGCCACGGCTGCACCGACCGCGAGGACGCCCGTCGCCGCGAGCCACGTTCCTCGTCGAGACCGAGGCTCGAGCTCGCGCAACAGATCCGACATCGAGGCGAAGCGCTCCGCGGGATCCGCGGCGAGCCCGCGCCGCAACGCGCGATCGACGCGAGCATCGAGCGAGCGAACCTCGGCGATGCGACCTGCGTTCACGTTCGCGACGAGCTCGTCGAGGGTCGCGCCGCCGAACGGTCGCTTTCCATGGAGCGCCTCGAACGCGGTCACGCAGAAGCTGAACTGATCCGAGCGCTCGGTCGCGCGCCCCTCGGCTTGCTCGGGCGGCATGTACGCGGGCGTGCCTTCGAGGGACACGCCGTCCTCGTCGCCGGCATCGCGGGCGAGCCCGAAGTCACCGACGCGCACCTCGCCGGACGCCGAGATGAAGATGTTGTCGGGCTTGAGGTCGCGATGGATCAACCCGGCCGTATGAGCCGCAACGATTCCGCGGCCTGCATCGCGCAGAGCGCGCAGGATCTCGCGGGTCTCCCGCGGGGCGCGCAACCATTGGCGCAAGTCGACGCCATCGACGAGCGCCATCGCCACGAACACCTGCCCGTCGTGCTCGCCGACGTCGTGGACCGCGACGACGTTCGGATGCGACAGCCGTGCGAGCGACTGTGCTTCGCGCCGCAAACGGGCGGCGGCCACGCCTCGACGCAGCATCTTGATCGCCACCTCGCGATCGAGCTCGGGATCGTGCGCGACGTAGACCACGCCCATGCCGCCTGCACCGAGCGTCCTGCGAACCACGTAGCGATCGATCGTCGACGGGACGTCGGGCGCGCTCGCGGTGCTGCGCGCCGCCTGCGTGTGATCGAACAGCACGTCGACGACCGCGTGACAGCTCTCGCAGGCAGCCGCGTGGTCCGCGAACGCGGCCCGCGCGACTGGATCACTCGGCTCGGAGAGCAACTCGGCGATCGACTCCGCATCCAGACACGCCACGACGGACAGGATATCAGCGATGCTGATCGCGCCACTGCTCGATGTTCGAGAGTAACGCGGTCGAGCTCGGCACGAGGTGACGAAACAGCGGCGCCTTCGCCGCGCCGTCGCGCATCTTCGCGACGGAGACCTCGGCGGCCTGCGCCATCGTGAGCGCGGCGTCGCGATCGTCGGTCTCCCACAGCGCCTTCGCGTATTCGAACTGGGCGATGCCGTGGCGCGTGGGCGTGTAATTGTCGGCCTTCTCGAACGCTTCGAGGAACGCGCGAAACCCGCGCACCGCGCGCTCGTACTCGCGCTTCGCGGCCCACGCCCGCGCGAGCGTGAGCTGCGAGCTCGTCTCGAAATCGGCGCGATGAAACTTCTCGGCGCCGGCGATCGCCGCTTGAACGTCGGCGATCGCAGCGTCGAACTTGCCCATCTGCAACCGCACCAGGCCGCGGCCATCGAGCGCCTCGATACGCTTCACGGCTTGATCCTCCTCGGTCGTGTCGACAGGAATCAACGCGAGCGCTTCCGTGAACGTTGCGTCGGCTTCGGCGGGATACTCCGCGAACTCGAGCAACATGCCGAGGCTGACGAGCGCGAGTGGCAGCTTGGCGTGATGGATCTCCTTGAACATCTCGATCGCGCGACGGCTGTGCTCGAGGGCGGCTTCGAGGTCGCCGGCTTGAAGCGCCTCGATCCCACGACCATCCTCCGCAACGGCCGCGGCTTCATCCGACTTCACGAGTCGTTGCTCGATCGCTCGGCTCGCCGCGTACTCGCGCGCAGAGTCCGCCGGGCGCTCGAGTGGCAGGTAGACCTGCGCGAGTCGCTGATGGATCTCGCCGGCTTCGAGACCATCGCGACCGAAGCGGCGCTGGACGAGCGCGAGTCTCTCGACGAGCAGCGGTTCGAGCTCCGCGTACTTCTTGCGGCGATAGAGGCACTCGGTGTGCGCCTCGAACACTTCATCGATCTCGGGTCCGTTCTCGATCTCTTTCAGTCGCCGTGCGCCGGCCTGCGCGATCGCGAGGAATCGGTCCGCTTCCTCGTGACGTGCCTGTTGACAGAGCGATCGCGCCGACAGAGCGGAGGCTCGGACGCGCATGGACACCACGTCGAGGCCTTCGGCGAGCGGACGCGCGCGCTCGAGGGCAGTGTCGGCTTCGACGAGCGCGCCGTTGTCGAGGCTGTCCTTCGCCTGCGCGAGCGCGATCTCGAGGCGCGCCGGGATGTCCGTGGTCGCCTCGGCTTTCTTCGCCACCGCTGCGATCGCGGCGCTGTCCGTGTTCACCGCGGTCGCGAGCTCGCGCATCAACGCTTGGTGCTCGGCCGTGGCCGACGAGAGGAACGCCGCGTCGTCGCGATTGCACGACTCGGGGGGCGCGATCACGGCCACGCGCTTCCACGTCGCGAACACGTCGGTGGATGAATCGATCAAGCTCGACGCCGTGACTTCGAACGCGGTCTTTCGCGTCTCGAGGCATGCGATGCGCGCGACTGCTTGCGCCGGCGTGAGCTGCTTCGAGACCTGCGCGACGCACGCGTCGTGGCGCACGCGTGTCCAGTTCGCCGCGTATTGATCGAGCCGGCGACCGAGCTCCGCGATCGCGTCGGGCGTGTTGCCATGTGCTGCGAGCGCCGCGAGGACGCCGCCGCGCACGAGCGCATTCCACGCGGGCGTGCCCGCCGTGGCGCAGATGTCCTCCGCATCGGCGACCGATTCTCGCGTGACGACGATGGTGGTCGCGACCGCGGCACCGACGGCGAGCACGCCCGCCGCCGCGATCCACGCGGCTCGTCGCGAGCGCGGTTCGAGGGCGCGCAACAGCTCCGACATCGACGGGAACCGCGCCTGCGGGTCGGCGCGGAGGCCCCGCTGGAGCGCGCGCTCGACGGTGGCATCGATGGACCGCTTCGGCCGCGTGATCGTGCCGGCCCGCACGTTCGCGAGGATCTCGTCGACGGTGCGGCCGCTGAACGGCCGCGTGCCATAGAGCGCTTCGAACGCGGTCACGCAGAAGCTGAACTGATCGGACTTCTCGGTCGCGCGGCCATCCGCTTGCTCGGGAGCCATGTACGCCGGCGTTCCGAGCACGGTGCCGGTCATCGTCAGATCGCCCGAGCCGGTGGCCGGCGCCGGTGCGCCCTCGCGTTCGTCGGCCGCATCGCGCGCGAGCCCGAAGTCACCGACGAGCACGTCACCGGACGCCGCGACGAAGATGTTGTCGGGCTTGAGGTCGCGATGGATCAGGCCGGCCGTATGAGCTGCAACGATTCCGCGGCCTGCAGCGAGTAGCACGCGCAGGATCTCGCGGTTCTCGCGTGGTGCGCGCAGCCACTGGCGTAGGTTGACGCCGTCGACCAGCGCCATCGCGACGAACACCTGGCCGTCGTGCTCGCCGACGTCGTGAACCGCGACGACGTTCGGATGCGACAGGCGCGCGAGCGCTTGTGCCTCGCGCCGCAACCGCGTCGCGTCCGTCCCTCGACGCAGCATCTTGATCGCCACCTCGCGATCGAGCTCGGGATCGTGCGCGACGTAGACGACGCCCATGCCACCCGCGCCGAGCATCCGCCGGATCACGTAGCGATCGATCTTCGACGGCAGGTCGCCGCTCGCGCTGCCCAGGACCGGTTGCGTGTGATCGAACAACACCTCGACCACCGCGTGGCAGCTCTCGCAGGCGGCTGCGTGGTCCGCGAATGCCGCGCGCGCGATCGGGTCGCTTTGCTCCGAGATCAGCTCGGCAATCGATTCCGCATCCAGACACGCCACAGCGGAGAGGATATGCTGCTTCTCGGTGAGTAGCGGGTTGTTCGCGAGCTTCGTTGCTGGGCTGGCAGACGCCGCTCGCCCGAGCTTCACCAACACCGACGCTGCCACGACCGCGACGCTCGTGATGCATCGCGATGCAGCCATCGCGGCGTGGCCCGGCATCTCCGTCGGCGACGAGCGCTTCGCGGGCGACTTCGCGCGGCGCCTCGGCCCGACGGCGACGCCGAGCGCGCTCGAGCGCGCGTGCGGCACCGATGTCTACCTCGCGATCGCCTGCATCGACGGCGACGAGGCCGCGATCGCGGCGCTCGATCGCGCGTACGTGAGCGAGATCGACGGGCTCGCGAGCAAGATGCGCGCGTCCACGGATCAGGCAGCCGAGGTCAAGTCGCTGCTCCGTCGCGTGCTGCTCGTCGACGAGCCGGAGCGCCCCGCCGGCCTGCGAGAGTTCGCGGGACGCGGGAACCTGCGCGCGTACATTCGCGTGATCGCCACGCGCGATCTGGTCCGCGCGATCGATCGCGGGCGTCGAAATCAGTCGTTCGCCGAGGACGAGCTCCTCGATCGGCTCGGTACGCAGCGCGATCCGGAGATCAGCATGCTGCGCGCCGAGTACCACGGCGTCGTCAGCGAAGCGATGCGCGCGGCGCTGCAGAGCCTCGACGAGCGCTCGCGTGCGCTGCTGCGCTACCAGCTCGTCGACGGCTGGACCGTGGATCAGGTCGCGAAGGTCTACGCGGTCCATCGCGCCACCGCCGCGCGCTGGCTGGTCTCGGTTCGCGAGACACTCGGCGAACGCATCCGCACGCAGCTCGGCGAACGGCTGCAGATCGATCCCGACGAGGTGGCCTCGATCATTCGCCTCGTGCAGAGTCGCGTCGACGTGTCGCTCGAGCGTCTGCTCGGCCCGGCCCTCGCCGATACCGTCGCGGCGGATCCGAAAAGCTAGGCGCCGATCGAGTCGGCGACGCTCTCGCCGACGGCTGCGGACGCGGTCGCTCCGTGACCACCGAGGCCCGCGGCCCACACGAGCCACGGGCGCTGCGGATCGCGGCCGAGGCGCATCGTGCGATCCGCCGTGAACGAACGCTGGCATGCCCACGCGCGCTTGACCGCTTGGCCGTCCCACTCGGGAGCCGCGCGCCCGAGGATCGCGCGCAACGCGCTCGCGCCGATCTCGTCGGGATGGGCATCCCCGGGAGCCTCGCGCGATGCATCGCAGACGCAGACGAGCACGCCGTCTGCGTCGGTGCGCGCGTACAGCTCCTGTCGACCGAGGTGCCAGATCCACGGCGCGTCGTTTCGCGCCGTCGCTTCGAGGATGAACAAGTGGCGCTTGAACACATCGAGCGGCGGATCGTTGGTGAGCGCACCGGCCCAGGCACCCGATGCGTCGACGACGACGCGCGCTTCGATCGTCCCGCGCGTGGTCATCACCTGCGCTCCGTTGCCGCCGGGCTGCACGTGCGAGACACCGCACGCGAGCTCGACCCGCACGCTCGCGGCGTAGAGCTGCAACAGGAGCTTCGCGTCGATCACGCCGTCGGTCTGCACGAACAAACCCGCGGTGGTCATCAGGCCGTCGAGCGCATCCCAGTAGCCGAGGACGGCATCGCGATCGAGCGCACGCACGGCGATCCCGTGACGTGCCGCGCGCGCGCCGTAGACCTCGGCGAGCGCGGCGTCGTCGAAGCCGAGCACGCCGCTCGTCGGAGTCCACGCTGCAGACAGCTCCGTGCGCAGCATCGCCGCGCCGCGGATCGTGAGCGCGGTGGTGGCATCGTCCTCGGCGAGCTGGCGGCCCAGCCCCGCGCCGCGACCGCTCGCGTACCGGCCGAGCGAGCTCTCCCGCTCGAGCACGATCGCCTGCACGCCGCGCCGGCCGAGCGCCCACGCCGTGGCGAGTCCTGCGAACCCGCCTCCGATGATCGCGACGTCAACGCTCGCGGGCAGCTCCGACACCGAGGCCTTGTAGCATGTTCGCGCTCCACCACGCCGAGCGGTTGACCGCACCGGTCCTCGCTGTGCAGACTCTCCCCATCATCAATGCCGCGGCTGACCAGGATCGATACGGGTGACGACATCGGAACGATCAGCGACGCACAGCTGAAGTTTTTGACCGACCAACTCTCGAGCGAGGACGACGAGGATCACTACGTGATCGATGCGGACACGCTCGAGCTCCTCTCGGACAACGGCGCCGAGCCGGAGCTCTTGGCCCTCCTCGAGAAGGGCCTCGATGACGACGATTCGATGGATATCGCTTGGGAATGAGGCTTCCGGGCCTCGGCGGATCTGGCTCTGCTAGACGCCACCGGCAACTGCGGTTTCCTGGTTGTACCCCCTGATCTCGCGGGGTTGGCTGCAATTATCGGCGGCACGGACCGTGCTCCTCGGGGGGGCATGAAGCGCAGCCTCGCCACCGTTCTCGCCGCCGCGGCCCTCGCCGCTCCCGCATGTGCTGTAGATGACGATGTCTACGACGGCGAGGAAGTGAAGTCCGAGGATGGCAAGGCCGACACGAGCGCCCTCGCGGTGTTTGTCGACTTCGAGTTCGAAGGCACGCTGCTGGTCGAGTCGAGCTGGAACGACACCTCCACGGTGCAGGACCACCTCCTCTACACGGTCGGTCTCCTCAACGGATCGAACTCGGTGGGTCGCGTCGACAAGGCCGTCATCACCGGCGTCACCAAGCGCACCGTGAACGGCAAGACCGAGCTTTCGTACAAGGCGAAGCTGCCGGTCGCGTGGGGCAAGCGCAACGCCATCCCGAACACCTACGAGCTCGTGCTGCCCAAGGACATCTCGTCCGCCGGTCAGACGGCGTTCGCGACAAAGTACGGTCACACGTGTGTCGACGTCGGCGCGCACGATGTCGATGCCGGCTCGATGTTCTACTACTACCGCCCGAAGGCGTCGGGCTGCACGCTCGACGCGGCCGACGTGGTGAAGCTCCAGGCGACCGTATCGCCGTCGCCGAGCCAGACCACGGGCAAGTACCCCGAGATCAACAAGGTGTGGGAAGACGGCCAGCTGAACGTCGTCGCGATCTTCGGCAAGTACGAAGACGGCGCGACGACCGCGTCGGATGCCGGCATCTCTGGCTACAACCAGTTCGTCGGCGCGATGAAGACCGAGCTCGCGAACCGCAACCTCACGACGGTTCCGGCGAACGTCCCCGCGAACCCGGGCGTGTCCGCCGCGGACATCGAGTTCAACGCGACCTTGCCCGATGGCAAGAAGATCAAAGTCGTCGCGATGCTCACGGACAACGTGACCACGGGCCTCTCGCAGCCGGCGTTCCGCGCTCGCTACGAGACGCTGTCGTCGAAGGCCGACTACATCGTCTACAACGGCCACGCGGGTCTCGGCACCAACGTTCGCGCGCTCGCGCAGCGTGGCAAGTGGGTCGCCGGCCAGTACGTCGTGGTCTACATGAACGGCTGCGACACGTTCGCGTACATCGACGACGCGCTGTTCACCGCGCACAAGGCCGTCAACTCCGACGACACGACCGGCTACAAGTACATCGACATCATCAACAACGCGATGCCCGCGTTCTTCCACTCGATGACGGGCGCGACGATGTCGATCTTCCGCGGCCTCCTCGCGTACGACAACCCGAAGACGTACGAAGAGATGTTCCGCGGCGTCGACAGCTCGCAGGTCGTGATGGTCACGGGCGAGCAGGACAACACGTTCGTCCCCGGTGGCACGGGCCCGACCCCGCCGCCGACCCCCGGCACGTGGGGCGGCATCTCGGAGACCGGCTCGGTCAACAAGGGTGACGTCAAGAAGTGGACGACCCCGACCCTCGCCGCCGGCAAGTACGAGTTCGCCATCAGCCGCCCGTCGGGTGTCACCACCGGCGACGCCGACCTCTACGTCCGCATCGGCCGTGACGCGACGCTGACCGAGTACACCTGCCGCCCGTACAAGACCGGCTCGAACGAGAGCTGCACGGTCGACCTGCCGGCGCCCGCGGCCGTGTACGTCCAGGTCCGCGGGTACTCGACCGGCGCCTCGAAGTTCAAGTTCGTCGCGAAGAAGCTGTAGTCGCTCGCTCCTTAGTCTGTCTTAGATGCGAGGCCCCAGGGGACATGGTCCCGAGGGCCTCGCGGCATTTTCGGGCGCCGTGATCGAGCGATCGCGCTATCAATGAGTGTGCGGTTGGCGCTGCTCGCATTGCTGGTTCCGTCGGTGGCGCTCGCCGATACGACTAGTGACGGCGAGCTCGTGCGCGCGATGAAGCGCCACGATGCGAAGGCGATCGCAGCGCGCCTCGCGACACCGCTCGAGTACAAAGGCGTGTGGTTCGGTGACGCCCAGTGCACGAAGCGCTTCGCGCGCGCGGGCGTGCTGCAGACCAAGGATCGCGAGCTGTTCGCGCGCTGCTTCGCGAAGCTCGTGCCGCAGCTCTCGACGCGCATGTCGGCGAATCGCGAGAGCACCGTGATCACCGTGGAGCCGGGCGTCGAGCTCGAGCTGACGTTCAACGCCGAGGGGAACATCCGCTGGATCAACCCCGCGGGTGGCAGCGATGCCAAGGGCACGCCGATGTTGACCGCGCAGGCGTTCGAGGCGCTGCGGAGCAAAGGGACCACGCTCCTCGACGACAAGGTGCGCGAGCTCGAACCCGAGCTGACAAAGGCGAACCCGACGAGCGCGTGGATCCGCACGTGCGTCGACGAGACCGGCGTGTCGACGCGCGAGACCGCATGGTCATCCACGCCGCTGACGGGCGAGCTGTTCTTGCGCGCGACGAGTGACTGGGCGTTCCGTGCGTACACGCCGCCGAAGCAGAAGCTGCCGGTGCGCGTGTGCTCGCTGTCGCTGTTGACGTATCCCGCGAGCAGAGCGCCCTCCATCGAGACGCTGCCCAGGACCAACACGGCGCACGTCGAGTATGACTTCGAGGACGATCTAGACTTCCTCGGGCCGAAGCTCGCGCCCTTGCCGACGATCGCCACGCTGCAGCCTCACGAGCTGGCCGCACTCGCGCTCGCCCCGCTCGATCCGAAGCCCGCGACCGCGGTGCAGCTCACGCATACGCCGCGCGATCGGTTGTCGTCGATCAACGTGTGCCTGGGCACGACCGGCATGGTGCGAAACGTCGTCACGATGGATCAGCAGCCCGGCGATCGGATGCGCGCCGGCAAGATCTGGCGCTGGAAGTTCAAGCCCTACGTCGTGAACGGCGTCGCGACCGAAGCGTGCGCGCTCCTGCAGTTCATCGTCACGCCGTGATCATTGCCGTAGGGGCTCGGTCCAGTAGTAGGCCTGGTGGATCGTTCCAAAGCCGCCAGGCTCGGGACGCTCGCGATCCTCGATCAGGCTCTCCTGCGTGAGCGGGTTGCGAGTGGCCGACGCAGCGCCGGTGTTGTTCAGCACGACAAACATTAGCTCGTGGTCGGGCGTCTCGCAGATCCGCACCGTGTAGCTCCCGACCTGATGTTCGGTGAGCGTGAAGTCGCTGACATCGACCGAGGTCTTTCCATCTGCAGTCTCGCCGAGCGAGACGGGTGACTCGAGCTCGAGCGTCTCGCGAACAAAGTCATCCACGCGGAACTTGCTCGCGGTCTGATCGAAGCCGTCGAGGTAGTACGCTTCCCGCGCCCCAGCGACACCCGAGTCGGCCATCAGCTGTTGCGTCATGGGAGATTCGGGACCGAACTTCACGTACGCGGGAACCGACGGGTCCTCGGTTGCGAACGATGCCGTCAACTGCAGCGGACCGATGCTGGGATCGCCTTCCTCGTACTTCGCGAGGTCGTTCATCATATCGGCGTAGCTCTTGCCGTGATTCGAGTGCGCGTCGCCCTCGAACAGCTTGCACGCGAGATCGATTCCATCGAGTAACAGGTCCGTGGGCGAGGGAATGGCGATGTCACCGAACGGCGTCTCCGCGCTGAACAGCGGATCCGACATCGCCGACACGATGTCGGTACCTCCGGTCGTGGCCTGAGTGCTCGCTTGGGCCGGTGGCGTGGTGCTCGACGTGGCGGACTGAGTCGTGGGCTCGGACATCGGGGAGCAAGAGTGCAGTCGACGTTCCAAGCGCGACGCGTCTTCCGCGGCGGATCGCATGCGCCGATTCAGCGTGCGCGCTGAATCAGCGTGCCGTGGCTACATGGCAAACGAGAACGCCGGCAGCTCGTAATGCAACGGGCAACGTCGCACCGCCTGCGTCGCGCGAACGAACGCGTGGATCTTCCGTACGATGGATTCGTTCGTCTCGCCTTCTCCGAGGTCCATGCAGAGGAGGTACGTATCGCCCGAGACCGCGACTCGCTGCGCGGCGTCGAAGTTGAAGCGAAGCGCTTCGAACGGGTCGAGGCCGGCCAACGACGCGAGCTCCGAGCGCAACGAGATCACCGGCGATCGATCCACCACGTGGACGATCACGTGCTTGCGTCCATACGTAAATGCCATCCGAAACTCGCCGGGTCCGACGCTTCGCGCATGGGGAAACTGTCGCATCACCGATTCAATTCGTTGCCATGGGGTCATCACTCCGCGGTGTGCAAAGCGGGTACCGTTATCCCTTGAGCGATCGCGCGATCGATCGCGGCGTGATCTTCTGCCAGGTCGCGACGAGGCCGAACATCACGATCATCGACGAGCCCGCGATCGCGGCGAGGCGAACTCCATCCGATGCGTCGTCGGGCATCACGTGCGCGACGACGAAGCCGACGACGAACCCCGCGAGGCAGCACCCGACGATGCCCCAGCACGAACGCAGATACCGCCCGACCGGCAGCTCGATCGAATGCGCGACGAGGTACTGCAGCACGCCGAACGCGATCGGATATCCGACGGCCCAGGCGACCGGCACGCTGACCACGTTCAGGTACGGCCCGAGGAGCCACGCGAACAAGATGAACGAACCGGGCACCGCGACGGTGGCGGTCACCATGTAGCGCAGCGTCAGCTCCGGGCGGCCGATCCCGTCGAGCAGCGGCGGTCCCACGAACGCGAGCGCACGCAGCGTTCCCGCGATGCACAACACGCGCGTCGCATCGGCACACAGCGCGAGGTCCTCGGGCGTCCACTTGTCGCTCGCGATGAACAACCGCAGGATCTCGGGGATCCCGAGCCACACCACGACGAGGAACGGCAGCACCGCGAGCAGGTTGAGGCGCGTGAACGCGAGGAACTGCTGGATCAGCCCCTCGCGATCCGCACGCAGCCGCGCGAACGCGGGGAACGCGACATCGATGACGACGTTGGAGATCGTCTTCACCGGCTCGAGCACGATGTACAGCGCGAGGTAATAGATGCCCGCCGCGTGCTCGCCGAACGCGTAGTGAATGATCGGCTGATCGACGCTCGTGTACAGCCGGAACAACAGCTGGCTCGCGGCGGTGCGCAGCCCGAACTTCGCGTAGTCCATCACCTCGCGCGGCTTGAACACGAGCTTGGGGATGAACGGATGCCGCGCCTGCATGATCACGCCGAACACGAACGCGCGCGTCAGCGCCGCGAGGGTCCAGCACCAGACCGTGAGCCCCATCGCCGCGAACACGACGCGCGCGATGCTCTCCGACGTATGCGCGACGATGCGCGCCTTCGCGATGTCGCCGAACCGCAGCTCCTTGCGGAGGAGGGCGAACGGGATCGCGTAGACGTTCTGGAACACGAGCTTCCCGCCGTACGCGACGAGGAGCCAGCCGACCACCGGCTCGTCGAGCGAGTACGCATAGATCGGTCCCACGATCAGCAGCACCACGAACAGCCCGCTCGACACGAGCATGTTGAACCAGAACACCGTCGAGACGCGCTCGGGCGTGTGGTCGTCGCGCTGGATCAGCGCGCTGGTCACACCGAAATCCGCGGCCGTATCGAGCAGCACGTAGAACGTCATCGCCGCCGCCGCGATGCCCAAGTCTTTCGCGCCGACCCAGAACGCGATCACCACGAGATACGACACGAGGTCGCCGATCGCGATGACCGCTTGCGCAGCGCCCGCCCACGCGACGCCGCGGTTCACCTGCGTGTTCATCCGTGGTGCGTCTGCCACGCCCATCGCTGATACCACGCTGTGCTAGCGTCCGCGCGATGGCCGAGCCCGAGCGTGCAGTTCAAGTCGCGCCGGAGCACTACGACTTCGAGCGGTACGACGATCGCGAGCGCTGGATGTCCTACTGGCACCAGATCCGCTCCGTGCTCGCCGTGCGCCCGCGGACCGTCCTCGAGATCGGCCCCGGTTCGGGAGTCTTCCGAGGCTACCTCCAGCGCGCCGGCGTCGACGTCAAGACGCTCGACATCGACGCCTCGCGCGGCGTCGACTACGTCGCCGACCTCACGCGCCTCGACGACACGCTGCCCGCGGGCCTGACCTTCGACGCGATCTGCGCGTTCCAGGTGCTCGAGCACCTCCCGCTCTCCGAGCTCGAAAACTGCCTCGCCGGCATCTCGCGTCGCGCGAACCCGCACGTGTTCATCTCGCTGCCCTATCGCGGCCTGCGCATCCGCTGGGCGTTCTGGTGGGGCGACTATCACTTCACGCTCGGCCACAAGTTCATGCTGCCGTGGCGGCACAAGCCGATCCCCGAGCACCACTGGGAGCTCGGCTATCCGCTGACCGCCGGCAAGATGACCAAGCGCCTGCGCGCGCACTTCGATGTCGTCTCTCGCGGCTTCATCCCCGAGAACCCGTACCACTACGCCTGGCACCTGCGAACACGGTGAAGTGCAGCACGAGCAGCGCGACGTACGTCGCTGCGATCACGCCACCGTGCCCCACGACCCAATACGGAAAGCCCGCGAGGCACGCGATCATCCAGATGAACACGAACGTGTCGCGGCGGCCGAAGCTGCGTAGCCACGTGCTGATCTTCTTCGGATCGTAGACCTCGTCGGTCGACGTGCTCTCGCCCTCGAACCACCACCGAAACGCGAACACGTCGCCCGTCCCCGTCCGCGCGTACACGCTGACGTACGTCGTGACGCTCACGATCACGCGGCCTGCCGCCGCGCCGAGCCCGATCCACCACCACACGCCACCGAGCGCGTAGCCGACGCTCGCGACGAACAGGTTGTCGACGATGTCGTCGGACAGGTTGTCCATCCACTGGCCGACCTTGCTGTACTGAAACCGCAATCGCGCCAGCTCCCCGTCGACGCTATCGAGGATCGAGTTCACCTCGAGCAGCACGCCCGCCACCGCGAACTGCGCCCAGCCGTGGATCCCGACGAGCCCACTCGCCACCGCGCTCGCGAAGATGCCGACGAGGATCGCGCACACCGTCACGTGGTTCGGCGTGACCCGCAGCGATCGCCGCGCGAGCCACCGCGTGATGCGCATCGAGAAGCGCCAGTTGATGAGCGCGTCGACCGGGCCCTCGTAGCTCTTGTTGCTGCCGCGGATCAGCTTCCACTCGGCCTGCTTGCGCGCAGCTTCGTCGACGAGCTCCACGCCCGCGACAACATCTGCCCGCTCGCGCCGAGCGCCCTCGGGCGCCGCGCTGCCCGGCGCCACGAACTCGACGGCGATCGGCAACGCGCGCGGGAACACCACGGGCGCGGCGGCCACGATGGCCTTCGTCGCGCCCTGCTTCGCGACCTCGCGCACGCGGCGCTCGATCGCGGTGACTCCGCCGATGATCAGCGCGTGGCGATCCGCGGTGGCTTCGAAGAAGACCGCGGTCACACGCTTAGTAGCCGGGGCGAACTTGGGCCGTCGTCAGCGCGTCGGCGTACGACGTCACTCCGTTCACGAGGAACGTGTAGTTCGTGCCGTTCTGCGAATAGCTCGCGGTCACGGTGACATTGCCTGGCGGCACGTTGGTGATGAGGTACGTACCCGCGGCCATGTCGCCGGCAAGGGAGCCGACGTCGAACGCCGGATCGCCAACATCCCCACCAGTGCCGGTCACGGCGATCGTCGCGCCGGAGATTCCGACCGGCGGCGTCGCGCAATCGGTGACGGCGACGCCGAGGATGCCGTTTCCGGCCACCTGCGGGTCGGCAAACATGCCGATCAAGCCGACGAGCTGCTGGTTGATGATCAACACGGGCGCGCCGGTCAGGCTTTGTGCGAGCGGGGCGTGCGGATAGAGGTACGTATCCCACTGGCCGGCCTTCGTCGCCTTCAGATAGCCATCGAGCGCCGTCCCGTTGGTCGCAAGTGCAGGAGTCGTGAACTGACCGTTCGCCATCGTCGGCCCGGTCTGACCCAGATTGTTCGGGCCTACGCAGTCGCCCTTGCACGCGACGAGCGTCACGCCATCCGTCGGGCCGATGCTCTGCGAGATGATGTTCGCTGCCTGCGTGGTTCCGCTGACGGTGACCGTTGTCGCGATGGTCGTCGGCGCGGTGTTGTTGTGGCAGCTCAGGTCGTACGTGATCGGCGGCGGCTGATCGATCGGTGGCGCCTGATCCACGGGCGGTGCGTCGATGATCGTCAACGCATCGGGGGTGTTTGCCCCGCCGTCATCGCCGCAAGCGACGAGCGAGGTCAGCGCGAAGAGCGAAGACGCAAGTAGACGGATGTTCCCCATGGGTCGCGTTGGTACACCGATTTCGAGGACGATTCCACGATCAATTCGGTGACAGGCACCACGATAGAACCTGCCGGCTAGCGGTGTTCGAGCATCAGTCGTGCTCGCCGCGCAGCGTTAGTAGCCAGGTTTGATCTGGGCGGTCGTCAGTGAATCCGCGTAGGAAACGACGTCGTTCTCGAGGAACGTGTGGTTGTAGTACGTCGCCTTCACCGTCACGGGGCCAGGGGGCACGTTGGTCACGAGGTAGAGACCTTGGACGTCGGGAATGGTGTTGAGGATCGCGCCGACATCGAGCGTGTCGTCGCCGACGCGCGTGGTGCCCGAGTAGACCTCGATCGTGGCGTTGGGGATCTGGGCCGGCGGCTGCGCGCAGTCGGTGAGAGCGACGCCGATGATGCCGTTGCCGGCGAACTGTTCGACCTGCCCCAACGTCTCGGCGAGCATGACGTTCGCGTCGTTGATCATGATCACCGGGACGCCGGTCAGGCTCTGCGCGAGGGGCGAGGCCGGGTAGAGGTAGGTGGGCCAGTAGGTGGCCTTGGTGCCCTTCAGGTAGCCGTTGAGGGCCGTGCCGTTCGTCGCGATCAGCGAGGTGGTGAACGCGCCATTGGTGAGCGTGGCGGGCTGCGTGTCGACGAGTTGGTCACCGCCGCTGTTGATCCGGTACGCCGTGATCACCACGCCGGCAGCGGGGCCGTTGGTCGTGCCCGAGAGCTGCTGCGCGATGCCACCGACCGTGACGGTGGTCGCGATCGTCGTGGGTGGCGTGGTCGGGCACGAGTAGTCGTAGGTGACCTCGGGCGGCATGTCGATCGGGACCGCGTCGATCGGGCGCGCATCCTGCGAGCCGGCGCCGTCCATCGGAGTGGAACCACCGCCGTCGTCGCCGCAGGCGGTGAGAGCGAGTAGCGAAACCGCGACCAATCGAAGCTGCCCCATGCGTCGGTTCGTACACCAGAACCGGCGTCGGGGTCGGTGACTATTTGCACGATAAGACGTGCCGCCCACGTGGGCGCTAGCGGCGCTCGAGGAGGACGATGTGCTCGGCCTTCGGGCGATCGCCGAAGGCTTTGCGCTCGCCGCCGAGGGAGGGGCGCTCTTGGGAGGCCCACGCGATCACGGCGAGGTCATCGGTGAGCGAAGCGCGGATGTCGTCGAGGGCGTAGACGGCGCGGCCGCCGGCCCACGAGTCGCCGATGACGATCGCCGCGACGCCCGAGGGTTCGAGGGCGCGTGCGATGGTCTCGAGAGAGTCGCCGAGGTCCTTGCGCCAGCGGCGGTCGGCATCGACGGCGGACGCGAGGAAGGACCGGCGCGAGCCGATCTCGCCGGCGTCGAAGTCGCGATGGCGGAGGCCGAGGAAATCGAAGCGGAGGCGCTGGTGCTCGGCGTAGTCGTAGGTGCCGGCGTACGGCGGCGAGGTGATGACCGCGGAGGCGGTGCCATCGGGGATGATTTCGCCGAGATTTCGCGCGTCGGCGAGGAGGACGTCCGGGGGGCCGCCCGAACGTGCGAGGTCGGCGAGGCCAGCGTACAAGAGCTCGACGCGCTGGGCGAAGTGGCGAGCGGCGGCGCCGCGACCGACTTGCTTGTCGACCCAGGTGCCATCGGTGTCCGAGGTGCGCGAGGAGACCTTGTAGAGGATCGCGGACAGGCAGGCGGTGAGGACGGCGGCGTACTCGGCCGACTCGGGATCGGAGCCATCGCCGCGGAGCTCGTCGAGCATGGTGGCGAGGAGCTCGAGCTCGCGACGAACGTGCGGGGCAAACCACGCGGCGAGGCGGCGATCGCGGGCGTTCGGATCGAAGCCCTTGGGTTTGCGCAGCGGCGCGGCTTCGGCGTTCGAGCGGCGCGCGGCTTTGCCGGCGGCGAGGACCGCGCCGGAGATCTCGTGGCCCAGGTCGCGCAGGCGATTGCGGCGACGCGTGGGGACGGTCCAGGTCTTCGCGCGTGCGACGAGGACTGCCAGCGGGTTCAGGTCGGTGCCCACGGCGCGCAGGCCGGCGGCGCGAGCTTCGACGAGCGTCGTGCCCGAGCCGCAGAACGGATCGACGAGGAGGGCCTCGGGGCGGACGCGCGATGCGACGATGTCGGCGAGGACACGCGCCGTCGCCGGGTGGAGACGCGCGGGGTACGTGTGGAACGGATGCGTCAGCGACTCGGCGACTTCGTGGTCGATCGCCGGCGCGCGCAGCGCGGCGACGAGGCCATCGGCGAGCTCGCGATCGCCATCGGCGAAGATGCGTCCCTGCGCGCGGGGCATCGAGAGCGAGCGCCGATCGCGCGTGCGCGGGGCGGGCGGACCGGTGCGCGTGTCATCGCGGCGGGGTGCACGCGGACCGTCGGCGCGTGGCCCCTCGGCATCGCGACGAGGTGCGCGCGGGCCTCGAGTGCGGGCATCGTCGCGCCCGCCTTCGGTGCGCGGGGCATCGGCGCGCTGTCCGGCACGCGGACTGTCGGCAGCGGCCGCAGGTGCCGCGCGATCGCTCCACTTGCGGCGCGGACCGGTCGCGCGAGCGGTCTCGGCAGCGGCGCGCTCGGCAGCGATCCGCTCGCGCTTCGGCATGCGCGAGGGACGATTCGGGTTCGATGGATGCATCGGACGCGAACGTGGTGGACGGCCAGCGGGCACGCGCCCTCATAGCACGGCAGCGCATGATCGAACCGATCTCGCGCCCACGTGGGCCGGATCTCGATCCCACGCGGGCTGGATCTCGCTTGCGCCGGATCTCGATCCAACGCAAGCCGGATCTCGCGCCCACGTGGGCGTTCCGGTCGGCGTTTACGTGGGGCGTTATCGGCGCCCACGTGGGCGCGTTCGTGTCGGCGTTTACGTGGGGCGTTCCCGTCGGCGCCCACGTGGGCGTGGGAACGAACGAGCTTGCTGTCCCACCATACGTGCTGTCCGGTGTCCGGCCGAGATTCGGACACCTCGTCCGGTCGGCGGACAACGCGTCGCGGACCCAATTGAAATCATGATCGCATGCGAACGGCGCATTCCTTGCTGCGTCGCTCCCCATGGTCGGTCATCACTTCGACGGTCGGACGGCGCGGCGAGAGGTAGCTCGTCGTCTACTGACCGTCGTCGAGGATGAACGATCTTCGCGCCCGCGCGGGCGCGAAGATCGGCCGCGAAGGAGGTCTCGTGTCGGCGACGCTCGACCATGACTTCTTCGTCTATCTGTTTCGCGAGCGACCACAGCTCGCAACGGAGCTGCTGCGCCGGATCGGACATTCGATCCCGGGCGAGCAAGCAGAGCTCGCCTCGATCGACCTGTCGCAAGTCGCTCCGATCGAGTACCGCGCCGATGCGATGATCGTCCTCCGGGCTGCGAGCGGCATCCCGACCTACGCGATCGTGGTCGAGGTTCAGACAACGATCGATCGTCGCAAGGAGTACACGTGGCCGGTGTACCTCACCGTCGCACGCGCGAACCTCCGCTGCCCCGTCACGCTTCTGGTGATCGCGACCGAGCTGGCCGTTGCACAGTGGGCTCGAAGACCGACCTATCTCGGGGGCGGATTCAACTTCACGCCCAACGTGTTGACGCTCGACGACGTTCCGGATGCCGTCGACGAGGACACCGCGCGCAGGATCCCGGAGCTGTTACTGCTCGCGGCCATTGCTCACCCGAGCGAGCGCTTGGTGCTGGCCGCCTACGAGGCGATCCGTTCGCTGCACGAAGAAGTGTCGAAGGTATACTTGGACAAGCTTCAGCTCTCGTTGCCCGAGGCACTTCAGGAGTTGCTCATGGACATGAAGAACTACGAGTACCAAAGCGACTTCGCGAGGAAGTACATCTCGCAAGGACGCGAAGAGGGACGCGAGGAGGGACGCGTCGCGATGCTGCGTGACCTGCTCGCGGCAAAGTTCGGTCCGCTCCCCGAGAGCGTCGAGGTGCAGCTTCGCGAATGCGGCGCAGCACGGCATCGAGCGATCATCGAGAGAACTCTCACCGCAACGTCGCTCGACGAGGTGCTCGCCCTTCTCGCCTCCGGGTAGGTCGAGATGACGGGCGCTCGCGATCCGTCGTGCGGCGCCCTCGCCGGATCGTTCTAGCGAGTGCTAAGACTCGCGGCATGCCCATGCCGCTCGAGATCATCGGCCTCGGAAAACGCGAGGTCCGCTTCGTGTGGGACGAGGGCGTCGAGGACGTGTGGGGGGCGCGAGAGCTGCGGATCAAGTGCACGTGCGCGCACTGCCAGTCGGAAGCGACCGGTGAGCGGCTGCTCGATCCGGCGACGGTGCCCGAGGAGCTCAGCATCGCGGACATGCACCTCGTCGGGAACTACGGTGTCGGCATCCATTTCTCCGACGGGCATACGACGGGCATCTTTCGCTTTCGCGAGCTCGCGAGGCGGCGATGAGCGGGCCGGCGATCAACTTCGCGGGCGAGGTGCTCGACGAGGTCGAGCGCGCGTGGATCGAGCGAAAGAGCATTCGTGCGTTTCGGCCGGAGCCGCTGCCCCGCGAGGCGCTGGAGCGGATCTTCGGGGCCGCGCAGCGGGCGCCGAGCTGGTGCAACGTGCAGCCGTGGCGCGTGGTGGTCACGCAGCCGCCGATGACGGGGCAGCTCGCGGCGGCGTTGCAGACCGCGGCGAAGTCGGGGTTGCCGCATGCCGAGGTGCCATTCCCGCTCGACTATCCGAGTCCGTACAAAGAGCAGCGGATCAAGTGCGGTGCGGCGCTGTACACGGCGATGGGGATCGCGCGAGAGGACAAGGCCGGACGATACGATGCGTGGCTGCGCAACTACGCGCTGTTCGACGCGCCGCACGTGGCGATCGTGAGCTGTGATCGGCGGCTCGGTCCGTATCCGTTCGTGGATGTCGGGGTGTGGCTCGGGTACGCGCTGACGGCGGCGGCGCTCATGGGTGTGGATACGTGCCCGATGGCGAGCGTGGCCGCGTACCCCGAGGTGCTGCGGGGCATGCTGCCCGTCGGCGAGACCGAGACCATCCTGTTCGGGCTGGTACTGGGTCACGCCGATGACGGAGCCGCCGCAAATGCAACACGCACGACACGAGAACCGACCGCGACAAACGTCACCTTTATCGGTGGTTGAAGCGGGGTCCACCGTCGGAGAAGGGGTAGTGAACAGGCGAAGCACGTACCACCCGTGCTACGATTTTCGGCCTCCGGGAGAGACTAATGAGATCACGCGTCCTGTTCGTCATGTGGGTCGGGATCTGCGCGGCTGTGCTTGCGGTCTGGCGTGCGCCAACCGCAGAAGCGCAGTCGCCAGATGCCTTGAAGAAGGCACAAGCTGCCTTCGACCAGGCGCAGATCGACTACCTGCAAGGCAAGTACGACGACGCCGCCAAGGGATTCCAGGAGGCGTTCGCGGCTCGCGACTTCCCGCAGTTCCTCTACAACACCGGCGCTGCCTTCCACATGAAGGGGAAGAAGACGTCGGACCCGGTCGCGTACGAGAGCGCCGTCGAGTACTACAAGAAGTACCTCGACAAGGATCCGCAGGCCGGAGACAAGGCGAAGGTCGAGAAGGCGATCGGTGTCCTCGAGGCCGAGATCAAACGGCTCAAAGCGAACCCGCAGAACGTGGGATCGAACGCCGGATCCGCAGCGCCTTCCGCCGAGGTCCAGCAGCTCGGTGACGTGAAGGTCCGCGGCCTGATCGTCGTCGAGAGCGAGCCGAGCAACGCGTCGATCTACATCGACAAGAAGGACAAGGAGTTCGCGAAGACTCCGTGGTCCGGCACGCTCGAGGGCGAGCACAAGATCATCATCGAGAAGCGCGGTTACAAAGTGGCCGAGAAGGTCGTGTCCGCGGATCCGAGCAAGCTGTTCGTGCTCTCGGCCGTGATGGCCCAAGAGGACTACCTCGGGTGGGTCGAGATCTCGTCGAACGTCCCGGGCGCGGAGATCTTCATCGACGACAAGTCGATCGGCGCCGTCGGCAAGACGCCGCTGTCGCAGAACATCAAGCCCGGCAAGCACACGTTCTGGATCAGCGCCGAGGGCTACGACGAGTACAAGGAAGAGGTCGAGGTCATCGCCGGCGAGACGCACACGATCAAGGCGCCGCTGAAGGGCGCGCCCGTCGGTCGCTTGAACGTCAGCGGTCCGGGCATCGAGGACGCGGCGATCTACGTCGACGGCCAGATCCTGTGCGAGCGCGGCATGTGCGTGAAGAACGTGCCGCAGGGCGATCACACGCTGACCGTGGTGCGCGAGGGCTACAAGCCGTACGTCCGCCGCATCACGATCCAGCCGAAGACGGAGATGAAGGTGAAGGTCGTGCTCGCGCGCAAGCCGAGCCGCAGCGACGCGGTGATCGCGTACGTGCTCGCCGGCGCCTTCACCGGCGGCGGCATCTTCCTCGGACTGCAGGCGAACAAGTATCGCGACGAGCTGAAGAGCGAGATCGCCGCGGGTAATCCGCCACCGGATCCGGAAGATCCGAGGTTCACGAAGGGCAAGATCTTCGCGATCGCGGCCGACGCGACGTTCGTGATCGCCGGCATCACGGCGCTGACCGCCGTCTACTACACGTTCCGCGACAAGGGTGCTCCGTCGACGGCGCTGATCGAGGTCAACTCGATCGCGCTGACGCCGCAGATCAGCTCCGAGTACGCGGGGATCGGCATGGAGGTGCACTGGTGATGCGCTCGAAGTTTTGGCTCCTCGCCATGGGCCTCGTTGGCTGCAATTGGACCGAGTTCGACGATCTCGAAGGCGACACGTGGATCAGCGTCCAGGGTCAGCCCAACGATGACTCGACGGACTTCGGCGTCGCGCTCGCTCGCGGTGCGCGCGATACGACCGCTGGCTCCGGTGGATCGATCGTCGTCCTCGGTACCGGCCAAGCGCAGTACATGCGCCTCGAGTACTCGGGCACCGGCTCGGTCCAGGTGCGCAGCGCGCTCGAGCTCAACGCGCAGTTCGGCGTCGGTAACCTCGATCTGCAGCCCGTGTTGATCGCGGATCCCGCGAGCGATGAAGTCGGACTCGTGGCCACGACCGGCGGTGATCAGGTCACCGTGCTGCACGGCAACGAGAACCTCGTCGATCGCCAGCTGTTCGGACCGCGTCAGGCGTTCGCGGCGACGTACATGATCGCGCCGGTCGCCGGCATGCCCGGCATGGTGACGCCGTCGTTCCCGATCGTCGCCGCCGGCCTCGACGAGACGAGCAGCGCGCTGTTCCCGGGTCCGTACGTCGCGTATCCGAACCCGCCGCCGAAGTGCAACCTGAAGAAGGACAACGGCGACCCGGTCAACATCCGCGGCCTCGGTGCAGCGTTCGTGACGTCGACGACGTATCACGACGTGGTCGCGTGGTCGACCGATGGTGACCTGCTCGTCTACGACGGTCTCGTGTTCGCCGCGCAGAACGGAACGGCGTGCCCGGGCTCGACGACGGAAGGCAGCGCGGTCCCGCTCGTCGCGAAGCCCTCGGCGTCGACCGGATTTCAGCCGGGTCGTGGCTCGCAGGTCATCATGTACCAGGACCGCTACGCGATCCTCGTCGGTCACAAGGACCTGACGAACACGGATAGCTATCTCGCCATCTGGGACATCGGCGGAGCGACGGGCGCTCCGGTGCAGGTCGGCTCGACGATCTCGGTGCCGGGTCTGCGCACGGCGGCGATCCTCGAGAACGGAAACGACAAGTACATCGTCGCGGGCTATCCGAACGAGACGTTCGATGGCGTGAAGGCGGGACGCGTGCAGGTCTATCCGTTCACCACGACGGATGGATTGAACGCCGAGTCGGTCCTCACGCTGCACGACGCGTCGCCCGAGAGCGAGCAGCAGTTCGGTCGCGCGGTCGCGGTGACGGAGTACAACGGCACGCCGGTGATCGCAGTCGCTGCGGACAACGAGGTGTTCTTCTACTTCCGCACGGCACTCTACGGAGAGACGCGCCAAGGCAAGTGAGCACGTTCCAGTGCCCTAACTGCAAGCGCACGTTCGAAGAGGCAGGGTTCTGTCCCTTCGATCGTACGCAGCTGCATGATCCTCGCGCAGCACTAGTGGGGACGATCGTTCCGCTCACGCCGTCGGACAAGCAGACGATCCTCTCGGCGGCGATCAGCGCGCAGCCCGGACCGCAGCCGACGAACCCGCCGACGTACGAAGTGCGTCGCGAGACGTTCCCGATGACGCCGAGCCCGAAGGCGCCGACGAACGAGGTGACGGCGGCGCGGCCGCGGATCCACACGCCGTCGGAGCAGCCGAAATTCCGCGCGGTGTCGGCGACCGATAGCGAGCAGGACGCGCTCGAGGCGATGCGCGTCACGCGCGAGACCGAGTACGACAAGCTCGTCGGACAGACGCTCGACGGGCGGTATTACGTCGAGAAGAAGATCGGTGAAGGCGGTATGGGCGTGGTGTTCAGCGCGCGCCACGCGGTGATCGAGCGACCGCTCGCGATCAAGGTCCTCAAGCGCGAGGTCATGCGCGACACCGCGACGATCCAGCGGTTCGTGCGCGAAGCGAAGGCCGCGTCGCGCATCGGCCATCCGAACATCGTCGACGTCACCGACTTCGGCACCACGCCCGACGGCATGACGTACTCGGTGATGGAGTACGTCGCCGGCGATACGCTCGGCGGTGCGCTGCGCGCCGCGGCGCCGTTTCCCGCGCATCGTGCGGTGAAGATCGCGGCGCAGATCGCGCGCGCGCTCGGTGCCGCGCACGACAAGGGCATCATCCATCGCGATCTGAAGCCCGAGAACGTGTTCCTCGTCAATCGCGATGGGCGCACCGACTTCGTGAAGATCGTCGACTTCGGCATCGCCAAGGTCGCGCCGCCGCAGGGCAGCGCCGCCGAACCGCGACTCACGCGCGCGGGCTCCGTGTTCGGCACGCCCGAGTACATGGCACCGGAGCAGGCCGCGGGTCGCGGTGACACCGACGGTCGCGTCGATATCTACGCGCTCGGCATCATCCTCTACGAGATGGTGACCGGCCGCGTCCCGCATCGCGGCGACAGCATGGTTCGCACGCTCGCGATGCAGATGCTCGATCCCGTCGAGCCGCCGTCGAAGGTGCGCCCGGATCTCCCGATCCCGCCCGAGCTGGAGCAGGTGATCCTGACCGCGCTCGCGAAGAAGCGCGAGGCTCGCTATCAGACGATGGGCGAGCTGCTCGCCGCGCTCGAGAGGGTGCTGACGCTCGTCGGACAGAGCGTGACCGGCTCGCCGATCTACGCGCTCGCACCGTTACCGCCGGGGGCGGATGCGAACGTCTCGGTCACCGGGCGCGCTTCACCGCACGGGATGCCGACGACGGTGCCGAGCACCACGCCGACCTCGAAGCCCGCCTCGCCGACGAATGGAGGCTCGACGACGCGGCGCCCGAAGTCGCGCACCGCGCCGCACGAGCCGCAGTTCACCGCGGGCGACAAGCCGCGCACGTTCGAGCACGTCTGGACCGAGTCGGATCTCCCGAAACCGCGCAAGAAGTGGCCGCTCGTCCTGCTGCTCCTGTTGATCGTCGGTGGTGGAGCGACGGCGTTCGGGCTCCTCTACGTGAAGCGTAACGAGGGCGAGAAGCCGCTCGATGCGCGCGATGCGGGCATGGTCAACGTGCCGGCAACGCCGGACGCGACGATCGTCGTGCCGGTGACGCCCGATGCCGAGGTCATCGCGGTGACCGACGCAGGTCTCGATGCGCCGATCGACGCGCCGAAGGACGACATCGTCGTGGTCACGCCGGATGCGGGTGTTCGACGGCGAACGGATGCGGGCGTCGGCACGAACGTGTCGGTGCTGCCCGATACGCCGAACCAGCGCGGCACGATCATGATCCAGGTGCTGACGAAGCCCGAAGGCGCGACGCTGTACGTGGGTACGTCGTATCGCGGTCCGGGTGGAGCGACGCTCGAGGAGCCGTTCGGTCAGAAGCTCGACGTGCGCTGCACGCAGAAGGGCTACAAGGAGGGCAAGGTCTCGCTCGTGTTCGACGGCAAGACCGAGGTCGCGCTGTGCGTGCTCACGCGCATCAAGATCTGCATCGACAACGTGAAGAATCCGTTCGACGACTGCGAACGCGATCCCACGAAGTAGCTACTTCTCCATCGTGTCGGCGCCCGGGCCCGTCGCCTTCACGTCGACACCGACGCCACCGATGATCGTGAACTCGACGCGGCGATTGACCGCGCGGCCCTCTTTGGTGTCGTTCGTGTCCTTCGGCTTCTCCTCGCCGTAGCCCATCGCTTCGAGGCGATCGCGCGAGACACCCTTCTTCACGAGGTACGCCATCACGGCGTCGGCACGCTGCTGCGACAGCCTTTTGTTGTACGCGTCGTTGCCCTGGCTGTCGGTGTGACCTTCGATCTGCACCTTCGTGATCTCGGGATGCGCGACGAGCACCGCCGCGACGTCGTCGAGGAGGCGATTGCTCCGTTTCTGGATCAGCGCCTTGTTCAGCGCGAAGTACACGATGTCGAGGATCTCGAGCTTGCCGCCCGTGATCTTCACGAGCTGCTTGGTCTTGCAGCCCTGATTCTCGACGGGGCCCGGCTCGTCGGGGCAGTTGTCGACCGCGTCGGTGACCGTGTCCGCGTCGCGATCGGGGCAGCCCTGCAGCGCCGGGACGCCCGCGGTCTGCGGACACGCGTCGAGGCGATCGACGACGGTGTCGCCATCGCTGTCGGGATCCGGGCAGCCTTCGAGCTCGACGACACCGGGCACGTCGCGACAGCGGTCGGCGAGATCGAGGACCGTGTCGTTATCGTTGTCGGGATCGGGGCAGCCATCGTCGTCGGAGAACGCGTCGACATCCTCGGCGTCCGCGGGACAGCGATCCGCGGAGCCCACGATGCCATCGCGATCCGGATCGAGATCCTCGACGGGACGCGGCACGCGACTCGCGCGCTGGGACTCGAGCGTGTGCAGGCGAACGCCGGCGAGCACGCGCCAGTCGGGGGTGGCAAAGCCTTCCGCGACGCCGATGCCGCCCGCACCGAACAGCCGCACCATGCGAGCGACGTCGTAGCCGATGCCGGCGCGCACTTCGGCGGCGTTGCGATTGAACGCACCGAACAGATCGTCGGCTGCGGTCGCGAGATCGAAGCTCGCATCGAGCTCGAGGGAGCTCGCGAAGCGATAGCCGAGGCCGACGGCGGCGAACACTTCGTCGTCGACGACGAGATCGAGCGCGACGGCATCGGGACGGATCCGGTAGCCGCCGTTGATCGCGAAGCGACCGCCGAGCGCGCCGCCGACCGACACGGCGAGGCCCATGCCCGCGCTCACGCCGTCGTCACCGCCGTAGTTGTCCGTGGTGCTCGTCGGTAGCGAGATCGAGGCGAACACCGCCGTCGCGAGCGTTCCGCTGCGAAACAGCATCAGCTTCGGGCTCACGCGCAGATCACCGAGGCCAAAGCCCGAGAGATCCTGCGCACCCGGCATCACGCCGGACAGGTCGTTGGACTGCGAGACGATGACCGGAGCGCCGATGCCGATCTCGAGGCGATGCGCGAGCTGCACCGCGATCGAAAGCTCGCCGCCGACGCGATCGGCGACGAGAGAACCCACACGCTCGCCATCGCTCATCTGATAGAGGTTGACCGGATCGTTCGCGTAGCCGAGCCACAGCGCACCATCGATGACGAGGTGGCCCGGCACGTCGGCCCATTCGACGCCGAGCAAGCCGTCGCGGTGCCCCGTGAGCTGGAAGCGCTCCGCGGAGTACGACGACGAGACCTGCGCGCTCGCGGTCGATACGCTCGCCGCGGTCGCGATCACGATCGCTGCAGCGCCACGCCGACGGCGCGACAGCAGCAGTCCCGCGAGGACGAGCCCGACGAGGATGCCGTTCGTTCCGCCCGTGCTGCAGCCACCGCCCTGCACGCCGATGCCATCGTCGAAGCCATCGCCGTTGTCGTCGTCGTCGCAGATGTCGCCGAGACCATCGCCATCGAGGTCCGCTTGATCGCCGTTCTCGAGGAGGCGGCAGTTGTCGGTGCCGTCGCCCACCGCGTCGGCATCGCTGTCGACGTCCTGGAAGTCCGGCTTGCCGTCACCGTCGGTGTCGTCGGGATCCGACGGATCGCTGCCCGCTTCGTCGCGATCGTTGATGCCATCGCCATCCGAGTCCTGGTCGCGGAAGTCCGGGGTTCCATCACCATCGGTGTCGGGACCGCCGCTTCCACCGCCGAAGAGCGTCGGCTTGTCGTCGACCGCATCCTCGAGCCCATCGCCATCGCCGTCGGGTCCGTCGACGCGACCGTCGTTGTCGGTGTCCGTGTTCGGGTTGCCGGACTCGTCGTTGTCGAAGATGCCGTCCCCGTCGCTATCGAGATCGCGGTAGTCCGGCGTGCCGTCGCCGTCGGTATCCGGCGGAGACTCGTAGCCGTTCGCGCCGAGGCCGAGGCCGGTCGTGCCATCCGCGCTGTCGGCGACGCCATCGCGATCGGCGTCACCACCGTTGCACACGCCGTCCTCGGGCATGTCGAGGCAGCTCGTGCCGTTCTCGGAGCGATCGGAGAGACCGTCGTCGTCGCTGTCGAGATCGCGGAAGTCGGCGATGCCATCACCGTCGGTGTCGACGGGTTGCTCGACCGAAACGCCGCTGTCCGGTGCGGTCTCGAGCGCGTCGCAGAATCCGTTCGCGCCTTGTCCACCGGCGCAGTCGACGGTGCCGTCGTGGTTCGCGTCGGCGCCGGCGTGTCCTGCTTCTGCCACATCGGGCAGACCGTCGTCGTCGCTATCGATGTCGCGCGAGTCCGGCGTGCCGTCACCGTCGGTGTCGACCATCGCCGCCCCGCCCTCGTCGGAGTCCGGGATGCCGTCGTTGTCGTCGTCGAGATCGTTCGCGTCGGCCACGCCGTCGCCGTCGGTGTCCTGCAGGATGCCGAAGCCCGTGAAGCCGTCCTGCGGATCGACCACACCGTCGCCGTCGCTGTCGGGGCCATCGCAGCGCTGGTTCATCGGCGTGCTGTCGGTGCAGCCGCTCGTAGCGACATCGGGCGTGCCGTCGTTGTCGCTATCGGCATCGCGATAGTCCGGGAGATCCGCGCCATCGGTGTCGCGCGGGACCGTCGGCATCGTGTCGCCGAACTGCGGCGAGTCATCGATCGAGTCGACGATGCCATCACCGTCGGCGTCCGGACCGTCGCACACCGCGTTGCCGTTCGCGTCGACGCACATCGAGTCGCCTTCGTCGAGGTCGGTCAGCCCGTCGTCGTCGCTGTCGAGATCGATGTAGTCCGGCGCTGCATCCGCGTCGGAATTCGTGGGTGCGCCGAGCGTCACGCTGTCGACGATGCCGTCGCCGTTGGTGTCCGGACCGTCGCACACGGAGTTCGCCGCGGTGGTGTCGGTGCAGCCGGAGCCGCCTTCGCGCACGTCGCCGATGCCGTCGTTGTCGCTATCGAGATCGCGATAGTCCGTCGCGCCATCACCATCGGTGTCCGGCGGCATCTGGTTCGTCGCCGCGTCGGCGAGGCCATCGTTGTTCGCGTCCGCACCGTCGCAGCGCCCGTTGCGCGGCGTGGTGTCGACGCAGCCGGAGCGACCTTCGGTCACATCGGCGAGGCCGTCGTTGTCGCTGTCGAGATCGCGGAAGTCCGGGCGGCTATCACCATCGGTGTCGCGCACGCCCTCGACGTTGTCGCGCAAGCCATCTCCATCCGCGTCCACGTCGCGATAGTCGGGGCGCCCATCACCGTCGGTGTCGGGGCGCGTCGCCGCGGCATCGTCGGCGAGGCCATCGCCGTTCGCGTCGGGGCCATCGCACACGCCGAGCGGCGCCGCGGTGTCGACGCACGCGCTGTTCGCTTCGATGCGATCGAGGATCGTGTCGCCGTCGGCGTCGAGGTCGCGAAAGTCGGGCGTGCCATCGCCGTCGGTATCGGGGCGATCGGGATACGTCGTCACGCCGAGCCCGTTCGCGGTATCGCGGCTGTTGACCACGCCATCTCCGTCGGTGTCGCCGCCGTCGCAGCGGCCATCGCTCGGCGTGGTGTCGGTGCACGCGCTGTTGCCCTCGTCGAGGTCGCGAACGCCGTCGCCATCGCTATCGAGGTCCAAGAAGTCCGGAATCAGATCGCCGTCGGTGTCGAGCGCTGCATCGGGGCCGACGCCGTCGGTGTTCCAATCGACGATGCCGTTGTCCGCCACGGTCTCGACGGCGTTGCACAGGCCGTTCGCGCCGACGGCCTGACAATCGAGACGCCCGTTGCGATTCGCGTCCGCGAGGTTCGCGAACACTTCGACCACGTCGAGGATCCCGTCGTTGTCGCTATCGAGATCGAGGTGGTTCGGCACGCCATCGCGATCGCGATCGAACTCGGGGCCCGGGGCATCGCACACGTTGTCGGTGTTCGCGTCGGCGCACGTGCTCGCCATGCCGTCGCCGCGATTGTTGCGGTCGAGGTAGTTCGGGATCCCGTCGCTATCGGCGTCGCCATCGGGCGCGATGCCGAGCGTGTTCTCGAGGCGGTCCGGGATGCCGTCGTCGTCGTCGTCGAGGTCCGCGCGATTCGCGATCGTGTCGCCATCGCGATCCGGCGAGTAGCCGATCGTCACGACGGTCTCGTCGCAGTCGGGGATGACGGGATCGTTGTCGCACGCGAACACGCGCACCGTGTAGACGCCCGGGGTGTTCGGGTTCGTCGGCGTGAACGTGATGTTTCCGTTCGCGGCCACCGTCGCGGTGCCACCGGTCACACCGCGAACGACCACGCTCGCGGGATCGAGAGCGTCGCCCACATCGGTCAGCAGCGTCGACGTCGCGACGATGACGTTCGGCGTCCCGAGCGGACGATCGAAGTTCGCGGGGGTCAACGCGGTCACGTTGCAGGCCGACGGACCGAACGGCGCGAGGTTCGTGTAGCGAACCTGTTCTTGCGAGAGCAGATAGAAGCCCATCTGACCGCCGGGGAACACGTTGCCCGGAAACTGCCCGGGGAAGTCGGCCGGCGTGACGCTGAGCTCGAGCTGGTTATCGACCCGGATCTCGAGGAGGTCGGGGCGATAGGTCACGTACATCGTGTACGTCTGGTTCATCGTCCAGCCCGTGGTGGCGAAGCGGCGACCGAGCGCGAGTTGGTTCACGCACGAGGTGTCCGCGTTCGCGCACGTGCGTTGCGGAATGCCGTGGTTCGAGTGCGTTCCCGCCGACGGAACACCCCGCACGTTCGCGAGGCGGAACCCGGGTGGCACGCCGCTCTGCAGCGCACGCTTCCAATCCACGACGAGGTAGCGCGCCGTCGTCGCCGTCTGGTCCCCGGGATCGAAGCCGAGCGCGAAGCCGATGAAGTCGTCGTCGCCGTTCGGATCCGTCACCTGCATGCGCACGGCGTACGTGCCGCGCATCGCGTCCTCGCCGAACAGCGCCACCGTTGGCGCCGGTGTGTTGACGGTCTGGAGCCCCGTGGTGTTGGACGCATCGAGGGTCCACGCCGCGGTCGAGCCCGGGAAGTTCTGGACCGCGAGGTTCGCGAAGCTGACCGCGCGCGCACACGAGTACTCGGTCTCGATCGCGCACGTCGCACTGCAACCGTCACCCGCGGTGAGGTTGTTGTCGTCGCAGTCCTCCGACGGAGCGACCATTCCATCGGGCGCGCCGCCGAGGCACACGGCGTGCGCCGCGCGCACCGACGCGACCGAGATTGCGAGACATACGACCAGCCGACGGATACTCATCGCGCCCACACTAGTCGCAGCCGTTATCGGGCCGATAGGTACGCGCCGGGTAGGTGTTTCCCAAAAACGCGACCAAACGCCGCGTTTGTCGTCGGGATCACGGATCTAGGGCGACCGACAGGCCGACGAGCGTGTCGATCACGACGTCGCTGCCGATGCTCGTGGTGTCGACACGGCCATAGCCCGCGACCCGACCGAACAGATCCACGCGCGCGGCGATGCCCGCGTGGAATCCCGGATCACCACTGGCGTCGATCGCTCCGCCCGCGCGCAGCATCGGCGTCACGCGACCGAGCCGATACCGCAGCGCGAGCCCGAGCTCGGCTGTCGTGCGGTCCTTGGAGATGACACCACCGCCTTCGACGGCGAACAGCGAGCTCGCGCCGACCTCGAGGTTCGCGCCGAGCGCAAATCCTGCGGGGCCATCGATCGCCGCGCCGCCTGCGAGCGCGAGCCACACCCGTGGCGGGCCCGGGATGCGCGGCTTCGCCGGTGGAGGTGGTGCGGCCGGAGCACGTGTCTCGATCGCGGCACGGCCGAGCTCGACGGTGCCGGCGCTGGTGACGAGCGATAGCGCGAGCGTGCCACGCCCGATGCGTCGCGGCGTGAGGTGAACGCGCGCGCCGCCGTCGAAACGCTCCACGCGATCGACGACGAAGCCGGCCTCCGCGCGCGCGACGAGGTCCCCAGGCGGTGGCGGGGGAGAGAGCGTCGATCGGCGCGACGTCGACGGGCAGCTCGGCACGCGAACCCGCCTGCGTACACGCGACGATGGCGGAGCCCGTACGCGAGAACATCGTGCCGTTGTCGACCGTGCACGCGACGTCCGATGACTCGAGCACGCTGCCGAGCGCGACCGATCGGCGCGCGGTGACGCCGGCGGTATCGACGATGCCGATCGGCGGCGGCTCGCCCTCGCCCGCGATCGCGAGGAGTCTCGCTTCGATCGCCGGCGATGCCACGGGAATCCCTTCGAGGCCCGTGGCATCGACGCTGCCGATCGCGAGGCGATACGAGCCCGCGGGGATGCGATGCAGCTCGAGGGCCGTGGCCGACGCGGGCACCTCGATCTGCGCGAGGATGTCGCCGCTCGTGGTCGCGAGCTCGATGCGATAGCGAGCCGCGGCGGCGCTCGCGGTCCACGTCGCGCGCACGGTGGCGCCGGTGGTCCGCCACCCCGTGGCGAGCGTCGATACGTTCGCCCACGCCGGTGCCGGCGGCAACGGACGCGGCGGACTCGGCTTCTTGCCGCGCTCGGCATCGGCGCCGAAGCCCGCGGCGATCTTCGTCGCACCGCTGCGATTGCTGAGCGTGGCCGGCTTGCCCGCGTGATTCGACACGAGCGTCTTTCCGCCGGCGGCGACTTCGACGATCGCGGAGCCCGCGGCCATCGCGACCTTGCCCGCGGTGGTCTCGATGTCGAGCGAGCGACCATCGAGCTCCGCGAGACGCGAGCGCAGCGCTCCGCTCTCGAGCGTCGCGCGACGTGGGCCCGACGTCGCCGCGCTCGACGATGCACCGTAGATCACCACGACGGTGTTCTCGCGCATCTCGATCGCCGAACGATCCGCGAACACGACACGCGCGTTCGAACGCTCGCGCGCACCGACGCGCCACGCACGAAACAGCTCCGCGCCAACGGCCGCCGGGCTCCACGCATCGACGCCTGCGCGCCGGAGCTCGACCGTGTTGTACGTGCGAGCGAGCGTGGCGTCCGGCTTCTGTTTCACGTCGGGCAGCTTGAGGATCTGCCCCGGGCTGAGCACGTGCGGCGTCTTACCGAGCTGCGGATTCAAGCGATGGATCGTCGCGAGCTGCGCGCGGTCACCGAGCACGCCGATCGCGATGCCCAGACACGTATCGCCGTCCTTGACGATGTAGTCCACCGTTGTCTCGGCAGAGGCCGGCACGACGAGGAGCAGCAGCGACACACACACAGAGATCACGCGAGAGGTCATGTCTTCTCCGTTCGACGGCGCAACGCACGCTGGAGCTTACTCACGACGATCGCGGGCACCAGCGGTCGCATCACGACCTCGGTGACACCGAGCCGCAGGAGCGCGGTCACTCGTTGGAAGTCTCGAGGATCTGCGTCGGCGATCACCGGGACGCTTCGAGCGACGAACGCGACCAGCTCGTCGACGCTCGCGCCGAGCGCGATCACGGCGTCGCACGCGTCCTCGACCGGCACCGACGAGAGCTCCGCGACTTCGAGCGCCGCCAACAGATCGAGCGGCGGATCACCGGCGATGCCGACGCGCAACGAGTGCCCGACCCGCGCAGCCGGTGCGAGCGACGCGAGCGGCGGTGGTGTCGTCAGCATGCGCTCCGCGCGACTCGTGCGCGCATCCGTGCTGCGGCCCGGGGCGGTGGTCCGGGCATCGGTCTCGAACGCGAGGAGCCTGCGATGAACCATCTCGGCCGTCGGGCGATCGGCCGGCGCCTTCGCGAGCATGCGCAGCACGAGCTCGTCGAGCCCGCCCGGAACATCGGCACGCACGAGGCGAGGTGGGCGCGGTGGTGCGTACAGGTGATCGACGAACACCTTGCTGTGTGATCCGTGGAACGGCGGCTCTCCGAGGAGGAGCTCGTACAACAAACACCCGAACGCGTAGATATCGGAGTGCGGACCGATCACTCCATCGGACACTTGCTCCGGCGCCATGTACGTCGGCGTACCGGACACCATGCCATCGGTGGTCAGCCGCCCCTGTCGCGGATCGACGGGCTCGTCGATGAATGCGAGGCCGAAGTCGGCGACTCGCACCCACGGCTCGTCGCTGCCGTCGAGGAGGATGTTCTCGGGCTTTAGGTCGCGATGCACGATCCCGAGTGCGTGTGCGGCGGTCAGCGCCTGCGCGATCTGCGATCCGATCGCCACGACGGTCCGGATCGCGAGCGGTGCACGCGCGACTTGAAAGCGATGCAAGTCGCCACCCTCGAGCAGCTGCGTCACGAGGAACAGCGTGCCCTCCGCGCGCCCGAAATCCAGCGTCTGCACGACGTGGGGATGGCTGAGCGCTGCACCGACGCGGGCTTCGCGCTCGAACCGAACCGCGAGCTCCGCGGTCACGTTCTTCTTGTGCAGCATCTTGATCGCGACTTCGCGGCCGAGCTGCAGATCCGTGGCGCGGTACACCGTCGCGCTGCCGCCGTCGCCGAGCTCGGACTCGACGAGGTAGCGCTCGGCGATCAAGCGGCCGATGCGGGACATCACGTCCGCACCTCGAACAGATCCACCGGCTCCGCACGTCCGGCGAGCGGACGCTTGCCGAGCTCGCCGAACCGCGCGGGATCGGCGACGGCATCGCGCACCGCTCGCGTGACGAGGATCTGATTCGGACGCGCGATCGACTCCAGGCGCGCCGCGACGTTCACGGTGTCGCCGATCGCCGTGAACTCCATGCGTGTCTCGGAGCCGAAGTTGCCGACGACCGCTTCGCCGCTGTTGATACCGATCGCGAGCTCGACGGTGAACCCGAACCGCTCGCGCCAGCTCTCGTTGCCGGCTTCGAGCCAGCGCAGCATGTCCTCCGCCGCCGAGACCGCGCGTGTCGCGTGATCGGCCTGCGCATCGGGCGCGTTCCAGATCGCCATCACGCTATCGCCGATGAACTTGTCGACCATGCCGCCGTGGCGAAACACGATCTCCGTCAGGATCGTGAACAGCTCGTTGAGCATCGTCACCACGGTCTCGGCGGACTGGCGTTCGGTCAACGGCGTGAACCCGACGACGTCGGCGAACAGCACCGTGATGTCTCGACGATCGCCGCCGAGCGAGAGCTCGCGCCGGCGCTCGACGATCTGCTCGACCAACGGCTTCGGCAAGTAGCGCCCGAGGTCGGTGCGGATCGCCTGCTCGCGGCGGATCTGCTCGTCGCTCGCCGCCAGATCGCTCGCCGCTTGTTCGAGCGCGTCGCCGACCAAGCCGAGCTCGTCGTTCGAACGAATGCGCACGGTGCGGTCGTAGCGGCGGCGTCCGAGGTCGCCCGCGAAGTCGACGAGCGCGCGGATCGGTCGCGTCATGCGGCGCGCGAACGCGACACCGACGATGATCGCGACGAGGATCGCGGTCGCGATCGCCGCGATCACCCACCGGCGCACCTGCGAGACGGTGTAGAGCACGTAGCGCTCGGGGATCTCGACGACCACCGCGAACGGGGTCCCCGCGATCGTGCGGATCGCCCCGAGCATCGGTTCGCTGCCGCGCATGAACCGCGCGTCGACGCGCAGGCCCTTGTCGAGCGCGCGGCCTTCAAAGCCGGTCAGCGTCGCGAGTTGGTCCGGACCGACCACACGCCCCGCGAGCGTCTCCTCCGACGACAACAGCACGCGCAGCGACGTATCGACGACGGCGACGACGGAGCGACCGCGCCGGCTGTTCGGACTCTCGGCCGCGGCATCCACACGCCGCGCGAGCTCGACGAGCGAGAGCTCGCCGACGAGCCACCACGATCGCGACGGCGTGACGAGCGGCTCGAACACCGTGACGTACGCCTGCTCGTCGTGAAAGTGCACGTCGCCGAACCGCTGGCCCGTGCGCGGCGGAGTGATCGAGGGAGGTAACCGGACGGGCTCGGTACCGACGCGAATCACGTCGATGCGCGCACCGGCCTCGTCGTACACGCCGACCTCGACGAGCGCGGGGTGCGTCGCGACGAGCGCGCTCACCGTCGCGAGTCGTTCGTCCTCGGTGCGCGCCGAATCCTGGAACACGGTGCGGATGCCGCCGAGCACGGTGCTCGCGCGCTCGAACGTCGTCGTCGCGACGCCGAGCAGGTTATCGGCGACCTCTTGGATCCAATCGCGGTTCGCATCCGAGAGACCGTCTTCGTAGCGATCGTCGACGACGAACCCGACGACGATCAACGGCACCACGGCGACCGCGACCGCGACCAAGCTCAGCTTGACGCGAAACGAGAGCCCACGGCGGCGTGCCACGCCGCCACTCTACTCGGTTCCCTCGTGATCTTGAGGGTGTGAGCTGGGTAGGCGGCCAAAACGTTCAGCGACTCGGATCAGCGCAGCGATATCGCCGGGCCAGCGCGCCGCGCCCGCGTGTCCCGCGCGGATCGCAGCGGTCACCCAACTCGGCGAGGGATCCGATCGGACCACGATGCTCGGCGTGGCGCCCGCTGCCGGCAGCTCGGTCGCGGCCACGACCACGACCACATCGCACTCGCGATCGACGGCGATTCCGGCGGCGCGTAGCGCGCTCGCGAGCGCGGGATCCTCGGTCCAGATCCGGACCGGCTCGCGCACTCGCTTTGCGGGCGGAGGACCCGCGAGTCGCGCGCGCTCCCCTCGCCCGCCGCTCGGGTCACGCAAGCGTGTGGCGATCTCCGTAGCGCTCGGACGATGGCTCGCATTTTTTGCGAGCCCCGCAAGAATTGCACTCTCGATGTCCGGGGGAACGGGAGCGGACAGGTCGAGCTCGGACAACGGAATCGGCGGCAAGTAGAGATGGCCCGCGAGGATCGTCGGGATCGCATCGCCGAGGAACGGCGGCCGACGCGCGATCGCGTGATAGAGCGTCGCGCACAGCGCGTAGACATCGGCGGCGCTCGTGACCTCGCGGCCCTCGATCTGCTCGGGCGCCATGTAGTTCGGCGTTCCGAGCGTGATGCCGTCCTCGGTCAGTCGCCCGAGCGTGCCGTGCGTCGCATCACGCGCGAACGCGAGGCCGAAGTCAGCGAGCCGGACCAGCGTCGGCGTGTGTCCACCTTCGACGAACACGTTGCCCGGCTTCACGTCACGATGCACGAGTCCCTGCGCGTGCGCCGCGGCGAGGACGTCAGCGAGCCCTGCGCCGATCGCGGTGATCGACGCGATCGAGAGCGGTTTGTCCTCGGCGAGGAGCGCCGCCAACGTCGGTGCTTGGACCAGCTCCATGATCAGATACGGCACCCCGTCGTGCTCGCCGATCGCGAACACCTCGACCGCACCCGCGTGCTGGAACCGCGCGGCGAGCCGTGCCTCGCGCGAGAACCGTTGCAGCGCTTCCGCGCCGTCGATGCCCGCGCGCTGCACCACCTTGACCGCGACATATCGTCCCAGCGCGAGGTCCTGTGCGCGATACACCGTGGACGTGGCCCCGGTCCCGATCGGGTCGCCGACGAGATACCTGCCATCGAGAGTCACACCACGCATGGCGCTCCGAGGATACGCTCGGCCGCCGAAGAAGGTATCGTCGGGCTTCAATGACCGTTTGTGTGGTGTGCGGTTCATCGGCGACGGGCAGCCTGTGCGACGAGTGCGCCGGCGGGCTCGATAACCCGATCCCGTTCGTCGCCGAGCAGGTGCTGTCCGCGGCGGCGCGACCCGCGGGTGCTGCGTTGGTCGACGTGTGGGGACGGATCCATCCCGTCGAGCGCTCCACGCCGATCGGCCGCACGCCGTCGGCACGTGGCATCTCGCTGCTTCACGCCTCGGTCTCGCGCCGCCATGCCGAGCTGCGCCTCGATGGCGAGCGGTGGACGATCCACGATCTCGGGAGCAGCAACGGCACGCGCGTGAACGACGAGGACACGCTCGAGCGCGAGCTCGTGCCCGGCGATCGCGTGAGCTTCGGCGCCGTCGGATTCTTCTTCGTGTTGCACGATGGCCGCCGCGTCGACGTGCCGCACCTCGGCTCTCGCACGCTGCGCGAGGAGGATGCACCGCGCGCCGAGAAGGCTGCGACGCCCGCCGATGCAACGCACGCCGGATTGCCGCAGCTCGGGTTCAAGCTCGTCGAAGCTCCAGCGGGTGGCGGTGGATTCCTCGAAGCCGTGGGCGAGCGGCTGTGGCTCACCGATGCACAGCTCGCGATGCTGCGCCTGCTGAGCGACCGCATGGCCGCGCAAGCCGATCAGCCGTCGCTGCTGCGCGGCTACGTTCCTTCGGGGCAATTGATCGCCGAGCTTCCATGGGACTCGACCGCGCCCGACGAGAATCACCTGAAGCAGCTCGTGCGGCGCATTCGTCGCGCGCTCGATGGCATTCGCCTCGGTGGCATCATCGAATCGCGACGCGGTTTCGGTTACCGGCTGCGTGTCATCCCCATCGACTCCGATCGCCGCTGAACGGTGCGATCGGTCGACGCGAACGCTCGCAGTGCTTCGCGCAACAAGCGGTGCGCACGTTCCGCGCGGCGCATCAGCGGCTCGCCGAACTCGGCAAACCGACGCGGGTGATAGATCGCGCTGAGCTCGACGAACGCGATGCACGCTTCGCTGTTTGTCGAGTCACGACGGATCATCAGCACCTCGTGCGGAGCACGCGTGAGCCGAAACTCGAGCACGCTGAGCGCGCTGAGAGCTGTCGATCTGGAGTCGAAGTGCACCATATGGATCAGAACAGCGTGTAGATGAGCGAGGCCTTCATGATCATGTCGAGCTCGGTGGCCTCCGGGACAAACCCGTCGGCGAGCCCCTTCACCTGGAGTGGCCCTGGCCGTCGATCGTATTTGATGTCGATCGCCGTCTGCACCGCGAGCCGCTTGCCGAGCTTCGCGCTCACACCGACGTGACCGTTGACGCGCGTGTCTTGAAACGCGCCGCCGTCCGCGCCCGTCGGCAGCGCGAGCTCGTTCAAGTTCGAGAGCAGCTCGACCGAGCCATCGACGGTGACGCCTTCACTCGGGGTGGCCTTCGCTCCCACGAACACGCGCGCCGAGTGAATGTCGAGTGCGTCACCGGCGGTGAGATCCTCGTGCGCGAAGTCGTAGCCGATCTCGCTCGTGATCTCGGACTTCTCCGACTTGTGGAGCTGGCGCATGTAGCCGAGCTGCGCGCCGAGGACGAGCTCTTTGCCGGCGGGCACGTCACGGCTCGCGAGCGCGGCCACGAACAGCGAGTTGTTGTCCGTGAGGAAGCGGTCGTAGCGAGCCTTCGAGGTCAGCTGCTCGGTCGACACGGTCGACTCGGTCGTGATCTCGTTCACGTTGTCGATCGTGCCGTTGCCGTTCAGGTCGTTGATCGTCCGGATTCCGGAGCGGGCATACGCAGCGGTCGCTTCCAGCGAGAACCGATCCTTGCCCGCCTTGCGCGAGACCTTGCCACCCGCGGTGATCGTCGTGGTTTCGGAGTTGCCGGTCGTGAACACCGCACCTGCTTCGGCGGTACCGGTCCACTCGACGGCCTTCTTCTCGTCGGACGTCTTGGCATCCTCGGGTTTGCCGAACGCGAACTTCGGGTCATCGGCGAACGCGACGGTCGGGACAGCGAGAACGAGAAACGCGATGAGGCTGCGTTGCATGCCGCCACTATCCGCAGAGCGCCCTCACAGCGACAGGTACGCGAAGGGTAAGCCGCCGAAACGACGAAGGCCCCGTCGAAGACGAGGCCTCCAGCGCAGGAACAGATTGTTTCAGGGAGCGCGCGAGAAGCGCGAGTCGCCGGGGAACGGATCCGCGGTCTCGCGGGTGTTGATCTCGCCGTCATCGGGGAGCGGCTGCACGGGGATCCCGAGCGCCATCAGGCCGGCCATGTCGTTGTAGCGGAGCTCCGCGATCGCGATCGGACGATCCGTCGCGCGAACGAACTTCGTGTACGACGCGGCCGACGAGCGCTGCTCGCCGAACTCGGTGCCGAGACCCGGGCGCTCGGTCCGCTTCGCCGTCTTCGGCGCGGGCTCGTAGTACTCCTCTGCCTCGTCCGCAGCGCCGTCACCATTGTAGTCGTCGTAGTCGAGCGCCTTCTTCTCGGCGCGCGGCTGCGCACGACCACCACCATTGGGCGGAGGCGGCGCCGACGGAGCAACGCTCGTCGTGCGCGGAGCTTCGGAGTCCTTTACCGCGCGGCGCGGCGCCGGCTTGTCGGCCTTGCTGACCGTGCGGTCCGCGGCGCCTTCGTTCATGCCGCGCTTCGCATCCGTCGCGCCACCGAGATCACGGCTCGAGACATCGATGTCGTCACCGTAGTCGTACGGCCGGCGATAACCGCCGCCGGTGGTCGGGGGCGTGTTGCCACCGACGATGATCTGCTGCTGCTCGACCGGAGCAGCCTGCTCTTCGAAGATCGCGACGGCAACGACACCGACGTTGCGCGCCTTGCCCTTCTTGCCGGCGTACGAATCATCGACCGCCGAGAAGCGGAACGTCGCGACGTCTTCGGTCGACGTGCGGAAGCCTTCGATGCGCGTCTCGCCGTACGGCGGGACGACGTAGCCGCGCTTGCGGAGGTCACCGGACTCGCCGTCGACCACGTCGAGACCATCGACGCTCACGACGGCTTCGACGCGATTGCCGGTCGGGTTGACGATGCGGATGATGTAGCGCTCGTTCGCGTTGCCCTGCACGTAGTAGCGATCGCCCTTCGCGTACGTGGGCATCGTCTCGCCGGACTCGCGCATGATCTGCACGTCGTATGGCGCGCGAATTTTCGCCGGTGCACTCGCGATCGCGATGTGCGGTGCGGCGAGGACTGTGGTGGGCGGTGCGAGCTGATCCGCTTGCGCGGGTACCGAGCATGCTGCACCGAAGAGGAGGGTCGCGAAGAGAACGCTGCGCATGGGTGAATGAGACGCCCGACCCAAAGCGGCGATCTAAACGCGTGTATAGTCCGCGCTATGGCGTCCCCGAGAAAAGCGGAGAAGGCGGCCAAGCCTTCGAAGCCTAAGGCGAAATCTCCTCCTGCAAAGAACGGCAAGGGGAACGGCAAGCCCACATCGAAGCCGGCCAAGGCGGGAGGTGGGCGAAAAGCGCCGGACATTGCCAATTCGGATCCCGCGCTGTTCGATCCGTTGACTCCGGGCGAAGCCGCCGACGCGCTGCGCACGCTCACCGAGGACAAGCGCGTCAGCTCGATGGCCAAGGTCGGCCGTTACCGCGTCATCTGCACCGAGCCGCTCGTGGTCAAGCCGCCCCATTGGATGGCCGGCCATCGCCTCGCGCGCGTGGTCGCGTACGACTACTCGAGCGATCGCTGCGTCGATGCGTGCATCGATCTCGATGCCGGCGTCGTCGCGCACCTCGAGCTCACCAAAGCACAGCCGATGCTGTCGCTCGATGAAGAAGCGCTCGCCGTGTCCGTCGCGATGAGCGACGAACGCGTGATCAGCAAGCTCGGCATGGGCGAAGGCCCGCAGTCGACGATGCACTACTGGGGTCGCACGCAAGCAGACATCGCGTTCACGCGCCGCAGCGCTGCCGTGATCTTCGGACGCCAAGGCGGCCACGCGACCCTGATCGCGGTCGTCGATCTCCTCGATAACCAGGTGACCCGCGTGGTCCCGGCGGAGCTGTGGTGAGCAAACCCGACGAACGTCGGGCGCGCGCAGCAGCTCCCGAAGCGAGTACGAAGGTACAGCAAGCACGACGAACGTCGGGCGCGCAGCAGCTCCCGAAGGGAGTGCGAAGGTACAGCAAGCACGACGAACGTCGGGCGCGCAGCAGCTCCCGAAGGGAGTGCGTAGGTAGATGAGCAACGTAATCAACGAAGCGAACTGGAAGTTCCACTGGCGGCTCACCGAGTCCGCCGGAATCATGGTGTACCTCGCCGACTACAAGGGCCGTCGAGTCCTGTGGGAAGGCTCGCTCCCCTACGTCACCATCGATCACCAGCGCAGCACGCTCGAGGTCGAGACCGACTCCGTCGAGACACACGGTCCGTGGTGGGTACCGCTCGGCGCGCACTGCCTCCAGGGTCCCGTGCGCGTGCAGACGTTCCGTGGCGGCGTCGAGCTGTCCGCGAACTTCCACGCCGGTCCCTACCAGTACACGCAGCTGTGGCGCTTCCACGACGATGGCCGCATCTGCCCCTGGCTGACGATCTACGGACCGGGTGTCCACGATCAGCACACGTACCACCCGCACTGGCGCTTCGACTTCGATCTCGACGGCGCCCGCGACGATGGCTTCGAGCGCTTCGAAGAAGGCCGCTGGCAACGGGTCGAGCACGAGGGCTGGTTCCCGTACTCCGGCGAGGCCGACAAGGACGGCACGGTGTGGCGCCAGGTCGACTTCGGCTCGCGCGCGTCGATCAACATTCGCCCGCACTCGTGGGACGACGCCGAGGTGTTCGCGATCCGCTACCACGATGGCGAGTGGGCGCCCTACTCTCCGCGCAGCGCGGCGGGCAGCCAGCCGTTCCCCGCGGCGTACGTCGGACACGAGGCGCTCGACGGTGATGACGTGACGCTGTGGTACGTGGCGCACGTGCACTTCGATCAGTCGTTCCCGTACACCGCAGGTCCCTGGGTCAAGGTCGAAGGCCTCGCGTGAGCCGCGGGCGGGACAGGCCTCGCGCCGCCGCAAAGCCCACGAAGGCCACGCCCGCGAAGGCAACGCCCGCGAAGGCAACGCCCGCGAAGGCAACGCCCGCGAAGGCAACGCCCGCGAAGGCGACCAAGGGCGCGAAGGCAACGCCCGCGAAGGCGACCAAGGGCGCGAAGGCGGCCAAGCGCCCCGCACCACCGAAGCTCGTGTACATCGACGGTCGGATCCCGCCACCTCTGCCGGCACCCGAGGGTGATCATGCGGCGCTGCTCGCGTACCTGCACGCGCAGGAAGCGGCGTACCTCGCCCCGTCTCCGATCGCGTTCGCCGCGTACACGCGCGAGGAGAAGGCCGTCGCCAATGCGAAGCGGCCGTTCACCGCAGCCGACGCGGACGCGGTCGCGACGCTGCTCTCGCCGATCGATCTCGGCACGCAGCCGCAGAACCCGGACCGCAGCCGTGTCGCGGGCGTCGGACAGTGGCGCGCCCAGGACCGCGAGATGATGCTCCTCAGTCACTGGCGCGTCGCTCGCTACCGGATCTGGTCGCTGTTGCTCGTCGCGATCCGGCGCGACCCCGCGCTCGCAGCGAAGTGGCGCACGGCGATCGCCGCCGTGACCGAGGAACCATTTCGCTTCTGGTTCGCGGGCCTGCTCCCCTGACTCGGTCGCGACGACAGCTCGTCGGAGCGACGCGCCCGAGGCCTCGCCTGAACGCCACGGCGCGCTGGTTTGCGCGATGATAGGGCGTGCCGCGAAAGAAGCGCGCAGAGCGACTCGCCGAGAAGCTCGCCGCAACTCGTGCGCCTGTCGATTTCGACGCATTGTCGACCAAGGGGATCACGATGTTCCCCGCGGACATCCGGCGTGGCTACTACGAGGACAAGCCGTTCACGTGCGTCGACTGCAAGGCACCGCAGGTGTGGACCGCGACGCAGCAGAAGTGGTGGTTCGAGGTCGCGAAGGGCTACACGTACTCGTACGCACAGCGATGTCGGCCGTGTCGAGCCGCCGCGCGTGCGAAGAAAGACGCGGCACGTGCTGCGTCGGGACACACGAAGAAGACGAAGTGATCACGTTCCACGACGCGATCAACCCGACCGTGATCCCGAAGCCAACCTCGATGGGTCGCTTGTCGTCACGTTCGGTGTCGACGGAATCGACCGCGCGAGCGTAGAGCCGAGCGTCGCGCAGTCGAGTCGCCTCGTCGACATGTCATTCGTGCAGCAACGTGATCCCTGCACTGTGCGTGATCCCTGAACTGCGACGCAGAGACGCTAAAGCGCAAAGCAGAACTTATCGGGACCAGACCACGCGCTTGATCCCTTGATGTAGTGCCGCGACGTTGAAGTTGAGGATCAACCCCAACTGTAGACCCGACGCGCGAAGATAAGAGATCGCCTGCGCGGTGTGCACCGATGAGAGCCGTTCCACCGCTTTGAGCTCGACCAACAAGCGTTGATCGACGATCAGATCCAAACGAAGCTCGCCGATCGCGTCGCCTTTGTAGTCGATGTGAAACGTCACCTCGCTCTCGAAGGGAAGGTGACGTCGGGCAAGCTCCCGGCACAGCGCACGGCGATACATCACCTCGGTGAAACCCGGTCCGAGGTGTCTATGCACCTCGATTGCTGCACCGATCACTTCGTGGGAGAGCGCCGTGAGCTCGGCGGAGGGCTCGTACAGGGATCGCCTAAGGCTCTGCTCTGTGTCCTCTGCGTCTCTGCGTCGCGTTTCTGGTGCTCGATCGAGGACGTGCGAATCCGGACGTGGGTCAGCGGGCATGAGCGACCACCTCGGATCGGCAGCGGCGCGGTTGCGCCGAAACTGCACGCAGGCCGACGAGCGACGGACGCCACCAAGAGACTAGGGCGTGGCCGGGATGTAGCCCTCGGAGACCGCGTGGCGCGTGTACTTCTTGGTCACGTTCCACACGAGCCAGTTGCCACCGCGACCGACCGAGACCCACGGCGTGTACTGGTACAGCGATGCGGTGGCGTGGTTGACGGGGGAGACCGTTCGCGGATCGAGCGTGCGCGTCGAGCGGCCCACGCGGAACTGACCGGTGCCGTCGACGGACGCGTCGTACCACTTGCGCAGGATCTTCGCGCCGCACACGAGCTGCTTGTCGAAGCCGCGGTACTGCGACGCGCACGCGGCGCCGTCCGGGCAGCCGCACCCGAGCGCGGCGTTGAGGCGCGATGTCGAGGGCTGCGTGGTCTTGGACACGAGCGACGCTTCGACCTGCATGCGCGCGAGGATCATCATCGGGTGAATGCCTTCGCCGGTGGCCGCGTTGTAGATCGCTTGCGCCGCCGACACGCCGTTGATCGTGTAGTCGGCGAGCCACGAGCGGTTGTTGTACGGCGAGTCCTCGAGGAACGACTGGATCTCGGCGACCGTGAACTCGCCGTCGTCGATGAACAGGTCATCGCCGACGACATCGTTCTGGTCGAACACGAGCGGGACGCCGTCTGCCTTGCCACTCGCGGTCACGGGCTCGTAGTCCGCGGGCTCGTCCGAGCCGGGTGCTTCGTCTTCTTCGCCAGCAACGCAAGCACCGAACGCGAGGGCACAGAAGATAGCGATGACGTGGGCTTTCATCTGCTCGCGAGTAATTCAATTGCGGCGCCATGCGCAGTTCGTGCACCGGCGGCCAGCGCGGCGCAGATCGAACGTGGCGTGACCGTGACGGCACGTGCAATCGGTTGATCGCAAACCCGGCGATTCGAGTAGCCACTATCGCGGGGGACGGCCGCTCGACTCGTCACACGGCGCGTCAGTGTGCAACGTGATGCGTGCAGCTGGAGAGCGCAGCCTCAGGGTGCCGTCGGGTATCGATCCGACGTGGCGCCTGGCGCGCTCGCGGATGGCGCGAAACGCGAGGTCGTCAGGCGGCTTCGCCGTGGCACTTCTTGTACTTCTTGCCGGAGCCGCACGGGCACGGCTCGTTGCGGCCGACCTTCGCTTCGGCGACGACCGTGCCCTGCTTCTCGCCGGGACGGCGACCGTTCATCGCGGCGTCGAACGCTTCGATCACGACTTCGGTCGGCTTGATGATCGTGGCGGCGGTCGCCTCGGTCATCGCGGCTTCCTTGACGTCCTCGGAGATCAGCTCGGCGAGCTTCGCGTAGATGTGGGGCTGCGCCTCGACGAGGTTCGGCGCGACGCGCTCGTGCACCGGCTTGTCCGCGAGGCCCGCGACGGCGCCGAGCGACTCGGTGACGACCTTGTCCGCGTCGGTCAGGTTCTGCTGCGTGATGCGCGGGAGCGTGCCGTCTTGGTTGCGATCGAACATCGCCCACACGAGCGTCGCGTAGAACACGGCGGCTTCACCGACGGCATCGCCGTGCTCGGTGCGCACCGCGGCCGCGTGTTGGAGCAACCACGGCTGCTCCTTCTGGAGCCGCTGCGCGAGCTTGTTCATCGCCTTCTTGTCGCCGCGCTGATCGAGCTTGGTGAAGGACGTGATCGTGCGTTCGACGATGTCTGCGCCTACGAGGAATGCCATGAGCGGGTGATCTTCCCCGGCCCGCGCGCGGCGTCAAGTCAGCGAGCGAGCAGATCGACGCACGCCGCACCGGGACACGCGCGCGGGAACGGACTCGCGTCGACCACCTCCAGCGTGGCCCCGACGAAGTCCCCCTTGAGCTGTTGCATCGCACGCGATGCGGTCGCCGGCAGCGCGACGAGGACGCGCGGCGTCGTGGGCCGATCCTTCGCTTCGAGGACGAGCTCGAGGTTCACCCCGGCCACCGCGGGATCTCGCTCGACGACGAGCACCACGCCCGGGTGCGGCTTGCCCTCCTCGAGCGTCTTGCCGGCCATCGGATCCACGATGCGGACCTTCACGCAGCCGACCGACGCGCACTTCGCGAACGCGGGGACATCGTCTTCCCAGCGCGCGATGCGCTCCTTCACGGACACCGGCGCGCGCCGGGCGAGGTAGTACGCCTTCGCGTCCCAATCGATCCACGTCGAGAACCCGCGCAGGAAGTCGAGCGCGAGGTTGCCGTCGATCTCCTCGTCGGGCCATCGCTTGTCGGCGTACGGCAGGAACGACACGTTCTGCCCCGCGAACGCGCCGACCGAGACCGCGGGTGCGATCGCGAGCGTCTCTTTGCGGTGCGCCGTGCCGGCTTCGTCGATCGTCGCGGTCTTGACCGCCGTGGACTCGAGCTTCGCCTTCGCCCACAGCGACTCGCGAAGCTCGCTGTGCGCCGATCCGAGATCGAGGTGCATGTGGAACGTCGCGTCGCCGATCGTGGCCGTGACCAAGCGGCGCGGCATCGGCACCACCTCGGCATTCTGGACGCGGCTGTTCAGCTGCGACCACGGCAGCTTCGTCGCGCCGGGTGGCGGCGTGAACGCCTTCACCGTCGTGAGGTAGCCGAGGCCGCGCTCGCGATCGAAGCCGACGACGAGCGAGTCGGCGAGGATGTCGCGACCGATGACGCCCATGATGCGGCGGCCGTTCATGTCGAACGAGCTCGCGCCCGACACCATCATCGTCTGCTGCGTCGCGATCAGCGTGCCGAGCTCGAGCTGCAGGATCTCCGCGTAGAACCGCGTCTGCTGCGTGTCGGTCTCGTCGAGTCGCGCGGGGCCTTTGCCGATGCGCAGCTCGAGCTTGCGGACGATCTCCTCGTCGACGATCGACACGTTCGCGTCGGGATCGATCAGGAACAGATACGGACCGCGTCCCGCGATCGAGACCGGTGCGAGCAGGACATCGTCCTCGACAGGCCCGACGAGCGGGAACGTCCAGCGATCACCCGTTCCGCCCGAGAAGCCCGGCGGCGCACCCGAGGTGCACGAAGCAGCGACCACAACCGCGAGCAGCGCGGCCCGCATGCTAGTGCCGCGTGCCGTCCGCGCCGACTTCCCAGGTCATGCCCGCGAACATCAGCTTGTTCAAGTCGCCGGCGCCCTGCTTCGCGATCGCGTCGGTGACTTGCTCGTTGGCGAGCGCGTCGTACGTCGGCTTCGTCTCGCGATAGAGGATGCCGACCGGCATCGGGAAGTCCGGCTGGACGAGCTGCGCGAGCAGGTGCCCGTACAGCGGCGAGCCCTGCTCGGTGTGCACGACGATCTCGGACACGGGCACCTTGCCCGCACCCTCGCCCACGTCGACGATCTCCGGGCGGAGATCCTTCGTCAGGCGAATGCCCTTGGTGCCGCCCGCGAACAGGAGCGGCTTTCCGTCCTGCAGCACGATCTGCTGATCGGCCGGGTTGTCCTTCACCTTGTCCCAGACGCCGTCGTTGAACACGGGGCAGTTCTGGAGCATCTCGATCAGCACGGCGCCCTTGTGGCGATACGCGGCTTCGAGGATCGAGGCGGTCAACTTCGCGTCGGTGTCGGTCGCGCGCGCGACGAACGTTCCGCCCGCGCCGAGCACGAGCGAGATCGGGTTCAGCGGGTGATCGATCGATCCCGTCGGCGTCGACGGAGCGCGCGTTCCGATCGCGGACGTCGGCGAGTACTGGCCCTTCGTCAGGCCGTAGATCTGGTTGTTGAACAGGATGATCTTGAGATCCATGTTGCGGCGGAGCGCGTGGATCATGTGGTTACCGCCGATCGACAGGCCGTCGCCGTCGCCGGTGATCACCCAGATATCGAGCTCGGGACGCGTGATCTTGAGGCCACTCGCGATCGCCGGCGCGCGGCCGTGGATCGTGTGGAACCCGTACGTGTTCATGTAGTACGGGAAGCGGCTCGAGCAGCCGATGCCCGAGATGAACACGGTGTTCTCGCGTTGGATGCCGAGGTTCGCGAGCGTGCGTTGGACCACCGCGAGGATCGCGTAGTCACCGCAGCCCGGGCACCAGCGGACGTCCTGGTCGGTCTCGAGATCCTTCTTCGACAGCTTGATCTTGATTGCTTCGCTCATACGTCCTTACGCGTTCACTTGCGGTTGATGGGCGCTCGTCGTCGGTGCGGTCGCGGATGCGCCGAGCTGCTTCTCGACGGCTTCCGTGACCTCGACCACCTTGAACGGGAGGCCCTGGATCTTGTTGAGCCCGATCACGTCGATCAGGAACTTCGCGCGAATCACCTGCCGCAACTGGCCCATGTTGAGCTCCGCGACGATGACCTTCTTGAAGTTGTGGATGATCTTCTCGAGGCCGGGCTCGAGCGGCGCGAGCCAGCGCAGATGCGCGTGCGAGACGCTCTTGCCTTGCGCCGCGAACTGCTGCTGCGCCTGACGAAGCGCACCGTACGTGCCGCCCCATCCGATGACGAGGACGTCGCCCGACTCCGGTCCCGCGAGATCGAGCTCGCCGATGTCCTGCGCGATGCGGTCGACCTTCTCCTGGCGGAGGTGCGTCTGCTTCTCGTGGTTGTCCGGCGCGTACGAGATGTTTCCCGTCAGCGCGTCCTTCTCGATGCCGCCGATGCGGTGCTCGAGGCCCGGCGTTCCGGGCACGACCCACGCGCGCGCGAGCGTCTTCGGATCGCGCTCGTACACGAAGTAGTTGTTCGGATCGGTGCGGTGATGCACGTCGAAGCGCGGCAGCGTCGCGAGGTTCGGCAGCATCCACGGCTCCGATCCATTCGCGATGTAGCCGTCGCTGAGCAAGATCACCGGGACCATGTAGCGGGTCGCGATCTTCACCGCTTCGATCGCGCAGTAGAACGTGTCGCCCGGCGACTTCGCCGCGAGCACGGGCAGCGGCGACTCGCCGTTGCGACCGAACAGCGACTGCGAGAGATCGCTCTGCTCCGTCTTCGTCGGCAGACCCGTCGACGGACCGCCGCGCTGGATGTTCAAGATCACCACGGGCAGCTCGGTCATCACACCGAGGCCCATCGCTTCGCCCTTGAGCGCGATGCCTGGACCCGACGATGCGGTCACCGCGACGCTGCCACCGAACGCTGCACCGAGCGCAGCGCCCATCGCGGCGATCTCGTCTTCGGCCTGGAACGTCAGCGTGCCGAAGTTCTTGTACTTCGCGAGCGAGTGCAAGATCGACGAGGCGGGCGTGATCGGATAGCCCGAGTAGAACAGCTTCTTGCCCGCGAGCTCCGCACCGACGACGAGGCCGAGCGCGATCGCTTCGTTGCCCGTGATGTTGCGGTACATGCCCGGCTTGAATTGCGCGGGCGGGACTCGGTAGACCGTCTGGAACACCTCGGCGGTCTCGCCGTAGTGATAGCCGGCCTTGAACACCTTCACGTTCGCTTCGCCGTAGCCCGGCTTCTTCGCGAACTGCTGCATGATGCGGCGCACCTCCGGCTCGGGCTCGCGGCCGTACATCCAGAACACGAGGCCGAGCGCGAAGAAGTTCTTCGCGCGACCCTTCTCCTTCGTCGACAGCTCGCTGCCGTCGAGCGCGGCGGTGGTCAGGTGCGAGATGTCGACGGAGTGGACCTTGTACTTGTCGAGCGATCCATCCTCGAGCGGGTTCGTCTTGTACGCGGCCTTCTTGAGGTTCGCTTCGACGAACGCGCCGGTGTTGACGATCAGCGTTCCACCGTCGACGAGATCCTTGAGGTTCGTCTTGAGACCCGCGGGGTTCATCGCGACGAGCACGTCGGGCGCATCACCCGGCGTGTGAATCTCCGACGAGGAGAAGTGCAGCTGAAATCCGGACACGCCGAACAAACTGCCGGCGGGAGCACGAATCTCTGCGGGGAAGTCCGGGAATGTCGAGATGTCGTTGCCCGCTTCGGCCGCGGCCTTCGTGAACTCGCTGCCCGTGAGCTGCATGCCGTCGCCAGAGTCACCGACGAAGCGGATCACAACCCGCTCCAGCTGCTTGGTTTCCATCGTGGCGCGGACCTTACCAGCGCTCCTCGGGGAACCCAAGGGTTACGGGCGCATCCGCGAATTCGCCTCATCATTCGGAGATCCTTGGAGATCTATAGTTGTGTGATGTCACGCGAGCGCGGCAGCGCTGACCTCGTGAATGGGCTATGTCGCTGGCCATGAAGCGACTCGTTATCCTCTCGCTCATTCTCGCCGCGTGCGGCGACAACATCCCCAGCGGCGCGAGCGACGCGCGCATCGATTCACCGCCCGTGGATATGGCGATGATCGACTCGCCCGACGTCGACGCGATGCCGACGCCGGCGGAAGCGATCAACGCGGTGCGCGCGGCCTCCGACGGTGTGCTGTCGCTTCCGGTGATCGACGCGACGGTGACGTATCTGAAGCCGCTGATCACGGGCGCGACGCCTGCGAACGACGTCGCGAGCTTCACCGTGCAAGTCGGCGCCACCGGACCCGCGCTCCTCGTCGCGGTGGATCCCGCGTCGCTCACGACGCTCACGCCCGCGCTCGCCGTCGGCGATGTCGTCAGCTTCACCGTGACGATGAAGGCGACGTCGGGCATGGCTCCACGCGCGACCGAGATCATGAACCTCACGCGCTCGGCGACCGCGACCAACATCGCGCCGCTCGTGCAAGACGTCACCGCCGTCACCGGTCTCTCGGGCATGGTCGCGGACTTCGAGAGCGAGCTGATCGACATCACCGCGGCCACGATCGCGGAGGCATGGGGCGGAAGCGGCAACGCCTTCTCGCGCACGCGCATCACCACGGCGGGACAGACCACCGTCGACACGAATCTCCAGCTTCGACTGCCGACGACGTTCAAGGACAGCTTCGTCGCTGCCAACGATCTCGAGATCGGCTGTGTCGTCGCGATCCACCGCACGCCCGTCAACCGCTTCAACGGAGCGTTCCAGGTCTCCGCGTTCACCACGACCGACATCACCGTCACGTCGTGCCCCGCTCCCACGGTCGCCAGCGCTGCCTCCACCACGTCGACGGCCGTGACCGTCACGTTCTCGCGCAACATCGACATGACGACCGTGTTGGCGAACGGCTCGCAGTTCACGATCGTCGACGACGCGACGCCCACGCCGAACACGCTCGCGGTTACCGCCGCGGCGGTCACCGGTCCGCGCACGATCTCGCTGACCACCGCGAGCCAGACGCCCGGCACGATGTACACCGTCACCGTCGTCAACACTGTCGAGGATGTCGTCGGTGGCGCCGTCGGAACACCAAACGCCGCCATGTTCGCCGGCTTCTCCGCACCGACGGTGATGATGGCCGCCGCGACCGCCGCGACGACGGTCACGGTGACGTTCACGCGCAACATCGACATGGCGTCGGTCATGACCGACGGCTCGCAGTTCACGATCGTCGATGACGCGACGCCCACGCCGAACACCCTCGCGGTCACCGCGGCGGCCGTCTCGGGCATGGTCGTCACGCTGACGACCGCGGCGCAGACGCCCGGGACGATGTACACGGTCACCGTCCTCAACACCGTGACCGGTGGTGGCGCGCCCGTCGTCGCGCCGCTCAGCGGTTCGTTCCTCGGCTTCACCCCGGCCGCCGGCGCGAACCACCTCGTGATCAACGAGGTCGACTACGACCAGACGGGTACAGACGCGAGCTCGTTCATCGAGATCTACAACCCGACGAACGCACCGATCCCGCTCGCGAACATCGCCGTCCAGTACATCAACGGAGGAACGCCGGGTGGACCGACGGGCACGCAGTACGGAACGCGAGTGCTGTTGAGCACGGCCGCGACCGACCTGCCGGCCGGTGGCTACCTCGTGATCGCGAACACGGCCGTCGCTGTTCCGTCGAGCGCACTCAAGATCGATGTCGGAACGAGCGACTTCCTCCAGAACGGTCCGGATGGAATCGCGCTGATCGACACGACAGGCACGGGCACGCTCGTGGACGGACTCCACTACGGTGGTGGTGCTGGACTCTCGACGGTGACGATCACCGGCGTCGCGGGGATGGTCTCCCTCGTCGAGGGCACTGCGTTTGCGACGAGCGACACCGCGACCGGATCGCTCGGCCGGTTCCCCAACGGTACCGATACCAACATGGCGTCGAACGATTGGTCGTTGCGCACGACGCCCTCTCCAGGCATCGCGAATTGAGTCGCGCTACGCTCGAGGCGTGAAGCACGCCGCGAGCGTCGTCGTGTTCGCCGCCTGCGCCTCGTCGACAGAGGCTCCGAGCGCGCCGATCGATGTGCCGCGCAACACGGCGCGATCGGACCTCCGCGAGGACGCGTGCGAGATGCTCGCCGCCATCCTCGCGGTCCCCGAGTACCAGCGCTTTTATCGCGGCGTCTCGTGCGGCGACGAACGACAGAGGCTACTCGTGAAGGTAGTCGCGCTTCCAAGCGTCGTTCCACCGGAAACGAATTGTCCCCGGCACGAGTTCGACGTGTTTCACGGCGAGCGTGACGTTCAGGGCGCCGTGCTCGTGATCGGCGTCGGTGCCGATCCGGCGGGCGACTACCGATTCTCGGGCTGGTACGAGCAGCCGAACCCGACGGTGAATCCCGACGGGAGCATCGACGCGGCCAACTACTACTGCGGGCTCCTCGGCTCGAAGCTCGAGAAGCGAAACGGGCGCTGGATCGCGCACGCCTTCAAGGACCGACCGTAGACGGGGCGGTCGCGACGAAGATCGACGACCTCTCGCCCACCTCGTCGAAGAACGTGCGACCGCGCCGGAAGTAGAGCCGATCGCATCCACCGGACATCCATGGCTCGACCTCGCTCGCGTCGGTGCTGAGCTGGTCGATGATCGTCCCGACGGGAAACTGGTCGTCGAGCGTGGCGCGCACCGAGATGTACAGGTCGAACTGCAGCTCGGTGCGCTTGCGCGCGCTATAGATCAACGTGAGCCCGTCGCGCGTGATCACGCCGAGGTCGGGAATCTGCGCGACGTTGATCGCGGCCATCTTGTCCTCCTCGTTCCACGACGCGCCGTCGCGCACGCGGAGGATGAGTCGAGTGCTCGGATCGCCGATCACCGGCCGCTGCGTCGTCACGTAGACACGCTTTCCGTCGAGGACGCGGTAGTTGCCGACGCGCTCGCGCTGATCGATCGGGTTCATGTCCATCATCGACCACCCGCTCGTGTCGAGTTGGAAGCGAGCGAGGAAGTTCGTCGTCGTGATGTTGACGAGCCCGTAGATCTGCGAGGGATCCGGATCGGGTCGCACACCGGTGAAGCCGCCGACGCCGTCGCGTACGGTCAGATCGTGGATCCACGTGCTCTTTTCCGGGAGGATCGCGGTGGTGCGCGACGTGGTGATGCTCGACTCGGTGACGAACGCCGACACGAAGCCGTGGCCCGCGCCGTCGTCGGCGAAGTCGTGCAGCGGCTCCACGTTCGACGCGAAGACGACCTGCGTCGGCGAACCGAACGAGCACTGCTCGGGCACGACGGCGTCGATCGGCGGCGCGGCGTCGACGGCGGCGTCGGCTCGGCCCGAGAGACCGTAGACAACATCGCAGCCCGCGAGTGTTGCCACCACGACGATCCACGCACCCCGCATCAGCGTCACTCTACAATGCGCTAGGCTCTCGGGGGATGCGAGCGCTCTTGTCGATCGGCTTCGTCCTCGTCGCCGGATGTGGTGGCTCGACGGAGCCGGTGTCACGGCCCAAGCCGGTGGCCGACCAGCCGGCGTTCGGCGCGGGCCCACCACTTGTCACCCCGGGCGAGCGCATGACCTATCGCGTGGAGCTCGGCGGTTTCGAGCTCGCGCAGATGACGCTCGCCATCGGTGACCTGACGGATCTCGGGGGCAAGAAGACCGTGGTCGTCCAGGGCCACGCGAAGTCCGTGGGGCTCGCGGATCGCATCGCCGCGATCGACGACACCTTCACCTCGTGGATCGACGTCGAGAGCGGGCGTTCGTTGCGCTTTGCCGTCGACGAATACGAGACGAACAGCAAGACCAACATCGAGCACACGATCGCGGACCTCGGCGCGCGAAGCGGGGATCAGCTGCCGATCACGTTCGCGCTCAACGATGCGACGCCCGCTCCCGAGCCGCAGAAGCTCGCGTATCCGGATGCGTGGGACTACAACGCGTTTCTCGTCGCGCTGCGTGCGTGGGAAGCGCCGAAGGGCACGTCGAAGTCGCTGGAGGTGCTGCGCAGCCGGTGGCTGTGGCACATCGAAGTGACGATCGGTGGAAAAGACAATCTCGTCACGGAGCTCGGCGAGCTGCCGGCGCTGCGCTTCGACGCGTACACGTACAAGCTCGACCGCACCGGCACGCGGGACAAGGCGTCCGAGGAGCGTCGGTTCTCGGTGTGGATCAGCGACGATGACGGGCGCGTTCCGCTCCAGATCACCGCGCGCACCGACTACGGCGACGTGAAGATGTTGATCACGGACTACCAACCCGGCAGCGGTCAGCGACTGCGTCCGTAGGACGCCGGTGCACGGCAAACCGCGCCAGACGAGCAACCTGCTTCCGGCTCGAGCTGCCCGTTGTCGCGAGCAGCGAGACCGTGGCGCAGGCCGCCTAGCTCACTGCGGCTTCGGATCGACCTTCGAGCGGAACTGCTTCTCGCCCTTGGTCATGATTTCGCTGTCGTAGTAGTTGCCCGCGTTGCCCGAGGCCTCGGCGATCTTGAGGCGCTCGTCGATGACCTTCTTGAAGCCGGCCTTGTCCATCGCACCACCGATGAAGATGCCGTTGATGAAGAAGCCCGGGGTCGCGTTGACCTTGAACTTCTGCAGCTCGGCCATGTCGTTGTCGACGAGGGTCTTGCACTCCGGGCTCGCCATGTCCGCGGCGACCTTGTCGGCGTCGAGACCGGCTTCCTTCGCGATCGCGAGGAGGTTGTCCTTGCCGAGCTTGGCCGGGTTGCGCTCCTGCGCGTAGGGCAAGAAGCCCTTCTCCCAGATCGCGTTCTTGTACGCCTTGTACTTGCCCTGCTTCGCGCCCGCGCACGCCGCGAGGTGTGCTTCGGTGGCGACCTGCGGGTGAACGACGAGGTCCTTGTAAACGACGCGGACCTTGCCCTGATAGTCCTGCACGAGCTCGTCCATCGTCGCCGCGGTGCGCTGGCAGTACGGGCACGCGAAGTCGAACGCCTTGACGATCGTGACGGGCGCGTTCGCCGGACCATCGACCTTGCCGGCCTTGACGTCGTCGGCGATGTTGACCGCGAACACGGCGTCGGGCGCGTGCTCTTCGCGCTCCTGCGCCTGCATCTGCTGCTTCTGCTGCGCGTAGACCTTGTTGAGGAAGTCGAGCGCTTCGGCGTTCTTCGCGTACTGATCCTCGAGGCGGCGCAGGCGCTCCTCGACGGAGCCGCTGTGGTCACCGGGGACCATCTCGGCGGCGCCCGGCTGCGCGCCACCCGTGGTGGTCGGCGGTGCAGCGGGGAGGTTGTCGAGCTTGGAGCGAGTGTTCTCGCAACCGGCGCCGACGGCTGCTGCGAGGCAGAGGATGAGCGAGACCCGAAGCGTTCTCATATATGCCTCGGTATATTTCACGCCCCGAGGGGCCTGCCAAGGGAGAACTGCCGTTCCGCGGTAGCGGTGGGTGGGAATCTTCGTCGCGCGGGCGAGGTTTGGTGGAAGCAGCCAAAGGCTTTGTGGCAAGGTGCGCGCCCGTGCGCCGCGTCATCACGCTCGTGACGATTCTCGCAGCCTCCGCCTGTGGCGACGACGGCGCGAGCCCCGTCGATGCGGCCACGCCCGATTCGCCCGCGATCGATAGCCCGCAGCCGCAGTGCGAGAACCAAGGCGCGATCGGTCAGTTCATCCGGCGCGCCGGCAATCCGCGCGTGCTTCCCGGCACGATGTTCCTCGATGGAAAGCTCGACATCCACATCGCGGATCCGGATGTCCGGTGGGATGCAGCGACCTCGACGTGGGAGGCGTACTGGGCCGCCGGCCACGCCACGTCGTACACGGCGGCCGATCTCGTCCCGGTGATCCGCCGCGCGACGAGCGTCGATCGCATGACGTGGACGATCGATAACGCACCTGCGCTGTCCGCACCGTCGGACACGAGCGCGTGGGATCACGGCAACACCGAAACGCCGACGGTGATCTACAACCCGAACGCACCCGCGGATCGCCGTTACTTGATGATGTACTCGGGCGCGAACGGAACGTTCCCGGGATACTCGTTCGCCGACTACGCGATCGGCGCGGCGTTCTCCGCCGACGGCAAGACGTTCACGCGCGTTCCCGCGAGCGAATCACCACACGGCAAGGCCGGCCTCGTGCTCGAGGCATCGCAGATCCATCCCGTGGGCTCCGATGGCATCGTCGCGGATCCCGAGCTCGTTCTCGTCGGTGACACGTATCACCTGTTCTTCTCGAGCTTCACCTGTCACGGCGCGAGCTGCGCGACGATCGACAGCTACGGCGTCTCCCACGCGACATCGACCGACGGCGTTCACTGGACGATCGTCGCGGCGCCGATCCGGAGCTTGCTGCGCTCGTCGGCGCTCACGTCGGGTGGCGCGCAGCCATCGGTGATCTACGACGCGGTCCATTGCAAATGGGAGATGTGGCTCAAGAGCGATGCCGACGCCGACGTGACGAACCAGCCCGTCGCGTTCAACAACATGGCCGGCGTGTACAAGGCCGAGTCCACCGATGGATTGTCGTGGAATGTCAACTTCGCGTTCAGTCGGGACCTCGCGTGGATGCAAGCGGAGCCGGGTGAAGGGCTCGGACTTCTGACCGGTGTCGATGTCGCGGCGAATGGCAATGGGCGCTTGATGTTGTTCGTCGGCTTCGACGATCAGAGTGTTCCCAACGGATTCGTCCTCCCTCTTCGTGCAGGTGGCACGACGGCTGGAGTGTTCGCCCTCAACGTGGCGACTCGCGACCTGCCGTGAGCTATGCTCGCTCTCGATGAGCGCTGCCGTTGGAGCTGACGTCGAATCGCTGTGCTCGAAGTGCGGCGATGTCTGGCACGTCGTCGTCGCAAAAGAAGGCGAGAAGATCGTCAAGGTTCAGTGCAAGCAGTGCGGTGGTTACCACCGGTACAAGTCTCCGCACGGAGCCACCGCTGCGGCGAAGCTGCCCGCGAACAAGCGTCCCCCGAAAGAGCCGCGCGCGACCGTCAGCGAACGCTTCGAGAAGCCGGCCGTGGCAGCGGATCTCAGCAAGCCATCGACACCGTATCGTGCGAGTGCGAGCTACGCGGTCGGTGATCGCGTCGATCACCCGAGCTTCGGCCAGGGCGTGATCGAGCTCTCCGAGCCCGGAAAGGTCACCGTGTTCTTCGCCACGGGACGCCGCGTGCTCGTGCAGGCCAAGGACGGCGGAGGTGGCGCGGGTGCGGGTGGCGGCAGCGGCGAGAAGCTCGTGCGCCCCAAGCCGTTCGATCACTCGAAACCGCCCGCCGGCGGCAAGCCCGTCGGCGACGGCAACTAGCCGCACCCTTTGGCGGGCGTAGCGATGCTATAGCCCGCGCATGGCTCGGAAGACTCGTCTCGGCTTCCTCGGTCCCGGCGTCGTGATCGCGGGGCTGATCATCGGCGGCTTCGGCGTGTGGATGATCTACAAGAACAAGCCGGAGGCCGGCGGTGTGATCGACACGATCGTCGTCGACGCCACGACGAAGATCGTGATCCGCGCCGAAGCGGGAGGACCCCGCGCGTTCGTCGAGCTCCAACAGAACGGCGACGTCACGTGGCAGGCGATGGTCCCTCCGTACGCCGGCGGTCCCGGTCGCCTCGGCGTGACGTGGAGCGATGTCGCGGTTTCGGTGCGCGTGATCCGCGGCGAGAAGGCCGAGGTGTTCTCGCTCGCACGCGCGAACGGCAGCAAGCTCGGCGGCATTCACCTCGCGGCCGAGCACGACAAGATCAAGGTGAACGCACGCGGGCCGCTGTCGTTCAGCGATCACACGCGCTCGTACGAGCTGGTCGAAGGCGACGGGTGGAACCAGATCGTGGCGATCGATCTCAAGCTCGGCACCGCGCTGTGGAAGAAGGAGCTCGGCCCGACCCCGATCACTGGCGGCGCGATCGAAGGTGGTCAGCTCGTCCTCGAACAGGCCGGAACCAAGTTCGGCAAGCGCTGGTTCAACGTGTTCACCGGGAAAGAAGACACCTCGGTCGAAAAGCGGGGCAAGCCCTGGGAAGAACGGCCACAAGTCGCCCCCGAGTGGCCTGCCGCCAGCGGATCCAACTTGCAGTAATCACTTCGCTTATGGATGTGTCGGTAGGCGGGCCTCTGTAACGGTCCCGTCACGCAGGCGGTATACTTTCGATCGAATGTCCGCTGAACGTCCCGTCTTCTCCGCCGAGGTGTCCGGGGTGCATCGCCTCGATGCGCTCGATGGAGCTCCTGGGGCTCCCGAGCAGCGCGAGCGTCCATCGCTGCGCCTCGTCGAGCAGGTCGGGCGCACGCCGGCAGCACCGGGGCTGAGCGACACCATACCGACCGATCTCAACGCGGCCGAGCTCTACCTCAACCGCGAGCTGACCTATCTGAACTTCTGCTGGCGCGTGCTGCAGGAAGCCGATGACGATCGGATCCCGCTGCTCGAGCGCGTGAAGTTCATCGCGATCGTCAGCTCGAATATCGACGAGTTCTTCCAGAAGCGAATCGGCGGTCTCAAGCAGCAGGTCGGCGCGCAGGTCCACACGATCACACCCGATGGTCGTACGCCGCAGCAGCAGGTCGCGGACTGCCTCGATCTCATCACGGCTCTCGAGAAGCGGAAGATCCAGATCCTCGAGAAGGTCGTCGTCGAGGCACGCAACCTCGGCGTGTGGCTCGCTCCGTACAAGGAGCTCGATCCACAGCAGCAAGCGTGGGTGCGCGAGCACTACGTGCGCAACATCTTCCCCCTCGTCACGCCGCAGGCGATGGACCCGGCGCACCCGTTCCCGTTCGTCTCGAACCTGTCGCTGAACCTGCTCGTCTCGCTTCGCTACGAGAACGATGCCGAGTCGCTCCTCGCGCGCGTGAAGGTTCCCGTCGGCGGTGGCACCACGCGCTTCGTTCGCGTCGGTCAGTCGCGCACGTTCGTCGATCTCGCCGATGTCATCGCGAACAACCTCGATCTGCTGTTCCCCGGGATGGAGATCGAGAGCTACGCGCTGTTTCGTGTCACGCGTAACGCGATCACCGAACGCGATGAAGAAGAGGCCGAGGATCTCCTCGAGATGATCGAGATCGAGATGCGCGAGCGAAAGTTCGCCCCCGTCGTGCGCCTGCAGGTCGATCGCAACATGCAGCCCGTGCTGCGCGGTCGCCTCGCCGCCGAGCTCGGCCTCGACGAGAACGCCGACGTGTTCGAAGCCGAAGGCATGCTCGGCCAGCGCGACCTCATGGAGATCGCGTTGCTCGACATCCCGGAGCTGCGCGATTCGCCGCACGCTCCGTGTGCGCCGATCGACCTGCTCACCGACGGCAATATCTTCCACGCGATCCGCGATGCGAAGTACCTGCTCGTCCACCATCCGTACGAATCGTTCCAGCAGTCCGTCGAGCGGTTCCTGCGCGAAGCGGCGGACGATCCCAAGGTTCGCGCCGTCAAGATGACGCTCTACCGCACGTCGAAGGACAGCGAGGTGATCAAGCATCTCGTCCGTGCGGCGCGCAATGGCAAGCAGGTCGCCGTCGTGCTCGAGCTCAAGGCGCGCTTCGACGAGGAAGCGAACATCAAGTGGGCGACGCGAATGGAGCGCGCCGGCATTCACGTCACGTACGGCGTCGTCGGTCTCAAGACGCACACGAAGATCACGCTCGTCGTTCGTCAGGACTTCGATGGTCTGCGCCGCTACGCGCACGTCGCGACGGGCAACTATCACGCGGGCACCGCGCGCCTCTACACCGACCTCGGGATGTTCACGAGCGACGACGGCATCGGCCGCGATCTCACCGAGCTGTTCAACTACCTCACGACCGGCTACAAGCCGCGCCGCAAGTACCAGAAGGTGCTCGTCGCGCCGAAGATGCTCAAGCAAGCGCTGCTCGAGAAGATCGAGCGCGAGATCGCGATCCAGGGCGGCGGTGGACGCGGCCACATCCAGTGGAAGCTCAACGCCCTCGAGGACGTCGACATCGTGCGCGCGCTCTATCGCGCATCGCAGCGCGGCGTGGCGATCGATCTGATCGTGCGCGATACGTGTCGACTACGTCCGGGACTCGACGGTGTATCGAGCACGATCAAGGTGGTCAGCGTGATCGGCCGCTTCCTCGAGCACGGCCGCATCTACTACTTCCACAACAACGGAAAGCCCGAGTACTACCTCGGCTCGGCGGATGCGATGCAGCGCAACCTCGAGAAGCGCGTCGAGGTGCTGATTCCCGTCGAGGATTCTCGCCTGCAGGCCGAGCTCCGGCACGTGCTCGACACGCAGCTGTCGGATCAGCGTGGCGCGTGGGACATGCAAGGCGACGGCAGCTACCTCCAGCGAACCGGCATGGGTGCGAAGCACAGCCAAGCGCAGTTGATCGAGCGCACCGAACGCCGGCTCAAAGAAGCAACGCGGTTGCGCCGGCGCAAAGTGCAGTCGACGCCGTCGCGTCGCAAGCGCTGAACTCGTCGGCCGATAGCGGCCGAGCGACTAGAGCGACGAGCACACGATGTCGCCCGACCGAGCGCGCACCTCGAGCTTCACCTTCTGGTTGTTGGAGTACTTGCGCCACACCGCATCCGACACTTCACACGATTGCGCGCCGAACTGCAGCGTCAGCGTCTCGGACTTCTTGCCCTGACGGCGAGCACCGACCGACGAGGCAGCGGTCGCCGGCGGCAAGCCCTGGGTGGGCCACGCGGGATTCATGTCGCTGCCGGACGTCTTCACCGTCGTGACCTCTCGCCAGCGCAGCACGGTGTACGAACACCAATCGTCGTCGACTCCCTCGCTGCGATAGATCGGCTTGCACTTCTTGATCTGCTCGAACGTGCCGTCCTTGTTGTCCTTCTTTTCGACGTGGCAGTCCTCGCGCCCGGTGTCCACCTGACGCGTCGAGCGCTGCTTGCGAACGCACGACGGGAACCGGGCGTCCGACGGAACGCGATCGCGCCAGTCCGCCTCGTGTTGCTCGCCGAACTCCTCGACGGCGATCGCGCGCGACCAGGTGTGCGCGGTGACCGTCATCGTCGCCTCCTTCGTGCGGATGAAGAAGTACCAGACGAGGACGATCACGAGCACGATGATCCCGACGACGATCAGGATCTTCTTCCAGTTCGTCGGCTTCTTCTCGACGGGCTTCTGCGGCGCCGCGATGCCTTGGACCGTCTGTGCACCATCGAGCGGCGAGCCGCACTGCGTGCAGTTGAGCGCGGTCGCACCCATGGGCGCCGCGCACGCGGGGCAATAGCGATCGGAGCCCTCGAAGCGGTGGCCGTCGACCTTCTTTTCTTCGCCTTCCTTCGGGAAGTAGCGCTTGTCGGAGTTCTGTTTGGCACCGCAGTTCGCGCAATGCCGCTGCGACTTCGCGAGGAGGCCCGTAGTGCCGCAATACTCGCAGTCCCACAGCATCTCGTAGTGACCGAGGCTCTCGCTCCGCTCCGCCATCACGTACGATGGTAAATGAGTTCGGCCCGATCTGCCCGTCTGGTGAGTGGGCGAAGGGCTCGAATGCACACTACAGTGGCAGCGTGAACGCGCTGTCCCGCACCACGCCGAGGTCGCCATGAGTGGCGGCGGTGGCGGCGGTGGCGGCGGTGGTGCCGGTGGCGGCGCGGGTGCCGGCGGCGGTGGTGGCACCGGTGGAAAAGCCGGCGTCAAGACGACCGCGCACGGTGGCAAGTCGGTCGGGCCGCCGCCGCCCGAATCGATCCAATGGAAGAACTACCTCGGCGTGTTCAAGTACACGCGCCGCGCGATCGCACTCGTGTGGTCGACGAATCGCACGCTGACGATCGGCCTCGCGCTCGGTAGCTTGCTCGCGGGCTTGTTCCCCGGCGCGATCGCGTGGGTCGGCAAGCACCTGATCGACGCGATCGTGCTCGCCGCGCGCACGCACGATGGCGATGACCGCTGGTCCGCGATGGAGTGGGTCGCGATCGAGCTCGGGCTCGTGATCGGACTCGCCGTGACATCGCGCTTGCTCGGCATGATGCGCAGCCTGCTGCGACAGCAGCTCGGGCACCGCATCAACGTCGAGATCCTCGAGAAGGCGCTGACGCTCGACCTCACGCAGTTCGAGGACAGCGAGCTGTACGACAGCCTCACGCGCGCGCGGCGCGAAGCATCGTCGCGACCACTCTCGCTCGTGAGTCAGACGTTCGAGCTCGCGCAGGGCATGATCACGCTCGTCAGCCTCGGTGCGTTGCTCGCGGCGTTCTCGCCGATCGCGCTCGCCGTCCTCGTCGCGGCCGCGATCCCACCGTTCATCGCCGAGCTGAAGTTCTCCGGCGACGCGTTCCGCCTGTCGCGGTGGCGGACGCCCGAGACGCGCGAGCAGGTCTACGTGGAGACCGTCATCGCGCGCGAGGATCACGCGAAGGAAGTGAAGCTGTTCGGCCTCGGGCCGCGCTTCCTCGCGCGCTACAAGGCGATCTACGACAAGCTGTATGCGGGCGATCGCGCGATCACGATCAAGCGCGCCGTGTGGTCGCTGATCCTCGGCACGATCGGCACCACGGCATTCTACGGGATGTACCTGTGGATCGCGCTGTCGACGATCGACGGCGGCATCACCATCGGCGCGATGACGATGTACCTCGTCGTGTTCAAGCAGTCGCAATCGACGATGGCGTCGACGCTCGGCGATGTCGGCGGCATGTACGAGGACAACCTCTACCTGTCGAACCTCTACGAGTTCCTCGACACCCCGACCGTCGCGATCGAAGGCAGCGTGACCGTCGGTGTGAAGCCCGGCGATGGCGTGCGCTTCGAGGACGTCGAGTTCGCCTATCCGGGCTCGCAGGAAGCCGCGCTCACGCACGTGTCGCTGCACATTCCACCGGGCAGCAAGCTCGCGATCGTCGGCGAGAACGGCTCGGGGAAGACCACGCTGATCAAGCTGCTCACGCGGCTGTACGAGCCCACGCGCGGCCGCATCCTCCTCGACGGCACGGATCTGCGCGAATGGAACCCGTCGGTGCTGCATCGCCGCATCGGCGTCATCTTCCAGGACTTCGTGCGCTATCAGCTCACCGTCGGCGAGAACATCGGCGCCGGCGACGATCGCGCGTACGAGGATCGCGATCGCTGGGACGATGCCGCCGAGCGCGGCCTCGCGAAGCCGGTGATCGAGCAGCTGCCGGCGCAGTACGACACGCAGCTCGGCAAGTGGTTCCGCAACGGACGCGAGCTGTCGCTCGGCCAGTGGCAGAAGGTCGCGCTCGCGCGCTCGTTCATGCGGCGCGAAGCGGACATCCTCGTGCTCGACGAGCCGACGGCGTCGATGGACGCGGAAGCCGAAGTGAAGATTTTCGAGCGCTTTCGCGAGGTCACCGACGACAAGATCGCGATCGTGATCTCGCACCGGTTCTCGACGGTGCGCATGGCGGATCAGATCATCGTCCTCGATCGCGGCTCGATCATCGAGCGCGGCACCCACGACGAGCTCGTGGCCAAGGACGGCCGGTACGCGAAGCTGTTCCACCTGCAGGCGCAGGGCTATCGCTGATACGCTCGTAGACGATGAAGTGGTTCGTCGCGGCGATGCTCGCGCTGCTCGGTTGCGACTCGGTGTACGGGCTGACCGGCCGCGATGACAAGGACGCGGCCGTCACGGACGCGGCCAGCGACGGCGCGAGCAGCGATGGGCCCATGTCGTGCGATCCAGGGCGCGATCCCACCGGTGACGACGACAGCGACGGGATCTCGAATCAGAACGATGGGTGTCCGACGATCGAGGATCGCGGCTACAACGAAGATGGCGATTGCTCCGGCGACGTGTGCGACCCGTGTCCACAGATCGCGGCCCCTGTCGCGGACCAAGAAGGCGATGGCGTCGGGGACGCATGCGATCTGCCGGGGGGCAGCGTCGACGTCGCGCGCATGGAAGGATTCGGAGACGTCGACGAGATCGAGCCCCCGGGATTGCCGGGTTGGACGCACGACTCCGTGGGTGGGACGCTGACCAACGCGTCGAGCCCGACCGGCATCTACGCGTGGGCGAACTACGAGATCACGTCCCCCTTCGTGATCGAGACGCAGCTCCGGGTCCCTGCAGGGCAGTTCGGTTGGAACGCGGGCATCGTGTTCGGCACCACCGTGCGCGATCAGGAGCCCGATGGCTGGATGCTCGCGATCTTTCGCGGGAGCTCCACGGAAGCCACGCTGCGACTTTTTCGTCTTGCCAACGGGATCATTACGGCGCAGAACATGGACCAACCGCTGGTCCTCGGTCAGGTGCAGCGGCTGAAGATCTTCGTCGCCGGCACTCTGGTCTCGATCTTCTCGAGTGACGGCGGCACGCAGTCGATGGCGTCGATGACGCTGTCCTCGCCGTTGCCGGCGAACACGTCGTTCGGCATCGCCGTCATCGGAGATAAGAGCGTCACGTTCGAGTACCTGTACGAAGTGCACCACCAGTAGCCATGTCGAACTACGATCAATTCCAGATCGGGCGCGTGCCGATCAAAGCGTGGACGCGTGGCCTCGAGATCGAGGACAGCGCGAGGAAGCAGCTCGGGAACATCTCGCAGCTGCCGATCGTGTATCGCCACGTCGCTGTCATGCCCGACGTGCACTACGGCATCGGCGCGACCGTGGGCTCTGTCGTCCCGACGGAAGGCGCGATCATCCCCGCCGCGGTCGGCGTCGACATCGGCTGCGGCATGATGGCCGTGCAGACATCGCTCGACGCAGCGCAGCTTCCAGACTCGCTGAAGTCGCTGCGCACGGCGATCGAGAAGGCCGTGCCGCACGGGCGCACGAACGCCGGCGGTCGCGGTGATCGCGGCGCGTGGCACAAGGTGCCCAAGCCCGTCGACCACGCGTGGCGCGCACTGAAGATGGAGTACGCACAGATCGCCGACAAGCACCCACGCGTCGGCGACGGCAACGACCTGAACCACCTCGGCACGCTCGGGACCGGCAACCACTTCATCGAGGTCTGCCTCGACGAAGCGAACAAGGTCTGGTTCATGCTGCACTCCGGCTCGCGCGGCGTGGGCAATCGCATCGGCACGTACTTCATCGCGCTCGCGAAGAAGGACATGAAGATCCACGTGCGCAACCTGCCGGACATCGACCTCGCGTACTTCACCGAGGGGACCGAGCACTTCGCGGACTACGTGCAAGCCGTCGATTGGGCGCAGCGCTACGCGATGGCCAACCGCCAGCTGATGATGAACGCGGTGATCGCCGCCGCGAAGGACGAGCTACCGCCGTTCGAGCTCGGCGAGACCGCGGTCAACTGCCACCACAACTACGTGCAGAAGGAGCATCACTTCGGCTCCGACGTGTACGTCACGCGCAAAGGTGCGGTCAGCGCGAAGCTCGGCCAGCTCGGAATCATCCCCGGCTCGATGGGCGCGCGCAGCTACATCGTGAGCGGTCGCGGCAACGCCGAGTCGTTCCACTCGTGCAGTCACGGTGCGGGACGCGCGATGTCACGTGGTGAAGCGAAGCGCCGCTTCTCGCTCGCCGACCACGAAGCCGCGACCGAGGGCATCGAGTGCCGCAAGGATGCCGACGTCATCGACGAGACACCGATGGCCTACAAGCCTATCGACAAGGTGATGGAAGCGCAGTCGGACCTCGTCGAGATCGTGCACGAGCTGAAGCAAGTCGTTTGCGTGAAGGGCTGACGTGACGGCGGTCGACATCGATGGCTCGCGCGGCGAGGGCGGCGGCCAGATCCTGCGCACGTCACTCGCGCTCTCGATGATCACGGGCAAGCCGCTCGTCATGCGGAACATCCGCGCGGGTCGAGCGAAGCCCGGGCTGCGCCGGCAGCACCTCGCGTGCGTCCACGCCGCGCGCGATCTGTGTGGAGCCACGGTGCACGGCGACGAGGTCGGCTCGAAGTACCTCGAGTTCACGCCGGCGGCGCTCGCCGGCGGCGCACACACGATCGATATCGGCACGATGGGCAGCTCGACGCTCGTCGTGCAGACGGTGTTGATGCCGATGGTCGTCGGCGGTCACGCGCTGCGCTTGGTGATCCGCGGTGGCACGCACAACCCGATGGCGCCGCCGTTCGAGTTCCTCGATCGCGTGTTCCTGCCGATGCTCCAGGCGATGGGTGCACGCGTGACGATGACGCTCGATCGCCACGGGTTCATCGGCGAGCGCGGTGACCTCGGTCAGCTCACCGTCGAGATCGCGGCTGGCTCCGAGGACGCGCGGCTCCACGCGATCGAGATCGTGGACACGCCGCCGGTCACCTCGCGGCATGCGATCGCGATCCTCGCGCGCTTGCCGACGCACGTCGCGGATCGCGAGCTCGGCGTGGTGCACGAGCGACTCGGGTGGTCACGTGCGGAATGCGAGATCCGCGAGACTCGGTTCGGCGGTCCGGGCAACGCGCTGCTCCTCGAGGTCGAGCGCGATGTCGAAGGCATGGCGCATTCGAACCCGACGAATCCGGTGCGCGTCATTCGCGAGATCGTCAGCGAGATCGGCGAGAAGGGCATTCGCGCGGAGCTCGTCGCCACGCGTGCGTGCGAGCAACTAGAGCGTTACCTCGCCGCGAACGTGCCCGTCGGCGAGCACCTCGCGGATCAGCTGCTCCTGCCGATGGCCCTCGCCGGTGGTGGGCGCTTTCGCTGCGCACCGCTGTCGCTTCACGCGACGACGAACATCGAGACGATCGGTCGCTTCCTCGACGTGCCGATCCGCGACGAGCCGGATGGCGACGCGGTCGTCGTCACCGTCGGCGCCTGACCGCCGGCGCGTGACCGCCTGCGAGGCGAACGATGCGTCGCGGTGGCGCATGGCGAACAGGTGCGTCGCGGCGTACGGTCGGGCCATGGCGAACAAGCTCGTCGCGTTCGGCGCACTCAATGGCCTGATCTCCGTCGCTGCGGGCGCGTTCGGAGCGCACGCGCTGAAGCAGCGACTCGATGCGCGATCGCTCGAGATCTTCGAGACCGCGGCGCGGTACCAGATGTTTCACGCGCTCGCGATGGTGCTGTGCGGCGTGCTCGCGGCGCGCGCGACCACCGCGGGCTGGGCGTTCCAGATCGGCATCGTGCTCTTCAGCGGCTCGCTCTACGTGCTCGCGCTGACCGGCGTGAAGGGCCTCGGCGCGATCACGCCGATCGGCGGACTCGCGTTCCTCGTCGGGTGGGCGCTGCTCGCGTGGAGCGCGCTCCGCACCTAACTCGGCGTTAGAGAGCTGAACCGCTAAGCTGCCCGATGCCTGGCGATGCCCATCAGGTTGATGATGGCAGCGGTACGATTCAGGTCGAGCTCGTTCTTTCGGACGCCACGGTAACGAGCTGTGTTGCCCTGGAGCGCAGCAACGCGGGCAAGCATGTGCTCGACGGCAACGCGTTGACGGAGGACCTCGCGACCGGTCGAGGTCTTGGCGCTGATTCGTAGTTGGATCAGACGTTCCTCGAGTGGATGCAGGACGACGTTCCGGGCGACCGACTCGGTACACTGCGACTTCAGTTCGCACACGGAGCAGTCGCTCTTCGCGAAGCGGACTTGGAAGCTCTCGAGAATCGGCGACGTATTGCCAGCTGGACAGGTGATCAGCCGACGACGAAGGTCGATCTTGAAGTCGTACTTTGTAAACTTGCCTTGGTTTGGACGAACCCACGGCCTCGAGTTGATGACGACTCCGTCCTGATGAAGCTCCACGAGGAAGGGACTCGCGAGGTAGCCGC
>JBGARE010000030.1:0-114328 GCA_044230415.1 Kofleriaceae bacterium
CTCGGCCATCCAGCGTGTCGCCGCGATGCCGCCGCGCCAGTAGGCGAGGGCGGTCGCATCGGCGGTGCCGGTGGACGCGGGCCACCATGCAGGAGCACCCGGGACGACGACATCGCGTGGATGCGCGAGCGCGGCGGCGCGTTCGCTCGTCGGATCGGCGTGGGTGACCTGAGGCTGGAGGATCTTCGTTTCGGGGCCGTGCGCGGCGAGGGCGGCGAGCTGCGCGGCGCTAGCGCCGCCGACGATCATGCCGCCGACACCGCCGGCCGCGAGGTAGAGCGCGGCGACGAGCGCGGCGCTCGGCTCGCCATCGATCGAGACGCGGGCCGCGGAGACCATCAGCGCGGTCTGACCGAGGCCACCGACATCGGGGAGGAGGATGTGCCGCGCGTAGCGGCGGACCTGCTCGTCACGCACGGCGGCCACCGGCGATCGCGGGGACGATCGAGATCTCGTCTCGGTCGGAGATCTTCGCGTCGAGGCCGCCGAGCTCGCCGATATCGTCGGACCCGACGAAGATGCGGATGAACGGCTTCACCGCGCCGTCGGTCATCAGCTTCGCGCCGATGCCGGGGTGCTTCTTCTCGAGCTCGGCGAGCGCGTCGCGGACGGTGCTCGCGGTGATCTCGATGTCGGAGGCGCCGCCGGTGAAGCTGCGCAGAGCGCTGGGGACTCGAATGCTCGCCATTGCTAGGTGCCTTTCGCGACGCGCTCGGGCGCCGATGCAAACGGGGAGATCGGGGCGCGGGCGCAGGCCGGACAGTCCGGGCGCGCGGCGAAGCGGACGATGCGAGGCTCGGGGACGCGGCGAAGATCGTCGAACGCGAGGAGCGCACCGGCGTAGGTGCGGTCGCCGTTCGCGAGCCCGAGCGCGATCGCGGAGGCGATGCCGCCGATCGCACCGACGACGGGGCCGAGCACGCCGGCCTCTGCACACGTGGGCGCGTCGACGGGATCCTCGAACAAGCAGCGATAGCAGGCGACGCCCGGTGCGCCAGCCATCACGTTGCCGCCGTAGCGCAGCGCGCTCGCGATGACGTACTGGCGACCGTTCGCGACGGCCCAGTCGGCGACGGCGAACTTCGTCGGAGGATCGTCGCTCGCGTCGACGATGAGGTCGCAGTCGCCGCCGAGCTCGTCGGCGTGCTCCGCGGTCCACTTCGCGACATGGGGCTTCGCGGTGCCGCCGTTCGCGACGATCGCGCCCGCGAGACGCGTCGCCTTGGGATGTCCGAGGTCGGCGCTCGTGAACTGGAGCTGGCGGTGAAGGTTCGAGAGCTCGACGTTGTCGTGGTCGACGATCGCGAGCTCGATGCCCGCGGCGGCGAGCGAGAACGCGATCGGACCGCCGAGCCCGCCCGCGCCGACGAGGGTGATGCGAGTCATGCCGACTCGTCCCTCCAATCGCGCGGCTTGTTGCAGAGCTTGCAGCGGCCGTTCGCGCCGATCACGCCGACGCAGGCGCCGTCGGGACAGAGCTCGCGACCACCGGAGGCGGAGATGGTTCCGTCGTCGTCGCCTTCGGTGTCGTCGTCCTCGTCGTCCTCATCCTCGTCACCGTCGTCGTCGTCATCCTCGTCGTCGCTGTCGTCGTCATCGTCGTCGTCGTCCTCGTCGGACGCGTCGTCGGAGTCATCGCCGGTCTCGTCGGCGTCGTTCTCGTCGCCTTTGTCGTGCACCGGATCGGCAGCGTCGTCGTCGCTGTCGTCATCCTCGTCGCTGTCGTCGTCCTCGTCCTCGTCGTCATCCTCGTCGCCGTCGCCGTCGTCGTCCTCGCCGTCGTCCTCGTCGAGCGCCGGATCGATCGACGCGAGATCACCCGCGGTGGCAGTGCCGGCCATCTCGGCCGCCACGCGCTCGAGCTCGGTCGCCTCGCCGGCCGGAGCGGCCTTCGCCTTCATCGGGCCCGGCTTGCCGCACACCTTGCACTTGTTGTTCGGACCGATGACCCCGACGCAGCTTCCGTCGGTGCACAACCGCCGCGCGCCCCAGTCGGCCATCGCGCCGAGCGCCGCGGGCGCCGACGGTGCGATGTCGTCATCGTCCTTCACGATCGGTGGTGCGTCCGTCGGATTGCGCAGGCCCCGTTTTCGCTCGTCACCCCAATTCGGCGCCGCGCGGCCACACGTCCCGCACACGCCGGTCGCGCCGATCACGCCGGTGCATCCACCGTCGGGGCACAGCTGCCGGCGATCCCACTCTTCGACCGCCATCACGCGCCTCCGAGGACGGCGAACAGATCTTCCGCGAGATAGAACGTCAGATCGACATCGCCGAGCCGCAGCACCATGCGGGTGCCGAGCTTCTTCTCCTTGCGCGGTTCGAGCGTGAGGCGGTCGAGCCAGCTGCCGTTCTTGGAGCCGGCGTCGGCGACGAGCCACGTACGGCCATCGGACTTCACGTATGCGTGCAGGCGCGAGATCGACGCATCGGTGATGACGATGTCGTTGTTCGGCGTGCGGCCGATCGTGATGCGGTCGGGGAACGACGCGCCGGGCTTCTTCGCCAGCGGATACACCTCGACCTCCGGCGCCTCGGCATAGAGGAAGTCCTTGCCCAGCGGCAGCGTTTCCTCGACGGTCTCGCCGTCCTGATCGAGGGTCAGCGTCGTGGCCCCCTCGATCGCGGCGGCACCCGGCCGAAACCGGACGAGCGCGGCGGGCGCGGCGGACGCGAGGAACTCCTCCCGCCCGAGGCTCACCAGGTTCTTGTAGTGATCCGTGGAGTCCACGCCGGGTCCTTATCCCTTACCGCCAGCGCGTCGGCAAGCGGTTGGTTTGCCTGTCGATCGTCGTCGGTAGCGCCGTCGGCAGCGACGCGTTCTGGGTTTGACACACCGGGAGGGGGCGGGGTAAACGTGCCCGCCATGTACGACACGTCCGATATCCGCAAGGGCCTCAAGGTACTCATGGATGGGAACCCTTGGACCGTCGTCGAGTTCCAGTTCGTCAAGCCCGGCAAGGGCGCGGCCTTCACGCGGACGGTGTTCAAGAACCTCCTCAACGGGAAGACCAAGGAGATGAACATCCGCTCGGGCGAGAAGCTCGAGCCCGCGAACGTCGACCAGCGCGAGATGCAGTTCCTCTACAAGGAGGCCGGCGATCTCGTGCTCATGGATCAGAGCAACTACGAGCAGGTCTCGGTCAGCGCGGAGATGGTCGGCAAGGCCGCCGATCTGATGAAGGACAACCTGCCGTGCACGGTGCTGTTCTTCAACGAGCGCGCGATCGACGTCTCGCTGCCCACGTTCGTGTTCCTCGAGGTCACCGCCTCGGAGCCCGGCGTCCGCGGCGACACCAGCGGTAACGTGCAGAAGCCCGCGACGGTCGAGACCGGCGCCGAGGTGATGGTCCCGTTGTTCATCCGCGTGGGTGACACGATCAAGATCGATACGCGCACGCACGAGTACGTCGAGCGCGTGAACAAGACCTAGTCGCCGGAGCGCGACCATGACGCGCGGTCGTGTCCTCGAGAACGATGGCGACACGACCGTCGTGCGCGGCGAGCGCAACGACGTGGCGGTGATCCGCGTCCCGGACCTCGACGGAACGCCCGCGCCGGATCCCGGGTTTTGTCCCGGCGATCTCGTCGACGGCGATCGCATCGTTCGTCGCTATGAAGGCGATGCGTACCCCGATCGATCGACCGAGGTCGTGCGCATGCCGCGCTCGCGCATGCAGCACGTCGCATCGCGCGCGAAGGCGCTGACCGCGGTGCGCGCGTTCTTCGCGGCGCGTGACTTCCTCGAAGTCGAGACGCCGCTCCTCGTGCCGAGCCCGGGGCTCGAGATCCATCTCGACGCGGTGCCGGCGGGCGCGGGCTACTTGATCACATCGCCCGAGTACCAGATGAAGCGGCTGCTCGCGGCGGGGTTCGAGCGGATCGTCCAGGTGTGCAAGTGCTTCCGTGGAAACGAGCACGGGCCACATCACGCGAGCGAGTTCACGATGATCGAGTGGTATCGCGCGTACGACGAGCTCGACTCGATCGTTCGCGATACCGAGCAGCTCGTGTGCGATGTCGTCACCGCCGTCTCGGGTGCGCCGCTCGCGCGCGTCGGCGCGTCGCGAACGATCGACGTCACGCCGCCGTGGCCGCGCCTCTCGGTGCGCGACGCGATGGCGCGGTTCGCGAACGTCGGTGTGCTCGGTGACGAGCCGGCCGCGGCCCTCGTCGAGAAGGTTCGCGCCGCGGGCATCGATGTCGCCGATGGCAGCGCATGGGACGACGCCTTCTTCGCGGCATTCCTCGCGCGCGTCGAGCCGGCGATCGCCGCGATGGATCGCCCGCTGATCCTCGAGGACTGGCCGGCACCGCTCGCGGCGCTCGCGAAGCGCACGGCGCACGATCCACGGATCGCGCATCGCTTCGAGGCGTACGTCGGCGGCATCGAGCTCGCGAACGCGTTCGGCGAGCTGACCGATCCGGTCGAGCAGCGCTCCCGGTTCCTCGACGATCAACGCATTCGCCGCGAGCGCGGCCGCGCCGTCTATCCGCTCGACGAGAAGCTCCTCGCCGCGCTGGTCGAGGGTTTGCCACCGTCTGCCGGGATCGCGCTCGGCTTCGACCGACTCGTGATGCTCGCCACAGGCGCCGCTCATATCGACGAAGTCCTGACGTTCTCCGCCGCCGAGCTGTGAGAGGCTGCCGCCATGTCGCGTCTCCTCGGTTCGCTGGTGGTCTCGATGGTGTTGGCGAGTGTCGCGATCGCGCAGCCGGGTGCGCCGCAACCGTACGCGCCACAGCCCGCACCTCAGCCGTACGCACCGCAGCCGTATGCGCCGCAACCGTACGCGCCACAGCCGTACGCGTATCAGCCGCGTCCCGTGCAAGTGCAGCTCACGGCCGACGAAGCGGATATTCTCCGACGCGGCCCGATCACCGACGGTGCGCACATCGGCGGCGGCGTGGTCTCCCTGATGGTCGGCTTCGGCGTCGGTCAGGCCATTCAAGGGCGCTGGAGCGACACCGGCTGGATCTTCACCGTCGGCGAAATCGGATCGACTGCCCTGATCATCTATGGCTTCACGCGCGTGTTCGGGGACTGCTTCGAAACCGATGGCAACGGCGCGTGCGCGGACAGCAACTCCGGTGGGACCGCACTCCTCGTCGGAGCGCTCGCGCTGACGGGCTTCCGGATCTGGGAGGTCGTGGACGCGTTCGCGGGACCCGCGTCGTACAACCGTCGGTACAAGGACATCCAGATGCGCGCCAGCGGCTACGCGCCGCCGCAGTGGGGCATCTACTCGGCGCGGTCGATGGATCGCCAAGCGACCATCACCGGTCTCGAGCTGAAGTTCTGATCATCGCGGGCGAATCACACTAGACACCGAAGCGCCGGCGCATCGCGCGCACGGTGCCGGCCGGATCGCTCGACGCTCCGCGCCCGACCTCGCCGAGCAGCCGCGCCGCGCGCGTGGCACTTCCACCGGCGCGAGCCAACGCGATCTCGAGCGCGGCCTTCTCCAGATCGTCGCGCACCACGCGCAGGTTCATCTGTCCCGCGTCGATCAGCGTGGCGAGTGCCTCGCGATCCAGGACGTTCGCGATCCTCGGTGTGGGATCCCTCTCGAGGATTCGCGTCGGCAGATCGGACAACAGCAGCTCGGTGCCCGCGCGTTTGCCGACGAGCGCTTGGTACAGCACGTTCCTCAGCTCGCGCACGTTGCCTGGCCACCGATAGCGGCGTAGCGCGTCGAGCGCCGTCGGCGTGATCGACGTGACGCGATGGGGAGCGCTCGGCTCCTCGCGATAGAACCTCCCGATCAGATGAGCGGCGAGCTCGGGCAGATCGTCGCCGCGATCGCGGAGCGGCGGCAGCTCGATGCGCACGATCGCCAACCGCTGATACAGATCCGCGCCGAGCTCGCCCTTGCGCACGAGGTCCTCGAGATCGCGGTTGCTCGCGGCCACCACGCGAAAGTCGACCTGCCGCCACGTGTTCTCGCCGAGCCGGCTCACCACGTGGTCCTCGAGCACGCGCAGGAGCTTCACCTGCAAGGTGATCGGTGTGTCGTCGACCTCGTCGAGGTACACGGTGCCACCTGCCGCGGCGCGGAGCTGTCCGTCGTAGTCCGCGACCGCGCCCGAGAAAGCGCCTTTGACATAGCCGAACAGCTCGCCTTCGATGAGGTCGTCGGGGATCGCGGCGCAGTTGATCGGGACGAACGTTCCCTTGCGTCCGGATCGAGCGTGCAGGTGCTTCGCGGCGAGGTCTTTTCCCGTGCCGGTCTCGCCGCTGAGGAGGACGGGCATCGACGTGCGCGCTGCGAGATCGAGGTCCGCCAGGAGCCGCTGCGCGGCGGCGCTGCGCGCGACGTACTCCGGTGGCGGGGCGCCCTGATCGGTGCGCACGGACAGCTCCTGCACGCGACGGGCGATCGCGAGCGCGAAGCCATCGTCGAGCGGAACGCAGTCGTAGGCGCCCGCGAGGATCGCGCTCGCCGCATCCGCGGGGGCGATCGAGTACCGCGCGGAGCGGGCATCGGATGCAACACGGGCATCGGATGCAGAGCGAGCATCGGTCCGCGTACAGAGCCACAACCATGGACCGCGCGGCGCGTGCGTCGGCGGGCGCGGCCCCACGTGGACGACGACGTCCGCGCGCTTCGCGTCCACGATGCGCAGACCTGCGTCGACGACCTGCTTGCGTTGCTTCGGCGGTAGGGCTGCTCCGACGACGCCGATGAACATGTCCGTAGTCTACTACGGATTCCGTATCGCATTACGGTTCGATGTCTGGCGATCTCCAATCGCGGCGAGCACTTGGCGCGGCACGCCGGGTGCTCGTTCCTAACCACCGAAAGGAACGGGTGTGTCTATGACGTCAATCGTGTTGTACGTGGCCATCGCCGGCGGCGTGGCGGCGCTGGCGTTGTTCTTGGTGATCGCGGGAACGGTCGTGATCGACGAGCAGGAGTCCGGCCTCGTCATCCGTCGTTACGGGCGTGCGTTGCCCGCGGGTCGCATCATCGCGACACGCGGCGAAGCCGGGTTTCAGGCGCAGCTGTTGCCGCCGGGCTGGCACTTCCCGCTGTGGCCGTGGAAGTACAAGGTCCAGAAGGTCGCGCTCGTCGACGTTCCGCCGGGTGAGCTGGCGGTCGTCGTCGCGAAGGACGGCGCGGCGATCCCTGCGGATCGCGTGCTCGGCCGCGAGGTCGATTGCGACAACTTCCAAGACGCGGCGGGCTTCCTCGACGGACACGGCGAGAAGGGCCGACAGATCAGCGTGCTGACCGCGGGGCGGTATCGCATCAACCCCGCGCTGTTCGACGTGGTGACCGCGCGGCGCGCGGCCGCGTTCGGGCTGCGCCCGGAGCAGCTCGTCGTGTTCCAGGTGCCGTCGGATCGCGTGGGCATCGTGACGGCGCTCGACGGTCGCCCGATTCCTGCGGGTGATCTCGCCGGCGCCATCGTCGACGGACACGACAGCTTTCAGAACGGACAAGCGTTCATCGAAGCCGGCGGCTCGCGCGGTCTCCAGGAGAGCGTGCTGCTCAGCGGCGCGTGGAACTTGAACCCGTGGTTCGTCTCGGTCGAGCTGATTCCGTTGACCGAGATTCCGATCGGCTACGTCGGCGTGGTGGTGAGCTACGTCGGTGGCGAGCACGTCGACATCTCCGGTGATGGGTTCGCGCACGGTGACCTCGTCGAGCGCGGCCGCAAGGGCGTGTGGAACGAGCCGCTGCTGCCGGGCAAGCACCCGCTCAACACGCGCGCGATGAAGATCGAGCTCGTGCCGACGACGAATATCGTTCTCAACTGGGCGAATCGCTCGGAGAGCCACCACTACGACGCGGCGCTGGACCCCATCACCGTGCGCTCGCGCGACGGCTTCTCGTTCAGCCTCGATGTCGCGGCGATCATCCACGTCGGCATGAAGAACGCGCCGCGCGTGATCTCGCGCGTCGGATCGATGCAGAACCTCGTCGACCACGTGCTGCAGCCGACCGTCGGTAACTACTTCCGTAACTCGGCCCAGGAGGTCACCGTGCTCGAGTTCTTGAGCGCGCGTACGGCGCGGCAGCGCGAGGCGTACCTGCATATCCGCGCGGCGATCGCGGCGTACGACGTCGACTGCCTCGACGCGCTGATCGGCGATATCGCGCCGCCGGCGGAGCTGATGAAGACGCAGACCGATCGCAAGATCGCGGACGAGCTACAGCGCACGTACGACGCGCAGCGCGAGGCGCAGATGCGTCGCCAGATGCTCGAGCGCGAGACCGCGGCGGCGAACATGCAGGCCGAGGTCGTGCGCAGCGAGCAGCAGGTGTACATCCACGAGACTGCGGCGCAGGCCGTGATCGCGGCGGCCAAGGGACAGGCCGAGGCGGCGCGCGTGCGTGCATCGGCGGAGGCGGAGGTCGCGCGCGTCAACGCGGCGGCCGAAGCGGACGCGACGCGTTTCGCGGCGGAGGCCGAAGCGATGGCGATCACCGCCCGTGGTGAAGCGACCGCGAATGCGGAGCGCGCACGCGGCGCGGCCGTCGCCGCGAGCTATCAAGCCGGCGTGAAGTCACTCGGTGATCAGAGCTACACGTCGCTACAGATCGCGCAGACGCTCGCGGTGTCGGGCCTCAAGCTCGTCCCAGACGTGGTGCTGGGCGAGGGACGCGCGAACCTCGGCGACGTGTTGCTCGCGCGCATGGCGGCGGGCTACTCGACGCCGTCACCGGTGCCGGTAGCGCCCGAGACCACCGCTCCGGTGATCACGAACGGCAAGCACTGATCAGCTCGGCATCTCCATCAGCGTCCAGTACTTGTTGAGCGTCGCCATCACCTCGGCGAACTCGGTGAACGTCACCGGTTTGAGGAGGTAGCCGGCGACGTTCAGCTGGAATGCCTCGACGCGATCGCGGTCCTCGTTCGACGTGGTCAGTACGACGACGGTCAGCGGTGCCAGCGAGGGGTCCTTGCGGATCTCGCGCAGGCACTCGATGCCGTTCATGCGCGGCATGTTGATGTCGAGGAGGATCACCCGCCGACTCGGCGGGACGGTTTCGTTGCGCAGCATCTCGAGCGCCTGGATTCCATCGCTCGCGACGAAGATCGGGTTCGTGATGTTCGCTTTCGCGAACGCTCGGCGAACGGTCATCACGTCCACCTCGTCGTCTTCCACCAACAGGATGTTCAGCGCACGCTCATCCATGACGCCTCGCTCCTTCGACCTCGGCGGGCCACGTGAAGAAGAAGGTCGCGCCGCTGCCGGGCTGCGATTCGACCCATGCCGTACCTCGATGTGACTCGACGATCTTGCGTACCACCGAGAGCCCGATGCCCGTGCTCTCGACCTTGTCGCGGCGCTCGAGCGTCTGGAATAGACCCCAGATCCGATCGTGGAACTCGGGCGCGATCCCGATGCCGTCGTCGCTGACGGCGAACCTCCAGAGCTCGCCGTCGCGCGTCGCGGAGACGGTGACGTGTAGCTCGCGCTCCGGGTTGTACTTGATCGCGTTGCTCATCAAGTTCAGCAAGATCTGCTGGAGCTGCGCGCGGACTCCCGAGACATGCGGCAGCTCGCCGATCTCGATGGTGGCCGTCGCAGGCGGAGCGAGCAGCTCCCACACTTCGCGCGCGAGGCTCGTCATGGCCACGTCGACGTGCTTTGGATGGCGCTCGCGGCCCGCGCGGCTGTACGCGAGGATGCCGCCGATCAGGTTCTCGAGGCGCAGCACCCGCCCGCGCAACAGGTGCATGTGCTCGCGCGTCTGCGCGCTCATGCTATCGCCGAGATCGTCCTCGATCCATTGCGAGAGGTTCGCGATGCCGCGCAGCGGCGCCTTGAGATCGTGGCTCGCGACGTACGCGAACTGATCGAGCTCGGAGTTCGACTTCTCGAGTGCGGCGATCAGCTCGCGGGCTTCGGTGAAGAGCCGCGCGTTGTCCATCGCGATCGCTGCGGTGCTCGCGACACTCGCGAGCAGCCGCTCCGTGTCGCTCGTGAACACGCCCGCGTGATCGTGGCCGAACAGCAGCGCGCCGATCGTGCCTTTGCGGCCGCGCACGGGGATCGCGAGGAAGCTCGTCAGGGCAGGGTGGCCCTCGACGACGGGGAGTAGCGTCGCGAGCTCCGTGCCGCGCGAGTGGTCGCGCAGATCGTCGACGCGCGTGACGCCGCCGAGCGCCGGGAGCGGCCGGGGCGCATTCGTGGCGCTGCCGGTGGCTGCGACCTGCGCGAGGGCGTCCTCGGGACGGCCGGGAAGCCGCCACACGAATGCGCCGGCGCGCGCGCCGGTGAGCGCCGTCGCGGTCGCGATGACCTTCGCCGCGAGCGCCGTGACGTCGAGCTCGGCGGCGACCTGCTTGCCGAGCTCGTACAGGCGCTCGAGACGATCCGCTTGCGCGCGCAGCGTGTGCTCGGCGCGGCGGCGCGCGGCATCCGCGGTCTTGCGCGCGACACCGAGCGAGATCGCATCCGCGATCGTCGACAGCGAGTTCAGCATGTCGTGATCGAGCGCGCGCCGCGAGTACATCATCATCACGCCGACGATGCGGTCCTCGACGCGGAGCGGATAGCCCGCGAACGACACGATGCGCGCCACGCGCGCCCACTCGGTCGCGTTCAGCTTCGCATCGGTGACCACGTCGTTGGTCAGATACGGCTCGGCCGACTCGGCGATGTCTCCGATCTTCCCGTGGCCGAACGCGATCCGCGCTTGCAGATCCGGCAGATCGAGCCCCGTGTGCGCCGCGAGATCGAGGTAGTCGCCCGCTGCATCCGCGACCCAGATCCGCGCGACCGCCGCGTCGAGGTGGCGCGTCATCGCGACGGCGCAGCGCTGCAGCGCGGCCGACATCGACTCCTCGCGCGTGAGCGCGTCGCCGATCTCGCCGATCAACAATGCCTGCTTGGCCTGCCCGCTCTCGAGCGTGTGGCCGTGCACCTGGCGCAAGCTGATCAGGAGACCGCCGTCTCGCGTCGGGAGCGCACGGGCCTGACACCAACCCACCGACGGAAGCGCACTCTCGGTCAGGAGCTCCGTGCGATCCGACATCGCGTAGCGAAACCCCGATCCGAACGCGGTGTGCTCCAGATCGGGACAGCGCTCCCAGATCGTGCCGCCGCTCGCACCGAGCAGGCGGGATGCCTCCGGGTTCGCGAACCGTACACGCCAGTCGTTGCCCACGAGCACGACGCCGTGGGGTAGCAACTCGAGGATCGCGTCGAAGTCGGTCGAGGTTGCGGTGAGCACGACCTCCACACGATACGCAATCACCTCGTGAGCGCAGCCTCGCCGACGGTGAAAGCAACGTGAGTAAGAACCGCACGGGTAGCGGCGTGGCACGCGCGCACATCCCGCCGGGCAGATCGCGGGCCGGTGCGCACGTCGTAGCGAGAGCGCACGGGCGATCGCTACAAGTAGCTAACGATCGCCGGTGCGGCGTCGAATCGATCGTTGCGTCCGTCGATGTAGCTCACCGGGATCGCCGCCATCTCCTCGGGAGACAGGTCGAGCGTCGCGATGTTGATCGCGAAGAAGTCGCTCCCGAGGGAGGCCATGCCTCGAACTCTGCAGACGTCATCGATACGACGGTAGCGGAGAGCTAGGGCGACGCGCTATCGCGAGCGTCATCGTCGGCAGCGCGCGCGGCGCGACGACCACCGCCGCCGCCACCGGCGATCTTGGTTCGTGCCCGCTCGAGGAGCGGCTTCACGAACTGGCCCGTGTACGACTTCGCATTCTTCGCGACCTGCTCCGGCGTTCCGACGGCAATGATCTCGCCGCCCGCCGCGCCACCCTCGGGACCGAGATCGATGATCCAGTCCGCGGTCTTGATCACGTCGAGGTTGTGCTCGATCACGAGCACCGTATTGCCGCCGTCGACGAGGCGACCGAGCACTTCGAGGAGCTTCTTCACGTCACCGAAGTGGAGGCCGGTCGTCGGCTCGTCGAGGAGGTACAGCGTCCGGCCCGTCTGTACGCGCGCGAGCTCGCGCGCGAGCTTAACGCGCTGCGCTTCACCACCCGACAGCGTGGTCGCCGGCTGACCGAGCGACAGATAGCCGAGGCCCACGTCGACGAGCGTGTTCATGATCCGCGACAGCTGCTTGTGATGCTGGAACATCTCCGCCGCCTCTTCGATCGGCGTGTCGAGCATCTGCGCGATGTTCTTGTCCTTGTACGTCACGCGCAGCGTCGCGTCGTTGTAGCGCTTGCCCTTGCACACCTCGCACGTGACGAACACGTTCGGCAGGAAGTGCATCTCGACTTCGCGCACGCCCGCGCCTTCGCACGCCTCGCAGCGCCCGCCGCCTTGCTTCGCCGACACGTTGAACGAGAAGCGCCCCGCTTCGTAGCCGTACGTCTTCGCGACGGGCATGTTCGCGAATAGCTCGCGGATCAGATCGAACGCCTTGGTGTACGTCGCGGCGTTGCTGCGCGGCGTGCGACCGATCGGCTGCTGATCGATCACGATGCACTTGTCGACCTTGCCGAGGCCGGTGAGCGAGTCGTACGGGCCGACGCGATCCATCGAGCGATGGAGCATGCGGTTGAGTGCGGGATGCAGCGTCGCGTTGATCAGCGATGACTTGCCCGCACCGGAGACGCCGGTGACGGCGACCATCACGCCGAGCGGAATCTCGACGGTGACGTTCTTCAAGTTGTGCTCGCGCGCGCCGCTGAGCTTGACCCAGCTCGACGGCTCGCGGCGCTGCGGTGGCACCTCGATGCGCTCGACGGCGGCGAGGTAGCGTCCGGTGATCGACTTCACCTCGCGCTTGATGGTCTCGGGCGTGCCCTCGGCCACGACGTGTCCGCCGTGACGACCTGCGCCGGGACCGAAATCGACGACCCAATCGGCGGCTTCGATCGTCGCCTCGTCGTGCTCGACGACGAGCACCGTGTTGCCGAGATCGCGCAGGCGATGCAGGGTCCGGATCAATCGCTCGTTGTCGCGCTGGTGCAATCCGATCGACGGCTCGTCGAGGACGTAGAGCACGCCCGACAGCTCGCTGCCGAGCTGCGACGCGAGGCGGATGCGCTGCGCCTCGCCCCCCGACAGCGTGCCCGCGCTGCGATGCAGCGTCAGGTAGTCGAGGCCGACGTCGAGGAGGAACGTCAGTCGGTTCTTGATCTCCTTGAGTACCTCGCCCGCGATCTGCGCGCGCGAGCCCGTGAGCTTCATCGTCGAGATGAACTCGAACGCCTGCTTCACGGTCATGCCCGTGACGTCCACGATCGGCTTCTCGTTGACGAACACCGCGCGCGACTCGGGGCGCAGGCGCGTGCCGTGGCACGTGGCGCACGGGATCGACGCGAAGAACTGCTCGTAGTGCGCGCGCGTTCGCTCCGACGAGGATTCGCGATGCCGGCGCTCGAGCTGCGCGAGGATGCCCTCGTAGCGCATCGCCCACTCGCCCGTGGAGTGCTTGCCCTCCCACGCGACATTGACGCGCTTGTCGCCGGTGCCGTGCATCAGCACGTCGCGCTGCTTCTCGCCGAGCTTGTTCCACGGCTTGTCGAGATCGATCTTGAACGCCTTCGCGAGCGACTTGACGATGTTGCTCGTCCAGCCCGAGTCCTTCGCGATCGCTTCGCCCCACACGGCGACGGCGCCGTCGCGGATCGAGCGCGTCTGATCCGGAACCACGAGGTCCGGATCGGCCGCGAGGCGATCGCCGAGACCGTTGCAGTCGACGCACATGCCGAGCGGCGAGTTGAACGAGAAGCTCTGCGGCGACAGCTCGGGGAAGCCGATGCCGCACGTCGGGCACGCGTTTGCTTCGCTGAACACGCGCGGCGTCTTCTCGCCCGCGACGTCCACGATCATCTTGCCTTTGCCCTCGCGCATCGCCGTCTCGACGGAGTCGGTCAGGCGGCCCTTGTCCTTCGCGCTGATCGTCACGCGATCGATCACGAGCTCGATCGAGTGCTTCTTCTGCTTCTCGAGCGCGTCGACGTCCTCGAGGCGCACGATCATTCCATCGATCCGCACGCGCACGAAGCCGGCCTTGCGCAGCTCGGCGAACAGCTCGCGGAACTCGCCCTTGCGATTCTCCGCCTTGGGCGCCATCAGCGTCACCTGCGTCTTGTCCGGCAGGGACGCGAGCTCGTCGACGACCTCGCCCGCGGTGCGCGCACCGACGGGACCGCCGCACTGGTAGCAGCGCTGCTCGCCCGCGCGCGCGTACAACACGCGGAGGTAGTCATAGATCTCGGTGATCGTACCGACGGTCGAGCGCGGGTTACTCGACGCGCTCTTCTGCTGGATCGCGATCGTCGGCGACAGGCCGCTGATGCGCTCGTACTTCGGCTTCTCCATCTGGCCGAGGAACTGCCGCGCGTATGCCGAGAGCGACTCGACATACCGGCGCTGGCCTTCCGCGTAGAGCGTGTCGAACGCGAGGCTCGACTTGCCCGATCCCGACGGCCCCGTGATCACGACCAAGCGATGCTTGGGCAGCTCGAGCCTCTCGACGACGAGGTTGTGCTCTCTCGCGCCTTCGATAACGATCTGATCTGGTTCGCGTTCTGGGGTGTGACGACCGGGACCCAACGAGCTGCGAGCCATAAGGTCCGCACCCTACGGAGCAAGTGTTCAGGCGTCAAGCAGGGTTGGCGCGCTCGATCAGGCAGGGCGGGAAATCCTGACAACTGATCGTCAGCTTTGGTCCGCAGCTAAAGGAAATGGCAGCTGAGACAGCGGTGGCTCGGGTACTTCCGATCGTGGACGTTTTGGTGCTCGTGGCAGCCGAGGCAGTCCTTGCCCGCGTGGAGTGGGACGAACAGCGCGGTCCCCGGCGCCGAGTGACACGACCGGCAGGTCAGGTCCGTGTGCCACGGCGTTAGCGCCCAGCCGGTCGCCGCTCCGTGATCGAACCGATTCGGCTTCCACGCCGGTGGTGGTTGTCCCGGCGTGAACGCGATCGATGGTGCGTGGCACGACTCGCACGCGAACGCCGAGAAGCGTCCGCCGTGTGGATCGCGCGAGGCATGGCAGCTCGCGCACGCCAGCGGCGGTGACGTCGCGCCGAGCTGCGCCGTGTGACAGCTCGCGCACGCGACCTTGCGATGCGAGGTGCCGATCGGGCGCGCCCTCTCGTCGTGATCGAACGCGATGGCCTGAAAGCGATCGGCTCGGTGACACGTCTCGCACGCGAGCGTCGCGTACGGTGTGCCCGCGTGCGGTTGCGCGTGACACGACGCGCACGCGGTCTTCGCACCCGCGAAGCTCGGTGCGGACGCCGTCGCACTCGGATGGCACTTCGCACACGCGATGCGATGTCCCTTGTCGAGCGTCCATCCCGTGAGCGCGTGATCGAAGCGAGCGAACCCGCCGAAGAACGACCACCGCACGTCGAACGATCGACCGCGATGATCGAGATGACACTCGATGCACGCATGGCCGCGCACGCTCGGCTTCGCGTGCAGGCCCTCGTTCGCTGCGACGCGCGCTCCGAGCGCGGAGTGGCAGCTCGTGCACTTCGCGACGGCGATCCGCGGCGAGCCGTCTTCGTGGCACTCCGCGCAGGCGAGTCGTGCGTGGTTCGCGATCAGCGGGCCGGGCGACGAGGCGATCGCCGGCGTCGCGACGACGGGTGGCGCGGACGGTGCACTGCAACCGCCAAGTACAGCGAGTACACCGATGACCACGCGCCAGCGCACGTCTCAGCGTCACACGAGCGTGCGCGGGGCGGTGTAACGAATCGAAGACCCTGGACCCGCTGGACCACGACCTGTACCCGCGACACACCGTGCAGACAACGTGAGCGACACGACGAAACAAACGGCATCGCCCGAAGGGCATCGTACGGTCGGACCGCGCGTACAAGGTCCAACTCGCGCACTCGCTCAGCACAGAACGCCGCCATGCTAGCTCGCAAACGAACCGTCACCACTCCACGCCGTCTGCCGCGCAGTCAGCTCGGTACGGCGACCGTCGAAGCGATCCTCGCGGCCGTGGAGCGCATCCTCGAACGCGATGGCCTCGAGCGCCTGACGACGAACCACGTCGCCGAGCTCGCGGGCGTCAGCATCGGGAGCCTCTATCAATACTTCCCGAACAAGGAAGCGCTGATCGGAGCGGTGCAGGATCGGTACGCCGAGGACACGCTGACTCGCGTGCGCGCCGCGCTCGAAGGAAATGCCGATCAACCGATCCGCACGGTGATCATGCGCATCGGCGAAGCGGTGCTCGCGGCGAAGCAGAACCAGCGGCCGATCCATCGCGCGCTGATCGATGCGCGCACCGCCGCCAATGTCTGGGAGCGCTATCGCGGGTGGATGGATGCGCACGTGGAGCTGATCGCGGAGTTCCTCGCGAAGCGCGATGACGTGCATGTCGCGGATGTTCGCAGCGCTGCGTTCGTCGTGGTTCACGCGTCCGAAGGATTGATCCAAGCGGCGACCGAGCGCCCCGCCGTGGACGTGATGCGGATCGTCCTCGACGCGGCAGAGATGCTCGCGCGCTTCGTCGAACGCCGCTGAACGTTTTCCAACTTGGCGTGGACCTCGCACGTCGGCGCCACGTCATGGTGGAACTTCGCAGGAATGCGCGGCGATCGCGCTCGCGATTGTCAGGAGATATGACGTGCGATCGACGTGTGTCAGGAATCCCAACACCGTCGCAGATCCGCAAGGCTTCTTCACGAAGCGTCGCTTTACTCGCTCTACGTATGCGGGCATGGTTGGCCTCGCCGTGAACGACCAGCTCTCTCAAGATCTCGCGTCGTTAAAGATCGATCGCAGCCCGAAACGCCGCGGTCGGTCTCCCGTCACGTGGGTCGTCACGCTCGCGATCTTCGCGGTCGCGGGAGCGGCGATCTACTTCGTCGTCATCCCCAAGGTGCGCTCGACGTTCGTCACGGACACCGTGAAGACGGGCGAGATCTCCATGGTGTCGCCGGCGCAGGGCCAGATGAAGCTGACCGCCACCGGCTACGTGACCGCGCTGATCTCCGCCAAGGTCGCGGCGAAGGTGCCCGGCCGCATCGCGGAGATCTTCGTGGAAGAAGGCAGTGTCATCGCGAAGGGCGACAAGGTCGCGCGCCTCGAAGACGTCGATCACAAGAGCGCGATCGCCTCCGCGCGAGCGCGGTCGGCATCCGCGCGGGCACGCGTGCAGATCGCGAAGGCGAACGTCGCGGAGCTCGAGGTGCAGCTCAAGCGCGACACGCCGCTCGCGGAGCGCGGCGTGATCGCGCGCTCGGGGGTGGACGACATGCGAGCGCGTATCGCGTCGCTGCAAGCGAGCGTGCGCGCCGCCGAGGCCGAGGCCACCGCTGCGGAGGCCGAAGCGAAGAGCCTCGAGGTGCAGCTCGGGAGCTACATGATCATCTCGCCGATCGCGGGCACCGTCGTCGACAAGCTCGTCGAAGTCGGCGAGGGCGTCGCGCCCGGATTCGGAACGCCCGGCGTCGTCGAGGTCGTGGACATGGACTCGCTCGTCGTCGAGGTCGACGTCCCCGAGAGCAAGCTCGATCAGGTCGGCGAGGGTAACCCCGCCGAGATCATCCTCGACGCGTATCCGTCGCAGCGCTTCGGCGGCAAGGTGAAGGAGATCGGCCGGCGCGTGAATCGCGCGAAGGCGACCGTGCCCGTGAAGATCTCGTTCGACGATCTGTCGGAAGCGGGCGGCGGCGGCTCGGTCGCACCCGAGACCGGCTCGGGATCCGCCGGATCCGCCGCACCTCCCGAGAAGAAGCGCGCCGTGTTGCCGGAGATGGCAGCGCGCGTGAGCTTCCTCGAGAAGGCCGTCTCCGCCGAGGAGCGCAAGGCGCCGCCGAAGCTCGTCGTGCCGACGAACGCGATCGTGCAGCGCGCGGGCGCCGACGTCGTGTTCATCGTCGACGACGATCGCGTGCGCATGACCACCGTCAAAGTGGGCCAGCCGTTCGCCGGCGGCCGCGAGCTCGAGACACCGTTGCCTGTGGGAACCAAGGTCGTGCTGGATCCGCCTGCGGATATGGCCGATGGCAAAAAGGTCAAGGAGAAGACATGAGCGAAGCTGACGCCGCCACCGACGAGAAGACCGACGCGAAGACCGACAGCGCGAAGGAATCGCCGACCAAGGACGCGCCGTATCGCAAGGCCGCCGACATGCCCGAGCGCATCGTCCAGATCAAGGGCGTGTCCAAGGTGTTCTATCGCGGCAAGGAAGAGATCCGCGTCCTCGAGAAGCTCGACCTCGACGTTCCCACGGGCTCGTTCGAAGCGCTGATGGGACCGTCGGGCTCCGGCAAGTCGACGCTGCTGAACCTGATCGCGGGTCTCGATCGTCCGACGAGCGGCGAGGTTCGCGTCGCCGGCGCCGACCTCGCGCGCATGTCCGATGGACAGCTCGCGAAGTGGCGCTCGCAGAACATCGGGTTCGTGTTCCAGTCGTTCAACTTGATCCCCGTGCTCACGGCGGCGCAGAACGTCGAGCTGCCGCTGCTGCTCACCGGGCTGTCGGGATCGGAGCGCAAGCAGCGCGTCGCGACCGCGTTGCGCGTCGTCGGCCTCGAGGACCGCATGGAGCACTACCCGCGGCAGCTCTCGGGTGGTCAGGAGCAGCGCGTCGCCATCGCCCGCGCGATCGTCAACGATCCGAAGATCATCGTCGCCGACGAGCCCACGGGCGATCTCGATCGCAAGAGCGCGGACGACGTGCTCGTGTTGCTCGACAAGCTCAACAAGGAGCTCGGCAAGACCATCTTCATGGTCACGCACGATCCGGCCGCCGCGGAGAAGGCGAAGATCCAGCGCAAGCTCGATAAGGGAGCGCTCCTGTGAATATCGCGACCTATGCCAGACGGAATCTATTCCGTCGCAAAGGCCGCACGGTCCTCACGATCCTGGCCGTCGCGGTCGTCGTGCTGATCTTCTGCGTGATCCAGACCGTCGATTGGGCGTTCAAGGTGGGCGCCGAGGAGTCGATGCAGGATCGCCTCGCGACGCGGCACAAAGTGTCGATCACGATGCAGCTGCCCAAGCGCTACATCGAGGACGTGCGCGCGGTCCCGGGCGTCACCAAGGCCACGTGGGCGAACTGGTTCGGCGCGAAGGATCCGAAGGAGCGCGTGCCGTTCTTCGCGGGCTTCGCCGCCGATCACGAGTCGTGGTTCGAGGTGTTCGACGACATGGTCGTCGACCCCGCGGAGCTCGCGAACTGGAAGGCCACGCCGAACGGCGTGATCATCGGTGACCTGATCGCGAAGACTTTCGGCGTCAAGGTCGGCGATCGGTTCGTGATCACGAGCGACATCTATCCCGGCGACTGGGAGTTCCAGGTCTCGGGCATCTACCACCCGAAGCGCCGCAACGTGGATCGCAACACCGTCGTGCTGCGGTGGGACTTCCTCAACAACGATCCGCGATCGGTGCTGTCGAAGGACACCATCGGCTGGGTGATGTCGCGCATCCAGAATGGCGGCCAGAGCGCGCAGGTCTCGACGGCGATCGACAAGGTGTTCGACGAGAAGGACGACCAGACGATCACGATGTCCGAGCGCGCGTTCAACCTCTCGTTCATGGGAGCGTTCAGCGCGGTTCTGCAAGCGTTCAAGATCGTCTCGATCGTGATCCTGCTGATCATGTTCCTGATCCTCGCGAACACGATCGCGATGAGTGTCCGCGAGCGCACCCACGAGTACGGCGTGCTCCGCGCGATAGGCTTCTCGCCGGGCTACGTCGGGGGCTTCATCATCGGTGAAGCGCTGCTGCTGTCGATCGTCGGCGGGCTCGTCGGACTCGGCCTCGTTCAGCTGTTGATCAACATGGTCCTCGGGCCGTTCATCGAAGACAACATGGGCTTCATGTTCATCGCGTTCCGCACGCCGACCGCGACCATGTTGCTCGCGTTCGTGATCGTCGTGGTGCTCGGCTTTCTGGCCGCGATCATTCCGGCGCGCGGTGCGTCGCGACTCAAGGTAACCGACGCACTGAGGAGGGTGGACTAATGGTGCCTCTTCGCTACAACGTCCGCAGCCTCATGGTTCGCAAGGTCACGACCTTCGCGACCGCGGCTGGTATCGCGCTCGTCGTGTTCGTGTTCGCAGCCGCGGGCATGCTCAACGAAGGTGTCAACGCGGCGCTCGTCCAGGCCGCGCGCACGGACACCGTCATCGTGCTGCGCAAAGGCTCCGACGCCGAGCTCGCGTCCAGCATGACGAACGATCAGCTGAACCTGCTGCGCGGCAACTCCGCGGTCGCCACGGGCGCGCCGGGCGGCGGTGTGATCGGCGAGGTCGTCCTGATCCTCACACCGGAGCTCGCCAACGGTTCGGGCATCTCGAACCTCGCGGTCCGCGGCATGCCGGCCGAGGGCTACAAGTTCCGCCCCGAGTTCCAGATCACCTCGGGCCGCGCACCCACGCCGGGCACCAACGAGGTCGTCGTCGGCAAAGGCATCAACGGTCGCTTCAAGGGCGTCAGCGTCGGCAAGTCGTTCGACGTGCGCCGCAACCGTCCGCTCGTCGTCGTCGGCGAGTTCTCGACCAACGGCTCCTCGTACGAGTCGGAGGTCTGGGGCGACCTCGACGCGATCTCGACCGCCGCGGGCCGCAAGTCCGCGATGTCGTCGGCACGGGTGCGGCTGACGAACCCGTCGGCCTACGACGGCTATCGCGCGGCGATCGAGGCGGACAAGCGCCTGAACCTGAAGGTCCAGCGCGAGGACGAGTACTACGAGAAGCAAGCCGGTCCGACCCGCGGCTTCCTCGGCGGCATGGGGATGGGCATCGCGTTCCTGTTCGCGATCGCAGCAGCGATCGGCGCGGCGATCACGATGAACGGTGCGATCGCGCACCGCACGAAGGAGATCGGGACACTGCGCGCGCTCGGGTTCTCGAGGCTCGCGATCCTCACGTCGTTCATCTTCGAGGCGATCATCCTGTCGCTGTTCGGCGCGATCGTGGGCCTCGTCTTCGTGCACCTCCTGACGCTGTTCTCGTTCCACACGATGAACTTCCAGACGTTCTCGGAGATCGTGATCCACTTCAAAGCCGCCCCCGGCGTGATCGTCAGCTCGCTGATCTTCGCGATCTTCATGGGCCTGCTCGGCGGCATCGTCCCCGCGATCCGCGCGGCGCGCATCTCGCCGGTCGAAGCGATGCGCGGCTAGCGCCGCAGCGCTTCCTCGATCTGGCCTAGAGGCTGCCGATGCCGTGGCTCGTCGTGAAGAACCAGATCACGATGATCACGGGCCACACGAGCAAGAGGAACGTGCCGGCCACGATCCCCAGCACCTTGCCGAGCGATCGCGATCCACCCACCGCAGCGTTCCGTGCCGCCTGATAGGCGAGCTCGGCGCCAGCGGCGTTCGCAACGCGCGCCGGTGGGACCTCGGGATCGAGCGTCCAGTAGCGCAGCGTGAACACGAGGATCCGCACGCCGAGGTAGCCCGAGCCGAACCACAGCATGAGGAACGTGACCATCGCTCCGCCCACGAGATCATCGTACCAGCGGACGTCCGACGCCCATGGATTCGTTCGGGGCGCGGTCGGGTATCGCGTCCGTCATGGTGGGCGGCATCGAGCGAAAACGCTCGCTCAGGCGGCGATCGAGCTCGCGCCATCGATCATCGCCGCGAGCCGAGCGCGAACCGCATCGCGACGAGCGACCGCAACGCGCGCGCTATCGCTGACGATGCCGTAGCGAGCGAGCGTCGCGCGATCACCGAGCGGCGTCGTCGGCGCTTCTGCATCGAGGCGCACGGCGCGCAGCGCGGCGCCCACGCGGGCGCGGTCGACCTCGAGGCACCACGCGATGATCGACCACGCGAGCTCCGCGTGTGCTTCTTCGTCGCGTGCGATCATCGCCAGCGCATCCCGAATCGCGGGCTCGGTCGCGACCTCCGCGCCGCGCGCGGCGATGTCGGCCGCGATGCCTTCGGCGAGACAACCATCGACGAGAGACTCGACCGCGAGCATACGAAACGAGAGTGGGCGCGGAGTCGCGCTCGTGAGGTTCGCGCTCGCGGCAAGGCCGAGCTCGTCGGCGAGCTCTGCGATCGGGCCTGCGTCGTGTGCTTCACCCGACAGGATGCGCGCGATGTCGAAGGACGTCTCCGCATGTCGAATCTCGTCGAGCGCGGCGATGTGGGTTGCACGCAGCAGGCGGGCAGGGGCACCGAGCGCCGCGAGCTGCAACGACAGCCGGGAGAAGGCCGGAACGGACGCGTGCTCCATGCGCGCGGCGAGCAGCCAGTAGCCCGCGATCACCTCGCGATCGCTCGTGGGGATCGCGATCGATGTCGCCGTCGCCGCAGTCGATGCCGACCACCCATCGCCACGCGCCGGTGGTGGTAGGACCTCGCGACCGCGGACACGCAGCTTGCGCCCCATCTGCATGCTCCAGCCCCAATCCGTGGTCAGGAACCAAATGACGATCAGGACCGGCCAGCTGATCAGGACGAGGCCGATCGAGATTCCGAGCCCCTTGCCGATCTTGCGCGAGCCGCGCTTCGCGAGGTCCGCGGACTTCTGATAGGCGTACTCGGCGCCGCCCGCGTTCGTCACGCGCGCGGTGGGAATCGGCGCGTCGGGACGGCGACGAGTCGCGCGCTGGATCAACTTCACACCTGCGTATCCCGAGCCCAACCAGAGCAAGACAACGACGAGCAGCGCGGCTTCCATGCGTCCTCCAACCACGACGCTAGCCCGAAACGGCCGAGGGCCCGGCAGAATCGCCAGGCCCTCGTGTCGCTCGAAGATGTCCGATCAGGCGCGAGCGCGCTCGACCGTGACTTCGTGCTCGTTGTGCTGCGTGCCGTGGAGCGCCGCGATGATCGGCTCGACGGTGTCCTCGGGGACGCGAACGTGCGCGTGCGAGTCGCGAAGGCTGACCGAGCCGATGCGAGCGGTGTCGCCACCGATCGGGCCCGCGAGCAGTGCGCGCAGATCATCGGCGGAGACGCCGTGCTTCTTGCCGAGGCTGATGAACAGGCGAGCCTGTGCACCATCGGCAGCGACCGCGGCGGCGACCGGCGGAGCGGAGACCGTCGTGTCGCGCTTGGTGCGACCCGTCTTCTCCTTGTCGAGGACGTCCGCCTTCTCGCGGCGCTTCTCGCCGCGACCACCGCGGTCGCGATCGCGACCACGACCGCCACGCTCGCGGCGCGGACGCTCGTCGCCGTCGGCGGCGGCTTCGGTGGTGGCTTCGGCGGCGGGCTCGCCTTCGGTGGCGGCGGCAGGCTCGGCGGCCGGGCGCGTGGACTTCTCTTCGGCCCACGTCTCCCAGAACTCGCGCGTCTCCGTCGTCACTTCCTTCTTCTTCGACGCGGGCTTCTTCTCGCTGCTGCGGTCGGCGCGCTCGAGGGCGCGGGCCGCCACGTCGTCGACCTTGGTCGTCTCGGTCGCGGGTGCCGCCTCGGCCGCCGGAGCGGCTTCCTCGGTGCGAACCTCGGCGATGGTCTCGGTGTTGTCGCGGCGCGGGCCACGATCGCGATCGCGGTCACCACGGTCGCGGTTGCGGTCGCCACGGTCGCGGCCCTCGAAGCGGTCGCGACGATCGCCGCGGTCGCGGTCACCGCGGCCACGCTCGCGATCGCCCTCGGGGCGATCGCTGCGCTCGGGGCGCGCTTCGACAGCGCCATCGGCCGGCGCGTCGGTCACGACATCGGCGGCGGGCGGAGCCTCGACGAGCTGACCATCGCGGCGCTCGAAGCGCATCGTCTGGCCATCGCCACCGCTGCGGTGGCGGTCACCACGCTCGCCCCACGGGCGGCGCTCGCGATCACCACGGTCGCGATCGCGCGGACGGTCGCCCTCGGGGCGATCGCCGTCGAAGCGACGTGGACGATCGTCATCGCGGCGCGGACGGTCACCCTCGGGACGCGCGCCTTCGGCGGGCGCGGCGGTTGCGTCGGCACCCTCGACGGCGGCGGCCGGACGCTCGTCGCGGTCGCGGCGCGGGCCACGATCATCGCGGTCGAAGCGGCGCGGACGGTCGCCATCGTCGCGGCGCGGGCCGCGATCGTCGCGATCGAAGCGGCGCGGACGATCACCTTCGGGGCGATCACCGCCGCCCTCGGGACGATCGAAGCGGCGCGGACGATCACCGTCGTCACGGCGCGGACCGCGATCATCGCGATCGAAGCGACGCGGACGGTCGCCATCGTCGCGGCGCGGGCCGCGATCATCGCGATCGAAGCGGCGCGGACGGTCACCCTCGGGGCGATCGAACGAGCGCTCTTCGCCCGCCGGCGCACCCTCGGGCGCACCGTCGACAGGACGCTCGACGCGCTCGCGCTTCGGGCGCGCCTTCGTCGACAGCTTGTCGAGCTTCTCGGCAACGAGCGCCGCGAGGACGCGCTTGCCGCTCGCCGACTGATACAGCTTCTCGAAGATCTTGGTCTCGAGCTCGCTCGGCGTTCCGGACACGCCGCGGATCAGGATCTGGACCGGGTCGGGTGGCTGCGGCACGCCGACGGGCGGCAGCGGCACCTTGAGCTTGCCGATGAAGATGTCGTCCTTCGGCAGCAGGCGCTCTTCCGGCTTGAGGCCGAACGTCAGGCGCACGAAGCGGAAGTTGCCGAGCTCGCGCGGACCGACGAGCGAGATCGCCGTGCCCTTCTTGCCGGCGCGACCGGTGCGGCCGGTGCGGTGCACGTAGCTCTCGGGCGACTCGGGCACCGAGAAGTTGATGACGTGCGAGAGGTTCGAGATGTCGATGCCGCGCGCGGCGACGTCGGTGGCGCAGAGGAAGCGAAGATCTTTCTTCTTCATGCGACCCATCACGCGCTCGCGATCGCTCTGCGAGAGGTCGCTCGACAACGCCTCCGCGTCGAGGCCCTGCTTCTGCAGGACTTTGGCGACCATCGTGGTCTCGTCGCGCAGGTTGCAGAAGATGATCGCGCTCTCCGGCTCCTCGGAGTAGATGACCTTCAAGAGGTCACGGCTGCGCGCGATACCGCTGACGATGTAGTACGCGTGGTGAATGTCGGCGACGGTCTGGCCATCGCGCGACAGCGAGAGCTGCTCGGGCGCGACCATGTGGCGGCGCGAGTAGCGCGCGACTTCGTCGGGCATCGTCGCGGAGAACAGCAGCGTCTGCTTCTTCTCGGGCAGGTGCGAGACGACGCGCTCGATGTCCTCGAGGAAACCCATCGAGAGCATCTCGTCGCACTCGTCGAGGACGAACGTGTTGATCGTCTTCGTGTCGAGCGTGCGGCGGCCGATGTGATCGAGCACGCGGCCGGGCGTTCCGACGACGACGTGCACGCCGTTGCGGAGGTTCGTGATCTGCTTGCCGATCGGTGCGCCGCCGTAGATCGCCTCGACGACGATGCCGCGGTGCTTGCCGATGTTGGTCAGCTCGCGAGCGACCTGCAGCGCGAGCTCGCGCGTCGGCGCGAGGATCAGCGCCTGCGGCTGGCGATGCGTCGGGACGAGCTTGGACAGGATCGGGAGGCCGAACGCCGTCGTCTTGCCGGTGCCGGTGCGCGACTGGACCATGAGGTCCTTGCCTTCGCTGACCGGGCCGAACACGGCCGTCTGCACGGCGGTCGGCGCGAAGTAGCCCATGTCATCGAGCGCCTGCTTGATGTCCGGGTGGAGCGCGAAGTCGTCGAAGCTCGGCGGCTTCGGTGCGGCGGGCTCGCTCGGCTCCTCGGGAGCAGCAGCGGCGTCGGCGGCGGTGGGATCGTGAGCAGTCACAGCCGCGATTGCGGCCAGGTCCGCCACACCATTCTCGGTGGGCGCAGTCTCGTTCGTCATTTCGGAAAAAACCTTTGGTTGTCACTCCGAACATCCAGTCGGAGCACCTGGTCGGGACCCACGTTGTCTGGAGATTCACAGGCACGGCCGACGTCGGCGGTGGCTGCCCCAGGGGGTGGTCTTCGATGCAATCAGTGAGAGCGTTTACGCGAACTTTCGATTCGCGCAGACCTTAGTCGCCTAGCGAGGCAACGTCAACTCGACGATTCCAGTCGAGCTGGCGGCGTCGCGTCCCACGAGCTGCGCCGGGGTCGGGCAGGGGGATGGCGCGTTGCGGACGGTCTCGCAGACGGTCGCCGCGTAGCTGTTCCGGCGGAACACCTTCACCTCGGCGTCCTTGACGGGAATCCCATTGAAGTCGGTCACCTGGCCGTGCACGAAGGCGGCGTCGGGGAGCTGGATCGTGGGGACCGCGACCTGCTCGACGTGGGCATCCCGCGGGATCGCGATCTCCGGTTGGACGAAGGTCGGGGCTCGCTCGAGGAACCCGGTCGACCGCGCCGGATCGAGGCTGAGGTCGTAGTAGCCCCACGTGTCGTCGATCGTCGGATCGACATGGAGCGTGTACGTGCCATCGTCCTCGGTGATCGCGCTCGACAGCGGCAGCGAGTTCAAGAACGCCTGCGGCTTGTCGTCGAGCGACCACACGAAGCGCAGCGCCGGACGCGCTGTCACGGTGACGCCACCGAGCGGCGCGCCCGTCGCGTCGCGGACCGAGCCGGTGAGGATCGTGCGCGTGGGCAGCTGCACCTCGCTATCGGTCATCGCGAACGGCTGGTCGTAGATCGCGCCGACCCGCGAGCTCGCGGGCGGAACGACCTCGAGCCGGTACTGCTCCCAGATCGCGCTGCCGTTCAACACCATCAACTGGACGCGACCCGCGTCGTCGGTCGTGCCTTCGATCGCGAACGTCGCGGTACCGGTCGCGGCGGAGCCGAGCAACGCGGTCACGCGAACCCGTGCGCCGACAATCGGCTTCGGTGCGCCGCCCGTCTCCTTGCCCTTGATCGTGATGACCTTGGGGATCGTCTCACCGAGGCCCGCCGGTTCGGTCAGCGTGCGCTGCACGCCGAGAGCCGCGGGAACGTCGAGCAGGTGCAACGTGGGACGACCCGACGTCGGATCCGACGGACGCGCGACGATCTCGACGCTGCCGACGAGCTCCGGCGACAGCGTCAGCCGGAACGCGCCGTTCGCCCCGGTGTACGCCACCGTCGAGACCTCGGTCATCGGCGCGCCTTGCTCCCAATGTCCCATCGCGACGACGCGATAGTCCTCGAGACCGCCGCCCGCGGACGCGAGCAACGTGCCCTCGACGGTCGGCAGCGTGAGCCCGCCCAGCGCGAGCGTCTTCGTGGTGTCGGTCGTCAGCGGGAGCTGGAACCGCATCGGCGGCACGGACTCGGCGAGGCTCGGCGCACCCGATGGTGGTGAATCGCCGCGCGGCATCGGAACGACGGTGACCACGTACGGGAGGTCGGGATCGCCCGGCGGCACGTCCAGCTTGAACTGAGGTCCATCGTTGTCGCGCGTCGTCATCGCGACGAGCTTGAACCCGGGACCACCCTCGAACAGCGACGCGCGCGTGATCGTGACGCTCGCATCGAGCATCGCGCGCTCGCACACCAGAGGTGGCGTGCACGACGTCGTCAGTCGACCGCTCAGCTCCACGGGCTTCTGGAGCTGGAGACCTTCGATGTCACCCTGCGTCGTGATCACCCCGTTCATGATCTCGCGCGAGACAAGATCCGCGCGCTCCATCGGGGGCGAGATCACGATCGCGAACTCGCCGGCCGGCGGATCGCCCCAGCACGTTCCGTCTTCGCACACCTCGACGCCGTTGCAGTCCGCGGTCGTCACGCACTCGGGCTTCGGCGCCTCGGGCACGACGAGGCACGCCGGCAGCGCGAGGGCGATCGCGAGGAGCACGCGGCGCATGCTCATGACGGATCCTGGCAGTTGAGGAGATAGCTCCGGCTCGTGGTCATCCCGCCTTCGCCCTTCATCAGCTTGAAGCGCGGCGCGCCACTGTCGGCGAGCGGGCGATCGAACACCTGCACGGTGAAGAACCGCTCGGGGTGCTGCACGTCCGCTTCGGTGCACAGCGCGGTCAGGTCACAGGTGGCCGTTCGCTGTGACGTGCCCGTCGGCGCCGCGGTGCACGTCGCGCGTGGCGGTGTGGGGCCGTCGCTGAAGTAGTCGACGAACAAGCTCACGTACAGCGTGTCCGTCACGTCCGTGTCGACGAGCGAGATGCTCATCGTGCCGGCGTTGATCCCGGTCTCGAAGTTCACGGGCCCCGGATCGGGAAGCTCCTGATCATCGGAGCGCACGGCCGTGATCGCGGGCGGCGAGTTCATGCCGCCATCCGACGTGTCGACGTCGAGCGACGGTGGCAGGACACAGCCCGCGAACGGAACCAGGAGGAAGCCAAGCCAACGCACGCGCGACCCACCACCATGCACGCGATGCACCACCGAGGATCCTCCTCGTGATGTCACGGGGTTAATCGCGATAACGGTGTCTGCGAGACGGCGTGGATCGGACATGGCTGTCATGGGTGGGTGGGGGCTGATAGGGCTTCCGTCACGGTAGCCAGAAAGGCCGGCCTGATCGGGTAGTGCTCACGGGCCATCCGGGTTGTCCCCCGGCTCGCCGCCTTCCTTCTCGAGATGACGGAACACGGTGCGGGGATCGACGCCGAGGTCGCGCGCCGTCTTCGTACGGTTGCCGTTGTTGAGCGCGAGGACCTCGTTGATGTAGTCGCGCTGGAACTTGTCCTTCGCCTCCGCGAGCGTGAGGATCTGCGGCAGCGAATCCCCGGTGAGCCCGAGGTCATCGGGGCCGATCACCGTCGACTCGCACAGGACGATCGCCTTCTTGATGCGGTTCTCGAGCTCGCGGATGTTGCCCGGCCAGTTGTGCTTGCGAATCGCGACGGCGGCGTTCGGCGAGAAGCCCTTCACCTTCGCGTCGTACTCGCGCGAGTACCGCGACAACAGATAGCGCGCGATGACGAGCACGTCGTCGCCACGCGCACGCAGCGGCGGCAGCTCGACGTTCACCACGTTGAGCCGGTAGTACAAGTCCTCGCGGAACCGACCGCCGGCGATCTCTTTCTCGAGCTCGCGGTTCGTCGCCGCGAGGATGCGAATGTCGACGGTCTCGGGCCGCGTATCGCCGACGCGGAACACGACCTTCTCCTGGATCGCGCGCAGGAGCTTCACTTGCAGCTCGATCGGCATCTCGCCGATCTCGTCGAGGAACAGGGTGCCGCCATCGGCCGCTTGGAACTTGCCCTGCTTGTTCGCGACCGCGCCGGTGAACGCGCCCTTCACGTGACCGAACAGCTCGCTCTCGAGGAGGTTCTCGGGAATCGCGCCGCAGTTGATCGTGATGAACGGCTTGCCCGCGCGCGGCGATCGATTGTGCACCTCGCGCGCGATCAGCTCCTTGCCGGTGCCGGTCTCGCCGGTGATCAGCACGCTGATGTCGGTCGCGCTGATCTTCTCGACCTTGCGAAACACCTGCTGCATCGGCGGGCTCGTGCCCACGATCTCGCCGAACCGATACATCTCGAGCCGCTCGTTCAATCGCTTGTTGTCGACGCGCATCTCGTTCAAGAGCAACGCGTTCGCGACGATCAGCGACGCCTGCGCGCTGAACACGCTGAGCACGCGCAGCGTGTCCGCCTGGAAGAGATCGCGGATGGAGTCGTTGCCGACGTAGATGAGGCCGATCAGGCGGCCCTTGTCGAGGAGCGGCACGCAGATGACGCTGCTCACCTTCAGCTGCATCACGCTCTTCGACGCGGCGAACTCGTCGTCGCGCATCGCGTCGCTGACGATCACGGGCTTGCGCGTGCGGATCACCTTCGCGACGATCGCATCGCTGAGCTGACCGACCGCGTCCGCGATGTTCTCCTTGTTGAGGTTGCGCGCCACCTTGACGTCGACGGTCTCACCCTCGAGGAGCACCAAGAATCCCTTGTCGGCGTTCGTGATCTCGACGATCGCGTCCATCAGCGCGTCGAGCAGCTCGCCCAGATCGCGCTGGTGGATCAGCCGCTCGGAGAACTCGTACAGCTTCGTGTACGCGTCGATATCGGCGATCGTCTCGCCGGCTTCGTCCTCCGACGGCGCGCTCTCGTCGACCATCACGAACCGCAGCTCGCAGCTGCCGATCACGATCCGATCGTCGTGCGAGAGCTTGTGCTTGCCGCGCTTCTTGCCGTTGACGACGAAGTCCGTCTTCTTGAGCGCGAGCACCGTGTAGATCTGGCCGTCGAACCGGATCGCGAAGCCGTCCTGTACGAGCGGATCGGGCAGCACGATGTCGTTCTCGGGCGAGCTCCCGATCGACGTCAGCTTCTTGTCCGGGTGCAGGCTGTAGACCATCGGTGGATGGCCGGGTGACGCGAGGCGAAGTGAAGGCATTAGTCGTTCTCCCAACCGATCCCGATGCCGACGCTGTCGTCGGAGAACATCGGAGCAACTTGTAGGCTGTCGATCACGCGATCGGCCCACGAGACCTTCTTGAGCTTCCGCTCGCCCTTTGCAGGCGGCTTCTGATCGCGCAGCTCCTCGGGGATCAGCGAGTCGTCCCCCTGGATCAGCGAGTCGTCACCCTCCACGCGCAGGCGCGGCTTGTAGTGGCGAATCGCGTCGAAGATCGACAGACCGTAGAGGCCGATGAACGCGACGCCGGTGCCGATCTGGAACTGCTGCAGCCGCCGTACGAGCAGGCCATCGCTGACGGGAATCTGCTTGTTGGAGAATCCATACGTACCGACGAGGTAGACATAGATCGAGACGTTCGCGGCGAGCGTGGCGACCTGACTGGCGGCGAACAGCGTGCCCGGCGCGTAGCGCTTCTGGCTGAACTGCGCGATGCCGAACGGGAGGAAGTTGTAGCCGAACGGCGTGGCCTCGTAGACGACGAGCGACTTCTTGTACGCCTCGATCGCGGCCTTCGCCTCGGCGATGCGCTTGAGCTCCTCTTGCTTGCGCTTCTGCGCGAGCAGATCGGTCTTCACGTCGTCGAACAGACGGACCGCGCCCTCGGAGAACTGCAGCGTGCTGATCGAGCGATCCGGTTCGAGCTGCAACGCGCGCTGGAACTCTTCGCGTGCGCGCTCGCGGTTGTTGGCCTCGTAGTGCGACGCACCCAGCAGGATGTGCGCTTCGACGAGCTCGGCGGTGCGCGTCAGCTGCTCCTCGGGATAGAGCAGGGTGTTGAGGATCGGGATCGCGGACTGGTAGTCACGCGCCTTGAAGCTCTGCCGACCGCGATCGAGATCCGCCGACGGCGACGCGTACGCGACCCCGCACGCGAGCGCGAGGATCAGCGCTACTCGCAAGTCACATCCTCGTTCTTGCCGGGGCGCACGGTGACCTTCTTCGGCTTGTACTTCGGCTCCGGCGTCGTGAACTCGACGTTCAGGGTCTTCGATTCACGCGTGTCCTCGAACGTCACCGTGTACTTGAGTCCGAGCGTCGCTGGCTGGCCATCGATCGAGACGATCGCCGTCGCGTCCGTACACTTCGGCGTGAGGCTGCCCGGCTTGAACTTGAGAAACACCGGCTCCTGCGCTTGGCCGAACTTGATCGTTCGCTCCTCCGGTGCGCAGCATTCGTTGCGGACGATGATCTTCGTCTCCTTGTCGAGATCGAGGAGGAGCCCCTCCTTGCCGATCTTGCGCAGGTCCGTGCCGGTGCCGCCGACATCGACCACCGTGTCCCGATACATGTCGACGGTGATGCGCGTCTGAAACGTCTGCGGCTTCGGCTCGACGACACCCGCGTCGGGAATCGCAGGGCGACCACTCGAACCGACCGCCGCCGGCGTCGCGTCGGGCTCGGCGACACCTGCATCGACCTCGACGGGGATCGGCGGCGGCTGATCCTCGCGCACCACCTGAGCGACGTGATTTGCCCACGACGGACTCCCTGGATTCTCCGGCGGCGCGGGCGTTTCCGCCGGCGGTGGCTCGGTCTTCTTGTGGATCAAGAATGCGCCGCCGCCGATCACACCGGCGGCCGCCGCGACGATCGAGAGCCGCAGCCAGCGCTGGCGCCGGTTGAGCCCGTCGAGGATCGCGAGCACCTTCTCGTTCTTCGGATCGAGCGTGAGCACGCGATCGAACACGTCGAGGGCACCGGCACGCTCGTCCTTCGCGAGCAGCTGCGATCCGCGGCGGGTGAGGTGATCGACGAGCCGCGCGTGCAGCGCTTGCTCGTACGCGGGCGGTCCCGAGAAGTAGCGCGCGAGCTCGCCGGCGAGCTTGTCCGCCGCGATGCCGCTCTCCTCGAGATATCCCTCGAGCGCGGTGACCATCTCGCCGATCGCGGGGAAGCGATCCGCGGGCTCGCGCGCCATCGCGCGCAGGATGATGCGGCCCAGGCGATTGCCGATGCGCGGGTTCGCGATGCGCGGATCCGTGAACCGGCACTCCGCGATGCGCTTGAGCACCTCGTGCGGGTTCTTGCCCTCGAACGGCAGCTTGCCGACGCAGAGTTGGTACAGGACGATGCCGAGCGCGAACACGTCGGTGCGGAAGTCGAGGGGGCGCCCCTCGACGTGCTCCGGTGCCATGTACGCCGGCGATCCGAGCAGCTGACCGGTGACGGTGAGGCGCTCGAGATCGACCATGTGCGAGATGCCGAAGTCCATCAGCTTCACGACCCCGTCGGAGCGGATCATGATGTTCTCGGGCTTCACGTCGCGATGCAGGATGCCGCCGGCGTGCGCGTGGGCGAGGGCGCGGCCCACTTGCAGGATCAGCATCGCGCCGATCTCCGGATACGCGATCGGGCGCGCGGTGATGACCTGCTTGAGCGTCTGCCCGTCGATGAACTCCGTGACGATGTACGCCTCGGAGTCGGGCTTCGCGCTGAAGTCGAAGATCTCGAGGATGTTCTCGTGACGCAGCTTCGCGACGGCTTGGGCTTCGCGCTCGAAGCGGTCGCGTGCTTCTTGGTAGTCGGCGAGGTGCTTGTGCAGGACCTTGATCGCGACCACGCGCTTGAGCGATCGATCGATGCCTCGATAGACGATCGCCATTCCGCCTTGCCCGACTCGTTCGAGCAGCTCGTACTTGTCGAGCGTCTGTCCGACCTGGATATCCATGACAGTGATGTCAGGGCCCGTCCCGTACATCCATCAGACCTCGATGAGGCCCGATAAGGTTGTCTAAGGGTCCAAGTCTACGCCGCTTCTAGGTGGCAAACCAACCAACAGGAACGATCTGGGTCTGACGCGCCCGTCACTCACCCACGTGCAGTATCGGGTCAGTGCCGGTGGATCGGCCTTTCCATCATGAGTGGTTGCCACAGACCGCGATGTTCATCGCCCGAGTCTTGACGACTCCGAGTTCATCCCGTACTTAAAGAGCCCCTAAAGGCACATAGCTCAGTGGGAGAGCATCACCTTGACACGGTGGGGGTCTGCGGTTCAATCCCGCATGTGCCTACGAAAATTCAGGTTTCCGGGCGGTCGAGCGTAGCTCGGCCCTCCTAGGAGCCCGGTGCGAGATACGGCGCGAGCGCCTTCTCGATCGCGGGTCCGGCGAGCTTACTCGCCTGGAACTTCAGCTGCCGATCCACCGAGTGCGCGTGGTTCAGCACCACGTTGGTCTTCTCGGGCATGCCCGACTCCACGTGGACGACGCCGAGCGAGGCCTTCTTCGCCACGTCGATGAACGTCAGCGTCCCGGTGAAGCCGCCGCCCGTGTACGACTCGGCCTCGACGATTCCGCCCGAGACGGAGCCATCGACGAGCACGAGGTAGCGGTAGCCCATGAACCGCTTGAACATGCGGCGATAGGGATCGGGGCTCGCGTTGTCGTACGCGTGACGACCGGACGTGTGCGACGCGACCTCGTGGAAGTCGTGCCCGATCTCCGAGATGACCTCGTTGTCGCTGTGGCGCTTCTGCGGGTCCTCGTCGATCCACTCGGGGTGGATCACCGCCGCGTTGACGGCAGCGTCGTTGTCACCGCCGAGGACGAGCTTCTCGGGCAGCACGGGCGGCGTGGTGACCGGCGAGGCGAGGGCGGTGCGCACCGCGACGCGATACTCCGCGAGCCGCGCCGTCGCCGCGGGCACGAGCTCCTGCACGACTTCGTCGGCCTTCGGGCCGCACGCCGCGAGGGTGATCGCGATGATCGCGGAGGTGCGCATCCGTCGAGGATATCAGGACGAACACGCGCGCAACGCGGCGATCTCGGTCGCCGACAATGCGCGGCGATAGATGCGTAGCTCGTCGATGTCACCGTCGAACGGGTACTCGCCGTTCGCCGCGCGACCGACGGTGAGCGTGTGCGCGACATCGGTTCGACGTCCGCCGCCAACGCGCACCACATCGGGCGGCTGCAGCGCGTCGTCCTGATACAAGTGCAGACCGCCAGTGTCAGGCGATCCATCCCACGTACCGCACAGGTACATCCACGTCTGCGGCTGCCACGATCCTGCTTCTTCGAACGCGTTCGTCGGCACGAACAAGCCGAACGTCCCGGTGTCCTTGCGTAGATAGAAGTTCCAGCCTTCGTCGAGACCGTCGAGCGACTTGTCGACGATGGCGGCGAACGGGCTGTTCGTCAGCGGCTTGGAGAACATCCACGCACACACGCTGATCGCCGGTAGGTCGGCGAGCTCCGCGGCGGAGTCCAGCACCACGCGGGTGTTGGCACCGTCGAAGCGCAGCGCGCCGTTGCGGCGGCCCGCGACCCACGCGATCGTGGCGAGCGCGGTGCCGTCGTGCCCGTTGCCCGATCCGTCGTGGACGATCGATCCCGTGGTCTCGTCGAACGAGTAGTACAGCGCGAGGTCGGCGATGCCGCAGCGATCGACGACGCCGTCGGTGACGAGGCCATCGCCGGATCCGCTGTCGGTGGCGTCGAAGCCGACTCGCCCGCAGCCGACACTGGTCAGAACAGCAACCACCACGAGGCGCACGACCGCATCGTAGCGAGCCGCGCGCTACGATGTCCGCATGGCACGTGCACTTCGGCTCGGATCGTTCGCGCTGGCCTTGTCGGCGTCGGGATGTCCGAAGCCGCCCCCGCCGCCGTCGGTAACGGAGCCGCCGCGCCTCGCCGCCGAGGAGAGCTGCGTGACGCCGACGCCGTTGCCCATTTTGCCCGCGCGGATCGCGGCAGACCCGTATCGGTTGTCGCATCCGTCGGAGATGGTGATGACCGTCGACGGGCTGAACATGGCGTCGACGTTTCTGTGCGATCTGCCGGACCAGATCCTCGGCATCGCGGCGACGCAGACCGTCGACGGCGGCAAGCGCGTGGTCGGCGGAACGATCTACGCGCATCCGCGGACCGCGACGGCGCGCGCGTTGCCGCGGCGAATCGACATCGTGCCGTCGTCGCCTGGCTGCAAGCAGGGCGAGCTCGCGTGCACGTTCGCCACGGCGTCGCCCGCGATCGCGACGATCGAGATGCTGCGCGAGCAGTGGGTCAACACGAGCGGCTGGATCCACGGCCTGGATGACATGTGTCGCGCGCTGCCCGACGACACGATCGCGGTGTGCTCGACGCAGACGCGCATGGCCTATGTCGAGCTCGGCTGCGAGGGCGCACTGCAGCTCGGCATCCACGACGCGTCGCTCGAGCGCACCTTCGGCCTCGACGTGGAGGCGCCGGTGGTCCGCATGCGCGGCACGCTCGATCCCGCGAGCCCCGACGCGCCGACGTGGACGTTCCGCTTCACCGGCGACGAGACGAGCACCGCGGCCCCGACGACAAGAACACCCGGCAGCGCGACGCTCGTGATGAACGTGACCCCGCCCGGCGCGCAGATCGACAAGGGCGGTGCGGGCCTCGGCGCGACGTTGACGATCGACGGCGCGGCGGAGCCGTGCATCGCGTGGGCGATCTATCGCCGCTGAGCGCGCTGGCGGCGCAGCTTCAGCACGCCATTGGCGAACGAGGCCGCGACGACGATCACGATGACGACGGGATCCATGCCCGCAAGCTAGGCGCGCCCCGCCGGCATCGGGCGCCCATGCCGATCGCCTCGCGCGCTACGGGAACTTCGCTTCGAGCGCGAGCTTGTCGACGAACGCGTCGAACGACATCGTGTCGGCCTTCGCCTTCTCGTTGCCGAACGTGCGCACCGTGACCTGATCGGCCGCGGCTTCCTTCTCGCCGACGACGAGCGTGTACGGGATCTTCTGCAGCGAGGCATCGCGGATCTTCGCCTGCATCGTCCAGCTGCTCGTGTCGCAGACCACGCGCACGCCCTTCGCTTCGAGGCGGTCGCGCACCTTGGTCGCGTACTCGTCGGACTTGTCGGTCACCGGCACGACCGCGACTTGCACGGGCGCGAGCCACACCGGGAACGCGCCCGCGAAGTGCTCGATGAGGATCGCGATGAAGCGCTCGAACGATCCGTAGATCGCGCGGTGGAGCACGACGGGGCGGTGCTCTTTGCCGTCCTCGCCGATGTACGAGAGGTCGAAGCGCTCGGGCGCGGCGTAGTCGAGCTGGATCGTGCCGAGCTGCCACTTGCGACCGATCGAGTCGGAGACATCGAAGTCGATCTTCGGACCGTAGAACGCGCCGTCGCCGGGCTTGAGCTCGTACTCGAGGCCGAGGCCATCGAGCGCCGACTTGAGCGCGGTCTCCGCGCGATCCCACATCGCGTCGTCCCCGATGCGCTGCGGCGGACGCGTCGCGAACTTTGCCGCGTACTTGAGGCCGACCGCGTTGTAGACGTGGTCGAGCAGCTTGACGAACTTCTGCACTTCGTCGGCGATCTGATCTTCGCGCGCGTAGATGTGCGCGTCGTCCTGCGCGAACTGCCGCACGCGCGTGAGACCACCGAGCGAGCCCGCGGCCTCGTTGCGATGGAGCACGTCCTGCGTGTGCAGGCGCATCGGCAGATCGCGATACGATTGCTTCTTGAAGCCGTAATAGAGGTGGTGGCTCGGGCAGTTCATCGGCTTGAGCGAGAAGTGATGCGGGTCCGGATCGCCGGCCGCCTTCGCCTCGCTGTCCTCGATGAGGAACATGTTCTCTTTGTATTTGCCCCAGTGGCCCGAGGTCTCCCACAAGCCCTTGTTGTAGAGCAGCGGCGTCTTGATCTCGACGTAGCCGTTGCCGAGCGCGAGCTGGCGCATGTACGCCGACAGCGTCGTGTAGATCGCGGTGCCTTTCGGCGTCCAGAACGCAGCGCCGGGCGAGTAGGGGTGGAAGTGGAACAGGTCGAGCTCTTTGCCGAGCCGGCGGTGATCGCGCTTCTCCGCTTCCTCGCGCTGCTTGAGCCACGCGTCGAGGCCCTTCTTGTCGAAGAACGCGGTGCCGTAGATCCGCTGCAGCGTCTTGTTCTTCGAGTCGCCGCGCCAGTACGCCGCGGACGACGACAGGATCTTGATCACGCCGACCTTGCCGGTCGACGGGCCGTGCGGTCCAAGACAGAAGTCGACCCACTCGCCGTGCGAGTACAGCGTGAGCGTCTTCGCGCCCTTCGCGATGATGTCGTCGATGATCTCGACCTTGAACTTCTCGCCCTTGCCATCGAACAGCCGCTTCGCCTCGTCGGCGCCGACCTCGGTGCGCACGAACTTCGAGTCCGCTGCGATGATCTTGTTCGCCTCTTCTTCGATCTGCACGAGCTCCGCTTCGGTGAACGGCTGTCCGCGATCGAAGTCGTAGTAGAAGCCGTTCTCGATCGACGGACCGATCGTCACCTGCGTGCCGGGGAACAGCCGCTGCACCGCGTCCGCGACGATGTGCGCGGCGTCGTGGCGGATCGTGTCGAGCGCCTCGGGGCTCTTGTTCGTCAGGATCTCGAGCTTGGTGTCCGCGTCGAGCGGACGCGCGAGGTCGACGAGCTCGCCGTTCGCGCGCGCCAACACCGCCGCCTTCGCGAGGCCCGGGCCGATCGCGGTGGCGACGAACTCGCCGATCGTGGTGCCGCTCGGGGTTTCTTTGGTGCTGCCGTCGGGAAGCGTGACCGTGACTGCGCTCATGGAGTCGCAGGAGTTACCACGGTCCGATCACATCTGGCAGCTGGACGCGCACTGGGACACCGGCTCGAACTCGACATCGCACGGGACCTCCCGGCGCGGGTTCACCTGCCGCTCGCACATCTCGCGCTTCGCCGTGTCGTTCGGGGGGTACGTGCACGAGCCGTTGCGCCCGGTGATCGTGCAGCTCGTGTTGTCGCAGAAGCCACCGGGGCCATCCTCGCCGCCCGTGCCGTAGTACGCGCCCTCGAGGAGGCAGGTCTGGCACAAGGACATCTGGCCCGCGATCCGCGCCTCGCACAGCTCGAGGCAGCTCGTGCGGCTCGCACCGCTGCAGACGTCGCCGGCACCCTCGATCGCGGGCGGATCGTCGGTGCACACCGCGACGCAGCGAGCATCGTAGTCGCTGAGATCCGGCTCGCCGCTGCCACCGCCGTCACACGCCGCGAGAACCATCGTCACGATAAGGAAGCTACGCATGGGCAGCCCGATATCGCGGGACCCGCCCGCGCAGCAATGACAAAGCGTATGGCGTTCGGCGCCAACCATGTGGCCGACATCGATGGGCACCGTGTCGCCGCGATCAGCCGTCAGCACTGATTTTCTCAAAACCGCTCCCACGAGCGGGGGAGGCGGGGTACAACCGGCGCCTGCACACGCAACTGAGGAACACACAAAGCCACATGCATATGAGCTACGCACGATGAACGGTCGGCCGCCTGGACGTTTCGATCGCCGCCGGCCCGAGGCCGGACTTCGCATCAACCACCGCATTCGCGTCCCCGAGATCCGGGTGATCCTCGACGAAGAGCAGCTCGGCATCATGCCGACGCACGAAGCGCTTCGCCTCGCCGAAGAGAAGGGCCTGGATCTCGTCGAGATCTCGCCGCGCGCCTTCCCGCCGGTGTGCCGGATCATGGATTACGGCAAGTACAAATACGAGGAAGCGAAGAAGAAGCAGCAGGCTCGCAAGCGCGCTTCCACCGTCGAGACCAAAGAGATCAAGTTCCGTCCCAAGACGGAAGGTCACGACATGGACTTCAAGGTGAAGCACATCCGCCGCTTCCTCGAAGCCGGCAACAAGGTGCGCCTCGCCGTCGTGTTCCGTGGTCGCGAGATCACGCACCCGCGCACGGGCATGAACGTGCTCGATCGCGTGGTCGAGCTGTGCAACGACATCGCGACCGTCGAAGCGACGCCGAACATGGAAGGCCGTCGCATGATCATGGTCATCGCGCCGAAGCCCGGCGTGGTCCGCAAGGCGCAGGAGGCCAAGAAGGCCCAGGCCGCGCAGGCGCAAGCCGCTCAGGCCGCTGCGGCGAACCAAGGTGGAAAGAAGGATCCTGGCAAGCAGGCACCGCCGCCGCCCGAGGACGATGATGATGACCTCGACGAGGACGCGATCAACGCGGACGTCGAGGATGATGACGACGACGAGCCGGCGAACGAAGCCGAGCGCGTCTGATCTCGTCGGCCTAGGGCCGCGAGACTCCTCGGGTTCGCAGGGCGATCGCGTGATCGTCCGCGCCCGAGGAGAATCCGACAAAAGGACTTGTCGACGCAGGACGGTTAGGGCATAAGAACCACCCTTCCGTTCCGCGGACGTAGCTATGCCCAAGGTCAAGACTCACTCCGGTGCCAAGAAGCGTTTCAAGCGCACTGCAACCGGCAAGTTCAAGTTCGCTCACGTGTTCAAGCGCCACCTCCTCACGGGGCGGAGCAAGAAGCGTAAGCGTCAGGCTCGCAACGGCGCGTACGTGCCGGATGCGCACCACCACCAGATCGAAGTTCTGCTGCCGTACAAGGACTAGTCATGCCCCGCGCTAAACGAGGATTCAAAGCTCGCCGTCGTCGTAACCGCATCCTGAAGGCCGCATCCGGCTTTCGCGGCAAGCGCTCGAGCTGCCACGCCATCGCCAACGAGGCCGTGCAGCACGCGTGGATGCACATGTATCGGTCGCGCAAGGTTCGCAAGCGGGACTTCCGCTCGCTGTGGATCCAGCGCATCAATGCCGCCGCTCGGTCGGTCGGCATGAGCTACTCGAAGCTGATGGGCAAGCTGTCCACCTCGGGCATCTCGCTCAACCGCAAGATGCTCGCCGAGATCGCGATCAGCGACCCGGTGGCGTTCAAGCAGCTCGCCTCGGCGTAGCTGCCCACGGATTCTGTTGGAATCGCGGCGGCTCGAAAGAGTCGCCGTTTTGCGTTTCGGGGTGCCCGATGGAACTTTCTGATCTGATCACGAAAGCCGAAGAGCTCGAGTCGAAGTTCGCCGCCGAGATCGCGCCGATCCGCGACGAGCAAGAGCTGCGAAAGAAGCAGGCCGAGTACCTCGGCAAGAAGGGCGCGATGTCCGCGCTGCAGGCGGAGCTGCCCAAGCTCGGCAATGCGGACAAGCCGAAAGCGGGCGCGCGCTTCAACAAGCTGAAGCAGTTCATCGAAGCCGCGGTCGCGGAGCGGCTCGCCGCGAACGCCGAGGAAGCAGCGCGCATCGATCTCCAGCGCTCCCTCGACGTGACGTTGCCCGCGCGTCCGATCGCGAGCGGCCACCTCCATCTGCTCACGCAGGTGCGGCAGGAGTCCGTGCAGATCTTCTCCGAGCTCGGCTTCGTCGTCGCCGACGGTCCGCAGATCGAGACCGACTGGCACACGTTCGAGGCGCTCGCGATCCCGAAGGATCATCCCGCGCGCGACATGCAGGACACGTTCTACGTGTCGGAGGAGATCGTGCTGCGCACGCACACGAGCCCCGTGCAGGTCCGCACGATGCTCACGCAAGCGCCGCCGATCCGCATCGTCGCGCCGGGGCAGGTCTATCGTCGCGACGACGATCCGACGCACTCGCCGATGTTCACGCAGATCGAAGGCCTCGCCGTCGACGAGGGCATCTCGTTCGCGGATCTCAAAGGCGTGCTCATCCACTTCGTGTCGCGGTTCTTCAAGAAGGACCTGACGGTGCGGCTGCGTCCGAGCTACTTCCCGTTCGTCGAGCCGGGTGCCGAGGTCGACATGCAGTGCAGCTTCTGCGGCGGCTCGGGCTGCCGGCTGTGCAAGGGCACGGGCTGGATCGAGATCGGTGGCGCGGGCGTCGTCGATCCCGACGTGTTCGCGCACACCAAGATCGATAGCGAGAAGTACACCGGCTTCGCGTTCGGCATGGGCCTCGAGCGCATGGCCATGCTTCGCCACGGCGTGAACGACATCAAGTACTACTACGAAGGCGACCTTCGCTTCTTGGAGCAGTTCTAATGAAGGTGCTCTGGTCTTGGCTCTTGGAGCTCGTCGATCTCGACAAGCTGCCGACGGTGGAAGAGGGCGCGCGCGCACTCACGCGCGGCGGTCTCGAGATCGAAGGCATGACGAACCTCGGCGCGGCGTTCTCGGGCGTCGTGATCGCCGAGGTCGTCGGCAAGCGTCCACATCCGCAGGCGGACAAGCTCACGCTCGTCGACGTGATCACCGAGCGCAACGGCACGGCGACGCAGGTCGTGTGCGGCGCGCCCAACGTTCCGGAACCGGGACGTCGCGTGCTGTGGGCGCAGCCCGGTGCGGTGCTGCCGGGGAAGAACGGTCCGATCACGCTCGGCAAGAAGGCCGTGAAGGGCATCGAATCGCCCGGCATGCTGTGCGCGGAAGACGAGCTCGGGCTCGGCGAATCGCACGCGGGCATCATCGTTCTCGACGAGGACGACAAGACGCCGCTCGGCGAACGCGCGCAGAAGGCGCTCGGCATCGACGACTGGCTGCTCGAGGTCAACGCGCCCGCGAATCGCGGCGACGTGCTCGGGCACATCGGCGTCGCCCAGGAGCTGGTCGCGATGTTGCGCGGCCGCGTGGTGTGGCCCGATGTCGACAAGGCCGCGCTCGCGGCCGGCGCGGGCGTCGCGATCGCGATCGCGGATCCGTCGCTGTGTCCTCGCTATACCGCGCTGCGGATCGAGAACGTCACCGTCGGTCACCCGACGACGTTCGCCGCTCGCCGCATCGCGCAGCGCCTGCGCGGCGTGGGCGTGCGCTCGATCTCCAACGTCGTCGACGTGACGAACTACGTGATGTTCGAGCTCGGCCAGCCGCTGCACGCGTTCGACGCGGACACGCTGACGTCCGGCGTGATCGGCATCTCGCCCGCGAAGGACGGCGAGAGGTTCAAGACGCTCGACAACGTCGACCGGATGCTGATGCCCGGCGACCTGATGATCCGCGACGGCGAGAAGGGCATCGCACTCGCAGGCGTGATGGGCGGCCTCGAGTCCGAGGTCACCGACAAGACGACGAACGTTCTCCTCGAGAGCGCGAGCTTCCGCGCGCTGTCCATTCGTCGCACCGCGCGCCGGCTCGGGTTGCACTCCGAGGCATCGCATCGCTTCGAGCGCAACGTGGATCCCGAGCTCTGTGCGATCGCGTCGGCGCGTGCGGCGAAGCTGTTCGCCGATGTCGCGGGCGGTACGGTCGCGGGCGGGATGGTCGACGCGTATCCCGGCAAGAAGCCGATCGCGGCGATTCCGGTCCGCCTGTCGCGCGTGCGCATGGTGTCGGGCGTCGCGCTCGAAGCCACCACGTGCAAGGACGCACTCGAGCGCCTCGGCTGCACGGTCAGCGGATCGCCGGAAGGCGAGAGCGTCGTGTTCGACGTGACGCCTCCCTCAGCGCGCGCGGATGTCGCGCGAGAGATCGACGTCATCGAGGAGATCCTGCGCGTCGTCGGGTACGAACAAGTCCCGTCGAGCCTCCCGATCCTGCGTCAAGCGCCGGGCGTGCGACCGGTCGATCGTGGCGACGCGTGCCGCAACGCACTCGCGGCGGCCGGCCTGTCGGAAGCGATCACGTTCGGCTTCCAATCGGTCGAGCGCTGCCAAGCGCTGGGCTTCGCACCCACGGATCGCCGCGCGCAACCGATCGCGCTGCGCAACCCGATGAGCCTCGACCAAGCGGTCATGCGCACGTCGCTCGTGCCGAACCTGCTCGCCGCGATCGCGCGCAACCAATCCTTCGGTCGTCCCGACGTCGCGCTGTTCGAGGTCGGTAGCGTGTTTCTCCGTCGCGGCGAGGGAATCACCGAGCGTCCGATGCACGAGCTCGCCGACGAGCCCCTGTGGGCCGCGGGCGTGTTCGCGGGCAAGCGCCCGGCGCAGCTCGGCGCCGGCACCCCGTGGGACGCGTTCGACGCGAAGGCGTTCGCGGAGCGCGCGATCCGCTCGGTCGCGGGCGCCATCGCGATCACCACGCGCGCGACGAGCGGCGGAGGCGTGATCGTGCCGTTCCTGCACCCCGGAGTCGCGGGCGAGCTCTGGCTCGAGGGCATCGACATGCCGATCGGCGTGTTCGGCGAGGTCCATCCCGAGGTTCGCAAGCGCCTCGGCGTGTCGGGGCCGGCCTTCGTGTTCGATGTCGACCTCGGCCGCGTGCCGCTCGCGCAGCCGGCGCAGATGACGCCGATCGCGAAGTTCCCGGGCTCCACGCGCGACGTGTCGCTGCTCCTGCAGTCGACGATCTCGGCGGGCAAGATCGCCGACGTGATCGCCGCGACGCGCGAGCCGCTCGTGCATCAGGTGCGGCTCCTCGAGGACTATCGCGACGCGAAGCTCGGCGAGGGCATGAAGAGCATGCTGTGGTCGATCGAGTATCGATCGCCCGAGCGGACGCTCACGGATGTCGAGGTCGACGCAGCCCACGAGGCGATCGTGGCGCGGCTGGTCGAGGCGCTTCCCGCGCAACGTCGCTGACGCGAACACGCGCCGGTGGCGGGAGTTCAGGCATGATCCGACGATGGATCGAATGCTGGGGTCACGCGTTGTCACGGGGATGCGCTGGTTGGCACTCGTCGCGCTCGTTGGTTGTTCGAGCGCTCCGTCGACGACACCGAAGACGACCGCCGCGGCACCGCCGCCGGTCACTCCGATGTGCTCGGGGGCAGAGTGCGAGGCAAAGCTCGAGAAGGAGCAGCGCTTCGAGCCGCCGAACCCCGACGAGTTTCGACCGCCCGACGAGGTCGGCACGCCGGCCGAGACCGCCACGTGCGCGACGGTGGGCCAGGTCGTCGCGTCGATCGAGGTCGGCAACTACGCCGAGCCCGAGGAGCGTGCGCCCGCGGTCGCGAAGCACACGTCGACGTGCGAGGCGCTGAAGTTGGATCAAGCGACGCGTACGTGCATCGCGGAGCAGGGCGACAAGAACTCCATCGCGTATTGCGCGCCGGAGATGCTGCCGGACACGAAGGTCGAGATCCTCGCCGCCGCTGAGTGCGATGCGGTGATCAAGGCCGCGAGTGATCGCTTGGCGAATCGTCCCGCGTTCGACTGGGAGAAGAAGTGGTGGTCGCCGCGCGCGGCTGGCTATCTGGCGTCGTGCAAGAAGGATCGCTGGACGAAGACGCTCGGCGAGTGCGTGAAGAACGGGCAGGCGCAGTACTGCTCGTATCAGACGGTGCGCCCGCTCCAGGTGCGGATCGACGCGATGCTCGTCGAGGCGAACAAGAAGGAACAAGAGCAGCGCGAGCTGTGGGCCAAGGCGTACGCGGAGCCCAAGAAGTATCCGCAGGTGAAGGTCGAGATCGTCACCACGCGCGGATGCGCGGACATCATGAAAGCGGTGAACACGCGCGTCGAGAAACAAGGACCGCAGTCGTGGGAGAAGACGTGGTGGACTCCACGCGCGAAGCAGTACGACGCGTCGTGCAAGAAAGATCGCTGGACGGTGGAGGTCGGTGACTGCGTGAAGACGCAGCATCCGAGCAACTGCTATCAGTACGCGCCGCCCGCGTTGCAGCAGAAGTTGATCCAGCTGTATCAGACCGCGTTGCCAGCACCGCCGCCGCCGAAGCCCTTGAAGCCCACGAAGCCCACGAAGCCGGCCAAGCCGAAGCAGCCGAAGCAGCCGAAGCCCGCGAAGCAGCCGACGTGAGGTCTAGGGCTCGCGAACGAGCCACTCCCAGCGCCCCGCGCGTCCGGGCGGCGCGAGCTGCGGTCCCGACTCGGTCTCGACGACGACGAGCAGCTTCGTCTCGACGAGCTCGGCGATGCGATCGAGGTACGCGTCGAAGCTCGTCGCGATCACTTCGAAGTCGCACTCGCTGACGTAGTCCATCAGTTGCCCCTTGGTGCCGGCGGGACCCGGGATGAGATCCATCACCGTGGTGTCACCTTCGAGGTCGTACCAACCGCCGATCGGGATCCGCTTGGGATGAAACACCAGCCATCGCACGCGGTCGTCGTCCTGGGTCTCGGTGTCGTCGTCCTCGAGATCGAAGTTCCGCTCGTGGGTCCACCGCTCGAGCATGCGATCGATCGACACGAACCAGCCGCCGGTCGGCAGGATCGAGAGCGCCTCGGTCTCCTGGCCGTCGGCGATCGCGAGCCACGCCCGGTAGTCCGATGGCAGCCGCGAGGCCATCAGGGTCTCCGCGGCGACGATCGATGTCTCGCTGGCTCCTTTGCGAAGCCCGAGGCGATCCGCGGTGGGTCCGAGTGCCGCGATCAACCGCCGCCACGTGCGCATGTTCCGAGCTTATCCCCGTAGGGCCGATCTCCTGTTGGGCCAAGCGTCCATTAGAGTTACGCGGATGACGAAGGAACTCTAGCAGTTCCAGCACGTTGGCTGTAGTCTGGAGGCATATGGCGCGAATGACCAAAGCCGACATCATCGAGGCGGTCTACGAAAAGGTAGGCGGGTTCTCGAAGAAGGAAGCGGCCGAAATCGTCGAGACCGTGTTCAACGTGGTCAAGGAGACCCTCGAGCGCGGCGAGAAGATCAAGATCTCCGGGTTCGGCAACTTCGTGGTGCGTGACAAGAAGGACCGCATGGGCCGCGATCCGCAGCGCGCGGTGCCCATTCTGATCCCGGCCCGCCGGGTCCTCACCTTCAAGCCCAGCCAGGTCCTCAAGAACATCCTGAACGGGTTGCCGCCGGTCTAGCAATCGAGTAACTAAGCCCCCTGCCCATCGAGGCGTAGCGCAGCCTGGTAGCGCACCAGACTGGGGGTCTGGGGGTCGCAGGTTCAAATCCTGTCGCCTCGACGCAAACCGGCCGATCGCCCCCCAGGCGATCGGCCTCTTTTCTATGCGCCCCTTCGTTCTCTGCTCCAACGATGACGGCATCGAGTCCCCGCACCTCGAGGGGCTCGCGACGCGTCTCGAGGTATTCGCGGATGTCCTCGTGGTCGCTCCCGAGCGTCAGCGCAGCGCGGCCTCGCACGCGATCACGCTGCACAAGCCGCTGCGCTTGACGGAGGTGCGGCCGCGCCGGTTCTCGCTGTCGGGCACGCCCGTCGACTGCGTGTACCTCGGCATCCTGAAGCTCACGGATCGCGTGCCCGATGTCGTCGTCAGCGGCGTCAACGATGGCTCGAACCTCGGCAGCGATGTCTTCTACTCGGGCACCGTCGCCGCCGCGGTCGAGGGCGCGCTGCGCGGCGCGGCGGGCATCGCGTTCTCGCTGTCGACGCGCGCGAAGGAGCCCGAGCAAGCGCTCGACTTCGCCGCGGCGGTCGTGCGCGCCGCGATCGCGGAGCCGATGCCGCGCGGCACCGTGCTCAACGTCAACATGCCGGGCAACGGCAGCGACGAGTACCAGTGGACACAGCTCGGTCGTCGCCTCTACGCCGACGATGTCGACGAGCGCAAGGACCCGCGCGGCCGGAGCTACTTCTGGGTCGGTGGTGGGCCCACGGGGCACGACGACATTCCGGACTCCGACTGCGTCGCCGTCGCGAAGGGGCTCAACAGCATCACGCCGATGCACCTCGATCTGACGGATCGTCCGCGCATCGCGACGCCGCCGTGGGCCATCGACGGGTTCCGCGTGGTGATAGGCTCGTCCGCACGATGAGCAAGGTCGGTGTCCTGTTCCTCGCGCTGGCCGCGTGCGCGTGTCCGAACAAGAAGACGGGCGGGACAGGCGCGGGCACCGGCAGTGGTGTCGTCGAAGTGCCGCCGAGCGGCGATGCGTGCGCGGCGGTGCGACCGAAGGTCGAGCAGCTCTATCGCGCGGAAGCCCAGACGCAAGAGCCCAAGCGCGTCGACGAAGCGACCGCGGACAACACCGCGATGGTGATGAGCGACTGCGCGCAGAATCCGCAGAAGGTCGCGGCCTGCGTGCAGGCGGCGTCGACGGTGGCGGACATCGAGAAGAACTGTCTGTCGCGCCTCGATCCGGCTGGCAACCCGGCCGGCAACCCGGTGCAGTGATCCTGTCGGCCGACGACGCCGTCGCCGGCAACGTGATCTGGCGTGGTGTGTCCGGTAGAACATGCACATGAAGAGCTTGATCGTCCTCGCACTGGTGGCGGCCTGCGGGAACCCGAAGTCTGGAGAGTCGACGACGCCGACGGGCAGCGCGACCGAACCACCGCCGCCGATGCAGGACACTCGGACCGCGTTCGAGAAGCGACTCGACACCGCGTGCGATGCGCTCGGCCCGACGCTGACCGCGTGCGCCGTCGCCGATACCGACGCGAAGCTCGCGAGTGGCGAGATCACGAAGGCCGAGCACGATGCCCTGACGAAGCCGGAGATCCGCGCGGCGCTCGACAAGGACTGGCGGACCAAGTGCTATCAGCCGACGAAGCGATCGTCGCGCCAGATCCGCGTCCTCGAGGTCTGCAAGCAGCAAGAGACCGAGTGCGGGCCGCTGCAGGACTGCCTCGACAATCTCAACAAGCAGTAGCTACTCGGTGTCGCGTTGTTCGCGAGCGCGGCGCTTCGGATCCTCTTCCTCGACGCGAACCATCAAGTGGATCTCGGTGCCGGGCAGCGGCAGCGGACAGAACCACAGCGTCAGCTCGAGCGCGGGCTTCTCGCTACCGCGATAGACCCGCGCACGACGCTCGCACGGCTTGCCGTCCACGTGCGCCGCACGCAGCGCGCGCATGAACCCGGGCACCACGCCGTTGAGCGAGGTGTCCGTGACGACGAAGCCCTCGACGCCATCGTCTTGGCCGAGCAGGCGCGCGAACGCCTTGTTCGCGAACTCGATGCGGCCCTCGAGCGAGAGCAGCGCTTGCGGAACACGCGAGCGCTCGTACGCGGCGATGATCGTGCTCTCTCGCGGTGACTCGGGCTTGATCGTGCCGCTCGCGCGACGGCGGCGGCCCATGTCCAGCATGTCCATCACCGTGTTGAGCTCGTAGCGAAACGCGGCAGCGGATCCGTGGCGGTACGCGGGGTCCTTTGCCATCGCGCGCATGATCAGCGCTTCGACGGACTCGTCGAGCTCGTCGACCTTGCGCCGTATGGATAGTGCCTCCGGCGGCTGGTTGATGTGCGCCATCAAGATCTCGACGACGTTGCCGTCGAAGGGCAGGGTGCCCGTCAGGAGCAAGTACCCGAGCACTCCGAGCGCGTAGATATCGGCCGCCACGCTCGGTGGACCACCCGCGGCGCGCTCCGGCGCGAGGTAGTGCGGGCTGCCGCTGATCTCTTCTTCCTCGTCGCCGCCCGGCCTGCGCGCGAGACCGAAATCGAGGAGCCGCGCGATCCGTCGCCGGCGCGCGCCCTGATTCGTTGTCTGCGCGGTCTCCGCGGTCAGCATGATGTTGTCGGCCTTCACGTCGCCATGAACGATGCCGCGGCGGTGAATGTGATCGAGCGCGTCGGCGATCTGGCCGAGGATGTCGCACGCACGGCGCACCGACATCGGCCCGGCGACGTGCTCGTTGATCAACGGATCGCCTTCGACGAGCTCCATCACCATGTACGCGCCGTACGTGTCGTCCTCGCCGAAGTCGACGACCGACACGATGTTCGGATGGGTGATCTCGCTCGCGAGCTTCGCCTCTTCGTTGAATCGCTGGCGCGCCACGGTATCGAGAGCGAACGCGGGCGAGATGATCTTCAGCGCGAACGCTTTGCCGAGCTGCAGATGACGCGCTCGATACACCTGGCCCATCCCGCCCTCACCCAAGCGACCATCGAGAGCGTATCGCCCTCCGATCGTGGCGCTGTCACCCATTGACCTCAGAGTAAGACACGAGCCCGCTTACTCCCCATACAGTCGAAGATAGTTTCGGTCGCGCGATCGCCGTGTGCGGCGGCCGCACAGTTCGGGTCCGACAAATCTCGCGATAGGCTCGTCGGATGCTGCGCTGGTTGGTGGTGATCGCGTGTCTCGCCGTTCCATCGCTGGTGTGGGCCGATCCACCGACGAGCCCGCAGTCCGCGATGGAGAACTACTTCGCGGGGGAGAAGACCGGCGGCTACATCTTGATCGGCATGGGTGCCGCCGGACTGGCGGCGGGCGGGCTGATGTTTCGCCAGTCGAGCGCGACGATGAAGGGGGCGTCGTATCCATTGCTCGCCATCGGCGTCCTTCACGTGGCTGCGGGCATCTACATCAACATCGCCTCGAACGGTCGCGTCGACGACTTCACGAACCAGATCGACAAGGATCCATCCGCGTTCGTCGCGAGCGAGAGCAAGCGAATGCGCGGCGTGTCCACGCAGTTCACCGTGCTGAAGATCGTCGAGTGCGTGTTGATCGCGGGCGGACTCTCCGCGGCGATCTATGGCCACAAGACCGATCGGCCGCGGCTCAAAGGCGCGGGCATCGCGCTCGCCATCGAGATGAGCGCGACGCTCGTGTTCGACATCACGGCCGGGGCGCGCGCGCACCAATATCGTGACGAGCTCGCAGCGATCGACGCGTCCGCCGCTCTCGACGCTTCGGGAACGCCTATCGCGATCGTCGTGCACAGCGGCACCTTCTGAGCTACGGTCCGACCGTGGACAAAGCGCTCGCTGCGGTCGACGTGTTGCTCGTCGAGGACGACGAGGACGCCGGCGAGCTTCTCGCGCTCGCACTCGCGGGTCGCGGCGCGACCGTTCGCGTCGCCGTGACGGGTGCGGACGCGATGATCGAGATCGAGAAGCGCTGTCCCCACGTCGTCGTGTGCGATCTTTCACTGCCCGATGGCAGTGGTCTCGACTGGCTGCCGAAGTTCCGCGGCGTCTGCGGTGCACCATCGGTGCGTGCGATCGCGCTCTCGGGGAATGCCCGCCCGATCGATCGCGAGCAGTCGCTCGCCGCGGGCTTCGAGAAGCACCTCGCGAAGCCAGCGCAGATCGCAGACATCGTCAGCGCGATCGTGACGCTCGTCCCGGCGGTCGGTCCCCGCGACCTTCACTCGATGCTGTCTCGGCTCGCATCGCTCACCACGTGTCGCTTCACGTCGCTGCTCCGCTTCGAGGCGGAGGAGCTCGTCAGCGTGTGGACCTACGATCGCGATCGGCCGAGCCTCGATCCGTTTCCGGTCGGCCTCCCGATCGAGGCGTCGTACTGCATCCTCGTCAAGCGGATCGGCGAGATGGTCGCGATCGAGAACGCCCTCGAGGACGCGCGCGCAGACGGTCACCCGAAGCAGCGCGAGCTGTCCACGTATGTCGCAGCGCCCGTCTTCGCAGCGAACGGCGAGATGTTCGGCACCTTGTGCTGCTACGACGCCGAGCCACGCCTCATCGATCCGACGGTGCGCGCCGCCATCATCGCGGCCGCGCGCGACCTCGAAGTCACGCTCCAGCGCGAAATCCACTGAAAGTGATGCGACGATCCTCACCAGCCTCCTCCTAGCTGGCAGGAGGTTGGTCATGTCGCGCAAGTCCTTGAATCGCTGGTTCGCCGTCGCCCTGGTCGCGATGGGATGCACCGACGAAGATCCGCCGATGACGCTCCCGGACGCACCACCGGCGGATGCGGAGCCCGACGCGCCTCCCGATGCAGCCCCGACCTGCGCACCGGTCACCGGCGTCGGGACGGTCCACAGCACGAACCTGGCGACACCGGAGACCTGGACCGAAGCGGGGAGCCCGCACCTCATCATGTTCGACACGACGGTGTCCGCGGCGATCACGATCGAGCCGTGCGCGACGATCCGGATCGCCGGCGCGAAGACCGTCACCCTCGCCACGGGTGGCGCGTTCGTCGGGACAGGCACCGCGAACCAACCGATCACGTTCGAGCCACTCACCGCGGGATCGCCGTGGGCCGCGCTGCGCGTGTTCACCGGCGAGCTGTCGTTGACGCACGCGATCGTGCGCGGCGGTGGCGATCCTCTCGGCAACCCGCTGACCCTCGCCGCCGCGATCGTGATGGCCCGCAGCCCGGCCGCGACGACGGGGGCGCTGCACCTCGCCGACGTCGAGATCGCGGACTCCGCGAGCCAAGGTGTCTACGTCGCGGGTGCCGTGGGCTTCGACGCGACGTCACAGAACGTGCGCATCCACGGGTCCGCGAGCGCGCCGATCGGCACCTACGCGCGCGTGCTCGGATCGATCCCGACGGGCACGTACACCGGCAACGCGCTCGATCGCGTGATCATCTCGGGCTCCGGCGGCCAGGTGATCGACAACCAGACGATGCACGACCGCGGCATCCCGTACCGCGTGGGCACGGCGCCGAACGAGCAGCTCGATGTCGTCGCGACCACGGGTGTCGCGCTGCTGACGATCGAGCCCGGCGTCACCGTCGAGTTCCAGCCCGGCGGGCGGTTTCGTATTGACACGCAGGGAAGCACGAGTCCCGCACGCGGTGCGCTTCGCGCCGTCGGCACCGCCGCGAAGCCGATCGTCCTGACGTCGATCTCTGCGACGCCGGCCGCCGGCGATTGGATCGGTCTCTCCTTCGGCGGCGGCGTCGACATCCAGTCGGTGCTCGAGCACGTGCAGGTGAAGTTCGCCGGCGGCGCTTCGACATCGGGCTCGAGCTCGTGCCCGTACCCCGGCCGCCTCGGAACGAACGATGCGGCGATCCGGATCTTCGGCGAGGCTCCGCCACCGGGGCAGTTCATCACCAACTCGCAGATCATCTCGAGCGCGCGCGATGGCATCGATCGCGGATGGCGAAGCGATCTACAACCCGACTTCCTCGGCACGAACACGTTCACCGCCGTCGCGGGTTGTCAGCAGACTCTTCCGCGCACCGCCGCGGGCGTGTGCCCGACGAACCCTCCGTGTCCGCAATAGTTCGTCGATTCTCGTGCGACGGATCGCGAGTGCCTCCTCCCTTCGCCATGGAGGAATCATGAGCTCGGTATCTAGATCTCGCGTCCGCATCTTCGAATGGCTCGCACTGCTGGTGGCATGGTTGTCGTTGTCGTCGCCTGCGCATGCAGGCACCACGACGATCAGCTGGAATGACTTCGGAACGGTTCTTCCGGCCGACTGCGACATGATCAACGCGAAGGTCGAGAACAATGTGAACTCGTCCGCGATCGTCGAGTTCGTGCTCGACACCGGCGCCAACATCGGTTGGTACAAAGGCCTCCAGATCGTCGACAACACGAACCAGCAGTACCTCGTCGCTTCCACAGGCGCGAGCTCGCACACGTCGACGTTCCTCCCCACGCCGTTCGTGTCGGGTGGCTTCATCCGCTTCGAGAAGGCACGCATCCTCGGCGTTCACACCGGCGTGTACGACCTGATCGATCTGACGATGCTGCGGGGCGGAGATCGCGTCACGTTCTCGTGGATCCAAGACGCGTGTCAGGCGCATTGGTTCAGCTTGGACACGAAGCAGTCGACAGCCGTTCCGACGTGGATGACGCCGGGGAGCACGGCGAGGCTCACGTATGTCGTGAACACGAACTCCACGGAGCTGAACCCGGAGTTTCACTGGCAGCTGTTCGAGCGATCGGGATACGCCTTCGCCGTCCCGTGGATCCCCGTCACGACGTACGTGCCCGCGCAATCGCAGGTCTCGTTCGACATCACGCTCACGGCGCCGATGACCGAGGGACTCTACGAGCTCGACCTCGGTCTGGGGCAGCGAAATGGCCTCGCCAATCCACTCGGCGCGGTGAAGATCCAGGTTCGCTACAAAGAGCCCGCACCGCCACCGCAGCCGGCGCCTCCCCGGATGAGCACGGTCCCAAACGTCGTCGGCCTCTCGGCGATTAAAGCGGCGAACGCGCTCGGTGCGTTCAAAAGCTACATGCTGGACTTCGACACGACGGCCCCGAACCTCCTCGCGAACAAGAGCGTGATCGCGCAGTCTCCGCTTCCCGGGACGACGGCGCTCGAAGGGAGCAACGTTCTTCTCCTCATCCAACTCGACAGCGCGCCGAACTACGGCATCTCGCAGCTCGAGCTGACGAACTGCAAACCGTACGCGGTCGCGTTGTACAAGCACGATGGCGATGTGTGGAAGTTCGTCAGCAAGGTCCCGTCGAACGTCTGGGACAACGTGTGTCTCGCGCCCGGTACGAAGCCGCACATCGAGAAGCTCGATCACCGTGCGGTGAACCTGTTCGTCGTCGTCGATCCGACCGTGTGCAACGATGCGATCGATCCGAGATGTCGCATCTACGAGTTCGGTGCGATCGGCGACTCCGCCGGCGCTCGTTGGCTCGAGACGCTCTGAGTCGACCGGGAACGGCGATCAGCTCCGCGATGTTCGGCCGAAGACCCACATCCCGAGCAGCATCGCGCCGACGAACGCGAGCGCGCTCGCATTCCCGGTGGCCGCCGCGACGAGGCCCGGACCCGGGCACGCGCCGGCGAGTCCCCAACCGACGCCGAACACGGCGGCGCCGGTGACGAGCGGCAGATCGATGTCCTGTCGCGTCGGCAGGTGGAACATCACGTCGAACCACGGATCGCGACGTCGCCTCGCGATCCAGCGGAACAGCACCGCGTACACGAGGAGCGCCCCTCCCATCACGAACGCCAGCGAAGGATCCCATGCGGTCGCATCGAGGAACCCGCGGACCTTGTCGGGAAGCGTCATCCCGGACACGAGCAAGCCCGCGCCGAACAGCACACCACTCGCGCTCGCGAGCAGGAACGACATGGCACGGCAACGCGCTCCGCACGTCATGCGAGCACTCCGCGCAGTGTGGCGGCGATCGCGCCGGTGGTCATGAACGTCGCCACGGCGACGAGCGATCGGCGAGAGGTTCGCGCGAGTCCGCAGACACCGTGACCGCTCGTACATCCGCTCCCACGTCGCGCGCCGTAGCCGACGAGGAGCCCGCCGGCGATCGCCATCGGAAGCGATGCGCCGCCCGCGGTCGATGGTGCGACGAACCCTGCGGCGAGTCCTGCAACGAGAAGACCCGCGATGAACGAGTAGCGCCACGCGCGGTCCTTTGTCGACGGCGAGAAGAGCCCGCCGACGATGCCGCTGATCCCGGCGATTCGTCCATGCGTGAGTAGCAGAAGCGCAGCGGCAGCGCCGATCATCGCGCCCCCTGCAAGTGCGTACATCCAACTCGACATCGTCACGCGCTGGTGCAGCCAGAGTGCCAGCGAGCACGCCGACGACGTGCAAGCGACACGACGCTGTTGAAGCGGCGTGAAACAACCGGCGTGAAGTAGTGCGTTGCATTGCGTTGCTCGTCACGAACGATCGTCACGTCGATCGCCCGTGTGGCGTCGGTGTATAAGAGTTCGTGACCAAGCGCGGAGACGACGCCCTGACCGAGAGCGTGATGGAGCACCTCGCCGGTGCCGCGCTCGCTCTCGACGAGCAGCTCCGCATCAAGACGGCAACTCCATCGGCGCGCGCGGTCCTGGGCTTCGATATTCCGATCGGAACGTCGGCGGCGACGCTGTTGTGCGGAGATCGTCCGAAGCGACCGTTCGCCGAGGCGCTCGCCCGAGGGGAAGCGTTCCGCGCGGTGATCCCGCGTCCGCAGAGCGAGGCCAAGGAGCAGGTGCGCGTGCGGTCCGTTCCCGTCGGTGATGGCGCGGGCTGGATCGTGTACCTCTCCGCGATCGGCGACGGCGCGCATGACCCGGTGCTGTTTCACGGCATGTGGACACAGGATCCGCGAATGAAGGAGACGTTCCGGATCATCGAGAAGGTCGCCGCCGAGGAGATGACCGTGCTCGTGCGCGGCGAGACCGGCTCCGGCAAGGAGCTCGTGGCGCACGCGCTGCACGAGCTCTCGCCGCGGAAGAACGGCCCGTTTCGCGCACTCAACTGCGCCGCGCTTCCGGCGAACCTGCTCGAGAGCGAGCTGTTCGGCCACGCACGCGGTGCGTTCACCGGTGCCGTGAAGGACACGCAGGGGCACGTGCAAGCGGCGGATGGCGGAACGTTGTTCCTCGACGAGGTCGCGGAGCTCCCGCTCGAGCTCCAGGCCAAGCTGCTGCGCGTACTCGAGACGCGGACCGTGCTGCCGGTCGGTGCACGGGACCCGGTCCCCGTCGACGTGCGCGTGATCTCGGCGACCCACCGCGCACTTCGTGAAGAGGTAGAGGGCGGACGGTTTCGCGCAGATCTGATGTACCGCTTGCGCGTGATTCCGGTCCGCTTGCCACCACTGCGCGAGCGACCCGCCGACGTGGTGTTGCTCGCCGAGAAGATCATCGACGAGCTGAACGCGCGGGGCCGGAGGCGCGTCGACAGCGTCGCCGCACCCGCGGAGGCAGCGCTCGAGCGCTACGAGTGGCCCGGCAACGTGCGCGAGCTGCGCAACGTGCTCGCCTACGCGTTCGCGATCGGCGAAGGCCCCGTCTTGCAGCTCGCCGATCTTCCGCCGGAGATCGTGTCGCCGTTGCTCGGCGGCGGCCCCGAGACCTACGTGCGAGACGTCCCCGTTCCGTCCGACGAGAATCCCGAGCTTCGCCGGATCCGCGATGCTCTGGCGCGCACGAGCGGAAACCGTGATCGCGCAGCCCGCTTGTTGGGGATGTCGCGCGTGACGCTGTGGCGCCGTTTGCGGGATCTCGGCCTCGACGTGTGAGCTACATCCGGCCGCGGAGCATGCCGTTCCAGTACAGCTCGGGGAGTCCGTACAGTTTCAGCGCGTACATGCTGTAGCGCTCCTGGGACTGATCGAACGGGAACGACTCGGTGGGCTTGCCGTCGTAGTCGAACTCCGCGAGGACGAGCTTCCCGTACCCCGTCACGAGAGGGCACGACGCGTAGCCGTCGTAGCGTGCCGCGAGCGGCTTCCCGTCGCGCGCGGCGAGCAGGTTCTCGACGAGCACCGGTGCTTGCTTGCGGATCGCGGCGCCGGTGCGCGAGGTCGGCAAGCTCGAGACGTCGCCGAGCGCGAACACGTTCGGGAAGCGCACGTGCCGGAGCGAGTACTTGTCGACCTCGACCCAGCCGGCGGCGTCCGCGAGCGCGCTGCGCTTGACCACGTCCGGCGCGGACTGCGGCGGCACGACGTGAAGGAGATCGTAGTGGAGCACGACCTCGGTGCCCTGGTCGCAGTGGCGGAACACGGCCTCTCTCGCGTCGGGGCGGACCGCGACGAGGTCGTGGCGGAACAGGGTCTCGATCCCCTTGCGCTCGATCACCTTGCGCAGCGTCCGCGCGTAGTGCTCCACGCCGAAGATCTTCGCGCCCGCGGAGGCGAACACGATGCGAGATTTGTCGCGAACACCTCGCTGACGAAGATGATCGTCGGCGAGGTACATGATCTTCTGCGGCGCGCCCGCGCACTTCACCGGCGTCGACGGGAACGTGAAGATCGCCGTGCCACCCTGGAACGCCGAGAGCTCGCGCCACGTGGAGTCGACCAGATCGTAGCGGTAGTTGGAGACGATTCCGTTCGTGCCGAGCGCGGCAGGGAGCCCGTCGATCTTGTGCCAGTCGAGCTGGATCCCGACGGCGACGACGAGTTGATCGTAGGTAAGTCGGGTGCCGCCACGCGTGGTGATCGCGTTGGCGTCGGGCTCGAACGCAGCGACGGCGTCACGGATCCACGTCACGCCATCGGGGATGTAGTCCGCCTCCGGCCGCTCCGTGGATTCCTTCGTGACCACGCCTGCTCCGACGAGCGTCCACAGCGGCTGGTAGTAGTGCTTCTCCGATGGCTCGAGGATCGCGATGTCGGTGACACCACGAGCACGGAGCTGCGCGGCGACGGTGATGCCCGCGGTTCCGCCGCCCACGACGAGGATCGCGTGATGGTTCGTGCTCACGAGTCACCTCCCGACGTCAGCTGCGGGACCTGGCGAAGCTCTTCGCCGAACCGACGCGCCATCGCGACGAGGAATCCGGCGGCGCGCTGCACCTCCGGATCGCGGAGGGCCCGCATCAGGCCCCAGATGCCGACGGGCATCGCTTCGTGCTCGGCGTGGACGATCGCCCGGCCCATCCGCGCCACGACCTCCGTGGTCTGGTGCGCCATGATCTCGGACTGGAGCACCGCGGCCAGCGCGTCGAGCGCTCGCGGCGAGGTGAGGTGGTCCGCGGCCGCGAGTAGCGCGCGCATGCGCTGATCGACGTCGAAGCCTCGCTCCGCGAGCCGCGCGATCACGCCGTCGACGATATCCGTCACCGTCGCGACCACCGCCGGCACGCCAGCGGCTGCACCCTCGAGCCGATGGATCGTCTCGTCCATGTGCTCGATCCGCCGCTCCATGCGCTCGATCGTCGCGAGCAACCGATCCTCTCTACTCGTTTGGACCACCATTGTCCTCCCTCCTTGCAACGGTAGTGCCCGGTATGCCGCGGCGCGATTTCAGCCGCTTGACCTCGACGGCGAAACGAGTTGAAACCGACGTTTCAGGCGTGGACCGAAAGCACCGGCATGTGAGCGTCGCGGATCACGTGCTCGGTATGCGATCCCGCGAGCACGTCTCGCACGCCATCGTGCCCGTGCGTGACCATCACGATCGCTGCACCCGGTCGTTCGCGCGCAGCAGCAACGATCGCGGACTCGATGCGCCCCGTCTTGCGAACGACGGCGATACCGAGGTCCTCGATCGCCAGCGCGTCACTACCGGCGTGAACGACTTCGATGGGAACATCGGCGAGGTTCATCAGCGACGCGAGTGACCGTGCCGCCGCGATCCCGCGGATCGCCTCTGCGCGCGAGCCTGCCGGTACGATCAGCTCGCGAAGTGTGAAGCGTCCCGTCGCCGCATCGACAAACCCAGCGGCGTCGTTCGGGATGATCAGCGCCGGCATGTCCACGTTGCGCGCGAGCGCGGTGGCGATGCTTCCACGCACGAGCGCCGAGAAGCCACGGCGGGCGTGGGTCCCGCAGATCACGAGCTGCGGCGCGAAGCCGCGGATCGCGTCGAGCAGGGTATCCGTGACGTCCTCGCAGCATTCATGACACACGCGGCGGTGATCGATCGGCCGCCCCCAACGCTCTGCGAAGACCGCCGCATCGGGAAGCTCGCTCGCGCGCTCCTCGGGTGCGTTCGCGTGGATCGTCACGAGGCGCGCGCCGCTCGCCGCAGCGACGGCACACGCGTGGACGAACGCGACGCGATCGTCACCCGATAGATCGGTCGTGAACGCGATCACCGGGTTCATGTGCGGCTCGCCGGCGCACCGGTCTCGTCCGTGGCCTTGAGCGGCACGACGAGGTAGCGAGCTCCGTTGGCGTGTGGCGCCGGCATGCGGCCGGCGTCGATGTTGATCTGAACGCTCGGGTAGAGCAGCCGCGGGGCCGCGAGCATCTTGTCGCGGGCATGGCGCGCCGCGACGAACTCGGCCTTCGTCGTCTTCGCCGACAGCTGCGGGTTGCGTGCCTTCGATGCGCCGATCGTCGTCATCCACTTCACCTCGCGACCGTTCGGCTGGTAGTCGTGGCCGGGATAGACGCGGGTGGAGTCGGGCAGGGCGTAGAGCTTCTGGATCGAGTCGTACATTGCCTCGGCGCTTCCGCGAGGAAAGTCGCAGCGCCCCGTGCCGTAGTCGTCCATGAACAACGCATCGCCGGTGAACAGCGCATCGCCGATCTTGAAGGTCACGCAGGCCGGCGTGTGGCCGGGTGTCGCGATCACCTCGATCGACAGCGATCCCGCACGCACCACTTCGCCGTCCACGAGTAGGCGATCGAACTGGCTACCGTCGGTCGAGAGGTTCGGCAGGTCGAACACCCGCTTGAAGGTCTCCTGTACTTCGCGAATGTGCTCGCCGATCGCGATCTTCGCGCCGAACTTGCGACGAAGAATCTGCGAACCCGACAAGTGATCCGCGTGCGCGTGCGTTTCGAGGACGTAGTGCAAGCGAAGCTCGCGTCCCGCGATGAACGCAGCGGCGCGATCGACGGACTCCGTCCACGTCGCTCCGTTCGTCGGGTCGTAGTCGAGCACGGGGTCGATCACGACCGCGTCGCGCGTCGCGGGATCGAACACCACGAAGGTCAGGGTGTTGGTGCGCTCGTCGTAGAAGGTCTCGATTTCGGTCGCCATGGGAACCTCTCTTCACCGGGTGATGGGGAGGCCGGCCGCGTTGTACGCGATCATTCCTCCCGTCATGTTGGCCACGCGCCCGAAGCCCGCCTGGACCAGGAGCATCGCGGCGTTCGTCGAGCGTCCGCCGGAGCGACACACCAAGACGATCTCGGAGGATCGATCCCAGGTCTTCGCCACGGACGGCAACGTCGCCAACGGAACACTCTCCGAGCCCGGAATTCGACCGAGCTCGCCGACGAGCTCGTGGGGCTCGCGGACGTCGACGAGTCGGGCCTTCGAGCGCGCAGAATATGCGTCGGCCGGGCTGATCTCTCGAAACGTGGTCATGCCGAGACGTAGTGCAGAGCGAGTGCCAGACGTAAGCGCGCGGCGCTCCGTGCCTCCGCGAGCACCCTGAAACGATGCGAGTCGAGTGCGCCCGTGAAACAGGCGTTCATTTCGTTTCACCGCTCAGAACGCGGCGACGGCACGGAACGTGATCTCGGCCGCCGTATCGTAGTCGCCCGTCGCAGGGCTCTCGATCCACGCGAGGTTGCCGAACGCCGACCAGCGCAAGCGACCGCGTGCCACGTTGACGCCGACGCCGAGAATGTCGCGCTCGTTCGAGCCGGCATCGCGATCCGGATCGAACCACTCGTCGCGCACGGCGAGCTGCACCGTATGATTCCCGATGCAGAGCGGCGTGGTCCACGCGAGCTCGAGGCTCGCGCCGAGCGCCTGCTTCGTCACGGAGTCATCCGTCGCGCGCGAACGCAGGTACATCACCTCGGCCTGCAGCCACCAGGCACCGAGCGAGAGCGATGCGTCCGCGCCGGCGAGCAGCGTGGTCCGCGGAAGGCCGATCGGAGCGAGCGTCCGTCCGAGGACACCCGCCGCCGCAGCCGCGTCGCTTGCCATACTCCCCGTCGCGATCGCCGGATCGTGCGACGCCGCGCCGCTCGCACCGACGAGCACTCGCCGGCCCCGATCGCTGCGCTCGAACATCAAGCGCGCGGCGACGAGGTAGGCGTGCTCGCTCGGTGCACGCGACTCTCCCGCACCGCGGCCGCCACCCGATGCGAATGCGACGCGATAGTGCACGCCCGCGTTGCCCTCCGGTGGACCGTGCACCATGACGCCGACGTCACGGAACGCGAGCTTGGTCATCGCGTACACGTACGTCGGCCGGTCGAGCATCACGAGCTGCGGTGCGAGGGTTGTCGCTGCCGCACCGAGCGGGAGGCGAAACTGGCCGAACGTGACCCCGATCCACGGGGTGGGGTAGTAGGTCGCCGCCGCGTCGAGGAGCGGGGAGCCCGGCAGCATGAAACCGAGCCGCACGATCACCGAGAGCCCTTTGGTCGGTCGTGCATCGACGCGCAGCACCGCGAACCGCAATCGCCACGCATCGGTGGCGGCGAGCGGTGACTCCTGCGACCACGGCGTCCACCACGGGACGACGAGGCCGTGGATCTCGAAGCCCGGCGGACGCTCCGGCGGAGTCGTCGCCGCAGGAAGCGCAGCGATGTCGGCGGGCGGCGCTTCGTCGGCGGCGACCGGTGTCGCGGCGAACAGGATCGCGAGAACGGCGAGCGATCGCATCAGTACCTCGCATCGCGCGGTTTGCCACCCTTGGGCCAGTCCTCGGACTTGCGTGCGAAGTCGGGTCGCGGCTTCGCGATGACGAACGCGGCGACGTCGTACGCATCCTGATCGCTCAGCGTTCCGCCGGCGCCGAGCGGCATGTTGTGGCGCACGAACGCCGCCGCGGTGTCGAGGCGCGCCATGCCCGCGCCGATGTTGAACGCGTGATCACCCCACAGCGGCGGATACACGTAGGCGCCCTTGGCTTGCAGTCCCGCGCCCTCGGGACCGTGACACGCGATGCACGTCTTCTGATAGACCTGCTCGCCGTGGGCGGGGTCGGGTACGGGCGGTGGCTCGATGCGCTTGAAGCCACGCCCCGCGAGCGCTGCGCCACTCTCGACGCCGCGGGAGAGGAAGCTCATGTACGCCTGGATCGCCGCCATGTCTTCGCTTCTCGGATCGAGCGCGACTCCGTTCATGCTTCGTTCGAAGCAGTCGTTGATTCGATTGGCGAGCGTGTCGACCCGCCCGCTGCGTGCTCGGTACTCGGGGAACACGCCGGGAAGACCGATCCACGGGCCCGCGTTCGCGACGGTGCCACCATCGAGGTGACAACTCGAACAATGCAGTTGGTTCCCGACATGATCGGGAAGCTCTTCATAGGTCCGCGTGACGATCGTGCGGCCGCGTCTGATCGCGTCGCCGAGCGGACTCTTCGGAACGGTCGCCTCGTCGTACTTCTTGAACGGGGAGGCGGGCGCGGGTTCTTCTGGACACTCCACCGGGCCCCGACAGCTGCTCAGGATCACGAACGCGACGCCGACGACCTCGATGCGCATCCCGGTGCTCGCTGCAGCTGACATGCCGCGCCGACGGAGTCAGCGTTCGCAGGACTGGTCGGCGCGACGAAACGAAATGAAACGGCCTCTGCGAAACAACCGGGCTCCGATCGTTCGCATCACCGCCGGAGTCGAACGAGAACAGCGACGTACGACTGGCGCACTGCTTGCTCGTTCGAGCAGCATGCTGTTCGTCGGGCTCGCGCTGTCCATCTTCATCGGGCTCTCCCTAGGCTTGCTCGGGGGTGGTGGCTCGATCCTCACGGTTCCCGTCATCCACTACGTGATCGGCGTAGAGACGCACTCGGCGATCGCTGCGTCGCTCGCCGTCGTCGGGACCACGAGCCTCGCCGCACTGATCCCCCACGCGCGTGCGGGTCGCGTCCAGTGGCGTACTGGCGCCATCTTCGGTGCCTCGGCGATGGCCGGTGCCTATGCCGCCGGGCGCGTCGCCAAGTACATCCCGTCCGCGATCCTGATGGCGGCGTTCGGTATCATGATGTTCGTCACCGCGGTCGCGATGCTGCGCAAGAAAGCGTCGCCCGCAGATGCTGCGCGCAAACAACGCGCGAGCCTCGGCGTGATCCTGATCGAGGGACTCGTCGTCGGCGCGGTCACGGGGCTCGTCGGCGCCGGGGGTGGCTTCCTCGTGGTGCCCGCGCTCGTCCTTCTCGGTGGGCTGCCGATCGCAGAGGCGATCGGAACATCGCTCCTCGTGATCGCGATGAAGTCATTCGCGGCGTTCGCGGGCTCCGCCGGCGATGTCTCTCTCGATCCGAAGATCATCGTGTCCGTCGCCGTCATGGCCGTGATCGGCAGCCTCCTCGGCGGCTGGGTCGCCGGCAAGATTCCCGCGTCGCGGCTACAGGGACTGTTCGGGTGGTTCATCGTCGTCATGGCGGTGTTCGTGCTCGGCCAGGAGCTTCCGCGTGCGCTCGGGTACCAGGTCGACCTCGCCGTTCATTGGCCTTGGGTGTTCGGGCCGGTGCTCGCCACGATTCTCCTCGCGATCGGTGTGTCCACGCGATCGCGACGCACGCCGAGCGCACCTTCCACTACCGCGGCGATCGCCGTCGGAACCGACTGAAGGAGTCCGTCATGTTGTTTCGCCAGCTCTTCGATCCCACGTCCTCCACGTACACGTACCTCTTGGCCGACGAGACCACGCGCGACGCGGTCCTCATCGATCCGGTGATCGACCAAGTGGAACGCGATCTCTCACTCCTCGACGAGCTCGGCCTGACGCTGCGCTACGCCCTCGACACGCACGTGCACGCCGATCACGTCACCGCGGCGGGAACGCTTCGCGCGCGGCGCGGGGCGCAGACGGTGCTGTCCGAGCGCGCCGGCGTCGGATGCGCGGACGTCCTCGTCAAGGACGGCGACGAGGTCCGGTACGGACGCTACGGCCTCGTGGTGAGAGAGACTCCGGGCCACACGTCGGGCTGTGTCACGTACGTCACCGACGACGAGACGATGGCATTCACCGGCGACGCCGTGCTGATCCGCGGTTGCGGACGCACGGACTTCCAACAGGGCGATGCACACGCGCTGTACCACTCGGTGCACGACAAGGTGTTCTCGCTTCCGGACTCGACGCTGATCTTTCCCGCGCACGACTACAAGGGCCGCACCGCGACCTCGGTCGGCGAGGAGAAGCTTCACAACCCGCGACTCGGCGGCGATCGCAGCGAAGAGGAGTTCGTCGCGATCATGGGTGGATTGAATCTCCCGTATCCGAAACAGATCGACGCCGCGCTGCCTCGCAATGTCCAATGCGGCATCGACAAGCCGCGAGTCGCCGCGCCGCAGTGGGGCGGCGTCGAGATCAGCTCGTCCGGCGTGCCCGAAGTCGATGCCGGCTGGCTCGCCGCGAACCGCGATCACGTGGCCCTCGTGGACGTGCGCGAGCCCGACGAGTTCACCGGCGAGCTCGGTCACATCGCAGGCGCGACGCTCGCTCCACTGGCGACGATCCCCAGCGCGCTCGACTCCGCGCCTCGCGATCGCCCGACGATCGTCGTGTGTCGCTCGGGTGGTCGCTCCGCGAAAGCGACCCAAGCGCTCCTCGCAGCGGGCTTCACGCAGATCGCGTCGCTTCGCGGTGGAATGCTCGACTGGACCGCGCGCGGGCTCGCCATCGCTCGCTGAGCGTCGCGGCGATCGAGAAGTCCGTCGTCGTGCCGAACACGAGGTTCGGGTTGCCCGACATTCGTGTCGACGCTGACCACGCGACCGCAGAGCCGCCTTGCCACAGCCCTCACGGTCGGGCACATTTCGAGCCCCGATCCCTTAGCTCAGTTGGATCAGAGCGGCGCTTTCCTAAAGCGTAGGCCGCAGGTTCGAGACCTGCAGGGATCACGAACAAGCTCGACTTGAAGCGGGTCGCGATGGTCGCGTTGTTCGTCGACGAGTATCGGCCCGGCGCTGCCGAGATTCCGTCGTGGCGCGAAACGGCACGCTGACGGCTGGCGATCAGCGAACGGGGTGCGACGGTTCGCGCGGCGATACGTCCGGAACCCACATGAACCGGCCGAGTTTTGTGTGGACGGACCAATCTGGCTTTGCTAAGAGGCTGCGCATGTTGCGCAAATACATGGTGTTAGGGCTGTTGGCGGGGGCTGTGACGGGCTGCGCGACCCTCCGCGAGAGCCGCCGGCAGAGCCAGAGCGAGCAGGACCAGATCAACGCGGCGTACAACGCGAAGGACGCGATCTCGCTCGAGGAGTGGACGACCGCGGCCACCTTCCTCCGTAACCGCGAGCTCGCGACGGCCAAGTTCGTCGACCTGCGCATCTCGCTACTCGCGACCGCCGACTGCACGGCGTTCGAAGCCGCGTTCCAGCCGCGTCCGGTCACCGCGACCAACATGAAGGGCGAGGAGTGGCAGCCGAGCACGATGGTCAACTTCGGGAACGTCGCGCCGGCCGACAAGCGCGAAGCGATCGCAGAGGCGCTGCTCGCGAAGGCCGCGGACTGCACGAGCGCGAAGGTGTTCAGCACGCGGTTCCGCAAGCTGACCCGCGATGACGAAGATCAGTGGGGTCGTCGCCTCGTCGCGCTCGAGAAGAAGGGCCGCCCGCTCTACGAGGCATTCCGTGTCGCGATGACCGCCGGCGACCTCGAGGACTTCGAAGCGCGCGCGACCTACAACTGGCTCATCGCATCGAAGACGGCGACTGACTGCAAGGCGTTCGAAGAAGCCGCCGCGGACAACAACAACGTGCGCTCGTTCCTCCTCGGGTTCTACGCGCGCAAGGGCTGCTCCGAGGAAGGCGTGCGCGCGGCGCGTGCGCTCGTGACCGCGAAGACGCCCGAGCTGCGCAGCCGCGCGTGCACTCTGATGTCGCTGATGGGAAACACCGCGCTGCTTCCGCAGATGAAGGTGATGGCGGCGAGCGATCCGGCGAAGGACGTGGATCCGTCGCGCCGCCGCGGCAGCGAAATGTGGGTCAGCTACCCGGTCCGCGAGACCTGCCAGACCGCGATCGACGAGCTGCGCGTCAAGGCGCTGACCACGCAGCGCTAGTCACGCGAGCGTCGTGTAGACGTTCTGGACGTCGTCGTCTTCTTCCATCGCGGCGACGAGCTTGAGCACTTCGTCGACCTTGTCGTCGGGGAGCTCGGTCAGCGTCTGCGCCACGTACTCCGAGCCGCTCGAGATGATCGCGATCTTCCGCGCCTCGAGTGCGGTCTGCATCGCGCCGAAATCGGCGAACTGGCAACGGATCACGAGCTGCTTCTCGCCTTTTTCGCTCTCGCCATCCTCGAGCGCGACGAGACCGTGATCGATCAACTCGAGCTCGAGCGAATCGCGATCGATGCCCTCCGGCGAGACCCGGAACGCGGCCTGCTTCTGGAACATGAACGAGACCGAGCCGGTCGTGCCCATGTTGCCGCCGTTGTGCTTGAAGTTCGCGCGGACGTTCGCGACGGTGCGCGTGACGTTGTCCGTGGCGGTCTCGACGATGACCGCGACGCCGTGGGGCGCGTAGCCTTCATAGATGACCGTGTCGTAGTCGGCCGCACCCTGGCCACTGGCCTTCTTGATCGCGGCGTCGACCTTGTCCTTGGGCATGTTGAGCGCGCGCGCGTTCTGGATGGCACGGCGCAGGGCAGGGTTGCCATCGGGGCTCGTTCCGCCGGATTTGACGGCGATCGCGATGTCCTTGCCGATCTTGGCAAACTGCTTACCGACGCGGTCCATGCGCGCGAAGATCGTGTGCTTTCGTTTCTCGAAGGCGCGGCCCATAACGGGCGGAACCTAGCATGACAAAGCGGGAACCGAACCGGGGACGGGGTGTCGTAGCCTCGTGATTCGTCGCCACGTGCTGGCCGCACTCGCTATTGGTGTGGAGGCCGGCGACGACGAAGCCGCGCGGTCCGCCCTCGAGAACATCGAGTGGATCTTGCGCGGCCCGGCGCGGAGGCGGCTCGAGAAGGCGCTGCTCGAGGCCGCGATCGCCACCGGGACCGCCGACTTCGAGGACAAGGAAGCCGTCCGTCATTGGCTGCGGGCGGCCGCGCTGATCGTCCGCGCCGAGCCCGAAACGTTGACGGATCACGCGCGCGTGGCGGCGGCGTACGGGCAAGCGGCGGTGCGCGCGCCGATGCGCTTTCCGCTCGCGACCGTGATCACCGCGATGCTCGCGACCGCGACCGCGACCACCTTCGGTGCGGCGACGGTGATGACGATCCAGTCGCCCAGCGGCGAGGACGCCTACACGCGCCCGACACCACCACCCGCGGTCGGCGTGTTCCGCGACGGCGGCGCTCCGCGACGCGACAAGGAGATCGAGATCGTCCTCGCGACGCAGTTGCCGAAGCTCGTCGCGATGTCCGAGATGACGCGCAAGGGCCCGGTCGAGACCGGTGCGCGCGATCAGATGCTGCAGATCCTGCGCGACGATGCCGCGTTCTCGGCGCACGGTCCGACGCTCGCGATCGCGTGGAAGCGGATGCTCGACATCTACGAGCGCTGGATGGGCATGGTCCCCGGCGATCGCGGGTACGCCGATGTCTCTCGCGATCTGCGCGCACGCTTCGACGTGGTGTCCGATCAGCTCGCCGCGGCCGAGCTCGGCTACTACATCGATCCCGAGATCGTGAGCGATCCGCATCCGCGCCGTCGTGCGGGGATCTACTCGTATCGCATCGAGCGCGTGGCGTTCGTGCGCGCCAACGATCGCGAGCCGGTCCGCGTGTTCGAAGCGCGCCGCCTCGATCCGACCGACGCGGGCGCGGCGATGCTCGGTATGAAGCAGGACGAGCTCGACGATCCGATCGTGCTCCTCGATTCCGTCGAGTCGAAGGTGTCGACGCAGATCCTGCCGGTGCTCGCCGGGGCGACGTTCCCCGTCGGCGACGACAACTGGGTGTACACGACGCGGGGTCGCGAGGTCGCGGCGTCGGCGGCGTTCGGCATTCGCCGCGAGCTCCTCGCGGCGCTGTACACCGCCGCGCAAGATCCCGAGCAGGCCGCGCTGCGAACGCGCGAGCTGATCGTGTCGTCGGTGCGGCATCACGAGGCGCAGCACAAGCTCGATCACGACGTCGCATTGCCGTATCCGCCCGAGCTGTCGACCCGCCTCGGCGACAAGAAGAACGATCCCTTCGCGATCCGCACGCGCTACGAGCTGTCCGCCTATCTCTCGCAGATCGCGAGCGACACGTGGTTGCCGCAGCTCACGTTGTGGAACCTCGCGCGTCACGGCTTTCACAAGGGCTCTCGTCGCGAAGAGACGTTCGTCGCGGTCGTGGTGATCGAGGGCCTCGCGCGCAAGCTCGGCGTCACACAGGCCGGGCCGATCATTCGCAACGGCGAGGTCGATCGCGATCGCCTCGCGCTGCTCGCAGGTCCGCTCGCGCAGCGCACGACCGCGGAGCTGCGTAGCGCCGCAGCGAATCTGTGGGCCGAGCTGTTCGGCGAACCGCTCGTGCGCCTCTACGACTAAGGCGTCGCGTTGATGTTGTCGAACCGCGCGCGGTCCTCGTCGCTCGCCGCGGAGTAGACACGCACGTCGAGCGACGCTCGATCGAGCCCGACGAGCGCCGTGGTCGACGACAGCTCCGTCCACGCGACGCCATCCGGCGACACGTCCCAGTACGTCGTTCCCGCCGCGTTGCGGATCCGCCACCAGCGCATCGTGGTCGCGGAGTACGGGCCGGTGTACGGGTTCAGCGTCGTGGTCCCCCGTTGTGCGGATAGCGACAGCATTCCGTTTTGCTGCTGGAACCCGACCGTGTCCCCGGTGACGGCGAACACGTTCACCTTCACCTGCTTCTGGACGCTGTTCATGATCATCTGCGGGATCTCGATCGTCACCGCGTGCCCCTCGAGGTCGAACGCCGATGCGGAGCGGAGCGCGACGTCTGCGGTGTTGCCCGACGGGACTCCGTTCGTGATCGCGAGAAGCGTACCGCTGTCGACCTGGACCTGCCCGAAGATCGCGTTCGAGCGAGCCCACTGCGGATCGAGCGTTCCCGTCGAGAAGTCATCGCGAAGCGCGTCGAACGGGCAGGCGGGACTCCGCGGGCCCCCGTCCCCGACCTCGTCGACATAGACGACGAACGGCACGGCTCCGGTCGGCCGATGCACCTGCACGGTCGCGCGGACGAAGTGCATGCCGGTCAACGGTCGCGAGCCTTGGACGACGAAGGCCACGCCGTCTGCCGATGTCGAGAACGCGACGCTCGACGCGGTGACCGAGATCCGCAGATACGCGTGCTGTGCGGCGCTGTACGGGACCTCCGTGACGACCGAGTCGGAGAGCCCGTCGTGCACCAGGAACCGCAGCTTGCCCATGGTCCGCTGGATGGTGAGCGAGCGATCGGGTGTGTCGGCGAACAGCGCGACGTTGACATAGGAGCTCGCGGGCACGTTGCCGTCGTCGGTTATCGCGAGCGTGAACGCGCGATCGCGGATGTCGTAGTAGTACCGGCTGTCGAGCGTGGCGTAGCTGTTCTCCGTGACGGTATCGAGGACGACCCGTCCGTTGCTCACGCTGATCGAGCCGGTTCCGCCGAACGAGTCGGGCCACCACGTCGCGAGCTCGTCGGTGTCGAACCGATCGTTCAGCGTCGCGATCGTGTTGCACTCGTACGGCATGGGGCCGTCGCTGGTCGTCGCGTCCGCGGCATCGATCCCGGCGTCGTCACGATGCAGTCCGTACCCGACGTCGCAGCCCGCACACGCGAGCGCGATCGATGCCGCGACGGGCCACCTCATCACCCCGATCATAGCTACAGCGCGACTGGCGCGGCCATGTACGCGGCAGCCTTCTGCTTGAGCTGATCACCATCCGTTGCGAGGTTGGTCTGCCCACCGGCGCCCGTGCCGAACGTGATCGCGGCCACGCCGCTGTCGACGAGCTCGGGGATGTGGCCGAAGAAGTACTCGACGCGATTGTCACGCCAGTGTTCGTTCGTGCCGCCGCACGTCGTCGATGGCCGGCCGAGCGGCGTTTGCCACTCGATCGCCGGACGTTGTAGCTCGGTGGTCAGCGCCTTCACCCAGCGCAGATGCTGTGCGCCGTTCGGGAGCCCCGCGCCGTCGGGTTGCCAGTACACGGCGCCGCGCGAGCCGTTCGTGATCGAGCAGGTCTGGCCGCCGCCGCTCGTCTCCCAGAACCCGGCGTCGCGATCGAGCGTCTCGACGGAGATGAAGTCGGTGTCGTCGCCGCCCATCAGGCGCAGGAAGCGAGCGACTTCGATGCCGGACGCGTCGACATCGGCGTTCGGGTCGAGTGGATCGAAGTACGCGCCCCACTGCGACGCGTGGAAGCCGATGCGCGCCTTCGGCGCTTCCGCGCGGGCGATCGCGATGATGCACTTCGTGAAGCCGATCGCCGTCTCGGGCAGCGACGCGCACTCGGGCATGTCCGCGTGATGCACGCGCGTGACGAGCGTGTCGGGTGCGGCACCGTCGTCGCGGCGATGCATCAAGTAGCCGAAGAAGTCCGGCTCGATGTTCACCGCCGCGGGCTTGCCCGTCGCCGCGATCTTCTGGAACAGGAGGCGCATGTCCGCGAGGTACTGGTGCATGCGCGTCGCATCTTGAAGGACGCCATCGTTGGTGTTCTCGAGCTCCAGCGCGAGCATGTAGTACGTGAACATCGGCGTGACGCCGTGGGCATCGGCGGTCTGCGCGAAGAACTTCGGATAGTCGCCGCCCGCGTTCCACGTCGGCCACCCGGTGCGGTCGCCGTAGCCGGCGAGGTACGCGTAGTGGAGATCGATCGGGATCTGGTGATCGTAGGGACCGCTGTTGTCGTTCCCGATGCCGATCATGAAGTTGCCGCTGCCGCGAAGATCGATCGCGAGCTGACGTTGTCGATCGCGGAGCGTCGCGTTGCTCCCGCCGCCATCGCTGCCGGGCTGATCGTCGCCGGCGGTGCCACCACCACTGTCACCGCAGGCGCACAGGAGAACGAAGGCGAGTCCCCAGGTTCGCATCCGACGATCATCTCACGGTACCCTCGGTCCGTGGGTACGAAGCGCTTGTCACCGAGCGACGCGATGTTCCTCTACGGCGAGACGCGGGAGACGATGTTCCACGTCGCCGGCATGATGCCGTTCACGCCGGCACCCGGTACGCCTCCCGATCACCTGCGCGATCTGATGGACGAGATCCGCGAAGCACCGGTGTGTTCGCCGTGGAATCGCACGCTGAAGACGCCCGACATGCTGCGCAATCCGCTCGCCGCGTGGGTGGAGGTCGACGACGTCGATCGCGAGTACCACGTGCGGCGCTCCGCGCTGCCCACGCCAGGCGACGAGCGCGAGCTCGGCATCCTCGTATCGCGACTGCACAGCTATCCGATCGACTTCCATCGCCCGCCGTGGGAAGTGCACCTCATCGAGGGCCTCGAAGGCGGACGCTTCGCGTTGTACGTGAAGGTTCACCACTCGCTCGTCGACGGGTTCTCCGCGATGCGCGTGCTGTCGAATTCGCTGTCGAAGGATGCCGAGGATCGCGCGCGGCCGCTGTTCTTCTCGCAGGAGCGTCCGGCGCGCGTGGTCAAGGATGGCGAGAAGGCCGAGGTCGTGGGCATCCACTTCCAGGAGTTCCTCGACGCGTTCCGCTCGCAGTACGGCGCGAGCAAGGTCGTCGGCCGCGCGGTGATGAACGTCGTGCGCAGCTCGCGCGCGAAGGATCACGAGCTCGTCACGCCGCGCTCGGCGCCGAAGTGCATCTTGAACGCGCGCATCGGACGCTCGCGTCGGTTCGCGACCCAGAACTTCGCGTTCTCGCGCGTGAAGGACATCGCGCGCAAAGCCAACGGAACGATCAACGACGTGATCCTCGCGCTGTGTGCGGGCAGCTTGCGTCGCTATCTCGTGGAGCTCGATGCACTACCGTCGCAGCCGCTGATCGCGATGGTGCCGGTCAGCGTTCGCGCGAAGGATGACGAAGGCGGTGGCAACTCGGTCGGCGCGATCCTCACGTCACTCGCTACCGACGTTCACGATCCGGGCGAGCGGATACGCATGATCATCGCATCGACGACGAACGCGAAGCGCCAGCTCCAGGGCATGACGAAGGCCGCGATCCTCCAGTACAGCGCGCTCCTCTGCGCGCCGGCGATGGTGCAGATGATCCCGTGGACCGCGGGCGCGTTCAAACCCACGTTCAACGTCGTGATCTCGAACGTGCCGGGCCCCGAGGAGCCGCGGTACTTCCGCGGCGCGCGGCTCGAAGCGAGCTATCCGATGTCGATTCCGGTCCACGGCCAGGCGCTCAACATCACGTGCAACAGCTACGCGGGCCGCGTGTGCTTCGGCTTCACCGGCTGCCGTGACTCGGTGCCGCATCTGCAGCGCCTCGCGGTGTACTGCGGCGAGTCGATGACCGAGCTCGAGCAGGCGGTGGCATAGACTGTTTCGCGTCTCGTGCGATGGCGCGCAACGACTGCGTGACTATGGTGCGGCCATGCAGATTCGAGATGCGACGAGAGTCATCACGGCTCATCGCCAGGAAGAGGGCGCCGGCTTCATCGTGCGCCGTCCCGTCCCGACGCAGGGCGTCGATCATATCGATCCGTTCCTGCTGATCGACGAGCTCGGACCGATCGACTACCCACCCGGCGAGGCGATCGGCGCTCCCGACCATCCTCATCGCGGGTTCGAGACCGTCAGCTACATCCTCGAAGGCGAGATGGAGCACGAGGACTCCGCGGGCCACAAAGGTCAGCTCCGCGTGGGCGACGTCCAGTGGATGACCGCGGGCGCGGGCATCGTGCACTCCGAGATGCCGTCGCGCACGCTGATGAAGAGCGGCGGTCGGGTCCACGGATTCCAGATCTGGGTCAACCTGCCGGCGAAGCTCAAGATGACGCAGCCGCGGTACCAAGAGGTGCCGGCCGCGCGCATTCCGCACGGCGTCTCCTCCGACGGCAAGGCGCACGTCAACGTCATCGCCGGTGAAGCGCTCGGCGCGAAGGCGGTGATCGAGACGCTGACACCGATCGTGTATCAGGACTGGATCTTGTCGCCCGGCGCGGACGTCACGATCCCCATCCCCGCCGATCATCAGGTGCTCGCCTACGTGTTCCAGGGCATCGCAGACGTCGGGACTCGGAACGTTCGCGACGGCCAGCTCGCGATCCTCGGTGCGGGCGATGCGGTCCGGCTGTCGGCGAGCACGAACGCACGCCTGCTGCTCCTCGCGGGCGTCCCGTTGAAGGAGCCCGTCGCGCGCTATGGCCCGTTCGTGATGAACACCGAGCTCGAGCTGATGCAAGCCGTCCGCGACTTTCGATCTGGGCGCATGGGCGAGATCACCCGCAGCGCTCGCGTGGGATAACCGACCCATGCACGAGAACCCCAGCGACGACGATCTGCGCTCGCTCCTCGTCGAGGCAAAGACGATCGCGATGGTCGGCGCGTCGAGCAATCCCGATCGCACCTCGCACGTCATCATGAAGCAGCTGCTCGATGCCGGCTATCACGTCATCCCGGTGAACCCGAAGGAGACCGAGATCCTCGGGCAGAAGGCGTACGCGGCGCTCGCCGACATTCCGGAGAAGGTCGAGATCGTCGACGTCTTCCGCAAGAGCGAGGACACGCCCGGCATCGCCGACGAAGCCATGGCGATCGGCGCGAAGGCGCTGTGGCTGCAGCTCGGCGTGACGAGCGAAGACGCCGCGTCGCGCGCGAAGGCAGGCGGCTTGACGGTCGTGATGGACAAGTGCATCGGCGCGACGCACCGGCACCTCCACATCGCGAAGAAGCCTGCGTAGCCAGCGAACCAGCTCGATCCTCGGTTAGTGTGGTCCTCATGGTGAGGACGAGCATTCTCGTAGCGGCGGTCGGGCTGGCTCTCGCGGGTGGTTGCGGCAAGAAGGCCGCGAGCAGCGGCAAGCCCAAGGTCGCCGCTTCGATCTTTCCGCTCTACGACGTCGCCCGTCGTGTCGGCGGCGACCGCGTCGAGGTGATGCTGGTGCTGCCTCCGGGGAAGTCGGAGCACGGCTACGATCCGACGCCGAAGGAGATCGCGCGACTCGAGGGTGCCAAGCTCGGACTCGCCATCGGCCTCGACATGGACGGCTGGGTCGAGAACATCATGAAGTCCGCGGGCGGCGCGAAGATCGTGCGCATCGGCGACAAGGTCTCGACCATGCCGATCGACGTCGAGCCGATCGGCGAAGAAGAAGCGCACGGCGATCACGACGAGCACGAGGGCGAGCACCACGACGAAGGCAAGCCGGGCGAGCACCACGACGAGGGCAAGCCGGGCGAGCACCACGACGAGCACGGGGAACACCACGAGCACGAGAAGGGCGCCCCCGATCCGCACGTGTGGATGGACCCCGATCGCATGACCGGCGTTGTCGATCAGGTCGTCGCCGAGCTCACCGCCGTCGATCCTGCCGGCAAGGACACGTTCGCCAAGAACGGCGACACGCTGAAGGCGGCCCTCAAGCAGGTCGACACCGCGATCGCGGCGCGGAGCAAGGCGTGGTCCAAGCACACGATCGTGACGTTCCACGGATCGATGTCGTACTTCGCGAAGCGCTATGGCGTTCGCATCGCCGCGGTCGTCGAGCCGATCGCGGGCAAGGAGCCGACCGCGGCGTACATCGCCGAGGTGATCGGCGCCGTGAAGAGCTCGAAGGCCGCGGCGCTGTTCACCGAGCCGCAGCTCGAAAAGGGCCCGGGCGAGATGATCGCGAAGGAGGCAGGCATCCCGCTCGGCGAGCTCGATCCCGTCGGCGGCGTCCCGGGTCGTGACACGTACGAGTCGCTGCTGCTGTGGAACACCGACCAGCTGGAGAAAGTCCTGAAGTGAGCGACCCGATGGAATCGATGCCGCCGGTCGTCTCGGTGCAGCGGCGGGCGAACGCGCAGCAGCTGCAACAGACGCGACCGGATCCGAGCCTGACGCACGTCCTCGATGTCGAGGACGTGACCATCGCGATCCGCGGGCGCACGATCATCGACGACATCAGCTTCTGGATCCCCAAGGGCGAGTTCGTCTGTCTATGCGGGCCCAACGGGGCAGGGAAGAGCACGCTGCTCAAGGCGATCCTCGGTCTGTTACCGACGACCGCGGGGAAGATCCGCATCGGCGGCCAGAGCGTCGACGAAGCGCACCACAAGATCGGCTACGTGCCGCAGCGCAAGGGGTTCGATCGCGACTTCCCGGCGCGCGCGGTGGATCTCATCGTCGCGGCGCTGCGCAAGAAGTGGCCCGTGCGCATCCGCGAGCATGAACGCGAGAAGGCCAAGGTGGTGCTCGACAAGATCGGCGGCAAGCGGCTGATCGACAAACCGCTCGCGGGGCTCTCGGGCGGCGAGACCCAACGCGTGTTCCTCGCGCGCGCGCTGATCACGGATCCGACGCTGGTGATCCTCGACGAGCCCACCGCGGGTGTCGACGCGCGCGGGCGCGCCGAGCTGCTCGAGCTGATGACGAGCATCTCGCGCTCCGACGAGCTCGCCGCGATCCTCGTGACGCACAACCTCGCCGCGGTCGCGCAGACGGCCGAGCGCATCGTGTACATCGAGGCCGGCAAGCTGTTGTGCTGGGGCTTACCGGACGAGCTCCTCGGCCAATCGTCGCTCACCGCGATCGCCTTCCAGGCGCGCGACCACCACGCACACGCGCCCGACGAGGAGTAACCGTGGGCCTGTTCGAACCATTCTCTTTCGAGTTCATGCAGCGCGCACTGATCGCGGGCCTCGCCGTGTCCGCGGTGTGTGCGGTGATCGGCGTGTTCATCGTCCAGCGCGGCCTCGCGTTTCTCGGTGATGGCCTCGCGCACGCCGCGTTCGGCGGTATCGCGATCGGCCTGTTCATGGGGGCCTCGGTCGAGCACGCCGTGTGGATCGCGATTCCGTTCACCGCGACGATCGCGCTCGGTATCGGCTTCGTGCTGCGGCGAACACAGCTGCGCGGCGACGTCGCGACCGGCGTGTTCTTCTCGTTCAGCTTCGCGCTCGGCGTGTTGTTCCTCGGCCTGCGTACGGCGCACGATCGTCAAGTCGACGTCGAGAGCCTCTTGTTCGGCAGCATGCTCGCCGTGACACCCGAGGTGCTGAAGGTCGTGGTCATCGTCTCCGTCGTGAGCCTCGTCGTGACCGCTGCCCTGTGGTCGCGACTCGCCTACGCGATCTTCGATCCCGAGCTCGCCCGCCTCTCCGGGATCCCCGTCGCGGTGCTCGAGTACTTGCTGTTGGTCGAGACCGCCGTGGTCGTCGTGGTCGCGGTGAAGACCGTCGGGGTCGTGCTGGTCTCGAGTTTCGTGATCATCCCGGCGGCGACTGCGCGCCTGATCGGTCACTCGCTCGCTCGCACCACGATCCTCGCCGTGGCGATCGGCATCGTCGGATCGTTCGCGGGTCTCGTCGCGAGCTTCCATCTCGACACGCCGACGAGCGCCACGATCATCATGATCCACAGCGCCGGCTTCGCGGTCGCGCTCCTGGTGCAGCGCCTGCGTCGTTAGCGCTTCGTCTTCGCGCGCAGATCGATCGCGCGGATCTCGCTCTGCGCTTCCTGGTGATTCGGCTGCAGATCGATCACTTGCTCGAAGTGATACCTCGCCTCGCGATCGCGGCCGAGCATGCGCTCGACGCGTCCGAGGAGGAACCGGCCGCGAACCGGCTTGTCCGACTTCTGGATCATCTTGTCGAGGGCTTGCCGCGTCTTCACGGCCGCGGTCGCTTTGTCCGTGGCCGCGCAGAACTGCGCCCAGCCGAGGAGGCCGACGTAGTCCGCGTTGTTCGGCTGGAGCTCGACGGCTTTCGCGAACGCGAGGCACGCTTCGATCGGCTCGTCGCGGCGCAGTGCGCTCTCACCGCGCTTGAACGCCTCGAGCGCCTCGCCGAGAACCTCCTCGGAGGTCTTCGTCCGCGCGACCGGCGGTGGCGGCGCAGCTGGAGGCAGCGCGACGTCCGGACGCAGCAGGCTCGCCATGTACTCGGTGCGGCGCGTGTTGTCCGTCAGCACCGCGAACGCGAGGCCCATCTGCGCGAACAGCTTGCCCGCGATCCCACCGGTATCCTCGACGCCGAGCTCGGCGAGCTTGTCGGGATGGAGCTGCCGGCTGAGGTTCAAGTAGGTCGTGCGTACGATATCGAGCGGCGCGTCGAACGGAACACCGAGGAGCGCGAAGTGATCCGCGCCTTGCTCGAACAAGATCGAGCGCGCGGCGATCAGCGCCTTGGTCTTGCGCACCGTGGTCGTCCGCGAGATCGATGGGTTGTTCGTCGGCGCGCGACCGATCGCGGGCGCCGACGGCGTCGGCGCGCGTCCCATGCTGGGTGGCGTGGGCACGCGACCGGGCGTCGGATCGGTCGGCGCGCGCGCCACCGTCGGGTTACTCGTCGATGCGCGCCCGAACTGCGGGTTGCCCGTCGGCGAGTTCGTCCCGAGCCGTGGCGTCTGACGGCTCTGCGTGCCCGACGCGATCGCCGGCGTCGATCCGGTCTTCGTTCCCACGGCCATCGGCGGCATCGACGGTGTGGACGCGCGCCCCGTCGGCGGCGCATCGGTGTGTCCTCGACTCGCGCGCATCGCCGCAGGCGTGGCGGTGCCATCGTCGAACTCGCGGCGGATCGCCGAAGCCGGCGTTGGCGTGCGACCGACCGCAGGCGCCGGATTGATCGATGACGTGCGCGAGACATACGGACCGAACGAGCTCGACGAGTCTCGGCTCACGGTGCGTGCGGCGGCGGGCGGCGCCGTGGGTCGCTTCAGCGGCGGCTGCTTCTGCGTGATCGTCGACGTTCCCGCGCGCGGGATCGCCGGCGCCTCTTGCGAGTGACACGCGCCGACCGACATCAGGGCGTAGATCATGGCTTCCGCGGTGCGCGGATCGATGTCGCGATGTGCGGCCTCGAGCTCGGGCAAGCTCGTGCCGGTGCGAAGCTCGGCGAGGATCGTCGTCTCGACGGGATCCGTGAACTCGAACAACGAGAGCGTCGGCTCGGCTTCGGGCTTGAGGATGTATGCATCGCCGAACACGCGCAGCGCCTCGGTCATCGCGGGGGCGGTGACGTTGAGCCGCGCGCCGAGATAGATCACCGCGCGGACGTCGATGCCGACGGTGTCGGGGACGATCGCGAGCCGCACTTCGTCGGTCACCGTGAACTCGCCGCTCTCGAGCGAGAACGTTCGTGCGGCGCGCTGCGCGGTCACCTTGCGCCGCAAGCGATCGACGTGCTCGGGCGACAGCTTCGTGGCTTCCGCGATCACGTCGACATCGTCGCGCTCCGGCGCGGCCGCGATCCGGCGCGTCAGATCAGCGACCTGCGTCTTCGAGATCAGGTGGTTGGTCAGCGCGATGCGCACCGCGGCATCGGCGACCGCGGGTGATGACGCGGCGATGATCGCGCCACCGTCGAACACGATCGCGTACTCCTTCGCTTCCGAAACAACGGTGACTTGCCCGGATAGTCGCTTGGTTCCGAGCGCGCCGAGGGTCTGCCCCCAGGGTCGATCGGTGACCGATCCGCGCGCGAGCAACATCACCTCCACGCTCCCCCGATATCGAGCGTCGCGCAAGGCAACTCGGATTCGTAATCTCCGCCACAGTCTTCAAAGGACGTGTGTGACGGATGCCCAGGTGTCGACGTTCTCGCGTTCACCAAACAAGGCCAGCTTCGCGACGGTGGCATCCGGATCGAGGACACCGGCCGCGCGTGGCACATCCACGACGGTTCCGAGTGCAGGACCGGCCGGCCACCACGACGATCCCGGCCCTGTACGGACGTGCTGCGCGTAGAGCTCGTGCTGGAACACGGCCCGCGTGGGCAGGGTGCCGTCGTGGACATGCACCGTCGGGAAGAACAGCTGATCGAACCGCGTAGGCATCTCGAACGCCATCGGATGGATGGTGGTCAGGCCAGGGTGGCGGCCGAGTTGGAACACGGCGAAGCCCCAGTCCGAATATATCGGCACGCGATCGAGCGTCCCGGTGGGCACGCGAAAGCGGGGATCGAGGCGCGTGAAGTCCGCGAGCGATGGCACGAACGACGCGACGAACGCGCCGACCTCGTGAACGGCGAGCGCCTGGCGGATCCCGAACGTGACGCTCGCGGGTTGCGGCACCGGGAACAGCTTGTCGAGATCGTCGAACAGCGTCGGATATCCCTCGAGCGAGATGAAGCGCACCGCATCGTCCGGTGATCCCGCCGGGACGGGAATCGGGAGGATCATCGCGACCTCCGACTCCGCGGCGACCTTCATCTGATACGCGAGCACCTGCCGGCTGCGCGCCGTCATGCGCGCGAAGATCTTCGTCGACTCGACCTTCGTCACCGGACCGGAGAAGCAGCACATGCGGAGAGCTTATTCGATCGCGACCGGTGGACCGAACGTCAGGAACGAGTCGGGGTTGTTCAGGTTCAACTGCTCCGTCGTGATCCAGCCCGCGCTTCGCACGCCGTGATAGACGCGGATCTCGTCGAGCAGCCCGCCGTATGGGTTGCCGTCGAGGCTGAGCGTGAGCGGGCGCGCGCCGTGTAGACGACATCGCATCCGGCCAGCATCAGCAGCGTCAGCGCCGCGCGCACACCACAGTCTATCTCAGGGAGAGACCTTGATCGTCGTCGGGGCCACCCACGCTTTGTGCTCGTTCGTGTAGTAGAGGTACGCGCGCGAGGCCGGCGCGGTGAACGTTCCGGGCACGTTGGCGAGGAGCTCGAGCGGCACGTCCTTCGTCGCGTTCGGCGCGAGCGAGCGGAAGTAGAGGATCACCTCGCGGGGGCGCGTCTCGTAGAAGTCGATCACGCCCTTGTCGCGCAGCTCCTGGAGCTGCCAGGTCTGAAACGTGAGCCCGCCGGGCAGGCCGACGCGCGCGAGCGTCATCGGGATGCCGACGTTCGTCGTGTTGGTCACGCGCACGTCCATGTGCACGCCTTCGCCGAGCTTCGCGCTGCTCGCCGCGAGCTTGGTCTCGAGCGAGACCTTCGTCGCGGGGTTCGACGCGGGCACCTTGCTGCCCCAGGTGACCAGGCCGGAGTAGGGCAGCGACTCCTTCGACTCGAGCGTGATCTCGATCGTGTTCTTTCCGGGATGCAGGTACTCGCCGATCGGCAGCTCGATCGCGCCCTGGTGTCCCTTCTCGTAGCTCGCGCGCTTCACCTCCTTACCGTCCATGCGGAGGATCACGGTGCCCGCGGCCTCGGTCACGCGCGACTCCTTCGCGTACTGCGTCAGCGCCTTGAGCGCGAGCACCGTCGATTGCGTCGAGCCGTAGCCGCCGAAGCCGCTGCGGTGCGCGTTCATCCATTCGATCGACTTGCGAACCTGCGGCAAGTAATCGCGGCTGTGCGACATCATCGCCATCGCCGCGATCGCCGTGGACTCGATCTCGATCGCCTCGCCGCCCGACATGGTGATCGATTGCGTCGCGCCCTTGAACGAGCCATCGGCCGCTTGCAGCGACGCGAGGCGCTTCACCGCGGCAGCGGTCGTGGGATCCTTGGGCTGCGCGTTGACGAGCGACTTCGCCGCCATCGCCATCAGGTACGGATCCTTCGTCGTCGTCGCGATCTGCGCCTGACGAGCGAGCTCCATGCCGAGATCCTTCTCGCCGGCCTCGGTGAGCGCGTACGTGATGTAGCCGTCGGTGACCTCGGCGCTCGCGCGACCGAACGAATCGAGGGCGCGATCGTTGCGCTTGTAACCGCCGCTTCCGTCGCGCCGACCGCGTAGCCACTCGCGCGTGCGCTTGATCATCGCGTTGTCGACGTCGCCGTAGACCTTCTTCATGTCGGCGAACTCCATGAGGCCGTACGCGCTCAGCGCTTCGTGCCCCGGGTCGCCGCCGAACCACTCGTAGCCCTTCGTCTTCGTCTCGTAGCCGGTGAGCAGCTTGTAGCCGCGGTCGAGCGCCTTGTTCGCCTTCTCCGCGATCTGCGGCGAGGCGGCTTTGTTCTCCTCGAGGTAGCCGAGGATCATGATGTTCGGATAGTTCGTGCTCGACGCCTGCTCGAAGCAGCCGCCCGGCTCCGCGATCATCGCTTCGGTGCCCTCGACCATCGTCGCGAGCGGCGAGGGATACAGCGTGACCATGCCGTTCATCGTTCCCGGCATCACGTCGCCGATGAACACCTCGCGCCGGAGCGGCGCGCCCGTTGACGACAGGGTCCCCGACAGCGACACCTGCTGCGGAAAGCCGATCGGCGCGACGACGATCGTCTTCTCGACGTCATCGCGAAGGTTCGCGGCTTCGACGCCGAGCGTGATCTTTCCATCGTCGGCGACCTTGCCGTCACCGACGACGTCCAGCTCGTAGAACGTGGAGCGGCGCTCGTTCGGCGCGAGCGTGATCGCCTGCGGCAGCGCGCCGCCGGTCACCTTGAACGCCTTGCCGAACGTCGACGTGAGGCTCGCTTCGTACGGTTTGTCGGTCTCGTTCGCGATCGTGACGGGCAGCCGGATGTGATCGCCGGCGGTGACCTCGAGCGGAAGCTTCACGGCGAGCGACACCGGCTTCTTCGATTGCACGAGCGCTTCTCCGCGACCGAGTCGCCCGGCCGCTGCGGCCTCGGCCGTTGCTTTGAACGAGGTGACCTCGTCGGAGAGCGAGAACGTCACGGTCGCCTTGCCGCTCGCATCGGTCGCGATGTGCGGCGCCCACAACAGGGTCTCGCGGAAATCGGTGCGCGGCCCGGTGTAATCGACCGTGTAGCTCGCGACGGGGAACTGGCGCTCCTCGACGAGGTTGCCGTACGGATCCTGCTCGCCGGCGATCTCCTCTTGCTGCTTGCCGCGGATCTGGATGCGGTGCTTGCCCGCCTCCGTACCGACATCGAAGCCGCGGTTGTCGAACGCGAGCGTGCGCCGCGGCGACTCGGCGGCCAGGTACTCGCCGTCCTCCATGTCCGCGCCGAACATCGCCATCTCGCCGCCCTCGTCGGCCATCGGTGCCGGCGCGGCTGCGCGCAGAGCGTCCATCTCCTCTTCATCGTCGTCGCGCGCCATCTTCCGCTTCTTCGCGGGCATCGGATCCTCGTCGTCGTTGTCCGGCTCTCGGCGCGCCTGCGCCACGGGCTTCGCGTCGGCTGGCTTCACGACGTTGGCCTCGATCGCGACGAGCTCGCCTTCGTCTGCCGGCGGATCTCCGGGTGCCGCGGGCTCCTTCTTCGCGGCGGCGCCTTTCGCGCGCAGCGATCCGGGCTTCTTCTTCGGGCCGATGAGATCGCCCGAATAGGCCCAGGTCTCCTCGATCGGCTTCTCCGGTGGAGCGCTGAGCACGGGCTTCCAATCGAAGCGTCGCCAGCCGTGCGTGCCGAGCACGAGATCGATCGCGGCGGGAGCCTTTGCATCCGTTCCGAAGTAGAAGTTCGGCTCTTCGATCTTCTGGCCGGGCATGTCGGCCTCGAGATAGAGGCGCGCGAGCAGGGTGGCCTGCTTGTCGTCGGCGAACGAGAGCACGGTGTCGTCGACGACGGACAGCGCGACATCCGCCATCGGCGCGGGCGAGCCATCGGGCAGCTTCGCTTCGATCGCGAGCGACACGCGATCGCGCGGGTGATAGGTGGGCTTGTCCGGCGTGAGCTTGATCTGCAGATCGGCGCCGCGGTTGCGGTACACGAGGCGCTCGGCCAGCGCGGTCAAGCGATCGTCGAAGAGCGTCACGCGCACCGCGCCCTGCGCGCCCGTGGTCATCGGGAACGCGAGCACGCTCGGGCGACTCGCCGTCACGTGCGCGGCGAGCGTGCCCACGCGCTTGTCGCGCAGCACCGCGGACGCCACGATGTCCCGGTCGGTCGTGCACCACACGGCGACGCGAACATCGCTGCGCTTGGACGCGTAGTCGTCGATCGCTTGCAGCGAGCAGCCATCGCTCTTCGCCGCGGGGATCGGATACGTCTTCGCGATGCCGCTCGGCCGGGTGATCTCGATCTTGTAGCGGCGCGCCGGATCGGGCACGAGCTCGAACCGGCCCATGCCGTCGTGGTAGCTCGACAGGAGCGCGACGGTGGTGCCGCGATCGTCGGTGACCTTCGCGTCGATATCGGCGGGCTTGTCCATCGCGTTCTTCGCTGCGAAGTAGACGCGCGACGGCAGGCCGGCGACGAGATCGCCGCCCTCCGGATAGACCGACAGCGAGATATCCGCGAGCGTGATCGGGATTCGCTTCTGCACGGACTCGGTCACGCCACCATCGTCGACGAGGATCGTCAGGAGGCCATCGCCCTTGCGGATCGTCTGCGGCAGCGTGAACTGAACGACCGCGTTGCCCGCCGCATCGGTCGTGATCGGCACGCGCGTGAGGTCCGCGCCGTCGAGCGTGGCGAGACCCGTCGCGACCTTGGTCGCCATCGCTTCGCCCGTCGCGCGATGCAGCTCGACCGTGGCGGTCACCGTGTCGCCCGGACCGTACGCCTTGCGCAGGAACTCGAGCTTCTTCTTGATCCGCGGCGGCTGATACGACGAGACGATCACCTTTCGCTCGGCCTTCATCTGACCGGCCTCGCTCGTCGCCACTAGCGTGTACTCGCCACCGGGCATTCCGTGCGCGAGCTCGAAGTCATTGGCGGCGCGCCCTCGATCCATCAGCACGCGCTTCTCGACGACGGCGGAGCCACGCGGGCTGATCAGCTTGAACGTGATGATGTCGCGCTCGGCGCCGGCGAGGCTGGCGCTCGTCAGATCGAACGCGCGAAACCAGATGGTCTCGCCCGGCTTGTACAGCGGCTTGTCCACCGCGATGTAGCCGCGCCGCGCCTTCGCTCGCTCGTTGAATGTATCGAGCGCGACCTCGAGCTTCCTCGAGCTCGCCGTGGGATCGCTCGCATCCGCAGGTGCGGTGGCGGCGAGCCGGCGCTGCAGCTCCGTCTGCGTGTCCACGCTGACGAGCACGACGGGACCATTGGTGAACGAGGGCGAGGTCGACGACGGTGCACGGCACGAGAACGCCACGCACGCCGCCAACACGGGCCCGAAGGTGGAGACGAGACGCATCGGATCCTCCGGAACTGAGCTGGTTGTCCCCTGAACGCGCGGCCGACACCGTCGATCTGAAAAGCTTGGCGAAAATCGATCGAATCGCGGTCCCGCGCGTCTAGCGCCTTCATGCGACCCCTCTTGTTCGGCGGCCTCCTCGCGATCGTCCCGTCGTTTGTTTCGGTGGCCCACGCGGAGGACGAGTCTCCACCGCTGTCGATCTACGGGTTCGCGCGGCTCGACGTGCTCGCCGATGACTCGCGCATGTCGGACATCCATCAGCCGCTGTACGTGATGCCCGAGCCCGAGAACGGCGCGTTCGACGGCGAGCTCACGATGACGCCGCGCCTGTCGCGCTTCGGCCTCTCGATCGACGAGTGGGATCTCGACGACGACGGCGACGTGAAAGGCGAGGGCAAGCTCGAGATCGATTTCGGCGGAGGTGCGGGACTCAACGTGCTCCGGTTGCGCCACGCGTACGCGCAGGTCTCGTTCGAGAAGAAGGTCGAGCTCCTCGCGGGACAGACGTGGGACCTCGTGTCTCCGTTGTTCCCGTCGGCGCAGAACGACACGCAGCTGTTGTTCGCGGGTAACACCGGCGATCGCCGCCCGCAGCTACGACTCACCGTGCTGCCATCAGACAAGATCCGCATCGCCGTCGCCGCGGCGGCGACCGGCACGCTCGACCAGCGCGACATGGACAACGACGGTCAGCTCGACGGCATCGGTGCAGCGACGCCATCCCTGCAGGGCCTGATCGAGTTCCGCAAGCGCATGCGCGGAGACACCGCGCTGCGCGTCGGCCTGTGGGGACACCTCGCGAAGGACGAGCTCGCGAACGGCACGCGCTATCCCGCGCGATCGATCGGGGGTCACATCTTCTTGCCCGCCGCGCCGATGATGGTGTGGATCGCGGAGATCTACGCCGGCTCCAACACCACCGACATCGGTGGGGGCATCGGCCAAGGCGTGAACCCGGTCACCGGCCGAACCATTCGCTCGGTCGGCGGTTGGTTCGAAGCAGCCCTGGTGCCGACCAAGAAGCACATGGTCGCGGTCGGTGGCAGTGGAGACTTCGCCCGCCAGGCCGACCTGGAAATGGGCGATCGCACGGCGAACGGCACCATCTATGGTGTGATCCGCTACAAGCCGAAGCAGTCCCTGCAGCTCGGCGCGGAGTACCTGTACTGGAAGACCGTCTACAAGGGGATGTCGGCGGGTGTGGCCAATCGCTTCGATATGCACCTCAGCGTCTTCTTCTAGAACCGCGCTACCATGGGGCATGGATCCAGATCGGCCGATCGTTCGGTGGTCGCTGGTGGTCCTATGGGTCCTCGTCGCGCTGATGCTGTACGAGCCGGCGATCGCGCTGTTCGGATGGCCGCTGCTCCTGCTCGCGTTCGCGGGCGGCGTGATCTGGACGGCACAGGACTTCGTCGCGCTCCGGCACCAGACCGAGACCATTCGAACGGGACACGCCGCGCTCGCGATCGAGCTCGTGATGCTGGGAGCGACCGCCGGCGCGTGTGTCGTCTGCGCCGGCATGCCGACGCTGCGAACCAACGGTCATGACTTCGCGCTGAGCCATGGCTTCGCGCCGTCGCTCATGGGCCTGTTGCTCGTCATGGTCCTGCGCGCGCTGCGCTCTCCGACGCCGCGACGGATCGCAGTGGTCTCGCTGATCGCGCTCGGCGCGGTGCCGATCCTCGCGACGATCCAGATCCTCGGCGTCACGAACTTCGGAGTCGGCGACTTTCACATCACGTCGCCGATGATCGTCACGGCGTACTCGCTGTGCACGCTCGCGATCGGTGCGCTCGGGATCCACCTCGGCGTCGTCGCGCGCCGTCACGGCTACGGTGACGACATCCCGGCAGAACCGCCGAGAGCGACGCTCACTTCGACGCGCTCGACGTAGTTCGCGGGATCTTCGGCGGGTAGTACACGGCGTCGAGCCACACGATCTCTTCGCCGCGACATCCGCCCGGCGTGTACGTGGTGAACACGCGCGAGCAATCGTCGACGGGCATCGTGCGCCCGCCGGTGATGCGCGGCATGGCCGTCGTCGTCATCGCGCGCTCGAACGTCTCCTCGAGGCTCGAGCGTACGAGGACGCCCGTGCCGTAGTCCGTGTCGCCGAACAGCGATCGTCCGTCCGAGGACTCCGCCGTGAAGTGTTGCAGACCGAGGCGCGCGTACCCCGCGATGCGAGCGCTCGGGGGAAACGGCCGCGCGCGATCGGTGCGCGTGGTGACGTAGTTCCCCGCGACGGTCCCGGGCTCGTCGGGGGTCGCCGACGTGTCGAAGACATTGAAGTACAGGCGCAGGCCATCCTTGGACACGATTGGGAATCCCACGTCGATCGCGGGCTCGCTGATCGGACGAATGTTCGCGAGCTCCTCGCGATCGACGGCGCCGAGCGTCGTGTCCGCGAGCGCGATGCGATCGAAGCCATGGTGATCGCGCCAGCGAACGATCACGCTCGCGCCGTCGTTCGCGAGCGTGCAGCAGCCTTCGGTGATCTCGACGCGCGACAGATCGAGCTGCGGCGTCAGATCCGTCGCGACATACCGGTCGTTGCGCCGATGCGCGATCATCAATCGATCGAGGGCGCAGATCTTGCCGGCGAGATAGAGGAGCGTGTTGCCGTCGCCCGAGACGCCGACGAGCGCTTCTTGATCGCCGCTCTTGTCGAGCTCGGGAATCCGATGGCGATGGACGAAGTCGAAGTCACTCGCCTTGCACACGGACGTGCACACGCCGTCGTCGCACGTCGAGAAGGGACAGTTGCATCCGGGTCGCACGTCAACCCAGGCCATGCCCACCGGATGCGGCACCGATGGCGCGTCGGGCGTGCGAGCGACGGCGATCCCGACGGACACCGCGACGGTCGCGACCGCGGCGACGATGGCGCCGCTCTGCACGATGCGCCGGCGACGATGCCGGCCACGCACGAGCGCAGCGACCACGACCTCCATCGACTCCCATCGATCACCCGGCGCCGCGCGCAGGCCACGCACGAGGATCTTGCGCAGCCACGCGGGGACGTCCCGCTCCGGGCGCGGTGGTGCGAGGCGCCCCGCTTCGACCGCGATCCGGCGCGTGTCGGCGTTGTCGCTGGAGAACGGCCGCACGCCGGCGACGAGCTCGTACAGCGTCGCGCAAAACGCCCATTGATCCGTGCGCGGCTCTGCGGTGCCGGCGATCCATTGCTCCGGCGCCATGTAGACGGGCGTCCCCATCAGCGCGCCGGTGGCCGTGAGATCCGGCGACAGCGTGGCCACGCGCATCGCGACGGGATCCGCATCGTCGCCGATCCGCGCGAGGCCGAAGTCGGTGACGCGTGCGTGCCCGTCGAGACCCACGAGGATATTGTCGGGCTTCACGTCGCGATGGACGACGCCACGCGCGTGTGCGGCGGCGAGCCCGCGCCCCGCTTCGATCATGCGATCGACGATCTCGTCGGTCGTGCGCGTCTCGCGTGCGAGCCAGCTCGCGAGGCTTCCACCGTCGACGAGCTCCATCGCGACGAACACCTTGCCGTCGTGCGTGCCGACATCGAATACCGTGACCACGTTCGGATGTGACAGGGCCGCGAGCAGCCGAGCCTCTCGCATCATCCGCTCGCGTCCCTGCGTGCCGACGCGGCCGAGACCATCCGCGCGCATCAGCTTGAGCGCGACCTTTCGCTGGAGCTCGGTGTCGATCGCGGCATAGACCACGCCCATGCCGCCCGCCCCGAGGCGCGAAGCGATTTCGTAGCGGCCCACGCGATCGCCGGGGGAGAGCTTCATCGACGTCGCGTCGGTCCCCATATCGGTGGCGACGAGTCCGTCGATCAGCGCGTGACAGCTCTCGCACGAAGCGGCATGGATCGCGATCGCCGCGCGCTGTTGTTCGGTCAGCGCACCGGCGATCATCGCCGCCAGCGTGTCCTCGTCCGCGCAGTCCACGGATCCAGATGCGCACAGGTTCGTCGTACTATCCAGTCCGATGTCGCACGCTGAGCTTGTCCGCGCGTTCCGCGCGGGGCTCGTTCCCGAGGCCGCACCGCTGTTCGAGGACGCCGCGCTCGGCGATCAACTCGCGGCGTTGCGCGCGGCCGCGGTCGCCGCGTACCCCGATATCGCCGTCGCCGAAGACACGTTTTGCCGCGAGCTCGCCCGCCGGAGCGGCACCGCCGCGACGCTCGCGACGCTGGGTCAGATCCGCGCGAGCCATATCCACCTCGCGATCGCGTGCATGGAAGGCAACAAGGCGGCGATCGAACGCTTCCACGCCGAGTTCTTCGACGAGGTCGAGGCCTCCGCCCGCAAGCTACGCGCGACGCAGACGCAGGCCGACGAGCTGCGGTCACATGGCCAGTATGTTGTTCGTGGGCAAAGAGAACCGCGTCGCGGCGCTGCATGCGTACTCGGGCCGCGGCGACCTCGGCAGCTACGTGCGCGTGATCGCGACGCGCGAGCTATTGCACGCGATGGCTGCGAACCGGCGCGAGGTCGCGAGTCCGGAGGAGTCGTTCCTCGATCGGCTCGCGTCGGTCACCGACGTCGAGGCGGGCTACATCCGCGACGCCTATCGCCCGCACCTCGATGCCGCGATGCGGGCCGCGCTCGCGAGCCTGTCGGACGAGGCACGCGCGCTCTTGCGCTACAGCCTCCTCGACGGGTGGAACGTCGACCGCATCGGCGCGCTGTTCGGCGTGCATCGCGCGACCGCCGCGCGCCGCGTCGCGGCCGCACGCGACGAGCTCGCCGACGCGATCCGCAAGGAGCTGGCGGCGCGGCTCGTGATTCCGATCCACGATGTCGACTCGGTCGTTCGACTCGTGCAGAGCCGCATCGACGTGTCGCTGTCGCGCCTGCTCGGCTGAACCAAATCGCGCGGTTGCCGAATACTGCGCGACGATTCGCGAGGTCGCGGCTCTGTAGCGGCATGCGGTCACCACGGATCCTCCTCTGCACGTTGCTGGTCGCGTGCAGCCCTGTTCCCGAGAACGTCTACCTCGACGCCCCGATCGACCCACCCGCCGACGGTGCCGCCGATGGCGCCCCCGACGACGCCTGCGCGACGACCACGTACTACGTGGACTGCGACGGCGACGGCATCGCCGCGCTCGGCGCCGAGACGCAGAGCGCGTGCACGGAGCCGGCTGCGTCGTCGTGCGGCGGAGCGTGGGTGATCACGGCGCCCACCGCGGCGACCGCCGACTGCAACGACACGCGCGCCGACGTGCATCCCGGTGCGACCGAGGTGTGCGACGGGGTCGACAGCGACTGCGACGGTCAGACCGACGAGGACGGGCTGACGACGTTCTACCGCGACTCCGACGGAGACGGACACGGCAACCCGACAGCCACGATGTCGACGTGCAGCGCACCCGCGAACTACGTCGTCGCGGGCGATGACTGCAACGACGCGAGCAACGCGATCTATCCGGGCCGCGCGGAGACCTGCGATGGGCTCGACAACAACTGCAACAGCGCCACCGACGAAGGCGTGCAGAGCACGTACTATCGCGACGCAGACGGCGACGCGCACGGCAACGCGGCGATGGCGACGATGGCGTGCTCGGCACCCGGCGGCTTCGTCGCGTCGAGCGATGACTGCAACGACGCGAGCAACGCGATCTATCCAGGCCGCGCGGAGAGCTGCGATGGCCTCGACAACAACTGCAACAACGCCACCGACGAAGGCGTGCAGAGCACGTACTACCGCGACGCAGACGGCGACGCGCACGGCAACGCAGGGATGACGACGATGGCGTGCACGGCGCCGAGCGGGTACGTCGCGTCGAGCGATGACTGCAACGACGCGAGCGTCGCGATCTATCCCGGCCACGCCGAGGTGTGCGACGGAGTCGACAACAACTGCAACAACGCCACCGATGAAGGCGTGCAGACGACGTACTACCTGGACCTCGACGCCGATGGCTATGGCACCGCGAGCGTGCCGATCATGGCGTGCGCGCCGCCCGCCGGCTACACGACGAATACGGCGGATTGCAACGACAACAGCGAGCTCGTGAATCCCGGCGCGGTCGAGCAGTGCTTCAACTCCGTCGACGACAACTGCAGCGGCGCGCAGGACGAAGGCGCGCGCTGCAACATGGACTGCAACTGGAGCGGCGCGCGCTGGCTGAGCCATGGCTTCGACAACGCGGGCGCCGATGACACCGGCGCGTGGGTGACGTGCGCGCAGAACAAGATCGCCGGCATGCGCTACGTCGGCACGGGCGGCACGCTGCCGGGCGTGATCCCGACGGTGTCGGGTACGGTGACCGACATCGTCGACTGCAACTGGACGAGCGATCGCTGGCTATCGCAAGGCTACGACGGGCTCGGCAACTGGACGACGTTCGGCGCGGATCTGACGTGCGCGAGCGGCCGGGTCACCGCGATGGCGTGGGAGAGCAACCAGCTGTTCCCCGGGCAAGTCCCGCAGACGGTGAGCGGACAGCTCGCGTGCAACTGGACGGGCGCGATCTATCTGTCGCACGGGATCGATGGCAACTGCGCGGGCTCGAACGGCATCAGCGTGACCTGCGCGAACGGACACATCACCGGCATGGTCCACGCGTCGAGCGGATCCTGCGTCGGCGACGGCGTGCGGCCCTGACGATTCGCGATGGCTAGCTCGGCTCGACAGGCGCGGCGGCTTCGTCGACCTTGCGATCGGCGCGCAGTGATTCGTTGTCCCAGCTACCGTCGCGCTCTTCGAACACCTGCGGATCCTCGTCGCGCATGAGGCGCTCGGCCTCTTCCATGCCTTGCTTGACGCGGTTGAAGTACTCCTTGCGATCCGTCCCCCACAGCGAACCCAACTCCTCGAGCACGGCCTCTTCGTGATCGCGCCACCTGCGCGCGATGCGATGCGCGGTGTGAGCGCGATAGCCGAGCACCTTGAGCGCTTCGATCGAGGTCTCCCACGCGGCGGCGAACGTCTCGCGGAACACCTTGTGAACGCCGAGGCTGCGCAGGTCCCAGTAGTGCTGGCGATCGCGGGCACGCGCGAGGATCGGGACGTCGGGGAAGTTGTGGCGCACGGCCTCCGCGATGCGCGTTGCCTCCTCTTTTCCATCGACGGCGAGGACGAACAGCTTCGCGTGTGCGAGGCCCGCGGCTTGGAGCAGATCCATGCGCGAGGCATCGCCGTAGTAGACCTTGATGCCGAGGCGAGAGACCACGTCGACCATCTCGGGGTCGAGATCGAGGATGGTGACGTCGATGCGGTTCGCGCGCAGGACGCGGCCGACCATCTGACCGAAGCGGCCGTAGCCCGCGATGACGACGGGTGCGTGCTCGTCGTGGATCTCGTCCTGTTTGCGCTCCTCGCCCTTCTCGGCGACGCGCGGGAGGATGACGCGCTCGAGCAGGATGAAGATCGGCGGCGTGATCACCATCGAGAGCGCGGTCGCGGCGACGAGGTACCCGGCGACCTCGGGCGAGAACACGTTCGCGCCCACGCCGACCCCGAGGAGGACGAACGCGAACTCGCCGATCTGCGCGAGCGAGAGCGAGAACAGCCAGCGCGCCGAGCGATCGAGCTTGAATAGGTGGCCGAGCACGAACAGCACGGCGAACTTCACCGCCATCGTGCCGAGGACGATCGCGGCGATCAGCAGAGGTTCGCGCGCGATCAGCCCGAAATCGATCTGCGCACCGACGGAGATGAAGAACAGACCGAGCAAGAGCCCCTTGAACGGCTCGACGTCGGTCTCGAGCTCGTGGCGATATTCGGAGTCCGCGAGGACCACGCCGGCGAGGAACGTACCGAGCGTCGTCGGCAGGCCGACCTGGCCCATGAGGAACGCGATGCCGACGACGATCAGCAGCGCCGCGGCGGTGAACGACTCGCGCAGCTTCGCGGCCGCCAGGAACTGGAACAGTGGGCGGATGATGAAGCGGCCGGACGCGACCACGGCGACCACCGCGCCGAAGACGAACAGCGCCGACAGCCACGCCGGGCGACCCGACGACGACGTGACGTCGGTGATCTGGGTGGCGACGGCGATGCCGAGCGCGGGAATCGCCGCGAGGATCGGGACGACCGAGATGTCCTGCATGAGCAGGACGGAGAATGCGGACTGGCCACCCTGCGTCTTGATCAGGCCGCGCTCGGTGAGCGTCGAGAGCACGATCGCCGTCGACGACCCCGCGAGCGTCAGGCCGATCGCGATCGCGGGCTTCCAGCCCAGGCCGAACGCGATCGCGCCGAGGGAGAGCGCACCGGCGCACAGCGCCACCTGCAGGCCACCGAGCCCGAAGATCGGGCGGCGCATCTGCCACAGCAGGGCAGGGCGCAGCTCGAGGCCGACGATGAACAGCATCATCACCACGCCGAACTCCGCGAAGTGCATCACGTGGTGGCCTTCGTGCCCGACGAAGCCGATCACGTGCGGGCCGATGATGACACCGCCGATCAGATAGCCGAGCACCGCGCCGAGTCCGAGTCGCTTCGCGATCGGCACGAACAGCACCGCGGCGGCGAGATAGATCAGCGCCTGCGCGAGGACGGAGTCGGTCACGCGGCACCTCGAGGAGCGAGAACGTGCGGCAGCTCGAGCGCGAGGTTCTCCGCGGCGGCCGCGCGATCGAGATCGATGCGGTCATCGCGCAGTGCTTCGATCAGGGCGCGATACGTCGCCTTCTGCGGCGTGAGATCCGCGTCGCTCGTGATCCGCAGGGCCGCGTGGACCACGAACGGCGCTAGGAACCGCATGCCGCACAGATGCGCGGTCTGATCGAACGGCGTCAGCAGTTCGCGGACCGTGAAGCGGTTGTAGCCGCCCTTCGCGTACGCCGACTCGGGCCCACCGGTGGTGATCACGTTGAGCGTGATCTTGCCCTTTAGCTTCGTGCCGCCCTTGCCATAGGCCCAACCGTGCTCGAGCACGAGGTCCTGCCACTCCTTCACGATCGCGGGCGCCGAGTACCAATAGAACGGGTGCTGGAACACGATGACGTCGTGATCGAGGAGCAGCTGCTGCTCGCGCCGGACGTCGATGTCGAGGGTCGGATAGACCTCGTAGAGATCGTGGATGAACACGTTCTCCATCCCCTCGATCTCGGCGACCAAGCGCCGGTTGACGCGCGACCGTTCGAGGACCGGATGCGCGAACAACACGAGAACCCGCCGCATCTCTCGTGGGTACCGCCCCGCGCCAAGACGCGTCAACTGACCGAAGAGGTTGGATCGAAGGCTTGATCGGCTCGACGGGCGATGGTTCGATGACCCCGATGGGTTGCTTGTGCTGTGGCGCAGCGACGGAGGTCGGTGTGTTGTGTCGGGCCTGCGCGCTCGATATCCCCCCGTGTGACGGCCTCATTCCGGATCACGTGCGGTCGAATGTCGAGGCGACCGAGGCCGAAGCGTGGGTCGTCGACGGGTTCGGGATCCCGCACGCACTCACCGCGAAGGCCGTCGCGGGTCGCAATCAAGAGGGCGAGCTCGTCGTCCTCGCAGCATCGGTGTCGCGCGAGCACGCGCGCGTCGAGAGCGGCGAAGCTGGGTGGACCGTGCGCGATCTCGGGAGCCGCAACGGCACGTTCGTCGACGGGAATCGCGTGAACGGTCGCGTGCCGTTGCCGGCGCGCGCGGTGCTCAAGATCGGCGACGTCGCGTTCTGGTTTCTCGCCGAAGTCGCGCACGAGCCGATCGTCGCGCCGTCGATGGCGACCGGTAGCATCGCGGGTGGCCTCGTCCGGTTCTTGACCACGTTCGGCGGCAAGGACCTGTGCGTCGTCGGTGCAGGCGATCCCACGACCGGCGGATCGCTGCTCACGCGCGAGACCGGCACCGAGTCGTGGACCGAGACGGGCCTGTCCTCGCTCGAGTTCCAGCTCCTGCGCGCGCTGTGCGCACGCGCCGTCGAAGAAGCTGGATCTCCGTCGGCGGTGAAGGGCTGCGTCGCGACCAAGCAGCTCGCGCGTGACCTACCGTTTCAATCGAAGTACGCGAACGAAGAAAATGTCCGCCAGGTCGTGCGTCGCTTGCGCGGCCAGCTCGGCGAGGTCGGTGCCGACGGGATCCTGGCGGTCGCGCCGGGTCGCGGCTACTACCTCGCGAGCGTGGTGACGAGCGGCCCCGATCGCCGCTGAGTCACGAGCCGTCGTGGAGCTTCTGTGTGGTCGAGCCGAAGTCGTTCTCGATCTCTCCGACGATCACGCCGCGCGGGCGGCTGCTCGAGAACGTCGCCGAGTCGTAGATCACGGCGATCACCGTGAAGCCGCCGATGATCAGGCCCACGACCATCCCGGAGAGCAGGGCGATGCCTGCGATGGCAGCTCCGACGAGCACGGAGAACACCAGCAGTTTCAGTAGGATCGTCTTGCGCTTGGACATCGGCGACACCTGATGTGCACGGTGTACGTCCGAACTGGTCGGACCGCTACGCAGATCACGTGCAGTTCACGTCCGATCGCCGCGCTTGTCGCGACCGACGTCGACCGTGATCGTCTCGGTCGGCGTATCGGAGCGCGGCGTCGCGACCTGCGTCGCACGGAACTCGCGCCAGAACGTCTCCGCATCGCCGGGTGTCCAGTCGAGCATGCGCGGCAGTGCTTCGAGCATCTCGAGCAGGACCGCCGCGGATGCCGGACGCGCCGCGGGTGACTTCTCGAGGCACTGCATGATCAGGTTCTCGAGCTCGTTCGGGATCAGGATGTCGGCGACGTCCATCGGACGCTGCGGCGTCTTCGTCGCGTGCGCGATCATCAGCTCGATCGATCCTTTGGCTTCGAACAAGCGACGACCGGTGAGCAGCTCGTAGCCGACGCAGCCGACCGCGTAGAGATCCACCGCCGGTGTCGTCGGCGCCGACGGGTCCACCATCTCGGGCGCGAGATACGCCGGCGTTCCGAGGATGGTCTGCGCGTGCGTCGAGTCGCCGTCGTCGCGCGCGATCTCTTTGACGAGCCCGAAGTCGACGACCTTCGCCACGTCGGGCAGACCTCCGCGTTGGCAGAGGATGATGTTTGCGGGCTTGATATCGCGATGGATGAGCCCGTGGCCGTGCGCTTCTTGCAGCGCGCCGCACACCTGCTTGAGAATGTGCACGACGCGACCCGCGGGTTGCTTGCCGTGCTTCTTCACGAGCTGATCGAGGTTGATCCCGTCGAGGTACTCCATCGCGTAGTAGAAGTGCCCCTCGGCCGACGGGCCGTAGTCGAAGATCGTGACGGTGTTCGGATGCGTGAGCCGGCTCGTCTGCTGGACCTCGCGTTCGAAGCGCACGAGGTTCTCCTGACCGACGCGCTCGGGCTTGAGCAGCTTGATCGCCGTCGGCCGGCGCAGCAGCGCGTGCTGCGCGAGATAGACATCGCCGATGCCGCCCGAGCCGATCTTGTCGCCGAGCTTGTAGCTGCCGAGCTGCATCGCTTCGCGGACCTCGGCGCGCAAGCCGTAGATGATTCCGGATCCGTTCGCGGCGATCAGCGTCGCGATCGCGGCGAACGTGACGCCACCGCCGACGAACATCGCGAACGGAACCTCGATGCGCGTGAACACCGCCGTGAACACGCCGCCGGCGATCACCGGCGCGAACGTGACGATCGAAGTCACCGTCGTGCGGCGTGCACTCGACGGCACGAGCAGCGCGCGCGTGAACACGGTGAAGCTCGTGAAGATCAGCGACGTGTAGCTCGCGGCTTGTAGCTCGTACTGCATCGCCGCCGCCGTGCCGAACGTCAGGCCGATCGCGATCGCGAACACGAGGTCGAGGCGATACAGCCACTCGAAGCTGAGGCGATTGTTTCGCGCGAGCACCGAGCGCCACAGAAACGCCATCACGCCGAGCATGATCGCGGAGCCACCGAACACGTACGGCGTGAGCTTTGGCTTCTGATCTCCGAGGACGAATCGATACGCGAGCCACAGAAACGCGAGCAGCGCGATGTACGACCAGAACATCGTCCGCGCGTAGACGTTGAGGCGGTCCTGCAGTCCCGCGCGCGACTCCTCGTCGGTGGCCGCGGGTCCCCATCGCCGACGCCGCGCTGCCTGCGCGATCAGCTTGCGACTGGACTTTGCCGGGTCGGCCACCACGCGAACCTACCGAATGCCGCCAGGATCTGCCGGGATCCGTGCGGCAGCGTTCGGCGATCACGCGGATCTCACGGCACGCACGTGGCCAGTTCACCCCGATCGGCCCCACAACGAATGCGCATGGTCCGACCACTGGTCATCGCGATTCTCGCCGCGGCAACGGCGCGGACCGCCTACGCGCAGAGCACTCCGCCCGAAACGGCGAAGGCGCTCGACGCACCGCGGGCCGGCGAGACCAAGCCCGATGGAACGCTCGCCGAAAAGCAGCCCGCGAAGACGGACGAGGAGAAGCGCTCGGGTCCACCTCGGCGCCGCGAGTCCTCGCTGCGCACCGTCATGAAGGGACCGTTCCGGTCGTCGCGCCTGTTCGCGATGCCGACGACCGACGTGATCGGCGCGTACATGCTGTCGCTCTCGGGTGATGGCTCGTTCCTCCAGGAGACGGGCCTGCTGACATCGGCCGGCGTTCTCGCGGCCGGCTTCGGTGACATCGCGCAGCTCGAGTATCGCCACTCCGCCGCGATCAGCATCAGCGGCGTCAACGCACCGCTGCCCGGCGTGGGCGTGCAGATCAAGCTGCCGATTCCCGAGTTCAACGCGGTGCCCGCGTTCGGTGTCGCGTTTCGTCTCGGTGTTCCGCGCGTCGAGACGTTCGACGGCGTGAACGTCGAGGAGCGCGTCAGCGATCTGTATCTCGTCGGGCGTCTGCACATCGACCAAGTCGACTGGCTCACGCTGCACGGGGGCACGCGCGTCTCGAGCGCGCAGGTGCAGCTCTCCGGCGCGATCGAGAGCGGCAAGGTCCAGCGCACGATGTGGCTGCCGACCGCTGGCTACGAAATTCGCATGAACAAAGACGCGTCGATCGTCGGCGAGGTCGCGCTCGCACCGCAGTTCCGGTGGATGCGCGGCACGCAAGGCGATCCGACGATCGGCTACGGACTCCTGGGTCGGTTGGGAATGCGCTGGGCGTTGATTCCGTCGGTGATCATCGACGGAAGCATCGGGTACCAGCTCGAAGTTGCGCACGCGCGTCTGGCGGAGGGGCCGGACGACGTCGTGCATTGGGACATCCGGCTGGGTGCCGAGGTGTTCGTGCCGTGGGGCGCGCTGGCCTGCCGCGCTACCGGGGCGTTCTGTGACTAGCGCGGCCGCAAGGCGAGATCGAGGAGAGCCATCATGAGTAAACGATACGGAGCGATGATTGCGACGACGGTGCTGTTCGCCGCGCGGGCGGCACACGCACAACCGCCGCCCACAGATCCACCGCCCGCGACCGGCGGGAACACGATCGGCACCGACGGACAACCGCCGCCGACGACGAACCCCGACGGCACGCCCGTCGATCCGCCGATCACGGGTGGCGAGATCATCCCCGAGAATCCGACGGTGGATCCGTACGCGGCGACGCCCGAGCTACCGAAGCGCAAGGCACTGCCGCGCGGACCGATCAACATGCCCGAGGTGCTCACCACGCAGACCGGCTGGCTGTTGCCGGCCGCCGTGCTGTACTCGCGTACGTCGATCGACACCGGCGGTGGTGTCACGAACGACACCCGCGTCGGTCTCGGCGATGTCGCCGAGTTCGGCGTGGCGACAGTCGATAGCGTGCGCGAGCGCGTCGACGATGCGGACAAGACGGTCGATCGCATCCAGCCGTACGTGCTCGCCTCGTTCCGGCTCGGCGTGTCGGAGAACCGCTTGTTCGAAGGACAGCCCGGCTTCACGCTCGGCTTTCGCAAGTCGTTCGAGCGCAACCACGACAACTACTCGACGCGGATCGCGGAGCTCACGCTCGTCGCGAGCAAGCACATCGGCAACAGCGTCGCGTTCCACGTCGGCGGCGCGTTCTGGGATGCTTCGGTGCGCGGGCGCTTGTCGTCGCGCAACGACGACGTCAGCGAGTTCTTGTTTCACGACGGAACCGTGAACAACCAGGTGCGTGCGTTCGGTGGCATCGAAGTGCGGCCGCTGCCTCGCTCGCAGATCCTCGTCGATCTCGGATGGTCCCCGGAGTTTTGCTACAAGTGCGAGAACAACGAGGACAAGATCAAGCTGCGCCCGACGCTGTCGTGGGGCGTTCGCTACGGCGTCGCGGAGTTCATGAACCTCGAAGCCGGCGTTCGCGTGCCCGACATCGCGTCGGCGAACTTGCTCGACGCGCAGATCTTCGGGCAGGTCACGTTCACCTCGTGGGCGCTCCGTCGCGCTGTCGATAGTCTGAAGTAGTCGCTCCTCGAAACACCCTCATGCGCATCGCGCCAACATTTGTGCGTTCGCGAGCTCTCGCGACGTGCGCGGCGATCCTCCTGGGATCTACGCACGTCGCCGCCGCGGATCCGGTCCTGGGCCGTGTCCTCACCGCGCCGACCGCGTGGCTCCCGCCGTCGGGCGCGATCGTCGGCACGATCGGCGGCACGATCGGCGTGGATACTCGGCCGACGGGGATGTTCGATGTCGGCATCGGGCTCGGCGGCATCGCGAGCGTCGACGTCGGTCTCGACACGGATCCTCGCGGCTGCACCGACTGCGATCCGATCGAAGGAGACGCCGCCTCGTTATGGATGGGACGCGCCGGGTTTCGTATGGGCGCGCGACAGGACGCGTGGTTCCGTGGGATGCCGGCGCTCGTCTTGGGGCTGCGCAACACGTTCGCGTCGCACGGACACACGTTCGGTGAGGCGCGCGTGACCGACGCGTACCTCGTGGCGAGCCGCTCGCTGGGCTCGATCCGCCTGCACGTCGGCGCCCAGGTGACCGAGGCCGCATACGGTGCGCGTGATGTGCATCTCGATCCGACGTTGCGCCCGATCGCGGGCTTCGAATGGACTCCCGCCATCTATCCGCGGACTTCGCTCCTCGCGGACATCGCGTGGGTGCCTCGCATGGAGCCCGATGACCTGAAGATGGAGTGGCTCGCCGGATGGGGCGTCCGCTACCAAGCGCTGTGGTGGGGCTCGGTGGAGCTCGCGGTGCGACACCGCGAGGACGAGGGGCTGCAGCAAAGCACGGTGCTCGTTCGCTTCAACGGCGTGTTCGCGCCCCGCAGTAGCCGAGATCGGGACATGCAGAAAAACCGCTAACCGTGCGATGAAAACCGGAGCTCCGGCAACCACCGGAAAGCTAGTGTCGAGGAGCTCCATGCGCATCGCTACAACGCTTGCTTTCGCGTCCACCTTGCTCGCTCTCGCGAGCGAGGCGCGCGCGGAACGACGCGACTGCGAGGTCGTGTTCGTGCGCGCACCCGACGAGGTGCGACTCGTGATCGAGAGTTGGCTCAAAGCCGAGCCCCGCTGCAGCGGCACGATCGAGCTGCGCGTCGTGGAGACCGAGAGCGGCAGCTTGTACCTCATCGCGCAGCGGCCCGACGGTCGCATTCACGAGCGCGAGGTTCCGGACGCGCAGAGCGCGGGTGTGTTGGTCGCGAGCTGGGTCGCCGATGACTGGACGAGCGCGCCGCCCGACGAGGACGCCGACGAGCAAACGCCGCCGCCCGTCGCGCCGCTCACCGTGAATCCCTTCGCGGGTGCGCCCGGTGTCACCGATGTGTTGCCTCCGCCCGTGCTGCCGCGCTCGACGGGACGCTGGCTGTCGATCACCGGCATGGCCGCGATGGAAGGCCAGGGCGGTGGGGGCGCTCGGATCGAGATGGACATGTACGGCGGTCAGAACAGCAAGTGGACGCTCGGCGTCGCGCTCGCAGGTGTCGCGTCGCAGATGACCGCGGCGTTCGCGACGAGCGGCCTCGCCGATCTCGAGACCGTCGACCTGCGCGCGCTGCTCGTCGCCGCGCGGACGTGGCGCCTCGGTTCGAACTGGAACCTCCGCTGGTCGGTCGGCCTCGGCCCGATGTACACGGACTCGACGGCGTTTCTGTGGAACGCCGATCCGTACACGCAGATGCCGTACGTGAACGCGGACGGCGTCAGCATCGCCTACGAATCGACGCTGACCATCGCGCGCGAGCTGTTCGATCATCGCTGGTCGATCACCGCGGGCCCCGAGGCCACGATCATCTCGCAGGAGCTCGACTCGTCGGACGGCACGGCGGTCTCGCGATCGAAGCTCGAGCTGATGTTCATGCTCGGCGCGAGGTACCGCCTGTGAGGGCCCTCGTCGCGGTCGCCGCAGTCGTGGCGTGTCTGCTCCCCGCGATCGCGCACGCGGACGAGGTCGAGCGGTGCAGCGTCACCTACGTGACGGTGCCCGAGGGGATCAAGGACGTGATCGACAGCTGGGTCGCTGCGGAGCCACACTGTCGTGGAACGATCGCGCTACGCGTGATCCCGACGAAGGACGGCTTGTTCCTGTTCGCGGAGCGGCCCGATGGCACCGTGCACGAGCGACTCGTGCCCGATCTGACCGCCGCGGGCGTCCTCGTCGCGAGCTGGGTCGCCGATTCGTGGCGGATCGACCGTCCGCGCAAGAAGAAGCGGGAGATCGCGGTTCGCGCGGTCGCCGTCGACGACGCGCCGCAGGTCGTCGCGACCGTCGAGCGTCCACGCGCGACGTCGCAGCGAACACGCTGGATCTCGCTCGGCGGAACGTTGGTGCCCGGCGCCGAGGGAGCCGACGTCGGGTTTCGCCTCGAGGCCGACCTGTTCGTTCGCGGCAGCTGGAAGATCGGAGTCGTGGGCCAGAAGATCCAGGACACGATGCGCGTGTACACGAACGAAGGCATGACGCAGGGCCAGATCAACGACTGGTCCGCCGGCGCGCTCTTGTCGCGCACGATACGTCGCGGTGGGTGGGAGCTCCGCGGCGCCGCCGGCCTGTTCCTCCTCGGATCGAAGCTGCACGCCGAGGACTTCTACGAGGTCTCGTATCCCGTCTACACGTACGACATCGATCTCTCGCCGAGCTTCGAGCTGTCGGCGACGATCGCACGCGACCTCGGCGATCGCTGGGGCATCGCGGCCAGCGTCGCCACGCAGTTCATCTCGCAGGACTGGCACGGCAACGACAACATGACCTGGTATCACAAGACCACCGTCACGCGCTCCGAGGCGCAGGCGCTGTGGGTCGTGAGTCTGCGACGGAGAATCTGAGCCGCGCATGAAGCCCGAGCACGGCACGCTGGTTCGCCTCCACCCCGAGGTGAGCGTCGAGGAGGTCTCCGACGAAGGCTTGGTCGCGGCGTGCGCGATCGCGGATCGCGCGGCGCGCTCGCTGCTGTTCGAACGCCACGTCCAGTCCGTGCACCGCTTCATCAACCGCATGCGCGGCAGCGATCACGACGCGGTCGACGACCTCGTCCAGCAGACCTTCCTCTCGGCGTTTCAGTGCGCGGCCAACTTCCGCGGCGGCAACGTACGCGGGTGGCTGTACGGCATCGCCGCGAACCTCGTGCGCAACTACGCGCGCAAAGAGATCCGGCGCAAGACCGCGCTGAGGGTGGTCGCGGAGGTCGCGCCGTCGTCGCGCGGTCCCGGCGATCCGGCCACGCTCGCGCGCTTGCCGAGCGCGATCGAAGGGCTGCCGCACGATCTGCGCGCGGCGCTCGTGCTCGTCGATCTCGAGGGTCAGAAGGGTAACGACGCGGCCGCCGCGCTCGGTGTTCCCGTCGGTACGCTATGGCGCCGCGTGTTCCATGCGCGCAAAGCACTGCGCGAAGCGCTGGGAGGCGAGTCGTGAGTTGCCCCGCGTTCGAGCGGCTCGCCGCCGCAGCCTCGGGCGAGGACGAAGCGATCCTCTCGCACCTCGACGACTGCGCGGAGTGCCAGCAGATCGTCGAGGAGCAGGGCGCGATGCGCCTCCTCGCGTCGCAAGCGCCCGCACCACGGCTCTCCGCGCATCATCGTGAAGAGCTCGGCGCCGAGATCATGGCGCACGCCGATTGGATGCCGGTGCATCGCCGCCGCATGGTGCCGCTCGTCGGCGCGGGCCTCGCGGTCGCTGCCGCGGTGGCGATCGCGTTCGGCCTCGGCGCGTTCAACCGCGCGAGTGGCGAGTCCGTCGAGGTCGCGACGATCACCGCCCCCGAACCGAACCGCGAGCCGGTCCTGCCGCCGTCCCCGGTCACGCCGATCGCGCCGCACGATGCCGACGAGGTGGTGGTCGTGACACCGCGACCGACGACGGTCATCGCGGAGCGCACCGCACGCGCGAAGCTCGACGGAACCGGGGACTACTCGCGCAGGCTGACCGCGGATCACGAGATCGTGCGCCTCGCGAGCGGCGAGCTCACCGTCGACACCGACAATGCCGCCGCGCGTCCGGTCCACGTCGTCACGGGCGACACCACGCTCGCGTTCAAGCGCGCGCGTGTGAAGGTGGTCGCGACGAAGGGCGCGATCGCACAGGTCAGCGTGTTCGCCGGCACCGCGGAGATCACGGTCAACGGCACGACGCAGGTCATCGAGGCGGGCATGGTCTGGGAGCGCCCGGCCACACCCGCCGATTCGTCGGTCGCGTTCCAGGAAGGCTGGGCCGCGCTACGCGAAGGCCGCCATGCCGATGCGATCGCCGCCTTCGATCGCGCGATCGATCCGGTGGTGGCCGAGGACGCGCTCTACTGGGGCGCGATCGCCTCGGAGCGCAACGCAGACGCAGCCGGCGCGAAGCAGCGCTACGAGCTCCTGCTCGAGAAGTTCCCGTCGTCGCCGCGCGCGAAGAAGGTCACGAAGGCCCTCGCGCGTCTGTCCGAGTAGTCGACCGAGGCGTTTCGCCGACTCGAACGAGCTACGTGCGTAATCCGAGCGCCGAAGCGCGCGCAGCTCGCCATGCATCGAGCTCGGCGGTCGTCAGGCGATCGGCGTGATGCAGCGTCCAGTTGAGGCATGCGATGATGTCGTCCGCATCCTCCACGCCGACGCCGATCCGGATCAGGCGATCGATCCCCGCGCGGGCGACGACATCGCCGGGCGTGAAGTACTCGCTCACGGTGCGGTGGTGGTTCACCTTCGTCGCGAGACCGTCGAAGCTGAGCGCATACCGCGGCACGACGCACGACACGAGAACATCGGCGATGTGGCGATGTTGCTTCTCGTCGGCGCCCGCGACGCGGAACGACACGATCGATCCATGGCGCACGTAGTCGCGGGCGATCACCGCCGCATCCGGATGGTCCGGACGCGATGGATGAAACACTCGCTCGATCCGGGGATGCCCCGCGAGGAACGCGGCGATCTTCGCGGCGCTCTCGCACCGCCGCGCGTGCCTGGGGCCCGCCGCGGCGAGACCCTCGACGACCACGCGTGCGCGCTCGTCGTCGAGGATGCCGCCGCGCATCGCGATCAAGTCCATGACCGCATTGCCGACCTCGTCGTCGTTGGTCGCGACGTATCCGCCCAGCGCGGCATCCTGACCACCGAGCGACTTCGTCAGCGAGCCGCTCACGATCGTCGCGCCTTGCGCGAGCAGCGGCTCTCGAAACGCCCACGGCGACGCGATCGTCCCGTCGATGATGAGGTGCGCGCCCTTCGGCAGCACCGCGCGCAGCCCGCGCACGTCCTGCGCGCGCATCAGCGGATTGGTGAACGTCTCGGCGAACAGAAACGTCGTCTCCGGTGTCACGGCCGCGCGCACCGCCTCGAGATCGCCATCATCGACGAACGTCAGCGTCGCGCCCACGCGCTTCGCGCTCCACTCGAAGAACGTCTTCGTCTTGTTGTAGATCTGGCGCATCACGATGCCGTGCGCGCCCTTGGTGATCACGACGTCGGCGATCAACGCGAGGGCCTGCATGCCGCAATCGGTGACCATCACCGCCCGCGCGCCTTCGATGGCGCGCAGCGCCGCGATCAGCGCCGCGCCGCCGGGCGTGCCATAGCGCGCGTACAGGTGCGGCAGCTCGCTCCAGGCGCCGCCACCGGCGATCAAGAACGCGGCCTTTGCTTCCTGCCACGCGACGACATTCGGTGATCCCAGGAGGTCGCGCTGGATCGTGCGGCGCACCGGATGGAGCCACGCGATGCCATCTCGGCGCGCGTGCTCGTCGAGGCTCGCGTGGAGCTCGCGCGTGACGGGGCTCATCGCGTCGAGCGGCGGGCGTTCGTCGGGGGCGTGGGTCGGATCGAGGTAGTCGCGAATGGTCATGGGGTCACGCGTGTTGTTTGGCGGTCGTCGATCGCGTCAGGAATCGCTCGTTGGCCGTCGTGCTTCTCGGAAATGCGACACCGAGGCGGAGAGAACGCAGAGTGACTTTTTCGGTTTGGACGGCACAGCGCTTCGTTGGTAGCCGTTCGATCCGCGTTGGTTCGGCAGCCGTTGGTTCGGCGTTGGTTCGGACGCGCGCCCAGGTCGGTCGCCATGATCGGTTTCGGAACGTGCGACGCAGAGACGCAGTGACACAGAGCAGACCGTTTTGGTCGCTTTCGCGACGAGTGCAATATGCGTGTCGCGCGTTCTTCGGAACGACTCGCGACGGGTTCAAACAGTCTCTCCTTTGCGCCCTCTGCGGCTTTGCGTCGCATTTCTGGGGGATCCGGACGAGGGGTGGGTGCGACCACGATCCGCCGTGAAGCACGTGCCATCGCGGAGCGCATCGCGTTCGACTGGCGCTCGCGACAGGTCCAGACAGTCCTCGGTGTTCTCTCCGCCTCGGTGTCGCGTTTCTGGGCGATCCCGACGGGCCGCGACCACGTCGCAAACAACCGCGCTACTCCAACACCCCGAGCCACAGCGCCTTGTCCACGCGACCGAGCGACTCGAGCTGCTCGAGCAAGCCGGAGATCTGCACGTCGTCCGATGCGCTGATCACCACCGCGTGACTCACGCCGTCCGCGTGACCGCGCGATGCGTGCGAGAGCACCGACAGGCCCGCGCGCCGCACGAGCGAATCGATGCGGCGCTGGAGACCCGGGTGCGCTTCGCCCGACACGCGGAGGTAGTGGCGGCGCGGCGGTGCAGGCGAGGGCGAGAGCTGGCGCGGCTCCGGCCACTGCACCGAGTTGTCCTGCGCGAGATCGATCAGATCGCCGAGGACGGCGGTCGCCGTGGGGAGCGCGCCCGCGCCTTTGCCGAACAGCGAGAGATCGCCGGAGGCAGCGCACTGGAGATAGACCGCGTTGTACTCCTCCTCGACGGAGGCGAGCAGGTGCCACTCGGGGAGGAGCACCGGCTCGACGGCGGCGGTGAGTCCTCCGCCGGCTTGTCGGGCCGCGTGCGCGATCAGGCGAATGCGAAAGCCCATCGCTTCGGCGAGGTCGCAATCGGCGGGCGTGAGATCGGTGATGCCGCGGACGGGGAGGGCGTCCGGTGGTACCCACGCGCCGAACGCGCGGTACGCGAGGATCGAGAGCTTCGCGGCGGCATCGTGTCCGAGCAGGTCGGCGGATGGATCGGCTTCGGCGAAGCCCTTGGCTTGGGCCTCCGCGATCGCGCGCTCGATCGGGAGCTCGTCTTGCTCCATGCGCGTGATGATGTAGTTGCAGGTGCCGTTGACGATCGCCATCAGGCGATCGATGTCGTCGGCGCGGTGCGAGAGGTGGCGAATGATCGGGATCGCGGCGGCAGCGGCGGCTTCGCACAAGAGCGGCGTCTCGGTGCGCTGCGCGAGCACGCCCAGCTCGGCGAGCTTGCGTGCGAGGAGCGCCTTGTTCGCGGTGACGACGGGCTTGCCGGCGGCGAGCGCGGCGGTGACCGCGGGCTCGACGGCGCTACCGCCTGCGACTTCGACGATGACATCGACATCGGCGGCCGCGACGAGATCGAGTGCGCGCGTCGTGATCGGGATGTTCGCGGCGAGCGGGCCGCGCTGTTTGTCCGGATCGCGGACGGCGATCCGCGTGACGCGGAAGCGGACGCCGTAGCGCTCGGCGACGTCGGCGGCCTGGCGCGAGAGCAGCTCGAGGACGCCACCACCGACGACACCACAGCCGATCATGCCGATGCGGATCTCGCGGATCGGTCGCGTGCCCACACCCTCGAAGCGTGCGCGCGTGTCGCCCGTCGAGACGAACGCGCCGGCGCCGCGGAGGAGCTCGGCGAGCGCCGGTTGTTCGGCGAGGAACGCGTCGTGGCCGTACTCGGAGTCGAGCTTCCACAGCGAGCAGTTCGCGCCCACGGCTTGCAGCTCGCGATAGAGCTCGTGTTGCAGCGCATACGGGAACAGCATGTCGCCGGGGACGCCGACGATGATCACCTCCGCGGTGACGCGCGCGAGCTGTTCGCGCACCGACGTCTGATCCGTGCCGAAGCGCGCGCGATCGATCGCTTCACTGAGGAGCAAGAACGTGCGGACGGGGAAGCGCTGCGCGAACCGCTGACCGTGGTGATCGAGGTACGCGGCGACGGGAGGGTGATCGAGACCGGGGACGAGGACGCCGAAGCGCGTGTCGAGCTCGTCGCGCCCGCGATACGTGAGCATGCCGAGCTGACGCGCGCGGGCCATGCCGGTGGCGACGTCGCCGGTGCGCAGGCCATCGCGTACGAGCTCGCGTTGAAGGTGCCGCGTGGCGGTGCCCCAGCCGTCGGGGCGGAGGCCCGCGCTGATCGTGACGAGGCGAGCGCAGCGCGACGGATGGCGGACCGCGAACGCGATGCCGACGAGGCCACCGAGTGACGCGCCGATGTAGATCGCGGGCTGCGTGCAGCCGATGCCGTCGAGCCACGCAACGATCAGATCCGCGAGGCCGAGCGCCGAGAGTGGTGGAATGGGTCCGTCGTCGAAGCCGCGCCACGTGGAGCCGTTCCCGGGCCAGCACGGGCACAGGATCGTCATGCGGACGGGATCGATCAGGTCGGCCGCGGCCAGCGACGGCCACCACGGCTCGATCTCGGCGTCGCCGTCGAGTCCGTTGCCGAACGGGAACGGAGATGCGGTGATGCCACCGACGACGATGACCACCGGCGCGGTACCGAGCGGCGCGCCGAGGATGTATCCGCCGAGGACCACGTGATCGAGGGCGTGGCCTTCGATGACCATGGAGTCGCGATGGACCTCGACCCACTGGGGGGCGGTGCCAACCTCGGGGAGTGACGCTATGGCGGACATGCGTCCGGCATTGTCGCCGAAACCGCGCGAGCATGGGCGTGTCTCGCTGCTAGGATGAGGGCCCATGGCGGAGTCGAGCCCGCTCGCTCATAGCCCGACCCTCGTTCAAGGGACGGGGCGGGACGGGTCTGCCCGCAGTCCCGACGCCGACGCCGAGCTCGAAGCGGGCGCTGGGGTGGGCGAGTACGTGGTCGAGCGGTTCCTCGGCGCGGGGGCGATGGGCGAGGTCTACGCCGGCATCCAGCCCGTGATCGGCAAGAAGGTCGCGATCAAGATCCTCAAGCGCGAGGTCGCGGCGACGGCGGACGGCGCGGAGCGGTTCAAGCGAGAGGCCCGGGCCGTCAATCAGATCGATCACCCGAACGTGATCGACGTGTTCTCGTTCGGTCGCCTCGACGACGGGCGGCTGTATCTCGTCATGGATCTCGTCGAGGGACGATCGCTGCGCAAGGCGATCACCGCGGGGCCGATGCCGCTGCCGGTGGCGCTCGACGTGCTCGGGCAGATCGCGGACGCGCTCGATGCCGCGCACGCGAAGGGCGTCGTGCATCGCGATCTCAAGCCCGACAACGTGATGCTGTCCGGTGGACCGGACAGTGGCGTGTACAAGGTGTTCGTCCTCGATTTCGGGCTCGCGAAGCTGCTGACGCCCGACGGTGTCGATCCGAAGGTGTCGATGCTGACCGGGCAGGGCACGTGGCTCGGCACGCCGGGCTACATGGCGCCCGAGCAGTGGTCTGCCGACGGTGCGGGGCCGCCGAGCGATCGCTACGCGCTCGGCGTGATGGCGTTCGAGCTGCTCGCGGGTGCACTGCCGTTCGAAGCGAAGAGTCTGCCGCAGATGATGGAGCAGCACTTTCGCGCGAAGGTGCCGGCGCTGTCGGCGCGCGGCGCGATCGCGTTGCCCGCCGCCTTCGATCCGATCGTCGCGCGAGCGATGGCCAAGGATCCCGATGCGCGATACGCGAGCGCGCGCGAGATGGTCGATGCGCTGCGCGCGGCGGCGGGCAGCAAGGGTCGCTCTCCGAGCTCGGGGAAGTCCGGCGAGCCGGCGAAGAAGCTGTGGGTGCCCGCGGCGATCGGCGTCGCGGTTCTCGGTCTGTCGATCGGAGCCGTGCTGTCGCTGCGCAAGAGTGACGATCGCGAGACGAACCAGCCCGCACTCGGCCCGACGCCGCCATCGCCGACGGAAGGCATGGTGCAGATCGAGATCGATTCGGTGCCGCGCGGCGCGACGGTCACCCGCGGCTCGATGGCCGCATCGACGACGACGCCGACCTCGCTCGAAGCGAAGGACGGCGAGACGATCGCGTTCGATCTATCCAAGCCCGGCTATACGACCGTGCATCACGAGGTGGTCGCGCATCCCGGCGTGAAGGTGGCCGCGATCCCTCTCGTGCTGATCAGCGGCTTCGAGGGCGTGTGGATGTTGCCCGACGGATCGCTGCGCCACTTCCGGCGCGATGGCGAGCGCGTCACGGCGTCGAAGCTGTCGAGCGTGAACGGGCCGCGCGAGTTCTTCCGCCAATACGACCTCGTCCCCGCGACGAGCGGCGCGTCGTTCGCGACGACGGAGAACATCCACGAGCCCGGGCGCCCCGAGCATCCGACCTGCTACTTCCCGTACACCACCGAGTATCACTACGACCCGACGACGGATCACCTCAGCGTTCGTCGCGAGCGCATCACGTCGGACGTGATCGATGGCAAGTGCGTGCGCAAGTCGGCGGAGATGACCGAGCCCGAGCAGCTCGTGCGTGCGGATCGCGCGTCGTCGAGCGAGCGAGAGTCGCTCGCGCCGGCAGGCACGCCGACGTCGATCGACACGTTGACGATGCCCGACGCGAAGGGCGAAAAAAAGCGCCCCACGAAGCCCGTCGAGACCAAACAAGGAAAGCCGATCCAGAGCTCGCTCCTCGATGGGGGCAAGAAGGTCGCGCCGAACCAAGACAAGGCGCCACCGCAGCAGCTCCAGCGCGAGGACAACCTCGGCAACGCCCCCGGCGACGTCGGCAAGGACCTCGCGAGCTCCGACAGCGGCGCGCAAGCGAAAACGGTGGCGCCACCAAAGAACAACAACGTCAAGCAACCGCCCCCACAGCAAGCGGCGACGCCGCAAGCGCAGAACGCCCCCAACGAACCGCCCCCGCAGGCCCCGCCGCCGCAGGTGCAACCCCGCGGGGACTCTCAGGTCGCCCCGCAGGTCCAGCTGAAGACCAAGAAGTAGGTAGGCCGTCGATCGTGAGGTGCGCGATCACGGGATGGCGCGGCCCCCGGGAACTCGTTACGATCGAGATTGGTGGGAGACGAAGCCAGCGCACGTGATCTGCTCTCCGAGATGCAGATGCGTCTCGGTCGCGATCCGCAGGAAGCGCTCGGGCTGCAGGGCAGTCCCACGGCGCTCGACGTCCGGAACGCGTTCCTCACGCTGACGAAGACGTTCCATCCGGCGAAGTTCGCGCGAATGGCCCCGGACATCCAACGCCTCGCGAACGAGGTGTTTCTCTCGTTGCGCGCCGCGCACGACAACCTCAGTCGCCCGTCGGTCGCGCCGACACGAAAGAGCGGTCCGCTTCCGACGGTGCAGCAGATCCGCGCGACGTCGCCGCAGCTACCGGCGGTCGGGCGCGCTCCGACGGGGCAGCTGCCCGTGGTCCCGCGAGCGCCTGCGCCGCCGGCACAACCGCTCGGGCGTCCGTCACCACCGCCGCCGACGACGCAGTCGATGCGTCCATCGCCGCAGCAACAAGCGACGCAGCCGATGCGCCCGTTCGCGAATCCACGACCCGCACCGACGGGCCGCACGCCTGCGCCCGAGCCCGAGCGGCCGACGCGGTTGGCGCAACCATCGCCGCCGCCGGGGCAGGTGCGTCCCGCGCAACCCGCGCAACCCGTGCGTCCCCCCGCATCGACAGCGCCGACAACGGCCGGTGGAGGCGATCGCGAGCTCGCGCCGATCCTCGAGCTGATCAAGCTCGGCCAGCTCGCCGCCGCGCGGGTGGCGCTCGAGACGCTGACCGCGCGCGCGCCGAACACACCGCGCTACCAAGCGCTGCTCCACTATGTGCGCGGGCGCGAAGCGCAGCTCGCGAAGCGCGTCGACGAAGCGCGCGTCGAGCTGCAGGATGCGTTGCAGATCGACCCCGACCTCGCGCTCGCCAAGACCGCGCTCGGCGAGCTGTTCACTCGCCGCAAATAGGTATACTGACCGCGGAGATGGGCAGGGTCATCGGTATCGATCTCGGCACCACGAACTCGTGTGTGGCCGTGCTCGAAGGTGGGGAAGCGACGGTCATCCATAACCAAGAGGGTGGCCGCACGACGCCGTCGATGGTGTCGTGGAACGCGGATGGGGATGTCGTCGTCGGCGCGGCGAGCAAGCGCCAGATGGTCACGAACCCACAGCGCACGGTGTTCGGCGCGAAGCGACTGATCGGTCGCAAAGCGAACGACCGCGATGTCGTCGATATCGCGAAGCGCCTCCCGTATCAGATCGTGTCGGCCAAGAACGGCGACGCGTGGATCGATATCGCCGGGACGCCGCGCTCGCCGCAGGAGATCTCGGCGCACGTGCTCGCGAAGATGAAGCGCGTCGCCGAGGACTACCTCGGTCAGCCGGTCACCGAAGCCGTGGTGACGGTGCCCGCATACTTCGACGACGTGCAGCGCCAGGCGACAAAAGACGCGGGCGCGATCGCGGGTCTCACCGTGCGCGCGATCCTCAACGAGCCCACCGCCGCAGCGCTCGCATACGGCGTGCAGCACCAGCACAACCAACGCCTCGCGGTGTTCGACCTCGGTGGCGGCACGTTCGATATCTCGATCCTCGCGATCGAGAACGGCGTGTTCGAGGTGCTCGCCACGCACGGCGATACCACGCTCGGCGGCGACGACTTCGATCGCGTGATCATCGATCTGCTCGCCGACGACTTCCAAGCCGAGCACGGCATGGATCTCCGCAAGGACTCGGTCGCGTTGCAGCGCCTCAAAGAAGCCGCGGAACGCGCGAAGATCGAGCTATCGAGCGCCATGACCACGGACGTGAACCTCCCGTTCATCGCGGCGGGCGCGACCGGGCCGCTTCACCTCATGCGCGAGATCGATCGCGGCCAACTCGAGCGCGCGTGCAAAGGGCTGCTCGATCGCCTCGACGGTCCGTGCCAGAAGGCGCTGTCCGACGCGCATTGCACGCCGCAGGACATCGACCAGGTGCTGCTCGTCGGCGGAATGACGCGCATGCCGGCGGTGCAGGAGCGGGCGGTCTCGATCTTCGGCCGGCCCGCGAGCAAGGGCGTGAACCCCGACGAGATCGTGGCGATGGGCGCCGCGGTGCACTCGGGCATCATGGGCGGCGAGCTGCAAGAGGTCGTGCTGCTCGACGTCACGCCGCACGACATGGGCGTGAAGGTCGCGGGCGACCGTATGTCCGTCGTGATCAGCGCGAACACCAGCATCCCGACGCGCGCGAAGAAGGTGTTCGCGACGACCGAGGACGGCCAGAACTTCGTCGCGATCGAGATCTATCAAGGCGAGAACGAGCTCGCGTCGAAGAACCGGCGCCTCGGGCGCTTCGTGCTCGGCGATCTGCGCGCAGCACCGCGCGGCCAGACGAAGGTCGAGGTCAGCTTCACGATGGACGCCGACGGCATCCTCGAGATCACCGCCGCGGAAATCGGCACCGGTCGCGCCGCGAGCGTGACGATCGAAGCCTCGAGCGGCCTGACGGCGGAAGAGATCTCACGTCTCGGCCGCCGGCTCGGCTCGCAGGGCTGAATGCACGATTCCACCGCGGCGCGGTGGGCCGACGCTCAGCGGAGCGACTTGCGCGCCCGGCTAGACGGCACAGCGAGTTTCGCGCCGCATGAAGCGGACCGACCGTGCCTCGCCGGCGCCGTACGGCACAGCGAGTTTCGCGCCGCGTGAAGCGGACCGGCCGTGCCTCGCCGGCGCCGTACTACGAGTAGCGGCTAGGGGTTGGGCGGATGAACAGGTCGCGTCGCAGAATCGGCATTATGTCAACTCGGAGGTGTGCCCGAGGCAGGATGTACAGCCACTTGGCCGATCAGGGCTCCGGTTCGGATTCCGGTTCGCAGAACCTCTGGCTCGCCACTGCACCCGTGCATGCCCAGCCGTCCGTCGTGCAGTCCGCGTCGGTTTGGCAGCTCTGAACGCACGCGGATCGAGCGCCGACTTCACGCGGCAAGAAACACGCGAAGCCATCCGGGCACGGGTGCTGCGGTGACCGGTCCAGCACTCCATGCCGTCCGCGCAGTCATCCGTGGTCGCGCAGTACTCCCCGTAGCCGCGTCCGCAGCCGATGAACAGGATCGCGATCAGCGCTGCGCGCACGACCCGGATGACATCGCGAATCGGTGCCGATTGCACCCGGGAATGCGCCCCTGCTCCGGCCCGGTACCTCGTTCATGCGGTTCGTGTTGGCGGTCTTGTTGATCGGTTCGGCATCGGCGGATCCGAAGCCCGACGCGAAGCCCCCGAATGACAAGGCGACCGTGGTTCCGCACATCAAGGGCATGTCCGAGGCGCAGCGCGGCGTGGAGATCACGCCGTCGATCGACTACTGGAACATCCCGGACAACGCGGTCACCAAGGCGCCGTCGTTCGGCGGCGGCACGTCGCTCGGCATGGTCCAGCGTCCGCCGATGCATAACGACATGCGGCCCTACTCCGAAGGCGGCATGGTCATCCGCCCGCCGAGCACCGGTGACGACATGGCGATCGTTCCCGGCGCGAGCTGGCTGCCCGGAGGCTCTCAGCTGCGCGGGTTTTGGAATCTCCTCCAGTACGGGATCGATCGCGGGCTCGAGAAGCTGATTCCGAGCGCCGGCAGCACCTGAGCGCATAGTCATTTTTGTCTCCGACGCGGCGGCGACTCGCTCACGCTGAACGCGCGAACGGTGATTCGCGGCGCGATCTCGTGTTCGAGACGAACACCGGGTTCCGGGTGCTGTTCTCGCAGTAAACTTGACACCCGGGTGTCAGCATCGGCGCGCGACGCCACGCGATCACTTGCTAAGGTCCGGCGTGTCCCATGGATCCGCTCGCTCCGTTCGCGCCGACGACCCAGCAGTGGTTCCGTCAGAGCTTTCCGCAGGCGACGCCGGTCCAGGCGCGCGGCTGGGCGTCCATCGCGAGCGGCAAGCACACGCTGATGCTCGCGCCGACCGGCAGCGGCAAGACGCTCGCGGCGTTTCTATGGTGCCTCGATCGGCTGTCGAAGACGCCGCCGGATCCCGAGCGACCGACACGCGTGGTCTATGTCTCGCCGATCAAGGCGCTCGCGTACGACGTCGAGCGAAACCTGCGCGCGCCGCTCGCGGGCCTCGTGCGCATGGGCGCGGCGAGTGGAATCACCGTCGACGTTCGCACCGGTGACACGCCGACCAAGGAGCGCGAACGACAGAAGAAGTTCCCCGGGCAGATCCTGATCACGACGCCCGAGTCGCTGTACTTGATGCTCGCGGGTCAGCAGCGCGAGCGCTTGCTCGGCGTGGACACGATCATCATCGACGAGATCCACGCGCTCGCGCCGACCAAGCGCGGGATCCATCTCGCGCTGACGCTCGAGCGGCTGAGCTATCTGGTCACGAGCGCCGGCAATCGCGATCCGCAGCGGATCGGACTCTCGGCGACGCAGCGCCCGCTGACGGAGGTCGCGAAGTATCTCGGCGGTGATCGGGCGGTGGAGATCGTCGACGCCAGCGCGAAGCCTTCGATCGATCTCGAGATCATCGTCCCCGCGCGCGAGATGGACCATCCGGGCACCGAAGGGCGCGACGGCGGCGGTATGTGGCCGCTGATCAACACGCGGCTGCTCGAGCTGATCCTCGCGCATCGCACGACGATCGTGTTCGTCAACTCGCGGCGCTTGGCCGAGCGCGTGAGCCAACAGCTGACGGAGCTCGCGACGACGACGGGCGTGGCCCCCGAGGGTGTCGAGCTCGTGCGCGCGCATCACGGCAGCGTCGCGCGTCATCAGCGGCTCGAGATGGAAGAGGCGCTCAAGGCCGGACGGCTCCGCGCGATCACCGCGACCAGCTCGCTCGAGCTCGGCATCGACATGGGCACCGTGGATCTCGTCGTGCAGGTCGAGTCGCCCGGCGCGGTGTCGCGCGGGCTGCAGCGGATCGGTCGCGCGAACCACCAGGTCGGCGGCACGAGTCGCGGGCGGATGATCCCGAAGTTTCGCGGTGACCTCCTCGAGGCGACGGTGGTCGCGCGCAAGATGCTCGATGGCGAGGTCGAGGCGATCCGGGTTCCGGACAGCGCGCTCGACGTCTTGGCGCAGCAGATCGTCGCGATGGTCGGCGCGGACGCGTGGGCCGTCGCCGATCTCGAGCGCGTGATCCGGCGCGCGGCGAGCTATCGCGATCTGTCGCGCGCGGCGCTGGTCGGCGTGCTCGACATGCTCGCCGGCCGGTATCCGAGCGACGAGTTTGCCGAGCTGCGGCCGCGGCTCACGTGGGATCGCCAGGCGGATACGCTCGTCGGGCGCAAGGGCGCGCGCCTGCTCAGCGTGGTCAGCGGCGGCACGATTCCGGATCGCGGCACGTATGCGGTGCACGCCGGCGTGGGTGGCCCGCGCGTCGGCGAGCTCGACGAGGAGATGGTCGCGGAGAGCCGCAAGGGCGAGACGTTCATCCTCGGCGCGACGACGTGGCGCATCGAGGACATCACGCGCGATCGAGTGATCGTCACGCCCGCGCCCGGCGAGCCCGGCAAGATGCCGTTCTGGCGCGGCGAGGGTCCGGGCCGTCCGCTGGAGCTCGGCATGGCGCTCGGCGCGTTCTGCCGCGAGCTCGATGCAAAGCTCGCGAGCGACGCGGGCGCCGCGCGGACGTGGCTCACGACGGACTATCACCTCGACGGGTTCGCGGCCGATAACCTCATCGACTACATCACCGAGCAGCGCACGCAGACCGGCAGCGTGCCGACGGATCGCGCGATCACCATCGAGCGCTTTCGCGACGAGCTCGGCGATGTTCGCGTGTGCATCCTGACGCCGTTCGGCAGCCGCATCCACGCGCCGTGGTCGCTGGTGCTCGCGAAGCGCCTCGAAGCCGAGCTCGGCTATCCGATCCATCCGCTGTACACCGACGACGGCATCGCGCTGCGGTTCGCCGACGGCGACGTGCTGCCGACCGACGATCAGCTGATCCCGGATCCCGAGGACATCGAGAACGAGCTGGTCGACGAGCTCGCGCGCTCGAGCGTGTTCGCGACGCACTTCCGCGAGAACGCCGCGCGCGCCCTGCTGTTGCCGCGGCGGCGTCCCGGACAGCGCACGCCGCTGTGGGCGCAGCGACTGCGCGCGCAGCAGCTCATGGGCGTGGCCCTGCGGTTCCCCGCGTTCCCGATTACGCTCGAGACGTATCGCGAGGTGCTGCGGGACGTGTTCGATCTGCCCGCGCTCGTCGACGTGCTCGGCAAGATTCGCTCGCGCGTGATCCGCATCGAGCCGGCGACCACCGACGCGGCGTCGCCGTTCTCGCGCGGCCTGGGGTTCGATTACGTCGCCGCGTTCCTCTACGAAGGCGATGCGCCGCTCGCGGAGCGCAAGGCGCAGGCGCTCACGCTCGATCGCGGCCTCCTGCGCGAGCTCATCGGCGGTGGCGAGCTGCGCGACCTGCTCGATCTCGACGTGCTCGCCGAGGTCGAGGCGGAGCTACAGCAGCTCGTCGACGAGCGCAAGGCGCGCAACATCGACGAGGTTCGCGATCTGCTCGCTCGCATCGGCGATCTCTCGCGCGACGAGATCGCGGCGCGGAGCACGATCGCGGGTGATCTCGATGCAGTGCTGGCGCAGCT
>JBGARE010000030.1:114338-114592 GCA_044230415.1 Kofleriaceae bacterium
AAGCCAGCTTCGCGCTGATCGAGGTCGAGCGCCTTACCCGCGATCCCTCGCCGCCGCGCATCCTCCAGCTCTACGGGTCCGACCGGGCCCGGTCATACAGTCGGCTCGCGACCGAGGACGCCGCGCGCTATCGCGACGGGCTCGGCGTGCAGTTGCCGCAGGGCCTCCCGGCCGCGCTGCTCGAGCCGGTCGCGCAGCCGCTCGAGACGCTCGTCGGCCGCTACGCGCGCACGCACGCGCCGTTTACCGTCGAC
>JBGARE010000031.1:0-30918 GCA_044230415.1 Kofleriaceae bacterium
CGTCCTCCTCCGCAACCTTGGCGGCAGCCGGAACCGTGGCCTCAGCGCCGTGGCGGCAAAAATCCGAATGACGTCCTCCTCTGCGAGCTTGGCCGGAACCGTCGTCCTCAACGCCTTGGCGGCAAATCCGAATGGCGTCCTCCTCTGCAGCCGCGGCGCCTTGGCGGTGCATCGGAGTCTCTAGTGCAACCCGACACCTGTATTCAGCCGATGCGTCTTGGCGGCTACTTCGGGCAGTGCATCGTCACGCTCCACCCATCGTGCAAATAGATCTGGCGCACCGTGCCTCGATCGCCGCACTGCGCGGAGCCCGGTAGCAGCAGGCACAGCGTGTGCTCGCCCGCGTCGGCGACGAGCGCGCTGCGCCGCCCGGGTGTCACTTGTCCGAGCTGCGCGCCATCGATCCACACGTCGACCGCGTCCACGCATCGCGTGTTGTCCACGTAGAACGTCGCGCGTGCACGCGGCCTCGGCGGCTGCGTAGCAGGCGGCTCGAGCGGCTTGTCCTCGACGACGACACGGTAGCGCTCGGGGTTTGCGACCGCAGCGGCGAGCAGCTTGTCGTTGCAGCCCGCTTGGCGAAGCTCGGGCCCGAGGCCGCGCGATAGCTCGGCGCGCAGCTCGGTGATGTCGGCGAGCGCGACCTTGAACGTCTTCTTCGCGTTCGTGAGCTGCGTGCGCGCGGTGGGCAGGAGGCCCGCGCCGCCGCCGACGGCCGCGTGTCGCGCGAGGTAGTCCGCGAGCGTCTCGAGCTCGACGCCGAGCCGCTCGTAGCGACGCAGCTCGCGTTGCGCGCTGGCCCACGCCGGTGCGATGCGCGCGACGGGACAGGTTCGTAGGGGCGCTGTCTTCGTCGGTGCATAGGGACCACGACCGAGCGCACCGAGGATCGATAGGAAGTACGTCTGGTATGCGAGGCGCACCGCGATCATCGTCGCGGAGGTCACCGCGTACTGATCGATCATCGATTGCAGCGCCTCGGCGTCGCCCCACGGACGGATCAGCTGCGGCGTATACGCGACGGCGAGCGTGCCGCCCGAGTCGAGGAGCGAGAGCGCGGTCCGTGCCGCGGCGAGCTCGGGCGACGCGACGGTGGCGGCGGACAGCTCGCGTCGCGCGAGTGCGCGATCGCCCGCGAGTGCGGCTGCGATGCCGGAGAGGTAGCGCAGCGGTCCATCATCGGGCCAGTGCGGCAGCGCGCGATCGAGCTCGCTGCGCGCGAGGGCGGCGTCGCGACGCGTGAGCTCCGCAGTGATCAGCGCGCGCCACATGCGGATGTCCCGCGGTGCTTCGCGCGTCGACTTGCGCAGGTACCACGCGGCCTCGCTCGCCTTGTTCTGCGCGAGCGCGATCACGCCGAGCGCTTGCTCCGCGTTCGCGCGCTCGTCGGCGAAGCGTTGGAGATTCGTGTACGCGCGCGCGGCTTCGGGGAGGCGGCCCGCATCGAACAGCGACTGCGCGGCGATGAAGCCCGGGTAGCTCGAGTCGGGGGCGATCTTTTGCGCACGCGCGTACCACTGGAGCGCGGCGTCGAGCTTGCTCAAGCGGCGATAGCCATCGCCGATACGCACGAGCAACCCGAGATCGGGCGCGCGCGCCGCGGCGATCGCCTCGAGCTGCGCGGTCGCGCGCGTCCAGTCGCCGAGCGAGCCGTACGCGGTCGCGAGGTCTTCTTTGACCTCGAGATCGTCGGGGACGCGCGCGGCGATCGCCTCGAGCTCGCGCACGAGCTTCTTCGTTTCGCTGCGCGCGGCGTGGATCAGCGCGAGCACGCGCCGCGAGGGCAGATGATCTGGCTTGCGCGCCGTGACCTGCTCGAGTTGCTTCTCCGCGCGCGCGGCATCGCCCGTCTGCCACAGCGCGGCGCCGTACTGGTAGCGCGCTTCGAGATCCCACGGCCGCCGTGTCACGAGCTTCTCGAAGAGCGGAAGCGAGACCTCTGCTTTCCCCGACTTCACCGACGACGCCGCCGCCGCGCGCAGCGACTGCAGATCATCGGGCGCGAGATCATTGGCGTACGCGAACTTTCCCGCCGCCTTGTTCGCGAGCTTCGGGTCCTTCTGCTCCTGCGACAGGATCAAGTACAGCTCGCCGACGAGGCGCTGCGCCTCGAAGCACTTCGGATCGATGAACACCGAGCGCTCGAGATCGTGCTGCGCGAGCTTCAATTGGTTCGCCCGCGCCTGCTGTGCGACGGCGTCCGTCGTCGTCGCGGGCTGCGCGAGCGCGGAGACGAGGTGGCCCAGTCCGCGGCTCATCAGGCTCACCGCGTAGAGATCGATCGCGAGCGGACGCGACAACAGCGCGAGCTTGGCCGCATCGATCTTCATCGACTTCCCTCCGGCCGTCGTCCAGACCTCGCCGAGCGCGTCGCCGAGGAGCGCGTGGTAGGTCTCGACCTTGCCTTGCCGCACGGCCTCGTGGACTCGCGTGGCGAGGCCGGCGTTCACCTTCCACAACGAGATCGCGATCCGCAGCTCCCAGTTCGGGCGCTCGACCCAGCCCGTGACGACCCACGTCGCCTCGTGGCTCTGCGCGAACGCCGCGATCGCCGTCGCCTCGGCGGGGACCGGCGTGGCGGCGACGAACAGCGGACCGCCGGTCGACTCGAGTCCGAGCACGCCCTCGACTTTTTCGGCGATCTCGAACGGTGCCCCCCACTGATACCAATCGAACGCGCGCACGTTCGCGCGGTTCTCGAACGGAGCCACCGCGAACCGCGGCGGACTCGGGGCGACATCGGGGACATCGGCCGACTCCACGGCCGAGGCCCCGGCCGGACGAGGCGCGTTACTGCCCTCGGCGGTGGCCTCGACGACGACGGTGCCCTTCGGCGGTGGCAAGGGCGCGAACGGGTCGGTCGGCGGGCCCGGCTGCGCCCACGCCACCTTCGCCGCGATCATCACGATGATCGCAGGTGCGTGCGCCGGCCGCGGCAACCTCATACACTGAGCATACCGTGGCGGAGGAACGTCGGCCTCCTCGTCCCAAGCGCCGGAAGCGTCGCATTCGCGCCGTGTCCGTCTTGCGCCTCGGACTCCTGTTGCTCGTGTACGGGCTGTCGATGGGCGCGGCCACGGGATACCTGGTCGTTTCCACCATCAACAAAGAGCTGCCCAAGGACCTGACCGAGCTCCTCGACTACCAGCCGAACCGCAAGAGCATCGTCCTCTCCTCCGACGGTGAAGAGGTCGGCGCGTTCTCGATCGAGAACCGCAAGATCGTCGCGCTCGAGCGCATGCCGCCGCACGTGCCGGCCGCGTTCTTGTCCGCCGAGGATCGCCGCTTCTATCGCCACAAGGGCTTCGATCTGATCGGCATCGTCCGCGCTGCGATCCGCAATTTCTCGTCGGAGGGCGATATCAAGCAGGGTGGCTCGACGATCACCCAGCAGATCATCAAGCAGACGCTGCTCGTCGGCGAGGAGCAGATCGGCGCGGTCGGCCTCCCGCCCGACGAACGCGCGAAGCTCGCCAAAGCGCAAAAGTACCGCCGCAAGATGAAGGAGCTGATCCTCGCGGTTCGCCTCGAGCGCGAGCTGACGAAGGCCGAGATCCTCTCGATCTATCTCAACCACATCTATCTCGGTCACGGCGCGTACGGCGTCGGCGCCGCCGCGAACGTGTACTTCGGCAAGGAGATCGAGGACGTCACCGTCGCCGAAGCCGCGATGCTCGCCGGTCTCGTCGCGTCGCCGACGAAGTACGCACCGCATCGCAACATGCAGCTCGCTCGCGAGCGCCAGCGCTACGTGCTCGGTCACATGCGCGAGGACAAGTACATCTCCGACGCGGAGTACCAGGCTGCGCTCGCCGAGCCGATCTCGCTCGTCGACGAGAGCGACCTCAACCACCTCGCGTCGCCGTACTTCGTCGAGCACGTGCGCCAGGTGGCCACGAAGCTGTACGGCAACAACGATCTGTTCCGCGGCGGCCTGAAGTTCTACGCGACGCTCGACACCCGCATGCAAGCCGCCGCGGAGGCCGCCGTGCGCCGCGGCCTCGAGTCGCTCGATCGCAGGCTCGGCTTTCGCGGGCCGATCGGCGCGGTACCGCAAGCCCAGCGCGGTGCGTGGACCGGCGGCCCCGCGCATCCACTGTCGGGCGCCACCGACGACACGAGCGCTCTCTCCGATCAGCTGCTGCCGGATCAACGCTACGGCGCGATGGTCGTCGAGTTCGGCAAAGGCGGCAGCGTGATCGTCGATGTCGGCCCGAAGCGACTGCCGCTCGTCGACGCGGACGCCAGAGATGTCCGCGCGTGGCGCCCCGAGCCCACGGCGAAGACCCGCGATCCGATGAAGCTCGGGGACCTCCTGCCCGTACGCCTCGCGAACCCCGAGGGCACGGCCGTCTCGCTCGCGCAGCGTCCCGCGCTGCAGGGTGCGATGGTCGTGATGGAGCCGAGCACCGGTCGCGTGATGGCGATCGTCGGCGGCTACGATTGGACCGCGAGCCAGTTCAACCGCGCGACCCAAGCGAAGCGCCAGGTCGGCTCGTCGATCAAGCCCTTCATCTATGCATCCGCGATCGAGGCGGGTCGCGCGGTCACCGATCGGATGACCGACGGTCCGTACTCCGTGCAAACCGCGACGGGAACGTGGACGCCCGCGAACTACGACAACAAGTACATGGGCACCGTCACGCTGATGACCGCCCTCGCCTACTCGCTCAACACGATCAGCGTGCAGCTCGTCGTGCAGGTCGGGCTCGATCGATTGATCGAGGTGCTGCGCGGCTTCGGGATCGCTTCGCCGATCCCCCGCCACATCTCGATCGCGCTCGGCACGCCGGACATCACGCTCCTCGAGATGACCGCCGGCTACGCGGGCATCGCCTCGGGGGGGCGCCGAGTGACGCCGCGGTTCTTCGATCTCGTCACCGATCCGAGTGGCACCACCGTCGACGATCTGCGCGATCGCCCGCTCGGCCCGCAGATCATCTCGCCCGAGGTCGCGTACGTCACGCAGTCCCTGATGAAGGGCGTCGTGCAGCGTGGCACCGCTCGCTTCGCATCCACCATCGGTCGCCCCGCCGCCGGCAAGACCGGCACGTCCGCGAACTATCGCGACGTGTGGTTCATCGGGTTCACGACCGACCTCGTCGCGGGCGTCTGGATCGGCCGCGATGACTCGACGCCGATCGGCGACAAGATCACCGGCGGTGGCGTCGCGGTTCCGATCTGGGTCGACTTCATGCAGAAGGCACATCCGCGCACGCCCGTGCGCGACTTCCCCGTCCCTGCCGGCGTCAGCTTCGCGCGCGTCGAGCCGTGGAGCGGCGACGCGACCGGTCCGTATCCTGACTCCCTGTGGATGCCGTTCCTCCGCGGCACGCAGCCGCAGAAGCTGATCGGCGGGCCCATGATCCGCTCGTTCGACGATCTAGTGCCGGCTCCGTCACTGCCGCCTCCGTCGAAGTGCTCGACGCTCGATTGCTTGTGATACGGTCCGCTCATGCGTCGCTTCGCCGTTCTCGCGACCGTGGTCGCCGGTCTGGGAGCATGTCGGCTCTCGCTGGAAGACGACTCGTTCCCGATCGATGCGGGCTCGAATCTGTCCGCGTCGTGCATCGCGGCGCAGACCGCGAGTGACCTCGCGTTCCTCGAGACCAAGGTCTTCGCCACCGCGTGCACGTTCAGCGGTTGTCACAACGGCGCGAACGACGACGCCGGCATGATGGACCTGCGCTCGGGCATGGCCCACGCGTCGCTCGTCAACAAGCCGTCCAAGATCGACCCCACCTACATGTTGGTCGTCCCGGGACAGCCGACCCAGAGCTACCTGCTGATGATGGTCCAGCACTTCACGCCTGCGCAGATGTCGCCACCGGCCGATGACCCGCCGGCGGATATCGGGTTCATGCCGCAAAACACCGGCGGCCGGCCGATCTGCGTACCCAAGCGCGAGGCGATCGAGCGGTGGATCACCGCCGGCGCGACGCCGTAGCACGTCCTCTGAATCGGCGATGCTCGCCTGCGCCCGTCGCGCAACCACAATCGCATCGAAACGGTGTGAGGCGATCTGACCGTGCGTTGCCAGTAAGTCATGGTTCGGCAAGCGTGATTTCGACTATTGGCACCAGTGGTTTGCTTGACGCAGTGTCCAGGCTCTCGCTACAACATCCGCAAGTAGCGTGAGGGCCCTGAGTCCGGCGCAAAGGCAAGGGAAGACGAGATGAGCTGGCTAAGTGAACTCTTCCAGAAGGGCGGGCCCTTCTTCATCGTCAACACGTTCTTCTTGGCCATCGTCATCGGACTGATCGTCGAGCGAGCGATCTACTTCCTCGGCCGAGGTCACCTGAACGCGAAGGCGTTCTTGGAGCAGCTCCGCAAGCTGCTCTCGGCCAACAACGTCGATCGCGCGAAGAAGCTGTGCGACGCCACCACCGCGCCGGTCGCGCGCGTCGCGAAGGCGGGCCTCAACCGTCTCCACCGTGGCGAGGCCGCGGTCGCCCAGGCGATGGAAGAGACGATGACGGACACGATGCCCGAGGTGAAGACGCGCATCGGTGCGCTGTGGTCGCTCGCGAACATCACCACGCTCGTCGGTCTCCTCGGCACCATCACCGGTCTCATCCGTACGTTCGGCGCCATCGGTGACGCGAACCCGGCCGACCGCCAGAAGAAGCTCTCCGACGGTATCTCCGAGGCGATGTACAACACGGCGTTCGGTCTCTCGATCGCCCTCATCTGCATGATCGGCCACCTGCTGCTGTCGGCCGCGATGAAGAAGGTCATCTCGGATCTCGAAGCCTTCAGCCTGCGCTTCGAGAACCTGCTCGCCGAAGGCGCGGCTCAGCCGGCCGGTGCGAGCCGTGCCCCCGCCGCTCCCACCGAGGACGTCGCGTAGGGTTTCCTTGGCCAATTGGTCCGCACATAGAGTTCGTTCCAAGACTCGCGCGGCCGTCCGCCGGCGCGAAGATCAGGTCGAGCAAGAGGAGATGGAGAGCGGCGAGCTCAACCTGATCCCCTATCTCGACATGGTCACGAACCTGATGCTGTTCTTGCTCGCATCGGTGTCTGCGGGGCTCATCCTCGTGCAGATCGATACGACGTTGCCGGACAAGGCACCGCCGAATCCCACGAACGTCACGCAGCCGAGCACGAATCCCGACGACCAGCCGCTCAAGCTGTTCGTCTCGATCAAGCGCGACGAGATGATCCTGTGGTCGGCGAGCGGCCTCGAGGGAACGCTCACCGCGCCGAAGGCCACGTTCAAGAAGACGGGCGCCGACGGCGAGGCCTGCGACGGTCCGTACATGTGCCAGAGCAACGTGTGCGACGGCAAGACGCTGCGCTGCGTGCCGAGCGCGACCGAGGAGCCGCAGCCGGTCTATGACTACCGCGCGCTCAATCAGTCGCTGATCGAGATCGCCACCCGCCGCTACGCGGGCAAGCAGCGCAAGGCCGACACGTACCAGATCATCCTGCAGGCCGATGGCTCGGTGCCGTACTCGACGATCGTCGCGACGATGGCCGCGATGCGCTGCCCACTGCCCGACAAGTTCAAAGAGGTCACGGGCTGCGCACTACCGACCGACGACGAGAACCTCAAGAAGGCCAAAGAGCCCATCTCGCCCGACGGCAAGCTCTACGACACGACGCGCGCGAGCTATGATCCAAAGAAGATGGCGCTCTTTCCAGAGATCGCCTTCTCGTCAGGGTTCGAATGAGCTTTACGCAGCGCGAGGCGCGCCGAATCGTTCGCCAAGCCGTCGGCCGCGTTCCCGAGGGCGAGGAGATCCGTCACCTCAACATCATGCCGATGATGGACATGATGACGATCTTGCTCGTCGCCTTCATCTTCCAGGCGGCGATGTCGGCCACCGCGATGACGGCCGGCACGGTCTCGCTCCCGAAGTCGCTCACCGACGACGAGCTGCCCGAGGGTGCGTCGACGCTGATCATCACGAAGAACGGTATCGTCGTCGAAGGCAAGTCGATCGTCGCCGTCTCGAACGGCGATGTCGACGCCGCGGAAAAAGAAGGCGGCAGCCTCGGCATCAAGATCCCGCGCCTCACGAACTTCCTCGCGGCGCTGCGCCAGCAAGAGGAAGCGATGCATCGCGCACAGCCGGGCTATGACCCGACCAAGGCTCCGCCGCCGGAGCTGATGATCATCGCCGATCGCACCACACCGTACCGTCTCCTCCTGCAGGTCATGTTCTCGGCCAAGCAGAAAGAGGCCGGCTACAAACACTTCCGGCTGATCGTCCAGAAGTCGTTCCCGCTCAAGCCGCAGCCCTGAGCCTGGCCTGACCTGGGTCGCGTCGCGCCCGAGCATCGCTACGCGATGTCGGCAATTCCGACACGTCGAACCGAGCGGTGTTCGGCCTCGCCACGTGCGCTCGCGCGGCTATACTCGATCCCATGAAGCTCGTCGGCGAACGTCGTGCGCTTGCAGCGATCGTATTCGCGTTCTTCTTCATCCTGTTCTTCTTGAACGGCCTGTCACTCGGCGCGCCCGACGGGAACTTCTTGTTCGCCCTCGCCGGCTGCTACGGACTCGCGTTCTTCGCGCTCGTCGCCGGGTACTTCTGGGCGCGCTGGTTCGCCGTCGGCGTCGGCCTGTTCGGCGTGATCATCGCGGCGGTGTCGCTGTGGCAAGCGAAGAGCGATCCCGATCTGTGGGAGCTCGTGTGGCGCACGCTCGTGTTCTTCGGCGGGTCGCACCTCCTCGCCACCGTGATGCTGTGGGGCGATGCGATGGCTGTTCCGTACGACGGCCAGACCAAGTGGCGCGAGAAGCTCCACATGGATGACAACGCCGTGCAGCGACTGGGTCGCTCGGTGATCCGGGCGGGCGTCGGACTACCGTTCGTCCTCGCGTACGCCTTCGCGCCGAAGCCGGAGTCGGCGCAGACCGCGCTCGCACTGACCGCGCTCGCGCTCGCAGGCTTCGGTCTGCGCGCCGTGATCCGCGCGAAGACGTGGGGTGTGATCGCGATCGGCCTCGCCGGCGCGACGATGATCACGCTCGCCGGCGCCGATCTCCTGATGGGGGCACCCGACGGTTGGGTCCTACGCCCCGCCCTCGCCGGTGGCCTTCTGTTCTCGGCCGCCACGCCTTGGTTCGCGCCGATGGTTCGCTCGCTCGCGGCAACTCGCTAACCGCGCTGCTACGAGCCGTCCGGTCAATTGATTCGCGCGCTGCGTCGCGCTACCGTCGAGGCCATGGGTCGGACAAGCCTCGTCCTTGCGTGCGTGCTGCTCGCGAGCTCGGTAACGGGTTGCGCAGCGCTCTACGGTGGTAAGCCGGAGAAGCTCCGGAATCCTGACAAGAAGAAGAAGCCACCGGAGCCGCCCGATCAGGAAGTGAAGATCGTCTACATCGAGGACTGCGCCGCAGACTTCCGTGGCGATCCCACCAAGGTCTCGCGCCAGAGCGCGATGTCGACGCAGCTCACCGGCGAAGGCGAGACGGCTCTCGTCAGCGGCGATCGCGCGAAGGACTCCGCCTCGCAGGCCGAGTTCTACAAGCTCGGCATCTCGAAGCTGTCGAACGCGCTGCAGAAGGATCCGTACAACCACGACGCGACGCTCGCTCTCGCGCTCGCGTACGACAAAGTGAATCGCAAGGGCTGCGCGCTCGCGCTGCTCAAGCGGATCGCGCAACTCGAAGCGAACGCGGCCAAGTTCGGCCGTGGCCCCAAAGCCCTCGCTGACCGCGTGACGGATACTCCGCAGTGGTTCAAGGGCTACCGTAAGGACGCGATCGCCGCGCTTGGTCGATGAAGCTACTACCTACTCTCTTCGTTCTCTTGGTCGGCTGTGGTCCCAAAGGTGAGCTCACGCCGCCGCCTGCACCGCTGCGTCCTCCTCCCGAGCCTGTCGTCGAGACCAAGCCGGTGTCCAAGGATTGCGATCCGATCGATCCCGACGACGAGCTCAAGCCGATGGCGTTCGACGAGCGCTCGATCACCGAAGCGCAGAAGCTCGCCGATCAAGCGCGCGCGGAGCTCAAGACCGCCGAGAGCGCGGAAGTCGCCGGCGCGACGCGCGAGCAGTACATCACGGACGCGGTGGAGCACCTGATCACCGCGCTGCGTGCCGACCCGTACAACGTGCCCGCGACGTACGCGCTCGCCGCTGCCTACGCGCGCATCGGCCGCAAGCAGTGCTCGCTCAACATGCTGACGCGTCTCCTCCAGATGCGCCCGCACCCGAGCAAGCGCCCCGAGGTCGAGGTCCAGCTCGATCGTTTGCTCGGTCGCAAGGGCGCGCTCGATCCGGACTTCTCCCAGATGCGCGCCGATGATCGCTTCCGCACGCTGATCCAGAAGATGTGCGACGGGACGAACGATCCCAACTGTGTGTTCGGCGCACGCGGTACTCCGTAAAATCGCTGCGACATTCTCGCGAGACCTGGGGCGTCACCCTTCTCGGCATCCTGTCAGCCGCTGGCGCTTTACCCGGGGCCGGCCCTGCCGTATGACCTAGCCGATGCGATTTCCGCTGCTCGCGTTCGCCCTCGTCACCCTCACCCCGGTGGCGGCTGTCGCCCAGCCCAAGCCGCCGAAGGGCAAGCCCGCCTGCGGCGTGACGCTCGTGCCGCTCGTCGTCGGCAATCAATGGACGTACGGCTTCGTGCCGCCCAAGGATGCAGCGACCCCGGAGATCGCTCGCATCGCACCCGCGACGCCGAAGGGCTTCGTGATCACGGTGAAGAACATCGAGACCAAGGGCGCGGACACGGTCGTCACGCTCGAAGAGAAGCTGACCTACGACTACACGAAGGATCCGAAGAAGCAGAACATCGAGGAGCGCATCGTCAACAGCACGATCACGTGCAACGCGAAGAAGTTCGATATCTCTCCCGACAGCTTCTTCTTCGCCGGCGAGCCCGGCGGCTACCAGGGCCTGACGATCGACAAGCTCGATCGCAAAGGCACGAGCATCCAGCTCGTGGGCGGCAAGATCGGCGAAGCCGAGTGGCCCGAGGATCTCGTGATCCTCTACTCGAAGAAGCCCTTCGAGAAATCGAACGCCACGCTCGGTAGCGGCAAGCTCGAGCTCGAGCGTCGGTTCACGCCGCTCGAGTCCGAGGACGTCATGACGAAGAGCATGGCGTATCCCAAAGCCGAGAAGCTCGCGGTGAAGACCACCGGCCGCGTGACCCTCGACAAACCACTGTCCGCGGATCTCAAGCCGATGGAGCTGCCCGCCGATTGGACGAACATCCTGTGGTTCGCGCCGGGCACGGGCATCGTGCAGACGCTGAACCGCTACGCGCACCAGTACCAGCTCGTCGATTCGCAGCTGAAGTAGCCGCCACGGCGCCACCTCAGACTTACCGCCAAGGCGGTGAGGTGAAGAGAGGGCGCCACTCGGATTTTGCCGCCATGGCGCCAAGGCGCCGAGAAGAGATCGTTTGTCGCTTCGCGACGATCGGATCTGGTCGGAGCGTAGACCCGAGTGTCCGCGTGTCGGAGGTCATCGAGAGGCGATGACCTCCTCGTTCTCGTCGAGGGGCGTCGGCGACTTCGTGAGCTCGAGCTTGGTGAGCCTGTTCGCGAGCTCGAGCTCGGTGAGCCTGTTTGCGAGCTCGAGTTCGGTGAGCCTGTTCGTGAGCTCGAGCTTGGTGAGCCTGTTCGCGAGCTCGAGCTCGGTCAGCATCTCGAGGTTCGAGCTCGGTCAGGTCAGCATCTCGAGGTTCGAGCTCGGTGAGCATGGCGAGGTTCGACTCGGTGTGGGCGCGATGTTGCCTGGCCATCGCTGGGCAACGCCCCGACGTGGCTGTTGTCTCCCGCATAGATCGATGCCGACAACGGCGCGATCGGCGACGAGCGAGCAACCAAGCAGCGCGGTGATACTGTGCGCGCGATGGCACGAACGAGACCTGTGTGGCGGTTGGCCAAGCCGCTGCGCGCGCGCATTCGTGCGGGTCATCCGTGGATCTACGATCGCGCGCTGGCGGCGCCGGGCGCGCTGGTCGCCGGCGAGCTCGCCACGGTCGTCGACGAGAGCGGGCCGATCGCGACGGTGTTCGCGGATCCCGCGTCGCCGATTCGCGCGCGCGTTCTCGACGAGCCCGACGCGCGCATCGATGGCGCGTGGGTGCGCGGGCGCGTGGAGGCGTCGACCGCGCGACGAGCGCGCGATCCGCTGCTCGTCGGCTGCACCGGACGGCGCTTGGTCCATGGCGAAGGCGATGCCTGCCCTGGCCTCGTCGTCGATCACTACGACGACACCGCCGTCCTCGTGTTCGACGGCGCGGCGGCGAGCGTGTTCTGGCGGCCGCACCTCGCGGACATCCTCGCGGGGCTCGAGCGCGGTGGCGCGAAGGTCGCGCACGCGTGGCTGCGTGGCGAGCGTGGACAACGCAGCCACGGCGAGGCCGTGCGTGGTGATCCGCCCGCGGAGATCGTGATCTCCGAGGACGATGCGAAGTTCGCCGTCGATGTTCGCGCCGGGCAGAAGACGGGCTTCTTCCTCGATCAGCGCGACAATCGCCGCGTCGTTCGCGCACACGCGGCCGGGCAGACCGTACTCAACGTGTTTTGCTACACCGGCGGGTTTTCGCTGCACGCGGCGATCGGCGGCGCGACGCACGTGACCTCGGTCGACATCGCCGGGCCCGCGATCGCTGGGCTCGCGCACAATGTTGCGCTGTCGGGACTCGCGGCCGATCAGCACGAGGGCGTGACCGCGGATGCGTTCGACTTCTTCGCGCGATCGATCCAACGCAAGCGAACCTGGGACCTCGTGATCGTCGATCCGCCGAGCTTCGCGCCCAGCGAGAAGGCCAAGCCCGCCGCGCTGTCCGCGTACAAGAAGCTGGCGCTGCGGGCGCTCGAGGTCGTCTCCGCGGGCGGCCGGTTCGCCCTCGCCTCGTGCTCGAGCCACGTCACGGAGGCCGATCTCCTAGACCTCGTGTCCGGAGCGCCGTTGCGGCTGAGATTTGCTGGCGGCGCGGCCTCGGATCACCCCGTCCTGCCAGCGTTCCCCGAGGGTCGGTACCTCAAGTTCCTGTTTTTCGACGTGGGGTAATTGGTCGGTCCTGTCAGCACGAAATAAAGCCGATCGCCCGGTGAAATTGAGCACTTGACCCGGGCTCCTACACTTGGATACAGACGAGCCTCTCCGGAGGTTCCTGATGGTGAAGAACGCGTTTCAGACTGCCCTGTTCGCCCTGACTGTCGCCGCCCTCACGGCTTGCGGTGGAGGCGGAAACAACGACAGTCCGGCGGCAGCACCATGCAGCGACGGCGTCGACAACGACGGCGACGGGATGACGGACTTCCCCGACGATCCCGGATGTGTCTCGAGCAACGACGAGACGGAAGACAGCCTCCCCTCCGCGCAGTGTCAGGACGGTCGCGACAACGACGGCGACGGCAAGATCGACTATCCGATCGACCCGGGCTGCTTCGCCCCGCAAGCCGACGGCGAGACCGACGACTGCCCCGATGGTCCGCAGTGCCCGCAGTGCGCGGACAACGTCGACAACGACAACAGCGGCGCGATGGACTACCCCGGTGACCCGGGCTGCATCGCGGCGTCGGATGACAACGAGCACCTGTCGAACCCGATCGCGTGCGGCACGAACCTGATGGTCCGTCAGCTCCCGCCCGATGGCCTCGTGATGGGCGAGCTCGCGGCATCGTCGACGTCGACGATCGCGTCGCCGTGCGGCGGCGGCGGCGGCTCTCCCGCAATCGCGTTCGAGCTTCACCTCAACACGAACAAGGTCATCGAGGTCTCGACCGACGACGCGCTGACCACGGCCGACACGGTGATCGACATCCGCGGCGCGGACTGCATGCAGATGTCCTCGCACATCGCGTGCAACGACGACATCTCCGCGACGAACGACAAGTCCAAGCTCACCGTGCCGCTCACCGCGGGTGACTACTTCATCATCGTCGAGGGCCACGACTCGTCGGCGACGGGAATGTTCGCGATGCAGGTGAAGCAGTTCTCCGGCATGGGCAGCAACTGCGCGGGTCCGTCGGACTGCGGTCCGGGCCTCGTGTGCCGCGTCGCGCTCGGCGCGACCGTGACGACGTGCGAGAAGCCCGAGTGCGACGACGGCGTCGACGACGACGGCGACAGCAAGCCGGACTATCCGACCGACCCGGGCTGCACCAGCAAGACCGACAACAGCGAGGCCGACGATTGCCCGAACGGTCCGATGTGCCCCGAGTGCTCGGACGGCGACGACAACGACAACGACCAGAAGACCGACTACCCGATGGACACCACATGCCTCGCCGCGGGTGACTCGAGCGAATCGTGCGCGACCACCGATGGCGTCACGCTGATCACCACCGGCATGACGCCGGGCACCACAGTGGGCGCGAACAACGACGTCACCCCGCCGCCGGGTGGCACGCCGCTCTGCTCCACCACCGGCACGCACACCGCGCCCGATCGCACGTACCGCATGGACCTGCCGGCGATGTCGTCGCTGCACGTCGACACCAACGACTCGAACTACGACGGCACGCTCCTTCTCCTCAACTCGTCGTGCGCGGGCGCGCCGATCGCGTGCCGCGACGCCGAGACGATCGACCTCACGAACCAACCGGCGGGCGCGTACTTCGTCGTCGTCGACGGCTACGCGACGGGCTCCGGAACGTACACGCTCAACGTCAGCGGCAAGATCGCGAACGGCGGCTCGTGCGAGAGCGCGCTCGCGCAGGCCGGTGCGATCAGCTGCAACACCGGCTTCACGTGCAAGGGCACGGTTGGTAGCCGCACGTGCCAGTCCGGCCTGTGCGGTGACGGCATGGACAACGATGGCGACGGCAAGTTCGACTATCCGAACGATCCGGGTTGCGACTCGCTCGGCGACGACACGGAAGCGAACCCGGCGACGGCCCCCGTCTGCACGAACACGATGAACGACGACGGTGACGCGTTCACCGACTGGCCCACGGACTACGGCTGCACGTCCGCCGCCGGCGCCAACGAGACGTTCTGCGTGGGCGAGGTCGCCACCGACATCATCGGCCTCGTCACCACGAACCCGACGACGGGCACCACCGTCGGAGGCGCGAACAACTGGCCGAGCGCGACGCAGTGCACGAGCGGCTCGTCGCCCACGTCGGCGGGCCCCGACAAGGCGTACGCGCTGCAGGTCCCGGTGTTCCTGAACTCGCTGACGATCGATCTCTCGGGCGCTGCCACCACCTTCGATACGGTGGTCCAGTTCCGCGACGCGAACTGCACGACGCAGATCGCGTGCGACGACGATTCGGGCGAGCCGAGCACGCAGTCGAAGCTCGACATGTCGAACATCCCGCCCGGTGGCTACGCGATCATCGTCGACGGCTACGGGAGCTCGGGCGCGTCGGGCGCGTACACGATGACCGTCAAGGGCGTCGCCGCCGCCGGTCAGCGGTGCGACTCGCCGCTGTTCGCGGGCGGCGCGAACGCGGTCTTGTCGTGTCCGACGGCGTGTACCGCGAACGTCTGCCAGTAGCGCGAGCACACACCTCGCCCCCAGCGGGTGTGCGCGCGTGTCACGCAATTCACGCGTCGACTGCGCGACGGTTGCGCGGTTCTTCGCGCGATCGGCGTAACGCGCCTTCACTGACGGCCGTTCTCGCGATCCTCCATACCAATTACTTGGCGGAGATCACGTAGCCGATGTGCTGTGGGCAAATGATGAGCGGCATTGGTTGCTGCTCAAACGGATTTGCACGACGGTACCCGCTTCTTCGAGGGGGTTTATGAAGTCGACTCGTCTATTCGTTCTCGTGGTTGCGTTGGTTGCTAGCTCCGGTTGTGGTGACAACTCCGCCGCGACGACGGATGCCGCACCCGACATGGGCGGGCTCGGAACAAAATGCGACGACGGCATCGACAACGATGGCGACGGGAAGACGGACTACCCGGCCGATCCGGGATGCGTCGCGCCGCAGGCCGACGACGAAACCGACGACTGCCCCGCGGGCGCCGGCTGCCCGCAGTGCGGAAACGGAATCGACGACGACGGTAACGGCGTCACGGACTATCCCAACGATCCCGGTTGCGACTCCGCTGCCGATACGACGGAGGTGATCAACGATCCGGTCGCGTGCGGCGCGACGCTGATGATCAAGAACCTCCCCGCCACGGGCACCGACTCGGGAATGCTCACGACCGCGAGCACCTCCCAGATCGTGTCGCCATGTGGCGGCGGTGGTGGCGCCGCCGCGATCGCATATCGCCTCAACCTCCCGCAGCCCACGGTGATCATCGCATCGACGGCCGGTTCGGCGTTCGACACGGTGCTCGATCTACGCAGCTCCGACTGCGATGGCACGGCCTCCGAGGTCGCGTGTCACGACGACGTCTCGTCATCGAACAACACCTCGCGGCTGACGCAAACGCTCCCGGCCGGCAACTACTTCCTGATCGTCCAAGGTGCAGACACGAGCGCGCTCGGCAACTACGTCCTCAACGTCGAGAGGTTCGCGGCCGAGGGTGTTGCATGCAGTGGAAACGCCCAGTGTGGCCCCGGCCTCGTGTGCCGCACGCCGCTCGGCGGCGCCGCGAACGTCTGCTCGAAGCCGCAGTGTGCCGACACGCTCGATGACGACGCGGACGGGAAGAACGGGTTTCCGACCGACCCGGGTTGCGCGAACCTCTCCGACAACGACGAGACGGATCCAACTCCGTTGCCAGCGTGCTCGAACGGCGCCGATGACGACAACGATGGAATGATGGACTACCCGGCGGACACATCATGCTCATCAGCGGGCGGCAACAGCGAGGCCTGCAACGGCGAGATGGATCCGATCACGGCGATCACGATGGGCACGACGACAGGAACACTGATCGGCGCGCACGATGATCACAACGCGACGTGCGATGACGACAGCCCTGGTAGCGGCACCGACGTCCTCTACACGCTCGACCTGCCGCCGATGCGATCGGTCCAGATCGACACCGAGGGCAGCATGGCCGATACGGTGCTCTCGCTGCTCGCGGCGACCTGCACGGAGCCGAGCCTTGGTTGCGATGACGAGGGTGGTACCTCGTCGGGCTCCTCGCGCCTCATCTTCAACAACCTCGCGGGTGGCAGCTACATCGTCGCGGTCGATGGCTACAGCAGCGACACGGCGACGTTCCCGACGGGCACGTACAACCTGCGCGTGACAGGCACGATCGCACCGGGCGGAAGCTGCGAACCCGCACTGACCCTCGGCGGCGCGCTGATGTGCCCCGTCATGAACCCCTGCGAAGGCACGGCCGGCTCGCTGAAGTGCCGTCCCACGCTGTGCGGCGACGGACTCGATAACGACTCGCCGACGGATGGAAAGATCGACTTCCCGATGGATCCCGGCTGCACGTCGCTCGATGACAACGACGAGTCCGACACGTGCGCGAGCGGCCCCGGCCCGGGCTGCCCCGAATGCGCGGACGGCATCGACAACGATGGCGACACCGACACCGATGGGAACGACACGACGTGCGTCGTAGGCGGCATGTACATCCCCGGCATCCCCTCGGAAGGCTGCCAGGCCTCCGAGGCCGGTGGTGTGCTCCCGCTCGTGCTACCGGTGACGGCCGGCGACACGACCGGTGACACCGATGACTCGCACCCGCTCGGAACGACGACGTGCGGCGACGACGACACGGCTCCCGACAACACGTACTCGGTGGAGCTGCCGACGATGCGCAGCGTGACCTTCACTCTCACCCCCGACTTCGACGGCACGCTGTACCTGCTCGACTCCTCGTGCGGCGGTGACGCGATCGCGTGCGACGACAACTTCTCCGATCCGGAAACGCTGACCTTCCAGAACTTCGCCGGCGGCGACTACTTCCTCGTCGTCGATGGCTACGGCTCCGAAGAAGGCACCTACGAGCTCGCTGTCTCCGGAACGATCCAGAACGGCGCGAGCTGCGAGAGTGACCTCGCGATGTCCGGCGCGATCACCTGCAGCACGGGCTTCAGCTGCAAGGGCACGGCGGGTTCGCGCACGTGCCGCCCGGCTGCGTGCAACGACGGTGTCGACAACGACTCGCCGGCCGATGGCATTGCTGACTATCCGAACGACCCGGGATGCGTGAACACGACCGACGACGACGAAACCGACGCATGTCCGGGCGGCGCGGGTTGCCCCGTGTGCAGCGACGGTGTCGATAACGACAGCGACGGCACCATCGACTACCCGGATGATCCGCAGTGCTCGTCTGCGTCGAGCGCATCCGAGGTCTGCACCAGCAGCGATGGACTCACGGCGCTCACTCTCGCGGTGACGCCGGGGACCACCGTGGGCGCGGCCAACGACTCGGCGCCCGCGTGCGCGTCGTCCACGAACAGCGCGCCGGATCGCCTCTTCAGTGTGACCCTGCCCGACCTCGAGAGCTTGACCATCGAGGGCAACACCGACTTCGACAGCGTGCTCGCGCTCTACGATGCGACGTGCGGCGGTACCGCACTGCAGTGCAACGACAGCCCCGGAACCATCTCGCTCGGAGCCGTCACCGCCGGCACGTACTACCTCGTGGTCGACGGATACGGCGATGGTTCGAGCTTCTATCAAGGCACGTTCGCGCTCCACCTCGACGGCACGATCGCGGACGGCGGTAGCTGCGAGAGCCCGCTCGTGCTGACGGGCGCGGTGCATTGCAGCGCGGGTCACGCCTGCGCGGGCACGGCTGGTTCGCGCACCTGCGTGATCGCGCAATGCTCCGACGGGATCGAGAACGACGCGACGGCCGATGGAAAGATCGACTTCCCGTTCGACCCGGGTTGCGCGTCGCCCGAGGACAACGACGAGACCGATCCGACCACCGCACCCGTTTGCTCGAACGCGATGGACGACGACACGGATACGCTCATGGACTTCCCGGCCGACTGGGGCTGCGTCTCTGCAGCCGGCACGTCCGAGGTGTTCTGCGCGGCCGAGCTGGATGCGACGTCGCTGATCACCGCGACGCCGGTGATCGGGACGACGACGGGCGCGATGAACAACTTCCCGTCGCTCAGCTGTGCATTCAGCGGCAACTCGACGGGTGAGGACATCGCGTACGGCCTCTCGCTTCCCGTGCCGGTGGCGTCACTCGTGATCGACACGAGCGCATCCGCTCACACCGATACGCAGCTCTCGTTCCGCGATGCATCGTGCGGCGTCGAGCTCGGATGCGACGAGGATTCGGGCACGGGCACCAGGTCGTTGTTGACGCTGACGGACGTCCCCGTCGGGAACTACTCCATCATCGTCGACGGCTATGGCGGCACCGACGGTGCGATTTCGATGAGCGTCATCGGCACGGTCGCCACCGGGACTGACTGTTCGTCACCGCTGTTCACTGGCGGCGCCAACGCCGTGCTTCGGTGTCCCGGTACGACCACTTGTACCGGCACTCCACTGCGCTGCCAGTAGCGCAATTCGTGTAGGACATTGGATATCGACGGTGTGCTTCGCGATGTTCCCTACGAAAATATCTGGGGAGATCACGACCACCGTCACGTTGGTATCGAATGATGATCGGCGTTAGTTGCTGGTCATACGATCTTCGGCCAGGGTGTCCGCCTCTCAGAGAGGGGACCTATGCGCTCGACTGGCTTGCTCGTTCTCGCGTTAGCAACAGTGGTGGCGGCGGCGTGTGGTGACAATCAACAAGCTCCGATCGATTCGGCGCCCGACATGGGCGGCATCGGCACCAAGTGTGACGACGGAATCGACAACGACGGCGACGGACTGACCGACTACCCGGAGGATCCGGGCTGTGTCGCTCCGCAAGCCGACGACGAAACCGATGACTGCCCGAGCGGGCCCGGTTGTCCGCAGTGCGCGAACGATCGCGACGACGACATGAACGGCACGACAGACTATCCCAGTGACCCGGGGTGCACGTCGGCCTCGGACACCACGGAGTTCGTCGACAACCCCGTCGCGTGCGGCGCGACGCTGATGATCAAGAACCTCCCCGCGACGGGCACGGACACGGGCATGCTCGACACGACGAGCACGTCGCAGATCACGTCGCCGTGCGGCGGCGGCGGCGGCGCTGCTGCCATCGCGTACCGCTTGAACCTCGCGATGCCGACGGTGATCGTCGCGGACACCGCCGGTTCGATGTTCGACACCGTGCTCGACCTCCGCTCGGCAGATTGCGACGACGCGGCATCGGAAGTCGCCTGTCACGACGACGTGTCCACCACGAACGAGACGTCGAAGCTGACGAAGTCGGTGCCTGCGGGCAACTACTACCTGATCATCTCCGGCGCCGATACGAGCGAGCTCGGCCAATACTCGATCAACGTCGAGCGCTTCGCCGGCGAGGGCGCGGCGTGTACGGCGAGTGCGATGTGCGGTCCCGGGCTCGTGTGCCGTACGCCGCTCGGTGGCGCCGCGAACATCTGCACGATCCCGCAGTGCGCGGACACGCTCGACGACGACAACGACGGCAAGAACGGCTACCCGTCGGATCCAGGCTGCGCGAGCACCGCGGACAACGACGAGGCCGATGACTGCCCGAGCGGCCCCAACTGCCCGGCGTGTTCGAACGGCGCCGATGACGACCTCGACACGCTCACCGACTATCCGGCGGACACCTCGTGCACCTCGGCCGGTGGCGCGAGCGAGTCGTGCAACGGCGAGCAAGATCCGATCGTCAACATCATCGGCGGGCTGACGCAGGGAACCCTGGTCGGCGCCCGCGACAATCACAACCCGTCGTGCGGTGGCGAGCTGGGCGGAGACCTTCTGTTCACGCTGAAGATCCCCGCGATGCGCACGATCACGATCGACACGCAGAACTCGCAGTCGATCGACACCGTACTGTCGCTCCTCTCCAACACCTGCTCGGAGCCGAGCATCGAGTGCGATGACGACGACGGTGCGACGCCCGCGCTGTCGTCGCTGATCACGCGCACCAACGTCGCGGCCGGTACGTACATCGTCGCGGTCGACAACTACAACGACGTCAAGGCGCCCGGCCCGATCAACGTGAACGTGACTGGCGTCATCTCCCCCGGCGGTAGCTGCGAGCCCGAGATGACCCTCGGCGGTGCGCTCGCGTGTCCCGCGACGAACCCGTGCGTGAGCGTCGGCGGGACGATGAAGTGCCAGCCGTCCGCGTGTGGCGATGGCATGGACAACGACACGGACACCAAGACCGACTTCCCGATGGATCCCGGCTGCGCATCGCTCGACGACAACGACGAGTCGGACACCTGCGCGAGCGGCCCCGGCGCCGGCTGCCCCGAGTGCGCGGACGGAATCGACAACGACGGTGACGGAAGCGCGGATAGCCTCGACTCGAACTGCGTCACGCCGGCAACGCCCTCCGAGGGCTGCGTGGCGACCGAAGGCGTGACCGAGCTCGTGCTCCCCGTGACGCCCGGCACCACGACCGGCGCGACGAACGACACGAGCCCCTCGTGCACCTCCGCGGCCAACACGGCGGCGGACCGCACGTACAGCCTCCAGCTCCCCGACATGCTGAACGTGACGGTCACGTCGGAGCCGAACAACTTCGACGCTGTCGTGTCGCTGCTTAACTCGACGTGCGGTGGCACTCCACTCGGCTGCTCCGACACGCCCGAGTCGATCTCGAAGTCCAACGTCAACGCCGGCACCTACTTCTTCATCGTCGACGGCTACGGCAGCTCGTCCGGCGGCACCTTCTCGGTCGGCGTCAGCGGCACGATTCGCAACAACGCGAGCTGCGAGTCGCCACTCGCGCAGTCCGGCGCGATCACCTGCAACACCGGCTTCGCCTGCAAGGGCGCTCCCGGCTCGCGCACGTGCAAGCGCGCCGCCTGCAACGACGGCGTGGACAACGACGGCGATCTCATCGCCGACTTCCCGAACGACCCCGGTTGCACGGACGTGAACGACGACGACGAAGCCGATACCTGCCCCGGCGGCACCGGTTGCCCCGCGTGCAGCGACGGAGTCGACAACGACAACGATACATACGCGGACTATCCCGACGACGGCGAGTGCGCCTCCGCGTCGGGCGACTCCGAGTCGTGCAAGTCGAGCGAAGGAGCGCCCGCGCTCGTCCTCGCCGTGACCCCGGGCACCACGGTCGGCGCGATCAACGACTGGGCACCTGCGTGCGGTACCTCCAGCACCAATACCGCCGGCGATCGCATGTACAAGGTCACGGTCCCCGCGCTGACCAGCCTCTCGATCGCCGCGTCGACCAACTTCGACGCCGCGGTCGCGCTGTACGGCAACTCGTGCGGCCTGCCAGCGCTGTCGTGCAGCGACACGCCGGAGACGGTGACCACGGGTCCGCTCGCGGCCGGAACGTATCGTTACGTCATCGACGGCTACTCCTCGGGCACGGGCACGTACTCGCTGACCGTGAGCGGCAAGATCGCCGGCGGCGAGAGCTGCGAAGGCGCGCTCGCACTCGCGGGCGCCCTCGTGTGCACGGACGGCTTCGCGTGCAACGGAACGATGGGCTCGCGCACCTGCCAACCGTCGCTGTGCAACAACGGCATCGATGACGACCTCGACGGTGACACCGACTACCCGAACGATCCGGGTTGCGACACCGCCTCCGACAACGACGAGACCGACCCGGCGACGCCCCCGGTCTGCTCGAACGGACTCGACGACGATACGGACACGTTGACGGACTACCCGGCCGACTTCGGCTGTTCCTCGGCCGCCGGCACGAGCGAGGTGTTCTGCTCGACGGAGACCAACCCGATCGAGGTCGTCTCCATGAACCCGATGACCGGAACGACCACGGGCCTCACGAGCAACTTCTCGAGCACGAGCTGCATCTCGAGCAGCGGTGAGGACAAGGTGCTCGCGCTCCGGCTGCCCGTCCCGGTCGCGTCGCTGACGCTCGACCTCAGTGGCTCGCCGTTCGACACGGTGATGCAGCTGCGCGGCGGCCCCACGGGCGCTTGCGGCGCCGAGATCGCCTGCGCCGATGACGGTGGAACGGGCAGCGCGTCCAAGTTCACCGTCGCGAACCTCGCGGCGGGAACCTACGCGGTCGTCATCGACGGCTGGAGCGGCCAAGACGGCGCGTACACGCTGACCACGACCGGCACCGTGGCTGCGGGCACGTCCTGCACGTCGCCGCTGTTCGCTGCAGGCATCCTCGCGTGCCCCTCGGGGACAACGTGCACGGGCGCGCCCGCGACCTGCCAGTAGTCCTCACGCAGACGTGATCACGGCCGCTCGAGTGATCGAGCGGCCGTTTTGTGTTTTCCGCGGACACCATAGACTCGCCCGCAGAACGGTCGCCCGTTGCACGACGAGGAGCGCGAACAAGTGTCGCGAGCTCGCGCCTACGGTCGACGAACGAGAACGACCGTCGTGTCGTCCTGAAGCTTGCCGCTCGGCAAGCGTACGAGCTCGATCAGCGCATGGGTCGCTGCGTCGAGATCCTCGCCGCGCGCGATCGACGCGATCCGATCGCGACTCGCGTACTTCACGAGCCCATCGGACGCGACGAGCAGCGTTCCGCGATCGAATGACGACGCGATCTCGTAGGCCATGCAGCCATCGCCGACGAGCGGCTTGGGCGGCACGTGCTCCGCGAGATCGATCACCTCGCGATCCGTGACCAGCCACACCGCCGAGTCGCCCACGCAGACTCCCGCGAGGCTGTCCGCGCGAACCTCGATCGCGATCGCCGTCGTCTGTCCCGGTCCGCGCTTGGCCACGTCGCTATCGAGCTCCTCGAGCGCGGCCGCCCACGCAGCGCTCGTCGGATTCGCGCCGACCGCATCGATCCACGCTTGCGCCGCTCGTGCACCGTTGCCGACGCCGCCGGCGCCATCGGCGAGCGCGATCACGGTGCGGTCACCGACGGTCAGCACGACTGCGCGATCGTCGTTCGTCGTGCGCGCCGCGGCCGTCGCGATCGCCGTCTTCATCGTGGCAGCTTAGCGTGCGATGAACAGCGCCAGCGACCGCGCAGCCAGGTCGTAGCGGCGCTGGTTCATCTTGTACTCGTCGCCGGGCGCCGACGCGTTTGCCTGCGGCTCCATCCACGCGCCCGTGTCCGCGACGCGGTACCACGCGAGGTTCGCGGGCGGCGCGGGTAGATGCAGCACCACATCCGCGGCGCCGCGGTTGTACGCGACGTAGATCGACGCCGCGCTGTCGCCGAGCCCCGCGCCGTCGAGCTGCCACGCGAGCACGTTCTTGCTCGCGTCGTCGAGGTAGGCGCCGTTCGCGATCGCGCTGTTGCCATCGAGCCACGCGATCTGCGCGGGCTCGATCCACGTGGGGTGGCGAAGCGCGGCGTGCGCGGCGCGGAATTGCATCAGGCGACGCGCGAACGTCGTGAACGCGGGCTCGGTGTCGGGGTACGCGAGCCAGGTCCCCGGCGAGTCGAGGTTGTACGGGTTGTTGTTGCACTTCTGCGAGTGCAGGAACTCGTCGCCGCCGACGATCATCGGCACGCCTTGCGACAGCATGAGCAGCGCGAAGCCCGTGCGTGCGGCTTGCCTCTGCGCGGCGACGTTGCCCTCGTGATCCCACGAGCGATTGTCCGCGGTGCCGCCGTTCGAGGGACCGTACGGCCATGCTTGGTTGTTGTTCGATCCGTTGCACGCGTAGAGGTCGCGCAGCGTGAGCCCGTCGTGTGCGACGAGGAAGTTGATGCTCGCGGACGGCGCGCGGCCCTCGGGACGGAACAGCTCGCTGGATCCGTGGACGCGCGCGGCGAGCCAGCCGGGCGTGACGTTGGCGACGCCGCGCTGGTTCTGATCGGAGCGCACCAGGTCGCGATACTTGTCGTTCCACTCGGACCATCCGGCCGGGAAGTTCCCGAGCTGGTAGGTGCCGGCGACGGTGCCCCATGGCTCGGCGATCAGCGCCGCGCCGTCGAGCTCGCGGGCGATCGTGGCGAGGAACTCCGACGAGTAGTCGAAGCATCCCGGACCGCAGGTGTTGCCGAGGATCGGCGCGAGGTCGAAGCGGAAGCCGTCCACACCGAGCGTGTCGCGCCAGTAGCGGAGCGAATCGAGGATCAACGCCTGCGCGAGCGGCTTGTCGCCCGCGATGTCCGCGCCGACGCCGTTCGAGTTCGTGAAGCCCGTGCCCGCACGATCGAGCTGGTAGTAGCCTGTGTTGTCGATGCCGCGCAGCGAGAGTAGCGAGCCGCCGCCGCCCTCGGCCGTGTGGTTATAGACGACGTCGACGAGCACCTTGATGCCGTGCTCGTGGAACGTGCGCACCATCGCCGCGAGCTCGCGCGTCGGTCCACCCGGCGACCGATCGCAGGCGTAGCGACGATCGGGCGCGAAGTACGCGAGCGTCGAGTAGCCCCAGTAGTTGTCACCGTTCGCGCTCGCCGGATCGCGATCGTTCTGATCGTTGCCCGTCTCCTGGAGCGGCAACAGCTCGATCGCGGTCACGCCGAGCTCGGCGAGATACCGCGCGCGCGTGGCGGCGCCCGCGTAGGTGCCCGCGCAGTCGATGCCCGTGGCCATCGTGAGTCCGCGCAGGTGCACTTCGTAGATCACGTCGTCGGACAACGGGTGCGCGGGCCGTGCGCCGATGTCGAGCGCGTCGTCGCGGAGCACGATGCCCTTCGCCGCGACGGGCGCCGAGTCGGTGGCGCGGTTCGCATCGTTCGTCGCGAAGTCGGGCCCGCTCGGATCGTGCGAGAGCTCGCGAGCGTACGGATCGAACACGAGCTTGTTCGGGTTCATCCGATTGCCATCGCGATCGACATCTGCGATGCGTCCCGCGAGCGAGCCCGGCGTCCACGCGGGGTCGTAGGGCCAGTTCGGTCCCCACACGCGGACGCCGTAGTAGATGACCTCGGGGAGCTCGCTCGTGGGGATGCGCGCGCTCCACACGCCGGCGTCGCGATCCATCACCACGTGCATGCGCTCGGGCCCGGTCGCCGCTTCGAAGATCCACAGCTCCATCCGCTCGGCGCGTTCGGACGCGATCCGGAACGAGACATGGGTCGCGTCGGGCGAATAGTGCGCGCCCATCGGCGGGCTCCATTCGCCCACGCTCGCGTCGGACGACGGATCGAGCGTCGGATCGCCCTGGTGTGCACACGCCGCGACCACGAGAAGCGCCGTCGCCCGCATCATGTGGATACGGGCTGCAACGTGCGTACCCTGGCAAAGTCCGCGGGATTGCTACCCCTCTACATTCGCGGTGTTGCCAAAGGCAACGTCGAATGGCCGCGACTCGAGTTGGGCTGCTAGATTGGCGTCATGAAGCCCGCTGCGAACAACGTCATCCTCGACGACGATGTCGATGCGGATCTTCGCAAGCTTGCCGAGCGTTCGGGCCGGTCCGTGGTGAGCGTCGTCAACGAGGCTCTCCGCGACTACCTCCGCTACGAAAAGACGGTCACCGACTCGGTGGAGCGTGGACTCGCCGATCTCGACGCGGGACGTACCCGCACGACGGCCGAGGTGATCGCGTTCCTCGAGGAACAACGCGCGGCACGAAGTCAGCGATGAACGTTGTCTGGTCTGACGAGGCGGTCCTCGCTCTCGTGGATCTAGAGTCGGAGCTCGCTGCTCGATACACGTCCGAGCGCGCGCGGTCGATCACCGACGCGATCGTGACGCGGGTCGATCAACTCGAAGCTCACCCTCAGCTCGGCCGACTTGTCCCGGAGTTCGGCATGTGGCAACTACGCGAGCTCGTCGATCGACATCATCGAATCCTGTACCGGCTGACGCCGGACCGGATCGAGATCGTGGCGATCGCTCCAGCGCGTATCCCACTCGTCCGGGATCCATAGAGATCACGCGGCGCGGACTGCCCCGCGGCGCGCGCCTTCTTTGCGCAGCTTCGCGGCGCGCGCGTTCATCACCTTCTCCTCGGCATCGTCGCGATGGTCGTAGCCCAGCAGGTGGCAGAGCCCGTGCGACGCGAGGTGGAGCAACTCCTTCTCGAGCCCGCGCTTTGCTTGTTTGCGCGCGGTCTCGACGGAGATCACGATATCCCCGAGCAGCGTCGGATGCAGCGTCGCGCTCGGACCCTCGCGCTGCGCGAACGCCAGCACGTCGGTCGGCTTGTCCTTCGATCGGTAGTCCCGATTGAGCGCGTGGATCTCCGCATCGGTCGTGAGGCGCAGCGCGACCTCGAAGTCCTCGTGGCCTTCCGTGCGAGCTGCGGCGCGGACCATGCGCCCGAGGTTGGTCACGAGCGTGCGGCGGATCGCGGGCGGCAGCGCGACGCTCTCGTCGACGGTGACGTCGAGCATCGCTACTTCTTCGGCGCGGTAAGCGAGTACACGCGCGATTGCACGAACACGTCGAACAGCTCCTGATCGAGCTGCCCGCGCTTCACTTCGCTGCCGACGATATCGAGGGCTTTTTCGGCGGGCATCGCCTTCTTGTACGGGCGATCGGAGGCGGTGAGCGCGTCGTAGATGTCGGCGATCGCCATCATGCGAGCGGGCACCGGAATCTGATCGCCCCTGAGCTGCTTCGGATAGCCCGAGCCGTCGAGCTTCTCGTGGTGCGCGCCCGCGATCTCGGGCACATCGCGCAGCGTGCGCGACCACGGAATGCGCGAGAGGAACGAGTAGCTGTGCACGACGTGCGAGTTGATCTCGAGGCGCTCTTGCTCCGTCAATGACCCGCGGCGGATCTGCAAGCACGAGGCTTCGTCGGGCGAGAGGAACGGCGCGACGATGCCGGTCTCGTCGGTGAACGTCTTGGACGCGATGTCGGCGATGCGCTCGAAGCCGCCCTGATCGAGGACGGTGGGCTCGTTCGCGGCGAGGATGAACTTGATGATGTCGTCGAGCTCGGTGATCTTCGCGATGATGTCGCGGTCGTCGGCGGCGATGGCTTCTGCGACTTGCTCGCGCGACGCTTCGGTCAGGTAGCGGACGCGCTTCTCGAGACCCTCGATCTTGTAGCCGCGCTTGATGAGCTGGAAGCGCTGCAGGATCATCGCGCGCTCGTGCTCGTAGAGCTTCTTGGCTTTGACGAGCACGTGCTCGCGCACACCGACCTTGCCGAAATCGTGGAGCAGCGCCGCGTACTGGATCTGCGTCAGGTCATCGCGCGAGAAGCGGACCTCGCGATAGTGACCGGTCTCGGCGCGGTTGACGGCGCGCGCGAGTCCGACGGTGAGCTCGGCGACGCGCTCGGAGTGACCGGACGTCGTCGGATCGCGCGATTCGATCGCGGTGACCGCGGCTTTGACGAAGCCGTCGAACAGGGTCTTGACCTCTTCGTAGAGGAGGACGTTCTCGAGGGCGATGCCGGCCTGCGATGCGAGGGCGAAGATGTACGCCTCGGAGACGTCGTCGAACGGCACTACACCGGACTCGAAGTCGCTCGGCAAGTCGAGCGTGATCCAGCCCTTCGCGCGCTTGTTGATCAGCTGGATGACGCCGATGACCTCGGCGCGCGCGCTGATCATCGGCACCGCGAGGACCGAGCGCGTTTGATAGCGGTACTTGTCGTCGAAGGTGCGGTCGTGGACGAAGCCCCACGGGTTATTGCCCGAGCCCGGCTCGTCGAGCGAGTACAGGTCCGGCACGTTGATGCGATCGCCGGACAGCACGCACTGGCCGACGATCGACGTCGACGACACGGCCATCGTGAAGCCCGCGGGCGGCAGCGTACGCGAATCGTTCTGCGAGACCGCGAAGCGCAGCTTGCGTTGCGCGACGTCCTCGTCAGCGCCTTCGACCACGTAGATCGATCCGGCGTCGGCGTTGGTGACCTCGCACGCGCGGCGCAAGATGATCGCGAGCAGCGATTGGATATCGCGCTCCTGCGAGAGTGCGCGGCCGATCGAGATCAACATGTCGTTCTCGTGACGACTGCGCTCGAGCTCGAGCTCGAGACCCGCGGACTGCATGCGCTGCATCGTGGCTTCGGCGCGCGCGCGTAGCGCGAGCAGGAGGCGCGTCATGCCGACCGGTGCCACCACCGCGGTCATGTCCGCGTCTTGCGGCATCGCATCGAGCCGAGCTTCCTCGAGCTCGGCATCGCTACCGACGACGAGCAGCGAGTAGTTGCCGGAGCGAGCACGCACGAGGTGCGGCCGCAGCTCCTCGGCGTTGGTCCACACGCTCGGCCACGCGAGCACGATGAAGATCGGCATGCGCGTTCGCTGCGCGACGACCTCGAGCTCGATCCACCCGTCGCCTTGCCGGCGCACGCGATAGCCCAACATCCGGCGATCGCGAGCAACCGCGTTGACCAGATCGTCGGGGCTGCCGATCACCACCGCGGAAAGCCTACCACGAGGTCTCGACCACTCGTCGGGTGGTGCCTCGTCACGGCTGCTCGTTGGTGGAAGGGCACGGCGGCGGCGAGGCCCGTCACTGCGGCTCGTCGATGGCGGGACCCAATTCGTGCGAGCTCGTGCGCTCCACGTGCTCGCCGCGCTCTCGCTCGCGCGCCTCGAACCGCGCACGGTCCCGCGAGTCGTACGCGCGGATGAGCGCTGCGACCAGCGGGTGACGCACGACGTCCTCGTGGCTGAACTCGACAATGCCGATGCCCCGGATGCCATCGACCAGCTCCAGCGCATCGCGCAGGCCAGAGCGCTGACCGCGCGGCAAGTCGGTCTGCGTGATGTCACCCGTCACGACGGCCTTCGAGTCGAAGCCCATGCGCGTCAGGAACATCTTCATCTGCTCGGGCGTGGTGTTCTGCGCTTCGTCGAGGATGATGAACGAACCGCTCAGGGTGCGGCCGCGCATGAATGCGAGCGGCGCGATCTCGATCGTGCCGTCGGTCATGAACCTCTCGAGCTTGTCCGGCTCGAGCATGTCGTGAAGCGCGTCGTAGAGCGGACGCAGATACGGGTCGACCTTCTCCTCGAGCGTGCCCGGCAAGAAGCCGAGGCGCTCGCCCGCTTCGACGGCGGGGCGCGTGAGGATGATCCGGCGCACCTGCTTGTCGAGCAGCGCGCGTACCGCGAGCGCGACACCGAGATATGTCTTGCCGGTACCCGCGGGACCGACGGAGAACATGATGTCGTTCGTGCGAACGAGGTCGACGTACTTCTTCTGCGTCGGTCCCTTGGGCGCGATCGGTCGTCCCGAGCGCGGCGTCAGGATGGTGTCGCCGAACACGCCTTGGATCGACTGCCCGGTGTCGCCCTTGAGCAGCTGCACCGCGCGCACGACATCGTCGGACGACAGCGGCTTGCCCGCGAGCGCGAGCTCGTAGAGCTGCTCGAGCGCGGTCTTCGCCGTCTCGGTCGCGGCCTCGTCGCCTTCGATCGTGATCTCGTTGCCGCGCAAGTTCACCTGCGCGCCGCTCGTGCGCTCGACGAGCTTGAGCCGCCCGTTGTTGGAGCCGATCAGGGCTTGCAGCGCTTCGGGGTTATCGAACGCCAGCTTCTCGCGATGGATCGTTTTCGCTGTGGTCACGTGGGATCTCGGCCCTACGAGCAATCCTCCGGCTCGTCGGGGACTGCTCGTATAGCACGCGCGGTGTAGGGTGCGGCCATGACTGCCGGAGCTTCCCTCCCCCGCCTCGTCGAGATCATGGACCGGTTGCTCGCTCCCGATGGCTGCCCGTGGGACCGCGAGCAGACGCTCGAGTCGCTGCGGCCGTTTCTCGTCGAGGAGAGCTACGAGGTCCTCGATGCGCTCGCGCGCAACGACGTCCCCGGCCACTGCGAAGAGCTCGGCGATTTGCTCATGCAGATCGTGTTTCAGGCCGCGCTGCGGGCGCGTGAAGGCGCGTTCGACATCGACGCCGTCGTGAAGGGCATCTCCGACAAGCTCGTGCACCGCCATCCTCACGTGTTCGGTGACGCGACGATCACCGGCGGCAGCGAAGAGGTCCTGAAGAAGTGGGAAGAGATCAAAGCGGCCGAGAAGGCGGCGAAGGGAACGCGCACGGACCGCGTGCTCGGCGGCGTGAAGCCCGGCCCTGCCCTCGCCCGCGCGCAGAAGATCGGCCAGAAGTGCGGCAAGGTCGGCTTCGATTGGCCCGGCTGGGAGGGCTCGTTCGCGAAGATCATCGAGGAGACGGCCGAGGTGAAAGAAGCGATCGAGAGCGGCGATCAGGCCGAGATGCACGCCGAGATCGGG
>JBGARE010000031.1:30926-111583 GCA_044230415.1 Kofleriaceae bacterium
GAAGATCATCGAGGAGACGGCCGAGGTGAAAGAAGCGATCGAGAGCGGCGATCAGGCCGAGATGCACGCCGAGATCGGGGACCTGTTCTTCGCGGTCATGAACGTCGCGCGCAAGGTCGGCGTGGACGCGGAGCAAGCGCTCATCGATGCCACCGGTCGCTTCCAGCGCCGCTTCGAGTTTGTCGAAGATCGTCTGCGCGATCGGGGCAAGACGCCACAGCAGTCCAACCTCGACGAGATGGATGCGCTGTGGAACGACGCGAAGAAAGCCGGCGTGAAGTGATCAGCGATCGCGCACAGGCGTTGATTGGAGGAGGTGCACATTCGCGCGGCGAAACTGCCGCATTTTTGTGCACCCACGATCGAGTGGATGAGATCTCGCGAACATGAGCCACACGCTCACCAAGCGGTCATCAACTTATCCACAGTGAACGATGCGTACTCCCGCCGATAACCCATCGGTCTCGTGGGCAAACTTGGCGAACGCGCCTCCGAATCCGCCTCGGTGGACAGCTTCGAGAACGTCCGACCGTCGCATGGCGCGCAAACCCTTGACACCACGAGCCGCCGCAGGGTAAACGCCCACCTCCGCAGGAGAGCACCATGGCCAATATCGCATCGGCCCAGAAGCAAAATCGCAAGATGATCAAGAATCGCGCGCGCAACCGCGCCGCGATGGCCAAGATTCGTACCGCCGTCAAAAAGGCGCGTGCCGCTGTCGACGCGAAGTCCGGGGAGGCCGCCGCGGCCCTCAAGGCTGCCGTGGCGATCGTGGACAGCGCCGTCACCAAGGGCATCCTGAAGCGCCGCACCGCTTCGCGTTACGTCTCGCGTCTCTCGACGCGCGTCGCGCCCTGATTTCGTCTTTGTCGACGACGTGATCGCGCTCGGCAACGAGCACGATTCGCGTCCATACGAGCACATCTCCGACGTCGTCGGAGCACGTCTACGGCGGCTCAGTTGTCGTCGTCGGACTCGCCTTCGATCGAGATGCCGTACTTGCGTAGCAGCTTGTGCAGGTACTTCCGATCCATGTCGGCGTCGCGCGCTGCCTTCGAGATGTTCCCGTCGGCGCGCTTGATCAGCCACGAGAGGTAACGACGCTCGAAGAGCTCGTTCCACTTCTCCTTCGTATCGCGGAACGACACGCCGGGCTCGAACTCGATCCCGTCGCGCAGCGCCGCGCCCGGTTGGGGCTCGCCACCACCGAGGGGCGCCACGAGCACGCCGGGATCCGCACCGAGTGCGAGCGCTCGCTCGATCACGTTCCGTAGCTCGCGCACGTTGCCCGGCCAGTCGTGCGCCATCAGCGCCGCCCGCGTTTGCTCGGACAGCGTGATCCCGCCGCCGCCGGTCGCGTCGAGCTTCTTGAGCATCGAGTCGATGAGCAGGGGGATGTCCTCGCGGCGCTCGCGCAGCGAGGGCGCGGTGATCGGCACGACGTTGAGGCGGAAGTACAAGTCCTCGCGGAACTTTCCCTTCTCGACCTCGCTGCGGAGATCCTTGCGCGTCGCCGCGATCACGCGGAGATCGACCTTGATCGTCTTGGTGCCACCGACGCGCCGGAGCTCGCGTTGCTCGAGCACGCGCAGGAGCTTCGGCTGGAGATCGAGGGACAGCTCCCCGAGCTCGTCGAGGAACACCGTGCCGCCGCTCGCGAGCTCGAACGCGCCCTGCCGCGCGGCGACCGCGCCGGTGAACGAGCCCTTCTCGTGACCGAACAGCTCGCTCTCGATCAGCGTCCCCGCGACGGCGCCGCAGTCGACGACGATGAACGGCTTGTCCGCGCGCGGGGACAGCTGGTGCAGCGTGCGCGCGATCATGTCCTTGCCGGTGCCGGTCTCGCCCTCGATCAGCACGGTCGCGTCGGTCGGCGCGATCTTCTCGACGAGCCCGAAGATCTCGCGCATCGCGGGGGACTTGCCCACCATCTCGCCGAGCGCTTCCTTCTCGCTCGGCAGGATCTCGATGCGCTCTTCGAACGGCGTGAACTTCAGCTCGCACGCACCGAGCCCGATGACGGAGCCCGCGCGCAGGTAGGCTTCTTTCACCTCCGCACCGTCGAGGAACGTGCCGTTCGTGCTCTTCATGTCACGCACGAGGTAGCCCTTCGCATCCCGCGCGATCTCGAAGTGGACACGTGACACGGTCTCGTCGGCGAGCACGAGATCGTTCTCGGGCGCTTTCCCTACACGGAACACGTCTCCCGCGACGACGAACTCGGTGCCGCGTTGCGCACCTTTGATGACGACGAGCTTGCACCGACGAAGATTGACCGTCGCCGGCGTCGCCTCGCGCCGGATCCGAGTCCCCGTCAAGTGCTCCATCGGCGAAATCGTACACCGCTACCGCGGTACGTGTGGCTCCTGTGTCGTCGTGTTGTTTGCGCCGTCCAACCACGTTACCGTGATCTCAGTGCCGCGTTTGATCGGGGGATTCGCGCTCGCTGCGTGTGCTGTTGTCTGCGCAGTTCCGGCGATCGCGTATGCGCAGCCCAAGGTTGCCGCCGCAGACACCGAAAAGCCGGCGAAGCCGTCGGACGCGCCCTTGCCATCGTGCCTCGATCAATCGATTCGCGATCAGCTCGGAGAGCAGCTCAAGCCGCGCGGCGTGCAGAAGCGCGACTTCAAGAAGGACAACAAGGTCGTCCTCCTCGCGCACGGCGGCCTCTACGGCGGCGACATGACGTCGTCGAGCTGGATCGCCGGCGGCTCGCTCGGCTACTGGTTCACCGAGGACCTCGGCATCGATGCGGGCTTCGATCTGATCCCGCTGACGCTCGATCTCGACGCACCGCTGGACAAGTTCTTCGGCGACAACCGGTTCACGCCGGGCATGTCGTACCTCGCGATGGGGCACCTCTTGTGGTCGCCGATCCACGCGAAGATGAAGATGGGCGGCGGCATCGTCCACGCGGACTTCATGTTCTTCGCCGGCGCCGGTCGTCAGTTCCACGACGCCGTCCAGGGCATCTCGCTCGACGCGGGCATGGCGCTCGATCTCTTCGTCACGCGCGCGCTCACGATTCGCTTCGATGCGCGCGACCTCATGGCCGTGCAAGAAGCGGCGGGCGAGACCCGCTACACGAACAACATCGTCGCGACCGTCGGGCTCGCGCTCTACATCCCGACGGGGCTGTGATGGTGCGCTACCTCGTTCTCGCTTCGCTTCTGGTCTCCGCGACGGCGCACGCCGAGGACACGGGCGACCGTCCGATCGATCAGAAGAAGTCGCCGAAGACGACCGCCGCCGCGACGAAGTCGACCGACGATCCGGGCGAGAAGGCGCCGGGCTCGACGGCGATGTGCATCGATCAAGAGATCGCCGATCGGCTCGCGATCAAGCGCAAGCGTCGCGGCGCCGTCGATCGCCTGTTCGTCAAAGCCCGCCGCCATCAGATCACGGCGAACGGCGGCTACTACGCGAGTGACCTCTTGTCCGGCACGTACATCGCCGGCGGGTCGTACACGTATCACATGACCGACGAGACGGCGGTCGAGTTCGCGGGCTGGTACACGCACGCGAACGCGGATCTGATCCGCGCGATCGAGGACAAGCGCGGCGTGGTCCTCGCCGACACGTACGACCGCGTGATCTTCGCGGAGTCGCTGCTCGTGTGGAGCCCGGTGTACGGCAAGCTGCGACTCGGCGGCTCGATCGTCCACTTCGACCTTCATGCGGATCTCGGAGTCGGCGTCGTCGACTCGAAGACCAGTCGTGGCGCCGCCGGAGTCCTCGGCTTTGGCATACGATTGTTCCTCGGTCAGGCAGTCGCGTTCCGGGTGGATGCTCGTAACCGGACGTTCCGCCAGGAGCTCCTCGAAGAACGCTTCCTGGTCAACGACAGCGCGATCACCGCTGGCTTCTCCGTGTTCTTGCCGTTCAGTAACTGAGACGGGCGCCAACGGCCCCGTCGGTTCAAAACTCGCCTGGGGGAATTTCGATGATGTCTCGCACTGCTCGTCGCTGGTGTTTCGTCGCGCTCGCGCTCGTCCCCGCGCTTGCGATTGCCGGGCCGAAGAAGAAGCCGAAGAAGGCGAAGACGCCGGCGGCGAAGGTCGAAGAGCCGGCAGAGCCAACGCCTCCGCCCGAGCCAACGCCGACGACAACCCCGACGAACACGCCCACCGTTCCGCCGACGGCGAACGTCGGCCCCACGCCGACGAACCCGAACGGTGGCCAAGGTGGAACGGGTGCCGGCAGCGGCGCGGGTGGCGGATCCGGCGAGAAGCCCGCCGAAGCGACCGACGAGCCGCCCGCCGCGGACGCGGATGTCGATGCGCTTCGCCAGGAGTACCTGCAGCTCCGCGACGAGCTGTTCAAGAGCCGCGCACGCGCGAACACGGTCGCGAGCCAGCTGTACTCGACGCGCGTGCAGATCAAGCTGACCTACACGACCGCGCGCTACTACAACCCTGCGAAAGCGACGATCCGCCTCGACGGCGCGAGCGTCTACGAGGATGCGAGCGGCGCGATCGCCGGTGACGATGGCATTCGCTTCGACGGTTATGTCGCGCCTGGCCGCCACCTCGTCACGTTCCGCGTCGAAGCCACCGGCAAGGACGACGATTCGTTCACGTCGGTGACCGAGTCGCAGATCGTCGTCAAAGCGGTCGCGGGCAAGGACCTCGTCGTCGCCGCGAAGGCGAAGGACGGTGGCGATATCTCCTACGAGTGGAAGAAGAGCGAGCACGGCTCGTACGGGCTCGGCATCGACGTCAGCGTGAAGACGATCGCGCGTGCCGCGGACGCGGGCGGCGTGAAGGGTGGCAAGAAGTGAGGGCAACGAGCACGACACGCGGTTCGGTGTCGGTGCGCGGACGGTTCTCGCGGTTCGCGACGATGCTCGTGACCGGCTGCGCGATCGCGGCGATGACCTCTCCCGCTCTGGCCCAGGATCCTCCAAAGGGGGACGCCGCCGAGGCGCCGGCGAAGAAGCCCGTCGACGATCCGTTGGCGAAGTACTTCGAAGCGCTCGAAGCGACGAAGCTCGTCGACGTCGAGAGCGGAAACCTCGACACGTTGAAGCGCGAGCTCCGCATCGCCGAGGACATGCTGCGCGACGGCACGTTCGTCAACGCCGCGGTCGCGCTCTACGCGATCGTGAAGTCTCCGCGCTACAGCGCGTTCACGGACTTCGTCGAGTTCCAGAACGCGGAGTACGACCTCGCCGTCGCGCTCGCGCGCGCGGGTAGCTATGGCTCGTCGCTCGACATCATCGAGCAGATCCTCGCGCGCGGTCCGGGCGCACCCTACTGGGGTCCGGCGCATCGCCGCGCCGTCGACATCGCGCTCGAGACTCGCGACCACGCCGGCGTGTTGGCGCGGATCGAGAGCGTGAAGACGAGCGAGACGATTCCGGTCTCCGCCGCCGGCGAGCGCAGCTACCTTCGCGGTCGCGCCGCCTACGATGCCGGCAAGCTCGCCGACGCCGAAGGCGAGCTCGTGATGATCAGCAAGAAGAGCCGCCTCTACTCGTCCGCGATCTACCTCCGCGGCGTGATCAAGGCGCGCCGCGGCGAGTACGAGCTCTCCGCCGAAGCGATGTGCGAAGTCGCGGCCACGCCCGATGACGACAAGTTCACCTTCGTCGTCGACGAGCGGTACTTCACGATCAAGGACCTCGCCCGCTTGGGCCTCGGCCGGCTCGCGCACGAGAACAGCGAGTACGACGACGCGTACTACCACTACTTCCAGATTCCCGACGATTCGATGTACCTGCCCGACGCGCTGTTCGAAGCGTCGTGGTCGATGTACCAGAAGCGCGAGCTCGCGACCGCGCGCGATCTCGTGAAGGAGTTCCTCGACACGTTCCCGTCGTCGCCGAACTGGCCCGAGGCATCGCTGCTCGCGGGCTACGTCGAGCTCGCGGACTGCAAGTTCACCGACTCGCAGAAGTGGTACGACACGCTCGTCGCGAAGCTGCAGCCGATCGTCGACGAGATGGACAAGGCGCGCCGCGATCCGTCGCTGCGCAAGCAACTGTTCGCGAAGGCGCTCACGCGCTACCACGAGGTGAAACAGACGGGCCTCGACAACGGCAAGAAGGTCGGCACGGAGAAGCCGCTGACACCGACCGATCAGGTGCTGGCCCTGCTCCGCCTCGATCCGAAGTTCATCCGCCTCAACGACGCCATCGTCGGCATGACGGAGCTGTCGAACAACGCGCCCGCGGTCGTGCGCCAGTGGCAGAACCTCGGCAAGCAGGTCGCGGAGAAGAAGGTCGTCGCGGTGTCGACCGGCGCGACGCTCGAACAAGAGCAGCTCGCCGATGCGAACGCGCTCGTCGAGGATCTGCGCCGGCTGCAGACAAAGATCGCCGAGTCCCAGAACGAGCTCTTGCGGCAGAAGCGCGAGGGCAACATCCCCGCGGACATCGCTGCCGAGGAGCAGAAGCGCCTTGACGGCCTGTCGGCGAAGAACAAGAAGGCGCTCGCGAGCGCGGTCGCCGCCGCCGACACCGCCGCGAAGGCCGTGACGAGCGAAGCGTCCGCCGGCATCCGGCCGTTGCTCGAGGCCGACCTCGGGGAGGCGCGCCGGCTCGACAAGGCAACGCACGCGCTGCGCGACAAGCTCGAAGAAGCGGGCGACAAGCTCGCGCAGAACGCGATCGAGCGGCTCTACAACGACACCCGCAAGGTGCTCGACAAAGCGAAGCTCGGAAAGATCGACGCGATCATCGGGCAGAAGCGAAAGCTCGACATCGAAGTTCAGGATCTCGCGGCGGGACGGTTCCCCGAGGAGCTGATCGGCAAGCTGTGGAACGCGAGCATGATCGGCGACGACGAGGAGTACTGGCCGTGGCAAGGCGAGTTCTGGGCCGACGAATACAAGGGGTGGCGATGAAGACCTTCAAGACCCTGTTCCTTGGTGCCGTGTTGCTACTGCCGGCGATCGCGCTCGGCGATGTCGCGCCGATGAAGGACGTCTCGACCACCTCGCGTGGTCCGACGTCAGAGCTCTACATCCGCAAGCGGCCACCGTCGCCCGAAGCTCCGGTGCTCGACGCGGAGTTGAAGAAGCTGCTCAACGCGACGGAGAAGAAGCGCGACGACAAGCGCCTCGAGGCGATCGGCCTCCTCCGCGGGTTCCTCGACAGCAAGCCCACGGGCGAAGCCAAGGCCGAGGGCACGTTCAAGCTCGCCGAGCTCCTGTGGGAAGAAGCGCGCCGCTTGTTCCTGATCCGCATGGACGAGTTCGCGCGCGCCGTCGAGAAGTGCGCTAACACGAAGGCCGATTGCGTCCAGCCGAAGGAGCCGCGCATCGATCTCAAGGAAGCAGCTGCGCTCTACCTCGAGCTGCACGACAAGCACCCGAACTTCCGCCGCATGGATCTCGTGACCTACCTGATCGGCTTCGCCGCGAAGGAAGACGGTCGCGAGGAAGATGCGATGGGTCGCTTCCAAGAGGTCATCGACAAGTATCCGGACAGCTCGCTGTTCGGCGACTCGTGGATGATGATCGGCGAGCACTACTTCGCGAAGGGCGAGTGGGTGCAGGCGCGCGATGCGTACAAGCACGTCGGCGATACGGCCGCGACCGCGGACCTCGCGCTGTTCAAGGTCGCGTGGTGCGAGTGGAAGCTCGGCAACTCCACCGAGGCGGCGAAGCAATTCAAGCGCGTGCTCGATCGGGCGTACAAGCAGGAGCGTGAAGGAACCGAGGCGCAGAAGCGCCGCAGCGCCTCGCTCCGCGAGGAAGCGCTCGAGTACCTCGTCGTGGTGTTCACCGAGGATCGATCGATCTCTCCGAAGGAGGTGTTCGACTTCCTCGTCTCGATCGACGGCGAACAGTACTCGCGCGACGTCATGGTCAAGGTCGCCGAGAGCTACGCGGCGCAGGCCGAGTGGGAGCGCTCGAGCGACGCGTATCGGTTCTTGATCCGCATGGATCCCGAGGCGCTGAAGTCGGCGGAGTTCCAGCGCTCGATCATCACGAACTGGAACAGCGCGCTCGACATCGATCGCGCGCAAGAGGAGATCCAGGTCCTCCTCACCAACTTCGGACCGAACACCGCGTGGGCGAAGGCGCAGCGCAACCGCGATGCGCTGCAGCGGTCATTGGAGACCACCGAAGACCTCGTGCGCGTCACGGCGATGAACATGCACGCCGAAGCGCAGCGCCGGGACAAGGCGGACAAGAAGGCCGACCTGAACCTCTACGGTCGTGCCGCGACCGCGTACGAACAGTACTTGGCCGCGTTCGGCGTCGGCAAGACCGCGACCGAGAAGTCGACGGAGATCCGCTACTACCGCGCCGACATCTTGTTCTTCAAGCTCGGCAAGACCGAGGAAGCTGGCGACGAGTACCTCGCGGTCGGCAAGAGCGCGCCCGTCGGCAAGCTGCACAAGGAAGCGCTGCTCAACGCGATGGCCGCCTACGAGAAGGCGCGTCCGAAGCCCACACCGGGTCAGAAGGCGCTGTTCCCCGTCGACAAGAAGTTCGGCGAAGCGATCGATCTCTACGCGACGCTGTTCCCCGCCGACAAGGCGCTCGTCGGCGTGATCTTCAAGAACGGACAGATGTTCTACGACTACGGCGAGTACGACGAGGCGATCAAACGCTTCGGCGTGATCGTGACGAAGTACCCCGACGATCCGAACGCGGGCCCCGCCGGCGATCGCATTCTGTCCGCGCTCAACAAGGCGGAAGACTACGAGAACATCGAGAACTGGGCGCGCAAGCTGAAGAAGGCGAAGGCGTTCTCGGATGCGCAGCAGCAACAGCGACTCGATCGCTTGATCGTCGAATCGATCCAGAAGTCCGGCGACAAGTACGCCGAGGCCGGCAAGTACGAGCAGGCCGCGACGTTCTATCTGCGCATCCCGAAGGAGACGAAGGATCAGAAGGTCGCGTCGCAAGCGCTGATGAACGGTGGCGTCATGTTCGAGAAGGCGAAGCAGCCCGAGAAGGCCGCGGACATCTATCTCGACATCGCGAACCAATACGGCGAGAAGAACCCCGAGATCGGCGAGAAGGCAGCGTTCACCGCGGCGCAGGTCTACGAGAAGGTCATCTTCTACGACAAGGCCGCGCAGGCGTACGAGCTCGTGTGGACGAAGTTCCGCACCGGCTCGCGCTCCGCCGACGCACTGTTCAACGCCGGCCTGCTCCGCCAGGCGCTGGGGCAGAACAAGGAAGCGATCGCGCACTACAAGGAGTACTCGCAGAAGTTCCGCGAGCGCAAAGACGCGCCCGATGTCGCCTTCAACATCGGGGTCGTGCTCGAGAACGCCGGCGATGAAGGCCCGGCGCACAAGGCGTACGAAGAGTACGCACGTGTCTATCGCTCGTCGGGCAAGCGCGTGGTCGAGGCATTCACGCGCGCGGGCCGCATGTCGTTCAAGGCGGGAAAGCTCAAGGAAGCGAAGGAAGAGTTCGTCACCGCGCAGCGCCTGTGGAAGGCGATGAACGGCGAGCAGAAGAAGCTCGCGACCACGTGGGCCGCCGAAGCGCGGTACTACGAGGGCGAGCTCGTGTTCCGCGAGTACGAAAAGGTCACGCTCGACGTCGATCCGAAGAAGCTCGAGAAAGCGCTCAAGCTCAAGTCGAAGCTCCTCGGCGATGCAGAGAAGGTGTACGCGTCGGTCGTCGACCTGCAGGACCTCAAGTGGGCCACCGCCGCGCTGTTCCGCATCGGCCAGGTCTACGACGGGTTCGCGGAGTCGCTCGTCAACGCGTCGACGCCGAAGGGGCTATCGGCCGAGGAAGCCGAGGCCTATCGCGGCAAGCTCGACGAGTACGTCGTCGAGATCCAGGACAAAGCCGTGCAGGCATTTGGCGCGGCGTATCAGAAAGCGATCCAGATGCAGGTGTACGACGAGTACACGGCGCGGATCCGCGAAGCGCTCGGCCGCCTCGCCGCGGACAAGTATCCGCCGGAGCGCGAGTCGCGTGGCAAGGAGCGCGTCGGTGATCGACCGCCGACGCCAGCGTACGTGCAGGAGGTGACGCGATGAAAGCGCTCGTCCTGTTCGTCGCGTTCGCCACCGCGTGCGGCGCTGCACCGAAGATCTCGCCCGGTGGACGAGCGCCGAAGCCGAAGCTCGATCCCGTCAACCCCGCCGCGATGAAGCTGTTCGAATCCGCGATGCGCGCTCTCCGCCTCGGCGGTCCCGACGCGACGGACACGGCGAAGGGCCGGCTCAAAGACGCGCTCGAGAAGGACAGCAAGCTGTGGGAGGCCCACTACAACCTCGGCGTCATCGCGTTCAAGGACGGCGAAGACCAAGCCGCCGTCGAGTCGTTCGGTCGCGCGCTCGCGATCAACAAGGGCCACGTCGAGACGCTGCTCGCACGCGCGGAAGCAAATCGCCGCGCCGGCAACAAGAAGGACGCGCGCGCCGACTACGAGGCCGCGCTCCGCGGTAGCGACGAAGACGATCCGATCCGGCGCGACGCGGCTGCTCGCCTCGCGTCGCTGCTGCGCGACTTCGGCGACTACGACGACGCGGTCAGCGTGTTGCGCGACACCGTCCGGCTCTCCGGCATCAACGCGAAGATCTACACCGAGCTCGGTCTCATCTACATCGCGCAGAAGCGACCCGAGCTCGCGCAGCTCGTGCTCGTCAAAGCGCTCGAGCTCGACGAAGCAGAGTTCAAAGCGAAGGAAGGCGGCAAGCGCGACGCGGCGATCTACAACGCGCTCGCTCTGCTCGCGATGAAGCAGGGCAAAGCACAGGAGGCGTTCCAGCGCTTCGAGCAAGCGGTGCAGATCGACGAGAACTACGTCGACGCGCGTTACTCGAAGGCGTCCGTGCTCCTCGATGCCGGCGACTACGCGCGCGCCAAGGCCGAGCTCGTGGTGGTGGTCGAAAAGCGACCCGATGACTACGCCGCGCAGGTCTCGCTCGGCGTCGCGCAGCGCGGGCTCAAGGATTTTAACGATGCGAAGAAGACGTGGGACAAGGTGATCAAAGAGGCGCCGCGACGAAGCAACGCTCGTGCAGATGCGATCTGGAACGAGTTCGTCCTCAAGCTAGACTTCCAGAACGATCTGGCGGGCGCGAAGGCGGAGCTGGAGCGGTACCTGCAAGAAGCTCCGGGGAACCACGCCAAGCGCACTGCCGCCGACGAGAAACGAAAGGAACTCAAAATCCCATGAGTCGTCTGAGGCTCCGAGCCCCCGCGTGGGGGCGGCTGCCCGCAATCGCGCGCGTTTGCCGCATTGCGGCTGTGGTGTGTGCGTTGGTCGTACCCGCATCGGGACAGCCCAAGAACAAGGGCAATGACAAGGGCGACAAGGCGAACGCGACGGCACCTGCCGATGCGAAGCCTGCCGATGCGAAGTCAGAGGCGAAGACCGACGGGAAAGCGACCGCGGACGCGAAGGCGGCGAAGAATGCGAAACCCAAGACCTACGACTTCACGGCCCTCGATCTGAACGGCCGCATGCGCTCGCCGCAGCTGTTGTACTTCCTCGAGCGCGCGAACGAAGAGCTCGAGCGTGCGAGCCTCGAGAAGCGCTCGTTCATTCCACACATGGTGCGGTCGTTGGAGGAAGAACAGCTGTGACGACGATGGCGCTGCGAACGGCGCTGATCTGGCACGACGAGGTGATGTCCGACGTCGTGATGGACAAGCCGCGCACGATCACCCTCGGCGCGACCGGAGGGTCCACGTTCGTCGTCCCCGAGATCGGGCTGCCCGCAAATTTTGCGGTCGTGCGCCCCGGCAATCGCGGCTACTTGCTCACGCTCGGCGAGCGGATGCGAGGAACGATCTGCATCGACGGCGAAGAGAAAGAGGTCTCCGACTTCGTTCATCGCGGCGGTGAAGGCGATGGTCCTGGTGGCTTCCGCGCGACGCCGATCAGCGGCAAGGACTGGGGCGTCGTCGAGCTCGACGAGTCCGGTCACTACAAGCTGTTCTTCCAGTTCGTCCCCATCGAAGAAGCGCCCGTCTTCTTCACGCGCCCGGTCATCTTCTCGGGCCTCGGTGGCTTCCTCATCTCGAGTGCCGTGCTGTCGTGGCTGTTCTGGTGGACGTCGAAGATCGATCTCGACGAGGCGATCTTCCGCGGGGCTGGCATCACGACCCTCGCGCTGATCCTCGGTGGCCTCGGCTTCTGGGCCTACAAGCAGGACGGCGAGTCACAAGCCTCGCTCGCGTTCAGCGTGATGCTGCACGCGGCCGTCCTGATCATGACGTACCAGCTGTACTCGGGAGAGAGCCCGTTCGTGTGGCCGGGCCCGAAGTCGCTGACCGGCAACTATCTCGTCACGCGGCTCGATCCCGAGCCGCCGCCCGAGCCGGAAAAGCCGAAACCCACCGTCGGCAAGGTCAGCGGCGAAGAGGCCGCGGCCAAGAGCGAGACGAAGCAGAACATCAAGACCGCCACCAAGGGCGAAGAAGGCGCCGCGGGTGGCAAAGGCGACAAGGAACGCGCACGCGATCCGAACGCGAAGGATGTTCCGCCGGAGCCGCCCAAGGTCGCGTTCTTCGAGGACAAGAACAAGAAGATGCTCGACAACATCATCGACAGAAACCTGTCGACGAGCCTGTCGAAGTTCACGGGCATCAAGGGCGACACCCTGACTCGCGGATCGATCGGCTTCGGTCCCGGCACCGGATCCGGCGTCGGTGATGGCGTCGGTACGGGCACCACGCGTGGCAGCAAGGGCAAAGGCTCGGGCGGCGGCGGCAACGTGGAAGGCGACTTCGTCACGAACAAGGGCAAGATCGATATGGGCAAGGATCGCCCCGGCGGCACGTGCGTCGGCGAGAACTGCCACGGCGCGGCGCCCAAGGCGATCGCGCTCAAGATCGAAGAGGCCTCCGGTGACTTCAACGGTCTGTCCAAAGAGGAGATCGACCGCGTCGTGAAGGCTCGCGCCGGCGTGTTCCGCGCCTGCTACCAGAAGGAGCTCAATCGCACCCCCGGCATCGGTGGCAAGTTGATCATCAACTTCGTCATCGACGCAGGCGGCACCGTGAAGAGTGCACGCACGAACGGCGGAACGCTCAAGAACGACGGCGTCGAGAGCTGCGTCAAGGGCAACATCATGCGCCTCAAGTTCCCCGCCAAAGGCGGTGCGATCGTCAACTATCCGTTCGTGTTCACGCAGGGAGGCTAACCATGTCTACGAACCTCTGGACCGCGTCATTGCTGCTCGTCGGACTCGTCGGTTGTACGAACGATCCGATCTACATCCCGCCGGGGATGGACGGGGCTCGACTCGAAGGCGGTCTCGAGAGAGACATGGAAGGGGAAATCGTTGCGGCGAAGACATCGGTCGTGCTGCCGATCAACACCGAGACGGAGGACGACATCCGCGATCGCGAAGCGTTGCAGATGACGATGCCGCCCGAGGTCACGATCCCGTACATCAAGGTCGGCGACCTCGAAGTCTCCGTCGAATGGACCATCCGCAACCTCGAGATGATGGATGGCCAGGCGACGATGCAGGTGAACGGCGCGAACCAGTTCTACGAATACGATCCGGAGCTCGTCGTGCTCAGCGAGGACGACGAGGCGCCGCCGACGCCGGGCCTCACCGGCGATGTTCCGATCGACATCCCCGCGGGCGGTCGCGTCTCGGGCCTGTTCACCGAGGACGACATGCGCGAAGCCGCGATCGACCTCGACCAGATCACGCGCGGTCGCGTGAACCCGTTCCGCGCTCGCTACACGATCGCGAAGAACGATCAGGAGTTCGCGCAGATGTCCGAGCTCATGTACGACATGGACGGCGAGGCGCTACCGCAGATGGCGACCGGTGTGGTGTTCCCGAAGTCCGCGTTCGCCGGCATGCTGCGCCTCGACCTCGTGTTCATGCCGGATCGCCACATGGTGCTCGAATACGCGGTCCGCGTACGCGATGTCCGCGGTGAGGTGATCAACATGAAGTTCTTCGACGCCCCCGAGGGCGAGCTCCAGTACACGGACCCGTATGCCTCGGAGAATGGCTTCTACACGGCCATGCCTCCGGCGACGCCCGTTCCGTGATCGAATCACCGCCCGTGACTTCGAGATCACCTTCGAACCGGTCTACTATTAGCTCTAGATGATCCGGGGAATCATCGCGACGAGCACCGTCGCACTGGTCGGCATGACAGCGACCGCCGATGCGCGTCCTGCGTCGCAGGGCTGGTACGCGGAAGGCGGCCTCGGCGCTGTCTCGTTCCTACCTGCCACATCGCGCGACGCCGCCGTCGGCCCCGCGATCGGCTTTCGCGTCGGTCGCGATCTGTTCTCGTTCCTCTCGCTCGGCATCCAGCTCGGTGCGTCGAGCCACGAAGCGACCATCCCTGCCCCGCCCGATGGCGAGTGGTTCCAGCTCTACCGCGGCTCGGCCGACGTGCGCATCGGCGGTCGCATCGGCCGGATCGCGCTGTTCCTCGAAGGCGGCGCGGGCGCAGCGATGATCTCGTCGAACGTCCTCGGCAAGATGGGCATCGAGATCACCGATCCCGACGAGGAATTCACGATCATGTTCCAAGCCGGCGTGGGCTTCGAGTACCAGCTCGAGAATCGCCACTACGCGATCGGCCTCGGCGTCGACGGCTTCTTCCTGCCGCAGTTCAAGCCGCCGACCGGCGCGCCGGTGACCGCGCTCGATTCGCGGCTCTACCTTCGCTACACGTACTAGTCCTCGTCGGACGCGGTGAACGAGAGCTCGCGGATCGCCTTGCCCAGTGCCGGCGCGACCTGCACGCGCGGCTCGAACCACGACGCGAACATCGGCACCTCGCGCGTGGGACGCGGAATCGGCTCCGCTTCGATCACCTTCACCGAGATGACCTCGTCGACGCTGATCGCGAGAACGCCATACGCTCCCGCGCGCACCTCGAGTGGAATCTCGGGCGAGTAGCTCCTGCTCTCGACGACGGTCGACGCTCTCCACGCTCGCACCGTGCACTCCACCATCGCGTCGCTGCACACCGCAGCGTCATCGAAGTGGGGACCGACCTCTTTCACCGACAGCGTCTGCTCGGAGGTCCACAGTCCATGCGCCGTGACCCACTCGGTCGACGTGTCGTCCTCCGTCGAGCACACCCAGAGTGGAACGATGACGACCTCGATCGTCGACGGCGCTTGCAGCGACGCCTCCGCACGCTCGAGACAGCGCCGATAGTCACCGCGACCGCCGAACAACGATGGTGGCTTCGGCGCGGTGTCGCGCACGAACGCCGCCCACGCACCGCGCCGGCAGGCATCGCGCGCGCGAGCCGCATGCATCCAGCGCCCGTCGAGGATCTTCTGCGCGAGATCGAGGTCGCTCATGGCGCGATCAGCGTAGCGCTTTGCGGCCGTTGCCGATCAGCTCGACGAGCACGCGCCGGAACGGCGCCTTCGCGTCGAGCATCCCGATCACCGCGGCCGCACCGAGGCGCTGACGCCAGAGCAGCAGCACCTTCGCCGGCAACGCGAGGCCGCCGATCGCGAGGACGCGCTGGGTCGCTTCGGCGAGGTCGCTCGCATAGCGCGCCGTCCAGTGGAAGTCGCCATGCGTGGTGACCGGTGCCGCGAGGTAGCGCTCCCAATCGCGATGCGCGGTGGATGCGAGAAGGTCCGCGCGCGCGAGGAGGCCGGCCTTCGCGAGCCCCATGCGAAAGCGCTCCGCGGCCGATGCGTTGTCGTCGTCGAGCAGTCCCCACCAGATCTCGCGATCGGCATCGCGCACCGCGTCCGGGATGGCGAAGGCACACCCGAAGTCGAGGCACCACACGTGGACATGACCATCGGGCTGTTCGTCGACGAGGAAGTTGCCGGGGTTCGGATCCGCGTTGAGCAGACCATGCGCGAGCGGCGATCCCCACGCGACTTCGAAGATGCCCATGGCGGCCTGCCGGCGAATGTCGGGCGAACCGATTCCCGCCGCTTCGACGACGGTCTTGCCTTTCGCGCGGGTCATCGTGAGCACCCGCGTCGACGAGACGTCATCGATGACGCGCGGAAACCGGAGGACCTCGTGATCCGCCCATGCCGCGGCGAACTTCGTCATCGCGGCCGCTTCGGCGCGGTAATCGAGCTCGCCGCGCACGGCAGTCGACAGGGCATCGATCGCGTCATCGTCGAGCTTCGCGCCGACCTCTGCACCCGCGAGCTTGCGTACGAAGGTCGCGTCGTCGAGATCCGCGCGCAGCGACTCGGCGACGCCGGGGTACTGCACCTTGACCACCACGTCGGTGCCATCGTGGAGCGTGGCCGCGTGGACCTGCCCGAGCGACGCCGACGCGAGCGGCGTGACGTCCCAGTGCGCGAACAGTGATTGCGGCGGCTTGCCGAGATCCTCTTCGATCACGCGCGCGATCGCGCCTGCGGACACCGCCGGTGCGCGGTCCCACAGGCCACCGAGCACCGCGCGTGCGGCAGCCGTCGCTCCGCTGCGGCCACCGAGCGTGGCGCCCGGGTCATACGCGGCAAGCTGCGCGACCTTCGCGAGGCCACCCTTGAGACGGCCGGCTTGCGAGGCGAGGACCTTCGCGGCTTCTTCGTCGACGACCATGTCGTCCTCGTCGGAGCCCGTCGGATCCGTGGTCACGATCTGCTTCGCGCGTGTCCACAGTCGCGTCCAGCCGACCTTGCGCTCGGCGCGTTTGCGTTCGTCGCTACTCAAGCGGGGCAATCTCCGACGTCGACGTTCGCACCGGACCGGACTCGTCGCTCCAGAACAGCTCGACGCGATTCTTGCCGGTCTTCTTCGCGCGATAGAGCGCGCGGTCAGCGCGGCGGATCAGATCCTCGCCGTCGACGGCCTTGCTCTCGGGATACGAAGCGACGCCGAACGATGACGTCACCGACAAGACCTTCGGCGGCTCGCTGTCCGTGGTCACGCGCAACTCGGTGATCGCGGCGCGGATGCGCTCGCCCACGTTGTACGCGGCGACCATGTCGCTGCGCGGGAGAATCACCGCGATCTCCTCGCCGCCGTAGCGCGCGGCCGTATCGACGCCGCGGAGCTGGCTCTTGACGCAATTCGCGATCGCACGCAACACACGGTCGCCGATGAGATGTCCGTGCTCGTCGTTGAGCTTCTTGAAATCGTCGACGTCCATCATCAAGACGGAGAACGGCGTCGAGTAGCGCTTGGACCGCTCGATCTCCTCCTCGATACGCGCATCGAAGTACCGCCGCATGAACAGGCCGGTCAGGCCATCGACCATCGCGAGCTCGTAGAGATGCGCGTTCTGGAGCGCCGCGGCGATCTGGAGACCGAGCGATTCGAGCAGTCGTTGGTGGTCCGCGCGGAACGCACCGGGCCGCGTCGACTGCACCGCGATCGCGCCTTCGCAGCCGCCGTACATCATCAGCGGCACGCCGAGCCACGAGCGAATCCCCTCGGTGCCGTCGCTGCCGATCGCGAGGTCATCCGCGCTCTCGAGGTCGTCGATGCGCCGGGATTGGCCCTTCGTCATCACCCAGCCCGCGGCGCCCTCGCCCTCCGAAATCGCATGACGGAAGAACCGATCGCCTGCGCGATCATAACCGTCGAGCACGAACCCGCTCTCGCCGCCGCTGCGCCGGTGCACGAGCGCGACGGCTTCTGCTTCGGGGATCGCGTTGCACGTCTCCTTCGCCACCGCGTCCACGAGCTCCTCGAGCTGTAGCGATGCGGACAAGCGCCGCGCGGTCGCCGTCAGGATCTCGAGGTCGTGCACGCGCTCCTGTAGCTGATGACGCGCGCGCGACAAGCGCGAGAACACGAGGTTGATCAAGAGATAGGTCAGCGACAGCAGCAAGAAGCCGAGCGGCTGTCCCGGATCGTAGAGCAGCACGAGCACCACGCCGATCGGCATCAGCGATGCTTCCGAGAGGATTCCCGGCAGCGCGAGCTCCTGCACGTACATCCGCCACGAGCGTCCGAGCAGGCGCACGCGGACGCCTTGCAACGCGTAGTGCGTGACGAGGAGCAGTGCAGCGACAGCGACCACGCGAATGGCGATCGCGATGACATCAAGCTCGCGCGGTATCGGCTCGCCGCCGATGAACAGCCAGCCGCACAGCGCGACGACCCCGCCGCTCATGCCGCCGAAGTAGAGGACGTACCCGATCTCGGCAAACCACCCATCAGGATCTGACCGACCTCGCTGGCGCCGGTAGTACAGGCGCAGCGATGCATCCACGGTCAGCGCGATCGCGACGAGGCGACCCGCGCCGATCGCGCCCACGCACATCGCAGCAGCGACGTAGTACGCGGAGTCGAGCGAGAGCACGCTGCCCTCGACCAAGCGAAACGCGAGCGCACGCGCTGCGAGAATCACGATGACGAACAGCGCGATCCACAGCGGATCCGTGCGCGTCGGCTCCGGCAGAATCCCGAACACCGGGAGCGCGAACACGACTACCCAGCCGAGAACGCCCAGCACGATCGTGAACAGGTGCCCGGCGCGACGTGGCACAGCGCGGTATCTATCTCATGAAGAACTAGCCAAAACGAAAAAGACGCCCCGAAAGCGCGAACGGTCCCAGCAGCAAAGCCGCGGGACCGTTCACATTGTCGCTGTAGTAGTTAGATGTCGATGATCATCACACCGCGCTCGGATTCCTGCGCGGGTGTGACAGCGGGCTTGTCGTAGCTCGGGGGCCGATGGATCGGGAGCTCCGCACGCGGGGCTTCCTGCTCCTTCCGGCGCTCCTCTTCCTTCTTGAGGATTTCTTCGATGATCCAGGGATCCAGCATGCGGACCGCCTTTCAGCGTTCTGAGTGACGACTCTAACTACGTAATCTTTAGGTAGCTCCAGACCCTTAGAACTGCAACCTGCGGGCCTTAGGACACTGATTCCCGCACCCTTATTCTAACGCATGACAATCTAAAGGGCTCCACTTCTGCACGATCAAAATCGTCATGCGATCGGATCGACCAGATCCTGTCATCGTGGAGGTGGGATGCCCCCACTAACGCATGTCGTCGTCGGTGTTTCATGAACATCGCCGCGACGTTGAGAACGAAACCGTCGCCCTGACTTTTTTGCGGGGCGATGGTGACAGGAAACGGCGTGTCGAGAGTTTAGTCACCATCGCGATCCGCCACAGCTGGCTGATCGAGTAGCCAGCGGGATCACGCAAACGGTCAGTCGAGGTCTTTGAGCTTCCACGCGCTGTCTTCTTTGACGAAGACCACCGTGAATCGATCGCCGTAGCTCATACGCGCATCGTTGCCGCGCTCGATGATCGGCTCGTCGACGTTTGCTTCGAGCGTGTTGATGAGCGTCTCCATTTGTTCGCGCGACGGCCCCGTGAACTGCTGCTTCATCTTCGCGGCGTCCATCTTTTCTTTGTACGCGGCGGGCACGAAGCGCAGCATCACGTCCCAGCGCTCGAGGCGATACGCGCGGATGAACGAGCGTAGCGCTGCCTTCGGCGACGTCTGATCGTAGAAGCCGAGCGGGTTCGTGGAGATCTTCCAGTATCCGCCCTCCTGCACGAGGCGCATCGTGTCGCCGAGTCCGTACTCGAACTCCGCGCTGACCTCCATGCTCCCGCGCTTGCCGCGCAAGCGATCGGCGGTCTCGTCGACCTCGCGCGGGTTGTCACGCATCATGCGGACGTAGTCCTCGCGCGAGACCTTGCCGCGAAAGCTCGACGACATCAGGTCGTACGCCTCGCCGAAGTCGTGGTTCTTGAGCGCGCGACCGTACTTGTCGAGGGTCTGCGACGGACCCTTTCCGCCCGAGCACGCCACCAGCAGAACCGCACACATCGCGAGCAAACGCATGGCTGCGTTATAGCACTAGGGAGTCGACGCTACCGGTTCCGCTAGCTCGACCAGCGTCGCGACGATGACCTGCGCGACCTTGGTCGTGAACGGCATGTGCAGCGTGTCGAACGTGTCCGTCGGCTTGTGGTAGTGCGGCGTGTCCTCGCCCGCGCTCGCGATGTTGTGCGCCTCGACGCAGTCCATCGGCGTGATCGCGGGGATGCCCGCTTCCTGAAAGCTCGTGTGGTCGTCGCCGTAGCAGTACGAGTGCTCGACGTACGTCTTGTGCGGCACGCCCATGCGCGTCGCGACGTCGGCCATGTGCTCGACGAGGTGGCTCGACGCTGGATCACCGAGGATGTCCATCGCGTCGTTGTCGCCATCGGGCCAGTAGCCGATCATGTCGGGCGCGATCACGCCCTTGACCGTGATGCCCTGCTCCGCGATCCACTGGACCATGTGCTTGCTGCCGAGGCTGCCCTGCTCTTCGGCGGCCGTGAACACGAACCAGATCGTGTTCGCGTAGCCATGTTTGGACATCACGCGCGCGGCCTCGAGCACGCCCGCGACACCGGTCGCGTTGTCGTCTGCGCCGGGCGCATTCGTCATTGCCTGGTTCGACGTCGAATCGTAGTGCGCCGAATAGATGTAGACGTTCTCCGGCGTCTTCGTGCCCGGAAGCTTGATGATCACGTTGTTCGCGATCTGGCTCGTCACCTGAAACGGATCGAGCTCGGCGGTGAGGCCCATCATCTCCGCGCGATCGACGAGGTAGTCGCGCGCTTCCTCGTCGCCTTGGCTCATCGTGTAGCGTGTCTGCATCGCGACGAGATCGTGGATCGTCGTCTCGAGCTCGGACTGCGTGACCTCCGCGGCGAGCGCGAGCGGATCGACCGCCGGCGCGGGCTTCGAGTCACTGCCGCACGCGGCGAGGAGCAGGACAACGGCGGTACGGTGCATGAGGGCGCGGACCTTACGATCCGCCGTCGAGCGACACCATCGAAAACCTCTAACCGGCGCTCGTCTCGTCGCGGTCGCGGCGCGTCGCATCGGCGAGCGCCGCTGCCCGGTCCGCGGCGAACGTGCGCGTCGCGATCAGCATCGCGAGCGCGGCGAGCGCGAGGATCGCCGTCGGGACCCACATCGCCGTGGTCAGGTCCCAGCGCACCGCGATCTCGCCGAGTGCCCACGATGCAGGGGCGGTTCCGAACAAGTGCATCACGCCGATGACGAGGCCCTGCGCGGCGACCGATTTGCCGGGCGGCGCGAGATCGTCGACCGTCGCGGCCATCGGTGCGTGATAGAGGGAGAACGTGAACAGCGTCGCGATGCCCGCGACGTAGATCGAGATATTCGGCGGCGCGAGGATCGCGAGCGCGGCGGTCGGGATCGACGCCGTCATGCCGATCGCGATCATCCACAGCCGCCCCGTCTCGAATCGCTTGCGCAGCGCATCCGCCGCGCGACCGCCGACGACGATTCCCGCGAGCGCGCCGAACAGCCCGATCACGAGCACGTTCGTCGCTGCCTTCTCCGACATGCCCTTGCCCGCCGGGCTCTTCAGATACTCGAGCATGAACGCGTTGTAGCCACCTGCCGCGAACGCCATCGCGGTGGTCGAGACCATCACCCAGCGCAACGTGCGGATGCGCAGGAGCGCTCGCGCTTCGCCCACGAACTGACGCGTGAACCCGATCAGGTAGCGCCAGACCGGCACCTCCGCCGCGAGTCGCGCACCGGGAATCGCCGCGTGGCTCGCGACCGGTTGGCGCACGATCACCATCGCGAGCACGAGCCCGGGTATCGCGAGCACGATGACGACGAGTGGAAAGCCGAGCAGCGCGCCCGCACCGAACCCGACGACGCCGCCGAGAAACAGCCCGAGGTTGAAGATCGCGATCCGCGACGCCTTGTTCGCGGTGTACAGCTGGCCGAGGATCGAGTTCGCGACGGGCACGACCGCGGCGGTGGCGAGTCCGACGAGGGCGCGCGAGGTCGCGAGCGTCGCGTAGTTCGTTCCGATCGCGCCGACTGCGCCGGCCACGCTCGCGAGCGCCACACCGAACGCGATCACCTTGCGGCGATCGTACGCGTCGCCGGCCCAGCCGAACGGCAGCGTGGCGAGCGCGTGCGGGATCATGAACACGGTCTGCAAGAGACCGATCTGCGCGTAGTCGATGCCGTAGCGCGTGACGAGATCCGGATAGACCGCGAACAGCGCGTTGCGCGATGCGTACGTCGCGAGGTTGATCAGCGCGAGCACGACGAGGATCTGCGTCGCTCGCCCCCTGCTCTGCTCGATCGTGATCATCCGCGGCCGCACCGACGATACCAGGGCCTCGGTGGCGTCATCGTCCCCCGATGCGCGCGATCGGCGGGAGAGCGCGTGGTCACGGTCGACGATCGCGCTGGCAGGCCGTCACCGCTCGGAGATATCGGGCCGAGAAACGAACACGCTCAGGGCGCGGCCGGGCCTTCGGCGATCTGGACATCGTACGAGCCTTCACCCGACGCGTCGGTGCCCTTCACGCGAATCACGGCGCGCGCGTTCGCGGGCACTTGCCCCACGAGCTTCTCGACCACGCCCTTGCCCTTCTTGTCGCCCTTCGCGACGGACTTGCCATCGACGAGGAGCTCCGCGTCGAGGTCGCTCTCCGACGGAACGTCGACGGTGATATCGACCGTGCGCGCGGCTGCATCGGTGCCGATCGCGAAGCAATCGACGTCGCCGGGCGTCCACACACCGTGGACGACCGTGCGATCGGTCGATACCGGCATCGCCTTCTCAAGCGCATCGTTCGGCTCGATCTCGGCATCCGGCTGGGGAATCTTCGCGACGACGCGCAGCTGGTATTGCGTCTCGGGGTTGGACTTGTCTGCCTTGATCGTCACGTAGTGAAACGGCGGCGCGCCGTCCGGGACGATCGGCACGATGCCGCGTACGACGAGAGGTTGGCCGCGCGGCCCTTTGCGCGTGACGAGCGGATTGCCGATTCCATCGCTGACATCGATCGACAGTGAGACGCCTTCGACCGCGCCGACCTCGATATCGATGGCGTTCTTCTCGGACAGCGTCTCGACGGACAGCTTCCATACGTCCGCATCGCCGCTCCATCCGATGAAGCCCGTGACCGCATCGCCGACGATCAGATCCTGCGCGGTGCCGCGATCGTCGTCGGGCTCGCGCTCCGCGTTCACAGCAGGCGGCGCCATGCGCGCACTGATCTCGTAGACCGGCGCGGGCACGACCTCGATGCCGGCATCGATCGGCTTCTGGCCCTTCTTCGGCTTCGTCGCCTTCGGCGGCGGCGCCTTCTTCATCTTCACGACCGCGCGATACGTGCCGGGTGACACGCCGAGGTTCGGCACGCCTTCCTTGATCCGCGCGCCGCCGCGATCGGACTTCGCGAGGACGGTGCCGCCGACATCCTCGATCTCGAGGATCAGATCCACGCCGTCGATCCCGGAGACCTCGACCGCGAGCGCGCCGGTCTCGGTGACCGCGATCTTGAACGTGTCGACATCGGTCTCGGGCTCGATCTTCGCGCGCACCGTGGCGCCGAGCGCGAGCGCGGTCGCCGTATCATCGCCATCGTTGGGCTCGACCTCGTCGGTCGCGGGGCCCGTGCCGCCATCACCGATCACCGGCTGGGTCACGACCTGCACGGCGGCCGCGTCGCGATCGGTGCGCTTTTGCGTGGACTTCCCGCACGCGGGAATCACGCACGCACACGCGATGACGAGCAGCCGGCGCATCATGCGACCTTGGACTTCTCGGCGAGACCCGCGAGGAACTCCGCCTCCGAGACGACCGCGCCGTTCACTTTGATCTCGCCGCGCATCTTGAAGATCTTGCCCTTCCGCAGCGGCACGACTTCGATCACGAGCTGATCGCCGGGAACGACCGCCTTGCGGAACTTCACCGCGTCGATCGCCATGAACAACATCACGTGCGTCGACGGATCGAACGTCACCACGCGCGAGGCGAGGATGCCGCCGGCCTGGGCCATCGCTTCGATCTGGAGCACACCGGGCATCACGGGGACGCCCGGAAAGTGCCCCTGGAAGTGGGGCTCGTTGAACGACACGTTCTTGAGCGCGACGATCTTGTCGTCGGTGAGCTCGAGCACGCGGTCGATCAGGAGAAACGGATACCGGTGAGGGAGCAGACCTAGGATCTGCTCGGCCTTCATCACTTCGCTCGCGGGCCGGGCACCGACATCCGTCATGACGTCGGATCTACCACGAGAGCGCCGTGACTATTTCATCTCGGCCTTGAGCTTGGCCGTCAGATCCACCGTCGGGTCGGCCCACACGGTCGCGCCGCGGTCGACGATGATGTGAACGCCTTCGGCCTTCGCGATCTTCGCGATCAGCGGCTCGGCCTGCTTGAGGAGGCCCTGGATGAGTTTGGTGCGATCCTGCGCGAGCTCGCGCTCGAGCTTCACGTACGTCTGCTGCAGCTCGACGAACTTCTTCTCGAGGTCAGCGCGCTTGGCCGCGAACGCTTCGGGCTTGAGCACGGCCTGCTGCTTCGCGAGGTCCGCGTCGTCCTTCTTCAGCTGCTCTTGCTGCTTGTCGAGCTTGGCCTGCTTGTCCTTGCGGGTCTTCTCGAACGCGTCGTTCGCGCGCTTGCCAGCGGGCGTCGTCGACAGCGTGTCTTCGATATCGATCATCCCGATCTTCGGGTTGGCGGGAACGGCGCTGGTCGCGCTTCCCTGCAAGAGCGGCGACGCCATCAGACCCAGACCCAGACATGCGAGAGCGACGATTCCAAGGCGATTCATAGGGACCTCGAGCGGTTCATACGATGACTTCGACGCGTGTCCAAGCCCGTTGTTCACCCTGTCATTGACGAGGGCTTAGAAGAAGTTGCCGATCGTGAACTCGAAGACCAGCGGGTCTTCGTTCTTCTGGGCGTCGAGCGGGATGCCCCACTCGAACCGGAGCGGGCCGATCGGAGAGAACCAGCGGAAGCCGAAGCCGACGGACTTGCGCAGACCGCTGACGATGGAGTTGGGGAAGTCGAAGCAGGGATCGAACTTGATCGACGTCTGCGAGTTTTGACGCTGCAAGCCCGAGCAGTAGCGGTTCTCGAGGTTGTACGCGTTGCCCATGTCGAAGAACAGCACGCCGGAGATGCCGACCTTCTTGAACAGCGGGAACTCGACCTCGTTGTTGATGATGACCTGCATGTTGCCGCCGAGCGGCAGCTCGCCCAGGCCGTTGCCCGGATCGCCCGGCGTCTGCGTGAGCAGCTTCGGACCGAGCGAGCGCGGCGCGTAACCACGGATGTCGTAGATGCCGCCGACGAGGTAGCGCTCGGAGATGGGCACACCGAGCGGGTCAGTCGACGTGGTGAAGCCGATCTCGAAGTTGCCGTGATAGACGAACGGTCCCCACAGCTGGCGGTAGTGACGTGCGAAGCCGCCCCAGCGCCAGAACTTGTTCTCGCTGCCGGTGTACTCGCTCGCGTACTCGGCGAACACGGTGTGATACCAGCCGCCCGACGGGAACAAGCGGTTGTTTCGCGAGTCCCACGACAGCGACGCACGAATCGACGACGTCACGCCGCCGCGGAAGAGGTTCGCGACGCTCGCCGCTTCGATCGGTGCGGACGTCGCGCCGAGGTTCGTGAGACCGCCGGAGCCCGTGGTGATGCTGACGTCCTCGAGCTTGTACGTGAGGAACGCGCGTGCCTCGTACGAGAGCGGATAGCCCCACGTGAGCGTTCCACCGGATGCGTTGCGATAGAACGTGCCGAAGCCGCGGCTCTGGTTATAGAGGTCGAACGCGAACGTCCAGTTGGTGTCGAGGAAGTACGGCTCGACGAAGCGCAGCAAGAACAGCTGCCGCAGGCTCGAGATCTGCGCCTGCAACGCCAGCGTCTGACCGCGGCCGAACAGGTTGTTCTGCGAGATCTGCGCTTGCGCGATGAAGTTCTCGACGGACGAGAAGCCAGCGCCGATCTGGAACGTGCCGGTCGGGCGCTCGCTGACCTCGACGTTCACTTCGACGAACTCGTCGGAGCTGCCGCGCTTGGTGGAGATCACGACGTTCTCGAAGAAGCCGAGCGCGGTGATGCGGCGCTTGGAGATCTCGAGGTTCGTGTTGTTGAACATCTCGCCTTCCGAGATCTTCATCTCGCGGCGGATCACCTTGTCGCGCGTCTTGGAGTTGCCGCGAATATTGATGCGCTCGAAGTACGCGCGCTTGCCACGCGCGACCTCGAACGTGAGGTTGATGCGGCGGTTCGGGAGATCGACCTTGGTCAACGGGAGGACGTTCGCGTACGCGTAGCCCTGGTCCTGATAGAAGCTCGACAGCTTCTCGCGATCCTCGGCGATCATCGTGCGCGAGAACTTCACGCCCGGACGCAGCGAGATGCGCTTCGCATTCTCCGCGGCGCTGCCGATGAGGTCGCCCTTGAAGTTGACGGAGCCGATCGTGAAGACCGGGCCCTCGTCGACGGGGATCGACAGGTACATGTACTGCTTGTCGCGAGACAGGCGGAGCTGCGGTGTACCGACCTTGACGTTCGCGTAGCCGCGATCCCAGTAGTGCGCGCTGACGAGCAGCAGGTCGCGCTCGAACGCTTCTTGGCTGTACACGCCGGAGTCGTTCAAGAAGCTCAGCGCGTCCTGGCGACGCGTCGCGATCGATCCGCGCAGCTCGTCGTCGGAGATCGAGCTGTTGCCGATGAACTGGACCTCGCGGATCTTGACCTTGGCCTTCTCGTCGACGTTGAACCACACGTCGACCTCGGACTCGTTTACGGGCTTGACCTCGTAGTCCACCGTCGCGAGGTAGAAGCCCTTCTGGACGTACAGGTCCGCGATCTTCTCGCGGTTCTTCTTCACCTTGCCGATGTCGACGATCGCGTCGAGCTCGAGATCGAGCACCTCGTTGATCTTGTCGAGGCCCATCTCGCTGTTGCCGGAGATGAGCACCTTGCGGATCGACGGCTTCTCTTTGACCGCGAACGTGAGGACCACGCCCCCCGACGATGCGACCTCGGCCTCGACGTCGATGTCGGCGAAGAAGCCCATCTTCCACATCGCACGCAGATCCTCGCGGAGCTTCGCGCTGTCGAGCAGCGTGCCCGGCTTGCTGAGGAGCTGGACCCGGATCGCATCGTCCTCGACCTTGCGGTTGCCGCGGAACTGCACGCGCTCGATCGCGCGGCCCTGCAGCGTGACGCCGCCCGCTGGCGCCGCCGGTGGCGGTGTGGGGGCCGGAGCAGGCTGCGCGGCCACGACGCCCATGGAGAGCATCACGATCGCGACGGCACGGATAAATCGAATCACGAAGCGGCTCCTTCGCTCTTCGACTCGCGGTCCTCGGTCGGGGGTTCGCTGGATGCAGCGCCAATCCGTGCGACATGCTCGGCCGACTCGCCGGCGGGCGCCGGCGGCTCCCCGCCGTGCGGCTCCCCGCCGTGCGGCTCGACGGGGTGCGTTTCGTCGACGAGGCGACCGCCATCGACCATGCGCAGGCGCTTGGGCATCAGGGCCGCGAGCTCCGGGTTGTGCGTCACGACGAGTAGTGTCGATCCCCGCTCTCGATTGAGCTCGAGGAACAGGTTGTGGATCGCCTCGCCCGTCGCGCGGTCGAGGTTTCCCGTCGGCTCGTCGGCGAGGAGCAACGACGGCCCGAGCACCATCGCGCGGGCGAGCGCCACACGCTGCTGCTCGCCACCCGAGAGCTCGCTTGGCCGGTGTGTCAATCGGTGCGTGAGCCCCACGCGCCCGAGGATGTCCTTCGCCATCGTGCGTGCACGCTCGACGGGATAGCGCTGGATCAGCGCCGGCATCATCACGTTCTCGACGGCAGTGAACTCGGGGAGGAGATGATGAAACTGGAACACGAACCCGATCCGCCGATTCCGGAACTCGGCCAGTCGGCTCGGGTTCATCGTCGTCAGCTCTTCGCCATCGAACTTGATCGATCCCGAGGTCGGCAGATCGAGCGTCCCCAAGATCTGGAGGAACGTGGACTTGCCAACGCCCGATGCTCCGACGACAGCGACCATGTCACCCGGCGCGAGGCTGAGGTCGATGTCCCAGAGAATCGGCAACGCCTTGCCGCTGTGCTGGTAGGCCTTGCCGAGGCGGCTCACCTCGATCCGCGCACCGCGCCCCCGTAGTGGGGTCACAGTGGCATCGTCAGCGCGCTCGTCGGTCACAGGAAACTCTAAAAGGTGCAGGAACTTACTCAGCTGCCCTGCGGGTGTCAACGCGCGATGGGACCATTGCCGAGGCGTAACGGTTGCCTAGGTGATCCACTCGCGCGCTCGACAGGAGCGGCGCTGTGTCTTGTGTGCGAAACCAGCCCGATCGATCGGGCATTCCGCCTCACCTCGAACGGGATGTTCAGAAACCGACGGTGAAGCCGAGCATCCACATCCCAATCCCGCCACTCACCGTCCCCACGTAGTCACCTTCGATATCGCCACGATAAAGCGTGTAGTCGACGAGCACGGACACGTTCACGGTCAAGGGGAGGTGGTATTCGGCCCCGACCCCGAGCATCGCCTGCGTGCCGTCCGCCCCATGTGGCCCGTCGGTGTTGTACGTCGTGTGCGCGATTCCCAGCTTGCCGAAGACGTCCATCCCTCCGCCGAGCGGATGGTTGTAACGAGCCGCGAGTCCGACCATGCGTGCGTCGTAGAAGATCCCCGAGTTCACGATAAAGGAATCGAACGCGAGGGAGGCCTGGAGCGAGAATCGACTCGCGATTGGCGTGCCCTTGAGGCGAATTCCAGCGAACACCTGCCCCGACCGTCCATCGGGAACCGGGGTGCCAGCGGAGTAGCTGACGTTGCCCGCGGGGCCGAGCCCGAGCCCCGCGTAGCCACCGATCTTGAACGGGACATCTGCCGCGGCGACCGACGAGGCCCCGACGAGGAGAGCAGCGACCAGGAGCACGCGCGTCATGCGCGCTTGCGCAGCATTCGCCGTGCCACTGAAAGGAATCCGACAAGTGGGCGGATTCACGCGTGTGGGGTGTGCACGAGTTGATGGATTTTCACGCATTCAGGACGTTAGTGACGCATTCCCGCCGCGGGCGATCTGCCCGACCTCGAGGGTCGTCTGGCAAAGGTGTCGCGAGCGCATCGGCTCATCGCCGAAAGCGTCAGTGGCGCATGCCGGCTGCGGGGCGCACACGAGCGGCAAGAAGTGCCGGGTAGAGCGTGGCGGCGATCGAGATCAGGATGCCGGCGGCGGCGGCAGCGGCGACGGACTGCGGGTCGACATGGATCGGGAGGCGATCGATGTAATAGACGTCCGGGTTGAGCGGGAGCCCGTAGCGGCGGCCGGCCCAGCATGCGAGCAGGCCCGTGGCGATCCCGAGGACGGTGCCGATCATGCCGATCATGAGGCCCTGGATCGAGAACAGCTGCATGACGCCGAAGTTCGACGCGCCGAGCGTCTTGAGGAGGGCGATCTCGCGAGCCTTCTCGACGACGACCATGATCAGGTTGCCCACGATCGAGAACGACGCGACGAGGATCACGATGCCGAGCACCAGGAACATCGCGATCTTCTCGAGCTTGAGCGCGGAGAACAGCGAGCGGTTCAGCTCGCGCCAATCGACGATGCGGTAGCCCGGGCCGAGCTCCTTGCCGATGATCGAGAGGAAGCGGCCCGTGTCGTCGGCGTCGCCGATGCGAACTTCGATGCCGTCGATCGTGTCGCCGCGATCGAGGAAGTCCTGGAGCGAGTCGAGCGTGACGTAGACGTACTTGAGGTCGTACTCGTACATGCCGGTGAAGAACACGCCGGCCACACGGTAGTCGCGGTTGAACGGGATCGGCGTTCCGGTCGCGTCGGGGTTCGACGGATCGGACAGCGGCGAGACCACGCGGACCTCTTCGCCCGTGTAGAGGTGCGTTTGCTTCACGAGCTCGCGTCCGACGAGCACGCCGGGGAGCGATTGCGTGCGGCGCGAGACCGTGGACTCGGGGAAGTCGATCACGTTGATCGGCAGCGAGTCGTGATCGAGCATGCGCGTCCCACCACTCGTGGGCGGCGTGCTGAAGTCCTGCGGCGGTGTGTCGGTGACGACCAGATCGTCGGGCGGCGCATCCATGACGTCGGGCCCCGGTGCCGCAGAACCAGCGGTGGCGCCCGAACCTGCGCTCGCGCCAGCCGCGCCAGAGCCAGCGCTCGCGCCAGAGCCCGCGCCAGAACCAGAACCAACGCTCGCGCCAGAGCCAGCACCCGATCCGGAACCCGATCCGGAACCCGAGCCCGATTTCGTCGGCGCCGAGAAGTCGATCGGATCACCCGCGGTCGGCAGATCCTCCGGCGCGGGATCGATCGCGTTCTGATCGTGCGGTGCCTGCGGAACGACGAGCTCTTGGCGATCGTCGACGAGCGGCTCGAGGCGCTTGATCGCTTCTTTGTCCTCGAGGTCGGACACGAGATCGGTCACCTTGGCCACGGTGTCCGTGTCGATGCCCTTGATGATGACGTTCATGCCGTTGTTGTGCGCGGCGATGACGACCTCGCTGACGGCGTACGGCGTCGACGCGACGACACCCGGGATGTGATCGATGCGCGCCTTGACCGCGCGCCAGTCGTTGAACTCGCCGTCCTCGCGCGTGATCTGGATGTGTGCGTTGGAGCCGAGGATCTTCTCGCGGAGATCCGACTCGAAGCCGCCCATGACGGACAGCACGCAGACGAGCGCGGCGGTGCCGATCCACACGCCGCCGATCGGGACCGTGGTGAAGAACGTGAAGAACGCGCGCAGGCTCCCGAAGAAGGTCGCGAGGCCCGCGAACGCGAAGCCGACGAGGCTCGCGATCCCGAGCCCGAAGATGATGCGGACCTGCGTCTCGGGGATGAGGCTGCTGAGGATCGGCGCTTTCCCCGAGACCATCAGCTTGATGACGATGTTGCAGACGATGCCGGTGCCGAGACCGATGACGAACGCCCACATCGCGGGACGCGAGTGCCGGAGGACGCCCCAGAACACGATGACGCCGATCGCCGACGAGGTGATCGCGGTGACCAGGGCCTTCGTGCTCGACGCAGGTGCCATGTACGCGACGAACGTGGCGGCGAAGCCTTGGTCGGCGGCGATCCACCACGCGATGCGAACCCCGATCGCGACGAGGAGCGCGATCCGCGTGTTCCGCGTGACCTTGGGCTGCGCGACGAGCAGGTAGCGCCACGCGACGAACGAGCGATAGCCCGCGAGGTCCGACACGGCGTGCATGACCACCGCGAAGCCGAGGAGCACGGGGCCGAACGCCGTGATGAACTGGCGCCCCGTCGCCTCTTGGTTGCCGATCGCGTTGAACGACGTCACCGTGATGACGATGCCCGCGATGATGATCAGCGTGCCGAGCACGAGCTCGATCCACGCTCGCTTGTGCGAGATGGGCTCGAGCGTCGGGTATTTCGGGTTGGGCGTCACTCGGGTCGCATCAGGGGGAACAGGATGACATCACGGATCGACGCCTGCCCGGTGAGCAACATGGCGAGACGATCGATGCCGATGCCCTCGCCTGCCGTCGGCGGCATGCCGACTTCGAGCGCACGGCAGTAGTCCTCGTCGTAGTCCATCGTCTCGTCGGCGCCGGCTGCCTTCGCGCGCAGCTGGGCTTGGAAACGCGAGCGTTGATCATCGGGGTCGTTCAGCTCGGAGAAGCCGTTCGCGATCTCCTTGCCATTCACGAACAGCTCGAACCGATCACAAAATGCCCCGTCTCGATCGTTTTTCCGCGCGAGCGGAGAAACAGCGAGCGGGAATTCGGTGAGGAAGGTGGGCTGCACGAGCTTTTCTTCGGCGACGGCTTCGAACAGGAGGTAGCCGATGTGGCCGGCGGTGATGCGCTTCTGTTCGTCCGATGGATACTGACCGATGATCGTACGCGCGGCATCCGCGCGCCTTTCGGGGTTCTTCAGCGCCGCCGTCAGCTCGGGGTGAGCGGTGTCGGGTTGATCACCTGCGCCCGCCAGCAGCACGCGCGCGAGGTCCGCGGCCGGCAGCTTGTGCGCGAGGCACACCATCGTCGCGACGTGCGGATCGGTGAACACCTGCTCTGCCTCGGCGATGCCACCGAGATCGCGCACGGCGTCGCGGATCGACAGACGGCGCCATCCCGGCGCGAGATCGATCTCGACGCCGTCCCACATGACCTTCGTCGAACCGTTCACTTCTTGCGCGACCTCGCCGATCATCGCCTCGGTGAGATCCATCAGATCCGTGTACGTCGCGTACGCCTGATAGAACTCGAGCATCGTGAACTCGGGGTTGTGCGAGCGCGAGAGGCCTTCGTTGCGGAAGTTGCGATTGATCTCGTAGACGCGCTCGAAACCACCGACGACGAGCCGCTTCAAGTAGAGCTCCGGCGCGATGCGCATGAACAGCTTCATGTCGAGGGCGTTGTGGTGCGTGACGAACGGACGCGCCGCGGCGCCGCCGATGATCGGATGCATCATCGGCGTCTCGACCTCGAGGAAGTTCCGCTGATCGAGGAAGCGGCGGATGCCGCGCACGATCTTCGAGCGCTTGAGGAACACCTCGCGCACGTCGGGGCTGACCGCGAGATCGAGGTAGCGCTGGCGATAGCGCAGCTCGACATCGGTCATGCCGTGCCACTTGTCGGGCAACGGCCGCAGCGACTTCGTGACGATCCACAGCCGCGTCGCGAGGATCGACAGCTCGCCGCGCTTGGTCCAGAACGCCGGGCCCTCGGCGGTGACGATGTCGCCCGCGTCGAGGTGCGGGAGGACGGTCTCGAAGTCCTTCGGGTCGAGCGAGTCGACGTTCAGGTACAGCTGGATCTGATCGGTGGTGTCACGGATCGGCGCGAACAGCGTCTTGCCCATCGCGCGCTTCACCATCACGCGGCCCGCGACACGCACCGGAACACCGTCGATCGGCGTGATGCCGGGGTCGGCGTCCTTGGGCGGCTTCGGCGCGTTCGGATCGCGCGGCGGCGGTGCCTCGGGCTTGGTCGCCGCGTACTTCGCGCGGACCTCCGCGATCGAGATCGCGGGGCCGATGTCGTTGCGGAACGGGTCGCTCCCCGCGGCGCGGAGGGCGCTGGCTTTGTCTCGACGCTCACCGATGATCCGGTCGAGGTTGGACGAAGCTGGCTCGGACGGTCGCGACGACATGGCGGCGGACATTACAGCATCCCCGAGCAGATCCTGGTATCAGACCGGCATGAAGGGCTTGGTCTTCGCCGCGCTTCTCCTCGTCGCATGCAAAGGCAAGGCGGCCGAGTCCGGATCCGCGGCATGCAAGGGCGCGAAGCAGGAAGGCCCGCTCGCCTGGGTCGAGAATGACTACGACGGCGCCCTCGCCTGCGCGAAGGCAAAGAACCTGCCGCTCGTGATCGACCTGTGGGCGCCGTGGTGCCACACGTGCCTGTCGATGCAGTCGACCGTGTTCCGTGATCCCGCGATGGTTCCGATGGCCACGCGCTTCGTGTTCGCCGCGATCGACACCGACCGCGAGGCCAACGCGAAGGCCGTCGCCAAGCTGCCGCTGTCCGCGTGGCCCACGTTCTACGTCGTCGCGCCCGAGGACGGTTCGGTCCTCGCCCGCTTCGCCGGCGGTGCGAGCGTCGCGCAGTTCACGGCCTTCCTCGAAGCCGGCGCGGCGGCGCGCACGGCGGTCGATGGTGCCGCCAAGCACCTCCTCGCCGCCGAGCGCGCTCTCGCTGCCAAGGATCTCGCCACCGCCGAGACCGAGCTCACCACCGCCCTCGCCGCGGCGCCCCCGACCTGGGTGCGCAAGCCGGACGCGCTCGTGTCGCTGATCCACACCAAGCGCAAGCGCAAGGATGCCGCGGGCTGCTTCGCGCTCGGACAAGCGAGCCTCGACGAGACCGGCAACGCCGCCAGCGCCACCGACTTCGCGGGCATCGCGCTCGAGTGCGCGAGCGAGCGCATGAAGGACGAGCCCGACAAGGTGCCCGTGTTTCGCGAGCGCGTGATCGAGCGCCTGGAGAAGCTCCTCGCGGATCCCACGGCACCGCTGTCGTACGACGATCGCTCGGACGCGATGGCGTATCTCCGCGAGGTGCTCGCCACCGTCGGTCGCAAGCCCGAGGCGACCACGATCGCCGAGAAGCAGCGCATGCTCCTCGAGGAAGCGATCGCGAAGGCGCCGAACGCCGTCGCCGCGTCGACGTACAACTACCAGCTCGCCGACGTGTTCATCACGCTCGGTCGTCCGCTCGAGGCAGTGCCCGCGCTCGAGAAATCCGCGAAGGCGCTCCCCGGCGAGTACGATCCCGCGGCGCGTCTCGGGTGGGTGTACCTCGAGGCCGGCAAGCTCGACGAGGCCGCGCAGTGGACGGACAAGGCGCTGAAGCTCGTGTACGGCCCGCGCAAGGCTCGCGTGCTCGCGCAGCGCGCGAACATCGAGAAGAAGCGTGGCGATGTCGCGGCCGAGAAGAAGTATCGCGCGGACATCGTCGCGCTGTGGACGAGCATGCCGGCGGATCTCGCGAACCCCGACGCACTCGCGAAGGCAACAGCCGATCTCGCCGCGCTCGACGCGCCACCGCCCCCGCCCGCTCCGACGAACTAGCGAGCACGAGACGACGGACGCGCGTGCGGACGTCCGATGCCTCACGCGTTTTTTGATGTCGAGCACCTGAACGCGATGAGATAGCGGCGAACGCGGACATCCGATGCCTGACGTGATCGTTTGACGTCGACCTCGGCCGGAACGTCGGCTTCATCGTCAATTGCGACCTCGACGCGGATCATCGATGTGGACGCGGTCCACGACGAGCGTGCGCGGGGGACGCGTGGTCCGCGGCATCGTCGCACCTGCGCGAGCGTGCGTGGTCGGTATCGTCGTGCTCTCTCGAGATGGCTTCAGACCACGACATCGTCGAGCTCTCGAGATGGTTTCAGACCACGACATCGTCGAAGCCTCGCGTTGATATCGCGGTCGACGGTGAACGCGACGACAACGCTCACGGCCGCGCGGATGCGAGCGAACGTCGATGCCCTCGTAGTTCGAGCTAGCGTTTGCTCGCGGCGAGCAGCACGCCACCGCGCTCGATCCACACAGCGTGCACGCACACGGGGCGCAGCTCGTGCTCCAGGAGGCCGAGGACACGCAGCGCGTAGGTACGAGATTCGACGGGGCGACGACGGGCCATACAGACAGCGTGCGTCGTCGACGTTGCCGGTGTGTTGCGCTGGACGTTGCGAGATATTTCGGCGTCGTCGAAGTTCCCCGTGCCACGCGCGCTCGACGTGGCAAGCTCGACGCATGTCGGTGCGCGATGTCGGTCGTCGGATCCCCGCGTATCTCGCATGCGCGATCCTGTGCTTCGCGATGTTCGACGTGCCATCGGCGTACGCGTACTGGCGCGGGGTGCCGTGGGGCGTCGCGCTGGCGATCGGCCTCCTCGTGTTCCCCGTGTTGCCCGTCGCGTGGCACGTGTGGTCCGAGCGAAAGGCGAAGCGGGCCGAGAAGCCGAAGCCGCGCAAGACGAAGGGCATCGAGCGCTTCGTGTTCCGCACGATCGTCGTCGCGGTGGTCGCGATCGGTGCGCTGATCGCCGTCGCGCGCGGTCGTGTGTACGATGTGCTGTGGTTCGTTCCGACGTCCATCGGCTCGCTCGCACCGGACTCGAAGCTGCTCGATCGCGTACCGCCGTCGGCGCAGATGGTCGTGTGGGTCCGGCCGACCGACGACGCGAACGCGATGGTCGGCAAGCTCGCGCCGGGCACGAAGGTGACCGAGATCGTCGGCGCGGGTCGCGTGGAAGCGAAGTCCGGCGAGGCGATGGTGATCGAGCGAGGCGATCTGGTGATCCCGCTGATCGAGCGCGTGCAGACCATGGTCCTCGCCTTCACCGCGCAGAACGGCATCACGCTCCCCGAGCGTGGCTCCGTGATCGCCAACACCGATGGCGTGAAGACGTGGTCGACACCGGGTTGGAAGGGCGAGATCGGGACGGGACGCCCGGCGGTCCTCGAGCTCATCCGTCGAGCGCCCGACGATGCGTTCCTCGTCGCCGTCGCGAAGCTTCCGCCGCTACCGACGCCCGACACGAAGACCGATGCGAAGACCGATGCGAAGACCGATGCGAAGACCGATGCGAAGACCGATGCGAAGACCGACGTTGCCGACGCGGTCGTCGCGCAGGGTGTCACCCTCGTCGTGTGGGCACGTGCACCACGCGAGCAGCTCGAGCTCGACGCGACGATCGAGACCGCGAATGAAGCCGCTGCCACGCAGCTCGTCGACGAAGCGAATCGGGAGATCGCGAAGATCGAGAAGTCCAACGGCAAGGAGATGGCGTGCTGGCGAAAGCACTCCGACGAGCTGTTCGTGCGCCGCGAAGGCACGAGGCTTCACGCGCGCGTGAGCATCGATGTCGACGGACTGAAGGGCCTCTTCACCTGCCTCGACATGACGTCGAAGATGTAGGTCCTCGGCTCACGGTGACGTGTGAACGTGCGGGATCATGGCGCTTCGTCGTCGAGAACTCCCGCGTGAACGGCCGTTGACGCCGGGCTTCGCAACACGAAGAGTCGCGCAAGTCATCGGAATGGTGTCGAAATGGTCTCGATGGCCAGTGGTCTGGCCTTTGTAGAGGTCACTGTCATGTCCAAGACCCTCCGCCTCGCTTCACTTCTGCTCGCGGTTCCCCTTCCTCTTCTCATGGGCGCACAAGGCGACGGCTGCGCGGCCGGATCCACCTCGCCCGCGCCCGACGTGCGCGGCACGTGGGACGTCCAGTACGACAACACCATCGGCATCGAGGTGAAGATCGGCGGGGCGGTCTACAACGAGGAGCTCGGCGCGGGCGGCGGCAGCTTCACGATCGACCACGACGGCAAGCCGTACACGTTCGACCTCGACTGCGCGCGCCCCGACATCGTGTGCCCCAGCGAAGCGTGGCCGGCTCGCGTGGTCATCGAGCAACGCGATGTCGCGAAGCAGCACCAGATGATCGTCAACCTCCCGCAACAGACGTGCGACGGCGCGCTCGAGCGTCCCGACATCGGCACGTGCGGCGCGGGCACGTCGAACCCGAACTGCGATCTCGTGTGCGGTGGCGACATCACCGTGAAGACGGCACAGGCGTTCGGCGTGATCGGCGAGACCGGCGAGACGTTCCGCCTCTACCTCGGCGCCGGCATCGTCACGAACGGCATCAACTGCGCGATGCTCGGTTACTCGGTCGCCGACGCGGACCTCGTCAACGAAGGCGCGAGCGGCGCGGATTGGGAGTCCGTCGCGATGGAAGCGGGCCTCGTGACGATCGGCTACTCGGGCGCGTGCCTGTTCGCCGGCACGATGAACGGTACGGATCAGGCGTTGCTCGTCGGCGCCGAGGTGAAGTTCACCACCGGCTTCACCGCGAACAAGCAGTAGTCACTCGCAGTAGGCGCCTTCGGCAGACGTCTCGGTGTCCTGCGCGACGTTGCGCTGGTTGCACGTCTCGTCCTCGGTCCACGCGCGCCACAGCGAGCCACGACCGATCGACGTCGCGAAGTCGCTCCACAGCTTGTAGCCATCGCTGCGCGACTTGAACACCGTCGGCTCGACACACGTGTGAGCGGCTTCGGCGGCGGCCTGCTCGGCGCGCGCCTTCTGCATGATGATGTCGAACATCGCGCTCGTCGACGAGTTCCAGCAGCACGTCTTGCTCTTCGTGTAGTCGAGCTCGCCGAGCACGTGGTCCTCGAGCGTGCGGTACTGGTCGTCGACCTCGGCGACCGTCATGCCGAGCTCGCCGGCGATGCCATAGAGCTCGCCGAACGCGCGCTCGCGGCGCTCGCGAGCGGCGCACGACGCGGGGTACTGCTCGAGGTGGTGGCGCGCGTCGCTGATCGCGGCGAGCAGACCATCGCGCTGCTGCTCCGGCGACACCGCGCCCAGTAGCACCGCGAAGCGACCGGGACGCGCCGCGATGCGCGGATAGTCGGTCGAGTTGATCCAGTGCGCTTCGTCGCCGGCCATCCAGGTGTTCGTCCAATAGCCGTTGACGTTCTTCGTGACGCGCCAGCGCTTCACGCCGCCGCCGAGCTTCGCGTACGGCAGGTTCGCGTCGTTGACGCCTTCACCGCCGGTGTACTGGCTCGTGAAGTAGTACTTCGACGACTCGCCGGACTCGCGAACGCCCTGGCGGCGCGGCATCGAGCCGCTGATCGTCGTGACGTCCATCGATCCGCCGCCGAGCTCCTTCACGTCGTGAACGATCAGCGTGTGGCCGATGCCGCTCGCCTGCCAGCGCTCGACGAGGACGTCGCCCGCGCGCACCGCGTCGGGGACGAGGTTGTACGTGTTCGCCGTGTCGGCGACGTTCACCGACGAGAGATAGTTCAGCGTCAGCACGGTGAAGTACGCCGCGCGCTTGTTGAGGTGCAGCTCGTCGACGTACGCGCCGAACACCGCGCCCTGTGCGATTTCCGGCTGGACGTCTTCGCCGCCGGCCAGCTTGCGCGTGCGCAGTGTCGTGTCCTTGGGCCACGTGGTACGCCACGTCGTCGAGGTCGTGTAGTCCTTGTACGCGACGCCGAATTCGGGTGTGTTCGAGAACCGGCTCGTCGCCGTGCGCACGCCGAAGTGACCGAAGTACACGCGCTGCCCGCCGGACACCGCTTCGAAGAACAGCGGCAGCTCGTACCAAGCGGCGAACGTGATGCGGAGGAACATCGCCATCTCCGCACACTCGAGGTACGGCGACGGCAGCTTCTTGCCCCACGGCGTCGTGACGTTGACCGTCATCGAGTACCCGTTGAGCGACGGGATCCACTCCATGCCTTCGATCCATGCCGCGTACTTCTCGTCCCACGACAGGCCGCTGTTCGCGCTCCATGCCATGCCCGCGGCCTTCGCGGCGGTGGTGTCGCGGTCTTCCCACTTGTTCTTCGCGGTCCATACCTGCGTGCGCGTGGTGTTCGTGTTGACGTAGGGACCCTTGCGGTACTCGCTATCGTCTTTGCCGGGCGGTGGCGTCGTCTCGACCGGGCCTTCCATGCCCCATTCCTCGTCCGGGGTCACCATCTCGTCCGCGCAACCAACGGCGGTCGAGAACAACGCGATCAAGGCAAAGCTAAGCGAACGCATGCGCCGCGCATCGAGCACGCGGCGTGCCGGGTCTGACCGCATTGGTTCGACCGATCATCGAGCGCTTAGCGCACGAGTTTCGGGCACCGGCTAGTCCGGTGGCCGGGTCCACGAGGCGCACGGGCATCACAGTCCCTAGGCGGGTTGCTACTGCGCGATCCCGCCACCTACGATGTGCCGTGATCAGGATCGTTGTCGTGCTGACGGCAGTGGCCGTCGGCGGCTGCTGGAAGAGCACGACCCGATCGAGCCGGACGAGCTCCGAGGCCCACATCCGCTGCCTCGATTGCGACGAGCCGGTTGCCGTGGGGATGCCGATCCGCGTCTCGACGTCATGGGCGGCCACGTGCTCGAGCGAAGGCTTCACGTGGTCGCTCGACGAGAATCGCGAGACCGAGGATCTTCACTGGAAGAAGAGCTCGTTCTCGAAGGTCGATCGTTGCGATCGCAAGAGCTACAAGGTGGACGTCACCTGCACGCAGGCGTGCATCGTCTACGCGATGGACGACCCCGAGCTCGACTCGAGCGAGAAGCTCGTCGCGATCTTCCCGACGCGTCCCGGGCCGATGCGGTTCGACGTCAAGATGCGCGGACTCGGCACGTCGCGCGCGGATACGCCTGCCGCTCACATTGCGGGCGACGTCGTCGTGCGCGTGCCCGACTTCTCCGACGACACACCGCATACGCGCGTCGCGGATACGCCATCTCCGCTCGCGGCGTTCGCGAGCTACACGTACGATCTCGAGCCTTCGACGCGGCATGGCTCCTCGTTGCCCGGACGCGGGAAGAAGTCAGCGATCGTGCCGGCAGAAGACGAAGCGTTCGATCGGATCGATCGTGCCTGCTTCACGCGCGAGCCGGGCGCAGCGACGTGGCGCACGTGCGAGGCTGGCATCCGCGCCGGCGACGACGTTCGCATCGATGCGTTCCCGACGCTGGCCGGTCAACCGCTCGCGCACGGCGTGACGCTCGCGAGTACGCCTCCCGGCGCCACCGACACCACGCTCGACGATCCGTGGATCTGTTACCGCACGCCCCTGCGTGCCGGTCAGATCTGCGTGCGCTACGCGATTCCCGCGGGCGTACACGAGCTGCACTGGCGCGCGGGTTCCTCGATCGAGCACGAAACGCTGCCGGTCACGCTGGATTCGAGCGCGGCGGTGGATCCGACGTCGCTTACCATCTCGGCACCACAGACGCCGACGGTCGTGAGCTTCGATTCGCGCGAGCTCTTCGATAGCCGAGGTGTTCGTGGCACCGCGATGCTGGTCGCCGAGGGCGAGATCCTCGGCCTGCGCGACGACCAGTTCCTCAGCGTGTCCGTCGTCGCAGAGCTCCCGCTGCATCCACGGTGGGGAGCGCTCCGCCTCGGAGTCGGCGGGTTCGAAGATGGCGACAAGTACGTTCGCATCATCACCGGATGGGAGCTGCCGGTCGGCTGTCTCGCGTACCGCGTCTGTCTCGGCATCGCCGCCGATGTCGGCTACAGCTTCGTCGATCCGATCGAAGGCTTGTTCGCCTTGCCTCACCTGAACCTCGACGTTCGCGGGGGAGGCCTGATCGGGCGTTTCGGCGCGGGTCCTTCGTACGTGCTCGGAACGTGGCTCGATCCCGGACAGCAGCGCCACGAGCTCGGCTACGTGATCAAGTTCTCGATCGGGTTCGCGCGCCAGTTGTGAACGTCGGGTTCAGGGCGTGATGCCGATCGCGCCCGGGATGTTCTGGAGGCCCGCACCGAAAGCGAGCGAGCCGAGATCCTCGACGCCGCCGGCTTGCGTGAAGCGCACGTGGCGAACCGACGTGTTCTCGCTGACCCAGACGTGTCCGCGCAGCATTCCGCGATCGAGCGAGACCATGTCCGCGGGGATCTGTGGATTGCCACCGAGCGTGGTGACCTCGACCTTGCGCCACGCGTTGTTCGCGCCGGCCTTGTCGAGTTGGAAGATGCGATTGCCTTGCGCCGCACTCACGATCGCGACGTTGCCGAACGGCGACACCGCGATGCCGCCGGGATCGACGATGTCGGTCAGCGTCGCGGCGAAGGCGACGCTCGAGTCCGTGATCGTCGCGATGCCGACGCGATTGACGCCCGCGGCGTTGCCGTCGCCGATGAACACGGTGCTCGCGTCGGCCGACAGCGCGAACTGCGACATCACTTGATCGTCGTCGCCGAACGCGTCGCCCCCGGCGATCCGCATCGGCGCCGCGCCGAGGCTCGCGAGGTGCACTTCGTCGCCGAGCACCTCGTGATCGAGCAAGTCGCGCGCGCCGATCACCGCCGTGCTGCTCCGGAACCCGTGCTGTTGCGAAATGCGATCCCCACGGGTGATCGAGCCGCGGCGACGAGCCCGCGATCGGTCAGCGTGCCGTCGCAGTGGATCGTGGCCGCGTAGATGCCGCCGCCGTTGTTTCGCGTGTTGCGATCGACGATGTACAGCGTGTCGCCGTCGGGCGAGACCGAGACCGCCGCGGGATCGCCGGCACCGTCGAAGCCAGGATCGATCACCGTCGGGGTTCCATCCGCGGCGATCGAGAACACGCCGATCTTGCCGCCTTCGTTGAACGCGACGAAGCCCACCTTGCCGTCGGGCGTGAACGGAATCGTGCCGAACGACGCGCGCCCGCCGAGCGTGAATAGCGTCGCCGGCGTCATCTGCGCGAGCGTGCCGTCCGCCGACAACGAGAGCACCTCGTACACGTTCGCGCCGGTGCCGCTCGAATCGTACGGCCGCGCGACGACGACGTAGCGCGTGCGATCCGCCGCCGCCGGCACGCGATCGCAGCCGGACGATCCATCGCCTCCACCATCACCTGCCCCGCCATCGACGGACATCGCGCCGTCGTCCCCGCACGCCGCCAACGCGACGAGAACGACAGCGCGGCGCATCAGTTCGCCTTGTTCGCTTCTTTGAGCAGGAACGTGCGGATCAGCTCGTCGAGATCGCCGTCGAGCACGCCGCTCACGTCAGAGGTCTTCACTTCAGTGCGGTGATCGTTCACCTGCTGATACGGGAACAACACGTAGCTGCGGATCTGCGATCCCCACTCGATCTTGAGGCGCGCCTTCGCATCGGCCGCGGCCTTTGCTTCGCGCTTCGCGAGCTCGAACTCGTACAGCTTCGCGCGCAGCATCTTGAACGCCTTGTCCTTGTTCGCGTGCTGGCTGCGCTCGTTCTGGCACTGCACCACGATGCCCGTCGGCTCGTGCGTGATGCGCACCGCGGAGTCCGTCTTGTTGACGTGCTGACCACCGGCGCCGCCGGCGCGATACGTGTCGATGCGCAGATCGACCGGATTGATCTCGACCTCGATGTCGTCGTCGATATCGGCGGTCACCGTCACGGCGGCGAACGAGGTCTGCCGTCGCCCGTTCGCATCGAACGGCGAGACGCGCACCAAGCGGTGCACGCCGTTCTCCGCCTTGAGCAGGCCGTACGCGTAGTCACCGGACACGGTCAGCGTCGCGCTCTTGATGCCGGCTTCTTCGGCGAAGGTCTCTTCGTTGACCTCCACCTTCCAGCCCTTGCGCTCCGCGTAGCGGATCAGCATCCGCATCAGCATCATCGCCCAGTCGGACGCATCGACGCCGCCGGCGCCCGCGGTGATCTGCAGGATCGCGCCGCCCGGATCGAGCTCGCCCGACAGCATGCGACGGAACTCCATGTCGTCGAGCGCCTTCGCGATGGCGCGGGCGGATTGCTCGGCTTCCTTCGCCGATGCTTCGTCGGACATCTCCTCGGCGAGCTCGAGGAGCGTCTCGGCATCGGACAACGCGCGGAGCTGACCGTCGTACGTACCGACGACTTGCTCGAGCTGCTTCTTCGATCGCAGGAGGCCCTGCGCCTTCTTCTGGTCATCCCAGAAGTTCGGGCGGGCAGCGATGGAGTCGAGCTCTTCGACCTTCAGGCGCTTCGCGTCGACGTCAAAGTAACCTCCGGAGCTCGGAGACCTTCGTCCCCAGCTCCTTCAGCTGCGCCTTGACCGCGCGGGTATCGACACTTTCGATCGCCATGGCGGGCCTGTCTTAGCACAGGCTCAGCGCGCTGCGCGTGCTGGCGTTCGCAGCTGGACGAGGCGGAGGTCCGAGTCCTCGCCGAGCGCGACCGGGTACTGCCCCGTGAAGCACGCCGAACAGAATCCCGGCGTGTTCGCCTTCGTCGGCTCCGCACCGACGGCGGCCATCATGCCTTCGTGCGAGAGGTATGCGAGGGAATCGCACGTCACGTAACGACCGATCTCCTCGACGGTGTGCGACGCGGCGACGAGCTCGGAGCGCGTGGGCGTGTCGATGCCGTAGAAGCACGGATGCGTGGTCGGCGGTGCGCTGATCCGGAGGTGAACCTCGCGCGCGCCCGCGTTGCGCAGCATCTTGACGATCTTGCGCGACGTCGTGCCGCGCACGAGCGAATCGTCGACGACGATCACGCGCTTGCCGTCGACGACCGAGCGCACCGGTGACAGCTTGAGGCGCACGCCGAAGTGGCGAATCGACTCCTGCGGCTCGATGAACGTGCGGCCCACGTAGTGGCTGCGAATCAGCCCGAGCTCGAACGGGATTCCGCTCTGCTTCGCGTATCCGATGGCGGCGGGCACGCCGGAGTCGGGCACCGCGATGACGACATCGCCTTCGACCGGCGCCTCCTGCGCGAGCCGCATGCCCATCTTCTCGCGAGCGCGATACACGCTCTTGCCGTTCACGAGGCTATCGGGCCGCGCGAAGTACACGTGCTCGAACACGCACGCCGTGGGGCTCTGCGCACCTTGATCGAACGGCATGCGATGTGACGTGACGCCGCCTTGGTCGATGCTCTCGCCCGTCGCCCCGTGTTGGAAGATCACGATCTCGCCGGGCTCGACCTCGCGAATGAACTCCGCCTCGACGAGATCGAACGAGCACGTCTCCGACGACAGGACGTAGGCGTCCTTGAGCCGACCGATCGACAGCGGGCGGAACCCGTTCGGATCGCGCACGCCGATCATGCGGCCATCGTTATCGAGGAGCACGAGCGAGTACGCACCGCGCACGCGCCGCAGCGCCGCCATCAGCCGAGCGACGACATCCGTCTCCTTGGCCTTCGCCATGAGGTGGACGATGACCTCGGTGTCGCTCGAGGTCTGGAAGATCGAGCCCTGCGCCTCGAGCTCGGCCCGCAGCTCGGCGGCGTTGACGAGGTTCCCGTTGTGCGCGATCGCGATTTGCCCACCCGCGTACTCGAAGACGAACGGCTGGGCGTTCCGCAGCTCGGAGCTGCCCGCCGTGGAGTACCGCACGTGACCGATCGCGGTGCGCCCGGGCAGCTTGGCCAGGGTCTCGCGGTCGAACGCGTCGGAGACGTGCGCCATGGCCACGTGGCGGCGCAGTCGGTGGTCATCCACCGCGACGAGGCCGGCGGACTCCTGGCCTCGGTGCTGGAGGGCATGCATGCCCAGGTACGCGATGTTCGACGCCTCGTCGTGTCCATGAATGCCGAAGACACCGCACATGGCGCTCACTTACCACGACCCACGGATCTAGGTGTGGATGATCGGGTAGGTGCGATCACCGCGATGAACCTCGGTCCCAAACTTGTGGATTCGCTGCGTTTGGCTTATTTTTTTCTGGCTTGCCGAGGCTGCTGTGGCGCGATGCCCAAGGCATCGAGGGTTCTCTCGATCTCGCGAACACCGAGATCAAGGTCGGCCGCGCCATGGACTGCGCCATCCGCACCGACGACGCGATGGTCTCGCGCCATCACTCGCGCATCTTCTGGGGCGGCGGCGGCTACGTGCTCGAGGATCTGTCGTCGGCAAACGGCGTCTACTTCCAGGAGCAGCGAGTCCAGAGCCACCTGTTCAAGCACGGTGATGCCGTGCGCTGCGGCAGCCTGTGGCTCCGCTATGTCGACCAGGGCGCGGCAGGTGCGAGCGCGCCGGCCGCCGGTGGCGCGACGCCGATGATGCAGCACCCGGGCATGGGCGCGGTGTCGTCGGTCGGCCCCACGGGTCACATCTCGGCGATCCAGCCCACTCCGTCGGCGACGGCGACCCCGTCGGGTCCGAGCGAGACCGACGTCGAGATCCGCGTGTTGCGCCGCCGCGTCGAGCAGCTCCAGACCGAGCTCCGCGTCTACCGCACGAACAAGTTCAACCAGGACACCGCGGTCAAGATGGAGGATCTCCAGAACGAGCTCTCCGCCATGGAGATCGAGCGCGATCAGCTCAAGGCGCGCGCGGGTCAGGCCGAGAACCAGCTCGTGGTCGAGGCGGGCAGCGTGAAGGTCCAGCGCGCACTCGAGATCGCGGCGATGACGGCGGAGACGGCGTCGTCGCTCAACGATCTACTGTCGAGCCTCCGCATCGAGGTGATGGCCGCCGAGGGCGAGTTCGAGCAGTACGCGAACGCGATCCCGCGCGCGAGCTACGAGCTGATCCGACAGTCGCTGCGTGACAGCACCGGTCGCTGCGATGAAGCGCGCGAGCTCCTCCGCAAGCTGCGCGAAATCGCCGAGTGACCGCTCAGGCGTGCCGCGGCAGATAGTCGAGCGCGAGGTAGAGCAGGCCGTGCGCGATCGTCAGGAACGCCGAGAGCCATAGCGTGGTCATGAGGCCCTGCACCTCGAGCCACTTCTTCTTCTCGAAGATCTTCACGGTTCCGATGAGGAGCGCGAGGTTGATGACGAACGGCATGAGGAAGCCGGCGGCGCCCATCGTCGCGAGGTTCAGGATCGGCTGGAGCACCCAGTAGAGCCCCGTGTTCAGCACCGCGAACACGAGCGCGATCAGCGGTAGCACCCGCTTCTTCGCGACGATGACCTTCGGGTTCTTCCGGGTCGCGATGAAGAACACGAGCCCGAACACGACCAGGCGGACACCGAGCTTGATCAGGATTCCCGTGGCACCGGTCATGAGGGCGAGGATGACACGGAGGAAGCTGATGTGCGTGTTCGGGATCCTCGATGCCTTCCTCGAGTGGCCGATCCACTTGTCACGATGATGGTCGTTCAGGTCGAAATCAGGGCTACACCGGCATCGAACCGAAGCGATTCCAGTCATTTGGACGACGACAGTTGTACGTGTCAAATGACAGACACTCGACAACTGTCACCGGTCGATTACAATCAAAGAATGGCGGACGTCGCCTCCCCGACATCCAGGCTCGCACGACGAGCCGAGTTGCGGACGCGCCGCCGAAACGCAGACCTCGCGATCGCGCTGTCAGCGCTCGCCGCATCGATGCTCGCCTTGCCGCTCGCCCAGAACATCTGGCACGGCCCCGAGGTAGCGGCGACGTTGGCCGTCGCGGCGACGGCGATGCTGGCGGGTCAACGCTGGGCGATCGCGCTCGTGGTGCTCGCGGAGATGATGCTCCTGCCGACGATCGTTCCGCGCGCGCTGTTCGGTGCGTCGTCAGCGTCGATCTTCGGCGTCAGCGTGTTCGCGCAGGTCACCGGCTGGCTCGCGATGCTCGGCACGGTCCCGGGTCTGCTCGCGATGCGTCGCGGCGCGGCCGCGATGGTGCTCGTCACCGGATGGCGGCGCACGAAGCACTCGGTGCGCGGGACCGCGCTCGGGTTGATCGCGTGCGGCGCACTCGCCGCGATCGTCCCGTTCCTCTAGATCGCTCGTCGACGAAGCTGTCGAACGAACAGCACGACGCCCGGGATCATGACGATCCAGATCAGCGCGAGGCCACCGATCGCGAGGACCTTGTCGACGGTCGGGTTCCCGGTCCACTGCAGGTAGTGCATCCGGTAGTACCAGTCGATGCGCCGCGTATCGCGGCCTTCCTGCGACAGGCGCATCGTCGTCGGCGAGAACGTGACGACCTGATCGCCCGCGTACCTCACGGCGTCATTCGCGATGCCGACGTGTGCGCCGTAGCGATTCTCGAACGGAGAGTGCGACACGGCATCGTCGACGAGGCGGGTGACTTCCTCGGGTGTGAACGAGCGCGCCTTGCCCGTGGTCGCGTCGATGATCGACGAGCCCTCGGCCGTGGTCACGCGATACATCGGGCCGAGCGCTGTCTGGAACAGCTCGATGGACGATGGCTTCAGCGAGGTCCCCGCCGGAGCCGTGAGCGAGGCCATCGGCACGATCGACGCGAGATCGATCGGCTCGTCGCGCTTCACCGAGAGCTGGTCGTATGCGCGGTTCCACCCGGGCTTGAGATGAAACAACAGGCCGGTGATCGACCACACCACGAGCATCGCGACGAGAACGACCGCGGCCCAGCGGTGGAACGACGCGAACGTCAGCCGACGCGGGCTCGAACTCGACGGCGACTCGCTCGGTGTGTGCGACCGCGGTGCCTCGCTCATCGCTTCCGCCTCGCTGCGCTAGCCGACCCAGGCGCGCGCGTTATGGAACATGCGCATCCACGGGCTGTGCTCGAACGTCCACTCGCGCGGCGCCCACGACATCTGCGCATTGCGGAACACGCGCTCGGGGTGCGGCATCATGATCGTGAACCGGCCGTTCGCGGTGGTCAGCGCGGCGATGCCGCCCGGCGAGCCGTTCGGGTTCGCCGGATATGTGGTCGCGAGGTCACCGCGACCGTCGACGAAGCGCGCCGCGATCACGCCTTGCTGCGCGAGCGACGCGACCTGCGTCTCGGTGAGCTCCGCTCTGCCCTCGCCGTGCGCGCTGGCGACGGGGATGCGCGAGCCGGCCATGCCGGTGAAGAAGATCGACGGCGAGTCCGCGACCCCGAGGAGCACGACGCGCGCTTCGAACTGCTCGCTGCGATTGCGGACGAATCGCGGCCAGTGCGCGGCGCCCGGGATTTGATCCGAGAGGTCCGCGAGCATCTGGCAGCCGTTGCACACACCGAGGAGGAACGTGTCGTCGCGGCCGAGGAACGTGTCGAGCGCGGCGCGGGCGCGCGGGTTGTACCGGAACGAGGCGGCCCAACCACGGCCCGCACCGAAGACATCGCCGTACGAGAATCCGCCGCACGCGACCGCGCCGCGGAAGCTCGCGAGATCGACGCGGCCTTCGATCAGATCGGTCATGTGCACGTCGACGGCATCGAAGCCCGCGATGTGAAACGCCGTCGCCATCTCGGTCTGACCGTTGACGCCCTGCTCGCGCAGGATGGCGACCTTGGGCCGCGCGACGCTGCGCGGTGGCCCACCGGGGGTGGTCGACGGTGGTGGGTTGGGATCGAACGTCAGATGCGCGGTGAGGCCCGGCGCGTCCGGATCGAGGCGCATCGCGTGCTCTTCCGTGGCGCACGTCGGATCATCGCGGCGCAGCGCCATCTGATGCGTGACGTGCGACCAGCGCGCGCGCAGCTTGGTGCGCGTGGTCGCGACGACATCCTTCCCCGCGTGCTGGATGCGCACCGCGTCGACGGCGACGGCGCGGCCGATCGCGTGAACGCTCGCGCCCGCGGCCACGAGTGACTGCGTGACCTTGTCGACGTTGCCCGACAGCACCTCGATGACAGCGCCGAGCTCCTCGCTGAACAACGCGGCGAACGGATCGCGATGGACCGAGGTGACGTCGAGCTCGAGACCGAGGCCGGAGCAGAATGCCATCTCGAGCGCGGTGACGACGAGGCCGCCGTCGGAGCGATCGTGGTACGCGGTGATCGCGCCGCCGCGAACGAGCTCTTGCAGCGCGGCGAACATGGACGCGAGGCGCTTCGGATCGTCGAGGTCCGGCGGTTCGTCGCCCAGCTGACCGAACACCTGCGCGAGGCACGATGCGCCGAGGCGATGCTTGCCGCCCGAGAGATCGACGAGCAACAGCTCGTGGCCCTCGCCGCGGAGCTCGGGCGTGACGGCCTTGCGCACGTTCTCGACCGGACCGAACGCGGTGACGACGAGGGTGACCGGCGAGACCACCGTGCGCTTCTCCGTCGACGACGGCGCGGGCGGCGTCGCTCCGTCGAACGACGATCCGGCACCGGCGACGCCACCGCTGACCCGTTGATCGATCCAATCGGCTGCCGCGAGCGCCTGCGCGATCTTCTGGTCGGCGCCCGAGGCATCGACCGGCTTCGAGAACACCTGCAAGTCCCGGATCGTCTCGCGGTTCGCGGGAACATTCGCGAGGCGCTCGAGCTCCGCGTCGATCGGATCCTTCGGCGGGGCGGTGCGCGCTTCCTCCGCGACCTGGCGCTCGAGCTCGGCGAGCTCGTCCTGCGGAGTGAACACTTTCGGCGCGGGTGTTGCCGCCGTGCTGCGCTTCGAGATCGGCGCGTCCCACACCGTGCGCATCGACATCGAGTCTTTGCCGACGGGAATCGAGATGCCGAGGGCGATCGCGGTATCGCTCGCAGCGCGCACGGCTTCGTAGAGGCGCGCGTCTTCACCGGGGTGCCCCGCTGCGGCCATCCAGTTGCACGACAGCTTGATCCTGCCGAGCGCACCGATCGGCACGGCCGCGAGGTTCGTGATCGCTTCGCCGATCGCGAGTCGCGACGCGGCCGCAGCGTCGAGCAGCGCGATCGGGGGGCGCTCGCCGATCGACATCACTTCGCCCGCGTTCGTGTCGAAGCCCGCGGTCGTCAGCGCGCAGTCGGCGACGGGCACCTGGAATCGCCCGACCATCGGATCGCGCGCGACCATGCCACCGACGGTGCGGTCGCCGATGCTGATGAGGAACGACTTGTCCGCGACAGTCGGCAGACCGAGGACGCGATCGAGCGCGGCGGCAACGGTCGCGCCGCCGAGGTCGAGCTTGTCCTTCGCCGGCGGGATGACCTCCGCGCGGCGCACCATGCGCGGCGGCTTGCCGAGCACGAGCTCGAGCGGGAGGTCGACCGGAGCGGGACCACCGCGGTTGTCGGTGACGAGCAGCCTGCCATCGGGTGTCGCGATGCCGAGCTGCGCCCATGGCGCACGCTCGCGAGCACACAGGGCGCGAAACTCGGGGACGCGCACCGGATCGATCGCCATCACGTAGCGCTCTTGCGCTTCGTTCGACCACAGCTCGAGCGGCGAGAGATCGGGCTCGCCCGTCGGAATCGCGCGCAACTCGAGCGTCGCGCCGAGATCCGCGTCGTGAACGAGCTCGGGCATCGCGTTTGACAACCCGCCCGCGCCGACATCGTGGATCGAGAGGATCGGGTTCTCGTCGCCGAGCGCCCAGCAGCGATCGATCACCTCTTGGCATCGCCGCTGGATCTCCGCGTTGTCACGCTGGACGCTCGCGAAGTCGAGATCCTCCGCGGACGCGCCTTGTGCGAGCGAGCTCGCCGCGCCACCGCCGAGGCCGATCAAGAACGCCGGACCGCCGAGGACGATCAGTGCGGCACCGTCGGGAATCTTCGCCTTCTTGACGTGCATCGGGCGCACGCTGCCGATGCCGCCCGCGAGCATCACGGGCTTGTGATAGCCGCGGCCCGCGCGCTCGTACGTGCGGAAGTAGCCGAGGATCGCGGGGCGACCGAACTCGTTGTTGAACGCGGCGCCGCCGAGCGGACCGTCGGTCATGATGTCGAGCGCGGTCGCGATGCGCGACGGCGATCCGATCCAGCGATCGGCCGCGGGCTCCCACGGCTCGAGGTGATCCGGGATGCGCAGATCGCTGACCGTGAACCCGACGAGGCCGGCCTTCGGCTTCGCGCCGCGCCCGGTCGCGCCCTCGTCGCGGATCTCGCCACCCGAGCCCGTCGCCGCGCCGGGGAACGGCGAGATCGCGGTGGGATGGTTGTGCGTCTCGACCTTGCCGAGGATGTGCACGGGCTCGCGGATGCCGCGGTACACGTGGTCCGCGCCGGGAACGAGCCGCATCGCGACGCTTCCCTCGACGACCGCCGCGTTGTCCTTGTACGCGCTGAGCACGCCCGCCGGGCTCGCTTCCGTCGACTTCTTGATCAGCGCGAACAGGCTCTTGTCCTGCCGGATGCCGCCGATGTGGAACTCCGCGTTGAAGATCTTGTGGCGGCAATGCTCGCTGTTCGCCTGCGCGAACATCATCAGCTCGACATCCGTCGGATCGCGACCGAGCTCGCCGTATCGCGTGACCAGATAGTCGATCTCGTCGTCGGCGAGCGCGAGCCCCAACCGAACGCTCGCAGCGCGCAACGTCGCGCGACCGTCGGTGCCGAGCACGACGTGATTCAGCGGTCGCGGTGCTCCCGGCGCCGCGATCACGTGTGCGAGCTCGGCTTCGCTGACGAGGACACTCTCGGTCATGCGATCCGCGATCAGTGCGCCGATCTTCTTGGCATCGCCGCTGCCGGCGAACGTGTACGCGATGGCTCGCTCGATCCGCGTGACGGCATCGAGGCCGCACACGTGCGCGATGTCGGTGGCCTTGCTCGACCACGGACTCGTCGTGCCGATGCGCGGAGCGATCCAGAACGCGCCGGCGACCTGCTGCACCGCCGACGCGGTGTCCGACGGGCCGTACGCGAGCATCTGCTCGAGCTGCGCGACCTCGGGCTGCGCGAGCGGTCGCGCGGTGGCGACGACGTGTGCCCACTTCGCGTCGATCGCCACGACCGTGGAAAACGCTGCGCGAACTTTCGCGAGGACACGCGCACGACGCGCGGCCGAGAGGGCACTTCGTCCGATGATAGTCAGCACGAAGCCTCCCCGTACGATGGGTACGATCTGCCGGAAACGCAGAAGACTCGACACAGAGGCGGAGAGGACACTGAGAGATTGTTGTAGGTGCGTACGGAATGCGTGGAAGACGCGGTCTTCTTCGCGAAGCGAAAAGAAACGTCCTCGGTGTCCTCTCCGCCTCTGTGTCGCGTTTCTGAGGAACCTGCGGGGTGCGCGATGCCACGTGGACGCTTGAGAAGAAACCGCGTTCCGGTGACGGCCGGTGTCTTGGCGCGAGCGCCGCGAGCGGTCGAGGCCGGCGCGACGCTCAAGCAGCCTCCAGAGCACTCGCGATCCGCGGAATCGGATCGCGCACGTCGGGCACGAACGTCTGCCCGGTGACCGTCTCGTAGTTCGCGATGTAGCGGCGCGCGGCTTCGAGCCGGATCTCGTCGGGCATCACGGGCGGCGGGCCATCGCCCGACCACTTCGCTTCGTTCGCGAGCCAGATGCGCACGTACTCTTTGCCGAGCGAGCGTGGCTCTTCACCGCGGGCGAGGCGCTCCTCGTAGTCCGATGCGTACCAGTAGCGCGACGAGTCGGGCGTGTGGATCTCGTCGATCACGGTGAGCGTGCCGTTCTTGTCGATGCCCATCTCGTACTTCGTGTCGGCGAGGATCAGGCCGCGCGTGGCCGCCTGGCGCTGGCCTTCCGCGAACAGCGCGGCGGCGAGCTCGCCCGCGCGATCGAACATCTCGGGATCGATGCGGCCCATCGCCAGGAGCTCGGCGCGCGAGACCGACACATCGTGATCACCCTTCGCTGCTTTGGTCGACGGCGTGAGGATCGCGTGCGGCAGCTTCTGGTTCTTCTTCATCCCGTCGGGCAGAGCGTGACCGCAGAACGTGCGCGCGCCGGACTCGTAGGCCTTCCAGATCGACGTCGACGTGACGCCGGTGATGTACGCGCGCATGACGAGCTCGACGGGGAGCGGCGTGCACTCGCGCGCGATCATCACGTTCGGATCGGGCACGCGCACCATGTGATTGGGCGCGATGTGGGCGGTCTGCTCGAACCAGAACGTCGCGAGCTGGTTCAGCACCTGCCCTTTCGACGGGATCGTGCCGACGACGGCGTCGAACGCGCTCAGGCGATCCGTGACCACGATGATGCGCTCACCGCGCTCTCGATCGATGTAGCAGTCGCGAACCTTGCCGTTGTAGCGCTCGAGCTTCTTGCCGTCGATGGTGGTCCACGGTGTCGAGTCGAGCGTGTGGCGAAGCTGCGCGCGAAGCTCGTCGTCGAGGCTCATCGGGTTCCTCCCAGGGCGCGCTCGAGAATGTGCGGCGCGTGGCGCAGGTGATGTTCGAGATCGAAGGCGGTGTCGAGATCCTCGGAGGACAAGCGGGACGCGATGTCCGCGTCGGCGCCGAGGAGCGCGCGGAAGCGGCCCGGCTTCGCGCCGGTCTCGCCCACGGCGGCGGCCTCCGAGATCGCGGCGAGCGCGCAGCGCTGCACCATCACGTAGGCCTCCTGGCGCGGCAGGCCCGTCTTGACGAGCGCGAGTAGCACCGCTTCGGAGAAGTACAGACCACCCGTGCGATCGAGGTTCGATTGCATGCGCGCCGCGTGGATGACGAGGCCCGATACGAGCGTCGTCGCGCGCACCGTCATGAAGTCCGCGAGGATGGTCGCGTCCGGCATCGCGACGCGCTCGACGCTCGAGTGCGAGATATCGCGCTCGTGCCACAGCGCCACGTCCTCGAGGCCGGCTTGCGCGTAGCTGCGCAACAGGCGCGCGAGGCCCGTGAGGTTCTCGCTGAGGATCGGGTTCTTCTTGTGCGGCATCGCGCTCGAGCCCTTCTGGCCCTTGCCGAAGCCTTCCTCGGCTTCGCCGACCTCGGTGCGTTGCCAGTGGCGAACGCCGAGCGCGATCTGTTCGATCGCCGTACCGAGTAGCGCGAGCGCGCAGAACACCTCGGCGTGGCGATCGCGCTGCACGATCTGCGTGGCGACCGTCTCCGGCACGAGGCCGAACGAGCGCAGCGCTTCTTCCTCGATACGTGGATCGAGGTTGCCGTACACGCCGACCGCACCGGCGACCTTTCCGACGCGAATGCCATCGCGTGCGCGAACGATGCGCTCGTGAGCGCGCGAGACCTCCGCGTGCCAGCGCGCGAACGTCAGGCCCGCAGTGACGGGCTCCGCGTGGATGCCGTGCGAGCGGCCGATCATCGGCGTCTTCGCGTGCTCGCGCGCGCGAGCCGCGAGCGCGGTCTTCAGATCGTCGACGCGCGCGAGGATCTGATCGAGCGCGCGCGAGGTCTGGATCGCGAGGCAGGTGTCGAGCACGTCCGACGACGTCATCCCGAGGTGCAACCACCGCGCGGGCTCGCCCGCGAGCTCCTCGACGTGCGTGAGGAACGCGATCACGTCGTGGCGCGTGGTCGCTTCGATCGCGAGGATGCGCGCGGGATCGAGCTTGCCTTGCGCTGCGTTCGCGACTTTGGCGGCAGTGCCGGGTGGGACGGTCCGCTGCACTTCCATCGCGCGGCAGACGGCGAGCTCGATCTCGAGCCATAGCTCGAACCGATACTTGTCCTCCCAGAGTCCAGCGAGCTCGGGCCGGCTGTATCGCGAGATCATGCTGCTCCTCGCGGCCCTTGTACCCCGAGGAAGCGGGCTTTTCTAGCGCGCGATCAACCAGATCACGAGCGTCACGATCGACCCGATGATCACGACGACAGAGCCCCAGATCATCACATCTTGCGTCTTGCGCGTGCGAGCCCGATTCGGATCGAGGGGCGGTGCGAGGCGGCCCATGCCCTGCGCGGGAGTCTTCTTCGAGAGATCGGACAGCGGACGCATCTGCACCTGGTGAACGGGGCGCTGCTGTACCGGTCGCGGTCCGCTGTCCGCCGTCTTGTGCGAGATCGCCTGCATGGGCTGCATGACCGGGGGTGGCATCGGCTGCGGTGCAGGCATGCCGGAGGGCATGGGGTTGCCCTCCCAGCGATTCGTGCGGCTCGAGTCGTCGACGCGACCGTGCGGATCGAACTGCTGCGCCGGTCGCTGGAGCAACGTAGGCGCGGCCTGCGAGGGCGGCGGCGCGAACGAGCGCAGCGGTGCGGGCCCTCCATCGAACGGCGGATCGGCGATCGTGCGCGGGAGCTCCACCGGCTGACCCGACATCGCCGCGCGGCGATCTTGAACGAACGGCGGCGCCGGCGTCGGCGGAAGCGCGCGCTGCGGTCCACTGATCCGTGATGGCGACATCGCGCGCTGCGAACCCGTCGCCCCCGTCGAGCCCGACGGCGTGATCGCCCGTTGCGATCCGGACGCGTTCGATAGCGACGGTGGCGCATCCGGCGGCGGCCGGAGCATCGGCCCCGTCGGGCCCGGTGGTGTGCGCGGACCGCGCGAGCTCGCGGCGATCGCTCCGGATCCCATCGGCGCGGTGGTCAGCGGATCGGGACCGATCGGCTTTCGGATCGGGGCCGTCGGAATGACATCGCGCGACTCCGGCACCGGTCCGTCGGCGAGCGCGCGCCGCGCCGCGGGACCGAGATCCGCCGTCGGCTCCATCGCCCGCTTCGCGGCGCCCGACAGGTTTGCGGTGCGCCGGTTGTCATCGATGCGCGCGTGCGGATCGAACGACAGGCGCGGCGAGCCGCCGGTCGGGACGTGCGGATCGATCATCGTCGGATTCGCGTCGTCGTCCTCGAAGTCACCGCGCGCCACCGACGAGCGAAACTTCGGCACGGGCCGCGTCGGGATACTCGGTGACCGCGGCGCGATCTGCGGATGATCGTCGCGCACGGGCTCGGCCGTCGTCGGCGGATCGTCGCCTTCGAAGTCGCCGTCGTCGTCGAAGTCCGGCGCCTGCGAGCGCGGGATCGGCCGCGTCGTCACGGCGGGATGCGATCGGCTCCCCGTCGGCGTGGGCAGCGTCGGCGGCTTGGGCATGCGCGGCGGAGGCGCGATGTCCTGATCGAGCGTGGACTCGTCGTCGTCGTCGGGCCCCACGTTCACCGCCCTGTCGATCCGAAGCCGCCCGCACCACGCGCCGTCGTGTCGAGCTCGTCGACTTCGACGAGCTCCGCGCGCGAGACCGGTGCGATCACGAGCTGCGCGATGCGATGGCCCGGTTCGATGGTGACGGGCTCCGTACCGAGGTTGATCAGCAGCACGGTGACCGGGCCGCGGTAGTCCGCGTCGATCGTGCCGGGTGCGTTGACGACGGTGATGCCGTGATCGCGCGCGAGGCCCGAGCGCGGTCGAACTTGGCCTTCGTAGCCGGCGGGCAACGCGAACGCGAGGCCGGTGTTGATCGCGCCGCGCGCTTGTGGTGCGAGCGTGATCGGCGCATCGATCGCCGCGCACAGATCCAAGCCCGCTGCGTGCTCCGTCATGTACCGCGGCACGACCGCGTCCGGACGAAGCTTCTTGATCTGCACACGCGGACCCATCGCAATGATGGTAGCCGAAAACAGTACGGCCCCGCTGCTGCGAGGCCGATCGTCATCGAGAGTACGTACAGCTCAGATGATGTAGTTGTGAACTTCCTCGGGGCCGGGATTGGCGTCGAGGACTTCACGGCGCGACAGGCGGATCTTGCCGTCGCGATCGACCTTGATGCACTTCACGACGACCTCGTCGCCCTCGGACAGAACGTCCTCGACGGAGCGGATGCGCTCCTTCGCGACCTCCGAGATGTGGAGCAAACCGTCGGTGCCCGGGATGATCTCGACGAACGCCCCGATCTCCACGATCTTCTTCACGATGCCGTTGTAGTACTGGCCGACCTCCGGCTCCATCGTGAGCCCCGAGATCAGCGCCTGCGCCTGCTCGATGGCCTTGAGGTTCGCCGACGCGATCGAGACGGTGCCCGAATCGTTGATGTCGATCTGCGCTCCGGTCTGCTCCTGGATCGCGCGGATCGTCTTGCCGCCGGGTCCGATGATGTCGCGGACCTTGTCCGGCTTGACGCTCATCGTGACGATGCGCGGCGCGTACATCGAGACCTCGTCGCGCGGCGCGCTGATCGCCGCGTCCATCCGCTCGAGGATGTGGAGGCGACCTTCCTTTGCCTGTGCGAGCGCCTTCTCGAGGATCTCGCGGGTGAGGCCGTCGACCTTGATGTCCATCTGCAGCGCGCACACGCCACGGCGCGTACCGGTGACCTTGAAGTCCATGTCGCCGAGGTGATCTTCGTCGCCGAGGATGTCGGAGAGGATGACGTAGTCATCGCCTTCCTTCATCAGGCCCATCGCGATGCCCGCGACCGGCGCCTTCGTCGGAACGCCGGCGTCCATCAGCGCGAGCGAACCGCCGCACACCGAGGCCATCGACGAGCTACCGTTCGACTCGAGGATGTCCGAGACGACGCGAATCGTGTACGGGAAGTCTTCATAGATCGGGACGATCGACTCGACCGAGCGCTCGGCGAGGAAGCCGTGACCGACTTCGCGGCGCGACTGGCCGCGCAGCATCTTCACTTCGCCCGTCGAGAACGGGGGGAAGTTGTAGTCCATGTAGAACGTCTTCTTCTGATCGCCGAGGAGCGTGTCGAGCTTCTTCTCGTCGTACTTCGTGCCGAGCGTGACGGCCACGAGCGCTTGCGTCTCGCCACGCGTGAACAGCGCCGATCCGTGTGCGCGCGGGAGCACGCCGGTCTCGACGGAGATCGCGCGGATCTCGTCGGGGCGGCGACCGTCGATGCGGGTGCGCGTGCTGATCGTGTGGCCGCGGGCCCACTTCTTCTGCAGCTTCGCGAACGCGGCGTCGACGTCCTTCGCCTTGCCGGCCCACGGCTGACCTTCGGCGGTCAGCGCGGCGCGGGTCTCGGTGTGCAGCGCGCCGATGCCTTCGCGGCGCTGCTTCTTGTCCTTGATCGTCATCACCTCTTTGAGGCGATCCCACGCGGACTCCTTCACCTTCGCGGCGAGGGCCTCGTCGGCGACGGGCGGCGTGAACGGGCGCTTCTCTTTGCCGTTCGACGCGCGCAGGCGCTCTTGCAGCTCGATCAGTGGCTGCACGGCCTGATGCGCGAACAGGAGCGCATCGATGATCGTGTCCTCCTGCAGCTCGTGCATCTCGCCTTCGACCATCATGATCGCGTCCTTCGACGCGGCGACCACGATGTCCATGTCGCTCTTCTCGCGCTCGGCGAACGTGGGGTTCGCGACGAACTGGCCATCGATGCGGCCGATGCGAACGCCCGCGAGCGGGCCGTCCCACACGAGGTCGGAGAGGTGCACCGCGCACGACGCGGCGGTCATCGCGAGGACGTCGGTCGCGTTCTCTTTGTCGAACGAGATCACGTTCGCGATGATCTGCGTGTCGATGAACCAGCCCTTGGGGAACAGCGGGCGGATCGGGCGGTCCATCAGACGGCAGACGAGGATCTCGTCGTTCGTCGTGCGGCCCTCGCGACGGAAGAAGCTGCCGGGGATCTTGCCCGACGAGTAGAACTTCTCCTGGTACTCGCAGGTCAGCGGCATGAAGTCGATGTCGCGGGGCTGCGCGGAGCCCTGCGCGGTGACGAGCACCATCGAATCGCCGCAGCGGATGATGACCGAGCCGGACGCTTGCTTCGCCCACTTGCCGGTCTCGATAGAGATTTCCTTGCCGCCTACGACGGCGGTATCACGAACAAAGGCCATACGTGTCTCCAGATGAATCACGTCACCTGGGCCGAGTGTCGTGGCCTGGTCCCTCTGTCCAATCGCCCGAACCTCTGCTCGGGCGCCTCGACGGAACGATCAAACCAGCGCGATCTCTATGCTTTCAGCGACGCTACGTGACGGGTTTCTAGCTACTTACGCGGGCTTTATTGCACACGTGCGACTCCTCGTCCAGTCCCTCCGTCCGGACCGATACCCATGAAAAAGACCTTCGCGCTCTTCGGTCTCCTCGGCCTCGTCGGTTGCTTCCTCCCGATCGCCTTTGGCGTGTCGTTGTTCGACGCCCGCTCGGCCGATGCCTTCCAGGTCTATCTGATCATGGCGGCGTTCGCGGTCCCGATGTTCCTCGGCCTCGCGGACAAGCTCCACCCGGCCGCGAGCCTGATCTCGGCGACCTGCTTTGGCTACCTGCTGTGGAAGTTCGGCCTGTTCGGCACGAAGGACCTGATCATCCACGGCTCGATCGGCGGCATCCTGATGGGCGTGTCGACCATCGCGGGCCTCCTCACCTCGCTCGGCTCGCTCGCCGAGAAGCCCGGCCGCTAGTTCGACCCCGCTCCACTGCCAGACGCCGCGGATCCGGAGGGGTTCGCGGCGTTTCTGCGTTTCTGCTCCTCGAGCTCGCGCTTGGCGCGATCGAGCTGCGCTCGCTCCTCGAGCGTGATGTTGCCGCACGCGAGATCGAGATCGCCGATCACCCGGCCCGGTTCACTCGCGCAATCGAAGGCGAGTGTCCCGCGCCAGTACGCGGTGCCGTCGGGGCGACGCGCGCCGTTCCACGCGCGATCGAGCTTGTCGCACGCGAGGACCTCGCCGTTCAGCGACAGCTTCTGATCCTCGAAGCGCAGCGTGCCTTCGGGCGTGACGATATCGACGAAGATGTGCACCGCCGCACCCGGCTTGCACTGCATCTTCGACGAGACGTCGGTGCCGTGGATCGACAGCGTGCCCGTGATGTCGGGCGCTGCCGGCTTCGAGCTGCTGCACGCCGCGAGCGCGAAGAGAACGATCCCCTTCGCGACGCGCATGCGACTAGCGGCGGAGACCGAGGACTTCGATCAGCTTCTTGTAGCGAGCGAGATCCTTGCCCTTCAAGTAGTCGAGCAACGCGCGGCGCTGGCCGACCATGAGGAGCAGGCCACGGCGGCTGTGGTGATCCTTCGGGTTGTTCTTCAGGTGCTCGGTGAGGTGGGAGACGCGCTCGGAGAGCAGCGCCACCTGGACTTCGGGCGAGCCCGTGTCCTTAGGGGCCTGTTGAAACTTGGAGATCAGCTCGGCTTTTTTTGCGGTCGAAAGAGACATGGTCGTAGCTCCGTCACCGACGGTCGCGCCCCGACGTGGGACGTGCTCCGTGGTCGGGGCGCAGTTAACGGGAAACGCGTCGATCGGTCAAGGCTCGTCGACAGCGACGAACATTTCGGGGAACACGCGGTCGTAGATGACCTTGCCCTCGAGCGTGTGAGCCACGGCCAGCATCCGGCCGGCCTCGTCAATGAACTGGAATCGCTCGAGGTTTTCAGCCCCCATCCGATCGACCGGGAGCTGAACGCCACTTCGGATGCTCGTGATCTGGTCCCCGCGAACCACGACCTCGGGCAAGAGGACCGCCTCGCGCATCGGGACGAGCGCTTTCGAGATGTCCTCGCCGGCGAGCACCGCCTCGAGCGTGATCGAGCGCTCCAGCGTGAACCGCCCCGACCGCGTCCGGCGCAGCTCGGTCAGGTGCGCGCCGCAGCCGACGTCGGTCCCGAGGTCCGCCACCAAGCTCCGGATATACGTCCCCTTCGTGCAGTCGATCGCGAGCGCGAACCGCGGAGGCTCGAAGCGCACGAGGTCCAAGCGATCGATGCGGATCCGGCGCGCCGAGCGCTCGACCTCGACGCCCGCACGCGCGAGATCGTAGAGCCGCTCCCCGCCCTGCTTGAGCGCCGAGTACATCGGCGGCACTTGATCCTGCTCGCCGGTGCGGCGTGCGATCGCGGCGAGCATCGCATCGCGCGAGACGTTCACCTCGCGCGTCGCGGTCACCGTGCCCGTGCGATCGAGCGTGTCCATCTCGACGCCGAGTAGGCCTTCCGCTTCGTACGCCTTGTCGTCGGCGAGCATGTACGACGCGAGCTTGGTCGCCGCACCGAGGCACACCGCGAGCACGCCGGTCGCGAGCGGATCGAGCGTGCCGCCGTGACCCGCGCGCGCGGCCCCGACGGCCTTGCGCACCTTGTCGACGCACGCGGCCGACGACAGCCCGCGCGGCTTGTCGACGACGAGGACGCCGTGCACGCGGCTCAGGGTGGCTGGTTGATCCACGCGGTGACCGCTGCGATGCCGTCGGTGTTCAGCGTCTCCGTGCCGAGCTCGGGCATCTTCACGCCGGCGGTCAGAGACTCGATGCGCTTCATCACGACGGAGTCGGTCGTGTTGCTCGGAATCACCAGCATCCCGGGCACGGTGCCGAGCATCGCGGTCTTGTTCACCAGGGTCGTGTACGCGGGCATGTCGTGCGGCGCGAGCTTCGTGGTGTCCATGCGCATCTCGATCACGACGGTGTCGTGGATCGTGCTCGTCGGGTTGTGGCAACCACCACAATTGGCGTGGAAGAAGCCATAGGCTGATCGGTCGGTCGCGGTCCCGCCGAGCGGAAAGAACGGAGCGCCGGCCGTGGCGTTCGCCGTCGGCGGATTCGAGAGCAGATCCATGTCGACCAGATCTTGGAGGTCGACGAAGTCGGTCTCGGTCGGATGGAAGTCGAGCGACATCGCCTGGAAGCCGAGGATGCGGCCCGGTGTGTTCTGGTGACAGCGACGGCATTGCGACCGCGACGGGACGTCGTGTGTCGTGCCGTTCGCGTCGGGGTTCCCCATCTGCGGATCGAACAGCGTCGACGACGTGTTCGCTGCATCCCAAATATACGAGGCCCAGTACCACGACGAGTTCAGCGAATCGTCGTCGCCCACCTTCATCGCGAAGCGAGTCTCGATGCGCGTGCCCTCTTTCGTCGTGAACTCTTTCCACGCCTTCGTCCCGACGGGGAACTCCCAGTAGTTCATGTCGGTCGTGTCGATCTTCGTGCCCGCGGGCAGCTGGATCCAGCGGCGCTTCGTCGCTTCGTCGGAGTACAGCGTGTATTGCGGTGCGTACGCGAGGATGCCGGTGTTGATCACCGCGCAGGGTCCGTCGCTACACAGGCCGGTCTCCTGCAGCGTCATCGGCATCAGGTTCGCGTCGGCAGGACCGCCTTGATCGATCATCGAGTCGTCGGGAGCAGCGTCGACGGGCTTGGATCCATCGTCACCGCACGCCGCCACGAGCAGGCATACGAGCACCCCAGTTCGCATCATCGAATCGTACACCCGTCGTCGCTGTTACGACTGCGCGTCGGGATCGGGGGTGTGGCGGATCACGGGCTGGCTCTGGCGATTGAACGCGGCCTCGAGCGCGCGAACGACCTTGTCCTTCGTGGAACCGAGCGAATCGTTCATGTGACATCCACCGGCGCCAGGGTGACCGCCGCCGCCGAGCGTCATGCAAACTTTGCCGACGTCGATCTTCTCGCTGCGCGAGCGCATGGATACGCGCACGCCGCCGCCCTTCGCCGTGGTGAGCAACACGCCGACCTGCACGCCATCGACGTTGCGGCCCCAGTTGACCATGCCCTCGATGTCTTCCCACGACGCGCGCGCGCCCTCGACCATGTCGGTGGTCACGCTGAGCACGCCGACGCGGCCCGCGCAGTGAAGCTCGAGCGTCGACAGCACGCTGCCGAGCAGGCGCAGCTTGCCGGGGCTCGGTCGCTCTTCGAGGCTCGCCGCGACCTGCGACGGAACCACGCCCGCGCGCACGAGCTCGGACGCTACGTGCAGCGCTTCGGCGTTCGTGTTCGCGTGGCGAAACCCGCCGGTGTCGCTGATCAACGAGACGTACATCGGGACCGCGGCCTCCATCGTGATCGGCCAACCTTCGTGCTCGGCGATGCGGAACACGAGGACGCCGACGGCGGCCGCGACTGGATCCCACACCGCGATGTCGCCGAACGGATGTCCGCTCGCGTGATGATCGAGCGTGATCAGCGGGCCGCGCACCTCGGGCGGCGGCAGCGTGTCACCGAGTAACGTCACGTCCGCGCAGTCGACGACGATCGTGCAATCGAAGCGCTCGTCGAACGAGATCGTGTTGACCGTCGTGTGTACGAGCGGCAGCCACTTGTAGCGGCGCGCGATCGCGTCGACGGAGTAGATGACCGCGGTCTTGCCCTGCGCGCGCAGCAGCGACGCGAGCGCGGCCATCGAGCCGGTGCCATCGCCATCGGGACGGCGATGGCTGGTCAGCAGCACCCGCTGCGCTCGACGCAGGTGATCGCACGCCGTGGCCAGCGCTTCCTCGACGGGAGCGACTGCTGGCTGCGGCTCGGTCACGCGGCGCGGGTAGTCCATTACTTCTCGTCTCCCGGCGGCGGCTCGGGCGGCAGCGCCTCGCCGGCCTTGCGACCGACGGCGCGCGCGCGCTCTTCGTCTTCGCGAACGATCGCAGCGAGCTTCTCGCTCACGTCGATCGACGAGTCGTGCATGAACCGCAGCTCCGGCGCGCGTTGCAGCGCGAGCTCGCGACCGATCGGTCCACGCAGAAAGCCAGCGGCCTTCACGAGACCGGCGACCACACCATCGGTGGTGGCGTCATCGCCGACGACGGAGATATAGACATTCGCGACACTCAGATCGACGTTGAGCTCGACCTTGGACACGGTGACCAAGGCGGCCGCGCGAACCCGCGGATCCTTGACGTCGTTCGTGATGGCGCTCTGAAGCGCTTCGCGAAGGGCGTGCTCGACGCGGGACTTACGCTGACTCATACATTCGCTCTGGGGGGCACCCTACTCCAGCTCGTCCTTCCATGCATCGGGGATCCAGTCGTCGCCGGCACCGAGAGCCTTGTCTCCCGCACCCGTCCGGTCGTCGACGGTCGCGACCGGGGTCGAGGCGGCATCGAACGTCGTGACGTCCTTCGCGATCCCGACGAGCTGTGCGTCGCCGGCGGTCATCGCCGCGGCGGCGACGCGGATCACGTCGTCGAGCAGCTCGAAGGCCTGCGCCCGGTCGGCGCTCGTGACCGCGACGCCGAGCTCGGCGCGCTGCCACAGATCCTGCGATCCGACCTCGTTGATCGCGATGCCGAGCCGCTCCTTCACGCGATCCTTCACGCGACGCAGGACCATCCGCTTCTCCTTGAGGGAGTGCGCGTGGCCGATCACGACGGTGAGTCGAGCAATCCCGACGTACACGCGCGACTAGAGCTGAGCGGCCTCTTCGATGACCTCGTAGGCCTCGATGACGTCGCCGATCTTGAGCTCGTTGTAGCCCTGCACCATCACACCGCACTCGAAGCCGTTCGAGACTTCGGACACGTCGTCCTTGAAGCGACGCAGCGAGCCGATCTTGCCTTCGTAGACCTGAACGGCGTCGCGGATGATCCGGAGGTGGGCTTTGCGATTGACCTTGCCCTGCGTGACCATGCAGCCCGCGACCATTCCCATCTTGGGGATGGAGAACGTCTCGCGAACCGACAGCTGGCCCATCGGGATCTCGCGCTTGATCGGCGCGAGCAGACCCGCCATCGCCGTCCGCACTTCGTCGAGTGCGTCGTAGATGATGTCGTAGAGCCGGATCTCCACTTCCTCTTGCTCGGCGAGCTTGCTGCTCTTGCCGGCCGGACGGACGTGGAAGCCGAGGATGATCGCGCCGCCTGCCTTCGCGAGGTTGACGTCGGACTCGGTGATGCCACCGACACCCGCAGCGATGACCACCACGCGGACCTTCTCGGTCGAGAGCTTGGTGAGCGATGCCTTGAGTGCTTCCGCTGAACCCTGAACGTCCGCCTTGAGGACGATCTTGAGCTCCTTGGTCGCGCCTTCGGACTGGCGCTCCATGAGGCTCTCGAGCGAGACCTTGCCCTTCGCAGCGAGCTCGCGCTTGCGCTCCGATTGACGGCGGTGATCGACGACCTGCTTCGCGACCTTGTCATCCTCGGCCGCGTTGACTTGATCGCCCGCGTCGGGGACGCCATCGAGTCCGAGGATCTCGATCGGCGTGGACGGTCCTGCTTCGTCGAGCGAGTTGCCACGATCGTCGAGCATCGCGCGAACCTTGCCGTAGGTACGGCCGGCCACGAGGATGTCGCCGGTGCGCAGCGTTCCCTCTTGAATGAGGACGGTCGCCATCGGACCCCGGTTGCGATCGAGGCGCGCCTCGATGACGAGACCGGAGGCCGGCTTGTCGGGGTTCGCCTTGAGCTCGAGAACTTCCGCGGAGACCGCGATCGACTCGAGCAGCTTGTCGATGCCATCGCCCTTGAGCGCGGAGACGTTCACGTAGATCGTGTCGCCACCCCACTCTTCCGGGATCAGGCCCTTGTCGGCGAGCTGCTGCTTCACGCGCTCGGGCTGTGCATCGGGAAGATCGATCTTGTTGACCGCGACGATGATCGAGACCTTCGCGTCCTTCGCGTGAGCGAGGGCTTCGAGGGTCTGCGGCATCACGCCGTCATTCGCCGCGACGACGAGGACGACGATATCCGTCGCCTGCGCGCCGCGAGCACGCATCTCGGTGAAAGCTTCGTGACCCGGCGTATCGAGGAACACGATCTCGCCGTGTCCGGGGGCTTCCACCTTGTAGGCAGCGATGTGCTGCGTGATGCCGCCGGCTTCACCGGCTGCCACGCGCGCCTTGCGGATCGAGTCGAGGAGCGACGTCTTGCCGTGATCGACGTGGCCCATGACCGTGACGACCGGCGCGCGAAGCGTCGCCTTCTCACCGTCATCGGTCTTCTGCGCGAACATGTCCTCTTCCTTGAACGCGACGTTCTGGACTTCGTATCCGAACTCGCTCGAGAGGATCTGCGCCGTCTCGAAATCGATGACGCCGTTGATGTTGATGCCCGCCATGCCCATGCCCCAGAGCTTCTTCAGCACTTCGGGGGCCTTGATACCCATGCCGCGAGCGAGGTCGGACACCGTGATCGAGTCTTCGATCCGGATGACGCGCTTGTGCTCGGCCGGCGTGGTGAGCTGGGTCTGCTTGCCCTTCTTACCGAGGGGCAGCTTCTTGCGGAAATCGTTCTGGCCGGGACGACCACCCGGTCCACCCATGCCGGGCCGACCACGCTGCTGCTGCTGCTGCGCGAAGCGACCACGGATCGGATTCGCGGGCGGAGCACCCGGCGGCGGACGACCGACGACCGGCGTGCGCTCGGTGATCTTGATACGCGGCGGAAGCGCGATGACCGTACCGACGGCCGGACGCGACGGATCGCGGGTCGGCGGCGGTGCGGCTTCGACGACCGGCGGCGCTTCCTCGATCGGAGGCGACTCGGTATCCGGACGCGGGCGCGCATCGGTGCGAGCACGCGCGCGCTGCAGCTCCGCTTCGAAGCGGCTGCGCGCGGAGTCACCGACTTCACCGACGGTGCGCGGACCATCTTGGTCCTGGCGCGCCTGTGGGCGCATGTCGATCACCGTCGAACGCGAGTGAGGATTCACGACGCGCGGAGGCAGTGGCGTTGACGGCGGAGGCTCGTGACGCTGCTCGTTGCGGTGCTCGTTGCGGTCGGGCGCGATGTTGCGCTGGCCCATCGAGCCACCATCCCGTGCGTGCTGTTGTTGCTGCGCACCGTTCCCGCCGACGGACGGCTGGATCGACGGCGCGTTGACGATCACGCGCGAGCGCTTCTCGACGGCGGGTGCAGGCGTCGGCGTCGGCGTCGGCGCGGGAGGCGTCGGTGCAACGGCGACCGGCGGTGCTTGCGTCACTGGTGCAGGAGGCGGCGGCGCCTCCTCGACATGCACGGGTGGTACGACGATCGCGGGCTCCGACTTCACGCGCACCTGGACGGCGGGCGGAGGCGTCGGCTTCTCTTGCTTCTCTGGTGCGGGAGGCGGTGCCTCCTCTACGTGCACCGGCGGTACGACGATCGCGGGCTCCGACTTCACGCGCGCGACAGGCGTCGGCTTCATCAGCGGCGACACGGATGGCGGCGGTGGCGGCGGCTCCGTCACCACCGGAGCTGCGGGCTCCTCGGCGACGACGCGACGACGAATCACGGGCGCAGGCGCCGCGGGACGTTCGGTATGTGTTGCGGCAGCGACGGGGGCACGTTCGACGGAGCGATTGTCTTCGCCACCATCACCACCCGTGCCCTTATCTCCACTCGATCGGCGACGCAGCACGGTGCCGGTCGACAACACTTTGGTTTGTGCAGGAGCAGCGACGGACGCCTTCTCCTTTTCAAGGGACCGCTTGATACGCGCGACATCGTCGGCGTCGAGGGAGGACATATGGTTGTTCACCTCGAGACCGAGCGCTCGGATCTTTGCGATGAGGTCCTTGTTCGGGATCCCCACCTCTTTCGCAATCTCATAAACGCGCATTCGTTTTCGGTCGTCCTCTACTTCTGGTCCCTGCCGGAGGGAGTTTCTACAGCGTTCACACGCGCAAGGCCAGAGGGGTTTTTCCCTTGCAGATCACTAGAATTGTCCGCGGCCGGTGACATCTCCGTCACCAGCCGTTGAATGTCCTTCGGCGTCACAGAACGCTTCAGACCACGCGAAAGTCCTGGGGCTGTCACGCACTCTCTGCGCGCGTGGACATATGCCCCACGCCCCGGGAGTCGACGCGCCGGGTCTAGCATCACGGAGGAACCGCTGACACCGACCCGAACGAGTAGGTGTTGCGATTCGACCGTGCGGCATCCCGTGCACGTCCGTTTGGGATCGTGACTCAGGAGGAGACCTCGCTGAGCCAGCTGATGGCGCGTTGACGGAGGCGAGCGATCTCACCCATGTCGAAGCCGGTCGTCGTCGCGATCGACTCGATCGGCGTCTTGATGAGGTCCTCGGGCGAGTGGATGTTCGCGGTCGCGAGCGCGGTCACGACATCCTCGTCGACACCGTCGAGCTCCATGAGCTGCTGGCCGCCGGACAGCTCCTTGCGGCGCTCCGCTTCCTTGCGCGCATCGTCACGGCGTCGGCCGCCACCGGCGATGTACGCCTTCGCAGCGTCGCTGACTCGACGAGCAACCTCGGGCGTCGGGATGCCCGGCAGACCCGCGAGCTCTTCGATCGCGGCGCGGGACAGCTCGTTGACCGAGCGCCAGCCGAGCTTGAACAGGTTCTCCGCGATCGCGTTCTCGAAGCCTTCGCTCGCGAGGGCGGCAGCGATCTGCTCCTTCGCACGGCGCTCGAGCTCGTAGATCTTCGACTCCGAGTGGATGTCGATGCGCCAGCCGGTGAGCTGCGACGCGAGGCGAACATTCTGGCCCTTCTTGCCGATCGCCAATGACAGCTTGTCGTCGGGGACGATCAGCTCCATGCGGTGGCCTTCGGCGTCGATGATGACGCGCGAGACCTCCGCCGGGGCGATCGCGTTGCAGACGAAGCGAGCCGGGTCGTCGTCGTACGGGACGATATCGATCTTCTCGCCGCGAAGTTCCTGCACGACGGCCTGGACGCGCGAGCCCTTCATGCCGACGCACGCGCCGACCGGATCGACGTCGCGGTCGCGAGACGACACGGCGATCTTCGCGCGCGCGCCCGGCTCGCGAGCCGAGCTCTCGATGCGGACGATCTTCTCGTAGATCTCGGGGACCTCTTGCTCGAACAGCTTCTCGAGCAAGCCCTTGTGCGTGCGGCTCAGGATGACCTGCGGGCCGCGCGCGTTGCGATCGATGTCGAGGCAGTACGCCTTGATCGTGTCGCCGACGCGGTAGCTCTCGCGGGGCACCTGCTCGCGCATCGGCAGGACCGACTCGGCCTTGCCGATATCGACGACGAGCGCGCCGCGCTCGAAACGACGGACGACGCCCGAGATGATCTCGCCTTTGCGATCCTTGAACTCGTTATAGACGTTGTCGCGCTCGGCCTCGCGAACGCGCTGATAGATGACCTGCTTCGCCGTCTGTGCGGCGATCCGGCCGAACTTCTTCGACGCGTTCTTGAGGTCGATCATCGTGCCGAACTTCTCGTCCTGCTCGGTCGCGCGCTCGACGTCCTCGGCGCGATAGAACACCTGGAACAGGAGCTCGTCGCCGAGCTCGGCTTCGAGGCCCGCGGCGTTCGCCTGCGAGACCGTGATCTCGCGACCCTCGATCGCGTCGTCTTCCTCGACGACGTTGACGATGAGGAAGAGATCGACCGACCCCGTCTCGGCGTTGAACTTCGCTTCCATTTCGCGGTTCATGCCGAACGTGCGCTTGGCCGCGGTGAGGATCGCTTGCTCGAGGGCGTTGATGAGCACCGACTTGTCGATGTTCTTGTCGCGGCCCACTTGCTCGAGGACCATGTCCAACTTGGCTTCCATGGCTAACCTTTTTCTTCCTGCTTCGGCTGCTTCGGTTGCTTCTGTTTCGCACTGGGCCGATGGCCCGGCTTGATCGGTTTGTTCATCTTGGGGCCCACGCCGGAGCCGCCCTTCATGACGGCGTCCCAGTCGGGCACGAGCTTCGCGGTGTCGATGTCGTCGAGCGGCAGCTCGAACAGCTGACCATCGACCTCGATCTTCACCTTCCCGTCGGCGATGCCCTTCAGCACGCCGCGGAAGTTCTTGCGCTCGCCCGCGGGCGTCGGAAGGCCCACGCCCATCGAGATCTTCGCGTCGCTGTCGACGAAGTGAGCGAAGTGCTCCGGCGTCCGCAGCGCGCGGTCGATGCCCGGGCTCGATACTTCGAGGCTGTACGCCTGCGGAATCGGATCCTCGACGTCGAGCACCGCGGACAACTCGCGCGACATGTTCTCGCAGTCCTCGAGATCGACGCGATCCTCGGGCACCTGCGTGATGTCGCCGTGCTGTGACAACGGTAGATCGATCGCGACGCGAAGCACCCATCCACCCTGCTCGAGCAGGAACCGAAGCTCGACCAGATCGAAGCCCGCCGCGTTGCACACGGGCTCGACGATCGAGATCAGCTTGGCTTGTTGGGGGTTACGAGACATCGGAGATGAGTTGGAGTGTGTCGGGGCGAAAAAAAAGGTGGCCGAAAGGCCACCCACCGCGGAAGCGATAAAGCTGGCGGATGGGTACCACCGGCCATTTCTAAGGGCAAGAGCCTCGATGGGATGGGCGACGAATTCGTACATCCAGGTCGCGGGCGGGCACTCCGACGACGCCCGCAGCCTTCGTGCTAACCAAGCGACATGACTGCATGGGAGCTCCGCGTCGGCGCCGTCCAGATGCGATCGACCGACGATCTCGACCAGAACCTCGCGACGACGCGACGCCTGGTCACCGAGGCCGCCGCCGGTGGCGCGACGCTCGTCGTCCTCCCGGAGTGCTTCTCGTTTCTCGGCCGCGGCGAAGGCGACAAGCTCCGCATCGCCGAGAGCTATCCCTCCGACGGCCCGATCTACTCGACGCTCCGCGAGCTCGCGACCAAGCTCGGCATCTGGATCGTCGGTGGCGGCACGCCCGAGCGCATCGAGTCCGATCCGAAGCGCACGTACAACACGGCGCTCGTCGTCGATCCCTCGGGCGCTCTCGCCGCTCGCTATCGCAAGATCCACCTATTCGACGTCGACATCCCGGGCGGCGCCACGCTGCGCGAGTCCGACGCGACCGCCGCGGGCAACGAGCTCGTCGTCGTCGACATCGCGGGCGCGCCGGTCGGCGTGAGCATCTGCTACGACGTGCGGTTCCCCGAGCTCTATCGCTGTCTCGTGAAGGATCGCGGTGCCCAGATCCTGCTCGTGCCCGCCGCGTTCACCGCGCACACCGGCGCCGCCCACTGGCACCTCCTGCTCCGCGCACGCGCCGTCGAGGATCAAGCGTGGGTCGTGGCCGCCGCGCAATGGGGCCAGCACAACGAGAAGCGCCAGTCCTACGGGCACACGCTGATCAGCGATCCGTGGGGCACGCTCGTCGGCGAGCTGCCTGAAGGCGATGGCGTCGTCGTCGCGACGCTCGACAGCGCCACCGTCGACAAACGGCGCACGCAGCTGCCGTCGCTCCGCCACGCCGTACTGTGGAAGTAGCTCTCGAGCGTCCCTCGTAAGCGACGCTCCCCGGCGTGGCGGATGGCAATTCGCGGTCGCGCGCGGTATCCCAAGGCGTGAGCGCCGCGCCGACCGAGCCGTCCGATCCGCCCGATCCGGACGACGAGCCCGTACCGAAGATCCCGTACGGTCGCGGCCTCAAGCTCGACAAGGCGATGCTGCTGCGCATCTTCGCGACGCTCGCATTGCTCGTGATGATCGTCGTCGCCGCGCGGCCGTGCGCGAACGCGACGTCGAAGTTCGTCACCGACTTCGACGAGAAGAAGGGCTCCGCGAGCGAAGCGATGCCCAAGCCCGGCAACGTCGACAAGCTCGGTCCCGAGTACGAGATGATGGGACCGAACATGACCGACGAGGAGCGCAAGGCAGCGTGGGAGCGCGCGCGGTCCAAGTCCCATGATGCTGCCGGCAGCGCCGTCGGGAGCGGTAGCGGTAGCGCCGTCGGGAGCGGTAGCGCCGTCGGTGCCGGCAGCGCCGTGGGTAGCGGTAGCGCCGTCGGCAGCGGTAGCGCCGTCGGTGCCGGCAGCGCCGTGGGTAGCGGCAGCGCCCTTGGTAGCGGCAGTGCTGGAAGCGCCAGCGTCGGTAGCGGTCGTGCCGGTAGCGGCAGCGCCGCGACGCCCTAACGGATCGTGAACTCGTTCGGCACGAAGTCCGGATCGCGATCCGGCTTCGCGAGGTTCACGATCGCGGCGACGAGCCCGAGCGTGACGCCGATCGTGGTCGCGAGGTCCGCGAGGCGCAGCTGCGCGATGTGCGAGAGCGCCTCGAACAGCTCGATGATGACCGCCTGTCCGATGAAGCCACCGAGGCACGCGAGCGCCTTGAAGGTCGTCATTCGCTTCGCGAACAGCGGCACGACGACCGGCGTGAGCCAGAGCAGATCGAAGAACAGACCGAGCGGCGGCAAATAGAGCGTGAACGCGAGCAGCGACGGGACCATCGCGCCGAGCGAGAGCAAGCCGAACAGCGCGACGACGTGCTTGGGCCGAATGCGCAGCGGAGCGCGCTCACCGGGCGCGGGTTGCAGCGTGGCTTTCGGGAGACTCATCGTGCGCGCGAGCACAGCGCCCCACGACGGTAGCGCGGCGCGCGGGTCGATGCTCGAGATTCGTGGGGCGAGGCTCGGTGCGCTGCGCGGTGCAATCCTCGCAGCCAGACGGACCTTCGTGCTCCAGCTTCGTCGGCTATCGACGAAGCTTGGCCGTGGGGAGCGCGCGCTGTGCTTTCCAGGTCACGTGCTCCTCGTGCGTCATGAGCTTCGTGCCGAGCTCGCGAAACAGCATCGCATCACAACCGGAGCAGCGAACCTCTTCGCGCATGCCGGTACCGATCTCGTCGGACCAATGCGTCGCCTGCACGACCCACGTGGGCGCCTTGCAGTGCGGGCAGGTCTTGCGACCGAGAAACGGCACACGCCCACGATACCGAACTCGCGCCGCGCGAACGAGTGAGAACCGCGCAGCGCCTAGCTCAGCGCGATCGGATCGGGCGGCAGCGGCGGCTGCACGGGACCATAGATCTCCGCACGAACCGGCGGCGGCGCATCGGGAGACGAGGTCAGCTCGATCGGCTCGGAGCGCTCCTGCACCGACAGATCGAACAGCGTCAGCTCCGCGCTGCGCCGGCCTTGCCACGTGGACACCGTGGGGACGAACGCGAGATCGAGGCGCGCGCCCATCTGGACGTCGCGATCGCCGAGGTGGAAGCCGATCGCACCGCGCGAGGTGCCGCGATCGTCTTCGAGCGTGAGCTTCAGGTGCTTCTCGTTGCCCACGCGGCGGACCGCGGTGACCTTCGCGTTTCGCGTGACGAGGACGGGCGCGGGATTCTGCTGGCCGAACGGACCGAGGCCCGCGAGCTCGGTGGCGAGCCGCTCGTCGACATCGGCGAGGCGAACCTCCGCGTCGACCTCGCGGCCCGTGGGCGTGGGGCCCGAGCCTTCGGCGAGCTTCGCGCACGCGGCGCCGAGCGCTTCGGTGAGGGCTTCGATGTTCTCGCGCTGGATCGTGAAGCCGGCGGCGGCCGCGTGACCACCGTAGCGACCGAGGATGCCGGGCTGCTGCGCGGCTTCGTGGAGCGCCTTGTACAGGTTCACGCCGGGAACGGTGCGCGCGGAGCCGCGGCCGAGGCCGTTCACGGGATCGACGCCGATGACGAACGCCGGGCGCTGGTACTTGTCGACGAGCTTCGCGGCGACGATGCCGACGACGCCAGTGGGCCAGCCGACGCCTGCGAGGACGATCGCCGGGCCGGGGTCGCGATCGCCGAGCTGCTCGAGCGCTTCGCCGAGGACGCGCTCCTGGATCGCGCGGCGCTCGGTGTTCGCGGCTTCGAGGACCGCGGCGCGCTCGGTGGCGGTGGACTCGTCCGCGAGGAGCAGCGACAGCGAGGGCTCGGCCGCGCCGAGGCGACCGGGCGCGTTGAGCCGCGGCGCGAGCTTCCACGCGATGGTGTGCGCATCGATCTCGCGATCCGGATCGACGTTCGCGGTGGCGAGCAGCGCGGCGATGCCGGGACGCACGCCGGTGCGCGAGCCATCGATCGGTTGCAGCTTGCGCAGGCCGAGCGCGGTGAGGATGCGGTTCTCCGACGCGAGCGGAACGAGGTCCGCGACCGTGCCGAGCGCGACGAGATCGAGGAGCTCGCGAACATCGGGCTCCGCGCGCCCCGTGCGGAAGTGACCGCGCTCGCGCAGCTCGGTGCGCACGGCGGCGGCGACGTAGAACGCGAGGCCGACCGAGGCCATGCCGCGGAACGGAAACGTGGAGTCCGCGCGGAATGGATTCACGAGCGAGAACGATGGATGTGCCGTCTCCGCCGACGGCACCGTGTGGTGATCGACGACGATGACCTCCATCTTCAGCGCGGCGGCGGCGGTCAGCGCATCGATATCGCTGGTGCCGCAGTCACCCGTGACGATCAGCTTCGCTCCGCGCTGCGCGAAGTCCGCGGCGGCGGCCGTGGTGAAGCCATAGCCCGCGTCGCGGCGCGCGACCGCGACGATGACGTCCGCCTCGACGGCGCGCAGGAACGTGGTCAGGAGCGCGGCGGTGGTGACGCCATCGACGTCGTAGTCGCCGAACACGCCGATGCGCTCGCCGCGCTGCACCGCGTCCGCGATCCGCGCGACCGCGGCGGGCAGCCCCGCCAGCCCGGCCGGGGGACGCAGCGCCGCGAGGCGCGGGTCCACGAAGCCCTTCGCGTCGTTCGGCTCCTGTACACCGCGCGCCACGAGGCAGCGCGCCGTTGCAGGACGGATGCGCATCGCCTGAGCGAGCTGAGAGACGAGCCGCTCGTCGACGGGCCGCAGGCGTACTTGCACACCCGCACGCTACGAGATGGGTATGACACCCGACCCCGTGTGATCCCCACGCAATCGCCGAAACGATGAAGGCCGTGCGATCCCGGGATCGTACGGCCTTCTGTCCGGTTTTCGGACGACTACTCGGCGTCGTTCGACGCGGTCGATTCTTTCGGCGTCGCGATGATGCGTCGCCGCGCGCCTGCCGCGCCCGAGTACCACTTCTTCGAGATGGCCATGAAGATCGGCGTCGCGAGGAAGATCGACGAGTACACGCCGACGATCACGCCGATGTTCATCGTGAACGCGAAGTTCTTCACGAGACCCGCGCCGAAGATGTTCATGACGAGCGTCGTCGAGAACACGGTCGCCGACGTGAGGATCGTGCGCACCAGCATCTCGTTGAGCGAGATATCGATGATGCGATCGAGCTTCTTGTCTTTGAGCTTGGCCTGGTTCTCTCGTATGCGGTCGAAGACGATCACCGTGTCGTTCACGGAGAAGCCCATCACCGTGAGCAGACCGGCGACGGACGTCAGCGACACCTCGGTCCACGTCACCGCGAACACGCCGATGACGAGCACCGCGTCGTGGATCGTGGCGAACGCCGCGGCCGGCGCGTACCGGATGTCGAACCGGAACGCGAGGTACAGCATGATGAGGAAGATGGCGTAAATGATCGACTTGGCCGCGTCATCGCGCAGCTTGTCGCCGGCCTTCGCGCCGACGCCGTAGCTCTGCACGACGACGACATCGGTGCCTTCGAACGTCTTCTCGAGGATCTGCTCGTACTGACGATCGAGGCCACGGATCGAGTACCAGGCGTTGAACTCACCCGTGCCCTCGTCCGGGCGCGTGTAGATGTTCTTCTCCTCGGCGCCCCACAGCTTGCCCTCGAGGTTGTGCTTGGCGAGGAGCGTCTTCACTTCCTCGTCGCTGATCGACTTCTTCGAGCGAACGCTCAGGCGATCGCCAGACCACGCCGCCTTCGAGACCTCGCGGTCCTTGAACGTGGTCTCGAAGTCCTTCACCACGTTCGCGGCCGCGTCCGGCGTGAGCGCGCTGAACCGCGTCGTACGGACGACCATGCCGTTGACGGGGACATCGCTGCCGTCCGCCTTCTGCGCCGTCCAGTCGAGGTTCGAGAGCTCGACGTGCGGGTCCGCCTTCTCGAGCTCTGCGCGCGCCTTGCCGAGATCGACCTTCACGTAGTCGTCGGGGGTGCCGCCCTGCTTCTTGAACGACAGGATGATCTCCGTGCCGCCCTTGAAGTCGATCGTCCAGTTCATGTAGTCGCCGCGAACCTGCTTGTTCACGAACAACATGCCGATGGCCGCGGCCATCGAGATGATCGAGAAGATGATCCACGCCTTGAACTTCGTCGTGAACGAGAAGTTGTTCCCCGGCGGGAGCAGGTAACGGAACTTGTGCGGATGCGCCGGAGCGTCTTTATCTTTGGTTTCGCTCATGGCCGCTCAGATGGAGATGGTTGCGTTGGTGCCCTTCTTCCTCGACACGTACCAGTCGAAGAAGATGCGGGTAACCCACGTGTTGACGAGGAGGGTGGTGAACACGCCGACGAGCAGCATCACGGCGAAGCCTTTGATCGGGCCCGAGCCGTACTGCAGAAGCACCCATCCAGCGGTGGCGGTGGTGAGCTGACCGTCGAGGATCGCGCTGAAGGCGCGAGAGAACCCGAGGTCGATCGCACCACGTACAGATTTCCCGAGTAAGAGCTCGTCTCGTATGCGTTCGTAAATCAGGATGTTGCCGTCGACGGTCATACCGACCGACAACACGACCGCGGCGATGCCGGGCAACGTCAGCGTCGCGCCGAACGCGGCCATCACCGCGATGGTGAGCAGGATGTGATAGAGGACCGCGAAGATCGCGATCCATCCCGACCACTTGTAGATGCCGATCATGATGAGGAAGACGAGCAGCACGCCGAGCCCGAACGACAGGCGCGTCTTCTGGATCGCATCGATGCCGAGCGTGGGTCCGATCTCCGAGGCCGACTCTTCCTTGAGCGGCGCCGGCAGCGAGCCCGTCTTGAGCACGTTGACGAGCTCGTCGCGCTCCTGCTCCTGACGAGTGACCTCGGCGCCGCCCATCGTGATCGATGCGCGACCGCCGCGGATCGCGCCGTTGATGATCGGCGCGGACTTCACCTTGTCGTCGAGGATCGTCGCGAGCTTCTTGCCGACGATCTCCGCCGTCAGGTCGCCGAACACGCGGCTACCGAAGCGGTTGAAGTCGAGCAGGACGATCGGGCGGTTCGTGTTGGGATCGTAGCTGGGCGTCGCGTCGTGGATCGCCGAGCCGGTGAGGCGCACCGTGCGATCGAGGTAGTAGCTGCGCCAGAACGAGCGTTGGTCCTTCGCGGACGGCTGCGCCTCGACGAGCTCGTACTTCACTTCGCGGTTGTCCGGGATCTTGAACGAGGGGTCCTTGGCCGCGAGCGACGTGAGGTACCGGTCCATGATCACGCGTCCGGGCACGTTGCACGTGACCTTGTCGCCGACCTGCTTGTTCTTGTTGCCGCGGTTCAGGCAGCCGAGCTCCTTCGCGAGATCGAGGCCGACCGTCTCTTCACGGTCGTACGCGAACAGGAAGTAGTCGGTCTGGCGAGCGCCGCCGTCTTCTGGCTGCCACTGATCGATGCTCGCGCGAATGCCCGCGGCCTCGGCCTCGGGATCCGTCGCCTTGCCCTCGTCTTCGCCGGCGTCGTTACCGAGCGGCGCGACCTTCGAATAGATCTTCCGCATGTACTCGGAGCCGTTGTCGACGACCTTGAACTCGAGCTTCGCGGTGCGCGCGATGATGTCGCGCGTCTCTTGAATGACGTCCTTGTTGAGACCGGGAAGCTCGACGAGGATCTCGTCGCCCTTCTCGATCACGGTGGGCTCTGCGATGCCCTTCTCGTCGATGCGCTCGCGGATCGTGGTCACCGCGTTGGTCAGCGCAGACTTCTTGATGCCGTCAGCGAAGCTCGACGACACGCGGAAGCAGATCGACTTGGCCGGATCCGTGGGGCACTCGACCGTCGTGGTGATCGAGCCGTAGTCGCTCTTGATCGCCGCTTCGACCTGCTCCTTCTTGGTCGCGTCTTCGAGCGCGATGGTCACCGACCCGATCGGGATCGTCGGCGTGTTCACCGTCGCCTTGATCTTGTCGTCGATGAAGCGCGCATCGAGGTCGCGCTTGATCTCGTGTGCCCGGTCCTCGACGGCTCGATCGAGATCGATGCTGTAGACGATGTGCAATCCGCCCTGGAGGTCCAGGCCGAGGTTGATCTTCTTGGAGAAGGGGAACCACGACGGCAATTCGCCATCGCGCAAGAAGCTCGGCGCGAGAACGCCGACGCACATCACGATGCTCAGGAGTAACCCGAGCGTGCGCCACTTGAGACTACGATCCATGAACCACCTCGAACGGAGCGAAACGAATCGACTGGACTACGCGGCGGACGACGTCGACGAGGAGCTCGCCGGGACTTTGCCTTCCCAACGACCATCGACGTAGGCGCGGGGAATGCGAACGCGAACCTTCTCTTGAAGCTCGACGACGAGAATCGTGTTGTCGTCGGTCACGCCGGTGATCTTTCCGATCACACCGCCGCGCGTGATGATCTCGTCGCCCTTGCCGAGCTTCGAGAGCATCGCCTGCTGCTCCTTCTGACGCTTCACCTGGGGGCGGATCAGAAGAAAATAGAAGATGCCGAACATCGCCAGCATCATCACGATCATCGACATACCGCCGCCTTGCATCGGAGCTCCTTCGTAGTGAACACGGTTGGTGCGCTAGGCACCGGAAAACGCAGGGGTTCGTAGCACCGGGACTCTGGGGGGTCAAGCACATCGAGCCCATGGCTACACACGGGTCCCTTCGGCGAGGATCCGGTCCCGGATCGCACGTACGTGACGTGCGTAGAACGTGAGGTTGTGCAGAGTTGCGAGGCGCGCGTAGAGGATCTCTTTGGCCTGGTAAAGATGTCGCAGGTACGCGCGCGAGTGCGTCCGGCACGTCGAGCACGGGCACTCCGGGTCGACCGGCCCGAGGTCCGTGCGGTTTGCCGCATTGGGGATGTTCACGCGCTGCCCCGACTGCGTGAACAGGTAGCCGTTCCGCGCGTTCCGGGTCGGCATCACGCAATCGAACATGTCGATGCCCGCGGCGATGCCGGTCGCGAGGTCGGTGGGGGTCCCGACACCCATCAAGTAGCGCGGGCGCTCCGTGGGCAGGAGGTGCGCGACCTCGTCGAGCACGCGGTACGTGTCCTCGACCTTCTCCCCCACCGCGAGCCCGCCGAGCGCGTAGCCATCGAAGTCGAGCGCCGTGATCTCGGCCATGTGGCGCTTGCGTCGCTCGACGTCGATGCCGCCCTGCACGATCCCGAACACTGCCTGCCCCACGGCGTGCGGTGCCGCCTTGCAGCGCGCCGCCCAACGTGTGGTCCGCGCGAGCGCGACCTCTTGCACGTCGGCCGGTGCGTCGCCGGGCGGACATTGATCGAAGCACATCGCGATGTCCGACCCGAGCACCTTCTGGATCTGCATGCTGACCTCGGGGGTCAGCCGATGCTTGCTGCCATCGATGTGCGAGCGGAACGTGACGCCTTCGTCATCGATCTCGTTGATGCCCGACAGCGAGAACACCTGGAACCCGCCGCTGTCCGTCAGGATCGGGCGGTCCCACTTCTGGAACTGATGCAGCCCGCCCGCGATCTCCATCACCTCGAGACCCGGTCGCAGATAGAGGTGATAGGTGTTCCCGAGGATGATCTTCGCGTCGAGTGGCTCGGCGCGGAGCTCGTCCGCGGTCATGCCCTTCACCGTACCGGCGGTCCCGACGGGCATGAACACCGGCGTCGGGATGTCGCCGCGCGGTGTGTGCAGGATGCCGGCGCGCGACTTGCCGAGCGTCGCGAGAAGCTCGAACGAGAAGCCAGGCGTGGGGAGCTCGAACATCATGCGGGCGCGCGGTTATACGTGGGTCGCGGAGCGAGGGAAACGATCGAGGTGGACTACGAATGCACGAGCAGGACGTCCACCGATGCCGACCGCGCGTACCGGCCGCTCGCGCCTCCGAGACATTGGCTCGGGCGCACGCGCACGATGAGGCTCCGTCCCTGCCCGCGCACCTCGCTCATCGGATAGGCCGCCCCGGTTGGCATCGAAGCTGCGCCGTCCGCCGACGACGAGCTGTAGCCAAACGCCTCGATCACCGCGGCGCGCGATGCAGGAGCGTCGCGTCGCCGTAGCTGAAGAAGCGATAGCGCTGCGCGACGGCGTGGCGATACGCGGCGCGGATCCGCTCGGTCCCGGCGAAGGCACACACGAGCATCAGGAGCGTGCTCTCGGGCAGATGAAAGTTGGTGATCAAATGATCGACGATGCGAAACGTGTGACCCGAGCCCGGATAGATGAAGATGTCCGTGCTGCCCTCGCCCGCGCGTAGCTGCCGATCGCCGACCGCGGCCGCTTCGAGCGCGCGCATCGCCGTCGTGCCGAGCGAGACGATCGGGCGCCCCGAGGCGACGAGCGCCACCAGCTCGTCGGAGATCGCGAATCGCTCGCGGTGCATCACGTGCTGGCGAACGTCATCCACGCGGATCGGCGCGAACGTCCCCCAGCCGACATGCAGCGTCAGGGTCGCGAGCTGGATGCCGCGCGCGAGCAGTCGGTCGCGGATCTGCGGCGTCATGTGGAGGCCCGCGGTGGGCGCGGCCACGGCGCCCGGCACGCGCGCGAACATCGTTTGATAGCGCTCGCGATCCTCGGGGCGATCGTCGCGCGCGATGTAGTGCGGCAACGGAATGTGGCCGTGGCGCTCGAGGAAGCCGAGGAGATCCGCCGGCGCGCCGACCACGATCGAGCCATCGCTCGCGCGCGGCGCGAGCACCGGGAAGCCCATATCGCCGACGGTGACGGTCATCCCCGGGCGCAGCGTGCCCTTCGCGAGACAACGCCACGCGTTCGCAGCGACCTCGGGCGCGGGTTCGAGAAAGAACAGCTCGATGGCGCCGCCGGTGTCCTTGTGGCCGAGGACGCGCGCCGGGATCACACGGGTATCGTTCGCGACGATGATCGCGTCGGGGGGCAGCAGCTCGACGATGTCCGCGAACGCGTGATCCGAGAGCGCGCCGTCGGCGTGCACGTGCAACAGCCGCGATGCATCGCGCTCCGCCGCGGGCTCCTGCGCGATCAGCTCGGGCGGGAGCTCGTAGTGATAGTCGGCCGGCGAGAACACGCGCGCACGCTAGCACGCGCCTTGTCGAACGGTCCGCTCGACGTTGTCCGCGCGACGATGTCCGCGACGTTGTCCGCTCGACGATGTCCGCTCGACGATGTCCGCCCGACGATGTCCGCTCGACGATGTCCGCTCGACGCTGTCCGCTCGACGCTGTCCGCTCGACGGCGGACGGTCGACGATCACTCCTCGACGAGGAGTACGTCTGCCGTGATCGTGCACTCCCCCGGACACGTCGTTCCTTCTTGGCACTCCTCGTACCTATACGTGGCGTGGATCGCCTTCTCCTTCACGGTGCCTCGCAGCCGCTCCGAGATCACCCACGTACCTTGATAGCTGTGCGTCGCGAGGCGAAGCACGTCGATCGTTCGGTCGCCCCAGGTCCCTTCGAACGCGGCCTTGCTCCAGGTCATCCAGGCGTGCTGGCTCTCGATGCGCACCTCGAGGTGCGCGCCGAGCGGCGTGTCGCGCCCCGCGGGCCCGCTGAAGAACCAGCACGTCGAGGGCTGGCTGCGGACGTTCGCCCAGGTCGCTCGGTACTTCTTGACGATCGCTTCGGCGGGCTTCGCGGCGCCTTCGGCCTGCTGGTGGAATGGCTGTGGCGTGACCGCGTCGTTGCTCTGCGGCGCACGCGGGGTCTGTGCCTGCGGCTGTCGTGCGCTCGCCGGTGGTGTGGCGTTCGGATCGCGCGGGGTCTGTTGCTCGAGGGGCTTGTCGTTGCCACAGGCCGCGAGAGCAAACACGACCCACCATCCGCGCATCGGTCGATGCTAGCGCGCCCGCGATGCGCGCGCGCCCGCGATGCGCGCGCCCGCGATGCGACGCGCCGCCGCGCGGGTCGATCTGACTGCAATCGTTGGCGAGCGGGCGTGTCTGCTAGATTCCGTCGATGCGCAGCGCCCCTCTCCTCGGATTGCTTCTCGCGACATCCGCGCACGCGGCGCCGATCGTCACGCTGAGCGAGGACATCGATGGAGATGGCGCGAAGGACACGATCGAGCTCGCGCCCGATGGAACGCTCGCGCTCGGCAAGCAAGGCACGGTGAAGCTCGCACCGATGGCGAAGGCGCGCATCGAGGTCGGTGCGTGGGACGGCAAGTCGATCGTGGTCGTCGTCGGCGACAAGGAAGCATTCGTCGTCGAGCCTGCGGGCAAGGCGTGGAAGATGACCGCGAAGACCACGGTCGGCG
>JBGARE010000032.1:0-110543 GCA_044230415.1 Kofleriaceae bacterium
TTACGGAGAGGTCGGAAAACGGTTCAATCCCAGTCGCATTGTCCTGTCCGAGATGTGTCCGAAGCGCCGTTTGTCCTGTCCGAGATTCGTCCAGCGCCGCACCGGGGTTACGGAGAGGTCGGAAAACGGTTCAATCCCAGTCGCATTGTCCTGTCCGAGATGTGTCCGAAGCGCCGTTTGTCCTGTCCGAGATTCGTCCAGCGCCGCACCGGGGTTACGGAGAGGTCGGAAAACGGTTCAATCCCAGTCGCATTGTCCTGTCCGAGATGTGTCCGAAGCGCCGTTTGTCCTCTTTGAGATGTGTCCGAAGCGCGGAACAAGGCCGTCGGGCCTTCGATTCATGTTGCGACCGCAGGGGAACGCTCCCCGTCCGGACCATTGCCACCGATGCGCACTCTCGCGAACCTGAGCTACGCCGTCGCGGGGCTCGTGGTGACGTTGTACGCGTGGCTCGTAACGTCGCTCGAGTCGTTTCGCGGGATGTACGCATCGTTTCAAGCGCCGCTGCCGCTCGTGACGCGCATCGCGTTGTCGCCTGCATGGGGCTACCTGTCGCTGATCGCCGTCGCGGCGCTGATCGTGGTCTCGATGATCAAGCGAAAGCTGCACCCACGCATGCCGATCGCCGTCGCGCTGATCGCGATCGGCACGCTCGTCGGCACGTACGCTGCGATCGACTGGCCGATCTTCCAGCTCGCAGGAAACATCCGCTAGCCCGTCGCGTGGGCGTCGTCGACCAACGTGTACAGCACCGACATCAGATCCGGCGTGATGCCCGGGACGAGTGCGCCGAGCTCATCGGTCGATAGCGCTGCGAGAGTCGCCGCGATTCGCGCGGGATCCTCGGCGCGCGTGCCCTTCGTTCGGCGATTCTCGCGCGCGAGAGTCAGCATGCGCGCGGCCAGCCGATGCCGTGCTTCGTCCGGCGACGCAGCCGCCATCGCGTCGAGGGCATGCTCGAGACGCAACCGCGCCGTACCGAGCTGAGGGCCCCAGATCGTGAGCGGCCCCGAGAACAGCTGATTGATCAGCGCGTCGAGGCTGATGCTGACGGGCTCGGGTTCGGGGAACTGGATCACCGAGGGCATCCGTTTGGCCGCCCCCACGAAGCGTAGCCCGGCGAGCTCCGGCCATGCAGCGAACACCGCCCGCGCGCGCGCCGTGGTGACCGCCACCGTGTTCGGCGGTCGATGCCGGATCGATGCCGCGAGTGCTCCCCACGGTGTCGCGAGCGATGCCGCATAGAACGCATCACGATCGACCGCGTCGAGCGCGAGTGCACCGGCGGTGACGGCGAATGCTGCACCGAACAAACGCCAGCGCGGCGTGAACGGATCGAGCGTGCCGTCGTGGACGATGACGAGCTCTCCGGGCTTCACGGTGCGCAGCGAGCCAGGCGCGAACGTTCGCGTGCGCCGGTAGATGTCCGCCCACGCGATGCCCGCCGCATCCGCCGCGTCGACAACCGATTGCTCGTCGCCGAAGAGAAACTCCGGGAACTCCACGTCACTAGGCTACACGGCGCGCACGTGCAGAGCTGCTGTAGGGGTGCAGCGAAACGCGACAGCGATCAGTCGAAGGCGAGAAACGTCGCGGTCACCGGTCGTGCGCCCTGGCCGGCATCGGTCTCGGCGTCCCACGCTCCCTCGACGATGCGATCGGCGATGCCATCCGATCCGTCGTCGACGAGACGCGCGGCACCGCTCGCGAAGTGGATGTTCGCGAGCTGGATCGGGGTGACCTGGCTCCGCAGACCCTCGACGAGGGCGGAGAGGCCGCTCTTGCAGACACCCTCGAGCTCGCTCGCGTGACCGATGCAGGTGCCGGAGACGCACTTCGCCGCGACCGCACGGGACACGGCACCGCAATCGACGCTCGTCAGGATCGACAGATCGCCACCGAACAACGTCGTGCTCGCGAGGTTGATCGCCTGCCACGCGTGATTGCCGAACGCGAGACCGAAACGCTGATCACCGATCGTCAGAGCGCCCCCCGTGCCGACGCTCGCCGTCGGACGCTGCAAGATGTCGTCGGCGTTCAAGCCACCGATCGGGATCACGATGTCGAGGTTCGACGGCGTGAAGTTGAGCCCCATCAGCGAGTGCACGACCGCGGTCGGCGAGATCGAGAGCGAGCTCTCGATCGTGAACGTCGACATCACCGTCTCCGAGATCGTCGCGATCTCGCCCATCGCCTGACGCAGCGTCTTCGTCGCGAACTTCACCTTGTCGAGCTCGGCGTCGATGTAGCCCTCGAGGTTATTGCGCAGCGTGGTCGGCAGCGTCGGGATCCACGCTTGCGTCGATCGCGCGAGCAACGCGTGCGCGGCGGACTGCGAGAACGCGCGGAGGCTCGTGATCGCGGTCGTCACCTGCGGCATGTCGAGCGCGAGTTGCACGCGCGTCTGCACCGCATACGACTCGGCCATCGGAATCGGATTCTCCGGCGTGCCGAGATCGTCGCCGAAGCCCTCGGGCTGTTCGTCGACCGCACACCCAGCGAGATTCGCGACGACGATGGCGAGGACGATCGGCTTCACGTCGCCGATGTAGAGCAAGTGTTCGGCCAGCGCTAACCGCGCAAGACTCCACAGTCATCACTCTCACCCCCAGGAGTGCGAGCGCTCCACCCCGAGAAGCGACCACTCACGACTGGTTGCACTTCGTGTCCCTTCCCGTTCACCAAACGCGACCTCGGTCGTCTCGATCACGTCGCCGTGCTCGAGGGCACGCGAGCAGTCGCCGTCGCCGCCCTCGAGGCCGCTCTGTGCGAGCTATTCGGCGTCGCCGCCCTTGAGGCCGTGACGCTTCAAGAGCTCGCGCAGATGATAGCGCGTGAGCCCGGCTTCTTGCGCCGAGCGAGTGATGTTGCCGTCGTTGCGGATCATGAGCGCGCCGAGATACGCGATCTCGAACGCGTCGACGACGGTCTGCTTCGCTTGCTTGAACCCGAGGCCCGCCTTGAGCAGCGCAGCGTCGAAGATCGCCGGTCCTTGTTGATGCGGCATGTCCACGCCAGCGAGCTGCGCCGCAGCACGCTGTGCTGCTTGAGCGCCCGCTTGCGCGAGATCGTGCGACACGACGATCGACGGCCCCATCTCGCGACCGAACACGAGGTCCGCACGCGTGATCACCGGCCCGTCGCTGAGCGCGGCCGCGCGCTCGACGACGTTGCGCATCTCGCGGACGTTGCCGGGCCACTGGTGGCTCATCATCGCGGCCATCGCATCCTGCGACCACGACATCGTCATGCCGCGGCGCGAAGCGACCTCGCGCAAGAAGTGATTCGCGAGGCCCGGGATGTCCTCGCGGCGCTCGCGCATCGGCGGCAGCTCGACGTGAACGACCGAGAGGCGGAAGTACAGATCCTCGCGGAACGTGCCCTTGTTGACCTCTTCGCGAAGATCGCGGTTCGTGGCAGCGAGGACGCGGACGTCGACCTTGTACGTACGATCGCCGCCGACGCGCTTGATCTCGCGCTGCTCGAGAACGCGCAACAGCTTGGGCTGCAGCGAGATGTCGAGCTCGCCGATTTCGTCGAGGAAGATCGTGCCGCCGTTCGCCTGCATGAAGCAGCCGTCGTGCTGGTTGACGGCGCCGGTGAACGAGCCCTTCTCGTGACCGAACAACGTCGACTCGATGAGCTCTCGCGGGATCGAACCGCAGTCGAGCACGACGAACGGCTTGCTCTTGCGTGCGCTCGCGTTGTGCAGCGCTCGCGCGACCATCTCTTTGCCCGTGCCGGTCTCGCCGGTGATGAGGCAGGTGAGCTCCGACGGCGCGACCTTCTCGAGGTGCGCGAAGATCTCGCGCATCGCAGGCGACGCGCCGAGCATCATGTCGAAGCGGTCCTTCTTGGACAGCTCGATCTCGACGACATCCTGCAGCGTCTGGAACTGGATGTTCGTGTGGCCGATGCGGAAGATCGTGCCGGGGCGGAGGTAGACCTCGCGCACGCGCAGATCGCCGACGAAGATGCCGTTGCGCGAGTTCAGATCGCGAAGGCGATAGCCGTCATCGCGCGCGCTCACTTCGAAGTGAGAGCCCGACACCGCTTTGTCCTGCACGACGAGGTCGCTGATGATCGAGCGGCCGCCGGTCACGCGCGGCTTCAGGATCTCGATCTCGCGACCTTGGTCGGGACCGTTGGTGACGACGAGCTTGCCCTTCCGGAGTCGGCGGACGGTTGCCCATTCGCCTTCGAACAGCGTGGTCAGGCCCGTACCGGACTCGAACTGGGGATCGTCACCCTGCTCCATCAGGGCGACCGTACCATTAGTTCAGGTACTTCTGCTCGTCGGGGCGCTTCTTGGACGTGACGCCACCCTGCATGACCGTCAACTTCGCCCGTGCTCGCTGGATCCGCCACTTCTTCCACATGAGCCCTGGCGAGAACTTCGACACCATCAGCGCCGAAACCGCCATCGCGCCCGCGAAGGCTGCGCCCTGTGCCCATAGCTGCTGGAGCACGACGTAGAGCGTGAGGAACGCGATGATGCCGTACATCAGCTGCCGGCCCGTCAGCGGCAGGACGCCGAAGAACTGTACCGGTTGCTTCGCGTAGACGATCCCGAACGCGACGAACGACGCGTAGAGGAACGGCGAGAGTCCGGCGATCGGATAATCGGTGCCGAGCAGCCAGCCGACGAGCGTTCCGCACACGGTGCCCGCCAGGGACGTGAAGATCACAAACCGAACGAACCTCGCGGTGCCCCAGAATCGCTCGAGGGTCGGGATGAACATGAACATCACGAACCCGAGCATCAGCAGCGAGATGAAGCTGGTCTCGAGCAGTGGGCTCGTCAGCAGCGTCCAAACGCGACCGTGCTCGAACACGTTCGACGGGAACGCGAGCGCCCACTCTGCGATCGTGGCGCGAGCGTCCTGCTTCGAGAGCAGCCAGATCAGCGACACGCCCAGCTCGAGGCCGAGGACGATCAGCGCACCGCGCGTGATCCCGAGGTTCGAGAACTGGAACCGGCGCTGCTTCACGTCCTGGACCTTAGCAGACGGAACTAGGGGGCGACGAGGTCGATCACACCGAGCGAGGTGACGCGGTTGTGGTCCCCGACGACAACGCCGGTCATCGTCGCGACCGCGACCTCCGTGTCCTGGCTCATCGCGCGAACGGTGACGCTGTACGAGCCCGCGAGCACACCGCCCGTGAGCCCGTGAGCGTCTTCGCACGCGAAGTGATCGACATAGGTCTTCTGCATGTTCGTCGTGGTGACCTCGAGGTCATCGATCGTGTTCCCGGTTCCGTCGTCGGCGCACGACACGCCCGACAACGACCACTCGAGCGCGACGTACCCCGCATCGGTGAACACCACGAACGGGACCTCGCGATCCATCAGCGTGACATCGACGATCTCGGGCAGCGATGCGCCATACGACCCGTTCGGCCCCGAGAACCGGACGGTCGTCTCGACCAGGCCGCCGAGCTGATCGATCTCGAACGGAATGCCGGCCGCGCCGACCGAGCACGGAAACGGATCGGTACGCTCGGGTCCGATCGCCGCCCCTGCCGCATCGACCTGCGTGGTCGACACCTCGGCACTCTCGGCGCCCACCGGACACGACGTATTGCTGGCCGTGGTGAGCGCGCGGAACTGCCAGGTCACGTCGATCATCCGCGGCACGACATCGATGACGCACGCACTGCACCCGTCGTTGGCGATCGAGTTGCCGTCATCGCATGCCTCGCCCGGATCGACGAAGCCGTCACCGCACCGCGAGTCTCCTTCATCATCACTGGAGAGAACACACGACGCGAGCAGCGAGAGGCACACGGCAAGTCGCATGGTTACGCCTGCGATCCGCACCGGGGTTGCCGAAGATCGTCGCGCGGAACGCCGCACCGGGGTTGCGGGAAACCGCACCGGGGTTGCGGGAAACCGCACCGGGGTTGCGGGAAACCGCACCGGGGTTGCGGGAAGCCGCACCGGGGTTGCGGGATCCCGCTCGGTACGCCCGATTGTTCCACTGGGCGAGAGACAGCGTCTTGTCCGAGATTTGTCCGAAGTTGTCCGGCGCGATGCCTCGCACGGTTCGCGGCCATGCTTCGTTGTACTCCGAAACGAACAACGCCCGCCGTACGGGGCGGGCGCTGCGGTCGATCACGACGGCTGATCAGTCGATCGGCAGGTCGAAGTGGCCGAGGTCGGTCACCGCGTTCCGATCGTCGATGAGCTGCGCGGTCTTGATCGTGCCCTCACCGAGGCCTTCGCCCGCGGTGTTGATCGCCGAGACTTCGACCGTGTACGAACCCATGAGCAGACCCGCGGTCACGCCGTAGCCCGGCGCGCAGTCGAGCTGGTCATCCTTCGACGCCGTTCCGTTCGTCACCGTCGTGAGCACGCCGACACCGTCCGCTTGCGCGGCCGCACACGTCAGCGTCGCACCGCCGACCGCTGCACGCAGTGTCCAGTCGAGCTCGAAGTAGCCACCATCCTCGAGGATCGTGGTCTCGAACGTCTTGTCGACATCGATGACGTCGACGATCGCCGAGAGCGAGCGCGCGTAGATGTCCGCACCGTTGTCCGAGGTCAGCTCGACCCACGACTGGTAGATGTCCGGGACGAGCGGATCGCTGGCGCCCTGGAAATCGCTGCAGTTGAAGAGATCGATCGCGGGTTGACCGATGAGGTTCCCGTTGTCGTCGATGACTTGGTTGTAGAGCGCTGCGGTCGTGGTGCCTGGGGGGCACGGCAGGCTGTTGTCGTTGGACGCGATGTTCTTGATCGACCACTTCGCAGTGATGACCGCATCCTCTTCAGGTGCATCGTCGCCGCTGGTGATGATGCAGCCGCTGGCCGCCATGGCGACCATTGCCGTGAGCGCTACTAGGACAAGTTTCTTCATTGGTTCTCCCCTCGGGTACTTAGTGTACAGGCCGCAGTTGGACGGTACGGCCACAGGTTGCTTCACTTGCCGTTACTAGGCAATCGCCGCGCCAGCATCGTGCCGGAACGTGTGATCGAGCGCAAATCACTCGCAGATGCAGGGCTGTTGGCCACAGTAAGACACCCGCAACACGACCTCGACAGCGCCCAAGCTCACGGTATCGCCGGAGATCACGCGACGCTTTTCCGGTGCGGGCGCCGTGTAGGTGAACGGTGATGCGGGACCTTCGGCACACTCGGGAGCGATCGACAGCAGTGCGGATCCCTCCGGTAGATCAAATCCGGTTACACCGTGGTTGTCGTCGCAACGCCACGATGCCGACCCCTTCTGGCCGTCCACGTCCCAGAACAGTCGAATCCGCGTCACGGGATTCGTGCCTTCCAGCCCGGACACACACTCGACGAACTTGTCGGGAAGCTCGCTGGATGCGGGCCGCAGCTTCCACGACAGCTCCACGGCGCCACCATCCACGGGGACGCACGCGCTCGCAAACGCGATGAGCACTACGAACGCGCGCACGCATAGATGATGCGCGATTTGACCCGTGCAGCGCACGCGTGCTATCGACGAAAAACTCGTTATGCCTGGACTTTCCGCAACATCGACGCCGGCGGTTCTGGGCGCGAGCTTGGACATCGTCGAGCTCTTCAAACACGCGCACTGGATCGTGCAGGTCGTGATGGTGCTGCTCGCCATCATGTTCGTGTGGGGGCTCTACATCATCATCTACAAGACGCTCTACCTGAACCGCGCGGCGAACGAGACCTCTCGGTTCAACGAGTCGTTTTGGAAGTCGCGCGACATCGAGCAGATCTACAAACACGCGCAAAACCTGCGTAACAGCCCCGTCTCGCAGATGTTTGTTGCGGGATATACGGAGCTCGCGAAGCTCTCGAGCGACGACACGCTCAAAGGCGATCGCGAAGGCAGCCTCGCGAGCATCGAGCGCGCGTTGCGACGCGCACAGACCGTCGAGCTCACCAAGCTCGAGTCGATGGTTCCATTCCTCGCGACCACCGGCTCGGCGGCGCCGTTCATCGGACTGTTCGGCACCGTCGTCGGCATCTTGTTCGCCTTCGTCGATATCTCGCAATCCTCGGGCGCAGCGACGTTGAAGGTCGTCGGTCCGCACATCGCCGAAGCACTGTTCGCCACCGCGATCGGTCTCGTCGCCGCGATCCCCGCGGTCATGGCCTACAACTACTTCATGCGCCGGATCAAAGTGCAGCGCTCCGAGATGGAGACGTTCGAGCACGACTACCTGAACATCATCAAGCGACACTTCCTGAGGTGACACCATGGGAATGAGCGCAGGCGGCGACGGAGAACTGAACAGCGAGATCAACGTGACGCCGCTCGTCGACGTCATGCTGGTGCTCCTCATCATCTTCATGATCACCGCGCCGATGATGAACACCGGCGTCGATCTCGATCTCCCGCAGGTCACCGCGAAGAACATCGAGGATCCCGAGGGCAAGCTCGTTCTCTCGATCGACAAGGCGCAGAAGATCCACCTCGGTGGAACCCTGATCACGTGGCAAGATCTCCAGACGAAGCTCAAAGCAAACGAGCGCGTGCAGAAGGAGAGCGAGCTCTACATCGAGGCCGATGAATCCCTGCCCTACGGCATCGTCATCACTGCAATGGCCGTCGCGAAGAACGCCGGAGTGACGAAGGTGATGATGCTCACCGAGGCTACGGAGGACGCTAACCTCGCAACAAAGCTCGGCGAGCTCGACCTGAAGAAGTAACAGCCTGAAATAGGGCGAGCTGGGCGACCAAACGTTTAACGAGATATGCGCAACGGAGAAATGCATGTGATGGCTGGGTTCGGAGCAGTGCTCCTGACCGCGGCGCTGTGCGTTCCGACGGTGCTCATGAGCGACTCGCGCGCAGCGACGGGGCCCGCGCTCGATGACATGGAATCGATCGAGGCATCGCTCGCCTACAAGAAGCCGAACGCGCCGAAGCAGCCGCAGAAAGTGAAGCAGGCTCCGAACCCCGAGGTGAAGCCCGAGGGTGTGTCGCGCGACGAGACGAAGAAGGTCGACGAGAAAAAAGACGAAAAGAAGGACGAGAAGAAGAAGCCCGACGAAAAAGTCGATCCGTTGGCGAAGTACCGACGTGATCAGGATCCCGACACCGACGTGGGCAAGGAGAGCGAGGCCGTCGGCGCGTTCGACGGAAGCCAGTTCGGAATGGGCGACGTGACGAAGGGCGATCCCTACTTCCAGCGCCTCGTGGCCGATCTGCAGTGGAGCGCTCCCGAGCTCGCGAAGGCAGGTGCAGAAGCACCGGTCGGTTGCATCCAGCTCACGAAGGAAGGCAAGATCCCGCAGACGACGTTCAAGGTCGAGGGCGACGGCGATTTGCAGCCGCTCGCCGAGAACGCGCTCAAAGAGCTGAAGAAGAAGCGCAACGAGAACCCCGAAGAGGTGCCCACGCACCTGCTTCGCGCGCTAACCACCAAGTTCGTATGCTTCAAGTTCACCGCACAACACTGATCACCGCGCTCCTCGCGAGCGCGCTCCTCGTCGACGTTTCCACGGTGAGCGCGCAGCAGGGCGTCGTGATCGACGTCAACGCGACGCAGAAGGGCAAGTACCCTCTCGCGCTCGCGGTCGGCGGCACCGACGCGGTCGCGAAGGAGATCGCGCAAGTCGAGTCCTTCGACATGTCCGTCGCCGGCGTGTTCAAGGTGCTCGATCCCGCGAGCTTCCTCGATCAAACCCCGGGCCTCGCGATCGATCCACAGAAGTGGAAAGACGTCGGCGCGCTCGGCGTGATCAAGTACAGCGCGACGGCGACCGACATCGAGTTCCGTCTCTACGAGGTCAGCAAGGGCGCGACCGCCGTGCTGACGAAGTCCTACAAGCGTGCGGGCTCGAACACGCGACAGATCGTTCACCGCTGGTGCAACGAGGTCGTGAAGTACTACACGGGCGAAGCCGGCTTCTTCGGATCGAAGATCGCGTTCACCGTAAAGGGCAAGAAGGCGTCCGCGATCTACGCGATGGACTTCGACGGCAACGGCGCGTACTCGGTGTCGAACAACAGCTCGACGAACATCCTCCCGGCATTCTCTCCGTCGGGCGGACAGATCGCGTACACGAGCTTCATGCGCAACAACCCGGACCTCTACGTGGGGAACGCGGGTGGTGGCCGGCCCAAGCAGATCAGCAAGCACCGCGGGATGAACACGGGCGCATCGTGGTCACCCGATGGCAGCAAGATCGCGCTGACCTTGTCCAAAGACGGCAGCCCGGACATCTACATCATCAACGCGAGTGACGGCTCGGTGCTCTCGCGCCTGACCAACGACAAAGCGATCGACACCTCGCCCGCGTGGTCTCCCGACGGCGGCTCGATCGCATTCGTCTCCGATCGAAACGGTGGCCCGCAGATCTTCGTCGCCTCTGCCTCCGGTGGCGGCGCGAAGCAGGTCTCGTTCAACGGCTCGTACAACACGACGCCGACGTGGTCGCCCGCGAAGGGCAAGAAGATCATCGCGTACACGACCCGGGATGGCGGTCGCTACGACATCGTCACGCTCGACCTCGACACGAAGGCGATGGTTCGCATCACGCAGGGCGAGGGCAACAACGAGGAACCCGCGTTCTCGCCCAACGGCCGCGCGATCGCCTTCGCGCGATCGGGCCAGGGCGTGTTCATCGCCAACGCGGACGGCACCGGCAAAGCGATCAAAGTGTGGTCGGGCTCGGCAACGGGCGTCGACTGGGGTCCCGCTCCCAAAGATTGAGCGCTGTTCGCGGCTGCTGAACGGCGCAACGTTGTGAATTTCGCGCCGCTTGCCGCACCGGGGTTGCGGATCGCGCGGCCGTTCGTGGCCGACACAGCCGCACCGGGGTTGCGGATTGTCCCGCGGGCAGCATCAAACGCGCGCCGATTGTCTTGTCCGAGATTTGTCCGAAAGCGGATCGGAGCGCCCACGGAACGAGCCCGCCCGCGGCGCGCCACCCTTCGCGCGTCCCGCCGCCCACCATGTTCATGCCGCTCGCGTGTGCAGGTTCACCAGGTACGCGTCGAGTTGTTCGCGCGTGACCATGCCGATGAGCGATCCGTGATCGAGCACGAGCGCGACCGCGCCCGGGTGTCCTTCGAGCTCCGCGCGAACGTCCTCGAGCGCCGTGTCGGGCTCGACCACGACGACATCGCTCAGTGCCACGAGGCCCACCGGCGTATGTGGCCCATCGAGCTCGAGCGTCTTTCCCACCGCGTTGCGCGTGACCACGCCGAGGGCGACGCCGTGATCCATCACGGGCACCTCGCTCACGCGAGCCGCGACGAACATGTGCGCTACGTCTGCGATCGATTGCTCGGGACGCACGGTCACGGTTCCAGAGGACCGCGCGAGGAGCACGGCGCTGATCGGGATGCTCGGTGCGGCGAGCCGCTTCGCGACCGCACCGAAGACGGAGCCCAGCTTCCACGACGTGCGTCGTAGCCAACTCGCGTCCTGCGTTCGGGATCGCGTTTCCATGAACAACGACGGCTGCAGCGGACATGCCATCGCTACCCGTGCGATGGCGCTCGGCGCACATCCGAGGCGCTCTACGTTTGGACGAAACGTGACGCATTCACGCGTTTCTCCAGGATCTCGCGGAGTGCGATCGACCGTGCGCCGAGGCACGGGCGCACGAACACCTACGTGGTGCACTGGCGTGCTTCCTGCTCCTTTGGTCGCCATGCCCGTCCCGTTCCCCCACCACTACAGCGCCACGATCAGCCGTACGTTCGCGTCGCGTGCACGCGTCGAAGCGCCACCGCGCGCGGCGCTGGATGGCGGGCCGTCCTCCGAGATGAACGGAGACGCGACCGCGTGGTCGCCCGAGCACCTGCTGTTGTCGTCGCTCGGACTCTGCATGCTGACGACGTTCGAGGCTTTTTGCGCGCGCGATGGCGTCGAGCTCGTCGCGTGGAACGCGGGCCTGAATGGAACGGTGGAGCGGTCGTCGCAGGGTTTGATCTTCTCCTCGATCGTGCTCTCGCTCGACATGGAGGTCGGCGGCAACATCGATCGCGTCGAGGAGACACTCGAAGATGCGAAGCGCTACTGCCTGATCATCAACTCGCTCAGCGTTCCGGTCGTGGTCGAGACCATGATCCGTCCTGCCGTCATCGCTGCCGCAGCTTAAGCCGAGGGCCGCACATAGGTCGCGATGTCCGCGAGCGCGTCGCGCAGATCGGACAGCTTGCATGGCTTCGCCAGCGCGATGTGCGCGTCGAGTCCTGGATAGACCCACGCGCTGAGCGCGACTCGAACCGTACTCGGTGACTTCTCGCGCGCGTAGCGAAACAGCGCGACACCGTCGACACCGGCCATACGCAGCTCGGTCACGAGCACGTCGAACTGATCGGCGTGCAGATGCGCGAGCCCTGCTTCGCCGCCGAGCGCGAACACCATCTCCCACGGAGATTGCTCGGGACGAAGCGCGAGCGACAGCGCAGCGAGCACGTACGGATCATCATCGACAAACAAGATCCGCATTCGACCGGGTAAGGCGGAACGTATCGCAACGCGTCTCTTACGTGGTCCGTGTGAACCCGAACACGGACTAGAGTTTCTCTCAGACGAAAGTTGGTGACGATTCGCGGCAGGTCCCCCACATCTAGTGCGGGGACATGGAACCGCGTTCGTCATCGGGTGTGCCGCGGCGTGTTCTCGTGTGTGAAGACGCGGAAGATGCGCGCTTCCTCCTCGGCGAGATGCTGCGCACGCATGGCTTCGACGTTCTCGAGGCTTCCTCTGGATCGGAAGCGATCACGGTCGCGCAGAACACCAGAGTCGATGTCGCGTTGATCGATATCGGCCTTCCGGACGTGAACGGCTTCGAAGTCGCGCGTTGCCTCCGCGGACATCCAACGACCCGACATCTGCGACTGATCGCGGTGACGGGGTACGGAACCGCCGAGGACCGCGAGACCTCGCGGCTCGCAGGCTTCGATCGCCATCTGCTCAAGCCCGCACGAATCGAGGACGTTCTCGCCGCGATCGACGGCTGATGATTCCGGCCGTCCACGACGCGACTACTTCGTGCGAGTCTCCGTCCGGATGAGGATGAAGACGTGGATCGCAGTCGGCATGACCTTCGCGGCACTCGCGAGTGGCTGCAAGAAGAAGACGACCGGAGATAGCGGCGACACCAGCAACGGACCCTCCGCATTCACCGCGTGGATGCCGAAGGACGCCGCGAAGCTGTGGGACGGAGCATGGTTCACGCGCATGCATCTACAGAGCAACAAGAAGACGTACACCTCGATGGCCGGTGATCCGGTCGCGCTCGAGATCAAAGCAGGCAAGGCCACCGTGAACGGCGGCGACAAGGATCAAGAGCTCGGCTTCGCGCTCGAGTCGCCGTGTGCGGCTCGGTTCTCGGAGGCGATCACCGAGGGCTCGATGAAGGGCGGTACGTCGTACGTGACGATGATCTTCGTCGTCGAGAACGGCGCGCTCGTCGTCGGCTCGGGTGCCGCCGGCTATCGCAAGGGCAAGGCCGCGCTCGTGTGCAGCGAAGGCTCCAACGGTGGCGTGCACATCGTCGACGACAAGGGCGGCTGCGTGACGTGGGACAAGAAGTTCCGCGAGTGGGAGTCCAAGCCGAACACCTGCGCGTGGTCGCAGAAGGACGGCAAGGACGTGCTGACGATCGGCACCGGCGACTGGAACACCGTGGTCAGCGCCGAGGGCGACGTGCTGAAGAGCGACCAGTTTCGCGATTGGGTGAAGGGCGGCTATCACGCGAAGGCGAACGACTTCGCCGACGCGAAGGCGAAGGTCGCCGCGAAGCTCAAGGCCGACGATCCGGGCGAGCAAGCGAAAGCCAAGGGCGGCGTCGCCGGCAAGACCGACACCGTGCTCTCGCTGATCGCGACGTTGTCGAGCGATCCGTCGCTGAAGGGCAAGTCCGTCGAGCTGACCGCGCTGTACTTGAACAGCAACTCCTCGACGAGCAACGGCAAGACTACGCACAACATCATGCTCGTCGACGGCAAGGATCAGAGCGACATGGCGATCGCGTGCGACCTCGGCGAGACCGCTCCACCCGAGGGACTCGTGCAGTACGACAAGGTCACGGTCAAAGGCACCGTCGGCGAATCGTTCGGCAAGCCGGAGCTCGAGGGCTGCACCGCCGCGAAGGCGCCTTAGCCCTCCGGGCCGTCGAGCGATCCGCGGTAGCATCGCGACCGTGACCGTCGTCCTCGCTGTTCCCGGCAATGTCGCCCACGCGGAGAGGCTCGCCACGAGCCTCGGCGCACGCCTGCTCGTCCCCGAAGTGCGGCGCTTTCCCGACGGCGAGGTCTACGTCCGCATCGACGGTGACGTCAGCGGGCACGATGTCGTCCTCGTCGGCAGCCTTCACGAGCCGGGCGACAAGTTCCTCCTCATCGCCTTCCTCGCCGGCACCGCGCGCGACCTGGGCGCGAAGCACGTCGGCCTCGTCGCCCCGTACCTCGCGTATATGCGGCAGGACAGCCGGTTTCGCCCCGGCGAAGGCATCACGGCGTCGTACTTCGCGAAGCTGATGTCGAACGTCGTCGACTGGCTCGTCACCGTCGATCCGCACCTGCACCGCCTCGACTCGCTCGATCACGTCTATTCGATCCCGACGACGATCGCGCGCGCGGCACCCGCGATCGGTGCGTACGTCACCGAGCACATCGCGAAGCCCGTTCTCGTCGGTCCGGACTCCGAGAGCGTGCAATGGGTGTCCGCCGTCGCCGACGTGTGCGGCGCGCCGTTCGTGATCCTCGAGAAGACGCGACGCGGTGATCGCGATGTCTCGATCTCCTCCCCGGATCGCGCGTGGAACGGCCACACACCCGTCCTCATCGACGACATCGTCTCGACGGGAAAGACGATGGTCGAAGCGACGCGGCAGCTGCGCGCGGCCGGCAGTGCCCCGCCGACGTGCATCGCGATCCACGCGGTGTTCGCGGACGCGGTCAACGACGAGCTCGTCGCCGCCGGTGCGCGCGGCATCATCACGTGCGACACGATCCCGCACGCGACGAACGAGATCTGCGTCGCACCGCAGATCGCGGATGCCGTGCGCGCGCGCCTCGGCGCCTGACTATTGCAGACCGAGGAACAGGTCGACCTGCTCCGCGAAGTACACCGGACGTTCGGCGTCGAGCGAGTGCCCCGTGTAGTTCAGGTAGCGCGCGAGGCCCGGCGTCAGCTTCATGTGGTCGGCGGTCAGCCTCGTCGCATCGCAGATCTCGTTGCCGAAGATGTCGTCCTCGTAACCGCACGACAAGAACATGCGCTTGTCGTTGCGGAAGAACCGGCGCTGTCCCGTCGCTTGCTCGAACGTCTGGTGACTGTAGAGCAACTGCTCGGCCGCGAGCCGCCATCGCCACGTCAGGAACTTCGGGCTGTACGTCTCGTGCCGTTCGAGCCGAGCGCTCGCGATCGCAGCGTTGTGGCACGGCCACGATTCGCTCGTCCAACTCTGGGGCTGCGACTTCGTGACAACAGCCCCGATGATCGGCTTGTCCCAGCTCGACACGAAGAAGTCTCTGCGGCGGCCGAGTCGCGCCGCACCGAGATCGTCTGGGTCGGACGCGTTGCGGTCGTCCGCCTTTCGCCACGTTCGCAACGGTCCCGCATGTTGGAGCTGATCGTTCCCCTCGCCGAGCGACGTCCAGATCGATGCGGGCGACCACACCACGACGTTGCGGATCCACGGCGTGTTCGCGCGACGGCCGAGGCGAAATGTCAGGTTCCCGCCGAGGCTGCCGCCCATGACGGCGACCATCTGCGCCTTCACGTTCAGCGAGGATGGCAGCGTGTCGACGAACTTCACGACGAAGTTCTCGAGCGCATCGAGCAGCGGCGTCAGGCCCGTCGCCGAGAAGTCTTCGTCGCCGAGCGGTGAGCCGATCAGCTGTAACGGAGAGATCCGATCGTAGTCGATCGCCTCCGTGTATCCCGAGGACGGCAGATCGACCGTGATGATCACGAGGTTCCGCTTCACGGGCCGCTCTTTGTTCTCCAACACGCGAAGGAACAGCTGCTTCGTGATGTCGCTGGCTTCCTCCGCGCGCGAATCCATTCCGTGGATGAACAGCAGGATCTCGGAGCCCGGCGGGATCTCGGGGACGGCGTCGGGCACGATCCTCCATGCGTCCGTCTTCGGATCGTAGTTCTGTACGGCGAGAGCGGGACCGTTCGATTGCGCGATCGTGTAGCGCGCGTTGATCGCCAGCGACGAATACGTCTTGGCCTCGAGCCCGAACTTCTGCAGCGGCGTGGGCAGCTCGACCGTCACGTTGAATTGCGGGTAGATGCTCGAGGGCACGTTGACCGGACGATGGGGCGCATCGTCTTCGCCGGAGACGGCGATCCAACCCAGCGCGTTGCGCTCGTCCATCTTGCGCGTGGCCTCCACCTGCGCGGCCGGTGTGAACGTACCCATGTCGTTCGGGTCGACCTTGCCGTCGGGTCCCGGGACGTGCTCGAACCAGGCTCCACCGACACGCAGCGCTTGGCCGGTCCGGAGGAAGTTCGCGACTCGATACGCTCGATCGAGGGCGCGTCGACATCCGGCGCGCCACGCTTCGGGATCGGTAGGCAACGCGCCCAACGGACATCCCGGAGTACGCGGCTGGAGCTCGATCCCGCTGCAATATCCCTCCTTCGGTCCGCTGGTCGTGCCTTCCTGCCACGTGCGGAACTTCTCGAACGCCTTCGTTCCGGTGACCGCGAGATCGGCGTACGCCTGCGCCTTCGCCTCGATCCGCTTGTCGACGGTCCCGGTCGCGACGGACTCCGCGTACATCGCCGCGGCGGCGGGAAGAGCGCATCCGATCGGGTCTGCGAGCTGCGCGACGCGACGAAAATCGGAGCTCAGACGCCCCTCGTCGCTGCCGATGTTCTGGCCGATCCAGTTGCCCGCGGCGACCTGGCCGCCCTCGAAGAACTCGGGGAACGGGACCTTCGGCGCGAAGAAGTCGCTGCCGAGCTTTCCGGTCTTGTCGAGCTCGCAGTTCTCCTGCTCGTCGAAGTTCTCGCTCGCGATGTGATCCGCGACGCTGTCGGGAACTCCGTTGTTCATTCGCACCTCGGCGACGACACGCTCCGTCTCGCTGAGATTCTTCAGATGGTTCGTGAGACAGGTGTTGTCGCGATCGGGAAGCGGCAGCGCGAGGATCGCCGTGTCGATGATCTTGTCGTGGTTCGACTCTCCGCCCGAGCTGACCTTCTGCGCCCCGAGCGCGATCCACCACATCACGTACCCGTTCTGCTTGTACGCGTTGACCAGCGTCGGACAGCCCGGCGGTTGGTTGAACTCCACGATGTCATCGACGAGCGCGGCGGTCGGCGTCCCCTCGAGATCGAGGAAGTCGCGCAGGCACGTTTGCTGATCCTCGAGCGGGAACGTGTGGACCGCTTCCGCGAATACCACGTTCGGATCCACGGCCCCGAGCGGCGGACCGATGCGTCTCGTCGCCAGCGCCTGACGCCAGAGCCGGTAGTCGTTCTGCCCGTACTTCTTGTACAGCCAGTCGCACGTCGGCTTGCCGTTGAACGCCGCGACGTAGTCGATCCCGATCCGCGTGTTCGGCGCCTTGCGCAGGTGCGTCTTCAGGCAGTCCCATTGTGGGTCCTGTAGGTCCTTGTCGATCTGTCGGTAGGCGCAGTCGAAGATGGCCTCCGGATCGGTGGGGCCTCCCGGGTTCTGCTTGCAGCGACCGAGCGCGCCCCACCACCAGCCGTAGTTGTCCGACGAGAACCAACCGATCAGCGAGTCGCAGGTGAGCTTCTCCGGCCGGCCTGCCGATGCCGTGCGCGGCGCGACGGCGAGCGCGAGCGCGAATGCGATGAGCCCCAAACGGGCAGAAGTGTTGACCACGTGTCCCTCCACATCGCTGGAGGACCGCCGCGTGATCCGTCGCAACGATTCTCGCGAAAATCCTGCGCGAGTCGTTCGCCGATCGTTGCTGATCATTTCGCAGCGACGAAACTGGTGTCGAGCTGCAACCTGGTGGCATGCGCAACCTCGTCCTCGCGTGTTTGTTCGTCGCCGGGTGCGGTCCATCGTCGACGGGCATCGACACCGTGTCGTGCCCGACCGACTCCACCCTCACCTACGCCAACTTCGGAGCAGCGTTCATGGAGGCGAACTGTCTGTCCTGTCACGATGGCAAGGAGAGGCCGTCCCTGGCGACGCAGTCCGGCGTGCAGGCGAACATGGCGCACATCCTCGACGAGGCGGTCTACACCGACGCGATGCCGGAGGATGCCGACATGACGATCGCCGAGCGCGAGATGCTCGGCGAGTGGATCGCGTGCGGCGCGCCGTGAGCTACAGCGCCTTGAGCGGCGTGAGACGCAGCAGCACCGGGATGACCTTCTTGCCGGTGACGATGCCCATGTGATCGTACTGCGAGCGTACGTAGAGCAGCTTCGCGTTCTTCTCGCGCTTCGTGAAGCCACCGACGGAGTCCGGGAACTTCTCGCGCGCGACGGCGAACTTGTACTTGTTCGCGAACGCCTTCGACTCCTGTGCGGTTCCAGCCGCGACGACGATCAGCTTGTGATCGTCCGCGCGCTTGCCGGCGCTGATGAACTCGTCGAACGCGTGCTCGCCCGCATACATCGCGTCGAGCAGGATGATCTGATCGACATGGCGATGATCGACCCACTGCATGACGGTGCGGAACGCGCCCGAGTGCCCCATCACGATGATCGGCCCGTCGGGCAGCTTGATGTTCGCGCGCGTGACAGCGCGACGCAGATCCGTGAGCGCCGGCCACTGCACGCGCTCGTCGTTGTTCGACGGGGCATCGGGCACGATGAACAGCGCGTTCTGGCGGCTCGCGCGGAACTGACGAGCGAGCGAGTGATCGCGCCACGCACCGTCGGCGTCGGTCCAGTAGCCGTGCACGTAGACCACGGTGCCCGCGGTCGCGCGGTCGTAGTTCGGCGGGAACCAGACGTGGACTGCACCCTGCGCGGTCTTGATCCGGAAGTGGCGGCCCCCGGCGACTTCGTCCTCGGTCTTGTCGAGGCGCGACTCGCCGTCGTCCTTGATCCGCGGGCGCGGCGTGCGCGGCGTCGGCGTCGACAGTCGGCCGTGCGCCTTCGCCGGTGCTTCCGCGGTCTTCTTCTTCGGAGCGGCGTTCTCGCCCGGCTCGCCCGGCTCGTCGAGCGGCGCGTCGCCCTCGTCGAGGTTCTCGAGCACCGAGTCATCCACGCGCCCGTCATCACTAGTCGCCGGCATGTCGTCCGCGTAGGCGAGCGACGTGGCCAACAGAACAGCGATGGCGAGCGAGTGCTTCATTTCTTGGGCTCCGTGATCATCAGGTGAACGTGCTTTTCGGAGTCCGGATAGCCATACCTGAATGGCAGCTTCCGGCGGGGCTGCGCGGCCCACATTTTGACCATCTCTTCGGCGGTGGTGGCCTCGGCCTCGGGCAGGAACGGCCCCACGAACGCGCCGTACGTCGTCTGCTTGAACCCGGCCTTCTTCGCCGCGCGCGGGGCGATGCCCGTCGCGTCCGATGCCATCCACACCATGTTCGCGAGGAGATAGTCGCGAATCTTGGAGAAGCCGCCCAGCCAGATCAAAAAGCTCGCGGCTTTTGTCATCGCCACGATCGGCCCTTTGGCCTGTAGGTGCTTCTGCAGCGGACCACCGTCGAACGCCGTGTTCGCGAGGTTCGCGGCGAAGTGACGATGCACGACGAGCGGCGCCTTCGGATCGCCCGCCTTGCGGAACGTCAGCTCCATGTTCGTGAACGCCTCCGAGAAGTCCGTGTCGATCCAGCCGCCCTTCTTCTTCTTGGCCAGCTTCGTCGCGACCGCATCGATCTCGGTCTTGGTGAAGTAGTGGATCGTCCCGTCCTCGTTCAGCGAGAAGTACTTCAGCGAGACCGGCTCGAAGCCGAGCGCGACGAGCCCCGTCATGTGGAACGAGAGCTGGCCAGGGATGCCGCCCTTCTCGAGCTTGCGCATGTTCTCGCTCGTCGAGTCGTTCAGCGAGAGCAGGCCCTCGACCGATGCGCGGAACGCCGACAGTCCGGTGCGCATCTGCTTGGTCGTCAGCTTCGCGAGCCGCGTCGGATCGCCGCCGTGCTCGAGCGAGATCGTCGTGATCTCCGTCGCGTTCGGATACGTGACGAGCGCGCCCACGAGGTCACCGCCGCCGAACGGGTACACCACCGTCGTCGGGAGACCCGCCGGCTGCACGCCCGCGAAGAACGTCCGCGCCGGCTCGACGTATTTCGTGCGGAACGACTCGTACCGCTTCGTCATCTCCGCGCAGTGCTTCTCCAGCACCGCCGCGTCGGCGTTGGCGGGCAGCGCGTCGGTGCCGCCGCACGCGACCACGCGATAGAACACCTTCGCTTCCGCGATGAAGTCCTGGGCGGCCTCTTGCGCATGCGCCGTCGTCGCGACCAGCGAGACAGCGAGCAGTGCACTTACAGCGAGCTTCATGAACCCTCCTCCTCTGTACAAGGACCGATCGGACGGGTCCAATTCCGAGCTAATTCACGTCGCCGCGGTCATTGGTCGACCCCGGCTTCGGCCCGACGAGGGAGCGGAGGATCACTTTTGCGACTTCCTCGCCGCTCGCGTCGCGGAGCGTCACGGGGACGTCGTACTGGGCCCGGGCGGAGGTCCGCGGAATCGGCGGCTCGCCGATGGCGGTGATGGTCCCGCGCGCCTTCTTCACGTACTCGATGTCCATCCCGCTGACGATGAAGCGAGCGTCGTCGGGGAGCGAGTAGGCGAGCGCCACGTTGCCGGCGAGCTCGGCCAGGTTGGCGAGCGCGATGGCGTGGACGCAATCGAGGTGGTTGCGGACGGCCTTGCGGTCGGTCATCTGGACCTCGCAGTACCCCGGTCGCAGGACCGTGACCGAAGCCCCGATCGTAGAGGTGTAAGGAGCCGCACGTCCGACGAGCCGCGAGAAGAGCACTTTGCCGCCGGGTACACCGGACAGCACGTTCCACGCGTCGCGGATGATGTTCCGCCCACCGGACATTGGCTTCGAGAGACTTCTCAAACGGTCGGCGATCGACATCGGGCGGAACCTATCACCAAGGCTTTGGATCCCGTCGCCGATTTCGTGCATCTCCCGACGTGGAGAGTAGAGTCCACAGGAGTAGGATGGCGATCAAGGTGATGACTCGGGGCTCGATCTTCGTCGCAGCGCTTCTTTGCGTCGCGGCATGCAGTGGAAACGGCAGGCGCGGACCGATGACGCGACAGGAAATGATCGCGGCCGATCCGCTGCCGTTCGCACGCGGCGCGAAGTGGACCTACGAAGTCACGGTCAAGAGGTTCGATGCCGACGCCGACAAGGAGACGACGAAGACCATCGAGTGGTCGACGGAAGTCATCGACGTGAAGGAAGCGAACGGCGTCGTCGCCTATCGCATCAAGGGCTGGCCCACGGACCTCGCGTCGTTCGAGTCGAGCGACGCCGCGCCGGTCGCGAGCGAGATGACCGTGCTGCGCTCCGGAAACAGCTTCTTGTTCGGCACGTCGGCCGAGCCGGTGCTCGACGGCGCCGAGGGTTGGTTCTCGTGGCCCATCATCGACGGTCAGAAGATCTGCCCGAGCGCCGAGATGGTCTACTGCTGGCGCGTGAAGGCTGTCGAGACCGGGTATGCGCTGTCGTTCTACACCGGCCCCGACGAGCAGACCTTCGAGATCGAGCCGGGTACTGGAATCTCGCGCTTTCATTACGCCCATCACGGCACGACCAACGAAGTGAACGCGAAGCTCGTCGCGTACACGAAGGGCGGCGCCCGTCGCTGAGCACCCTGCCCGAGAGGGCAGCTGACGTCCCGATGCGTTGCATGCGCAGCGGCCGGCTCGTACAGTCGTCGTAATGAAGATTCCGACGATGAACTACTTGGTCCCGACGGTCATCGAGCAGACGCACCGTGGTGAGCGTGGATGGGACATCTTCTCGCGGCTCCTGAAGGATCGGATCATCTTCCTCGGGACCGCGATCAACGACGACGTCGCGAACGTAGTCATCGCGCAGCTGTTGTTCCTCGACTCCGAAGAGCCGGAGAAGGACATCATGCTCTACATCAACTCGCCCGGCGGTCACGTCTCGGCGGGTCTCGCGATCTACGACACGATGCAGTACCTGCACTGTGACGTCGCGACGATCTGCATGGGCCAAGCAGCATCGATGGGCAGCTTCCTGCTCGCGGCGGGCACCAAGGGCAAGCGCTACGCCCTGCCCCACTCGCGCGTGATGATCCACCAACCGCTCGCGGGCTTCCAAGGTCAGGCGACGGACATCGAGATCCACACCAAGGAGATCTTGAAGACGCGCGACACGCTCAACGAGCTGTACTCGAAGCACACCGGTCAGCCCGTCGACAAGATCAAGAACGACACCGATCGCGACAACTTCATGTCCGCCGCGAACGCGAAAGAGTACGGCCTCATCGACGAGGTGTTGATCACCGCGAAGAAGAAGGCCGACGAGAAGAAGGACAAGTAGTCCGCGCGATCGATCCCGATCAGGGCGGGACGACCTGCCGATCGCGGATCAAGTTCACGTGGCCCTGTGCACCGCCGGGGAACACGATGTCGCCCTCGCTCGCGAGCACCGCGATCTGCGAGAGCGCAGCGGTCGCGACCTGCGACCACTGCGTGCCGTCGAAGTGCTGCACGTTCGTGAACGCGCCCGACAGCCACAGGTCGGTCTCCGATCCGGACAGCGTCCGCCCGATCACCGTCGGATCCGTGTGCCACACGGTGCCGTCGAACCACGCAGCGCCGCGATCTCCCGCCGCGAAGATCCGGTTCGCCGTCCGCAGGACCGCGCGGAAGCCACCATCCGTCGTCGGTGATTGGTAGACCACGCGCCAGTTGTTCTTCGACACGCGCTCGATGATCGTGCCCTTGTCATCGCACCGCCCCGCGGCGACGACGTTCGAGAGCGCGAGGCCGTGCACCGCGTAGAAGCGGCAGGTTCCAAACGCGAGCGCCGCACCGTCGAGGATGGCGCTCGAGAGATCGGTCTCCCAGCCAGGCGCGATCTCGCCAGCCCACCCCGGGGAGGTGTTCGCGGTCGCTCCCTGCCCGGAGCTGCCGACGACGATGACCGTACCGTCCGGCGCGATCCACACGGCGTCCTTCACCGGGCTACTCGTGTCGACGAGAGAGATCGCATCGGGACCGACGTTCGAAAGCCCGAGAAGAGAGTTGCCGTCTTCGATGTGCGTGACCACGGCGATCAGCGAATCGCCGGAGCACGCGAGCCCGCGATAGCTCGTCGGCTGGAGCGGGTTTGGAAACTCGTCCCACTTGGCCGTGTCGTCGACGCCCTGGCGAAACAGCGTCAGATCGGACATGGCCAGCACGCGGCCTCCGAGTCGACACGACGCCGCGATCTGTTCTTCCTGCACGTTCAGCTCCGGTGGCCCGAGCTCGCCGAACGCGATGCCGGTGAAGCGATGGATCGGGCCTTGATACATGTACAGACCGCCGTGTCCGTCGTCGGTGACACGACCGCCGGTGGGTCCGCGATGGGAGTCCACGATCTTGCCGGCGACACGGACCACGAGGCCCTGCCGCGATGTCACGTAGTAGTGATCGCCGACGAACGCGATCGACGTCGTGTTGAACAGCGAGAAGGTGTACTCCGGCGGCTCCGGCATCGTCAGCGATGCGCGGGCCACGCCGCCTTGGTAGACGAAGTACACGGCGTCCTCGTGGAGCTTCACGTCCGAGACCTGGGTGACGGTGCTCGGTCGCTCGACGAAGTGGGTGAGGTCCGTCGAGACCCAGAACGGCCCCGAGGGGGACGCCACGACCACCTTCGTGTTCGCCGTCGCGCCCTGCACCGCGATCATCGAGCATCCGCCGCCAATCGTCGGGATCGGCGCCTGCGCCCCGATCTCCGACCACGCCGCGGATCGATAGGCGTACACGCGACAATCGAAGCCGAGCACGAATGGAATCCCGTCGTCGGACACCGCGATGTCGGCGATCGCCGACGGCGCGGCCGGGAGATCCTCGAACCCCGTAGGCGTCGCGTGCTCGACGACGAACGCATCCGACAGCGCGTAGACCTGACCGTCGCCGCCGTCGAGCGCGTAGTAGCGACGCGGGCTCGTCGCGTCGTAGCCGCCACCGTGCACGACGATGCCCTGCGGCGAGTAGGTCGTGTACGCGAGGATCGTTCCGTCGGTCCACATGTCCTGGCTCGACGCGTACTCGACGCGCACCCAGCCGAACCGCGTGCACGATGCGGTGTCGACAGCGCAGCCGGTACACGATGGCCGTCCGAGATCGAAGCCGAAGTCCACGCACTGCGTGTCCGTCGATCCGTCGCACGTCTCGTGGAGTTGGTCGTCGACAAATCCGTTGCCGCAGCTCACCTGCTCGCAGACGCCATTCGCGCAGCGGCCATCGATGCCTTCGAGCGCATCGCAGGCGGCGCCATCGTCCCGACCCTCGCACTGTTCGAGGAGCGACGGCGGCAAACATCGCCCGTCGGGTGCGCAGACTTTGTCCTGGGGGCAGAGTGATTCCCCGCACGGGATCAGGTCGGCACGGACACAGGCCCCGACGAGGAACCCGGCGAAAACGAGGGAACGCACGACCCCAGGATCGCACGGCCTGCCCGTCTGGGGGACCGCGACTTGAACATCACTCGACCCTCCGGCGGCTGGTCGGGCGCCCCCACGCACGGTACGCTTGCAGTTCGATGCCCATCGAGAAACGAGACGGTGCGTCTCTGACCTGTTCCTTCTGCGGTAAGGCGCAGAAAGAGGTCAAGAAGCTGATCGCCGGTCCCACCGTCTACATCTGTGACGAGTGCATCGGCCTGTGTAACGACATCATCGCCGAAGAGATCGAGAAAGAAGACCAGTCGTACGGGTCGTCCGCGATCCCCAAGCCGGCGCAGATCAAGAAGGTCCTCGACGAGTACGTGATCGGCCAAGATCGCGCGAAGAAGATCCTCGCGGTCGCGGTCCACAATCACTACAAGCGCATCGATCACAAGCAGACCGGACAGCCCGACGAGGAGGTCGAGCTGCAGAAGTCGAACATCCTGCTGCTCGGTCCCACGGGCTCCGGCAAAACGCTGCTCGCGCAGACACTCGCGCGCATCCTCAACGTCCCGTTCGCGATCGCGGACGCCACGAACCTCACCGAGGCGGGCTACGTCGGCGAGGACGTCGAGAACATCATCGTCTCGCTGCTGCAGAACGCGGATCACGACATCGAGCGCGCGCAGCGCGGCATCGTGTACATCGACGAGATCGACAAGATCGCGCGCAAGAGCGACAACCCGTCGATCACGCGCGATGTGTCCGGTGAGGGCGTGCAGCAAGCGCTGCTGAAGATCATCGAAGGCACCACGGCGAGCGTTCCGCCCAAAGGTGGCCGCAAGCATCCGCAGCAAGAGTTCCTGCAGGTCGACACGACGAACATCCTGTTCATCTGCGGCGGCGCGTTCACGGGTCTCGAGGAGATCATCGAGAACCGCATCGGTCAGAAGATGATCGGTTTCGGCGCGGGCATGAACAAGAAGGTCGAGCGCAGTCAGTGGGAGCTGATCCAGGAGGTCGAGCCCGAGGACTTGCTGAAGTACGGCATGATCCCCGAGTTCATCGGTCGGCTCCCCGTGATCGCGCCGTTGCACGAGCTGTCCGAGGAAGCGCTCGTTCAGATCCTCACGCAGCCGAAGAACGCACTCGTGAAGCAGTACCAGAAGCTGTTCGAGATGGACGGCGTGAAGCTGAAGTTCGGCAAAGGCGCTCTCGTCAAGGTGGCGCAGATGGCGGCCGATCAGAAGAGCGGTGCGCGTGGCCTTCGCGCGATCCTCGAGAGCGCGCTGCTCGACATCATGTACGACACGCCCGGTCAGTCCGTGAGCGAGGTCATGATCAACGAGGACGTGATCGAGAAGCACGGCGCCGCGTTGGTGAGCTACTCCAAAGACGGCAAGCAAGCCGAGACGACCGCCTGATCGCGGCTGCGGTACGATCCAGAGATGCGTCTCGCGCTGCTCGTGATCTGCGTGCTCGGCTGCGGCCGGCGCGGATTCGAGGACCTGCCCGACGCGACTCGGGACGCCGCGCCCGATCCTGGAGTCGTGGAGCTGAGCTCTCGCGGAACAGCCGCGTGTGTACGCAGCGGCGACGGGCGCGTAGCGTGCTGGGGCTCGAACGAACGCGGTCAACTCGGTCGCGGCACCGTCGGAACGATCGAAGGTCCCGCGCTCGTACCACTCGCGAACGTGGTGCGCATCGCGACGGGCGAGAACATCGCGTTCGCCATCGATCGAGACGGGACGCTGTGGGGCTGGGGTGCGAACGCGAATGGCGAGCTCGGGCTCGGCATGACCGGCGCCGACCGACCATCACCGCAGAGAGTGCTCGTGCCACCGGTGTCGGACGTCGCCGGCGGCGAGTATCACGCGTGCGCGATCACGACGCAGGGAGGCGAGCTCTACTGTTGGGGTGACAACGCGTGTGGTCAGCTCGGCTCGGGCGACACGAATCCGAACCCGACGCCGACGCGCGTCGCGGGCGTCAGTGGGGCTGTGCGCGTCACGGTCAGCGATCAGCAGACGTGCGTCACGGACGCTTCCGGTAACACGAGGTGCATGGGTGCGTCGTACTTCATGGCGGGCTGCCAGAACCAACAGCTGACACCCACGCCACCCACCGGGATCGGGCGCGTCGTCGATGTCGCCGGTGGCTGCCACATGTCGACGTGCGCCGTCGACACGAACGGTGCTGCCTGGTGTTGGGGTGACAACCTATCGGGCGTTCTCGGCGATGGCGGAAACACCCCGCGCGCGAATCCGTCGCGCGTCGCCGTGATCACGAACGCTGCGAAGATCGGCACCGGGTTCGCTACGAGCTGCGCAGCGACCGTGACCGATGACGTGTTCTGCTGGGGAACCAACGCAGCCGGCGAGCTCGGCGTGAGCAGCACGATGATCGGACAGTCGAGCACGCCGCTTCAGGTGCCGTTCTTTGGCGGCATGCCCGTCGACGAGATCGAGACCGGATGTGCGTCGACCTGCGTGCTCTCCGGGCACGATGTCTATTGCTGGGGCAAGAACGACAAGGCCGTGATCGACGACACCGGTGTCGACGCCTTCGCACCGACGCTACGCACCGCACTTCCCTTCTAGGACGCCCACTTACACACGCGCTGCGACTTCGTCGTCGACCCCTCCTCTCTGAGCCGAGGAGGAGGATCGATGACCGAAGACTTCAAGAGACTATTTGTAGCTAGCGTGGTTGCGCTCGCCGGGTGTGGCGATGACGCGCAGCCGCCCGAGGAAGAGGACGTGATCGTGCTCGCGCACGCGTCCAAGTCGAGCACCATCGCGCAGTCCGACGATCGCTCGCGCGTCGCGATGGTGAACCCCGACGACGGATCGCTCAGCGTGTTCCAGACCTCGGACAACTCGCGCACCGCGAAGGTCGCGACCGGCAAGAATCCATCCAGCGTCGTGATCGCCGCGAACAACACGACCGCGTTCGTCGCGAACCGCGCGGACGGCACGGTGGTGCGCGTGATCGGCATCGATGGCGGTACGCCGTCGGTCGACGCGACCGTCGATGTCGGCGCGGAGCCCGTCGCGCTCGCGCTATCGCCGACCGGCCAGAAGCTGTTCGTCGCCGAAATGGCCGAGAGCCGCGTGACGGTCATCGATACGAAGACGATGGAAGTGCTCGAGTCGATCGACGTCGATCGCCCGCGCGCGCTGACCATCACGAACAACCTCGACAAGAACGACGACGACGAGACGCTCGTCGTCACGCAGTTCTTCGGCGTCGCGACACCCGGTGGTGAAGCGAAGGACGATGGCCGCACCGGCAAGGTCCGCCTCTACTCGCTCGCGGATCTCTCGACGTATCGCTCGCTGAACCTCGCGCCGATCGACAGCGGCTTCCCCAAGGGCGGCGTCGCCGGCAACCCCATGGTGATCGCGTCGCCGAACCAGCTCAGCGCCGTCGCCATCGCGAACGGCCGCGTGTTCATCACGAGCACCGCCGCGTCGCCCGAGGGCCCCGCGCGCTTCGACAACAACGTGTTCCCGGTCGTCCACGTCGGTGATCTCGCGACGGCAACGGAGATCACCGGCGCGGGCGGCTCCACGAACCTCGCCCGCAAGATCTACGACGCGCTGCCGAGCCCGACGGCCACGGCGCCGCGCTTCATCCCCGGCCAGCTGTCGGACATCTCGTTCGTCGACGATTCTACGGTCGCGTACGCGATCGGCCTCACGGGTGACGTGATGACGCGCATCACGTTCGGCGATCCGGTCACGATCGGCTCGTCGCAGAACAAGCAGATCGATCTCGCCGGTAACGACACGATCGGCAAGTGCCAGAACCCGACCGGTGTCGTCGTCGACTCGGTCAACATGAAGGCGTACGTCAACTGCTGGGTCAGCCGCCGCCTCGGTGTGGTCGCGCTCGACTCGCAGTCGCTGACGAACACGTTCGAAGCATCGCCGGCTCCCGCGAACGCGGAAGAAGCGAGCATCCAGCGCGGCAAGCGCTTCTACTTCACGGGGCGCGGTCGGTGGTCGGCTGCGCAATCGAACGGCGCCGCCGGCGGCGAAGGTTGGTCGGCGTGTAGCTCGTGCCACCCCGACGGCTACTCGGACAACGTGACGTGGATCTTCGGCTCGGGTCCGCGCCAGACGACGTCGCAGGACGGAAGCTTCTCGCACGGCCCCGGCCCGCAGAAGCAGCGCGTGTTCAACTGGACAGCGCTCAACGACGAGCACGCCGACTTCGAGCGCAACACGCGCGACGTCTCCGGTGGTCTCGGTGCGATCACCGACGCGCCGACCGAAGCGGACTGCAACAAGCTCGACAAGGAGACGCAGGTCTCGCTCGCCGGAATCAATCCGTTCGGCAAGCCGCTCGCCGAGCTCGCCACCGCGTCGGTGTGCAAGCACGCCGACTGGACCGACATCGATAACTTCGTGAAGACGATCGCGCCGGTCAAAGCGCGCAAGGCAACGCCGGCCGACTCCGTCACGCGTGGTCGCCAGCTGTTCGTCGACGGTGGATGCGCGAAGTGCCACGGCGGCGCCGGCTGGACGGTGTCGCGCCGCTTCTTCACGCCGCTCGCCGCGACCAGCACGTCGCTCGCCGCGACGACGTTCCCGATCCCGGGCTTCTTCCCGACGACGTGGATGTACAAGCAGGATCCAAACCCGACCGCGCCGATCGATCGCTTCTTCGTCTCGGGTCAGCCGGCGATCGCCGCCGACGACACCGGCGCCGCGGACATCGCCGTCGGTGTCCCGCAGAGCGCGTGCTCGGTCCGCAACGTCGGAACGTTCGGCGTGCCGATGGACACCGCGCGCACCGACGAGCTCGAGGTGCGCCCCGGTGCAGCGCCTCGCGCGCAGGGTCGCGCGGGCTACAACGTCCCGTCGCTGTACGGTCTCGCGCTCGGCGCGCCGTACCTGCACCACGGCCAAGCGCCGACGCTGAAGGAGCTGTTCACCGACACGCGCTGGCAGTTCCACACCACCGCGGGCAACGCGAACTTCAGCGTGACCCTCGGCGGCGCGGGCAAGCTCGATGACCTCGTCGCGTTCTTGCTCTCGATCGACGAGACCACCGCCGAGATCGACCTGCCCAAGGACACCGCGAGCGGCAAGGCATTCGACGCCTGCCCCGACCTGTTCCAGTGAGCTGAAATCCCGCAACCGCGGGTACGCCGGAGTGTCATCATCCATTGATGCGCTTCGGCGTCGCAGCTTTCGGGGTTTTCGGGTGCCTGCTCGCGAGCTCCGCGGTGGCAGAACCTCGTCGCACGGAGCGCGTGCTCGAGCTAGGCATCCACGAAGGCGTGCCGTGGCCGATGATCAACGCGCCGATCGATGGCGAGCTCCCCGATGCGCCCTCGCCGGTGCTCGCGGATCCCGCGACCCGCGCGGGCGTGAAGGTGCTCGCCGTCCTCGAGACGATCCGCACCACGACCACCGACGACAAGTATCAAGCGTCGACGAAGGTGGATGCGAAGCGCGGCATCTATCACTGGGACTGCTCGGGGATGGCGTCGTGGATCCTGCGCCGCGCCGCTCCCGTCGCGCAGCGCGCACTCGCGAGTGAACGCCCCGTCGCGCGCGACTTCGCAGCCGCGATCGAGCGCGCGCCCACCACGCGTGCGAAGGCGGGCTGGCAACGCATCGCGAACATCGCCGACGTGTTGCCCGGCGACGTATTCGCGTGGCGCCGCCCGCGCGGCATGCCGAGCAAGAACACCGGCCACGTCGGATTCGTCGTCGGAAAACCGGTCGCGGTGCCGGACATCCCGGGTGCGTGGGCCGTCCCGATCGCGGACTCCACGCGCGGCATCCATCAACACGATTCGCGCAGTAGCGGCGATGGTGAAGGCGGGCTCGGCTTCGGCACGCTGACGTTCCTCGCGGACTCCAGCGGCGCGGTCACCGCGTATGGATGGAGCGGTACGTGGAGCGAGTGGTACGTGGTGACGAAGGTCGTGTTCGGCCGCGTCTCGAAGTAGCCCGAAAATGCGAACAGCGCCCGGAGGCGCCGCACGCGAGATCAAACGCGGGTGCTCAGTACCAGTTGATGCCGACGCCGATCGTCGCGCCGGTCACCGTGTTGTCGATGCCCTTGTACGCGCCGTTGATCAGGCGACCTTGCAAGTCGATCGAGAAGTAGCGCGCCGAGAGCAGCTCGTAGCCGACCGCGCCCATGAGCGCCATGCCGTTCTCCGGGATCGACGTCTCGTCGACGATGCCATCACCGTAGTAGCTGCGCTCGAGGCGGAGGTTCGCGAACCCGATGCCGCCCTTGATCCACAGCTGCGGAGTGATCCAGTACTGCGCCGCGATCATCAGCGTGCTCTGCACGAGCGTCGTGGTGTCACCGCTCGCGTCGGACGAGACCGTCTGACCGTTGACCTGCACTTCACCGAGGAGCGCGAGGCGAGGACCGACGAAGCCACCGATGTGGCCTTCGATCATCCCCGAGATCGGGTTGTAGTCGCAGTTGGTGCACTCGATGTCGCCGAAGCGATCGCTCATGCCACCGAGACCGATGCTTCCGCCGAAGGTCAGCCGGCCTTGGCGATTCCAGAATCCGCCGGGGAGCTGATAGGTGGGCGGCTGGCTGTTGTAGTACCCGCCGCCGCCACCGCGGCCATAGCCCTGCGCCGACGCCACCGCTGGAGCGAAGAGCATGAACGCGAGAACGAGGAGCATCTTGGTAGGCTTCATGAGTTGTCCTTCCGGCGATCGCCGTGGCGGAAATCTTCGCAAGTCTGGGGCCAGCATGCGAGTTCGTGAACCGACTCAGTATTGCCGGATTCCAGCACGTTACGCGGTCCGACCACTACGGTGGGATGTGCGGGAACGCCACGTTGTGAACGTGGGTTGATGATCTGGCGCAACCTTGGCGCGAATTAGCTCACGCGAGGATCAGCAGCTGGTCGACGACCGCGCGGGCCCGCTTCGCATCGCCGTGCAGTTGCACACACGGGACATTGCGCGCCGCGAACAGCGACTCGACCCACTCGGGCGAGGTCTGCGGCGCGAGCCACCCCGCGTCGATCAACGCGGCGTCGACCGGGCGTACGTCGCCATTCGCGAGCTGCACGAGCGCCCCCGGATCGGTCGCTCCGGTGACCGCGTAGCCGACGGCGGCGAGGTCGGACTGGATCTCCTGCAGCCGCGTCGGTGATGCGCCGATCAGCACGCGACGCTCCGAGCGACGCTCGACGCGATCGAGGAACGCGAGCCACCGCGCGCGATCGGCCTGCCCCATCTCGGTGATGTAGAGGCCATAGCCCGCGGCGAGACCGCACGAGCGCGCTTCGTTCTCGGTGATGTGACGGACGATCTTCGCGCGGCCCGAGACCGGAGCACCGCCGTCGTCGAGAACGCTCGAGAAGTTCAGCGTCGTGCCGAGGATCAACGCGTGTTGCGGATGCACGAACATGCCGTCGCGCGAGACATCGAGTGCTTCGCTCTTCACGACGCCCTTGGTCGTGCCGAGCGCGAACTGCCAATCGACGGGGAAGCGACGCGCGGTGCGCGGTGGCGCGGGCTTGATCGTGATCTTCGCGGCGCGCGCCGCGGTGAGCAGCGCGGTGAGCTGCCGGCGCGACACATCGTCGAGCTGGAAGTTCACGCTGAACGACGACGCGCCGCTCGTGATCGCTTCTTCTTCCGACGAGATCTTGCCGACGTTGCCGCGCACGAGCGCGCGATGACCACCGAACGAGAGCGCGACATCGACGTGATCGTTGATCCGCGGTAGCGCACCGGCCATCAGCGCCGCGCCTTTGAGCGACAGCGCACCGACGCGGATCGGCACCCAGCGACCGCTGCGCAGGTATCGCGCGTAAATGATGTTCGGCTGCATCGGTGTCGGCGGCGTCTTCGTCGGAATCGGCGGTGGTGTCGTGGGCATGCGATCCGTCGCGACGTTCGCCTCCGTGCGCGCCATCGGCATGCGCAGCGATTCGCCCGGCGCCATCTCGTGCGCGGGTGGTGCGGAGTCGTTCACGCGACGCTCGATCTCCTCGGGCGGCATCTGCACCGTCGGTGCGCGATGTTGGTTGCGAACGACGTGACCGGTGACCGCTCGCGTCGGCAACGGCGATCCCTCGGGGTGCGCCGGCAACGGCGGTAGCGTGCGCGGGAGGTTATCGCGCGTGCCCTTCGCCTTCACGAGCATCACCGGATCCTCGGTGTCGCCGCGCGGCGTCGCGAGCATGCGCGGAGACTTCAGCTCGCGGATCAGCTTCACGAGCTCGACCAGCGCACCGACGACGACCCGCTGGTTATCGACCCGCAGCGAACACCTCGCGAGGCGCTCTTCGAGGAAGCGCCGGCGATCACCGCGCGACAGCTCGGCGGGTTGGATCATGCCGAGCTCCGCGAGCAACGCGATCTCGACGACGTAGTGCAGGCGATCGGAGCCGAGCGCGAGCGGATCGTACGCGAGGTTGATCAGCGCTTGATCGGTGGTCGGGTCCCAGTACGCGCGAACGTTCGCGAGGGGAGGTGCTGCCTGATCATCGAGCGGCGAGAGCGCGTGACTCCAGTGACCGAGTCGCTGGCGCGGTTGGTCGACGATCAGGAACGCTTCGACGAGCGATTCCCCTCCCTGCTGCATGTTGCTGCACCCGGTAGAGCAGTGGGGATGCCACTCCCTCGAACCGCAAGCTCGCTTACGACCGGATCGGGATCGAAGACAGATCGTTGGGGTGGTTTGCCGAGTGGCATCCGTCGGGAGCGAGGCATTCTTGCCATGGGCTGCGTGGCACGAACACCACGATTTCGCCGGATCGATGGGCGATCGACACTCGATTTCTTGCCCAAGTATCCGTCCGACCTAGAGTATCAGTCCATGAAATCCGACGAGCGCGGTCGCGGTTACCGACTCCCTCTCTTGCCGCTCCGCGACATCATCGTGTTCCCGCACATGGTCGTCCCGCTGTTCGTCGGGAGAGACAAGTCGCTCTCGGCGCTCGAAGAAGCGATGGCCGGAGACAAGCAGCTGCTGCTCGCCGCGCAGCGCCGCGCGAAGACCGACGATCCGAACGACGACGACATCTTCGCGATCGGAACCGTCGGCCACATCATCCAGCTGCTCCGGTTTCCGAAGGGCCCGGTGAAGGTGCTCGTCGAAGGCCGCGCGCGCGCACGGATCAAGAGCTTCGCGCAGACCGAGCCGTTCTTCGTCTGCGATGTCGAAGACGTCGAGGAGCCCGATGACGATCTGACCGAGGTCGGCGCGCTGATGCGCTCGGTGCAGGACGTGTTCGAGGACTACGTGAAGCTCAACACGCGCATCCCGCCGGAGATGCTGGTCAGCGTTCGCACGATCGAGGAGCCCGGTCGCCTCGCCGACACGATCGTCGCGCACGTCGCGCTCAAGCTGAAGGACAAGCAGGAGCTCCTCGAGACGGCATCACCCGCACGTCGCCTCGAGCGACTCGGCGAGCTGATGCAGGGCGAGATCGAGATCCGTCAGGTGGAGAAGAAGCTGCGCTCTCGCGTCAAGAAGCAGATGGAGAAGCAGCAGAAGGAGTTCTACCTGAACGAGCAGATGCAAGCGATCCAGAAGGAGCTGGGTGGCGAGCGCGACGAGTTCAAGAACGAGCTGAACGAGCTCGAGCAGAAGATCAAACAGAAGAAGATGAGCAAGGAGGCGAAGGACCGCTGCCTCAAGGAGCTCAAGAAGCTGAAGCAGATGTCGCCGATGTCCGCCGAGGCGACGGTGGTGCGCAACTACCTCGATTGGGTCGTAGCTCTCCCGTGGGAGGACAAGACCGAGGACAACCACGACATCAACAACGCCGAGAGCATCCTCGAGGCGGAGCACTACGGCCTCAAGAAGGTCAAAGAGCGCATCCTCGAGTACCTCGCCGTGCAGGCGCTCGTGCCGCGGCAGCGCGGACCGATCCTGTGCCTCGTCGGACCGCCCGGCGTGGGCAAGACGTCGCTCGCGCGATCGATCGCGCACGCGACGAGCCGCAAGTTCGTGCGGCAGTCCCTCGGTGGCGTGCGCGACGAAGCCGAGATCCGCGGCCACCGCCGCACGTACATCGGTGCGTTGCCCGGCAAGGTGATCCAGTCGCTGAAGAAGGTCGGCTCGCAGAACCCGGTGTTCCTCCTCGACGAGATCGACAAGATGTCGATGGACTTCCGCGGCGACCCGGCGAGCGCGCTGCTCGAGGTGCTCGACCCCGAGCAGAACAACACGTTCAACGATCACTACCTCGATCTCGATTACGACCTGTCCGACGTCATGTTCATCACGACGGCGAACCAGCAGCACGCGATTCCGCTGCCGCTCCAGGATCGCCTCGAGATCATCGAGCTCCCCGGTTACACCGAGTGGGAGAAGGTCGCGATCGCGAAGCAGTACTTGATCCCCAAGCAAGCCGAAGCGAACGGCGTGAAGGATCTCGCGATCAAGTGGAACGATGAAGCGCTGACCTTCATCATCCATCGCTACACGAAAGAGGCCGGTGTCCGTAACCTCGAGCGCGAGCTCGCCACGGTGTGCCGCAAGATCGCGAAGGAGTACCTCGCGAGCAATCGCGAGCTGACGACGTTCGAGGTCACGCCCGAGCAGCTGCAGAAGTGGCTCGGCGTCGAGAAGTACCGCGAGACTCGGCGCGAGAAGGACGACGAGATCGGGCTCGCGAACGGGCTCGCCGTCACGATGTTCGGTGGAGACTTGTTGACCGCGGAGGTCACGATCGTTCCGGGCAAGGGCAAGCTGACGCTGACCGGCAAGCTCGGCGAGGTGATGCAGGAGAGCGCGCAGGCGGCGATGAGCTACCTGCGGTCGCGCGCGGGAACGTTCGGCCTGTCGAACGACTTCCAGAACAAGACCGACGTGCACGTGCACTTCCCCGAGGGCGCGATCCCGAAGGATGGCCCGTCGGCCGGCATCACGATGGCGACGGCGATGGCGAGCGCGCTCTTGCGCATCCCGATCCGGCAGAACGTCGCGATGACCGGCGAGGTCACGCTGCGCGGACGCGTGCTGCCGATCGGCGGCCTCAAGGAGAAGATCCTCGCGGCGCATCGCGCGGGCGTGGCGACGGTGCTGTATCCCGAGGAGAACCAGAAGGACCTCAAGGACGTGCCCGAAGCGGTGCTCGCGGAGATCGCGGTCATCCCCGTCAAGCACATGGACGAAGTGCTCCGCCACGCGCTCGCGCATCCGCATCCGGAAGAGTTCCTCCGCGAGCCGTCGAGCGTCGTCGATTGGCGCATCGTCGAGACGATGCCGCCCGACGATCCGCGCGAAGCGCACTGACCGTAGCGCGTGATCACCAGGTCGCGTCGCGGCGCAGCCGGGCGATGCTGGACGGCAGGCTTCCGGCAACGAAGTACGTACACGTTCCTCCGCTCCACACGCTCGCTCCCCGAAGAAGTCGATCGCGGAGGGGGGCCCAGTGCTGGCCATCGAAGTGCGCGATGGTGCCGTTCCCGCCGATCGCGAAGAGATCGTCGGGGCCCGCGCCGTGCACCGAGACGTACTGATCGAACGGCATCTCTCGCGGGATCCAGGTCCCCTGCTCGCGATGCGCGGCCTGCCCGTTTGCGCCGACGACAACGAGGTCTCCGCCTGGCGTCCCCCACAGGATGCGCGGTTGTTGAACGGGCGGGAAGACCAGGGGGATCCAGCTCGCACCGTCGAAACGCAGCAGCGACTCTCGTGTGAGCGCGTAGATCTCGTCGCGACCGAGAGCGAGCGCATGGATGGGAGGCGGCCCCGCGAGCTGCTGGCGGTGCCACGTGCCGTCGAAGAAGACGTGCACCCATCCCTCGTCTCCGGTGGCCGCGATGACGCCGTCGTTCGCCATGCTGAGGCTGCGTAGCGGCGTCGGGAATTGCTCTGCCGTTGCCGACCAGGTCGCTCCGTTCCGACGGAGCAGATTCCCGTCGTACGTGGCCGCATAGGTCGTGCCGTCGGAGGAACCCGTGATCGCGGTGATGGTCGTCATCGGCGCGTCGAGCTCGATCGACCACGACGTCCCGTCGAAGTGAAAGATCTGCGACGGACTGCTGGTGCTCGCCCCGGCGACAACGAGGAACATGTCATCGCACCCGCGGCCCCACGCGATCGACGCCGCAGCGTCGACGGAGGTGATCGCGAGCACGTCCTCGATCGCGACGAACGCATCGGCAGACTCGCGCGCGATGCCCTCGACGGTGCCGGCGAACATCTCCGAGCCGATCGACGCGAGCACGATGCCACCGGCCGGCAGCGTCGCGTCGCGTAGCCATCGCGCTCCGTCGAATCTCACCACGCGGGTTCGCGAGTGCTCGAACGCGTAGAGGACGTCACCTCGTTGGCCGATGCCGATGCTGCCGCCACCCCAGCCGAGCTCGCGGGTGATGTCGCGACGGTCCCACGTCGTACCGTCCCACGACGCCACCTGCGCACTCGCGCCATCGGTCCCGGCGATGACGAGGCTCGTCCCATGACCGAGCAATCCGCTGATCGACGTCAACGGATGCGCGATCGGCTCCCACGCAGTGCCCGACCACTTCCTCAACCCCGTTCCATCCGAGACGAAGGTGCCGGCGGGTCCCGTCGATGCGAACGCTACGGGGATCGGCGGTGTGGCGATCGGGAGCCACCCGACACCATCGAAGTGGAACGCGATCCTCGGCCCGATCGTCGGTGCCACGAACAGGTAGACGTCGTTGGCGCCCGCTCCGGCGAACACGCCGTTGGTCACCGATTCGAGGGTGGTGATGTCGCGGCTCCACGTCGTGCCATCGAACCGAGCCACGCCATCCTCGGTGAGAGCCCACGCGTCGTCGGCCAACGCCGCGTAGATCGACAGGATCACCGCTCCCGTCGGTGGCAGGGGGATCGGCTCCCATTCGCCGTCGCGGAAGCGGAGCATCAACGCGCCGCGTGCGGCATATCCCACGCCCTCCGCGCTCGAGAGCTCGAACACACCTCCCGTCGCGGGCGCTGCGACGGGCTTCCAACCGATGCGATGACACGCCAGAAGATCGGCGGCGCACACGGCGTCGTTGCAGCCGAGGAATCCCGCGTCGTATCCGAGATCGAAGCAGCTGGTCTCGGGCGGAGCGCCATCGCATTGCTCGATCCCCTGCGTCACTCCATCACCGCAGATGATCGCGAGACACACCTCGTCCGTGCAGATGCCGACCTCCGTGCCGACCGAGCACAACTCGCCATCCGGCTTGCCAGTGCACGACACGAGTTGATCGGGTGTCAGGCACTGGCCGTGCTCGATGTCGCAAACCGTGCCCGGCGCGCAGAGGGTTCCATCACCGCACGAGACGGCGGCGCTGCGCACGCAGCCACACACAACCAGCGAGACCAAGACCCCGAACCACACATCTAGCATCTTAGCGTGATCTGCAGCTCGCCCGACGATCCACCCGTCGTCGATCGGCGAGGCAGCGGCACCGGCGTCGCCAGTAACGACGGAGCGTGCGATGCTCGGCGCGTGGTCGTGGTCAGCTGGAACGTCCTCCATCGCATCCACGGGGTGAACTGGAGCGAGCCGGCGATCGCGCAGTGGACCGACGAGCGTTCGCGCATCGGCTCGATCGCGGACTTCATCGCCGCGACGCCCGCGGATGTGGTGTGCTTGCAGGAGGTCTCCGGCGATCAGCTCGCGATGCTGCGCGACGTGGAGGAAGGCGAGCTGTTCGCGACGAAGTATCCGCGCGTGCCGGCGTTCCGGAAGGCGACCACCGAGTCCCTACGCGACGCCGCGGAGTACCTCGTGACGATCGTGCGCGATGCCGGCGCGCGGCTCGTCGGCGCCGAGCCGTTTCCCACGGACAACGGCAAGGGCTTCCAGCGCGTCGACCTCGCGAACGGCACGACCGTGATCAACACGCACGTCAGCTTCGGCGACAAGCGCACCGCGCAGCTCGCGCGACTCGCGGTCGAGGCCGCCGTCGCACCGGGGCTCGCGGTCGTGTGCGGCGACTTCAACGCCGATCGCGCCACCTGCGCGGCGGAGCTCGGTGACGAGCTCGTGGCCGCGGTCCCGCTCGACGGGCTGCACACGCGACCGCGCCAGGTTCCGAGCGAGAAGTCGCAGGACATCGACCACGTGTTCGTGCGCGGCGGGAACGCGCTCGAAGCCTCGGTGCTCGACGGCGAGACGCGATCCGATCACAACCCCGTGCGCGTGACGCTGCGGTTCCCGAGCGTCCCGTGAGATGGCTGCTGGTCACGCTCGCGCTCGCCGCCTGCAAGTCGGACGCGGAGAAGACGTGCGCGAAGATGAGCGATCTCGCGCAGACGTGCATGAAGCAGCTCACCGGCGACGCCGTGGACGAGATGGAGCGCTTCTGCACGGTGGGTCTCGTCCAGGAGCGCGGGTCCAACGGGAGTCTCGCAGACGAGCTCTACGACGCGATGATCGACTGCACGAAGGCGACGACCTGCGACGAGCTCGCCGCATGCTTCACGCGCCGCGGCTGCACGTTCATGTTCGCGAGCCCCACGGACACGCCGCACTTCCAGTGCTGGCCCGTCCGCGCGAAGCCATAGTCAGTCCTCGGCGGCGCTCGGCGTGCGCAGGCGATCCGTGAGCGCGACGAGCTGCGTGCGCAGATCGACGAGCTGACGCATCGACATCCCCGCGCACTCGAAGATGCACGACTGGACTGCCTTCCCCTTCGCGCGGAGGCGCTTGCCCTCGGCCGTGAGGAACACCTCGACGACGCGTTCGTCCTCGCTGCTGCGGCGGCGCTCGATCACGCCGCGCGCTTCGAGGCGCTTCAAGAGCGGCGTCAGCGTCGCGGAGTCGAGCGCGAGGCGATCGCCGATCGCCGACACGCGCGCGCCGTCCGTCTCCCACAGCACCATCAGCGCGAGGTACTGCGGATACGTCAGATCGAGCTCCTGGAGCAGCGGCGCGTACGCCGACGTCATCGCGCGCGATGCGTTGTACAGCGCGAAGCACAGCTGATCGTCGAGGCGCGGGGCGTCGCTCATAGATCCATACTAGGCGACGCGGACGTCGACGACGATGTTGCCGCGCGTCGCGTTGGAGTACGGGCAGACCTCGTGCGCGGCCTTGACCAGCGCCTCTGCTTGCTCGCGCGGGATCTCGGGGATCGACGCGGTGAGCTCGACAGCGAGGCCGAACACGCCCGCGACCGGACCGATCGTTACCTTCGCCGTGATCGCGACAGGCCCCGTCTGGATCTTCTGGACACGCGCGATGTGTCCGACCGCCGAGCCGAAGCACGCCGCGTAGCCCGCCGCGAACAGCTGCTCGGGATTCGTCCCCGGACCGCCGGGACCCCCGAGGCCGGTCGGCATGGCGAGCGCCATATCGATGGTGCCGTCGTCGGATTTCACGCTGCCGGCGCGACCTCCGATCGCGGTGGCAGAGGCGGTGTACAGCGACTTCTCGAGAATGCGGGGCGACGAGTTCGACATGCGCAGACCATGCGCTCGATTTCAATCGCTCGCAAGTCAATCGCATGCGATTTATTTGATATCGATTCAATTCAACGGGTTAGAATGTGCACGCGTGGCGACTCGCGAGCTCCCCTGGACCGTCGGCTACCGTGCGTTCGAGCGCGAAGTGCAGAGCTTCGAGGATCTGCATCGCGAGATGCGGAACTGGGGCATCGACCTTCGCGCCGATGGCGTGCTGCTGTTCGGCGGCGACGAGATCGGCGTGTGGGAGCCGCGCCGCGCCGACGACCCGGTGCTCGTCGGCGACGACTCGCCCTGTCCTCTCGTCGGCCCGCGCATCGGCGCGCTCGCCCTCGATGTCAACGGCTGGGCTTCCGACGCGAATGCTCGCCACGAGCTGTTCTGCGGCCTGATGAAGGAGGGCCGCGATGTCATCGCGCATCGCCCGTCGCGCCAACACTGGCAGGCGATCCGCCTGCAAGCGCGTAGCGCCCGACTCTCGTGCGAGAAGTACTCCCTCGACGACGGCGCGGAGCTCGTGACCCGCGGCGAGGGTGACTACGTCGCGTGGATGATCGACGCGGTGCGGACCGCGTGTGCCGCGGCGGGCGCGAGGCCGGATCTCTACTGGGCCTCGACGCATCACAACTGTCTACGGGTGATGGACGAACCACCGCCAGACTCGATACCCGACGTACAGGTGAGCCTGTGGCTGTACGACTTCGAGATTCTCCACCACATCGAACAGAGATTTCTCGACGACAACGCGTGAGCCACGCGGGCTGCGGTAGTATGGAACCGAGTGGGGATGGAGGACTTCTACCGGAGCCAGTGCGCGGTTCTCGAACGCGTCGCGCGTGGCACTCCGCTCCCCGAGCTCCTCGACGCCATCGTCCGCCTGATCGAGAAGTTCGGCTCGAACATGCAGTGCACGATCCTGCTGCTCGACGAGACGGGAATGCGCGTGCGCAACGGCGCCGCGCCGAGCCTGCCCGCGGAGTACATCCAAGCGCTCGAGGGCCAGCCGATCGGTGCACACGCTGGCTCCTGCGGTGCGGCGGCGTTCCTCAAGCGAACTGTGGTTGTCGAGGACATCGCGACGCATCCCAACTGGGTCGACTATCGCGACGTCGCACTTCGCTTCGGTCTGCGCGCGTGTTGGTCGACGCCGATCATGTCCGACGACACGGTGCTCGGGACCTTCGCGATGTACTACCGCGAGCCGCGCGGCCCGTCCGATCACGATCGCCAGCTCGTCGAAGCGGCCACCCACCTCACTGCAATAGCGATCGTGCACGATGCAAGCCTCCGCGCTCTGCGCGAGCGCGAGGAGCGCGCGGTCAGCGTCGCGAATGCTCTGCGCAAGAGCGAGGAGCGGTTGCGCGCGGTGATCGACCACACGCCGAACGTCGCCGTGCAGTGGTACGACGACAATGGACGGATGACGTTCTGCAACCGCGCCTCCCTCGAGCTGTTCGGCTGGAACGCGAATACCGTGATCGGCAAGACGCTTCGCGAGATCCGCTTCTTCACGGCCGACGAGGAAGAGAAGTTCGCGAAGTCGCGGGCGATGGCCATAGCCGGCACTCCACTCCCACCGATCGAGTTCGTATACCGTCGGCCGGACGGGTCGCAGGGGTCGCTGTTGTCGACGGTGTTCGCGATCCCACTGGACAAGGAGGAGTTCGGCATCGTGTGCATGGATGTGGACCTCACCGAGCACCGTCGGATGCAGGAGGCGCTGCGGTCGAACGAGGCGATGCACGCGTCGATCTATGCGAGGGTCGTCGACCCCATCTTCTATGTTGCCGTGGAAGGCAGCGACAGATACCGGTTCCTCTCGGTCAATCCGGCGTTCCTGCGTGCAGCAGGAATCACGGAAGGTGATGTCGTCGGTCGCGACCTGTCCGAGGTGGTACCGGAGCCTGGATACACGCTCCTGGTCGCGCGGTATCGCGAAGCGGTCAGGTCGCGACGCGAGGTTCGCTGGGAGGAGCTCACTCCGTTTCGAACCGGTGTCCGGAACTCGATGATCTCGATCGCTCCAATATTTGAAGCGGACGGCAGCTGTACGATCGTCGGCACGATACGGGACATCACCGATCTCCGCCAAGCGGAAGCCGAGCGGCGCACGATCGAGATCCAGCTCCAGCAGAGCCAACGTCTGCAATCGCTCGGGACGCTCGCGAGCGGTATCGCACACGACTTCAACAACGTGCTCGCCGCGATCTCGTCGAATGCCGGACTCGCGCTCGAGCCGGGTCTGCCAGCGAGCGAGGTCCGCGAGTGCATCACGGACATCCAGCACGCGACGCTGCGCGCGACCAAGCTCGTGCGCCAGATCCTCGCGTTCGCACGCAAGCAGGAGGTGCGCAAGGAGCTCGGGGATGTGAGACCCGTCGTCGAGGAAGCGATCGCGCTGGTCCGGCGTGCGGTCGCTGCGAACACGCAACTGACGACGCACCTGCCGCCGACGGCCCTCGAGACGATGTTCGATCCGACCCAGCTGCACCAGGTCATCGTCAATCTCCTCACGAACGCGGTGCACGCAAAAGCGAGCTCGATCGAAGTCCGTGTCGAAGCGTACGACCACACCGGTCGCCCTCCCCTCGAGCTCCCGGAGGGGCCGTACATCCGGCTGTCGGTGAGCGATTCCGGGGTCGGTATGGACGAAGCCACGCTCACGCGAATCTTCGATCCCTTCTTCACCACGAAGGGCGCGAACGAAGGTACGGGGCTCGGCCTCTCGATCGTTCACGAGATCGTTCGTGGTCACGGCGGCGCGATCACCGTGCGGAGCGAGCTCGGCAAGGGAGCGACGTTCGGTGTCTACTTGCCGCACGTCACCGGCGTTCGCGTCGCGGCTACGGGAGGCCACGGCGAGCGCATCCTGCTCGTCGATGACGAAGAGGCGATCGCGTTCCTCGGCAAGCGCCACCTGACGAAGCTCGGCTATCGCGTCACCGCGCACGCGAGCCCCTATCGAGCCCTCGACGAGCTCCGCTCGCATCCCGAGAGCTTCGATGCGGTCATCAGCGATCTATCGATGCCCGGCATGTCCGGGATCGCGTTCCTCGACGAGGTCCGCCGCATTCGACCGGACATCGCCGTGATCCTGACCGCCGGTTTCGCGCGCCCCGAGGACATGGAGCTCGCTCGCGCGCACGGACTCGGCGAGCTGATCCCGAAGCCGCACACGATCGATGAATTCGCGTGGGCGGTATCGCGGCGACTGCAAGAGCGCCGACCGACGTCCAAATAGACGTCCAGACGTCCGGACAAACAACGGGCCCGGTAGCTCTCCGCGACCGGGCCCATTCCACCTATGCCGTCGCGATCGTCTTCATCACGGATGCCGGCACCTCGTCGTAGCGTGCGGGCTCGAGCGTGAAGCGCCCGCGTCCGTGCGTCAGCGAGCCGAGCGAATCGGCGTAGCCAAACGACTCGGCGAGCGGGACCTCGGCGCGCACGACGCGATCGTCATTGCGCGTCTCGATGCCGAGCACCTGCCCGCGCCGGCGACCGACGTCGCCGATCACCGTACCGACATCCGGCTCGGGGCACGTCACCTCGAGGTGCATGACGGGCTCGAGCAAGATCGGCTCGGCGTGCGCGGCGGCCTGACGGAACGCGAACATCCCCGCGGTCTGGAAGGCCAGCTCGCTGGAGTCGTTCGAGTGCATCTCGCCATCGAGCAACGTCGCGCGGACGTCCACCACGCGATGTCCGCCGAGCAGACCGTTCTCCATCGCGTCGCGCACGCCCTTCTCCACGCCGCGGATGTACTCGCGCGTGATCGAGCCGCCCTTGATGCGGTCTTCGAACACGAAGCCCGTGCCGCGCGGAGATGGCCCGACCTCGAGGACGACGCGCGCCCACTGTCCAGGTCCACCACCCTGCTTCACGTGCCGGTAGTCCACGCGCGCCGTCTTGCGCAGCGTCGAGTGATACGCGACGAGCGGCTTGCCGGTGCTGACGACGACGTGGTGCTCCAACGCGAGTCGCTCGATCGCGATCTCGAGGTGCAGCTGCCCCATGCCCGCCAACAGCGTCTGGCCGGTCTCGCTATCTGTCTCGATGCGCAACGACGGATCCGCCGCGATCATGCGACCGAGCGCGATGCTCAGTCGTTCGCGATCCTCGGAGTGCTTGGCCTCCACGGCAACGCGAATGACGGGCTCGGGCGCCACGATCGACTCGAGCTCGAGCGGAGCATCCGGCGAGCACAACGTCTCGCCGCCGCTGATCGGCAATCCGATGATCGCGCCGATCTCGCCCGCCTCGAGGCGCGTGACCTCCTCGCGTCGATCGGCCATGAGCTGCACCAACCGCCCGATGCGAAGCTTTCGCCCCGCACGCGCGGCCAGCACCGTCATGCCCTTCTCGAGCGCGCCCGCATACACGCGAACAAACGTGAGCTGTCCGTGTGCATCGAACGTGACCTTGAAGCCCAGCGCCGCGAGCGGCACCTCCGGAACACCACGATCACGCGGCGATGGGAGCAACGCTACGATCGCGTCGAGCAACGTCTCCACGCCGCGATGCTTGTAGGCCGATCCAGCGAGGACCGGCACCACCGCACCGCGGATGGTCGCCTTGCGCAACGCGGCCCACAGCGTCGCCGCATCCACATCGCGCCCGTCGACGATCGCCGCGAGCACCGACGGATCCTCGTCGGCACACGCGTCGAGCAGTCGCTCGCGTACGCGAACCAAGTTGTCAGAGAGCACCACCGGTGTCCGCACCGGCGTCGACGAGTCCTCGCCCGTCCAGCGCACTTCCTCTTTCGCCACCAGGTCGACGACGCCCGCGAGCACGTCGCCGTCATAGATCGGCCACTGCACCGCGATGGGCGTTGCACCCAATCGCGCCGCCACATCCGCGATCGCGCGTTCGAAGTCCGCGCCGACACGATCCAGCTTGTTGACGAACACCAATCGCGGAACGCGATGCCTGTCCGCCTGTCGCCATACCGTCTCGGTCTGCGGCTCCACGCCCGCAACGCCGTCCAACACGACCACGGCGCCATCGAGCACGCGCAACGACCTCTCCACCTCGATGGTGAAGTCCACGTGTCCCGGGGTATCGATCAGATGGATGCGATGGTCTTTCCAATCGCACGTCACTGCCGCCGCGAGAATCGTGATGCCCTTGCGTTGCTCGATCGGATGGAAATCCGTGGTCGCATTCCCGAGGTGGACCTCGTTGTGCGCCTGATGAATGCGCCCCGTGTAATAGAGGACGCGCTCGGTCAGCGTGGTCTTGCCAGCGTCCACGTGAGCGATGATTCCGATGTTTCTGATTCTGTCGATGTCGATCCTTCGGGTCATATGACCCTGCCTTCCTGAACCTTGATCCAATCCAAAGCGCGGCCATGCGCCGTCGCGCTGACCATCACTGCCTCACGAACCCGCGAGGTCGGGACCACGCCGCAACGCCTGACGGACGTCGCGCGGGTGCACCAGCCTCCCCGCGGATCAGGGACGACCGGGGAAGACCGACAGGCGGGAGTAGTCGGTAGAACGCGCGAGCGCCTCCGCTACGGAGGCGACGCGACGATCGAAGCGCTGGAAATAGAGCGTCGTCATACGAGTGCCTTGTGGCGGGCCAAACTAAGGGCGATGCTGGGATGTGTCAACGCGAACCTTGACACCGCGAGGGAGGCCGACTAGAAACCTTCACCTCGGTCGTTCGGGCGAATAGCTCAGCGGAAGAGCGTCGCCCTTACAAGGCGGTGGCCGCAGGTTCGAATCCTGCTTCGCCCACGAGAACTCACTGAAAACTGAACGATTCTGGAGCGGTAGTTAAGTCGGTTATAACGCCGGCCTGTCACGCCGGAGGCCGCGGGTTCGAGTCCCGTCCGCTCCGCGACTTAACCCGGGAAGATAGAGCAGTTACCCTGCTCCACCTTCCCGGGTTTTTCGCGTCGTAGTACCGGAGCCAGTCGGGGACCGAGCTCGCGTGTGCCCGTGGACCTCGCGGTGTTGCTCCGCGCGAGATGAACGAACACGTGGAGTCACTTCCCTACGCGAGCCTGAAGATGCGCCGGGTAGCGCGCACCGTGGACCTCGATCTCGGCTGCAGCCTCGGTGATCTCCGTGAGGTCCGTAGAGGTGAGACGCACACTAACGGCGCCGAGGTTCTCCTCGAGACGATGGAGCTTCGTCGTTCCGGGGATCGGGACAATCCACGGCTTCCGCGCGAGCAGCCAGGCGAGCGCGATCTGCGCGGGCGTTGCTCTCTTCTCGTCTGCGATCCGGCGCAGCAGATCGACCATCGCCTGGTTGGCCTTGCGGTTCTCTCGCGTGAAGCGCGGGACGATGTTGCGGAAGTCGGACTTGTCGAACGTCGTCTGCTCGTCGACCTTGCCGGTCAGGAACCCTTTGCCGAGGGGACTGAACGGAACGAACCCGATCCCTAGCTCTTCGAGCGTCGGCAGGATCTCAGCCTCGGGCTCGCGAAACCACAGCGAGTATTCGCTCTGCAGTGCCGCGACCGACTGCACGGCGTGGGCACGGCGGATCGTCTGTGCACCAGCCTCCGACAAGCCGAAGTGCTTGACCTTGCCCTCGGCGATAAGCTGCTTGACGGCGCCGGCTACGTCCTCGATGGGAACGTCGGGGTCGACGCGGTGCTGGTAGAACAGGTCGATCGCTTCGACCCGCAACCGCTTTAGCGATGCTTCGGCAACTTCGCGGATATGCGCGGGCCTGCTGTCCATGCCGGACTGGCCGCCCTTCCCGTCGAAGGTGAAGCCGAACTTCGTCGCAATGACGACGCGATCGCGATACGGAGCGAGCGCCTCGCCGAGAAGCTCCTCGTTCGTGAATGGACCGTAGGCTTCGGCCGTGTCGAACAGCGTGACTCCGCGTTCGACCGCCGCATGGAGCAGCTTGATCATCTCCCGCTTGTCTGCGGGCGGGCCGTATCCGTAGCCCATGCAGCCGAGCCCGAGTGCGGATAGTTCGAGGCCGCTGTTTCCTAGTTGTCGCTTCTCCATCGTGGATCTCCTTGTCACTTCTTGGGCGGTGCTTCCACGCCCGAGAACACGAGCACCTGTTCGGGAAGACGTGCACCGCGAACCTCGATCGCTCTGACGGCATTGTTCAGCTCGCCGATCTCGGCTGCCGTGAAGAGCACGTCTGCGGCGCCGCTGTTCTCGACCATGTGAGCCATCTGCGTGGTTCCCGGAATGGGAACGATCCACGGCCTCTGCGCCATCAGCCACGCGAGTGAGATCTGCGCCGGCGTGGCGCGCTTGCGCTCCGCCCACTGCTTCACCAGGTGAACGAGCGCGAGATTCGCCTCGAGGTCGTCACCCGCGAACCGGGATTCCACGCGACGAATGTCGCCTTCGGCGAACCGCGTCTGGTTGTCGATCGCGCCCGTGAGGAATCCAACCCCCAGCGGGCTCCAGCACACGAAGCCGATGTTGAGCTCCTGACATGTCGGGATCACCTCGGCTTCTGGCCCTCGCCACAGCATCGAGTACTCGTTCTGCACCGCAGTGAGTGGCAGTGTCGCGTGCGCACGCCGCAGCGTCTGAAGGCCCATCTCGGACAGGCCCCAGTGGAGGACCTTGCCCTGGCTCATCAGATCCTTGACCGCGCCCGCCACGTCCTCGATCGGAACCTCCGGATCGACGCGATGCTGATAGAGCAGATCGATGCGGTCGGTCCTGAGGCGCTTCAACATCGCCTCGACGGCGAGCTTGATGTGCTCGGGCTTGCTGTTCAGACCGGGAAGCCGCCGGCCGGTCTCGAGGTCGATGTTCCAGCCGAACTTCGACGTGATCACGACCTTGTCGCGAAACGGCTGGATCGCGTCGCCGAGCAGGCGCTCGACTTCGAACGGGCCATACGCCTCCGCGGCGTCGAAGAACGTGACGCCGCGATCGTACGCAGCGTGGATGATCTCGATCATCTGCGCGCGGTTCGGCACGAGCGTCTCGTACCTGCGCGTCATGTTCTGGACGCCGAGGCCGACGCTCGAGACCTCGAGCGAGCCGAGCTTTCGCCGTCCTATCGCCATAGGAGCGGTGGGCAAAGCGGGCGCCGTGGGCTTCGGCTGCTGCGTCGACGTCTGTGCGCAGCCGAGGCCACCGAACATCGGTGCTGCCGCGAGCGCGCCGGCCGAGACCAGGAAGGAACGTCGCCTCATGTCAGTGTCCGTGGCCATCACATCTCCTGTCGTGTTGGGCGGAATAGGATCTCGTTGATGTCGACGTCCTCGGGCTGACTGATCGCGAATGCGACCGCACGCGCGAATGAGTCTGCAGGGATCGCGAACGCCTCGTAGAACTTGCTGATGCCCTGCGCGATGTCGGGTTCGGTGATGCTCGTTGGCAGCTCCGTCGCGACGGCACCCGGCGAGATAATCGTAGTCCGCAGGTTGTACGGCTTCACCTCCTGGCGAAGGCCCTCGGAGATCACGCGTACCGCCGTCTTCGTCGCCGAGTACACGACGCCCGCGGGTCCCACCCTGTGCCCCGCGACCGACGACACGTTGATGATGTGCCCGCTCTTCTGCTGCTTCATGTGCGGCAGCGCAGCCGCGATGCCATAGAGGACACCCTTGATATTGACGTCGATGGTGCGATCCCAGTCGTCGATCTTGAGGCGCTCCAGCGGTGAGTGCGGCATCAGGCCCGCGTTGTTGAGCAGGACGTCGATGCGGCCGAAACTCGTCACCGCGGCATCGACGAGCGCCTTCACCTGCTCGTGCTTCGTCACGTCCGTCTGGATCGCGATCGCCTTCCCGCCCGCGCTCGTCAGCTCGCTCGCGAGCGCCTTGATGCGGTCGATGCGTCGGGCGCCGAGGGCGACGAGGGCGCCCTCCTTCGAAAGATGCCGCGCGGCAGCCTCGCCGAGCCCACTGCTCGCGCCGGTGATGACAACGACCTTGCCTGCGATGTTGTTGCTCATGGCTCAGTCCTTTGATGCGGTTCCACCTCAATCCGGGATCCGGAAGTCGAACACCTTCAGGCTGAATGTCTCAGGGTCCGGACCGCTGCGGGTCCCCTTGTCGAGCGCATCGATCGCTGCGACCTCCTCTGGTGCGAGTTTGAAGTCGAAGACGTCGATGTTCTCCGCGATCCGCTCCGCGCGCACGGACTTCGGGATCGGCGCCACACCGTGCTCGATGTGCCAACGCAGGATCACCTGGGCCGGTGTCTTGCCGTGCTTCTCGGCGATCGCGCGAATCGTCTTGTTGCTGAACGGGTCGTCGCCGGTCTGGCCTGGTGTGTATCGATTGATGCCACCGATCGGAGACCACGCTTGCGCGACGATGCCGCGACGCTGTAGCTCGCCGACCAACTCGCGTTGCGAGAAGAACGGGTGCACCTCGATCTGATTCACGGCGGGCGTCACCTTGGCCGTGCGCATGAGGTCATCGATGTGCTTCGTGCTGAAGTTACTCACACCGATCGCGCGCACGCGCTTGTCCGCGAGCAGCTTCTCGGCCGCGCGGTACGCTTCGGCCGTGTTGCCGAACTCGGTCGGTACGGGTTGATGCAGCAGGTAGAGGTCGATGTAGTCGAGGCCCAGCTTCCGAAGACTGCGCTCGAAGCCGTGCAACGCGCGGTCGTAGCCGTAGTCGCTGATCCACAGCTTCGTCGTGACGAACACCTCGGAGCGTTTGAGGCCGCTCTTTCGAATTGCCTCGCCGACCCGCTCCTCGTTCATGTACGCGGCAGCGGTGTCGATCAGCCGATATCCGCTTCGCAGCGCTGCTTCGACGGCCTCGAAACTCTGGTCCGGTGGGGCGACGGTCATCACCCCGAGCCCGAGCACAGGCATCTCGACACCGTTGTTCAACTTGATCGTGGGGCTCTTGTTCGTCATGAAAGCAAGGTAGGCCTCCGATGACGTGGTGAGAACACGCAGAACCAGAACGAGCCGTTTAGGAAAACTAAACGGTCGTCGGTGAGCGCTTACGCCTCGCTCCCGCCGCGATCACTTCGAGGCGCGTGGCTTCTTGAACAGCTCGCGGACGAGGGCCACGAAGGCTTTGAGCGGTGGCGATACCTGCGCGCGACTCGGAAAGTAGAGGAAGAGTCCCGGAACCGAGGACGCATACGGTTCGAGCACGACTTGCAGCTCTCCCCTCGACAACTCGGGCGCGATCATCGGCTCGAGACAGTAGATCAGCCCGACGCCGGAGACGGCGAGGCTTTTCATGAGATCGAAGTTGTCCGACAGGACGGGCCCGTCGACGTTCACCCGCCAGGTCTTCTTCCCGCGCTCGAGCTCCCAGGGGTACGGATCACCAGTCGAGGCCCAACGTGCGTTGATACAAACGTGCTTCGCGAGGTCCGGTGGCGTCTCTGGCACCCCGTGACGCTTGAAGTACGACGGCGCGCCGGCCACGACGATCCGCATCTCGCTCGCGAGCTGGACGTGCACCATGTCGCGATCGATCGCCTCGACCAGGCGAATGCCGCCGTCGAAGCCCTCGGCGACGGCGTCGACGAATCGGTCGTCGACACGAACCTCCACATGGACGTCGGGATAGAGCTCGATGAAGCGCGGAAGAACGCGAGAGAGCGCAAGCGACACCGCAGCCTGCGGAACATTCAAGCGAAGGCGCCCGGCGACTTCACCCGCCTTCGACGTGACGGCCTTCAAGGACTGCAGCGCTTGATCGATCGCCGGGCCCGCGTCGTGGAGCAACCGCTCGCCCGCCTGCGTCGGCGCCACGCTGCGCGACGTTCGCGTCAGCAACGCGACGCCGAGGCGCGCCTCCAGTTGGCTCACGGACTGACTCAGCGCAGAGGTGGAGACACCCAGCTCGCGCGCCGCCGCCGCATAGCTGCGATGACGGGCGACTGCAACGAACGCGTTGAGGCTGTTGAGCGGCGTGAACGCCATCGGCAGCTGTTGTACACGACCGCGAAGGTGAACAGCCCCGAGCAATGCGGACTTGTCTGCCGTTACTCGTCGAACGCGAGAGATGCTGACAACGCGCGATGGGTTGCGCAACGTGCGCTTGAGAAGCTGAAGAGCGAGACGCGGATCCCTGAAATCTAGGTGATCGATGAGAAGTTCGCTGGTGCACCGATCACTACCGTCGAGGGTGGAGTCGTCCGTCGTGAGTTTGTCGACCGATTTCCGTACGTGGTTGTGTTCGTCGAAACGGACATTGAGCGCAGAGTGATCATGATCCGCCGTGGAACTTCGGATCCTGCACGTTGGAGAAGACGGCTCTGAGGAGCTGCTGCCAGTCTGCTGCCAGATCAGCCGATGAGCAGCGCATCGACGAGGGACCAAGCGGGAAACCCTGGCCGCGCAGGCCGTTGATGTCATTGCAGGATCGCGAATCAGTTGACGATTTCGATCTGCGCGATGAGGGTTCGAGTCCCGTCCGCTCCGCGACTTAACGGCCCAACATCGCAAGGTGTTGGGCCGTTGGCGCTTTCGGAGGCCCACCATTGGATCGAAGACGAACACTCCGCGCTGGTCGTCGTGAAGCTTTGCTAGCTGGGCGGAATCGCCGCGAGTAGTCTGCGTCGGTAGAGTTCCAGCTCTTCGACATCGCTCGGAAAGTAGTCCGGAATCGAGAATACGATCCCAGGCCGACTCTTCGGCTCCTGCTTGATCAGCTGGTCGAGTGACATGCGCGAATGCAGAACGCTCCATCCTGTGCGCTTGGCATCACGAAGAATGGCTGCGGCCGCTCGCGGGCTACGGGCGCGAACATGTCGGCTGAAAGAGCATCGCCGGGAGCGCCGGGGCCAGAAATGTTCATGCGAGGGCTGGGGTGTCCTGCCGCCACGGAGTGACGAACAACGACTGGGAGCCGTCATGCGAAACGCCATGTGGTCGCGAGATGGTTAGGTCTCGCGTCGCGCAGTGTTCGAGCCTCCGTCGCCACCATCATCCAGGTCCGCGGCACGCGCGGGTGGACCTTGGGTGTGAGCTCAGGTGCCTTCGCACAGACGGCGACCGTAGACGTTGCGCGTCGCGGGATCCACACCGAAGACCCACGGCTGACCGTCGAACACGGCGAGCTCGTACGCGGAGGGCATCGCCGTCACGTTTGCGAGTGCGCGCGTGAGCAACGTGCCCGCATCGAGGTAGCCGACGACGATCTGCGAGCTCTCGTCGAGGTAGGTGATCCACGTCCGCCCGCCGTGTTGGAGCACGCGCGGCGAGGAGCCGGCCGCGATCGGGACGGCATTGGCTGCGGTCACCGTGGCCACATCGTCGACGACGAGCTCGACGGTGCTGCTGTCCACGAAGGCCATGGCGACTCGTCCCGCTTCTCCTGCAACGCGTGCCTGCCCGCACGGCAGCGGAGACGTCCGCCGCACGCTCGTGGCGCGATCGGTCGCGTGCTCGTAGATGCACCCCATGTCCGTCGAGACGACCGTGAACGCCGAGTCGTCGATCCCGGTCGTATCGATGTGATCACTCGTGCTCGCGCTGCGCACGTACGAGTTCTCCGTCCCGAGCCACGTGGTGTCGAACGCGTGAAGCGCGATCTCGGAGCAGCTGGCTGCCATGACCCGATCGGGACCCGCATGAAGAAGGGCGAGCTTGGGGATGTTGTCTCCCCAGAAGTTTCCGATCTCGACGCCCGCGGCGAGAGGCATCGGAACATCGTGCACGACGGCGCGGGTGGTCGAGCGAACCGTCGCGATCAAGTGGCCGTCGATGTACGCCGCGGCGCTCCGGTCGCCCTGACCCGAACGAACCACCACGACACCCGATGCGGTCCGATCCGCGGCGACATCGATACCGCGCAAGCTGCCACCCGCGGTCGATACCCAGAACAGCGTCGCGCCGGTCGGCGTGGTCGCGATCGAGAGGTCGACATCGGCGCTGTTCGTGGTCGCGAACGACGCGACGGACTCGCATGCGTACGGTGCGCGACTCGAGTTGTCCTCGACTCCGACGGTGTCGTTGTCCCCGGGCTCGTCGACTGTCCCTTCGACTCCACCAAAGCCCAACCGACCGCATCCGACGAGAGACAACAGCAGGACGGTCGTTACACGCATCTTCCCGTTATCCACCTTCGGGGGTGTCAGTTTCAAGGTGCAGCTGAACGCGCCAGGCCCACACGTGGCCGAATCTGACGGCGTGAGGCGTCGCAAAACGAGGGAAGATATCGCCGGTGACGATCCGCTACGGCAGTCTTCTCGCGTCGTTACGCACCTTGCAGAGTCCGGGAATCGTCTTTGCTCCCACCTTCGGTGCGATCCGCTATCGGACGACAGCGACGCGTGGGATCGCGCCTCTCCTCGACATCTATCTGCCCCAGCGCGTGCGCACACGAGGACCGTCGATCGTGTTGGTGCACGGTGGTGGGTTCGCGATCGGATCGCGGCGGATGAAGGCGATCCGATATCTCGCGGCGCACCTCACGGCAGCGGGCATCGCGGTCTGCGCGATCGACTATCGAATGATCTTCCGTGGCGGCAGGCTCGACGAAGCGATCGATGACGTGTGCGAGGCGTTCACGTTCTGGTCGGCGCACATCCACGACCACGACCTCGACCCTTCGGCGATCTCGATCGCCGGGCTCTCCGCCGGAGGAACGCTCGCGTTGCTCGCGGCACCCCGCCTCACAAACCTCGCGACCGTGGTCAGCTGCTTCGGGCTGTACGAGACCGATCACCTGCGCGGAGCGGCAAGCCTCTTGCCGCGCTTGCTCTTTCGTTCACCCGATCGCGCGGTGTGGAGCGCGCGGTCACCACGGCGTGCATCGCAGCCAATCGCTCCAACGCTTCTGCTCCACGGAGGTGACGACGACCTCGTTCCCGTCGAGCAAGCGCGTTCGCTCGCCGCGCACCGCGAGCGCCTAGGGCTCCCGACTCGCCTGGTGGTCTACGACGGTGCGCCGCACGGCTTCTTCAACGAACCGATGCGTCCGGCATCGGAGGCTGTCGTCGAGATCGCGGCATTCGTACGTCGATAGTGCCGATCGCGGCGCTGTGTCACCATCTCGCCCGATGAGATCGACGCTGATCTGTTTCACGCTTCTGTCGGCCTGCGGATCCTCGGCTCCCGAGACCGCGACGCCCACGAAACCCACCGTGCCCTCGGTGCCTGCCGTGCAGCCCAACTCCATCGTGGTGTCCGGCACGCGCAGTGGCGCCTCGTTCACCTTCACGTGCAACAATCCGGGCCACGAGCTGGGCGCCGACACGAGCGTCTCGAAGAGCGAGACGAGCTTCCATGTCTCGTGCGCGGATGCGGCCACCGGCCTCGCTGCCAACTGCACCGTTCACCTGACGGTCGGCGATCAGCCGATCACCGACGACGAATCCACCGGACGCATCAACCTCAATTTCCAGCCACCGGGCAAGGACGATGGATTCGACCAAGTCACCACGTCCGCGAGCGGCGCGCTCGGCTCGGCGCGAGGAACGGGGACGACCACGATCACATCGTGGGACGCGGGGACGGGACACATCGTCGGTTCGTCGACGATGACGTGGGAAAAGGACAACAGCGGCGCGCCGGGAACGCTCACGATCGCCTTCGACGTGATCGCGCCGTAGTCGCTTCGCATCGTCCGAGCTCGCTCGAGAAGTGTGTTCTCGATGAAGAGGTGAGCATGTGTCTGGTAGCGTGGACGCTTCTGGGGGACCCTGAGGAGCTCGTTCCAGGCGCGAGGTGCAGCGCTCGACGCATTCATCGCCCAGGAGGAGCTGCGACTCGTCGAGCAAACTCGCCGAGTCGTGACGAGGTCGCGCGTCGCGCGGCGGAGCGGTTCGTGCTCAGGCGACGATCCGGATCTGCTCGCGATCGACCCCACGAGCCCGAGCGCCGAATCGGCGTGGCCCGCGACCCATTGCGGCGTGGCGGAACGACGGCGTCAGCAGGCCGCCGCGTCCGTCCGGGCGCTCAGCGGTGATTGGCGACGGTCGGCGGAATCACATCGCCGCGCGCTTGGAGATCCAGCGCTTCCGGGTGTGCGCGGTAGAACTCGCGCACCGTCAGGGCGAGCGCGCGCTTCGCGGAATCGTCGACGGCGTCGGTCGGTAGCGCGGCGAGGATGCGCTCGACGAGCTGATCGACGGGCGCTGGCACGCGGGCGCGCCAGCTCGCGAGGAGCTCGCGGTTCACGTGCGAAGGCAGCGAGCCGAGGATGCCGACGTCGTTCTGGTCGTGAACGAGCAGCCCCGACGTCGTGCCGCGATCGAGCGTGAGCACCTGGAACAGATACAGCGTGTGATAGGCGAGCTGCGCCGCGCGCTCGTCGGCCGTCGGCGGAGTGCTGATCGCGAGGGCGTCGCGCACGATCGCCGCGTGGCAATCGATCGCGGCCTCGGCGACCGATCGCGCGAGTGCACGATCGGCGTCCTCGTCGGACGACGCGTACTGCTCGAGGTAGAAGTGGGCGACGCCACGGTGTCGCCCGAGCGCGGGAATCCAGAAGTAGCGATCGCCCTGCGCCGCTGCCTGCTCGAACACGTCGGGCGCGGCATCGCGCAGCGCGGCGATGAACCGATCCTTGTCGGCCACCGACACGATCGACGGATTCAGGTCGGCCATGATGCGCCAGTAACCGCTGCCATCGCGCATCTCGGTCCAGCTCACGTGAATGTGCACCGACGGTGCGTGCGGGTGCCGCGGATGGATGATCGTGCTGAGCGCGGTCGCCGACGCGAGGCGCTTCGTGGGTTCGTCGTCGTAGTGAACCTGCGAGACATTCACGCTCGCGCGATCGAACGTCGCCGTGTCCGCGACTCCCCACCGAGTGCCACCGCCATGTCGGCCCTCGTCGCGCAGCCACGAGGTTTCGCGAAAGCCGGTCGTGTCCCCACGAGCTCGGGCGTTCGCTTCCTGCGCGCGCACCATGCGTGTTTGCAGATTCGTCACCAGGCTCAGGGCGAGCTGGGCGGCGGGCGAACGCGAGAGGATCACGCCTCGACCTTACCAGGCACCGCGATCATCGTCGCGCGAGCTACCCCGCTCAGTTCTTCGCCGCGCGGAGCTCGGCTTCGGCCGCGAGCCAGTCGGTCACCGCGTGCCCGTGGCCATAGCCGCGGGCAGCGAACTTCGCAAACGCGAGACGCGCGATCTCGTCGCGACCGATCGCCGGCGCCTCGACGACCTTCGGCTCCTCGACGGAACGCGTGGCGACGACCTTCAGCTCCTCGACGGGACGCGTGGCGACGACCTTCGGCTCTTCGACCGGACGCGTGACGAGCATCGGGGCCTCCGTCTTGCGCGCGGTGAGCTGGCTCGAGCTGGGGACCTTCTTCTTTTTCGCCATGCAGCTTGGTGGCAGACGGACGGAACGAACGCAATTTATTGCCCGTCCCGCCCATGTGCCTCTCGAGCGTCTATCCTGCAGCCGATGACTCCCGATCTGGCCGTTCGACTCAAGGCGACCTTGCCTCGCATCCTCGGCGCCCTTCCCGCCGACTGGGATCACCGCGCGACGACCTACGATCTGTTCCGCTTCGATTCGGACACTGCATTCGCGGCGCGCTTCGAGAGCGCGCTCGCCGACATCGCGGGCCTCGAGGAACCGCGCCACATTCGCGAGCGACTCGCCACGATCGGGTTGCCGTTCGACTACGCGCGCCTCGGTCAGCCACTCTCGACGGTGCTCGAGATCTACGTGCAAGCGGCGACGAACGCCGCCCGCGTGTTCTCGTTCGCGTCGGCGACCAAGCCGTACCTGTCGGTGATCGAATCTCCGAAGCGCACGTTGCCCGTCCGGATCTACGCGCAGGGTGCGTTGCGGATCACCGGGGACGTCGAGGTTCACGAGCACTTCACGGGCGAGCTGCCGGCCCGCCGCGATGACGTGATCACCGTGCTCGTCACCGACGCGCCGTTCACCGGCGATGTCCAGGCGAGCGCGGCGGATGCGATCTGCTATCCGATTCCGAACGGCGGCATGCTGCTGATCCGCGACCAGGCTCGTGTGGATCCATACGGGATCCAGCTGATCCGCAAGCGCACCATCTCCGCGCTCCTCGCCGCGGATGCACGCGCGGAGCTCGAACGCATCGCGGGTGTTGCGCTCACCGTGTTGCCCACGGCGACCGCGGCAGAATGCCAGGCCGCGCTGCAGACGTTGTTTCCGCAGATTCGCGACAGCCTCTACTATTGCACCGGGCTCGCGGCCGAGGCCGCGGTGTTCAGCGCCGTCGGCGACGTGCTGGGTGAGCCCGTCACGCTGTTCTACGCGCAGAACGGGTACGGCGGCACCGGGCAGCTGATCGCCGATCTGCTCGCGCGCGGCGGCGTGATCCGGCCACGGCCCCTGGAGGTGATCGGCCACGACAGTGCCGGGAAGCCCGTGACGCTCGTCGATCGCGTGGTCGCGTCGCTCGAGGCACTCGATGGTGCGGCGTGCGTCTTCCTCGAGACCCCGACGAACCCGGAGCTCCAGGTCCACGACTTTCCCGCGCTGATGGCAGGTGTGAAGGCGTACCGGCAACGCACGGGCAAGCAGGTGCCGATCATCGTCGATACGACGCTCGCCCCGCTCTACCCCATCTTCGCGAAGGAGTTCTCGCAGGACTGGCCGTTCGTCCTCGTGAAGAGCGGGTCGAAGTACTTCACGAAGGGCAAGGCGACGCTGGGTGTGGTGGCGTGCGCCGCCGATCCGGTCGCGCAGGCAATCGTCGCGCGCGCGCGCGAGCTGGGTGCCGACGCGGACTCGTTCGCGCGCCCTGCGCAACTCGCCGAGCTCCGCGCGGGCCTCGGTGATCTCGTGCCACGCATGGCGACGATCAGCGCGAACACGATCAAGCTCGCGCAGGGGCTGCGAGCGGCACTACGTGCCCGTGGCTACGAGATCACGCTGTACGCGATCTCCGAGGCGCAGGTCGCCGACGGGCTCGCGACCGGCATGCTGTCGTTCTATCTGCCGCCCGCACCGACGACGCACGCCGATCTCGTGGACGAGTTCGTCGCCTACTTGCTCGCGCGCGCACCATCACTGGTCAAGAGCCGCGTCAGCTACGGCCAATCGACCGGCGAGGGCAAGCCGGACTACTTCTACGTGATCAACCCGGAGGAGTCGACGCAGGGAGCGCTGTCCGCCGAGGTGAAGAACGCGCAGAAGCACGACAACGTGCAGATCTGTCGGATCTCGGTGCCCGAGCATGCCGACGTCGACGGGTTGCTCGCCGCGATGGCGGGCTTCTTCGCGCTCAAGTACTAGCGGCGATCGATCACCGCGGCGGTAGCGATGCGAGAAAGTCCTTCGAGAAGGTCGTGGGATCGATCTGCTTCGGCAACGTGACGCTGATGGAGCAGTTCGAGTCGTCGTCCCAGGCGGTGACGTGGACGTTGCCCCCGCCGACATCGACGGTGACCGCACCCTTGCCGACGCCGGGAAGATCTTTCGCGCCGAGGTTCTTCTTCAGGTTTTCGATCGAAGCAGCCATCGACGCTGCCATGTTGTCGTGACACGTGACCGCGAGCGACGCGTCGTCCTCTCCCATCTCGATCTTGCACTCCGCGGCCTGGGCGATGGGTTGCGGGAGGTTCGCGATGGTCGTGTTCGCGAAGTACTTGGCGCGCAGCTCCTTGGACAGCACTCGGTCGCAGTCGAGCGCGCCTGGCTGGGAGGTCGCGAGCCCGCCCGGCGCCGGCTGAGCGCCCGTGCCGCCAGAAGGTGAGTCCTTCTTGTTCGAGCAGGCGACCACGAGGAGCAGGCAGGAAGCGAGATGAAGAGGACGCATGGGCGGCTCCAGCTGCAAGCGTCGGGCGCGCGCGATCGTCGAGGAACGTGGGTGCGAACGCGAGGGTGCGCAGTAGTTGCGGTTTGCGACCGGGAGGACGCGCAAGGATCGCGCTTTTCGCTCGCGGCATTCGACGACGCTCGAATGACCGCACGGGCACATTGGATGCAACCCGATGCCGCATGATCTCCATCCGTCGACGGCCGCTGCTGTGCGGCTGCGTGTTGCTCGGCCTTGCGTCTCCGTCATTCGCGGAACCAGCGCCTGCACCGAAGCCGGAGCCGAGGGAGACGGTGTTCGACGCACCGACGCGCGTTCGCTTGATCGCGGGTCCATGGACTCGACTCACGCTGTTCGGCGGGTCGGACCTCGCCCTTCTCGCGGGCGGCGGCGGTGGCTTCTTGTTCTACGATCGGTTGGTCGCGATGGGGTACGCCTGCTCGCGCGGCGACCGAACGGCGCCTTCCGACAACATGCGCGAGTTCTCTGTTTCGGGATTCGGCGGGCAGATCGCGTGGGTGCTCGCGCCGCACGAGCGCGTGCACGCAAACATCGCCGCGCTCGTCGGCCAGCTGTCAGCGACCGTCGTTGCGAAGACCGACGCCAATGACACCGCGACGCTCGACTTCTTCTCGGTCGAGCCGTATGCGGAGGTCGAGGTCTCGCTCTACGCGGGTCTCAAGGTGTTCGCGGGCGGCGGCTACAGGATCCTCGTCGGCGGAGCGAGCCAAGCGGGGATCGATCGCGGGTATCTGCGCGGGCCGGTGCTCGAGGTCGGATTCCGCATGGGCAGCTGATCGAAGATCGTCGATCGGCAGACGTCGGGCCTCGACGACATCATCTTGCACAATGACTTTTCCCCCGGCGAGCGCTACGTCTGCGGTATGCGCTGCGCGTTGCTCGCTCTCTCGCTTGCGGGTTGCATCGACTCCCGCGATCCGTGTGCATCCGGACTCGCGCCGATCGGCGTCAGCAACAAGACCGTGGTCGATAACGTCATCCACTTCGATGTCGAGTACAGCGGCGGCTGCAAGACACACGACTTCTCGGTGTGGCCTGCGACGGGGATCACGGCGACGAGCACGCACGTCATTCTCGAGATCCATCACTACGATCATGGCGACTCGTGCGAGGCGTCCGTGATGCACCCGCTGAACATCGACCTCTCGCAACTACCGACCGACAGCGCGACCATCGACCTCGAGCAGCGCTCCGTCGATGTTCCATCGCGGTTTGGCAGCGTGGAGTGGACGCGGTCGCCGATCACTACCCTACCGCCCGGCGAGACGGTGCTGGCGATCGACGACACGTGCCTCGGTCATTGAGCCGGGCGCTTAGCTCTTACGCAGGTTCCACAGGATCTGGCCGAGGCCCGCCGTCGCGGTGGCGTCGCTCGAGGTCCACATCGCACCGACGAGGCCGGGCTTCGCGGTGGCTGCGACCACGCGGACGATCGTCGCGTCGATCGCGAAAGCCGGGGCCAGCGTGGGCGCATCGAACGTGACGCGGATGCGCTCGCCGACCGCGAGCCGGATGTTGCGATCGTTGCGCAGGAGCAGCCCGCCTGCCGAGATGTTGATGGTGACGAACGTCTCGACGTGACCGCTGTGATCGAGCTCGACGTGCGCGAGCAACTCGAATCGCTCGTGCTCCCGTCGCTCCTCGGACATGCGTAGAGCATGAGCCAATTCCGGCGGTGAACAACAGATGCCGGGGGCTTGAATCTCGCTCGCACGATTCGTGCGGCTACTTGCTGGACTTGGGATGCTTCGCGCGGAATTCGTCGCGGTGCTTGATCACCATCGCTAGCTCGTCCTTGCTGAACAGCTTGCCGATGAGCTCGGACTGGACGTCGTTGCCGATCGCCATCAGCTCCGCGACCATCGCGTCGGGAACGTCGACGATCTGGATGCCCTTGCGGACGAGCGTCTTCTTCGCATCGTCGTTCGCTTTGCGGATCACCGAGCGCGCCTTCTTCTGACTGCCCTTCGCGATGTCGTCGATCATCTTGCGGTCGTCGGTGGAGATCTTCTTCACCGCCTCGAGCGACATCACCGTCGCACCGATCGCGAACACCAGCGGCCGCGCGCTCATGTACTTCACCTTCGTGTGCCACTGCAGCGCGATCGCGCCGAGCGGCGAGTTGAGGCACGCGTCGATCTTGCCGGAGGTCAGCGCGGGATCGACCTCCGGGACACTGAGAGGAACGCCTTGGATGCCGAGCTTGTCGCTGATCGTGTGGTTCATCAGATCCGCGCCGACGGTGCACAGCTTCAGCTTTCGGAGATCGGCCAGTGATTGCACCTTGGTCTTCGAGAGCAAGTGGATCCAGCCGAGCTCGCCGCGCTCGGCGAGACGGAAGCCTTTTGCTTCGAACTTCTTCTGGAAGTAGGGCCACATCTTGCCCGCGACGTAGTCGACCTCCTCCTGCGTCTCGAACAGCATCGGCAGCTGGAGGACGAGGATCGATGGCTCGATCATCGCGAGACCGATCGCGGTGATCGCTGCACCGTCGATCTGTCCGAGGTTGATCTTGCGGATGTAGTCGCGTTCGTCGCCGAGCTGGCCGCCCGTGAAGTACTTGAGCTTCACGCGGCCGTCGGTCTTCGTCGTGATCTCGGCGGCGGCGCGCTCGAGGATCTCGGTCCACGGACTGCCGGTGGGTGCGAGCGTGGCAATGCGAAGCTCGACGTTCTCGGCGGCGACCGACGACGGAGCGAGAAGTAATAGCCCGATGATGAGTGCGAGCAGCTTCATGGCGCTTCCTTCTTGTCGAGCTTGGCTTTCGCGGTCTGGATCCACTCGCGGTTCTCGCGGCGGTAGCGGCCATCGGCCTGCGCGGACTCCTTGACGATGCGCGTGTAGATCGCCATCGCTTCATCGCGGCGCCCTGCCTTCTCGAGCGCGCCGGCGTAGCGGCACCGCACTTCGTCACCGATCGCGCCGGGGCGTGCGGCTTCGTAGGCTTCGAGCGTGGCGTCCGGGTCGCCGTGCGCTTCGATGATCCGCGCGTAGAGGAGGCGCATCGCCGGGCTTCGTTCACGTGGCTGCACCTCGAACAGTCGCTCGAGGGTGATCTTCGCGTCCGCGTGCTTGCCCATCTCGAGCTGGACGATCGCCCGTTGTTTGAGGACCTCCGGATCGTCGCGATGGGCGCCGCTCGTTTCGTAGAGCTCGAGTGCTTCTTCGTACCGCTTGTGGCGAACGCACTCCTCGGCGAGCGCGAGGCGGTTGTTCACCGTGGGTGCGTGCTCGAGCTTCGCGCGAAGCGCTTCGAGCTTGCGCGACGGCTGGACGACATCGACGAGCTGACCCGCGAGCTTGCGACCACCACGACCGACGCCGCGCACTTCGGTCGCGAGATAGATGATCGATCCGATGAACGGAAAGAACAGGATGATCCAGATCCAACTCGTATTGCGACTACGGATCGCGTGGACGATGCAAACGATCTGGAAGACGACGATCGCGCTGCCCCAACCGTAGGCCCCGTACATGGAGACGGATGCTAACGCGATTCGCGGACCGTCGCTCCGTAGCTCGCAGCCACGTCCCGCACGCTCTGTTCGGCGCCCGCGGCGGCGTTCGGAAATCCCCACCGCCGGAGCGCCGGTCCGCCGACCTGCGTGAACGCGACGTCGGGCTTGAACGGAGCGAGGGCATGGGTCACCACGAAGCCCGCACCGTAGCCGGCGCCGTAGCCGAGCTTGGCGAGTGCGCCGCCACCGTGGACATCGTCGAGCGGGATCGTTTCGAGCGTGTTCTGCATCGTGCCCGACGAGTTTGCAGATGCAGGGCCAGCGCGCGGCCTCGTGATTTCATGCAACTGCGAGTTGCCGGCAGGCCGAGCGGTCGCTGGGGGATTGCCCCACGGTTCCGAGTCTCACCGTTGACACCGCGAACATTGTCTCGGGAATCAGGGCTTACGTGCTACAACGCCTGCGTGTTCGCTCAACGGGCGGACGCGAACGCGATTCCGAGTGCTCGAACGTCTACTTCTTCTTGGATCCGGCGAAGAAGTGCGTGTGCATTCCTCGCAGGAACGTGTCGTCGAGACGTTGCTGCGACGCGTTGCCGATCACGGCATCGACGCCGCATCCCGGGCACAGCGCGGTCTGCTTGGAGTCCGTCCAGTCCTTGATGGCGGTGTTCGGGAACGTGCGGAAGCAGAAGAAGCAGGCGCAACGCGAGCTCGCTTCGATCTCCGTGCGGTGCTTCGTCGAGTGCTTGTGAGCAGCGACGCAGAGGGTCGGATCGATGCGATTTGTGGTGGTGATCATGAATTCGGATTCCTAGATCCGAATCGCCACCGTACCACGCGCGAATCGGAAACGAGGTGTTGATTGTATCGTGCACTGCTTCAGAAATTCGAAGGTGTTTGGGTCGGGACGGAGAGCGTCACCGAGGACGCTACGCAATACGAAGCGTCCGCTCGGCTCGTGTTTCAGGCGCTATTCGACGGACGCTTCTTCGTCTGCGACTACATCCAGACGGTGCCCGATCGCCCGGCCTCGGTCGCGCACGGCGTCTTCCGCAATGACGATCGAACGAACAAGCTAACTGTCACGTGGTTTCGCAGCCCTGCAGCGACCACCACGCAGCAAGCGGACGCGGTCGCCGAGGGTGACAAGCTCGCGTTCGTCGAGACGATCGATGGGCGCACGACCCGCACGACCTACGCGACATCGTTCGACAAGATGACGATCCGCACGGAGTGCGATGTGGGCGAGAGCGACTGGAAGACGATCCTCGAAGGCACGTACCGCCGACGCTGACTCGATTCGTGACACGACTGTGACTCGATGCTTACGGGGTCACACCCGCGTGATGCCGCACACTGGATGAATGGCCCGCATCGAAGTTCTCCAAGCGGCGACGGGGACGCCTCTCATCCCACGCGCGTCGTACGTGCGCACGTTGCGCCCCGATCTGGCCGGTGACTTCGCGCGTGCGAGATCGCGGATTCTGTTCGTGCCGGTGCATCTCGCGATCATCGTCATGTCGGTGATCGTCATCGCCTACGGCCTCGTGCCGTGGTTCGTGGTGCCGCTTCTCTCGCTCGTCATCGGCGCGAGCTTCGCCGGGCTGACGTTTGTCGCTCACGAAGCGATGCACGGCGGGATCGTGCGGAGCAAGCGGGTGCAGTGGGTGCTCGGGTTTCTCGGCTTCCTGCCGTTCCTCGTCTCGCCGCGGCTGTGGACCGCGTGGCACAACGTCGATCACCACGCACGCGCGAACCTTCCCGACGATCCCGACGCGTATCCGACGCTCGAGCACTACAAGCGCAGCGGCGGCGCGCGGTTCGCCTGCGACATGTTCTCGCTCGGCGGCGGGCGATGGCGTGGCGTGCTGAGCCTGATCCTCGGATTCAGCGTGCAGAGCGCCGCGCAGCTCATCCTCGCGCAACGTGCACACATCCTGACCGCACGACAGCAGCGACGGGCGTATCTCGAGACGGGGTCGATGGTCGTGATCTGGGGCGTGATCGCTGCGCTCGTCGGCTTCGTGCCGTTCCTGTTCATCTACGCGATGCCGCTCCTCGTCGCGAACGCGATCGTGATGGCGTTCATCCTCACGAACCACAGCCTCAGCCCGCGCGTGGAGGTCAACGATCCACTCGTCAGCAGTCTCACCGTCACCACGCCGCGGATCATCGAGTGGCTCACGCTCGGCTTTGGCTTTCACGTCGAGCATCACGTGTTCCCCGCGATGAGCACGCGCCACGCACCGGCGGTGCGCAAGCTCCTGCAGGAGCACTGGCCGGAGCGCTATCGATCGATGTCGCTCGTCGAGGCGATTCGCCGCTTGCACCAGAGCGCACGCGTCTACAAGACATCGACGACGCTCTACGATCCGAAGACCGACGTCGAGTACGCGACGCTCTAGCTAGAGGCGCGGCTCGAGGCCGAGCTCGGTTATGAGGTGATCGGCACCGTCGACCTTGTCCATCACGAACAGCATGTAGCGCGCGTCGACGTGGATCTTGCGGACCAGCGCTCCGTCGAACACGACATCGGATGCCACGCCTTGGAGCGTGCTGTCGAAGTTGAGACCGACGAGCCGGCCGTGATCGTCGAGCACCGCGGAGCCCGAGTTTCCGCCGGTGGTGTCGAGATCGGACAGGAAGTTCACGGGCAGCTCGCCCTCGGCATTCGCGTACGGGCCGAACTGCTTCTCGCGCAGCGCTGCCAGGAGTGGCGCCGGTGCGTCGAATGGATCCTTGCCCGTGTCCTTCGCCAGGATCTGCGTGCCGGTCGTGAACGCCGGCTCCGTCGGGGTGAACGCTTTGACCGTGCCGTACGTGATCCGCAGCGTCGAGTTCGCGTCGGGTGCGAGCAATCCACCGAGGACCTCGCGCATCGCGAGTGCGTAGCTCGGTGCGACGAGCATCAGCTCGCCGGTGTGTGCATCCGCGCGCTTCTCGTCGGCCTTGTAGGTCTTCCAGATCCGCTTCGCCGCGCGGAGGAACGGATCCGTCGACGCGGCGATCTGGCGCGACGTGCCGGTCTGCAAGAGATCCACGCGCAGCTTCTCGTCGGCGAGCTTGGACGTCCGGTACCAGGCGTCGAGCGTCTTGTCGATCGTGGCCTCGGTGACCGTGCCCTTCGCACCGAGCAGCACGGGGACCCACGCGCGATCCTGCGCGGGGAGCTGCAATGCGCGCACGAGCGCGAGCCGCAGCTGCGCGCGATCGAGCGTGGCGTCGAACTGCTTGGTCAGCTGCTTCTGCGACGACAGCGCCGGCTGCAGGTCGCGCTGCTGGTAGCCCGCCTTACGTGCGTCGTCGGGCTTCGCGCGCTCCTCGGCCCAGCGCGTGAGGCTGATCGCCGACGACAACAGCTGCGAGCTCGAGAACAGCGCGAAGTTGCGATCGAGATCCGCGCGCGCCGTTCGCTGCTCCTCGAGGATCAGACGCTCGAGCTTGGCGAGCGCGGCCTTGTGGCTCTCGCGACCCGGCGCCGCGGCCCATGCGTTTGCTTGCTCGTCGAGCGCGGCCTTGCGCGCCAGCAGATCGCTGCTCGCCACGAGGCCGTTCAGCACGCCGGTGATCTTCTGTAGCTGGTTCTGCACGCGCTGCTTGAGCACGCCCGCTTTGATCGCCGTCTCTCCCGGCGCACCGAGGTTTGCCTCCGCGATCGCATAGCGCTGCTTCGCCAGCTCGATGAAGTACGGGTAGTACCACTCGACATCGTGCTTCACCTCGAGCGCGGTCTTCGTCCGCGTGGTGCGGCCGGGGAAGCCGGTGATCATCACGAAGTCGTTCGTGCGCACTCCGCGATCGGAGACCTGGAGAAAGTGCTTCGGTCGATACGGCACGTTGTCGGCGGCGTAGTCGGCGGGCTTGCCATCCGCGCCGACGTACGCGCGGTAGAACGCGAAGTCGCCGGTGTGGCGCGGCCACTGCCAGTTATCGACCTCGCCACCATAGTTGCCGATCGATCGCGACGGCACGTAGACCAGCCGCACGTCGCGAATCTCGAGCTCCTCGATCAAGACGTACATCCCGCCGCGGAAGTACGTCGCGACATTGCAGCGAACGCCCGGGCGATCCTTCTCGCACGCGGCGACCTGTTGCTTGCTGCGCTTCTCCGACTCTTCCTTGCGCGCGACCGGATCGACGATCGACTCGAGGCCATCGCGCATCACGGTGGTGATGTCGGTGAACGCTCGTGCCACGAACACGCGCTCGGCGGGACCGGCGGACTTCTCGTCGGCGCGCGTCTTCGCGAGGAAGCCGTTCTCGACGAGGTTCGACTCGGGCTTCGAGTTGACCTGCAGCGCGCTCTGCACGCAGTGATGATTGGTGACGATCAAGCCGTCGGGCGAGACGAACGACGCCGAGCAGCCGTTGAGGCGAACGATCGCGGCGAGGGGCGCAGCGAGCGGATCGGCGAGCCGCGCGGGATCGATCTTCACGCCGAGCTTCTCGAACGCGGCGGCGTGACCCGGCAGCGTCATCTGTTGCGGCATCCACATGCCACCGGGGTTCGCGTACTCGCGCCGCGCGACCAGGTGCGGATCCTCCGGTGCGACCGGCGGCTGCGTGGTGACCGGTTCGGGCGGCGGTGCGGCGACGGGGCCCGCCGGGTTCTGGCTACCACCGCACGCGACGAGCAGGAGAAGCAGGGCGCGAAGCTTCATGCCCTCGCATAACACGAACCCTCGCGCATCACCGCGGGCTTCACGGTTAGCAACTAGGTCCAATGCCGCTCAGTTAAGGTCGATGCACGTGGCCGGAATGTGTCAACGACCTTGAGACATTCCGGACACGAGCACGTGCACGCTAAGTGAGCGGCACTGCAACTAGGTCTTCTTGTACGCCGATGCATCGAGGCGATAGCGCGCGAGCCAGCGCTGCACTTGTGGGCGGACCTTGCCCATCGCGCGCGCGACCGCGCTGATGTTGCCATCGTGCTCGACGAGCAAGCGGATCAGCTCGTCGCGGCGCGCGGCATCGTTCGCGTCGAGTGGCGCGTCGTCGGCGTCTTCGGTGGCCCAGTCCGGGAGGTGCGCCGGCTCGATACGGTTGGTCGCGAGCGAGACAGCGCGCTCGAGGCAGCGACGCAGCTCGCGCACGTTGCGCGGCCACGCGTACGCGAGCAGTGCGCGCGTGGCAACGGTGGACACGGTGAGATCACGATCGGGGGCGAGCTCGCGCAACAGCGCTGCGATGAGGAGCCCGAGATCGACCATGCGCGTCGCGAGCGTCGGCAGCGCGAGCACGTGGCCCGACAGGCGCGCGAGCAGGTCTTCGCGGAACGTGCCCTCGCGCGCCATCGCTTCGAGGTCGCGGTGCGTGGCGGCGACGACGCGGACATCGAGGCGGCGCGTGCGCGTGTCGCCGACGCGGCGGACCTCGCCGAGCTCGAGGGTGCGGAGCAGCGCGGCTTGCGCGTCGAGAGGCAGATCGCCGATCTCGTCGAGGAACAGCGTGCCGTTGTGTGCGGTCTCGACGAGCCCCGCGCGATCTTCGCCCGCCCCGGAGAACGCGCCCTTCTTCGCGCCGAACAGCTCGGACTCGATCAGGCCCGCGGGGACGGCGCCGCAGTTGAGCGAGACGAGCGGGCCCGTTCGATTCGAGTGGGCGTGAACGCGCGCGGCCATGCGCTCCTTGCCCGTGCCGGTGGGACCGGTGAGGACGACGGGTGTCGTCGAGACGGCGATGCGATCGAGATCGGCGAGCGCGGCGCGCAGCGATGGAAGGAGCGTGGTGGTGCCGACGATCGTGGCGTCGTCGCGGACGACCAGATCGGCGACGTCGTCGGCGGCGATGTCGACGGGAGGGCCGAGCGTGGCGAACGTGTGGCCGAGCTGGAGGATCGATCCAGGGATCAGCGGCGCGCTCGTGGCCTGACGACCGTCGACCCAGATGCCGTTCTTCGATCCGAGATCGGTGACCGACCAGTTGCCACGCTCGAGGCGGAGCTCGACGTGCTTGCCGGACATCGCGCCGTCGTTGCGGCCGACGCGCAGCTGCGTGCCTTCGCGCGCGGACTCGTGCGCACCGGCGCGGCCGATCTCGACGCGCGTGATGTTCTCGAGCGAGAACCGAGCCGCTTCGCCGCGCGGACGCTCGCTGTCGAAGATGATGTACAGGTGCTCCGCCATGCGACGCGGGCGCGCGGTCGGGCCAGAGCTGAGCGTGATGGTCGCGTTGGTCATCGAATCGAAGCGAGTGCAGCGGAGATCTTGTCGACGATCGCAGCATTCTCGCCCGCGAGGGTCTTCGCGCGGCCGAGAAATGTTCGCGCGTCGGGTGCTCGCTTCGCGGCGACGAACGCTTCCGCGAGCTCGATCTGGTGCTCGAACGACGAGATCGTGATCGGGTGCTCCGGGCCGTAGGCGGTCACCATCGTCTCGGTCTCGCGCTGCATGTTCGCGAGCGCATCGTCGAGCCGGCCGAGGCGCATCTGCGCGGTCGCGATGTCACCGAGGAGGCCCGCGTACAGCGGATGCGCCGTGCCGATGCTCGCTTCGTACGACGCGCGCGCCTCTTCGAACGTGGTCAGCGCCGCTGCGTGGTCACCGCGATCGGTCTGTCCGACGCCGATGAACTGCAGCGTCTGCGCGACCGCCGGGTGATTCGGTCCGTACGCGCTGCGCTGCGCCTCGAGCGCGCGTTGGAGATGGGTCACCGCAGCGTCGTTCTCGCCGAGCTCCATCAGCGACGTCGCGAGCTCGAAGTGCACTTCACCGACAAGCTTGTCGGGTTGGCGCGGTGGTGCGTCGGCGATGGCGACCGCTTGCTCGAGCTCGGCGCGCGCGCCCTTGAAGTCGTCGGCCATGTACATGACGCGCCCCAGATCGAGGTGGAACCGCAGCTCGACCTCGCGGTTCGTTCCGCCGAGGCGCGAGACCGCCGCGCGTGCCGCCGTGGCGAGGCTGAGTGCTTCGACGGGCTTTCGCTCGTGCACGCCGATGTGAACGATCAGCGTGCCCCACGCGTGCGCGGCGAGCAGGTCTTCCTTGCTGCGCGCCGCGGCGTCGACGGCTTCGCGCAGCTCGCGCTCCGCATCGTCCATCTTCAACAGGAAGCCGAGGCCATCACCCGAGATGATGCGCGCCTTCGCGAGCACGCGATCGGAGTGGATCGTCTTCGCCTCGTCGGCGACGGCGTGCGCGATGTCGACGGAGCGGTCCCACGCGTTCGCGCTGCGCGCGACGCTCGCTTGCTCGAGCCGGGCGAACAGCGCGTCCTCGGCGGGCGAACGCGGTGGCGCACCGGCGGTCGGCTCGACGGTTTCGCACGCACGCGGATCGGCGAGTGCGGCGACGCTTCCGATCGAGCGCAGCGGCTCGATGCCCGCGGGTCGCGCGGACCAGAAGTCGACGAACGCGCGCACGCTCGCGAGCGAATCGTCGAGGCACGACATGCGATGCGAGCGCGCCGGGCTCGCCGCCGCTTTGCACACCGCGCCGTAGCTGCGCCGCCACGCCTGCGCGCGATCGTCGAGGGAATCGAGCACGCGCGGCGAGAATGCGCCGAGGCTGACCATCAGCGTTCCGCGTACCGCTTGGTTCCACGCGGCATCGATGCGCGCGCCGCCGGCCGCACACACGTCGGGCGCGGTGCCGCCGCGCAGCGCGAACATGCTCGCGGTGATCGCGGCACCGACGGCGAGGCCACCGGCGATCGCGAGCGGCCACTTCTTGCGCGCGGGTGGTTCGAGCTCCACGAGCAACGCTTCCATCGAGGCGAAGCGATCCTTCGCCGAGGCCGACAGCCCACGCGCCAACACGGCACGCGCCCGCGCGGGTAGCGACGCGGGAACTTCGATCGGCTGCGGCTCCGCGCCCGCGGCGATCGCGGCGAGGTCGGGCTTGCGCTCGGGGCGATCACCGACGAGCGCTTCGAATAGCGTGATGCACCAGCTGAACTGATCGCACGTCGGCGCGACCGACTCGCCGCGCAGCTGCTCGGGCGCCATGTACGGCGGCGTGCCGATCGCCTCGCCGGTCTGCGTGACGGCGACCTGTGCGAACGCGCCGTCGCGCAGCTCGGAGTCGAGGTCCGCGATTCCGAAGTCGACGACCTTCGCGGTGCCATCGACATCGATCATCAGGTTCTCGGGCTTGAAGTCGCGATGCGTGATGCCGTGCGCGTGCGCGTGGGCGAGCCCGCGTGCAGCGCCCGCGAGGACCGCGAGCTTCTCCTCGACGGTGCGCCCGGTCGCGAGCCAATCGCGCAGCGATGGCCCTTCGACGAGCTCCATCACCACGAACAGCCGCCGCTCGTGCTCGCCGATCTCGTGAACGATGACGACGTTCGGATGGCGAATGCGCGCGATCGCGCGAGCCTCTTGAAGCAAGCGCTGCTGTCGCGCGCGATCGCCCGTGCCCGCGTGCAGCACTTTGATCGCGACGGCGCGATCGAGATCCGGATCGCGAGCGGCGAACACCGTGCCCATGCCGCCCGCGCCGATCGTCCGCTCGATCACGAAGCGCCCGAGTCGCTGACCTGCTTCGAGGTCTGCCGCCTCGCCTGCCCGCGGGCTGGAGTGGAGCGTCTCGGTGCGAGCGCTCGGGTCGGGCATGACGCTCATCATCGAAGACCCTCCTCGTGGATTCAAGCCGCTTGCGGTGCACCTGGGTGCACCCGGGTGCATCGGGGTGCACCTCGGGGTGCACCTGCGAGTTGCCGCGATCGGTGATGCACCCGGCCCCGTCGTCGACGGGAACGCACCGACTTGCGAGCGATTCCGCGTGGCACATCACGTGAACAAGGCGCGGCGACCCGAGGAGCTCTTCGAATGCGCATCTATCTCTTGTTCTCGTTCATCGTCACGTTCGCCGCCTGCGAAGGCGGCAAGACCCCCACCGATCCGATGGACACGCCCGACGGCGGCATGATGATGGCCGACGCTCCGCCGAGCTGCGTCCCGGCGTGCGGCACTCGCGAGTGCGGTCTCGATCCCGTGTGCGGTACGCCGTGCGGCACGTGCGATAGCGGAGAGACGTGCAGCGCATCCGGTCGCTGCCAGAGCGGACCGCCGACGTGCATTCCCACCACGTGTGCCGCGCAAGGTGCCGAGTGCGGCGTGATCGACGATGGCTGCGGTCACTCGCTGACCTGCGGTACGTGCACCGGTGGCGAGACCTGCGGCGCGATGTCGCCGAACAAGTGCGATCCGGGTGTGTGCACGCCGCACTCGTGTCAATCCGTCGGCGCGGAGTGCGGCACGATCGATAACGGCTGCGGCGATCCGCTCGTGTGCGGCACGTGCACGGGCGGCGAGATGTGCGGCATCGGCGGTCAAGCGAACCAGTGCTCGCCGCCGCCCGCGACGTGGTCGATCATCTCGAACGGCGCGTTTCACACGTGCGGCGTGAAGACCGACGGCACGCTGTGGTGCTGGGGTCGCAACAACGCGGGCCAGCTCGGCCTCGGCACGACGGGCGGCGTGATCACCACTCCGCAGCGCGTGGGTGTCTCGTTCGGCTGGACGGAGGTCGCCGCGGGCGGCTTCCACACGTGCGGCATCAACTACGATCACCTCTACTGCTGGGGCGACAACTCGGACAATCAGCTCGGCGACGGCACCACGACCGACGCTGCGACGCCGAAGTTGATCCAGGGCGCGAAGGAGTTCGATCTCGTCGAGGCGGGATGGAACACGTCGTGCGCGCGCAGCGGTGATCAGTACTGCTGGGGCAACAACAACTACCTCGCGCTGTCGAGCACGATCGGCCCCGTCGAGACGCCGACCTACTCCGGCGACTTCTACACCGAGATCGCGCTCGGCGGCGCGCACGCGTGCTTCAAGCGCAACGGCGTGACGAGCACGTCGCTGTCGTGCGGTGGCCTCAACGCATCCGGGCAGCTCGGCGTGAACAACGGCAACCAGGATGTCCCGCGCACGTCGGTGCAACCGTCGCGCGAGTGGAATCGCATCTTCGCGGGCGGCGAGCACTCGTGCGGCCTCGCGAATGTCGGCACGCTGTTCTGCTGGGGCTCGAACGCGTACGGTCAGCTCGGCAACCCGGTCGCGGCCACCGTGACGCCGGACTACGTCGACGGCTTCAGCGATTGGCGCGAGATGGGCCTGGGCGATCAGCACACGTGCGGCGTGAAGCAGAACGGCAACCTCTACTGCTGGGGCCTCAACGATGAGGGCCAGCTCGGCGACGGAACGACGACGAATCGCCAGAACCCGACGCTGATCGGCAGCATGTTCAAGACGGTGTCCGGCGGCTACGGCCACACCTGCGCACTCGACACGATGTCGAGGTTGTTCTGCTGGGGTGACAACGCGTACGGACAGCTCGGTGCCGGCACCGGTGATGCGACGAGCCCGCGGGCGGTGCCGTGATGTCGCGCATCCTCGCGATGATGCTGTTGGTCGCTTGTACGAAGCCGAGCAGCGACGATCCGGCGAGCACGCCCGACGCGTCGACGACGATGCCGCCGGTGACCTGCGGCAACGGTCACCTCGACGCGGGCGAGATGTGCGACGGGAACGCGCTCGACGGCTACTCGTGCAGCGCGCTCGGCCTCGGCACCGGCACGCTCGCGTGTCGCGCGGACTGCCTCGGCTTCGACGACGCGGGCTGCGAAGATCCGATCGATCCACCGATGTGCGTGCCGAAGACCTGCACGCAACTCGGCCTCGGATGCGGCACCGCCGCCGACGGGTGCGGTCACACGCTGAACTGCGGCACGTGTCCGCAGCCGATGCCGCCGCCGAAGTGGACCGCCGTCGCTGCCGGCGGCGAGCACACGTGCGCGCTGCGCGACGATCACTCCGTGTGGTGCTGGGGTCGCAACAACTTCTCGCAGGTCGGCGCGGGCGGGACTCCGTTCGGCTACGACGCGCGTCCGATCAAGTTGCCGACGGCGAACGACTGGAGCTCGATCGTCGTCGGGCATCAGCACTCGTGCGGCCTGCGCGGCACCGGCACCGCCTGGTGCTGGGGACGCGGCGATAGCGGACAGCTCGGCAACGGCATGACCGTGTCGAACGGCACTCCGGTGCAATACACCGAGCCGCAGGACTATCCGTACGAGCAACTCTCCGCCGGCGCGTATCACACGTGCGCGTTGCGCTCGGGCGGCGGACTTCGCACGTGCGCGGGCGCGGTGACGCTCGGCTTTCCCGACGCGATCCCCGGCTACACGGGCTCGTTCCTCGAGACGATCTCGTCGGGCGGCGACGAATCGTGCGCGGTCACCGCGACCGGCGCCGTGAAGTGCGACGTGCTCGGCGACGACGTGGTCACGAGCTCGACGCACACGTATACCGCCGTCGACGTCGGCGAATCGTTCTGGTGCGCACTCGCGACGGGCGGAACCTTGTACTGCGCGGGCGATGGCATCTGGGGACAGCTCGGCAACGGTGCGAACCTGACATCGGCGACGCCGGTGCAGACCGGTCCGTCGCTGTACTGGGTCGAGATCAGCGCCGGCGGTCGTCACGCGTGCGGCATCACCGCCGACGGGACGCTGTACTGCTGGGGCGCGAACGAGGCCGGGCAGCTCGGCGACACGACGACGCAGCGCCGCTCGACACCGACGTATGTCGGCACGGGCTGGGAAAAGGTCAGCGCCGGCGACGATCACACGTGCGCGATCAAGACCGACGATTCGCTGTGGTGTTGGGGCAAGGGCGAGTACGGCCGCCTCGGCTCCAACGGCACCGCGAACGCGACGAGTCCGACGCGCGTCGTGGAGTGACCGCGTGACATCACGGTTCGGCGCCGGTCGTGTTCGCTTCGGCCTGCTCGACCTGCGTCGTCCAGCCGCGCTCGTCCGTCGCCGCGCGCTCGCTCGCACCCGCGGTCGTTCCATAGCGAGAGTGCGGTGACCAGCTCGTGCGCGTACCGTCGATATCGAACAACAGCTTCGAGCTGTCGCGCATCACGATGATCCGATTCGCGAGTGGCAGATCGGTCTCGTCGCCTTGGACGCCGATGATGTGGAGATCGAGCGTGCCTTCATCGAATGACCACCGACCGAACGCTTGCGAGATCGGCAGCTTCTCGCCCGCATGGATGAAGCCGACGATTCCCGAGTCGAACAGCATCAGCTCGTAGGTCTCGTGGTTCGGGAGCTCGTGTCGCCACGTTCCGACGAGCACGTCGCGGGTGACGGGCACGGGCGGCTTCGGCGCTGGCGCGCAAGCAGCGAGAACGACGACGATCAGAGCGAGAACGCGCGTGCTCATGACGAGACATCGCGCACGCCGCCCGAAACTTACGGTTCGTTCGTCGCGAAGTTCGAGGTCAGCGCGAAGTGGTCGCTCCCGCCGAACCCGCCGTTCGTGCTGCGCCAGGCACGGGTGGAGCGTGGAATTCGACGCGCCGCTTCCTCGTTCGGAGCGAGGAGCAGGTGATCGATCGCCTGGCCTCGCCCGCCGTAGATGTACGTCGCTTGCTCCTCGACGTACAGATCGTCGGCGACACGGATCAACCCACCATCGACGGTCAGCGCGTCGAGCGGCGGCGATGACGGCGTGTCGTTGAGATCACCGCCGAGGATCACCAGTGCATCGGGCTCGCGCGCCGCGACCTCGTTGACCACCACGCTCGCGGCCTGCGCTTCGGCGAGCCGGCGCGGTGGATCGTCGTTCGACTTCGATTTGAAGTGCGCCGCGAACATCACGACGTTCACCGAATCGACGCTCACGTGCACCTCGAGCAGCTCGCGCGAGAACGATGTCGTCGCGCCGCTCGGCAAGCGCAGCGGCAGCTCTGCGCGATGCGTGACCACGCGATCGATCGGCGTCTTCGACAGCACGGCGACATCGACGGACGCGATGTCCCCCGTCTCGCCGAGGACACCGTAGGGCATCACATCGGTCAGCCGGGCGAGTAGCGCATCGAGGCACGCCTGCGACTCGATCTCCTGCAACGAGATCACGTCTGCGTCGAGGGTGCGGATCGCATCGGCGATCTGCATCGCGCGGAACTCGAGCTCGTCCTGCGTGGGCAGCTCTTCATAGGCGCCCGGTTCGCACGTCTTCGAGTCGCACACGGTGTCGAAGAAGCGGCGCACGTTGAACGTCGCGGCGCGCATCTCGGGGCCGGTGTACGCGTCCGGAGGCTCGTGGTGCGTGATCGTCCGGCACGCACTCGTCGCGAGCAGACCGATCAACAACGCGCGCATCGAGCGCTGTCATAGCGCGGAACAGATGACGCGAGGAGATCTGTCCACGTGCGGAAGTTTGGTGCGGGAAATCCGCCCCGCTCGGCGAACTTGCGCGGGCATGGGCCGTGCTCGTCGAGAGCGCATGTCGATCAAGTCATTGTTCCCCGCCCTGTTTGTCGTCGCCCTCACCGGATCCGCGTTCGCCGCCGATGCGCCGGCCCCCAGCCAGCCGAAACCGGCCGCCACCACGACCGACGCGAAACCGGCCGCCCAGCCCAAGGCGACCAAGACCAAAGCGAAGACTCCCGCGAAGAAAGAAGGGGTTGCGACGAAGGCCAAGAAGCCCGCCGACAAGACGACGACGGAGAAGACGAAGCACTGATCGCGCGACCTGAGGCCCCGGCAAAAAATTGCCAGCGGCGCCCGACGGCGCCTGCCGTAGACTCGTGAGATGCCACGCCTGTCCACGCTCGCGCTCGCGAGCGGCTTCGTGTTCGTGCTCGTTTCGCCCGCGGCCGCGCAACCCGGAATGCAAGATCCCGTCGAGCCAGGGCCTGTCGAGCCCGCTCCGGTTCGCCACACGCTCGCGAGCAAGGCGAACCCGAACGCGACCGATGCGATGTGGGGCGGCGGCGTGCGACTGACCGGACTGTCCGGCGTGGGCGCATTGCCCGGCGTGAACATCGGCGGCGAGCTCGCGGTGCACGTGCGTTGGGAGGAGCGGTTCGTCGAGCTCGGCCTCGCGAAGTGGCGACCGCAAGAGACGGTCGTCGTCACCGAAGCACCGGATCGCGTCGAGCTCGGTCTCGACGTGTGGTCGATCCGCGGCGGTTGGGCGTCGAAGACGATGCCGCTCCGCGCGTGGTTGCTCGTCGAGGCCGGCGAGCTCGCGGGTCCGCATCACGTCATGCCGGCGGGAGTCCCGCGCATGGTGATGGGCAGCGTCGAAGCGAGCCACAAGTGGTTCGCGGCCGGCGGCGGCTTCGGCGTGCAGTGGCCGATGAGCGAGAATGCGCGGCTCGTCGGAAACGTCGAGCTCGCGATCCCGATCGATCGCGAGCCGATGATGCTCGACACCGGCGGCACGTTCGAGCCCGACGCCGCGACCGCGCGGTGCTCGCTCGGTCTCGAGCTCGGTTGGCGCTGACGCGTTCTGCGATCTGATAAGGTCGGCGGTCAGGGGGAACTACTCGTGGCCAAGAAAGCCGGCAGCACCAAGATTCCAGTGAACAACATCGCGTTCGTGATCGATCGATCCGGCTCGATGTCCTCGATTCGCAAAGACGTCGTCCGCGTGTTCAACGAGCAGTTGAAGACGATCAAGAAGGACGCCACGAAGGGCGATCAGGAGACGTTCGTCTCGCTCTACACGTTCAACTCGCAGGTCGACAAGCCGCTCTACTTCCGCCGGCAAGCGAACGTCGTGAAGCCGCTGAAGACGCTGAAGACGCAGGGCGGCACCGCTCTCCTCGACGCCGTCGGCACCGCGATGAACGACCTCGGCAAGGTGAAGGGTGCCAAGGACGATCACGTGTCGTTCCTCGTGCTCGTGCTCACCGACGGCGAAGAGTTCGCGAGCAAGAAGTACAAGAAGAAGCTGCCGAGCATGATCAAGGCGGCGCAGAAGACGAACCGCTGGTCGATCGCCTTCCTCACGCCGAAGTCGGGCATGAAGTCGCTCAAGAAGTTCGGCATCCCCTCGGGCAACATCCAGGATTGGGATGCGTCGTCGAAGGGCGCGAGCGCCGCCGGCAAGAAGATGACGGAAGGGTTGACCGGATTCTTCGAAGCTCGTCGCAGTGGCAAGAAGGCGACGAGCGGCTTCTTCTCGGCAGACCTCAGCGCCGTCAGCGTCAAGGACGTCAGCGGCAAGTTGAAGAATGCGAGCAAGGACTTCTCGGTGTGGGACGTGACGAAGGACGGCACGATCATCCGCGCGTTCGTCGACGACAAGCTCAAGGGCAAGGGCACGTACAAGGCCGGCAACGGCTACTACGAGCTGACGAAGTCGGAGCTCGTGCAGGCCAAGAAGGAGATCGCGATCCGCGACAACAAGACCGGCGCGATCTACGCGGGTCCAGGTGCGCGCTCGATGCTCGGCTTCCCCGAAGGCGCCGCGTTCAAGGTGAAGCCCGGCGCGATGGGGAACTTCTCGGTGTTCATCATGTCGACGTCGGTCAATCGCGTGCTCGCGAAGGGCACGACGCTTCTGTACCGGACCTGAGCGGCGCGTCGCTCGCGCACGTGGCAGATCCGGGCAACCTCGAAGATTCGAGGATGCGCGCGGCCGGGTGCGACACGCGTGTCAGCGTTTCGCGGATCGCGCTGCGTGATTTCACGCAACTATTCCGTGGAACATCGCGTGCAGCACGCTGGCGCATGCGGATCGCGATCGCGCTGTGCGCCCTGTGCACGGGCTGTGTGTTCGAGGATGCCGATCCGGCTGTGGACATTCCACCACCGCGCGAGCCGTACGGGCTCGTGAAGACGAAGGCGATCGCGGGCGAGCTCCCGGTCGGCGGGATCGATGGCGACGGCGCCGGCGGATTGTGGATCGCGTACTTTCTCCACGGATGGGCCGATGCAGCGCACGCGGACGTGCGGCTCGTGCATCTGGACGCCGATGGCAACAAGCTGCTCGAGCATCGCTGGACCGAGCAGACGCGCCCGTCGGGCATCGCCGCCGACGGGGACACCGTGTGGATGAACATGCTCGTCGGTTCGTTCTCGACCGAATCGACGCTACGCCAGATCGACGCGAGCACCGGCGTCACGCTGCGGTCGATCCCGATGAACGAACAAGTCATCGACCTCGACATCACCGGCGACGAGCTCCGGCTCGGCACGTTCGATGGTGACGTGATCGCGCTCGACCGTACGAGCGGCCAGGAGCTGTGGCGAGGAACGCTGATCGGAGCGCCCGAGGGCTACACCGGAACGGCGCGCGGCTTCACCACCGACGACACCGGCGCGATGTGGATGATGTCGAATGGCTACTGGCTCGAGCGATACACCGCCGACTTGCAGCCCGGCGGCGTGTTCACCGGCGCACCGTTCGAGGGTCATCACACGACCGCGTTCGACGTGTTCCTCGCATGGGATGACGGCTTGATCGCGGCGACGGAGAATCAAATCTCGTGGCTCGCACCGAGGGACGGACGATGAAGGCCGTCGTGCTCGTAGCGGCGATCGCGGCGTGCGTCGATTCCTCGGACAGCGCCGGTCTGGACGGAGATCCGCACGGTCCGTTCGATCTGCTCGAAGTCCGGAGCTGGACGTTGAACCAACCCGTGATCGGCATGGACAGCGATCACGCGGGCGGCGTGTGGGTGATCTATGCGGGCACGAAGACGCTCGTGCATCTCGGCCCGTACGCGACGCCGATCGCGGAGGTTCCGTTCGACGACGACGACGAGGACACGCCGATCGTCGGCCTCGCCTTCGGCGGTGACGTGGTGTGGGTTTCGTACGGCGGCAACAACATGATGCGCGCGTTCGATGCGACCACCGGCGAGCTCCGCACGAGCTTCGCGTCGGAGACCGGGCTCGCCGATCTCGACGTGTTCGACGACGAGCTGCGCTACTCGGTCATCTGGGACACCGTCGTCGGCCTCGACGAAGCACGCGGCGGCGAGCGCTGGCGCAAGTCCTACGACGGTCACTGCTGCGGCATCCAGCGCGGGATCGCGTCGATGTCCGACGAGCTCGTGTGGGTCTCGACGATCGAGGCTCGCGTGTACCTCGTCGATCGCAAGGTCGGCGTGATCGGCAGCGGCGTCCACTCGCTCGGCGACGGTTACTACGACTGGGACAACAGCCGCCACCTCGGATGGGACGGCACGTATCTCGTGATCCAGCAGGACAACCGGATCCACTGGTTCGAGCCGCGGTTCTAGTCGGCGACCTGCACGAGACCGTCGGACGTCAGGAACGCGGCCGCGCCCGTCGACGAGAAGCTCGCGTAACCGCGCGTGGTCCACCCTGGATTGCGCGTGCTCGCGAGGCGACCGAACGTCGGGTTTCCCTGCGTGTCGAGGCAGCGGCCGACGAGATCGTAGCGGCGATCGGGATAGTGATACTCGAAGCCATCGAACGTCGGCTTCGGCGACGACGTGATGACGAGGCGAGCATTGTCGTAGTCGCTCGCCCAGAACGCGGCGTGGTTCCACGTGACGTTGCCCGCGTGGAGCGTGTCCGCGTTCGGCAGCGTCTCGACGGACCACTGAACGCCATCGCGGCTGCGGATGTAGACCTGCGTCTTGTTGCGCTGACCGGTACCGATGCACCGCGCATCGGAGAACACGTGGAACGATCCATCGCGCGCGATCGTGCCGGGACCGAACGAGCCGAACGTGAAGCCGCCCTCGATCGTCGCGGCCACCGTCGCGATATCCGCGGCGTGCAGCGCGCCGACCTTCGTCCAGCCGCCGGCACCCACCGCGAGCCTCCACACGGCGAGCTTCTCGGAGAGCTGCGAATCGCCGTACGCGAGCATGACGATCGCGCCGGTCGCGTCGATGTCCCAGTACAGCGGACCCGCGGGACCACCGCCGCGATTCGCGAACGTGGTGCCGGTCTGCTCGTGGAACACGTTCTGGTTGCGAACCCAGACGTGCCCGTCGGGCGCCGCGCGAACGACGCAGTCCGTCCCGATGTAGTTGCACGGGATCGCGAGGTCGGCGCCGAACGATGTCCCGTCGAACGTGCGCGCGTGTGGAACGCTTTGCTTCAGGAACGTCAGCACGTGCGGACCCGCGAGCGACGAGAATCCACCGAGGTACGTCGAGTCGGCGAGCGCGGCGGGCTTCGCCGCGGTGCTCGCAGCGCCGGCTTGCGCGATCGTCCACAGCGCGGAGCCCTCGAGGAACACGAACGCGCGCGCGTCGCGTGTCATCAGCGGCCCCGGATCGTAGACCTGCGGCCACGTCACCCCGGTCGGCAACGGTCCCCACGTCATCGGCGCGGTCGCGCACGCTTCGAGCGGGATCGGCGTAACCGTCCCACCGTCGGTACCGCCGTCGCTCGAGCTGCCGTCGCTCGTGGTGCCGTCGCTCGTGGTGCCGTCGCTCGTGGTGCCGCCATCGCCGAGCGTGCCGCCGTCGTCGGTACCGCCGCCATCGTGATCGCCGGTGCCGCCATCGCTCGCGTCATCGTCGCCCGGGTTGTTGCCGCCCCCGCTGCCGCAACCGACCAAGACGAGCGCGAAGAGGATCGCCTTCATTGGTCCACGTCCTGGCGAACACCGAACGGCGTGAAGATCGCGGGCACGCCATGCTCGTTGACCGCGACGGGCGTGGGTCCGAAGGCCGCGCCCGACATCGCGAGTCGCTCGGCGGGCCACGCGGGGAACGTGGGATTGAACGGCGGACAACGCCGCAGGAAGTAGTAGCTCGGGACCGAGAACGATCCGCCGTTGTACGCGAGCGTGACGGACGCGTGGTCGTAGTCCTGCGCGGCGATCATGAACACGTTGCCCTTCACGCGATTGACGGGCTCGCCATCGATGCCGGGTTGTGCGGGATCGATCATCGTCGCGGTCGTGTTGAACGACACGAGGTTCTCGCTCGCCCAGGTCTGACCGTCCTGCGAGCGGAAGTAGATGCCGATCGGCATGTACGCGACATGCAGCGACCCATCGGGGGCGGCGCCGAACGCGACCGTCGAGAAGCCGTAGCCTTCGTTCGATCCGATCGCGACCTCGTCGACCCACGACAGCGTGGCGTGACGCAAGCGGATCACGCGCAGCTCGTTCGCGGTGTCGCCGGGATGGATCGTCGACGGTCGCGTGATCGCGCGAAGCAAGTACACGGTGCCATCGGGCGCGACGGTCCAGCCCTTGTTGTCGGTGTACGGGAACGCGCCGCGGATCAGCGGCTGCTGCCCCGCGACGAACTCGGTCAGGCCGTTCGGCGTGTTCGCGTAGATTCGCTCGCTCGCATCGGCGTGCGCGGACTGTGCTTGCCCGAGCGCGGTCGTGCCGACGAAGCTCGTACCGTCGAAGAACGCGCCCCAACGCTGCCCCGCGTTCGTGAACGTGACGAACGGCCGGCCCGACGGCGCCATCTCGACGGTGACCGACTGCATCGCGGTGATGCCCGACGGAAACGGGATCGCGCTGATCGTCGCGGCGCTGTTCTCGACGACGGTCCACGACAGGCCATTGGTCGCGAACAGATAGGCCTTCGAGCCGTACGCCATGATCGCCGTGCCCGATGCGGGGACCGCGGCATTCCACGCGTGGGCCTCGCAGATCTGCGAGCTCGTGCCGCTCGTGCCGCCATCGCTCGTCGCGCCGTCGCTCGTGCTGCCATCGCTCGTGGTGCCGCCGTCGTCGGTCGTGCCGCCATCGCCGGTCGAGCCGCCATCGGAATCGCCGCCATCGCCGTCGGATGCGCCACCCCCATCGTGGGTCGGATCGTCATCTCCCGAGACCCCGCCCTGAGGGGAGCCGCAGGCGGCGAGCACGAACAGCAGGTGACCGAACCGCATGCGGGTCCGGACGAGCACGGGACCCGACGAGTCGCATCCGCTATCGATACGGTCCGACCGGGGCGACGGGGCGGTGCGCGATCATCGCGGCCGCCGCGCCGATCACATTCTCGGTCAGCGACGCCAGCACTGCGGCATCCGTGACCACGCCGGGAACCCAGAAGCGAACGCCGTCGTCGGTCACCTGGAGATTCTGGTGTGGACGCAGCGCGAGCAGCGAGGCGCACGCCGCGGGCGTGAGGATCTCTCGGAGGTTCCGGGCGTCCTGGCACTCGACCAGGAACGCTTCGTCGAACGCCGGTTCGCCGAGATGGACGTCACGGCCAAACAACACGTTCATCACTCCTTGCGCCTCGATCCTCAGGTGGATCGCGAGGGGTGGCGAGATGCTGGCTTCGATCTCGGTCTTCCAACGGCCGGATTCGTCGAGCACGGCCTCGACCCGAACCCCGAGCGCGCCCAGTTGACCCGCGCCACGAATGGCGCGCCGATCGTACGTGAGCCCTGCACGCTCGCAGATCGGTTGCCACACCGGCGCCACCTCCATCTCGAGCGCCGAGGGTGCGGCATCGACCGCTGCACGGATTGCCTGCGCGAGGGCGACCGCGTCGACGATCTGGGGACCGATCAACCCGGGGTCCTCCGTCTCGTCGGGGCATTCGATGCGAACGAAGCGATCGCACACGAAGGTCGTGAACCTCCCGCGATCGACCGCGAGCAGGCTCTCGACCGCCGGTGCGGTCACGATCGGAGCGACGAGGCGCGGTTCGCCGTACACCTTGTACTTCCAGTCGAGCCGCGTTCCCGTCGGTGTCGCGACCAGATCGTGGTGCACGAGGAAGCGATCGTCATCGACATGCCACACCACCAGACCGCGCTTGAGCGGGGCGTCGAACACGACGTCGACATAGGTGAAGTGGCTCGTACCGACGCCGTGCTTGTGCGAGCGCTGACCGACGTACACGCCCACTCCGCCGACAACCCCGAACAGCTCGTGCGCTTGATGAAGCGGACTCTTCGTCGGTCGGTTCGGGCCTGTGGCAACCGTTAGCCCGAGTGCACGTGCGAGTTGCTGCGTTCGAGCATGGTTGTGAGGCAGGTTCGACAACCAGAACATCACGACGCCGAAGAGTAGGAAGACGACCACCGCGGCTGCCATCCCCCGCATGATAGCGGCGCCCGCGTGGCTTCGCAGATCTGGAGCCACTTCGTGGTTAGAGCCGGGACTTCCCGACGGTCACTTCGAACGTGGTCCCGCGGGTCCACAGCTCGACGTGCACCGACCTGCGCGCGCGCCCGACGAGCGCGTGCAGCTCGTCCGCGCCGCCGTCCTCGTCCATCTCGCCGCGAACCTCGAACCCGACGATCCGGCCGTTCTCCACCACGACATCGAGGTTCGCTTCGAGCATGTGCTTGCCGGTCACGAGGAGCGGCCAGCCCTGCTCCGTGAACGTGCCCGCGCCCGCGTGGGCAGGAAGGCGATGCTCGGACTCGCCGATCAACGCGAGGGGGATCTCGGCCGTGGTCGTCATCGCGATCCACGCACCCGGTGCGACATACCGCTGGAAGCGCAGCTCGCAGCCACCGTCCTCCACCACACGCGCGAGGATCCGGTGCGCGCGATCCCGCCACGCGCCCATGTCCGGCCATCCCCACGCCGCGCTCAGCTGCCATGACAACGCCGCGCAGTCTTGCCGCGGATCGGGCGCGCAGCGAAACGGACAGAACACCTCGGGGTCCTCGCTCGGCCCGCACACCGAGGGGTTCGTCGCGATCGTCGCGCGCGCATCGACGAACCGATCGCCGCGTCGCTTCGTGCGCGTCGTGAAGCCGTGGGCCTGGTGCCAGGACTGCTCGAGATCGAACGCGGTCCCGACGGTGGCGGGACGCGCGCCGTAGAGGGGCCCGAACGTGATCGGCCGCACCGCGCGCTCGAGCTCGCAGACCTGGCGCGCCTTGTCGTTGCGCAGCTTCGCCGCGTCGTGCGCCTCGAGGCGACGGATCGCGATCAGCTCGTGCATCGTGAGCCGCGGCGGCTGCACCTTGCGCTGCAGCTCGATGCTCGCGTAGCCGAGACCGATCGAGCTGACGACGATCAAGCCGAGCAATGCGAAGTGCCTCACGGTTGCGGGACACGATGCTCGTCGACGAGTTGCTGTGGCGATCTGCTACGGCGCCATACCGACATTCGTGTCACGTCGATCCCAGAGATTCGCGAGAACGCCGGGGCTGTTCACCGCACATCGCGCAGTTGCCGATGGCCCGCCTCGTGCTGGACCGAGCGCATGCGCTGGGCCGTGTTCGCCGTGTGCCTGCTGGGAGGCTGTTCGAGCGAGGACCTCTACGTGGTCCTCGAGGGCGAAGACCTCCCGTTCAACGCGGGCCCGTCGGAGCTCGAGATCGGCGCCGGGCTCGTGGTGCACGTCGAGGTCATCCGCGAGAGCTTCGAATTCGGGGACGAGGATCCGACGCAGGACAGCTACGCGACCGCCGACCTCGACATCGTGACCCTCGACGGCGCGACGCTCGCGAGCTGCATTGGCGCGACCGGCTTCTGCATCGTCGCGGACGGTCCGCGCGTGCGCTTCGTGATCGACACGCCGGATGGTCGCGTCGAATCCGAGCGCGAGGTCATCGCGGATCTCGCGCTCGCGACGTTCACGCCGAACTGGGGCAGCGCACCGGTCGACCGGATTCATCTCGAAGCGAACGCGACGAACGATCTGTGGCTCGTCGCGAAGGCGCGCACGGGACGCGAGGTGGCAGGTCGCATCGGCGATCTCGCGATCACGGGCGACCTCGCGCTCGACGAGAATCGCGATGCCATCGCCGGCTCCCCCGGACTCGCGAGCATCTCGATCGCGAACGCGCCATCGATCGCCCCACTCGAGATCGAGATCCTCACCGAGCAGGACAGCCTCGCATCGATCACGCGCTTCACCGCGAACCGCGTGTTCTCCGATCGTGCCGATGGTGACGTGTCACTCACCGCCTACACCGAGGGCTCCGTGGGCGCAGCCCTCTTCGACGGCTTCGACGCCGACGGCTTCCTCGCGCTGCGTGGCCTGCCGATCGATGTCATCGGCGGCCCCGGTGTCACCGCGCGGCCGTGGCCCGCCGGAGACGGCCCGTGCGTGACGAACAGCTACTGCTTCTTGCGCGGAGTTATCGACGATGGCGGCGGCTCGCTCGACACGTACGTCGAGCTCCGCGCCGGCGCTGCGATCCAGCGCTTCCCCGTGCACGTCATTCGCGGCGAGTACTAGGGCTTACCCGGACAGGCCTTGCTGAAGCGGTCCTTCAGCGCGGCGACCTGCGGATCTTGGTCGGCGCCCGCCGTGGTCACGGGCTTCATGTAGATGCTCCAGCCCGAGCACTCCGAGAGGAACTTGGCATCGGGATCCTTCGCGCGCTCTGCTTCGGCGCGCTCGACGAACACGGCGAGCGAACGCAACGCGAGATCGGGGCCGCACTTCTTCGCGAGCGTCTCGGCGAGCTTCGCGTCGGCCTTCTTGATCGCTGCCATGTCTGGCTTGATCACCGCACACGTCGACGATGCTTGCCCGGGGTCCTTGCTCGCGAGCTGCGTGTCGATCTCCGGCAGCTGCTTGCGTGCCCAGTCGACCGAGGCTTCTTCCTTCATGTCCTCGAGGTCGTTGCTCTTCTCTTTCTCCTTCTTCGATCCGCACGCCGCGAGGAGCGCCACCAATACCAGTGCTTTCATGCGGGCGTTGTATCCCGGATCTCCCTCCACTCGAAGGCGAAGCGCCTCGCGGCCGCGCTCGGCGTCACGCTCGGCGAGATTCACGAGGTGCGCGAGGACGACCTCGGGGAGCAGCAACCACCGATGCAGTTCCTCGGACACGCGATGGCCGCCGGTGTGCCACTCCGCGCGAGGAAGGCCTCGATGGCGAGCGACCTCGCGGGCCTCGATCTCGCGCCCACGAAGCACATCACGGTCCGCGTGCGAATCGCCTATCGCCTCGCGCCCGGCTCGTGACGCGCGGTAGGATGAAGCATCGTGGCTTCGCGCGGAGTGGTCGTGTGCGCGGTGATCCTCGTCGCGTGCGGGGCGTGCGGGCGCATCGGCTTTCCGAACGGCGGCAGCGACGACACCTCGCGCGATAGCGGAGCGGGCGATGCGGCCAGCGGCGACAGCGGTCCACTCGTGGATTGCACGATGACCTATCCGGCCGCGCGCCTGTGCAGCGGGTTCGAGCAGAGCGGGATGGGCGAGTGGGACTACGACATCACCACCGAGGGAACCACCGACCTGTCGACGACGCGCGCGTATCGCGGCACGCACTCGCTCGAGATCCAGACCACCGCGGTCGACGCGTACAAAGAGGCGCGCTGGGGCAAGAACTACGTGCTCGATGCCGTGATGACCGGCGACATCTACGTCCGCGCGTACTACTGGCTCGACGCGAGCACGGTCGTGACCGACCAGCTGTCGATCCTGATCGTGACCAGCGGCGTGGATCCATATCCGTCCGCGAATGTTCTGCTCGTGCCCGGCGAGATGCACTCGAACATCGACGGCGAGTCCGCCACCGCCCCGTTCGAGTTCCCGCGCGATCGGTGGGTGTGCCTGCGCATGCACCTCGTCGTCGCGGCGACGGGCGGCAGCATCGACATCGCGGTCGACGGCGCGACCGTTCTATCGAAGGCGAACATCGACACGCGCGTCGCGAACGGCTACACGAACGTCGACGTCGGTGTTCACTACGCGACCCCGGCGCAGACCGCCTCGCGCATGTGGATCGACGAGGTCGTCATCGATACGTCGCCGATCGCCTGCGATTAGCCCACGACTAGCCCTCTGCGAGCACGATCACGTGGTCGCTCGCGGAGAACGCGACCTTCTCGCGCTTCGGTGGGTTCACGCGCACGCCGTACGCCGCCGCCGGATCGCGCGCGTCCTTCGCGAGCCGATAGCCGACCGCGATCTCGTTGCGCCGCATCGCCGCCTCGCACACCGTGGCGTACGTGGTGTTGCCGTCGTGGATGTACTCGGCCATCGACTTCACGTAGAGTTCGTACCCCTTCGACGAGAACAGCTCGTCGAACACGTGGACCAAGTGCGGGTTCTCGGCGAGCTGCGAGATCATCAACGACACGAGCGAATTGCTGACGATGAAGTCGTCGGCCTCCGCCACCGCCGCGAGATCGCGCGATTGGATCTCGAGGATCTCGCTTGTCATCGGAACGCGCTTGCCGGCGCGCCGCGCGATGTCGCGAAGAAAGAGCAGCGTGATCGTCGTGCGCGCATCCGCCATCTCCTGCGTTCGCGCCTCCATCTCCGACAGAACCAGCACGTGATCGAAGCGCGTGATATCGAGCTCCTCGAGCACGGTGCGATCGGTGACATCAGCGTCGTCGACGGCGAGCTTCATGTTCGGGAAGCTCGCGGGATCCACCATCGAGAGGATCTCGCGCGCGTTCTCGCCCCGCACGAGGATCTCGCTGCCGGGCGCGACGTAGCTGTCGAGCTCGCGCAGCACGATCGGCAAGCGCCGCGATGCACCGAGCACCAGCGTGCGCTCCCTCCGGCGCGACGCACGCACCGGAGAGCCGTTGATCGCCGTGTCGTCGATCGCCCCCGCCCCGTCGAGGACGATCGTGTCGTCGTCCTCGCTGATCGTGACGATCAGATCGTCCGCGACGAGCTTCCGATCGAACGGCGGCGGCAGGAGCATCTCGCCCTTCGAGGTGAAGATGCCGAGCAGCGTCGACGTGCCGAACTCGAGCGCGGCGTCGCGGAACGTCTTGCCCGAGAGCCGCGGCTCCTTGGTCACGTAGATCTCGCAGCCGCCGAAATCGAGGAGCTCGGTGTACACGATCGATAGGCCCGACTGCCGTCCCGTCTGGACGAGCAAGCGGCTCACGAGCGGCGCGGCCAGGAGCAGCGCGGCATCTTTCCCCGCGACCATCCGCGCGACCTGCTCGGTTCGCGGATCGTAGATCTCGGCCACGATGTGCAGTGGATGCTCCGCCGCGAGCTTCTTGATCGCGAGCAGCGTGCGCAGCACGACGGTGTCCGACTCGTGCGGACTGCGATCACCGTCGAGCTCCGCGGCGAGAACGATCACGGCCTTCGACGTCTGTAGGTTGACGAGCCCGAGATCCTCCGTCGACATCGTGCTGCCGCGGCGCGTGATCACGCGGAGCTTCATGCCCTTCATCGCGACCGCGATCTCGTCGTCCATCTCGACCTTGTCTTTGTCCGCGAGGATCACGACGCACGCGTTGCGCCGGTTGCGATTCGCTTCGGCGAGCTCGTGCAGCAGCGTGAACACCTTCGGCCCCCACCCGAGGATGATCGTGTGGCCCTTCTCGACGACGACGGACTTACCGCGCCGCAGCTGATCGAGCATCGTGCCGAAGCCCTGGTTGAGCACGCCGATCAGCGCGCTCACCACGAACAGTCCGCCGATCGTCGCGAACAGGAACACGAACAAGAACGTCCAGCTTCCCGCGTCGCCGCCGAGCGTACCGGCATCCATCGTGTGCATCAGCGACTTCCACGCGAGCATCGCGGTCGAGTCGCGGTTGCCTTTGTCATCCTCGGGCGCGACCCCGAGCGCGAGCAGCAGCACGATGGTGATGCCCACGATCAACAGCGTGAATAGAGCGAGGAGCAGGATCTGCGCCCCGACTCCTCGCGCCATCAGGTTGTCGAACTTGTATCGCGCACGCTGCCGGAGGCCCATGCGGCGCATCCTACTCGGGAAGCGCGGCGGCGACCTTCGGGCGAGCGGCGATCAACGCGATCGGAATCGCCTCGTTGTATTCCGGCTTTATTTCGTCGGGGTCACCCGAGTGATGCAGCGCGATCAGGTTCCACTCCTGATCGAACAGCGGAGCTCCCGACGACCCCGGCTCCGTCGGTACGCCATGCCGCAGACGATTGCCCGCGGCGTTCAGCGTCAGCTTCTCGGCCATGCCCATCGCGAGCTTCATCGGTCCGCCACTCGGATGCTGGAGGATCGCGATCATCTGCTTCTTCGCGAGCGCGATCGGTGTCCGTGCGAGCACGACCCAGCCGCGCTCCTCTTCGCTCTTCGGCGAGATCGGCTTCGCGCCGATCGGCTCGGCCAAGCGGATCAGCGCGAAGTCCAGCTCGTCGTTCGACGGATCGCCGCCCTTCGGATCGGGCTGCGTGTCGAACACGCTGAACGTCGCGTAGTCCACGCACCAGTCGGCGGCGAACGCGACGGATCGGCCCGGCGCGAGCGTGGCCCCGTCCGCGCTGACCTTGTGATCGAAGCGCGCGGTCCACCCGGCCGCCGCACTCGGCACCGGCGCGAGCAGCGATTGCACCACGTGAAAGTTCGTGAGCACGAGGTCCGGACCGACGAGGAACCCGGTGCCGACACCCGCGCCGCCGTCGTCGATGCGGCACACGCGCCACTCGGCGTGCGTCTGCCCGACGCGCCACTTCTCGACATCGAGCAGCACGACGTTGTCGGTGACGAACTTCTCGAACGACACCGCCTTCGCATCGGCGACGGTGACGGACGTCAGCGCGACGGCCGCGGCGATCGCTTGGACCTTCGCGTTGTGCGGACGCACGTTGCGCGCGGCGACGATCAGCGTCGCGAGATTTCCGCGCGCGGCGGCCCACTGCACGAGATCGAACGCGTTCGTCTCGAGGCCCTGACTGTCACCGGTGATCTCGGCGAGGTTGAGATCGAGCTCGTCGGAGGTGAACCGCGACAGCTCGCTCCACGCGGGAAACGCGGTGATCAGCGCCTCGCGCAGCTTCTTCTTCTGCGGCCCCGTCAGCTCCAGCACGCGCCGACCGTATCGCTACTCGCGCGGTTATTCCGAGATTCGAGTTCAACTTCCGACACACGAGCGCAACGCCGACACACGATCTCGTGCGGACACTCGCTGCATGCGCGGAGCGTGGATGTGGATCACGGTGGTGGTCAGTGCGTGTTCCTCGTCGGGAGACGCGAGCGAAGGACCTCCGGGTCCACCCGGTGACACCGGGGCGATCGGTCCCGCGGGGCCGCCCGGTCCGCAAGGCCCGCCCGGCGATCCGGGAGGTCCTCCGGGTCCGCAGGGTCCGCAAGGTCCACCAGGCGAGCCGGGTCCGGCGGGAGGTCCTCCCGGTCCACAGGGTCCGATCGGTCCGATGGGACCCGCGGGTGGGATCGGTCCCGTCGGTCCGGCGGGTCCTGCGGGTCCCGTCGGTCCGGCGGGCATCGCGGGATCGATCGGGCCCGCGGGTCCTGCCGGCACGCAAGGACCACAAGGTGTCACCGGCGCTGCGGGCCCCGCGGGATCGCTGTACGGCGAAGACGCCGCCGTGTTCGCGGGCTTCACGTCGACGACGACGAACGGCGCGGTCGGCGGTCGCGAACAGATGCACGCGACGTGCGCCGCGCAAATTCCGGGCAGCCACCTCTGCCACATCGCCGAGTACAACCTCGCGACCTCGGCGACGCCACCGCCCGCGAACGGCGCGTGGATCGATTCGTCCGCCGGCACCGACGGTGGCTTCGAGACGTACGGCACCAACGACGGCGTCGCGAGCACGACGAGCGGTCGCTACGCCGGCCGCCACCTATACGCGAACTGCTTGTCGTGGACGACCGTGCAAGGGAGCGGACTCTCCGTCGAGACGGGCGGTGCGCTCTTCCGCGACTGTGCACAACAACGTGTGCTCGCGTGTTGCACCACTCCGTATCGCGAACGCTTCCGCGGCTACACCGCGGCGATGGCGACCGGCGCGGCCGGCGGTCGAGCAGCGATGCATGCACGCTGCGGCGCGGAGTTTCCGGGCGCGCATCTGTGCCACGCCGCGGAGTACGAACGCGCGACCCCGACGACAACACCGCCGGTGAACGGCGCGTGGCTCGATGCATCGGGGTTCGCGCTGCGCGGCGAGGTGTCGCTCGATACGAGCACCGCGTCTGCGAATGCAGGCCGGTGGACGGGACGCTCGATCTACGACAACTGCACGAACTGGATCGACGCGAGCTCCTCGCTCGCGGGAACCTCGGTCAAGCCGGGGCTCGTGACATCGTCGTCGTGTGCGACCGCGCGACCACTCGCGTGTTGCGAGTGAGCTCAGTGCATCAACACCCAGACGATGTACAACACGCCGCAGGCGATCGAGATCAGACCGAACGTCGCTTGGTACGGAACGAGGCGCTCGCGCAATTGATCACCACGCGCTCGCGCAGCGGGGCTACCGTTGAGCGTGTACTTCGTGATCAACCCGAAGCCGAGCAAGAAGCCGACGACGAGATCCGACAGCGTGGTCGCGAGGACGAACACGAACAACAGCGGCGCATGCGTGAGCACACCCAGGAACCGAATGACGTTGATGACTCCGTAGACGCCCCAGAAGAACATCACGATGCCGATCCATCCGGTGTACGGAGTCAGCTTGTTGAGGAGCTCCTTGGCATTGGGCTTCCGAGCCACGATGAGGGCCGAAGCCGCCAATAGTCCGCCTGCGATCGAGATCAATCCGTCGAGCATGGGTTCTCCTTGAGAGTGAAGTGGGGATCCCGAGAGCAACGGTCGATCCAAGACGGTCTGTCGCGTAAGTAGTGGGCGTTATTGGTTTTCGCACGCCTCCAACTACGCAATAATTTGCTCGATCACGCAAATGGCACGCACATGACCAGCCGGCAGCGAAGCACGTTCTCGGGCGAGACGCTCAAAGACACCGCGAGTGGCGGCGGCATCGTGCTGATGGCGCGGACGACGCTCGTCTTCTATCACCGCGATGGCGCGATCACGGCGCACCTCGAGAAGGGCCGCTCGTTGATCGTCGGTCGCGCCGCGCCGTCCGAGATCGAGATCCACGATCTCGGTTTGTCGCGACAACACGCGCGGTTCACGTGGGACGAGCAAGGGTTGTGGGTCGAGGATCTCGGGAGTACGAACGGCACGAAGAGGAACGGCGTGGCCGTGAAGTCCGGTCGCGTTCGCATCGCTCCGGGCGACGAGATCGCGGTGGGCCCCGTGATGGTGTCGCTGCACGTGTTGTCATCGATCGATGAAGAGCTGCGCGGCTTCGACGGTCACGATCGCTTCGTCGCGTCGCTCGCCGACGAGCTCACGCGGGCACGCACGTTCGCGCGGCCGCTCGCGCTGTGCATGGTGCGCGGAAGCAGCAAGGACGCGCACGTCAGCCGGTGGGCCGGACGCGTGCGCGCGCAGCTACGGCCCGTGGATCGCGTGGGCATCTACGGTCCGCACGCCGTGCTCGTCTCGTTGCCGGAGACCACCGCCGCGGGCGCGCAGGCGTTCGTGTTGTCGCTGACCGGCGGGACGCCGCCGCTGTCGTGCAACGTCGTCGCGTTTCCCGAGGACGGCGCGTCGGTCGAGGAGCTGATCAGCGCGGTGCAGACTCCGAAGCGCGCGGCCGCACCCGACGATCGCGCGAGCAGTGGCTCGGTGATCGCGAAAAGCGCGGCCATGAAAGCGGTGATGGCGACCGTGAAGAAGGTCGCGCAATCGAACATCTCCGTGTTGATCACGGGCGAGACCGGTACGGGCAAGGAAGTCCTCGCTCGCGCGATTCACGATGGCGGCTCGCGCAAGAAGATGCCGATGCGCTCGATCAACTGCGCCGCGATCCCGGGCACGCTGATCGAGAGCGTGCTGTTCGGCCACGAGCACGGGGCGTTCACCGGCGCGGACAAGCAAGCGAAGGGCATCTTCGAGCAAGCGCAGGGCGGCACCGTTCTCCTCGACGAGATCGGCGAGCTCGCACCGTCGGCGCAGGCCGCGCTGCTGCGCGTGCTCGAGACCAAGAAGGTCACGCGCGTCGGCGGCGACAAGGAGATCGATGTCGATGTCCGCGTGATCGCCGCGACTCACCGCGATCTCGAGGCGATGGTCGAGGCCGGTCGCTTCCGTCAGGATCTGCTCTATCGCTTGAACACGATGACGCTGCGCTTGCCGCCGCTTCGCGAGCGCACCGACGAGATCAAGCCGCTCGCCGAGCGCTTCCTCCAGGAAGCGGCGAAGCAAGCGAACAACGACGTGCGCTCGATCGATCCGAAGGCGCTCACCGCGCTCGAGACGTACAGCTGGCCCGGCAACGTCCGCGAGCTGCGCAACGCGATCGATCGCGCGGTCGCGCTCGCCGAGAACAAGACCATCATGCTCGCCGATCTCACCGATCGCATCCGCGGATCCGCGAAGGGCTCGACGACGACGCCTCCGGATGCGTCTGGCGACGTGATCCCCACGGACTACAAGGATCACCTGCGGAAGTACGAGGCGGAGTTGATCGTCAAAGCTCTGCACAAGCACGGCGGCAACCAGACCGAAGCGGCCAAAGCGCTCGGCCTGCCGCTGCGGACGCTCGTTCACAAGATCCAGACCTACGGCATCAAGAAGAAGTTCGATCGCTGACGACTTGCGCGAGCACGCAAGAAGTTGCGTGGTCACCGGCGTAGGCGGAAGTCATGCCGCGTAGTTAGCGAGGGCATACGGGTTGCTGAACAGGCGCCCCGATGCACGCACTCATCCTCGTCGCGATCGCCAATGCTGCGAGCCCGTCTGCCACCGATGTCGTCGAGCTCGACAAGTCGACGATCGTGTTCGCGCGCCCGCGCACCGATGCGACGAAGCTCGGTGTGATCAAGAAGAAGGCGCGCGTTGCGGTCGTCGGCTCGGCGGAGCTCGAAGACAGCGACTGCCCGCGGTGGCTCGAGCTCGCGCCGCGCGGTTGGATCTGCGAGACCGCGACGTCGCCGACGACAGAGCCGCCGACCGCACCGACAACGAGCTCGCTCGCGGCGCTGCAAGACGATGGCGAGCTCGCCCCGATCCGCGCGACCTACGGCATGGTCCGCCGCGGTACGACCGCATACTCGTCGCGCGAGGACATCGCGAGCGGCACCGGTCACGCGCTCGATGGCTCGAACACCGTGCGCGCGCGCGGCTCGACGACGATCGACGGCACCCGCTACTGGATCACCACGAACGGCGAGCTGATCGATGCCCGACGCATCTATCAGATCACGCCATCGGCATTCAAAGGCATTGCGATCACCGACAGCGCGCAGATGCCCGCGTGGATCCGCGGCAAGCGTGATCCGTACAAGCCCGTCACCACGTTCGCGGCACCGGGCGGCAAGAAGACCGGCACGATTCCCGCGCGCGCCCAGGTCACGATCCTCGAAGCGAGCGGCGCCTTCGTTCGCGTCGACGACACCACGTGGGTCGCGAGCGCCGATGTTCGCGTCGCCGCGATCGTCGAACCGCCGGCCGGCACGCGCACCGACGAGAAGTGGTTCGACATCGATCTCGACCGTCAGATCCTCGTGGCGTACGAGGGCACGCGTCCGGTCTACGCGACGCTCGTCTCGACGGGGAAGTATGGCCACTTCACGCCGACGCTGATCTCGCGTCTCGCGTCGAAGCACGAAGCCACGCCGATGACGAGCAACAAGGAAGACGTCTACTCCGTCGCCGACGTGCCGTGGACGATGTTCTACGATGGCAACTACGCGCTGCACACGTCGTACTGGCACGACGGTTTCGGCGGTCCGCGCAGCCACGGCTGCATCAACCTCGCGCCGCGCGATGCGCGCCTGTTGTTCGCGTGGTCGTCGCCCGACGTGCCGCCGGGATGGTCGAGCGTGTACGGCTCCGAGGAGCAGCCCGGCTCGCTCGTGCGCGTTCGCTCGGCGAAGCTGCCCGCGCCGAAGCTACGCGGCTACGCGAAGGCGATGCACGAGTCGCGCGTCGTTGCCGAGCGTTAGTCGCTGAACGTGAAGCCTTCGCCGTCGCTCGTGATCGCCGCGCTCGGCTCGTCACCCGCGTTGACCGACGATTGAACGTTCGCCAGCCGCCACTCGGGCAACGCGCGCGCGGCGTCGTAGCTCGTCGCGCTCGAGAGATCGACGAGCGTGAGCCCGTGGTTGACGTTGTCATCCACCGTCGGCAAGAGCGCGGCGAGCTCCGCGGGCGGCGTGCCGAGCTTGAAGTCGGCAACACCGGGCGGAAGGATGACGCGCCAGTGGAAGTAGTGCGTGATCTTGCTATCGCTACGCGACCACGACATGTCGAGCACGGCCGCGTCGTACGTGCTCCCCGTCTCGAGCCACACGACGCGATACGGGGGGAACGCGCTGATGATCGACGTGTCGCTGATCCACGGGATCGCGGTCGGCGTGAACGTGATCGGCGATGCGCCTCTCTTGAAGTACGTCTGCTCGCCGAAGTTTCCGTTCCGGTTCAGCTGGGCCGACGCGTACGTCAGGGCCGCCGCCGACTGCGGGATCGAGAGCATCGCGCTCGCCGCGCCTGCCTTCGGGGTCGGGTAGTCCGACTCCCCGATCGTGAACTTTGGAAACTCCGCGTTCGCGTTGAACCGCATCGCAGTGACGACGGGATCGAGGCCCGACATCGACACCACGAAGCTGTTCGCTGTCTGCGCGACCCACTGTCCCGCGGTCACGTCGACCGTGGCCCCGACGGTGAACGCCGCGGTAGGTAGATACGCCGTCGCGATGATGTCGTAGTTGGTGTCGATCGCCATCACGAGGATGGGCGCGGTTGCCGTCTGGCAGTACGTCTGGAGAGGTAGGCTGTACGTCGTGCCCGTGACGTAGTTCGATCCGCACGGCGAATAGACGAGGTACTGCGCGGCGCCCGTGAAGGCGGGCCAGTTCACCGTCATCGCGCCGGCGGTGCCGTTGATCGTGGTCGCCGGTGTGAAGTAGTGGTCGCCGAACGTCAGGTTGTCGTTCGGCTTCACGCCGACATACGAGGTGATCGTGTTGTCGTTGTACGTGTCCTCGGGATAGATCGCGCTGACGGTCGCGCCTTCGCGAATCGTCAGCGTTGCTTTGCCGGCGGTGTCCGTCATCGCCGTCCCGGCCAACGTCCCGTCTGCGTTGACGCCGACGACGAGGATGTTGGCCTTCGCGGTATCGGGCGCGGCCTCGCCGTACCTCACGACGGTGGTGATGTTGACGACACCGGATGCGAGCATGTCGGGTGGAACACCATCAGCGGGCGGCGCATCGGGGAGCTTTCTCGCTCCACCATCGTCACCACACGCCGCCACACACGCGAAGAGACCGGAAGCTATGGACGCAAAACGACGCATCGCGGCGACGGTAACACGCGGTCACGTCGCGAGTGAAACGAACTCCTCGAGCTTTCCCGCTGGTGTGCGCCCGATCTCGTCGACGAGCTCGATCTCGATGGAGAACGGGTGGCCGAGTGTGCGCTGCAGCGCCGCGACGAGCGCCTCGCGATCGAGGTGTCCGTCCGGCACCACGCGGGCCCGCAGCGCCTCCCTCGACAGTTGAACGAGCTGCAGCTCGCGGTACCGAGCGGCCTCGCGACACGCGACCGTGAACAGCGGCCAGGTCGTGCGGCCATCCGGATAGACGAGCATGTTGCGGCGGCGACCGACGACGCGCTCGAGAACGGGCAACCCTCGACCGCAGGGACAGGGCGCGCCGACCTCCGCGTAGTCACCGATGTCGTAGCGAAGGATCGGCGTCGCGAAGTTGTGCAGGTCCGTGATCACCACGCGTCCGGTCTCGCCGACGCCGCACGGCGTGTCGTCGTCACGAAGGATCTCGACGATCAGTCGCTCGGACTGCACGTGATAGTGCTCGTGATCGGGGCACTGCAGCGCGATGTTGCCGACCTCCTGCGCCGAGTACGTGTCGACGATCGGGACGTCGAGCACCTCGGTGCACAGACCGCGGGTGCCCGGCGAGAGCACCTCGCTGATCGTGCGCACCTGCTTCAATGCAGGCAGCCGTGCGCCCGTCTTCGCGATGCGCACGAGGAGCGCGTGGAAGGCGCTCGGGTAGATCAACAGGTACGTCGGATTCGTCCGCACGACCCACGCGAGCTGCTCCTCGGTCGTGCTCGCGATCGAGAGCGCCGACATGCGCGCATCCGGTGCGATCAGCGCGGCGACCGGGCTCCATCCGCGGGTCTCGGCGCCGTCGGGCGGTGGCGCCTGGTTCGGCAAGTAGCGGATCGCGGCGAGGTGCGCGGTCAGATCGCGCTGGTGCCAGCGATGATCGCGCAGCGCGATCGCGCCGTGGATCGCGGCGACCACGCCCGTCCCCCGCACGCGCACCGGAGCCCCCGAGGTCCGCGAGGTCTGCGTCTCGGGCGCGGGTCCGTGCGTCGACGGATACGCGCGGCTGAGCAGGCCCTCGCCGGCGGCGGTGATCTGCGCGCGCGACATCACGGGCACGCTCGCGAAGTCGCGCGGATCGAGCCGCGCGTAGTGCGGCACCGTCGACGCCGCGTGCGCGAGCATCACCGCGAGCTGCTCGCGCTGATGGTGGGCGAGCTCGTCGGGCGACATCCACTGCGTGCGCTCGAGCTGGTCGGCGATCGCGAGGGAGGCCGCGGGCGTGGGCGACGGCACCGCCGGCCACACGATGCCGTGAACGCTCGCTGCCATGCTGGCTTCGTTTACCATGTCGCCGATGTCATCGACCGATCACGATGCTCACTGGGCGCGCATCGCACGCGCGTGGTCGATGATCGGACGTCCGCTGCGCCCGAGCCCCGAGGACACCCGCATGGTCGCGGATGCCCTCCCGCGCGATCGTCCGATCGACATGCTCGTCCTCGGGGTCACGCCCGAGCTCGTCTCGATGCAGCTCCCGAGTGGCTCGACGGTGGTCGCGATCGATCGCGAGCCCGCGATGGTCGACACGCTGTTCGTCCCCGGTCCGGGCCGTCGCGCGCTCGTCGGTGACTGGCTCGCCCTACCCCTTCCCGACGCCTCGATCGATGTCGCCGCCGGCGATGGCTGCCTCACGCTGTTCGCGTTTCCCGACCAGCACCGCGCGTTCGCGAGCGAGCTGTCGCGCGTCGTACGCCCCGGCGGGCTCGTGGTGTTGCGCCTGTTCGCCGCGCCCGAAACGCCGGAGGCGCTCGACGACATTCGCGCCGCGCTGCCCACGATCGGCAGCATGGACGCGCTCAAGTGGCGCATCGCGATGGCGATCCAATCGCGCGAGCGCGCCGTCGGTGTTCGAGCGATCCGCGACGCGTTCGATGCGCTCGTGCCCGATCGCGCCGCGCTCGCAGCGCGCACTGGCTGGCGGCGCGACGTGATCGATCACATCGACGTCTATCGCGACTCGCCCGCGGTGTACTCGTTCCCGACGGTGTCCGAGGTTCGCGCGGTCCTCGCGCCGGCGTTCGTCGAGGTCGCGTGTCACGTGCCGAGCTACGAGCTCGGCGATCGCTGCCCGACGCTCGTGCTGCGTCACTCCTCGACGAGTGCACCGTCGACGAGCTTGTAGAAACTGCGGCTGCCTTCGCAGCCTTTGCCCTCGAGCACCGTGATCACGAGCCGATACTTCGAGCTCTTGTCGGGGCGGAGATCGCGCTCGACACCGAGCTCCTCCCTGCACTTCTTCTTCGAGCGCGGACCGGGCGTGTCGACGTACGCGCCGTTCACGATCTTGCTGACCCACAGCGCACCGTTGGTGGCGAACACTGCTTCGTCGGTGAGATCGTCGTCGAGATCGCCGTAGCCCACCGCGATCTCACCCGGGCCCTTCGCGAACGGCACGAGGTCGGTCTTGCCGTCGAGCGAGACCACGCCGCGTACGAGCGATGTCTTGTCGACGAACCACACGGAGTACGCGGGGACGACCGGCGCCTCGGCGGCCCCGGGAACGACGACGCCATCGCAGTGCACGTTGCGCGGCGCGGCGAGCACGCTCTCGTACTGCGCGGCGAGGCGATCGAGCAGCACGCCGGGAATCGGCGTGCACGTCGGACGCACGGGTGTGCACGGCGCTGCCTCGAGCTTCTTCGCGTCGGTGGTCTGGCCTTGGTCGCGCAACAACGCGACGAGCTCGGTCTTCGCCGCGGGCGAGCACGTGGCCTTCAGGATCGCGCGCAGCTCGTCGATGCGAGCGCGCTTGATCTCGATCTGCTCCGCGAGCTTCTTCGCTTCCGCGTCGCGCACCGCCGCCCGTGCGCGCATCGCGGCGGCTTCGTCGTCGGGGACCGCATCCGACGACATGTTCGTCACGACGTAGTAGACGCCGAACGTCGCGAGGGCGAGCCCACCGAGGAGCGCCGCGACCTTCGCGATCGTCTTGTACTTCGCGCTCTGCAACGAGCCGGCCTCGGCGATCGCGCGCACGTCCTGGCGCGCGAGCTCGGACCAATCGACGTGGGGCATCGCGGCCATCAGCGCTTTGCAGGCTTGCTGCGCGCGCTGGTAGCCGTCGTAGTCGAAGCTCGCGACCTTGCGATGCGTCGTGTGCACGACCGCGCCGTACTTCGTGGTCCAGTTGACCTCGGCAAAGCCGATATCGGTGATGCCGAGCCCGGCGAGCACCGTTCTGCGCAGCGCATCGTACTTGCTGACGTCGTGATCGCCGGCGATCGCTTCGCGCGCCTCGTCCATGTGCCGCCAGATCTCGGGGTAGAGCTGGTTCGCTTCGCCGATCGCGAGCTCCATCTCGGACTCCGTCGAGCCCGCTTGCTTCATCAATCCGGGGAAGCGCCCGAGGAGCGCACTCGCTACGCGGATGGATTGCACCGGATCAGCCACGCGGAAGGCTTAGACCATCAAGGGCGCGTGATCCACGACTCTGTCTTGATCTTCGAAAGATCGGGCTTCGAGCAGTCCTTGTACACGGGGTGCACCGAGCCGAGGTGCAACGGTCCCGAGCCGCGACACGGCACGTGCGAGTCGAGGCGGCGCGGCGGGAAGTCCACGATCGGCACCGCCGTGCTGCGCGTCCCGACGAACGTCGACAGCCACCACGCCGACGGCCACTCCATCTCCCAGATGATCTGCGAGCGCATCGGCCGCTTGCGATCGTCGAGCGCGGGATCGAACGTCAGCTTGAACGCCTCGCTCGTCGCGATCTTCTCGAGATCCCAGCCCGGCTTGCGCAGGAACTTGATCGCGTCGACGTGGCCCTTCTCGTCGATCGACAGCAGCAGCCACGCACGCGTCCACGCATCGGAGAGCACGGCGCGATCCGAGTACGGCGGCGTCGCGCGCTTCTTGAAGTTCGTCGCCTTCGGCGGCGTGGCCGGTGGCGCCTTGCCTTCGATCACGATCACCTCGCCGCGCGCCTCCATCGGTTCGTCGTCGGCGTACGCGGTGGATGCGAGCACCAGGAGCAGCATCGCGAGTCGGCCCATGGTTCGACGATACAGACGCGGGCTCGGATCGGCTCGTGACAGTCACTTGCGCGCGCGCGACCTCACTCGCTCGAGGTGTCGCACCTCATTCTTCGACGAGCGCCTTCACCGCGGCGAACAGCGCCGCTTCGCCGGGCGTCGGCTCCTTCGCCGTCGCGCCGTAGACGAACAGCGTGAACAACAGGTCGCGCGCGTTGCGCTGCGCGTAGTACAGGCCCGCGTCGAACTCGGGCGTGCCTTTTTCGACGAGCGGTGCGCGCAGCTTGCCGATGAAGCCCGCGAGCGCGTCCGTGCTGACGCCGAGCTTCGCGACGACGATCACGCTCGCCGCGAGCCGCGAGTCCTCGCCGTGGGCGAATCGCTGGCCGTGCGTGCGCGCGACGAGGCTCGCGACGGCATCGAGGATCACGCCGCGATCTTCTTCGGTGAAGACCGTCTCCTGCGCGAGCTGCGCGAGGAGATCGCCGGTATGCGCCGCGGCGTGTGCCCATCCCGTCGCGCCGGTGTAGCCACGCAGATCCGTCTCGCGCTGCGCGAACGCGTGCGCACCGCGCAGGACCGCTTGTCGATCATCCGGCGAGAGAAACGGCGCTTTGCGATCGCGACGCACGACCTCGGCGAGGACGAGCGCGGAGAACGAGCGGCCGAACACGGGCGCAGCGAGCGGACCTTCGAGGTTCGCGAGCAGCTGCCGAGCGAGCGCGCTGCACTCCTCGTCCGTCAGACGCTTCGTCTGGATCCAGCTCGCGAGGACCTCGTAGCCGATGTGATCGCGGCGCACGGGATCTATAGAGGAGAGATACGCGACGAGCTCGGGCACCAGCGCCGCGGCGGTCGCGCCCGCCGGTGGATCCTTCTCCTTCGTCGCCGCGATCTGCTTCCAGCGCACCAGCGCGGCGTCCTCGGGAGGAATCGCAGGCTCCTCGGTCTCGGTCGGGCAGGTGAACACCGGCGGCTTCGACGAGGTGCACCCGGCGAGGACGAGCACGACGATGATCCTAATCATTCGAGGGACCTACCACGCGGCTGTATCGGCTGTCAGGGGCAGCACGTAGGGTGTGCACATGGCGTTCGACGTCGTTGGCAAGCTTCATGTCTCGTACGAGACCAAACAGGTCTCTGCAAAGTTCTCCAAACGCGAATTCGTCGTCGAAGTCCCCGACGGTAAGTATCCGCAGATGGTGCTGTTCCAGCTCACCGGTGATCGGTGCAGCGTGCTCGATGACTTTCGAGTCGGCGATCAAGTGCGCGTCACGTTCAACCTGCGTGGTCGCGAGTGGAAGAGCCCGCAAGGCGAGACCAAGTACTTCAACAGCCTCGACGTGTGGAAGCTCGAAGCTGCCCGCGCGGGCGCGGATGATGGCCGTCGCGGTGGCGGCGGACGTCCGCCGGCGCGCGACGACGACTTCGGAATGCGTGACGATCCGCGCCCGCACGATCTGATCGGCGCGTCGCGCGAAGACGATCTGCCGTTCTGAGCTACGCTCGTTTGCGATGGTAGCTCGCGGCGCCGGTGACGTCGGCTGCGCTCACTGCACCGTGATCGGCGCGGATCGATCGTGTCAGGTCTGCACGCGCCTCGTGTGCGAGAGCTGCGGTGCTGACTGGACCACCTGTCCCGAGCCGTCGGGACGCGAGGTGCGACTCGGCAGGACCGCGCGCCTGCGCGACGTGGATCCGACCGGGCGCATCGGTCTCGTCACGCGCTGGGTCGGCCCGATGCGGCTGTTCGACCTGCGGCGGTTGCGCTGGGTCATCGCCGACCTACCGCGGCACCACACGATCAAGGACCAGCACATCCTCGAGCGATTGACGCCGACCGGCGAGCTGTACTGGAACTTGTACCTATACGGATCGGACGAGGCCGCGACGTTCCGCCAGCTACAGAAACAGTCGCTCGGCAGCGAAACGATCACGAGCATCCCGGGCGTGGAGCCCGACACGCATGCGGGGATGACCAGCGATGGTCACTACTACTTCGTCACGTCGACGCAGCTCGTGACCGTCATCGCGCCCGATGGCAGCGTGCGCAGGTTCGATCCGATGCCACGACGAGTGATCCACGCGTGTTACCTCGACGTCGATCGCGAGGTGCTCGTGAGCGCGACTTGGGGAGAGATCGTGCTCCACCGCGTCTTGGGCGACAAACTCGTGCCGATCACGCGCATGGCCGTGGAGGGCAACGTCTCGTGGGTGTGCCTCGAGGAGCCGTGGCTCGCGGCCTGCGTCGGTGGGATCGTTCGCGTGTGGCGTGTCGGTGCGAACTACGCGAAGGACACGTTGCCCGGTGACATCCAGTTCGCGCTCGGTCGCGAGGTGTACCAGCTCGTGGTCGGCGATCCGTTGCGCGTGGCGAGCCTGTCGCGCGACGGGCGGTACCTCGCGATGGCGGTGGATCGCAAGATCGTCCTCCACGATCTCGAGCAAGGCGTGAGCACGGAGCTCGAGGGCCATACCGATGACATCTGCCTCGTCCGCTTCGTGGGGGTCGATCAGCTGCTCGTCACGGCGGACGAAGACAACCGTGCGATCCTGCGGCCGCGCACGCCGGCCGGGTACGTGCGAACGCTGATCGAGATCGACGTCCCCGATGAACCGATCACGCTCGATCTCGCGACGGACCTGAACGATCTGATCGGACGCTGAGTCGCCCGCACCTACATGCGCGCCGACCAGTCGCGTGGCCAGGCGACTAGCGTCGTGGTCAGCATTCTCGTCGAGGATTGCGACGAGCAGTGACCGGATTGCGCAGCTTCACGCGATTGCGCGATCGCCGCACACGCTCGATCGCCGACCGCGGTGGTCACCTTGTCTCACGCGGGAATCAGCTCGGCGTGGCACTCGCTCTGCACGAGGAGAAGTCAGCCATGAACAACGAATTCGAGACCATCTCCGACGAGCTCCTCACCGTTCCCTCGGGCGGCACGAACATGCCGGCCTCTGCGCGCTGGATCATGCAGCATGAATCGGGCGGCAACCCGCATGCGAAGAACCCGACGTCGACGGCGTACGGCGCCTTCCAGATGCTGAAGGCGACGCGCAAGCAGTACATGGGCGCGGATTGGCAGTCGTCGAATCTCGACGCGCAGTATCGCGGCGCCTCGAAGTACGTGAACCAGCGCTACGGCGGTTGGGACAACGCGAAGGCGTTCTGGCAGTCGCACCACTGGTACTGAGTCACGCTGCGGGCGCAGGCCCGGGCGGCGGCGGCACCGGTGGCGGCGGAAACGCAGCCTGCGGCGCGGACACACGGGCGGCGCGCGAGGAGGCAGCTTCGGGACGAATCGTCCCGACGAGGCCCACGACGAACGCACCGATGCCAGCGACCAGCAGGAAGTGCGCGCCCGGCGCGAGCACGACCGTTGTCCGCTTGAGCGCGATCTCCTCGAGTCCGTAGTCCAGCGCGTAGCGCAAGACGAACCACGACGCGGCGGAGATCGCACCGAGCAACACGACGACGATCGCGGCGATCCGCGTCAGCCTGCCTTTCCACTGGGCGAGGACCGCGAACAGCATCATCAGCGCGATGGGAATGAACAGCGCCATCGCCCACTTCATGGCACCTGCGACGAGCCGGATGTCATCGCGCGTCGACTTGATGTCGGCGGGCAGCCGCTTCTCGGCGAACCCGGGGAGCTTGTAGTCGATGACCTTGTGCGCCTTCTCGAAGCCAAATGACAGCTCGCGCGGAGTGACGTCCATCGGGATGCCGTGCGAACGGATCTGGATCAGCGGCATGAACGCGCCGACGATGCCGATGATCGCGATCGCGAACAGGATGTGCTTCGTGGCTCGCACCGAGAGGTGAGCCTGCCATAGAGAGAGCTCCGTTGGATCGCGAACGGGTCCGTCACCTTCGTGCATAATCGCCGGGCTCGATGACCGACCGCACGCTCGTCGCGTCCGCGACCAACCTGCTCGCGCGCGGGTTTCTCGTCGTGCCGACGGACCGCACGTCGCGCGCCGGCGAGCCCGTCAACGGGCTGTTCGCCGTCGCGCGCGCGCTGCATCGAGCGATCGGCTTCAAGACTCCTGCACGCGCGGTCGCGGTGATCGAGGCGAACCCGCCACCGGCGTCGTGGCCGGCACTGTTGACCGCGCAGCTCGCGACGCTGCCGGAGCTGTTGCGCGCGCTCGGCATGCAGGTGGTGGTCGCGCCCGACGAGGTGCACGTGGTGGCGAGCTACGTGCGGGCGGCGCTCGACGCGGGCGACGACGCGATCGTCGTCGGCGTCGACAAGCGCTTCGCGCAGCTCGTCGGCGATCGCGTGTGGTGGTACGACGCGAACAAGGACGCGCGCTACACGACGGAGATCGTGCAGAAGCGCTTCATGGTGCCACCGGCGAAGGTGGCCGAGTGGCTCGGGCTCGTCGGCGACGACGATCAGTTGCCCGGCGTGAAGGGCATCGGCGCGAAGGGCGCCACCGAGCTCCTCGAGACCTATGGCTCGATGGACGCCGCGATGGCCGCGCTGGAAACGATGAAAGGACGCCTCGGCAACGCGCTGCGTGCGGCGAAGGACTCGGTTCCCGTCGAGCTCGCACGCGCGCGCTTGGATCAGACACGGGCAGTGCCCGCGCCGCTCGATGCGCTCGCGTACGCGTCGCCCGATGCGACCGCGCTCAACGCGCTGTACGACAAGCTCGGCTTCGCGGAGCTGCTCGTGTCCGACGGTGCATCGACGAAGACCGAGACGATCGAGAGCGAGGCCGACTTCGCGACGGCGATCGCTGCGATGTCTGGAACGATCACGCTGCACGCGCTGCTCGAGGATCCCGCGCCGGTGAAGCAAGCGCTGACGGGCATCGCGCTGTCGACGGGCGCAGGAGCGATCTACGTGGCCGCGGGCGGTGCGGCGTGGCCCGCGCTGCTCGCGTGGCTCGCCGATGCGAACGCGCCGAAGCAAGGCCACGACCTCGTCGGGACGATCGTCGCGCTGCGCAGGCTCGGCGTGACGCTCGCCGGCATCGTCGGTGATTCCGCGTGCGCATCGCACCTCACGCAGCCGAGCAACTGGGCACCACACGATCTGACGCTCGTCGCGAAGCACGTGCTCGGTCGCGCGCTGCCCGAGGACGACGAGGTCCGCGGCGTCGGTCGCGCGCGCAAGGCGTGGCACCAGTTGCCGATCGATCGCGCCGCCGAGGTCTGTGGCCAACGCGCGGAGACCTCGGCGCTGATCTGGAAGGAGCTGTCACCGCGCGTGGACGCGGCGCTGCTCGCCGAGTACCTCGACCTCTCGGACACCTGCGTGCGCATGGAGCTGACCGGGCTCATCGTCGATCCCGCGAAGCTCGACGAGGCCGAGGCGGCGTTCGCGACGATCGAGGCTGATCTGTCGAAGCAGATCGAAGCGCTCGCCGGCCACTCGTTCAACATCAACTCCGGCAAGCAGCTCGGCACCGTCCTGTTCGAGGAGCTGAAGCTCCCGATCGTCAGCCACACGAAGACCGGCTGGTCCGTCGCGATCGAAGCGCTCGAGCGCATCGAGAACGCGCACCCGATCGTGCCGCTCGTGATCCGCTGGCGCCTGCTGCGCCGCCTGCGCGACTCGTGGGTGATCGCGTTGCGCCGCTCCGTCGACGACGATGGCCGCGTGCACTCGCGGTTCCACCCCGCGCGCTCGTTCAACGGCCACCTGATCAACACGAACCCCGATCTCGGTCGCGTGCCCGGCCGCACGCAAGAGATGGCGATGATCCGCCGCGCGTTCGTGGCGCCGCCCGGCAAGCTGCTGATGTCGGTCGACTTCAGCCAGCTCGGTCTGTTCGTGCTCGCACACCTCACGCGCGATCCGAACCTCGTCGAGCCGCTGCGCACGCGCGCCGACATGCATCGCCTCACGGCCTCCGCCGTCCTCGAGAAACCCGCCGCCGAGCTCACGCTGGAAGAGCGCCAGCTCGGCAAGGTCGTCAACTTCGCGACGTTCGCGGGCCAAGGCTCGGGCGCGCTCGGCCTGTCGCTGGGCATCACGCCCGCCGAAGCGAGGGAGTACATCGCGCGCTTCGATCGCCACTACGCGAAGGTCCGCGAGTTCCAAGACGAGCAGCTGCGCCTCGCGAAGGAGCGCGGCTACATCACGACGATCGCGGGCCGCAAGTGGCCGATCGGCGGCCTCGAGTCCCTCGACTCGCACGATCGCTCGTACGCCGAGCGCCTCGCGCGCCGCGCGACCCACGAGGGCTCGGTCTCCGACGTCTCGCGCCGCGCGCTGCTCGTCACCGACCGCGCGCTGCGTGCCGCGAAGCTCGGCACCGTGCCGCTCCTGCAGATCCTCGACGAGGTCCTGTTCGAGGTGCCCGAGGACGAGCTGCCGAGCGCCGCGAAGCTGTGCGCGGACTCGATGCGCCACGCCTTCGAGCTGTACGTGCCGTTGGTCGTGGGTGTCGAGGCCGGGCGGAACTGGGCCGATCTCGAACCCGTGACGCCATGACCGTCATCGACAGCGCGCGCCGCATGGCGAAGGCGCACCCCGACGCGCTCCTGCCCTGCCCGCTCTGCGCGTCGAGCGTCAAGGGCGCGAACCTCGCGAGCCACCTCACGAAGGTGCACGCCGGCGCGACGCCGCCACCCGCCGCGATCCCCCGCGCGACGATCGGCACCGTGCCCGCGTGGCGCGGCAGCGACGCCCGCGCGCTCGTGACGCTACTGCTGTTGATGATCCCCGCGTTGATCGGAGCGATCGGAACCCTCGTCCTCGATCTCCCGCGCGCGACCCACGCGCCGTTCGCGATCGCGTTCCTGCTGCTGCTCGTCCTCGTGTTCGTCGCGCTGTTGCGCAAGGTGCCGGCCAAGATCGCGCTCGCGGAGAACGCGATCGTGCTGCGCGGCCTCGTCGCGAGGCGCTCGGTCGATCTGCCGTGCGAGATCGAGACCGGGACGATCCGCGACTCGCGGCCCGACGCGATCCACACGAGCCCCGACCACAACACACCGAGCGTCGAGTTCGATGCAGGCACCTATCTGCGCTTCGCCGGGCCGCACGAGATCGTGATCGCGTGTCGTGCGAAGGCCGCGCGCCTCGGCGCCGCGCGCGGTCCGAAGCGCAAGAGCTGGGACATCGAGCTCCCGCGCGAGGCATTCGTGGCGCTGCAGTACGAGCTGATCGATCGCGGCCTACTCGCCGTGGATCGCAGCGAGCTCGCGGCGCCGGCGAGCTGACACGATCGCGCCGACGAGGCCGAGCAGCGACACGAAGCCGGTGATCACGAGGACCGTGCGCAGCATCGTGTCCGGCATCGACTCCTTCATGAACGTGTAGTTCGCCGGACCGACATCGTAGCGAAGTCCGACGAGGATCGTGGCCGCGACGCCGAACGCGCACAGAACGCCGACCCATCGTTCGATATCTCGCGCGCGACCGAGGACGATCGCGCCGGCGAGGCTCGCGAACACCGACGATCCGATCGCGATCAACGCCCACGATCGATCGTGAGACACCCACTTCGCCGCGTAGTCGAACGCGAGCTCACCGTTCGTCGGGCGGAGCTCGTAGAGATCCCAGTTCGATCCGAGCACGACGAACAAGAGACCGAACGTCATCGTGAACGTGGTGACTCCCGCGATGATCAGCGTGGTCGAAGCTCGCTCGAGCGCGTCGACGAGTCGTCGTGCGTGCCCTAGCGGATCTCGGCCGGCGATGCTCGCTTCGAAGCGTCGCGCCGCCCACGTCCACGCGAGCACGTAGACGAGCAGCGACGAGATCGCGACGGTGGTCGCCGCCGACGACGCCCGCGTGGAGTACAGCAGGTCGATCGTCGAGAGGGACGTGTCGTCATTGCTCCGGGCCACGAACAGGAGCGGTACGAGAACGGCGATCGTGAGCACGACGGTCCAGGTCGCGGCGACCGCGCCGGCGAGACGATTCGCGTACGCGGCGGCCGTCGCGAGCAGTGGTGTCGGCGGTACCGTGCGTTGCGCACCGACGAGCCGAAGCGTGGACGCGAGAGACACCGACCGCGCGCGGCTCGCACGCGAGACGACCGCGAGATCGGCGGAGATCTTGTCGTCGGTGCTCATGACGCCTCCATCGCAATGGACTCGGTACGCCGGCGCGCGAGGTGCCACGCGGCGACGATCACGAACAGCGGCACGGCACAGACCGCGGTCACGGCGGGGACGAGGTCGAGGTAGTACTGCAGGTCGACGAGCAGCACGGCGAACACCGGCAGTGCGATTGGTAGCGCCCATCGCGGCACGCTCCAGTCGCGACGGATGCGAGAAATGCGGATCGCCGCGAACACACTCGCGACCATGGCCACGACGAGCGGAGCGAGCGAGCGAATCGTGTCGACCTCGGTCCAGTCGTCACCTTGATCGGCACGCAGGTAGAGGAGCAATCCGTCGTGCCGGATGGTGAGGTACCAGATCGCGAACGTCATCATCCCGGCGATGCCGATGGCGAGCGAAGGTCTCTCGACTCGCTCGACGAGCTGCCGGCCCCGCGCGACGGGATCCGCGATCCCGGCCACCGCGTCCCGAAACCGACCGTGCGCGATCCGCAGCGCGGCGAGGTAGACGAGCGCCATTACGCCCACGTAGTGGATCGTGTGTTCGTTTCCGAGGATCTCGTCGAGCTGATACCAGTCGAAGACATCCCACGGCACGAGCGTGTACGCGATGCTCCCGAGCACGCACGCGATCACGTACGCACCGACGGCGATCCGTGCGACGCGCAGGGCGAACACGCGCGCCATCGCGACGAGCACGAGGTCGTGCGGGCGCGCCTCGCCGACTGCCTCGCGACGAGCTCCCACGCGTTGCAGCGTGGTTTCGAGCGCGATCGGCCTCGCGCGCGATGCCCGCGCGACGATCGCGAGGTCCGCGCTGATGCGTTCACTCGCGGTCATCGGGATCCCTCCGGTGCGGGCTCGACGACGAGCGCGGGCTGCGCGTCGTACAGCTCGCGCAGGCGCTCGCGGCCGCGGGCGAGCCGCGACTTCACCGCCGACAGCGACACGCGATGCAGCGTCGCGATCTCCTCGACCTGCCAGCCTTCGATCTCGAACAGCACGATCGCTTCCCGCTGGACCGCCGGCAGCTTCGCGAGGGCCGAGCGCGCTCGGCGGTTCGCATCCGCGGCGTCCGGGCTCCACGATTCGCTGCGGTAGTCGCTCCCGCTATGCGCGGGATCCGCATCGTCCTCGGGCGTGTCGTCGGCGCCGAGAGGGAGCAAGCGCCGCCAGAACGAGCGCCGCGCTCGCGAGCGATGCACCGAAATCACGATGCGATAGACCCAGGCCCGAAAGGCCTGGTCGTCGCGCAACGTATGCAGCTTGGTGAAGGCGCGCAGCATGGCTTCCTGGAACAGGTCGTCGCCGTCGGAGATCGAGCGGCACAGGCAGCGCGCGAACGCGAGCACGCGATCGTGCAACGGCTCGATCAGCGTTCGAAAGCGCTCCGCTTTGTCCATGTGTATCCAGGACGCCCGCAACCCTCGATCTGGTCGCAGGCGAACTGAACAATCGCACAACGGTTCGCGATTCAACGGGATCTCGTGCTGACCCGAACCGCAGCCGACCTGGTGCGCGCGAATCGCAGAGTGACAACGTCACTGACCGCTATCGACATCGAGTGAGAAATCACTTGACGAGAACTTCTTGTCATCGAGAACGACCGCGCCGTTCATCACGAAAACCTCTCGCCAACGCGCATCGCGCGCTCGCTGCGCGCGGTCGTCGCCATGCGGGTCATTCCGGCGCGCGAGATCGAGAATCGTCGTCGAGAAACGACGCCAGAGCGTCGAAAGTCTCGGGTGTAGAACTGGTGCATGTTCGACGAGAGCAAGACCACCGAGTGGACGGGCGTGTACGAGCGGAGCGTGACGGACGAGCGCGGCTACGAGCACGTCGAGACACGCGAGCGATTCGTTACCGGCGACGGTCACGTCGGCGACCGATACCTCGACGAGGGAGCGTGCATCGAGCGTCGGTTGCGCGACTACGCCAACGCGCGCGCGAAGCTCGACGCGGCCGAAGCGTTCGACTTGTCGCGCGCCTACGATCTCAAGCTGCACCTGCTTCGCGGCTACGCGTCGTTCTTCGAGTACATGGAGCGCGTTCTCCACTACGCGCCGCACACCGCACGGGAACGACTGCGCGTCTCGAGAGCGCTCGTCGGCTTGCCCGTCCTGAGCGCGGCCCTCTCACAAGGCACGCTGGCGTACTCGCACGTGCGAGAGCTGACTCGCGTGGCGACCTGCGACACCGAGGGCGCGTGGCTCGACGCGATCGAGCATCGCAACTCGACCGAGGTGCAGACCATGGTCGCCGGGCGAGCACTCGGGGATCTACCCACCGATCCGCAGCGTCGAGATCTGAGGCCGAAGCGCATGACGCTCGAGATACCGCCCGATGTGATGGCGCTCTGGCGTGACGCCCGAAAAGCGCTCGCCGATGAACGCGGCAGCAGCGACATCTCCGATGCCGCGCTGCTCGAGACGCTGTGCCGCCGGTTCTTGAACCCCGGCTCCGAGGACGGTCCCCCGCACACCATCGGCTATCTCGAATGTCCCGAGTGCGGTCATGGCAAGCAGATCGGCGCCGGTCGCCAGTTCGACGTCGACGATCACGTCATGGAGCGAGCGCGGTGCGACGCGCGAGTCGTGGGCGACCTCACCGCGACGCACCCCGAGCGCGCGGTGAGCTCGGTGACTCCGCGCATGCGCGAGCAGGTCGTGATGGCGTTCGGCGGGGCGTGTGCCGTGCCGGGTTGTCGCTCGTCGCGGTGTCTCGAGATCCATCACGTCATTCCGCAGGCACAGACTAGGTTCAATCGGTCGTCGCAACACGCCGTTGTTTCGTGGAGCGTAGTCGATCTTCCAAAGCTTCGGCTGGT
>JBGARE010000033.1:0-110141 GCA_044230415.1 Kofleriaceae bacterium
GCACCTTGCCGGTGTCGACCACCTCGATCACCAGGTCCTTGGCCGCGACGTCGAAGCGGAGCGCGGCATCGACGACGGGCGCGCTCGCGGCGGCGTGACGTCCGAAGTAGATCGCCGCACCGACCGACGCGACGCCGACGACCGCGAGCGCGTCGACGGCCCCGACAGCACGCTGCGGCTCCGTGACGCCGAGCTGCCACCGCGCAGCCCGCTGCTCGTGATCGCGGGGCTCGGAGGCTTCGTCGTCCTCGGCATCGCGATCTGGATGTTCCTGCGCAACCGCGGCGAGGTGCTGAACCCGGCGGACGCGGGCATCGACGCGGTGCCGTTCTACCTGAAGCAGGACGCGCCCGAGGGTGCGCTCGACGCACCTCGCACGGACGCCGCCGACGCCGATGCTGCGACCGCGATGACGATCGATGCCGCTCCACCGGTGGATGCGACCTTGCCTCTCGTCGATGCAGGCGCGTCGCCACCGGCCCGCGATGCGAACGTGAGCACGACGGTCGTTCGCGATGCGAACATCGTCACGCCTGCCGTCGATGCCGCCGCCGTCCGTCCCGCGGGCAAAGGCACGCTCGTCATCGGCGTCGATCCGTGGTGCGACCTGACCATCGACGGCCAAGCCCAGGGGCGCGCTCCGAAACAGATCGAAGTGCCGGCCGGCAAGCACACCATCGAGTGCGTGTTCAGCCCGCCCGACGCGCAACCCGAGAAGCAAACGTGGAAGATCGATCTCGCGCCGGATGCACGCGAGGAGAAGTTCTTCGTCTTCTCGAAGCAGTGACGGCGACCTACCGCTCGAGCGGTGGGATGGTCACGATCGGCGTTGGCTGCGACGACGACAACGCGTAGATGGCGAGCACGGCGCCCGTCACCACCACGACGCCAACGCCCGTCCACAGCAGCGGACTGCGGCACCACGTGCAGCGACCATCGTCGATGCGCCCGCCTTCATCGCCGAGCACCGTCGGCGGATAGCGCAGATCACCGACGAGGATCGATTGCCACGCGGACTTCGCCGCGCTCGCGAGGCCCGCGCGATCTGGGTAGCCGATCTCGACGACCGCGCTGCACTTCGCGGGCGCCGCCCCCGAGCAGCGCTGCGCGAGCAGCGCGGGACCGCCGCGCCGGATCGTGTCCGCGACGAGGACGACCTCGTCGAGATCCGCGTAGCGCAGCGTCGCGTCGACGAGCTGCTGCGCGGGGACATCGTCGAGCCCGAGCGTCGGCCCTTGGAGTCGCGCGGCTTCCGCGTCGGGCTCGAGCTGGACCTCGACGCGATCCGCATCGGGCGTGATGCCCTGCACCGAGGGCCGGTGCTCGGGCGCGCGCGCGACGATCAGATGCTGGCCGCGCGTGATCTGCACGTCGAGCGGCGACGCGCCGACATCGCGACCATCGATGCGAATGCGTGCACCCGGTGGTGTCGTGACGACATGCACCGTGTGCAGCGCGACCGGCGCGGCGCGCGCGGCATCGACGACCGCGACGAGATCCGGCGAGAACTCCGCGGTGGTCACCGGGCGGTCCGGATCGAGCGCGAGCGCGAGCGCGAGCACCACGTTCGCCTCCTCGCGGCGGCCGAGCTGCGAGAGCACCATCCCGAGCCGCAGCGCGGCGTCGGCATACAGCTCCGCGCCGCCGGGCAACGCGACGAGCGGCTCGGCGGCGGTCCGCGCGGCGACGAGCGCATCGCGCGCTTGGTCCACCGCGACGCGCTGGTAGTTGCGCCACCCGGCATCGATCTGTGCCCGCACGCGCCGAAACGCGAGGAGCGTCTCGATGGGAACGGCCCCCGCGGCGATGGCGACGCGCGCATCGGCGACCGCATCCTCGACGATGCGGCTCGCGCGACCGGTCATCGCTTCGCGCATCGCGGTGGCCACGGCGCCGCGAGCGGAGCCGTCGCGGCTCGTCGCGATCACGCCCGCGCCGTCCGCTCCCGCGTGCTGCGGGATCGCGATCGCCCCGAGGATCAGCGCAGACGACAGCAGCCACCTCACGCGCTCCAGTATACTCGCGGCATGTCGTTTCCCTGGCTCGACCGCACGCCACCACGTCCCGATGGCGCCGCGAAGCGCGCGAAAGTCGCCGCCCTGGAGATCGCCGATCGCGCCGGCCTCCTCTATCGCCTCGGGTTCACCGAGCAGGCCGCGACCAAGCGGCTCGTGGCCAGCATCGCGTGGGAGTTCGACCAGCCCGGTTCGCGCCCCGCCACGCTGACCGACGCCGCGATCGGCAAGATCGTGAGCGACACGTACGCGCGCAAGCCGCGCTGAGATGATGCGCGTCGTCGCGTCGCTGGTGTCGATCGTGGTTTCGGCGAGCTGTCAGTCGCCGAGCAAGTCCGCGCACACGAAGACGACGCCGCCCGCCGAGAAGCCGTTCGCGCTCGCCGAGGTCGTTGGCACGTGGCGGTGGCTCTTGCGCACGACGAGCGAAGGCACCACGCGCATCGAGGACGAAGAGTGGCGGTTTCGGCCCGGCCCCACGCCCACGCAGCTCGTCGGCCGCTACGTCCGCACCGTCGAGGTTCGCTCCGACGACGGCGTGCCGTTCCAGTGCAACCAACGCGCGTGGTACCGGCAGCGCGCCGTGTTCGACGTCACCGTCGAGCCCAAGCCGACCGACGCCACCGACAAGATCGGCGGCTTCACGATCACCGAGACCGAGTACCGCGCCGAGCCGAGCCCGTGCGATCACGGGTTCCGCCACGTCGACAAGTACCGCGCCGAGCTCGTCGGTGATCAGCTGCGGCTCGTGTGGGACGGCGGCTCGCAAGCGCTGTTGCACACGGACAGCGCGACGCCCGAGCTCGCCGCGGATCCGTGGCCGAGCGCGTCGCCGCTCGTCGGCAGCTGGCGGTGGGATGCGACGAGCTTCGACGACGAAGGCAACATCCACGACGAGACCGAGTGGTGGGAGCTCACGCGCCGCACCGACACGCAGATCGACGGCACGTATCGCCGTCGCGTGACGGTCCGATCGGCGGACGGCAAGAACCTCACGTGTGCCAACGCGCCGGCGTGGACATTCGACGACGCGTATATCTTCGACGGACAACGCGAAGAAGAGCACTGGCACTTCTACGAGCGCGCCGTGGATCCCGGTGACCACCCGTGCCTGCGCACGACGCCGCGACGCGCGCTCGACGAGGCCACCGCCGAGCAGCGCGGCGATGCGCTCGTCCTCGAGTGGCGCGGCAAGCGCCGCCAGGTCCTCTACCGGCCCGACTGAGGCGCGGCCGAGTAGACCTTGTGGACGTAGTCCTCGACCATGCGGTCCGAGGAGAACTTCCACTGCGACATCGCGATGCTCGCGCGCATGATCTTCACCCACGCGGCGCGATCGCGATACGCGGGCAGCACTTCGCGCTCGAGCGTCTGATAGAGCAGCTCGCGATCGCGCTTGTCGATGCGCGCGGCATCCTTCTCGTCGAACGCGTCGTCCTTCGGATCTGGATCGCCGATCTTCCAGCCGGTCACGCCGTGCTGGCAGCCCTCAGGCCACCAGCCGTCGAGGATCGACAGGTTCGGCACGCCGTTCATCGCTGCCTTCATGCCGCTCGTGCCCGAGGCCTCGAGCGGACGGCGCGGGTTGTTCAACCACACGTCGCTGCCGCGCGTGAGCAGCGCACCGAGCTTCATGTCGTAGTTCTCGAGGAACACGACCTGCGCGGGGTGCTTCTTCGCGGCGTCGATGAGCTTGCCGATCAGCGCCTTGCCGCCCTGATCGCGCGGGTGCGCCTTGCCCGCGTACACGATCTGCACGCCGGCATCGAACAGGCGCTTGAGCGATTTCTCGTCGGAGATCACGAGATCCGCGCGCTTGTACGTCGCCGCGCGCCGCGCGAACCCGAGGATCAAGCGATCGCTCGCGAGCTCGAGATGGGTGCGCCGCGCGACCTCGGCGATCAGCTCGCCCTTCATGTCCTGATGCGCGGCCCACAGCTCGGCGTTCTGCGTCTCGTGCGACTTGTCGGGCACGAGCGCGGCGCGAATGCGCGCGTCCTGCCACGTCGGCTGATGTACGCCGTTCGTGATGCTGATGATCGGCGCCGCGCCCGCGACGTCCTTCCACATCTCGCGCGCGGTCTCGCCGTGCAGCTCGGCGACGCCGTTCGCGATCCGCGCCATGCGCAGCCCCGCGACCGTCATCGAGAACGGATCGCCGCCGATCGTCTGCAGCTCCGCGTCGGTGAAGCCGCAGTCCGCGTCCATCTTGCGCAGCAGCGTGAGGTCGTGGACCTCGTTGCCCGCAGGCACCGGCGTGTGCGTCGTGAACACGACATGCGGACGCAAGCGCGACAGCTTCTCGGCGAGCGTGGTGCCGCCGAACCGGCCCTGCCGCAATAGCTCGAGCCCCGCGAACACCGCGTGGCCTTCGTTGAAGTGATAGACGTCGGGCGATAGATCGAGCGCGGCCATCAAGCGCACGCCGCCGACGCCGAGCACGATCTCCTGCGCGAGCCGCTCCTCGGCGCCGCCGCCGTAGAGCCGCTGGGTGATCCACTTGTCCTCCTCGCGCTCCGGCTCGAGCAGGTACAGGGTCGCCGCGGTGAACCGCTCGACCTTCCACACACGCAGCGGGATCACCTTGTCGCGGACCGTGACCTCGATCCGGACATCGACCCGCCGCACCGCGTCGCGCGGCGTCTTCGGGTACTGATCCTCGAGGCCCGTCGCGCCGACGACCTGGCGTGTATAGCCCTCGTCCCAGAGGAGTCCGATGCCGGTCAGCGGAACCCGAAGGTCACCGACGGACTTCATGTGGTCCCCGGCGAGGATGCCGAGACCGCCGGCATAGATCGGGAAGGATGGGTCGAGTCCGTACTCCATGCAGAAGTACGCGACGGGAGGACAGCTAGCCATTGAGTCAACCGTCCCCTAGAGCGGCGCGCCGCCGCAAGGTCACCGCGCCGGATCCTGCGCCAACTCCTCGTCGGCGTTGCCAAATACAACGACGCACCAGTTCGCCCCAGCCATGACTCGCGCCCTGCCCCGACCGCTCGTGCGGGTGGCGAACAGAAGCGGGGTGCGCACCGTCCTAGTGACCAGATGACCACTCTTGCCGACGCCGGGACGATTTCTGGCGGTGCTCGCAACGAGCGAGTACACAATGAAGCAATGGGCTCCAAGCGTGCTCCCCGTGGCATCTCGCCGGAGGATCAAGCGCTGTTCCTCGACGCGATCGGGGACACGACGCCGCTCGCTGGGCGCGATCGCATTCCCGTTCCGCCCAAGCCCGCGTCGCCCGTGCGCGTCGAGATTCTCCCGCCGACGATCACGCTGACGATCGAAGGCGACGGCACGCGCTACACCGCGCGCGCACCCGGTGTCTCCGTCTCGCAGACCGCCGAGATGCGCGCCGGAAAAGCTCGTCCCACCTCCACGCTCGACCTCCACGGCGAGCGCGTCGATACAGCGATCGCGAAGCTGCGCACGTTCCTCGTCGAGTCCACGCGCACCGGCCATCGCTGCACGCTGATCGTCCACGGCAAAGGCACGCACTCCGACCACGGCGCACCGCTGCGCGAAGCCGTGCTGTCCGAGCTGCTCGGCCCGTGCTCGGGCTTCGTCCATGCACTCGCGACCGCTGCCGCGTCCGACGGCGGCGAGGGCGCGACCTATGTCATGCTCCGAGGTCGCAAGTGAAGGCTCTCCTCGCAGCCCTCGCCGCTCTGGTGATCGCCGCGCCCGCCGCGGACGCGAAACCTTCGCCCAAAGCCAAGCAGCGCACCACCAAGGTCATCAAGCAGCGCATCCCGCCGATGAAGAAAGGCGCGCTCGCTCGCATCGCCGTCCAAGCCTCGGGCGAGATGCGCCCCGCGCGCGATGTCATCGGTCGCCGCGACGAGCCGCTCACGCTCGAGGAAGAAACCGCGAAGCAGATCCAGAAGCTCCTGCGCGGACCGCTCCGCAACGGACTCACGGGGCTCTACGTCGCCGACGCGCTCACGGGTCAGCCGTTGTTCGCGGTCAACGCCGACGATCCGCTCAACCCCGCGTCGAACGTGAAGATGATCTCGACGGCCACGAGCCTCGAGCTCCTCGGTCCGGACTTCCGATATCCCACGCGCGTCCTCGGTCCCGCTCCGGTCGCGGGCACCGTCCGCGGCGACATCTACCTGCTCGGGAGCTACGACCCGACGCTCACCACCGACGATCTCGACGACCTCGCCCGCACGCTCGCCGACAGCGGCATCACGTCGATCGAAGGCGACATCGTCGTCGGCACCGACCCCACGCGCGACGGTGTGTTCCGCGCGATCATCCCGCTCCACGTCACCGCCGGCGAACCCGGCCAAGCGCCCACCGTCGTCGTCCCGTTCGGCGCCGACCACGTCAGCGTCACGGTCACCGCGAAGACCGCTCGTCGCGCGCAGCGCCCTCGCCTCACCTACAAGACCACGATCACCAAGTCGGCCACCGGCATCCCGCTGATCACGGTCTCCGTCGGCGGCACGATCGGCAAAGGCGGCTCGACGATCTATCCGCTGTGGACGCGCGAGCGCACGGCCACCGCCGCCTACGCACTCCGCGCGTCCCTGCGCGCTCACAACGTCACCATCAACGGCGACTACAAGCTCCTCGAGCTCGGCGACTACATCGGCGACTCCGTCACCACCGGCGCGCTCCCCATCGAGCTCGCTCGCCACGAATCGAAGCCGCTCGCCGACATCATCGCGCGCATCAACAAGTGGAGCGTCAACTGGCTCGCGGATCGCGTGGTCATGACCGCCGCCGCCCTCGCCCACCACGCGCCTCCGTCGATGGATCTCGCGATCGACTCGATGTACGCGTGGCTCGCGCGCCACGCGAACCTCACGCGCAAAGACCTGCTCATCGACACGGGCTCGGGCCTCTCGTATCGCACGCAGATCACGCCGACCGAGCTCGTCGCGATCGTCCGCGCCGCGGGCGGCTTCATGCCCCCGTCGCAAGCGCCCTCCGCCACGCCACCGTCGAGCGGCGAAGACCCGGTCGCCAAAGCGTGGCTCGACTCGCTGTCGATCGCGGGCCACGACGGCACGCTTCGCCATCGCGTGCGTAACGCGGACCTCCGCGCGCGCATCCGCGGCAAGACCGGCACGCTGTCGACGGCGATCGCGATGTCCGGCATCCTCGACATCGATCCCACGCACCCGCTCGCGTTCTCGCTCGTCACCAACACCGACGGACCGCTGTCGAAGTTCAACGTGCGCCGCGCTCACGACCAGGTGATGGGCACGCTGTGCAGCTACCTCGCGAAGACGACGAAGACCGCGCCATCGACCGCTCCGCTCACCACACCCGTCGACGCCGCGCCGGTTCAAGCGCCCGTGCTCACCGCGCCCGCTGCTCCGAGCGACGAGTCCGAAGAGACGTCGCCCGGCGAAGCCGACCTCGACGCCGAAGCCGCCGGCCGCTCGTAGCCCGCTTCGACAACGGTGCCGCACGACGCGTCACCTCGAGCGAAGGCTAGCGTGGTTCGATGAAGGGACCTGCCGCAAGCTCACAGCGAAACTGACGCCGAGCAAATGGCAAGGAACTATTGTTATCGAGCTATCGTGGCCAGGTGGGGAGCACGATCGATCTCGACGGGCACGTGCTGACGCGCGTGCTCGAGGGCGACGACGACGGCATTCGATCGCTGCAGGTGCTGATCGAGTCCGACGTATCTGCGTGGACGGCGCTCGAGGGCGCACCACCGCGGCGCGATGAAGCGCGGCAGCTCGTCGCCGATCGACCACCCGGCGTGACGCCCGAGCGAAAGTACGTGTGGATCTGGGGCAGCGACGCGGTGATCGATATCGTCGAGGGTTATCCCGATGAAACCACGTGGTACCTCGGCCTGATCTTCCTCGCGCCGCGCGCGCGGAACGCGGGGCTCGGTGCTCACTTCCTGCGCGCGCTCGCCGACTGCGTGCGCGCGCGTGGCGGCACGGCGCTGCGGCTCGCGGTAGTGACGACGAACGAGCGCGCGCGTCGGCTCTACGATCGGCTGGGCTTCGCGTTCGTGGACCGTCGCAAGCGCGGCCTGTGGACCGGCGACATGCACGAGTGCGACGTGCTCGAGCTACGCCTGTAGCGGTGTGACCGGCGCGAGGTACTCGGGAGCGACGAGCTCCGGCTAGCGTTTGAGGTTTACCTTCGCGTCCGCGAGGATGCGAATCGCACGCGGGCCGAAGCCATGGAGCGCGAGCAGCTCGGCTTCGGTGTGATTCGCGAGCTGGCTCGCCTTCGTCACGCCGATCGACGCGAGTGCGCGGGTCGCGGGTTTGCCGATCCGCGGAAGCGCATCCACCGAGGGCATCGCGGGCGCCTTCTTCGCGATCGCCTTCTTCGCGGGCCCCTCCTTCGCGGTTGGCTTCTTCGCCGGCATCTACTTCTTCTTCGGCGGAGCCTTCGGCGCGGTCTTCGCGGGTGCCTTGCCACCGACCGTCCCGGGCTTGCCCGCGGGCGGCGTCGTCGGGGCGGACGCGGGCTTCACGAAGCGCAGCGTGAAACGATCGCTCGTGCCGCGCTTCTCGCCAGCCGTGCGCGGCGACGTGCTCCAATCGCGCGGATCGTCGGGGTGGCGTAGCACCTCGGATTCGCCGTCGAGCTCGAAGCCGGCCTCGAGGACCTCCTTCTTCACGACGTCCTCGTCGATGCGGTGCAGCGACTCGACATCGCGGATCCCGCTGTTCTTCGCGGCGCTGTGATCGACGATCGCGTAGACGCCGCCGGGCTTGAGCGCGGCGAACACGGCCTTGTTCAGCTTCGCGGTGTCGGCCTTCTGCCAGACGAAGTCGTGATAGTTCAGGATCGTGATCACGAGGTCGAGGTCGTTGGCCTCGGGTGGAAATGGATCATCGGTCGGGCGCTCGACACCGACGACGTTCTTCATCACCGGCTTCGCCGCGCGCTCGGTCCACGGCTTGCGCGCGAACTTGTCGAGGACCTCCGTCGTGTTCTGCGCCCACACCTTGCCGGTGTCGCCGACGATGCGCGCCATCAGCTCCGTGGTGTAGCCACCGCCCGCGAACAATTCTCCGATCTTTTGGCCGGGGGCCAGCTTGAAGAACGTGAGCACCTCGCCGGGCATTCTGCCGGCGTCGAGCATGCGGTCGTCGAGCGATCGATCCGCCGCCGCGATCGCCGTGCGCACCGGCTCGGTGACGTCCGCGGCGGGCGTGTACGGCGGGGGCTCTTTGGGTTTGGGCGGCGGCTCGGGCGCCTTGGCCGAACCCGAGCCGGAGCCGACGGCGGCGACCGGTGGGGCCTCGCGCGGTTGCGGCTCCTTCCGCTTCGCGCACGCGGTGAACAGAGCGAGCGCGAGGGCGAGGTACTTCGTCATGATCGTCTCCGAACCGCGGGTGCGCGGGTGGCTATTCCTCTTTGTCGAACGATTGCGCGAGGCGCTCGAGCACGCCTTGATCCTCGAGCGTCGTGGTGTCGCCACGCGCCGTCGATCCGGACGCGACCTCGCGCAGCAAGCGCCGCATGATCTTGCCGGAGCGCGTCTTGGGCAGTGCGTCGGCGAAGCGAATCTCCTCGGGTCGCGCGAGCGCGCCGATGTGCTTCGCGACGTGCTCGCGGAGCTCGCGAGCGAGCGCGTCGTCGGCGGTCACGCCGGACTTCGGTGTCACGAACGCGACGATCGCTTGGCCCTTCAGATCGTCGGGGCGGCCCACCACGGCAGCCTCGGCCACCTTCGGGTGACTGACGAGCGCGCTCTCGACCTCCATCGTCGACAGGCGATGCCCCGCGACGTTGATGACGTCGTCGACGCGTCCCATGATCCAGAAGTAGCCGTCGTTGTCCTTGCGCGCGCCGTCGCCCGCGAAGTAGACGCCGTCGATCTCGCCGAAGTAGGTGCTCGTGAAGCGCTCGTGATCGCCGCGAATCGTGCGTAGCATCGACGGCCACGGCCGCGTGATCACCAAGAACCCACCGGTGTTCGCGGGGACGGGGTTGCCGTTCTTGTCGACGATATCGACGAGGATTCCCGGCAGTGGCCGGGTCGCGCTGCCCGGCTTGGTCGGCGTCGCGCCCGGAATCGGCGAGATCATGATCGCGCCGGTCTCGGTCTGCCACCACGTGTCGACGATCGGACAGCGATCACCGCCGATCACGCGCCGGTACCACATCCACGCTTCGGGGTTGATCGGCTCGCCCACCGAGCCCAAGAGGCGCAACGACGACAGATCGTGCTTCTCGGGGTGTGCATCGCCCCACTTCATGAACGCGCGGATCGCCGTCGGCGCCGTGTAGAACACCGTGACGCCCCAGCGCTCGACGATGTCCCAGAATCGATCGAGCCCGTCGCCGACGGCGCGGCCGCTGGTGTGCGACGCCGTGCGCGGTGCATTCGGCGCACCCTCGTACATCATGATCGTCGCGCCGTTCGCGAGCGGGCCGTACACCACGTAGCTGTGTCCGGTGACCCAGCCGATGTCGGCGGTGCACCAGAAGATGTCGTCGTCCTTGAGATCGAACACGAGCCTCGTCGTGTACGCGGCGTTGACGAGGTAACCGCCCGTGGTGTGCACGATGCCCTTCGGCTTGCCGGTGGTGCCGCTCGTGTACAGCGCGAACAGCGGATGCTCGCTGTCGAACGCGCGGGCCTCGTGCAGCGCCGATGCACCGTCGACGACGTCGTGCCACCACACGTCGCGCGAGGTCCACGCGATGTCGTTCTTGCAGCGCTGCAGGACGACCACGCGCTCGACGCTCGTGCCCTCGACCGCTTTGTCGACGTTGTCCTTGAGCGGGATGATCGCGCCGCGCCGCCAGCCGCCATCGGCGGTGATCACGGCCTTCGCGCCGCAGTCCTCGATGCGATCGCGCAGCGCTTCGGCGCTGAATCCACCGAACACCACCGTGTGCGGCGCACCGATCCGCGCGCACGCGAGCATCGCGATCGCGGCCTCGGGCACCATCGGCATGTAGATCGCGACGAAGTCGCCCGCTCTCACGCCGAGCGACGTCAGCGCGTTCGCCGCGCGACACACCTCGCGGTGCAGCTGCCCGTACGTGATCACGCGCGTGTCGCCTGGCTCGCCCTCGAACAGGATCGCCGCCTTGTTCCGGTTCGCGCCCTTCGCGTGCCGCTCGACGCACGACACGCTCGCGTTGAGCTCGCCGCCGACGAACCACTTCGCATCGGGCAGCGTCCACTCGAGCACCGTGGTCCACGGCTTGGACCACGCGAGCCCGCGCGCGATCTCGGCCCAGAACCCATCGGGATCCTGCTTCGCCTTCGCGTACAGCTCCTCGTACGCCGCCATGCTCTGGACGTGCGCAGCCTGCGCGAACTCCGCGCTCGGCGGAAAGCTACGGTTCTCGGTCAGGACCGATTCGATCGACATCGACGACACGAGTACCTCCTACTGTGAGTCAGACGATCGCGATCGCGTCGATCTCGACGCGCGCCCCGCGTGGCAATCCCGCCGCCGCCACCGTCGCTCGCGCGGGCGGGTCCAACGGGAACCGCTCGCCATAGATCGCGTTGACGACCGCGAAGTCGGCCATGTCCGCCAAAAAGATCGTGGTCTTCACGACGTTCGCGTAGCTCGCGCCTGCCGCCGCGAGCACGCTGCCCAGGTTCTCGAGCACGATGCGCGCTTGCTCGGCGACATCGCCCTCGCTCATCACGCCCGTCGCGGGATCGAGCGCGATCTGCCCGGAGCAGAACACCATCGTCTTGTCCCCGACCGGAACGGACACCGCTTGCGAGTACGGGCCGATCGCGGCCGGAGCCAACGGCGTGCGCACGATTTGGCGTTTCATGCGGTAGGCGTATCGCCGAACGCCGCTCGGCGCCAGGCTTGGAGGCCACGCACCACGCCCGGATCCGCCCGTCTTTCGTGCAACTCACCGTCCTTCGGCGCGCCGAGTCCGCGTTTCGTCCCGCGGATCTAGCGGCGCTCGCGCAGGCTCGGGGTTGACCCGAGGGCAGGCTCGATGTAAATCAACGGACCTCTCGGGCGTTTAACTCAGCGGGAGAGTGATTCCTTCACACGGAATAAGTCGGGGGTTCAATCCCCTCAACGCCCACCACGAAACGGAAGAGGACACGCCCAGTTGCCAACGCGGTAGCTGGGCGTTCTTGCGAGCGGGCGAGGAGGATGACCACTGTTCCGCCGATTGTCCGCGTCATCGAAGTCACGACCGCGGAGGAGTTGCTACACGAACTCTCACCTGCGACCAGCGCGTGGTTTCGAAGAAGCGGTCCCCATCGTTCCAAATCGTCCGAACGTTGGGTGTTCCGCGGGCAAGCGAACGGTGCAAACGGGGCGAACGACCTTTGGCCGCTCCGTCCATCGGCGATGCGGTCTCCGTCGCCTTTCGCAAGATTTCGAAGCGGCCCGATTCCAACAACGCCACTCGAGCATCGTCGGATCGGAGCGCCGACGGCTTCGAATGCACGAGATGTGCGAGCCGTTTCGCAACGCCACGCACGCATTCGTGTTCGGATCTGCGATCGGTGGATGCAGGTCGCCGAAGAAGCTCGGCGTCAAGGTTAAGAAGTAGCCGGCGGCCTACGCGATCTCGCCGGGCTTGCGTCCGCGCCCCTGCATGGCGTCGCGACTTGCTCGTGCTCGCCCTGCTTCTGCGCCCGCATCACTGCGGCACGACGAGAAATCCGGACAACGCCGTGAGTGTCACGATACTAGAAGAGGCCGCGCGCATGCACAGCCCCACCTCGAACGTGCCGGAGGTCGTGGTGGTGGGCGCGCCGTGCAGAGAGAAGGACACCGCGGAGGTCTGCAGTGGGACGGGGAACTCAATCTTGATGGAGTTTGCGTCCACGAGCGGAGTCCCGACCTGTTGCCCCAGTGGGGCGAAGCAGATCGAGAAGCGGCCAACGCCTCCGCTCCCCTCGACCTCGCGCACCGCTGCGCTCATGCTCGCGAACAACGGCACGCCGGCCGTCATCTCGACCGAGACGTTCGCCGACAGAATCATGTAGAACTGGCCGTCGGGAGAAATGGTTGTCGTGACCGGCGCCCCCTGTGCCAGCACCAGGGTCTGGGTGATCGCGTCCTCACCAGGTTCACCTCGATCACCCTTGTCTCCTTTGTCGCCCTTGTCGCCCTTGTCGCCCTTGTCTCCCTTCTCGCCTCGAGGACCTTCCGCACCGCGCGGCCCCGTGTCACCGATCGGGCCAATCGGACCTGGCGGCCCCATCGGTCCAAGCTCGCCGGGCATCCCCGCCGGCCCTTCGGGCCCTGCGAGACCATCCTCGCCCGCGGGTCCGGGTTCGCCCGAAGGACCCGGCGGCCCAGCGGGACCGACGGGGCCCATAGGGCCGGGAGGACCACTGATTCCCGCATTCAAGCTCAGGTCGAGCGTGTCGAAGCGCCACGCGGTCGCGCGCACGAAGAGGCGATAGTGACCGGGATCGGTCGTTACCAGCAGCGCGACGATGCGGCCATCCTCGGCGAGCGTCACCGCGAGCTCGTCCCACCCGCCACTGCTATCGGTCATGAAGACGTGCGGTTGCGATCCGAAACCTCTACCGAGGATGGTGATCGTCGGCGTCGGTGCGTCGAGGTCGAGGGTCGCGCTGCTGATCTCCGTTAGAAGACCGAGCTCGCTCGTCGAGGATACACTCGGTTGCTCCACATCGGTCGGGGTACAGGCGGCGAGCGCTAACACGAACCACACTGCTCTTGTCGCGTGCATCGTTGCTCCTCTCTATCGCTCCACCGTTTGCATCGCTCGTGCCTCGCAAATCCACGAACGAGATCGTCGACGAAGGCAAGTCTTGCGCTGAGCAGGTACGCTCCGCGCAAACGGTGCGACTTGCTGACGGTCGTGCGCTCCACCACGCCCCACGTCTCGAGACGGTGGAGCAGCGGTGCGCGCGGGTATTGATGCAGCTCGCCGACCACGCAAGGTGTGGATCAAGACGGTGGATGGGGACGGCGGTGGGTCGTGCAAGCGTTCGGTGACGGCTGGCTCGAACGCACCGAGGCTGGCGACCCCTACGAGCGCACCGACGAGGCCGCTGCGGCGCTCGGCGAGCGCATGTACTGGCGCCCCAAGCCACGCTGAGACGCCGACACAAACCGCGTCAGGGCGGTGGGATCCAGTCCCAGGTCACGTCGATCTCGCCGTCGATGCGCTGCTTCGTGCGAGCGCCGAGGCCGGTCGCGTAGGTCGTCGCGTCGGCGCGGCACGCTTCTTCGACGATCTCGCGATGCGCGGAATCGACCCACGCGAGCGTGTCGAGCTGCGCGCACGAGCCGCGCTCGCGCGTGCGTCCGCCGATCCGCATCCCGACATCGCGCGTGGCCACGTTCCACAGGACGATCGCGCCGGAGGCGTAGCCTGCCGCGAGGCGTGCGCCGTCGGGCGAGATCGCGAGTGCGAGCGCGGGACCTTCGCCGGCGTCGAGCGCGATCGGATCGGCCCACGTCGTCGTGTTCCAGATGCGCACGAGGCCGTCGTCCGTCGCGGAGAACGCGAGTGCGCCATCGGGCGCGAAGACGATCTTCCATACGGGACCTGCGTTCGGCATCGTCGCGCGTGCGCGCCAGTCGCGCTTCGCGGTGTCCCACACGGCGAGCGAGCTGACCTCGGTGCCCGCGACGAGGAGCGTGGCATCGGGCGACATCGCGACGGAGAGCTCGCCGTCGGGGACGCCGACGCGGACGTCGAGATCCGGCGCGAGGTCCGGTGTCTTCCAGGTGCGCGCGTGATCGTCGAGCGATGCGGTGACGACGCGACCATCGCGCGCGAACTGCACGCCATAGATGTGGTGCGCGTGGGCGACGATGCTCGCCACGAGCTTCCACGTCGCCACGTCGACGAGCGCGAGCCTGCCGTCGGCGTGACCGGCCGCCACGAGCGTGCCGTCGGGGGACAGCGCGGTGAAGCGCAGCCACGTCGGGGTCGCGACGCTGTCGACCGCACCCGACGCGTGCCAGCGACGCACGGTGTTGTCGCTGCAGCTCGTGACGAGGTCGTCGCCGACGAGCAGCGCACCGTCGCCGCAGAGCGCTTCGCCTGTCGAGACGCGACGGATCTCGGTCGGTGTCGTGGTCACGTCCCACAGCCGGATCGTGTGATCCGAGGCGCCCGAGACGAGGCGCGTCCCGTCGGGCGAAAATCCGAGGTTGCCGACGTTGGCGCTGTGGCCCACGCCGCCGAGGCGCGCGAGCGCGGTGGCGTCCCACGCGATCGGTGCGGTCTTCCCCGCGGTGACGAGCCAGCGGCGATCGCGCGAGAACGCGACGGTGCTCGTCTGTCCGCCGGGAGCGGCGAGCGACGTGATGAGCTGGCGGGTCGTGATGTCCCAGACGTGGATCGCCTCGAACTCGCCGCCAGTCACGAGCATGTCGCCGGCGATCGCGGCGCCGTGCACGATGTGCGTGTCGGCCCAGCGCTCCGCCGACGCCGCGCCTTGCTTCCAGATGCGGATGTCGTGATCCCAGCCCGTGCTGATCACGGTGGTGCCGGCGAACGCGACGACGCGGATGCCACCGGCTTCGTGCGAGCCGCGCAGCGCGCCCTTCTTCGTGGCCACGTTCCACACCCACAGACGGCGATCGTCGCTTCCGGACGCGAGCTGCGTTCCGTCGTCGGAGAACGCGACGGAGTACACGCGCTGCGCGTGACCGCGAAGCTCGGCGCGAGCGCTGCCGTCGATCGCCGAGAGGATGACGAGCGCGTCTTCGCCGCCCGATGCGAGCGAGCGACCATCGGGAGCGTACGCGATCGACCACACGCGCCCCGTGTGTCGAGGCAGCGAGGCGATCACGCCGAGGTCACTCACGCGCCGTCGCTCGATCGTGCCGGCGTCGCCGCCCACGGCGAGCTCGGAGCCATCGGGCGAAAACGCCACCGCGTACAGCGGTGTGGTCGCGACGCGGACCGTGTTGAACGTGTGCCCGTCGCGCGGTGACCACACGTGCAGCGTGCCCGCATCGTCGACGGTGGCGACGCGTTCACCGTCCGGTGAGATCGCAGCCGTGTGGACCCAGGACGCGTGCTCCGTGTACCGCACCGCGGGGACCACCGCGCGCGCTTCGGCGAGGCCCGCCGCCCACGCCGCCGCCGGCGTATCGCGATGGCGCCGCGAGGCCGCGTAGTACATCGCCGCGCGGGACCACTCGCGCGCGGTCTCCGCGACGAGCCCCTTCTCGTACAGCGCGACCGCGAGCTGCGCTTCCGCGCGCGCCGTCTGCTCGATCGCGAGGTCGCGCTGTTCGCGCACGCGATCGCGCTCGCTGACCACGCCGTTCACGCCGAGCACCGCGACGATGGCCAGCAAGCTCGCCAGCACGCCGCCGACGATCACCGGCGCGCGATGGCGCGCGAGCCAGCGCAGCAGCAGCGTCTTGCGCCCGTAGTGGTGCGCCTGCACGAGCTGGCCGGTCGTGAACCGCCGCAGCTCGTCGGCGAGCTCGGTCGCGCTCGCGTATCGCGCCGCCGGATCGCGGGCCATCGCCTTCGCCACGATCGCGACGAGATCGAGCGGCGCGCCTGCCTCGCGCTCGCGCAGCGCGGTCGGCCCACCGTCGACCACCGCTGCGATGATGTCCTTCGACGTCTTCAGCTTGCGATCCGCGTACGGGGAGTGCCCCGCGATCAAGCTGTAGAGCATCGCGCCGATCGCGTAGACATCGGCGCGCTCGTCGACGGCATCGCCGCGCGCCTGCTCGGGCGCCATGTACGCGGGCGTGCCCAGCACGGCACCGAGCCGCGTCTGGCTCGAATCGAGCACGGCGCGGATCCCGGCGGGCTCGTCATCGTCGACGGGATCGGGCTCGCCGATCGTCTTCGCGAGTCCCCAATCGATCACCACCGTCTCGCCGAAATCGCCGACCAGGATGTTCGCGGGCTTGAGGTCGCGATGGATCACGTGGCGCTCGTGCGCGTATGCGAGCGCTTGGGCTACCGCGACCAGCACCGGCAACAGCGCGAGTCGCTCGTCGAGCCGCTTCGTCGACGCGAGCACGTCCTGGAACGACTTTCCGGACACGAGCTTCATCGCATAGAACGGCTCGCCGCTCGGCCATCGACCGAGCTCGTACACGGGGACGATCGCGGGGTGCTGCAGGTTCGCGGTGATCAGCGCCTCGCGCGCGAAGCGACGCGCCGCGACGTTGGACGCGACGATCATCTCCTTGAGCGCGACCACGCGGCCCGTGCGCTGATCGCGCGCACGCACGATCCGGCCGAGCCCACCGCGCGCGAACTCGCCCAGGTGTTGGTAGTCCTCGCGCGCGACGACCGGGAGCTCGGCGGTCCCGAGGATGACCGCCAGCCACGCCGATCGATCCGCCGGATGCCCCGGCCCCATCGACTCGGTCGCTTCGCCCGTGGACAAGATCGGCGTCGGCGTCGGCGTCGGTGGTGACCCGCCGAGATCCTCGGTGCCCTCGCGTGACGACGTCGGCGCCGATGGTGAATCGTCGAGCGCGGCCGTCGGCTCGCGCAGCAGGGGCGCGTCGAGCGCGGCCGTCGGCTCACGCGGCACGGGCGCGTCGAGCGCGGCCGTCGGCTCGCGCGGCGCGGGCTCGTCGAGCGCCTCGGTCGGCTCGCGCGTGGTCGGCTTGCTCACCCGAGGCCGACGTTACATCAGGGCGCGAGGATCTCGCCCGTGCCCGTCAGCCGCTTCGTCTCGAAGAAGTGCCGCATCTGGTCGTGCACGCCGGCGACGGGGTTCTCGAACATCAGCATCGTCGGGCGGCGCTCGAACGGCGGCAAGCCCGGGGGCTTGTTCGCCGACCCGCCCGCATTGGACAGCGCCATGAAGTGATCGGCGGTGGGAAACACGACCGCACCACGCCCCGCGAGCGGCGCGGTTCCCGGCGTGACGGTCGCGTGCGCGAACGTTCCGATACCGGGAACCCCGGCCGCGGCGATCAGATGATCGCTCGACGGCACGCCCGCGAGCTCGTCGAGGCCGGCGATCTGCCACAGGATGTCGAGCGATGGCCGCGCGACGAGTGCACGCACGAGCGCCGCGGGCTCGAGCGGATGCACCGTCCATTGGTAGAAGCCGACGTGCGGCTCGTTCGAGAGCTGGAGCTCGGGCTCGTACTGGACGTTCGGGACGTCGAACATCGACATCACGAGCTCGAACTGCGTCCGGAACAGCTCGTTCTCGACGAGCGTGGAGACGAGGCCGCCGACGGGCACGTTCAGGACCGCGGCCTTGACGGTGGTGTCGGCGAGGAGCGTGGCGGTGCCGATCAACGTACCGAGCGACGCGCCGATGAAGTAGACGCGATCGTGATCGAACGCGAGGTTCGCGAGCGACGCATCCGCCGCGGCGATCGGCGCGAGGTCGCTTGCCTGGACCACGCGAAGCAGCACGTGAAGATCCGCGACCATCTGCGCGAGGCCCCCCTGCACGTAATACGGGCTCGCACCCTGCCCTGCGGGCGTTCCGTTGATCGCCAGCATGCGGAACGCGACGGTGAGCTGGGTGCTTTCGTAGACTCCATCGGGGCCGAGCGTGCCGGTGTCACCGCGCATCGCGTGGGCCGTGTCGGTCGCTCCCATCGCACGCTCGCCGTGATTGAACGCGTCGAGCGTGAGCAGCGCGCAGCCCGCTTTCGCGACCGCGTCGGCGACGCCGATGCCCGTGTTCATGTTGCCGCCGAGGCCGTGATGCAACACGACGACGGGGAGGTTCGCGACATCGGCTCCGACGGGAATCGCGAGGAGGAACGGGACATCCTCCCCGTCGGCGATATCGGGGCGCAGCGTGCCGAGCTCCAGCCCTGCGCCGGTGATCGCGCGCACCGAATGGAACGTGCCCTTGACGACGATCGAGATCGACGAGTGCGAGATGGCGAGCGTTCCTTGCTGACCTGCCATCGCCGGAACGTCGACGCCCGGACGATCCTCCGCGGGGATCCCCATCAGCCCGTCGAGCGTGCCATCGGACGCCTTCCAGACGTGCGTGACGGCGAGCGACGGCGGACCGTGCGCCGCGAGGTACGCACTCACGCGAGCCGCGAGATCGCGCGCGAGCAGCGTCGGATCCTCGACGGTGAACACCGTCACGGCCGCCACCTCGTTCGCCTCGATGCCCGCCGCGGCGAGGAGCGCGAGCGCCGGCGTCGTGACCACCTTCGCGCGCGTCGAGGTCATTCCGCTGTCCGCGCGGAGGGCCGCGCCATCCACGCCCTTGATCGACGTCAGCAGCGCCACCGTGTAGCGCTCGCCCGCGAGCGGCACGATGCCGCGCTTCGGATGCACCGCGATGACGTGTGACGTCGCATCCCACTGGATGTCGATCGCGAGTCGCTCGCCGCGCTCGTCGATCATCACGGCGCCGTCGCCGAGCGTTGTCGGATCGATCTCGCCGGCGATCGGAAACCAGATCGCACACGTGCCGCAGAAGCCGCGGCGCGTTTGCAGCGACATGCGAACGGTCTCCCACAGCGGCGTGTCCGACGGCATCGATCCGAGCTCGACCGTGCCGTCGCTCGCGAGGAACACGTCGTTCGGGAACGGCGCGACGCCCCAGTCGATCGCACCGGATGCAGGCAGCTGATAGCTGGCCACCGGACCACTCGCATCGTCACCGCAGGCCGCTACGACACACAGCACCACCACCCCGAGTCTCATCGGACCACGATACTAAAACCGCGGCGCGCGATCGAGGCTCAGGGCATGGGCTCGCGAGTGCCCACGGTCAGGCGCGCCGGTGTGATGACGGTCTCGAGGTCCGCCTTGAACTGCGCCGAGGTTCGCGGCGCGGCGCTGATGCGAACTTCGTCGATCTTGCCCTTCCAGAACCGAGAGAACTGCGAGTTGCCGCCGATGCGGACCTCCTGCGAGTTCGTATCGATGGTGGCGACGATCGACGTGGCGTCGAGGACTCCGTCGACGTAGAGCGACTTCACGTTCGCGCTGAACGAGATCGCGACGTGGTGCCACTGATCGTTGGACACGACCGTCGTCCCGACGGCGTTGTTGACCAGCCCCCCGGCGTTGGACCCGAACGCCATCATGTTCGTCTGGTTCTCGCGCTGCATGCGCCAGCTCGTGTCGCCCTTCGTGACGACCGGTTGGTACATCGTGGTGAAGTCCTGCACCTTGATCCACGCGGACGCGCTCAAGCTCGACGTGAAGTCGAACGGGGTGTCGCTGTTGGCCAGGCGATAGGCGTCGCTCGTTCCATCGAAGTCGCGCGCTTGGTTGACGATCCCGTTCGTGTCGATCGCCCCCGTTCCTGGACCGACGGATTCGGCGAGATGCGAATGCCCGCTCGCGTCGGCGAAGGTCTGGAGGTGATGGACGCTCTCGTACGCACCGAACACCGCGGCGCCGGAGGACGCAGCGGTCGGCGTGAGGGTTCCTCCGTACACGTAGAACTTCGTGCTCGCATCGAGATCCATCAGCACCCAGATCACGGCGCCCGTCGACGAAATCGTCTCGATCTCGAAGGGCAGCTCGCGCGTGTTCGTCCAGTCTACGAAGCGCAGGTCGCTCCCGTTGGCGAGACCGATCGCCGTGCCGGGCAAGCGCACGAGCAACGGTACGCTCTGGATCGGCACGGACAGCCCCGTCGTGTCGAACGTGATCGAGTGACGCCACGGATAGGAGGCGTTCCACCACGACTGCAGCATCGCATCGGGCGATGCGTCGATCATCGCGTCGAACGGCGCGTCGGGCATTCCGTCGGTCTGCGAACCGCCATCCGTCGCGACGATTCCCTCGTCGATACCGAGCAGCGTCCTGCACCCCGCGAGCAGGGTCACGAGAACGATCGCTCGGGGCAGTCCCACCGGATCAGTCTACCGCTTGTGCGTGTCGGCCAGGACGTCCGAAACCGCGGTGGCCGGAGCTGCACTGCGGGGGCCCTTGCGCTCGCCGACGACGATCGGTGTCGCGAGCGCCATGCGCACGTCGTCGACGGCAGCGGCTTCGGCGTCGGCACGCGATTGCCCGCCGTCGTACTCGCGGATCGCGGCGCGCTCGGCCCACAGCTCGAGGACGGTCTCCGTGGCGAGCCCCAGGCGCTCGGCGAGCTCGATGCATTGGTTCATCGCGGTCATCGTCGTCTCTCGCTCGGGGCGCTCAGGGCCGCCGTTTGCCGAACGCGGCATCGTCCGTCGAGGTCTGGGTCTCTTCGGAGGTCGACCAGTCGACGAGCTGGTCGTCCTCGATCGCGATGGCGTTGCGCCAATCGGCCGCGTTGTTCCCGATCTCGGTCTCGATCTCGACGTCGATCTCCGTCGGTGGACGCGAGCCGCGCGACAAGGTCGGCGTCGGTTGCGTCGCGCTCGTCGGTGGCTCGGGCGCCGCGGCGCTCGCTTGCGGGCGGCGCTGGTTCGCGGCGAGGCGACCGATGTTCGTGCTCGTCTGGCGGAACCGTTGACCCGTCGGAGTACGTGCGCGGGCGGGCATGCGCGCATCGTCGTCGTCGGCCGAGGCAGCCGCCGGCGCGGGGATGCTCGGGCCTGGTGGTGGTGGCGCCGGAGTCACCGTGGTCTTGGTCTCGACCGGCGGCGGGCTCGCCACCGCGAGCGGCTTGGGCGGCGTCATCGCGGGCGGACGCTTGGTCGTCGTCGGAACCCCCGTCGCGGGCGTGGGCGTCGCGGCCTTCGTGGGCTCGGTCTTGGTGCCCACGGGCTCGCTCGTGGTCGCGAGGATCGGGCGATCGGGAATCGCTTGGCCGAGCGAGCGCGCTCCGATCTCGGCGATCACGCCCCAGATGATCGGCGCCGGGATGTGCTCGCAAAGGTTCTGCACGCCGATGGTCTCGACGATCAGCTGCGCATCCACCTTCGGCGCCCCGAGGCACGCCGTGAACAACCGCGCCCACAACGGACGCGGGAGGTGCTCCGCGAGCACGTCCGGTGTCACGTGGCGGATCACGTCGAACGGCGTCGCGATGCCCAGATCGAGCGCCGACGTCAGCGCGTCGATGAAGAAGTTCTTCGGGTTCACGTCGTAACCCCTGCCCGGGCGGCTGCGGCGGCAATGCACGCCCACAGCACTTCGTGGGGCAGGTGCTTCGCGAGCAGATCCGGCGGAACGTTTTCGAGTACGCGCTCGGGGGTCATCGCGCCGGCCGCCAACGCGGACGACAGCAACTTGGACATCAGGTCCTTCGGGAGGTGGTTCGCGAGGACGTCCGCCGTGACGTACTGGAGGACATCGGACGGAGCGAACATGCTGTGCTCCAGACCCGACTCCATCATGCGCGCGAACCATGCCTGCCGCTGATCTTGGCTCATCGCGAAAAGGGTACACCGCTTTGTGGCCAACTCGCTGAGATTTCAGGAAACAACGGCAAGAAGCTTGCTTTGATCCGGGGTTCCGCGCACGGTCAGAGAGGGATGTCCGACGCACGCTCCAAGCTCTCGTCTGGCACCCTGCTCTACCGATACGTGAACGATTCGATCGAGGTCCTGCTCGTTCACCCGGCAGGGAACTACAACCGCCGCGCACCGTGGGGAATCCCGAAAGGTGCTCCGGATCCCGACGAGGCGCTCGAGGCCACCGCGCGGCGCGAGACGTTGGAAGAGACCGGCCTCGAGATCGTGTGTTCGCTCGTCGATCTCGGCTACGTGGACTACACGCGCTCGAAGAAACGCGTTCACGCATACGCTGCGCAAGCACCCGACGGGGCTGCGCCACGTTGCGCGTCGTGGGAAGTCGACAAGGTCGAGTTCATCGAGATCACGCGGGCGCGACGGATCATTCATCCCGATCAAGCCGCGCTGCTCGATCGTCTGCAGCGCCACTTGGCTCCGGAAAACGGTACGCCAGCCGCCGAAACCTCGTCGGCCTGAGTCGGCGTCGAGCGCCTGAGACACAGCGTGCGTCGCGGCGTGCGAACTACCCTCGGTAGTCGTGGGTACCCGCCCGATCGGGCATGTCGGACAGGGTTTGCCTGTCGCAAAAGCTGACAACTTCGTCGTAGCCGACACCACAAAACAGTTTCGGCTGGACAAAACTGCGTTCCGTGCGAGAGTGCGCGACCACTATTTTCCGACGTCGGGAGATGGTGGGCCCTCCAAGCAGCTGGAACTGCTTGGAGCGATCGCACCTACCCCATCGCAGAGGTTTCTCGACGGGAATCGGTGCGCATCGTGCACGGGTATCCGTCCACAAGCGTCCTCGTTCGTACTCCTGAAACAGGGAGACATGAATGCGGGTGCAACGGGACCGAGTTCATCGACGTCTCATCATGATCGAGAGGAGTAACGCCATGGCCACCACCCACACTGCACGCCGCCGGGACACGCGTACTGTCGCGCACCGGACGGTCACGGCCAAGGCTCTGACCGCCCGTCCACACCGCACCGCGAAGGCGACCACGCCGCCGGCTCCACAGCCGGTCGTCGAGGATATCGTCGAGAAGCCGGTGAAGACGGTGCGTCCGATGCGGTCGCCCGACTCCGATGATCATCTGGCGGCGTACTTCCGTCAGCTCGCGGAGCATGACCTCCTCACGCCCGAGGACGAGCGCGAGCTCTCTCAGGGGATCGAGGACACGGAAACGATGACGTGGGAGCGCGTGCTCTCGCGCGCGGAGGTCGTGCGCCCACTGCTCGCGATCATCGAGCCGAACCTCGAACAGCCCGTGAAGTTCGTGAAGCTCCACAAGGTGCTCGACGAGATGCTCAAGTCGAAGCGCGCACAGAAGGAGCCCAAGCTCGTCAAGAAGCTCGGCGCTGCGGCGAAGGAAGCTGCGCTCGAGATGCGCAAGCTCGATCTCGATCGCGTGCACATCGACGCGGTGATGCGCGAGCTCTATCGCGCACGCGAGGCGGCGATCGCCGGTAACGAGACGTGGTGGACCGATGGTGCGGCTCGCGATGCGGGCTCGTACATCGACGAGGTGCGCCAGGCGCATCGCGACGGTCAGAATCTGCGCGACGAGTTCGTTCGCGCGAACCTGCGCCTCGTGGTGACGATGGCTCGTCGCTACGATCGCGGTGGCATGCCGCTCGCGGACCTGATCCAGGAGGGCAACCTCGGGCTCATGCACGCGGTGTCGCGCTTCGACTATCGCCGCGGTCTGCGGTTCTCGACGTACGCGTGCTGGTGGATCCGCCACGCGATCGGTCGCGCACTCGCCGACAAGGCGCGTGCGGTCCGCATCCCGGTGCACATGCTCGAGGCACAGCAGCAGCTCGAGAAGGTTCGCCAGGGTCTCGTCGGCGAGCTCGGTCGTCCGCCCACTCCGCAAGAGCTGGCGAAGGCCGCGCGCGTTCCGCTCGCGAAGCTGAACCAGATGCATCGCTACATCATGGGCCAGCCGATGTCTCTCGACCGGCCGGTTCACGATGACGATGACCGCTCGTTCGGCGACACGCTGGCCGATCCGGACACCGAGGCACACTCGCCCGAGGACGACATGACGACGGCGACGCTGACCTCTCAGGTCACGCGGCTGCTCCATCATCTGTCGCCCATCGAAGCGGATGTTCTGACGAAGCGGTTCGGCCTCGGCGACGACGAGGAGCGGACGTTCCGCGAGATCGGTGACCAGTACCACCTGTCGCGCGAGCGCATCCGTCAGATCCAGAACTCGGCGCTCGACAAGCTGAAGCGCGCGCTCGAGCGCGAGCATCGCGGCCACGTCGAGATGTAACGGGTCCGCGATTCGATCGCGGAGTCTTCGACGGGCAGTGGTAGGTTTCGCCGCATGAAGCGGTGGATTCCTGCCCTGCCCGTTTTCGTAGTTTCGGTCGCTGCGTTTGCCGATACGAAGGCGAGCTCGACCGCGCCGGCCGATCCGTTCGGCCAGCGCAAGCCATCCCCCAAGCCCGCGACAGCGAGCACCGGCTACTCGGGGCTCGGTGCGGAGAGCGTGACGCCCGAGGTGATCGCGAAGTTCGCGGCGCCTCCGCTCGATCAGGACGTCTCGCGCAAGATCCAGATGATGCTCGACGTGCGCGGCGCGGGGACCGGCATCGTGACCGCGAAGGGCGATCGCATGTACTTCACGTCGTCGGTCACCGGCTCGCCCCAGGTGTGGCGACAGGACGGCGCGATGAAGCTGCCGATCCAGCTCACGGGCGGCGAGGATCGCACCGGCGTCGTCGACCTCGCGCCGGACGAGTCGTGGCTCGTCGTCAGCCGCGATATCGGCGGTCAGGAGAACCCGGGCATCTACATGATGAAGCCCGACGGTGGCCCGCTCGCCGTCATCCAGCACACACCGAAGGTGCAGACCAACCTCGCGTACATCGACGACGACGGGAAGTCGCTGTACTTCACCGCGAACGACATCGCGGCGGACTCGTACGCGATCTATCGCTACACGCTCGCGACGAAGACCAAGGAGCTCGTGTTCGACAAGCCGGGTCTGTGGTCGATCGCGGATCACAAAGGGACGCAGTGGCTGCTCGTCAACCAGCTCGGCAACGCGCAGAACGAGGTGTTCACCTACGACCTCGCGACAAAGCAGCTGACACCCGTGCTCGGCCAGAACGAGGTCGAGGAGTACGAGGTGCGGTTCGGCGCGAAGGCCGGCGAGATCCTCGCGACGAGCGACAAGCCGAGCGACTTCCGCCGGCTCTATCGCGTCGAGGCGGGCGCGCTCGTGCCGATCACGCCGGACGTGAAGCACGACGTCGAAGGCTTCGCGATCGATCGCGCGCGCACGCGCATCTACTACCAGCTCAACGAGGACGGCTACGACAAGCTGCACGCGCTCGACGCGAAGACGTACAAGGAGCTGCCGCTGCCCAAGCTGCCCGATGCGGAGAACGTGAACTTCGCGGGTGCGTCGCGAAACGGCCGGTACATCCAGCTGTCCGTCGATGGCTCGACGCTCGCGCCGACGAGCGTGACCTACGACTGGCAGACCAAGAAGGCGATCGCGTGGCGCGTCCCGACGACGCCCGAGATCGACACTAAGACGTTCGCGAAGGCGACGCTCGAGAGCTATCCCGCGCGCGACGGCACGAAGATCCCGATGTTCGTCCGCCGGCCCGCGAGCTGCGCGAGCGATCCGTGCCCGGTCGTCGTCGATTTCCACGGCGGCCCCGAGGGCCAATCGACCGCGGGCTTCTCGACGTACGGGCAGATGTTCGTCGACGCGGGCTTCGTGTTCGTGCAGCCGAACGTGCGCGGATCGACCGGCTACGGCAAGACCTGGCTCCACTCCGACGACGGCCCGAAGCGGCTCGCGGTGATCACCGACATCGAGGACGCGTCGAAGTACATCCGCACCGCGTGGGCCAAGAACGGCAAGGCGCCGAAGATCGGCGTGATGGGCGGTAGCTACGGCGGCTACTCGACGCTGATGGCGATGACCTACTTCGCCGGCGCGTACGACGCGGGCGTCCAGACCGTCGGCATCTCGAACCTCTACACGTTCCTCATGAACACCGCGCCGTACCGTCGCAAGCTGCGGATCTCGGAGTACGGCGATCCGGTGAAGGACAAGGACGCGCTCGTCGCGCTCTCGCCGATCACCCACGTCAACAAGCTCGTGGCGCCGCTGCTCTCGATCCAGGGCGTCAACGATCCGCGCGTCCCCGTCGGAGAAGCGATCCAGATCTACAAGGAGGCCGAGCGCCGCAAGATCCCCGGTGGGCTGATCCTCTTCCCCGACGAGGGCCACGGCGCCAGCAAGCGGCAGAATCGAGTCGCTTCCCTCGGTCACACCATCGCGTTCTTCCAGCGCTATCTCCGGTAGGTGCAGCGTTTCGAGGCAGGCTGCGCCTTGAGTGTGTGTGCGTGACCCCGCATTATCGACGGCACCGATGGGTGCCCTTCAGGCGAACGCATACGTCGAGCTGAACTTTCGACCGAACGTCCAGCTCGTGTCGGTCGTGCGGCGGTTCGTCTCGGAGTTCTACCAGCGCACGCTCGGCGATCCCGACGGCTCGTCTCGCGTGGCGCTCGCGACGCACGAGCTCCTCGAGAACGCGGTGAAGTACTCGAAGGACGGCGAGACCACGATCCGCATCGAGGTCGCCGCGAGTGGAAGCCCGCGCACGGTGACGATCCTCTTGCGCAATCGCGCCGAGGACTCGCACATCGCCGCGATTCGCGAAATTGTCGACGGTGTCGCCGCGGCGAAAGACGCGTTCGCGTACTACCAGCAGCTCCTGCTCGCCAAGGCCAAGCGCCGCGAGGGCTCGGGGCTCGGTCTCGCGCGGATCTGCGCCGAGGGCGAGATGGCGATCACGCTCACCGTCCAGAACGAGGACACCGTCGAGCTACTCGCGACCACGTACGTCGCGGAGGCGTCGTGAGCGCGGAGCCCAAGGTCATCGCCGTCAAGTGCGACGACTTCCACGCCGACGCCAGCCACGACGCGGGCGTGATGACGCTGCGCATGTCGGGCACCGCGGACTACGCCGCCGTGGACGCGCTCGAGCAGGTGCTCGACGAGGTTCACGACGAGTGCGTGCGCGCGAACGTCAGGAAGACGTCGGTCGACCTGCGCCAGCTGGAGTTCATGAACTCGAGCTGCTTCAAGTGCCTCGTGTCCTGGATCAATGTCCTCCAGGAGCTGCCGTCGTCGGCGCAGTACAAGGTGACGTTCGTGTCCAATCCCCAGATGCACTGGCAGCGACGCAGCCTCCACTCCCTGCAGTGCTTCGCCGAAGATCTCATCGACGTTAGCGAATCGTGAAGCGCATCCTCCTCGTCGACGACAGCCCGATCATCCAGATGGCTGCGAAGCACGCGCTGGTGACGGCGGGCTACGAAGTAGCGACGCGCGCCAACTTCGACGAGCTCATGACGCAACCGATCGAAGGCTTCGATCTGCTGCTCATGGACGTGCAGATGCCGGAGCTCTACGGCGATGACGTCGCGATGGTGCTGCGCCGAGAGCGCGGCCTCGCCACGCCGATCTATCTGTTCTCGACGCTGCCGCCGGCCGAGCTGGAGGAGCGCGCGACGACGGCGGGGATCGACGGGTTCATCTCGAAGGCTCTCGGGATGGCACACGTGGTCGACCGTGTGCGTGCGCTGCTGGGCTAGCCGTCGTTGATTGGCTCGTTGGATGGCTCGCCGTTGCCTGCGGGACGCGCGGTCGCACGTCCCAGCCCTTACGTCGCAGCCCCAGCGCCGCCGCCCAGATAAAGAACACCATCGCGAAGAATCCGAGTGGCATAAAACCTCCTGTTTCGCATCGATCCAGAGGTGGCCACGTGCCATGCGACGCGCAAGGGAGTGTCGCAGGCTACGACGCGAACCGCGCACTATCGCCAGTCGAGGTGCAAGCGACCATCGCGATACGTGCGCGTGTTTGCACTCGGCGCCTCCGCGTGCAAGCCGGTGCCGTCGACGGTGATCGCGCGATGCACCCGCGTCGCGGGACGAAGAACCGCATCGCGTCCACGCGTGTAGCTCTGCTCGCGCACGATCGCGAGATACGCCTTGTCGAGCGCGAGCGCGCGCTCGCGTGACGGATAAAGCGCCCACGCGAGATCGCGATCGGTAGATGCACGCGACAGCTCGCGCACGTCGAGGACCAACTCCGCACCGACATCCGCCTTTGCATCGACGACCTTCGCATCGACGTCCGCCGTCGCATTCACGCCGCTCGTCGAGAAGAAGCGCGCGAGGAGCTCGTCGTTCGATCGCGTCTCGTCCCCACCCTGGACGCGCGTGAAGTACTCGACCAGCTCCGGTTGCGAGTGTCCGAGCTGCGGACGGTCGCGCAGGCCGCGCAGATCTTGGTGACGCCACCCCGCGAGGCCGGGGACCTTGCGCGCGATGGAGAACGTGTTGTCGATGGTCACGCCGAGGTTACCGTGACAGCCCATGCACGCGCGGTGCTCTTCCATCGTCTGGACGCGAAGCGCGCCGCGTGCGTCCTCGATGTAGCCCTGCAGCTGCCAGCCGAACGCGCCGAGCAGGCCGACCTCCGGATCGCCGGCGTACACCGGCAATCGGCCATCCGCTTTGTCCTCGGCTTCGTCGGCGTACGCGCGTTGGCGTCCCCAGTCGTCGGGGTTCTCGACCTTGCGCATGTAGCGAAGCTCCTTGAGCCGCGTCGCGAAGCGATCGGGCGCGTCCGGATCGAGATAGCGCACGGTGTGGAGGAGCTCGGCACCGAGCGGATACGCCTGCGCGACGACAGCGTCGGGAACACCTGCGTAGTGCGCCGGCAAGCGCGTGATGCGCGTCGCGGTGCCGAGCGAACCATCGCCGTCGAGATCCTCGCCGAGGAGGCGCTCGTCGACGGGCTCGATCTCGCGATCGATCGAGCGCGTCGCGTAGTCGGCGATCGACAGCGCGGCTTCCACGAGCGTGAGGTTCAGGCGGTACTGCTCGCGCGACGTGCGAAACGCCGCGGGCAACCGAACGAACACGTCGCTCGTCGATCCGTTCGTCGGCCAGAACGCGCCGAGGAACGGCTGATAGCGCACCGCGCGCCACCCGGACCCATCGCGCGAAAAGCCGAGCTCGTCGAAGCCGCGCGAGAGATCGAGGTCGGGGCGGAAGCCCGTGTAGCTCGGCGGCATCTTCGCCATCGCGGCGACGAGCGGCGCGGTGTTGTCCGTGCGCACCCAGCGCAGGATCTCGTCATCGGACACGCGCGCGATGTCCGCGCTGCGATCCACGAACAGGTTTGCCCAGTGATTCGTCAGCGCGGTCTCGGAGAACGCATAGCTCTCTTGCAGCGAGCTGTCGTCGAGGGTCGTGCGCCCCTGCCCTCGCGTATGGCAGACCCAGCACGGGTTCGAAGCGCCGCCCGTCTGCGTGTAACACATCGGCGGAACCGCGGCCTCGAGGTTGTCGATGCGCGAGCCCTTCGCCTCCGCGTACGCGAGCGGATCGGGTGGCGACGTCGCGGCCTCGCACGCGGCGAGACCGACGACCATGATCAGCGCGCGCGTCACCGCGGCGGCCACACGGACGCGTTGTCCTCGCCCGGGTGCTGGACGCTGAAGAACAGCGTGGTCATCCCCGACGAGAATGCCGGGCCCGTGGCCTCGGCGTCGCTCGGTGTCGAGACGATGCGGAACGCCATGCCGTACGTCGGCGTCGACACCGTCTTGTGAGCCGGATCGAGGTCGAGATAGTAGAGGCCGTCCGCGCTCGCCTTGCCCGTCGCGCCGAAGTTGCCGTCGGTGCCGAACCACACGCCGCCTTGCGCGTCGATCGCGATGTTGTCGGGGCTGCCGGCGTCGAACATGTTCGCCGTGGTGTTGCCCGACCACACCTGCCAGTACTTGAACGTCGTCGACGAGGCCGGCGTTGCCGACGTGGTCTCTTCGATCGCGAAGATGCCGCCCGAGCGATCGTTGCGGTTCGGCGAGACGGTCGCCGCGGGGATGAGCACGCCCGCCTGGTCGAGCGCGACCGTGCCCGCGTGGTTCGTGAACGCGACGTAGATGCGCGGCGTGCCGATCGGGTTGTACTCGAGGTCCTCGGGACGGTTGAGCTCCATCGCGCCGATCTTGAGCGACGCGGTGAACAGCGCCCTCTTCACGTCGGCGTTCGTCGGGAAGCCGCCGATGCCGTTCCAGCTCACGTCGGTCAGCGCTTGACCGACCGTCTTCGTCGCGGCGCCGAGGCCCGCGGCGTTCGGGGCGATCGCCGTCGACGTCGTCGACAGCTCGATCCACTGGCCCGTGCCCGGCGCTGCTTCGGTGGCGAGAGCTTGGCCCGCCGCGAGGCGGCGACCGTGCGTCGAGTCGAGGCCCGCGAAGTGCGAGACGTACAGCTTGCCGTCGTCGAGGAGCGCGCGGATCTGCGCCTTCGTCATGCCCGTGGTGTACGGCGCGGTCGTGACGAACTTGTAGATGTGACCCGAGCGGCGATCGTTGCCCGAGTACATGACGATCGGTTGGTTCGGGATCAGCTTCCAGTCCGCGCCGAGAGCGAACGTCGCGTTCTCCCAGTTCGCGCGACCGATCGAGCCGAGCTTGCGGTGACCGACACCTGCAGTGGTCTTGCCGTAGTACTCGCCGGGCGCTTGGCCCGGATCCATCTCCACGAGATAGCCGTACGCGTCCTTCGGGTGCGCGGCGCCGCCCGACGTGAAGTCCGCGGTCGGCGACGGCGCGAGGTTGAACGTGACATTCGCGCCCGGATCGAAGCCCGTGCCGGCGACGGGGCGATTACCGCTCGTCCATCCGGTCTCGACGTCGCCGTAGCTCGACGCCACGTTCTCCTCGGCGGTGATGATCGTGCCCCACGGCGTGAGCGAGCCCGAGCAGTCCGCTTGGATCCCGACGACGACATCCTGCGGCAGCGGTGCCCCGACATCGTCGGTATCCGCGCTGACCGTCGCGCCCGTGACCTTCACCAGCGTCGAGTCGGTCGCGTCGTAGCGACGCGCCGTCTTCGTGCGATCGATCGACCACGTGCCCGTCGCCGGATCCTTCACGACGCGCATCCACGAGCCGCCGACCTGGCGCTTGTACTCGTCCATGTAGATCGCGAGGTCGCCGGTGCTCCACGCGTTCGACGTCGGCGCGCCGGCGATCGTGCCCCAGTACGAGAGGAACCGCGCGAGCGTCAGGTGCTGGCCCGTCGGCGCGGCGGTCGCGCGCGGGCGGTTGTTCGAGACGTACTCGTGGTTGACCCACATCCAGCCCGCGTTGTCGTTGCCGTTCCAATACGGCGTGCCGCTCCAGCCGTCGGGGACGTACGCGATGTAGTCGGCGTTCGCGCCGAACCGCGGCTGCACCGTCGGGCTCGCCATGATGTCCCACGTCAGCGGATCGAACCACTTCACCATCACGTCGGGGACGAGGCCGCGAATCGCGCGGACGCCATCCGTCGCGGCCGGCGACAGCGGGAACTGGAAGTCTGCAGGCAACGTGTTCGTTCCGTACTGCGCGACGAGCGCCTTCACGTACTGCGGGATGTTCGTCGCGCCGGTGTTCGCCGCGTCGCAGTAGCTGACCGCGACCACCGACGACAGCGGCGCCGAGGCGGGCACGCCCTCGGCCGCGGGCTCGTTCTGCGGGATCGGGCAACTGCCACCGCTGACCCCGTTCGAGCCATTGGAGCCATTCTGGCCGTTCATGCCATCGACGCCGTTCATGCCGGGCGCACCCGGATCGCCGGGGTCTCCCGGAGGTCCCGCGGGACCGGTCGCGCCGTCGCACGCAGCGAGGAGAAGCAACGCCGTCGCGAGCGGACGACGCGCGAAGATCGATCGAGTGGTTCGCATGGCGCGAACATCGCGGTCCCGCGTGACGCGTTGGTCGCTCGCGCGAAACGAATCGCGGCTCGCTCGGTGAATGATCTTGCGAGATCGCGCCAGGGACGTCCGAGCGAATCGAGGATCGTGCGAGCGAACGCGCTTCGCGACGATCGCGGCAGATCGAACGCACGTCGCGGTTACGCGATCGGCATCCGGATCGTCATGCGGATCGTCACCTCACGGCGGCTCGCGCGATTCGCAGATCAGCGACGGCCCCACAGGAATCGCACGAGCGCCTCGCACTTGGGAACGAACGTCGACAGCTCGACGAACTCGTTCGTGGTGTGAAAGCCCGCGCCGCGCGGACCGAGCCCATCGATCGCGGGAACGCCGAGCGGCGCGACGGTGTTCGCGTCGCTGCCACCGCCGAGCAGCGGTGCTTCGCCGTCGCCGAGGCCGCACGCGCGCGCACACGCCGCGTACTCGTCCTTGAGCGCGGCCGAGGCAGCGCTCTTCTCGAGCGGGAGGCGATTCGCACCGCCGGAGACCTCGACGCGCACGCCGGACACGCTCGCGGCGGCGGACTCGGCGGCCGCGCGCAGAGCGGCGACGAGCGACTCCGCGTCCGCGACGGTTTCGTAGCGCAGGTCGAGAGAGCACTCCGCGCGCTCGGGCACGGTGTTCTTCGACGTGCCGCCGGTGATCTGCCCGACGTTCACGGTGACGCCGCGCGTGTAGTCGGTGAGCGCGGCTGCGTCCGCGATGAACTTCGCGAGCGCGACGATCGCGTTGGCGCCGTCCTTGTGATTGTTGCCCGCGTGCGCGGCCTTGCCGTGCGCGACCACGGTCATCGCGCCGACGCCTTTGCGCCGCGTGATGATCATGTCGTTCGCGCGTCCGGACTCGAACACGAGCGCGCACGCGGCGCCCTTCGCGAGCTCGCGCAGGTGCGGCGCGGAGGTGGGCGAGCCGACCTCCTCGTCGGAGACCGAGATCGCGATGATCGGGAGCTCCGCGAGCACGCCCGCGGACTCGAGCGCGGCGAGCGCCGTGCGAATGATCGCGAGGCCGCCCTTCATGTCGAGTGCGCCGGGGCCGATCGCCTTGCCATCGCCCGCGTCGCGCCAGCCCTCGAAGTGGCCCTGCGGGAACACGGTGTCGTGATGACCGACGAGCAGGATCGGCGGCTTCGTGTGCGACGCGGGTGTGCGCCACACCAGGTGCTCGGCGAAGCCATCGGCGGGGATCGCGGTCAGCGACAGCGACGGGATCGCGAACGCCTCGCGCAGCATCGCGCCGACCTTCGCGACGCCATCGAGGTTCGAGGTGTAGCTGTTGACCTCGACCCACTGGCGCGTGAGGGCGAGCATCTCTGCCTCGCGGGACCGGACGTTCGCGAGCGTTGCGTCCAATGACGCGGGCTGTTCTCCCATGGGCGTGGGCATGGCATACCAGGGCCCACGATGGCAAAGCGATTCAAGGCAGCAATCATCGGCGGAAGTGGGTACGGCGGCGCGGAGCTCGCGCGGCGCCTGCTGATGCACCCGGATGTCGAGCTCGTGCGCGTGGCGTCGATCGATCACGTGGGCGAGCCGCTCGGCGCGGTGCACCCGAACCTCGATGGTGCGACGGATCTGAAATTCGAAGACCTGTCCCCCACCGAAGCAGCGAAGGGTTGCGATGTCGCCCTCCTCGCCCTGCCCCACAAGGTGACCGCGGCGAAGGTGCCCGAGCTGATCGCGACGGGCGTGAAGATCGTCGACATGTCCGGTGACTTCCGCCTGCGCGACGCGGCCACGTACGAGAAGTTCTATGGCGCGAAGCATCCGCACCCGGAGCTGCTCGGCACGTTCGTCTACGGGTTGCCCGAGATGAACCGCGAGAAGATCCGCGCGGCGAAGTACGTCGCGTCGCCGGGCTGCTTCGCGACGACGATCGAGCTCGCGCTGTTGCCGCTCGCGAAGGTGGGCCTGCTCGACGGCGCGGTCGTTCACGTCCAAGGCATCACGGGCTCGTCGGGATCCGGCATCGCGCCGCAAGCGGGAACGCATCACCCGTCGCGCGCGGGCAACCTCAAGACGTACAAGCCGCTCGAGCACCAGCACGTGCCCGAGATCGTCCAGACCCTCGAGGACGGCGGCGCGAAGGGCATCGAGCTGCGGTTCGTGCCGGTCAGCGCGCCGCTGACGCGCGGCATCTTCGCGACGTGCTTCCTCGAGCTGCCCGAGTCGATCGACAAGACCAAGCTCGCTTCGCTGTTCGACGAGACCTACGCGCGCGAGCCGTTCACGCGGCGCCCGAAGGCGCGCCTGCCCGAGGTGGTCGCGGTCGCGGGATCGAACTACGTCGAGGTCGGCTTCGCGGTCGGCCCGGCGTCGAACGGCAAGCGCACGGTCACCTGCTTCTCTGCGATCGATAACTTGATCAAGGGCGGTGCCGGCCAGGCGATCCAGAACATGAACATCATCCTCGGCGTCGACGAGAAAGCGTCGCTCGAAGACGTGGGCAACTGGCCGTGAGCGCCAAAGAGACGCTCGTCATCAAGATCGGCGGCGAGGTGATCGGCTCGGGCGAGGCCGCGTCGCTCGCGCAGGACATCCGTCAGCTCGATGCGCGCGTCGCGATCGTCCACGGCGGTGGGCCACAGGCCACCGCGCTGCAGAAGCAGCTCGGCCTCGAGACCAAGCAGGTCGCGGGTCGTCGCGTCACGGATGCGGCGACGCTCGACGTCATGAAGTACGTCCTCGCGGGCAAGCTCAACGTCGACCTCGTGTCGATCCTCGGCGCGGCGGGCGTGAACGCCGTCGGACTGCACGGAGCGTCGGCGCAGGTCGTGCGCGCGGTGCGGCGTCCGCCGAAGGTGTACGAGGCCGGCGGCGAGGCGGTCGACATGGGCTTTGTCGGTGACGTCACCGGGTTCAACCTCGCGCTCCTCGAGACGCTGTGGTCCGCGGGCTACGTTCCGGTGATCGCGTGCCTGGGCGCGGATGCCGAGGGCGGCGTGTACAACATCAACGCAGACATGGTGGGCAATCAGCTCGCCGCCGCGTTGAAAGCGGATCGCTTGTTCCTCGTGACGAGTGCACCCGGCGTGCTGAAGGACATCAAGGATCCCTCGTCGCGCCTGCCGCGCCTCACGCGTGCGGACGCTCGCGCGGCGATCGCCGATGGCACCGTGTCGGGCGGCATGATCCCGAAGCTCGAGGAAGCGATGGCCGTCGTCGATCAAGGTGTCGGCGCGATCCACATCCTCGGCAAGCTCGCTCCCGGTGACTTGGTGCGCGCGGTGTGCGAGCCTGGCTCCGTCGGCACCACCCTCGTCGCGTAGTCCGCGGCATCGCCGCCCCTGGGCTGTCTCCGTCTACTCGTCGTCGGCGTCGGCGGTCTGCTCGCTGTCGAACCCGAAGTGGCTCGGGCTCGACACGCCGAGGCGCTGCGCACCTTCGGCCCACGCCTTGGCGAAGTCCGCCATCCACGCCTTGCCCGTCGTCTCGTGCGGCGTGATGCCGTGCTGCACGATGCTCGCGATCATCTTCGTGGTGCCGTGATGCACGACCGCACCGTCGCCGTACGGCCAGATCAACAGATTGGCGACGATGGTGCCGCTCTTGGTGTCGATGACATCCATGTACTCGAGCCACGCCATCTCGTTCTCGGCATCGTCGCCGGCGCCGAACAGCGACGGGAACGTGTCCGCACCGACGACGGCGGTGAGCTGCGTCTTCTCGCTCTCGCTGAGCGAGTCCGGTGTGCCCGCAAATGGCTTGCGATAGTTGTCGAGCCGTAGCGTTCCGAGCGAGCCATCACTCGTCGGCGCCGGGACCGCAGCTTCGACCGCCGCGGTGTACGCGTCGGCCGCGGTCTTCGTCGCGCTCTTCGCGGGCTTCGCCGCCGCAGCCTTCGGTGCTTTCGGTGCGGCCTTCGGTGCAGCAGCCTTGGCCTTCGGTGCAGCAGCCTTGGCCTTCGGTGCAGCCTTCGCCTTCGCAGCGGGCTTCGCTGCCTTCGCTGCCTTCTTCGCAGCGGGCTTCTTCGCTGCTGCCTTCTTCACCGGCTTCGCCGCCGCCTTCTTCGCCTTGCCCTTGGACGCCTTCGCGGTGGCCTTGCTCTTCGCCATGCGTCCATCGTTCCAGAACTGGCTGCGCAGATCGATGTGTCAGCGGCGCTTCTTGGCCGGCTTCTTGGTCGGCTTCTTGGCCGGCTTCTTCGCGGGTTTCGGAGCCTTCTTCGTTGGCTTGGCCGGCGCCTTCTTCGTCGGCTTGATTGGTGCCTTCTTCGTCGCCGCCTTCGCTGCGGGCTTCTTCACGGCTGGTGCCGATTTCGTTGGAGCCTTCGCGGGCTTGGCCGCTCGCGTCACCGCCGGGCCGTGATCGTCCGGCTCTTCGATCTGGTCGGCGTCGAACCCGAAGTGGCCCACATCGTTGACCTTCAGGCGCGGCGCGCCCTCCCACCAGGCCTTCGCGAAGTCGGACATCCACGCCTTCGTCGTCTCTTTGGCGGGAGTGATCCCGTGCTGGACGATGTTGGCGAACAGCGTCTCGGTCCCGTGCTTCAGCACGACGCCATCGCCGAACGGAAAGATCAACAGGTCACCGACGACCGCGTTCGTCGCGGTGTCCACGACGTCGATCCACTCGAGGGCCTTCAGCGGATAGTTCTCCTCGTCGATCTCGTCGCTGAAGAACTCCTCCAGCTTCATACCCTCGCTGTCCAAGTCGCTATCGATGAGCGCTTGCAGCTGGCCACGCTGCACCTCCGACAGCTTCTCGATCGAGCCCGCGAACGGCTTGCGATAGTTGTCGAGCCTCAGCGTGCCGAGCACGATCGCACCCGCCGGTTTTTTCGCTCGCTTGGACGCGTTCGGCCTCGCCACCGCTTCGTCGACGATGTCCTCGTCACCATCACCGTCGTCGCCATCGTCCTCGCCGCGCTTCTTCTTCTTCGGACCGGCTGCCACCGCGTCGGCGTAGTCCTGCGTCGCTTTCACCTTCTTCGCGCTGGGATCCCGACCCTCGATCAACTCGCGGATCGCGGCATCGTCGTTCTCGGTCAGCACGCGCGGTGTCTGCAACGACATGCCGAGCGTCCCCTTCTTCGCGGTGATGCCCTCGCCCGACGCGAGCTCGAGCTTCTTCAGCACCTTCGTGATGTCGGTCAGCGGCACCGTGTTCACCGCGCTCGTCCACGCCTTGCCGTTCTTCTTCGGACTCTCGAGGATGCCGACCAACCACAGCGCTTCATCGGGTGGCCGCACGGTCACCAAGAAGATCGCGTCCTTCGGCGTGAGCTGATCGAACGCCTTGTTCGCCGACACGTACTGATCGGTCTCGACGACGACACCGAGCTCCTCCTTCCCCGGCACCATCTTCTCGAACAAAGCCTTGCTGACGATCGCGAGAACACTTCCCATCCGCGTATCGTTCCAGAAGTGCCGAGCCCGATCGAGAACGCCCTCGCACCATTTGCGGCCTATCGCGGCCTGGATCGCCTCGTGGCGATCGAATCGTCGCGTGTCGTTTTTCAGGTCACAACGTCATCGACGTGGGTCCGGCTCGGCTCGCTTCTGTTCGAAGCAGCCGCCCGCGCGGTCACGCGTGAATCGCTCGACGTGCTCGGCCGCATCCTCGCGAGCACCTCGAAGTGGCCCGCGCTGTCGGCGAGCGCCGACGGCGATCACGCGCTCGTCGATCCCGCGGTGCTCGAGTGCGCGCTCGCCCACGACATCGAGCTCGCGCCGGCGAAGAACCCGTCGCGCTTTCGTTTCTGGCTGCAACCCTGGGCCGCGCGCGAGAGGCTCTCTCTCGCCGAAGATGCGCTCGAGCGCGTCGGTGCCCACCGCTGGCTCGGCGCGTCGCTCGTCGCGAGCCTCCTGCCCGGCGGGCACAAGCGCGTCGGGGCCGCCCTCGATCGCGCGACGCGCGCGCCGGGATGCGCGTTCGTGTTCGCAGCGATCGACGCACGGATCACCGACGAAGCGGCCACCGCGACGCTCGATCGCTTCGTGCCTGCCGACAGCTCGAGCGATCGGCCGCCGACGGAGCTGTGGCTGCACGCGGCGGCGCGCGCGTCGATCATCGCGCGCTGTCCGCGCTTCGCGCCCGCGCTTCGCGAGATCACGCCCGCGCGCCTCTTGCGCAACTCGCTCCGCGAGGCAGGCATGACGCGGGTCACCGACGACGACGCGAAGACGTTGATCGAGCTCGCGGTGCCGCCCGTCCGCGAAGCGGACACGGTGATGAGCTACGGGACGATGCAGGCGGTGCTCGTCGCGCCCGCCGCGGCGCCTGCGGCCGCTCCGCCCGCGCTCGTGGCGGCGATCGAAGCGCTTCGAGGCGCCACGGCGAGCGTCTCGACGAGGGCCGTCGCGAGGAAGGCCTCGACGCGATCGACGAAGGCCGGATCCACGAAGGCTGGATCCACGAAGGCCGGATCCACGAAGGCTGGATCCACGAAGGCTGGATCGATTCGGCACTCGTCGAGGAAGGGGGATCGATGACCGCCAGATCGAGGACGACCGCCACGAAGAAGCTCGTCGGGAAGAAGGCCGGCGCGAAGAAGGCCGGCGGGAAGAAGGCCAGCGCGAAGAAGCTCGTCGGGAAGAAGGCCAGCGCGACGAAGCACGATACCGGGAAGCGCGCCGTGAAGAGTGCCCCGGCGACGAAGGGCGGCGCGACGAAGGCCGACGCGAAGAAAATCGTCGGGAAGAAGGCCGGGGCAACGCCAGCGAGCGAGAAGCAGCTGCCATCGACCAAGGTCATCGCGGCCATGGCCAGCACCGCTGCGGCGCTCGCGCCTGCGATCGAGCGCCTCCACGCGCGGCTGGAGCTCGCGACGACGACGCTGAACGCCGGCGCGGCTGTGCCGACGACCCTGAACGACGGCGCGGCTGCGCCGACGACGCTGAACGACGGCGCGGCTGCGCCGACGACGCTGAACGACGGCGGCGTTGCGCCTTCTGTCGCGGACACCGCGCGACCGAGCGACGCCCGCGCACACCGTGACACCGCCCTGCTCCCGGTGCCCCTCGCGCAGGACGAGGACGTCCCTTCCCTCGCCCACCTGCTGGATCACTCGATGCCGTGGTGGACACTCGACCTCGGCACCGAGGTCGGCCAACAGATCGTCGACGCGAGTCGCTATCTGCTCCGCACACGAGGTGACGCCGCGCCGTACGCGACGCCCGCTGCCACCGCGTTTCCATGGGAGCTCTTGATCACGCGAGTCGGCGAGATCATGTATCGAACGCTCGCGCCCGCGACGGCGAGGGCTCGCCGCCTTGAATTCGCCGATGTCCTCCGCCTGTGGCTCGCGAGCGGCTTTCCGGCCCACGTGCGCGAGCTCCGCGGCGCGGACTTCATGGTCCCCGCGGCCATGGTCAGCGGCATGGATCGCCACTTCTCCACGCGGCTCGTGACGTGGGGCAACCGCTACTTCGTGCGCTACTTCCAGCCGCTCGCGAATGGTCGCGCCGGCGTGCGGGTGCTCGAGCACGCGGACGGCGGGGCGTTTCGCGTCCCCGAGGGCGTCGAGCTCGGCGAGCACGTGCTGGCCGACGTGCGGTTCGACGATCGCGCGATTCGCGCGGTGCTCGAGCTCCTGGAGACGCGCGGGCCCGTGCCGTTCGATGCGAGCGTGTCGCGGACCATCGCGCAGCGGACCGGGTTGTCCGAGGCGGCGGCGACGCTCGTGTGGACCGCGGGCTACGAGCCGTGGCTCGTCGGCGAGAAGAAGCGCGCAGAGATGGGCCTGGCGCGCGACGCGCTCGATGCGGCCGAGGGCGAGCTCGCGAAGCCGAGGCTGCGCGAGATCTACGTCGATGCGATGCCCGCGGATCCGGCGCAGCTGTACGAGCCCGCGGCGCTCGCGGCCCGCGTGGCGGATGCGTGGCTCGTGTACCGCACGGGGCGCGACGCGCGCCGCGAGCAGGCTCAGGGCACGAACTGAATTCCGCCCGCGATGAACAGCTGGATGTCGTCGCGCGTGTCGTCGAGCGGTGCGCCCACGGCGATGTACGGCTGGAGCCGCTCGCCCATGAAGCGGACGGTGAGCGCGAGGACATCGAGGAAGTCTTCGTTGTCGTCGAAGAACGACACGCTGTTCGCGAGCTCGAGGCTGAGCGCGACCGGGCCGAGGTCGACACCACCACCGAGGTTGAAGCGCAGCACGTGCGGATCGATGTCCTCGAACGCGATGTCGAGGCCGAGATCGAAGCGCAGGAACAGCTTGTCCGCGTAGATCAGCGGCGAGAACCCGAGGCGCGCGTACCAGTCACCCGAGATGTTCACGACGTCCGTCGAGCGCGGCATCACGGCGGCGAAGCGCGTCGCGTATTCGTCGCGACCGTCGGTGGCGGTGGGGATCGAGAGTCCGCCGTGGAACACGAACGACAGCATCCGCGACTTCGTGAGGACCACGAGGCCGCCGACCTCGAGGTTCGAGAGCGAGACCGCGTCGTTCGGGACGGCGTCCGGTGGCACCGGATCCTCGTCGTCGGACGGCGCACCGAACGATGCGCTCAGCGGTAGCGCGCCGTAGATGCCGAAGCCGGAGCGCGTGACGTACTGGCCGTACAGCTCGAGCCGTAGCGCGAGGTCGTACGGGTAGTCGACGAACGAGAGCCCCGCGTCGATGGCGATCTTGCTGATGCCGTCGCCGCGATCGAGCGTGGACATATCGGGTGCGCGCTGCGCGTGGGCAGAGCCCCCGAGCGCGCCGACCGCGCCGACAACGAGTGTGGCCGCGATGACGATGCGAATGATCCGGAGCATGTGACCTCCTGGACCAACGAGCCTAACGCGATCCTACGTGTGGGTCGGTACGCGCCGGGATCGGGATGCAAGCGCGATTACGTCGCGTAACAGCGTCGCTGGGCTACGCGTCGATCAGTGGCGCGCCCGTGGCGGCTTGCGCTTGCTCGCGCGTGATCCCCGGCGCGAGCTCGATCACGCGGAAGCCGTGCCCCGAGGGCGCGAACACACCGTAGTCGGTGATCACGAGCGAGACCACCTTCGTCGCGGTCAGCGGGTAATCGCACGCCTGCACGAGCTTGTGCTCACCCTTCTTGGTCACGTGCTGCATCATGCAGATCAGGCGACGGCACCCCGACGCGAGATCCATCGCGCCGCCGATGCCCATCACCTTACCGCCGGGCACCGCCCAGTTCGCGAGGTCGCCGCCGGCCGAGACTTGCATCGCACCCATGATCGCGAGGTCGACGTGGCCGCCGCGGATCATCGCAAACGAGTGCGACGAGTCGAACGTGGAGGCGCCGGGCAATGCTGTCACGGTTTGCTTGCCCGCGTTGATCACTTCCGCGTCTTCTTCGCCTTCCCACGGGAACGGCCCCATTCCGAGGAGGCCGTTCTCCGAGTGCAGCCACGCGTGGCCCTCCGGGAGGTAGTCCGCGACCTGCGTCGGCAGGCCGATGCCGAGGTTGACGATCGAGCCTTCGGGAATCTCGCGCGCTGCGCGGCGCGCCATGTCTTCAGTGGAGTACGGCATCAGGATCGCTTTCGCACGGTGCGGAACTCGATGATGTTCGCGTGCTCGGGGATGTGGAGGATGCGGTGAACGAAGATGCCCGGGAGGTGCACGTCGTCGGGATCGATGGCGCCGTTCTCCACGAGGTGATCGCACTCGACGATCGCGAGCTTCGCGGCCGACGCCGCGACCGGGTTGAAGTTGCGCGCCGTGCGACGAAAGCGAAGGTTGCCGAAGCGATCCGCCGTGTGCGCGCGAACGAGCGCGACGTCGCCGGGCAACGCGCGCTCGAGGATGTAGCGGCGACCGTCGATCTCCTTCGTCTCCTTGCCGTCCTCGACGACGGTGCCGACACCCGTCGGCGTGTAGAACGCGGGGATGCCGGCACCCGCAGCGCGCATGCGTTCCGCCAGCGTGCCTTGCGGGGTGATCTCCACCTTCACCTCACCCGAGGCCATGCGCGTGTGCAGATCCTCGTTGCCGCCGATGTAGCTGCAGATGACCTTGCGGATGATTCCGGCCTTGAGCCACGCGGCGAGGCCGATGCCCATCGTGCCGGCGTTGTTCGAGACGAGCGTCAGGTCGCGCACGCCACGCTCGACGACACCCTTGATCAACGCCTCGGGATTGCCGCTCAGGCCGAACCCGCCGCAGAGGATCGTCATGCCATCGCGAAGCGGGGCGAGTGCCTCGACGACCGAGTCGACGACCTTGTGATTGTGGTTTGCCGTCACGACTTGCCTCCAAACGCTGCTACCGCCGCGTCGCCGAACGCGCGCACGCCGGCGACCAAGTCCTGCTCGCCGATGCACAGCGGCGGCGCGAAGATCGCGGTGCCGCGCTTGCCATCGATGTGCAACGAGAGCTTTCGCGCGGCCACCTCGCGAACGAGCGCGGCCCACTGGTCCGTCGTCGCCGTCGGTGCGAGCGCAGCGAGGAGGCCGAGGCCCCGCACGTCGGCAGGCACCGCGATCCGCGCGGCGACCGCGTCGAGCTCGCGGACCAGCACCGGCCCCAGGCGCGCGCTGTTCGCGTACAGCTGTTCGTCGTCGTAGAGCTTCATCGTCTCCACGGCGGCGGCGCACGCCGTGGGATGCGCGTAGTACGTGAGGCCACACGCGAGGACGTTCGCGTCGAAGTGCTTCGCGATGCGCTCGTGAACGATCACGGCGCCGATCGTCGCGTAGCCCGACGCGAGCCCCTTCGCGATCGTGATCATGTCGGGCGTGACGCCGAAATGCTGGAAGCCGAACGGCGTGCCGAGCCGGCCAAAGCCCGTCAGCACCTCGTCGGCGACGAGCAGCGCGCCGTCGCGGTCGCACGCCGCGCGCACCGTGGGCCAATAGTCGGGCGGCGGAACGTACGCGCCGTTCGCGCCCGGCACCGGCTCGAGGAACACGGCCGCCGTGGTGCGCGCGCCCTCGAGCGCCATCGTCTTCTCGATCTCGCGCGCCATGCCCTGCGTGCACACGTTGCCCGGGCGATTTCCCGTCGAGCACGCGCGGCACTCGCAGTCGTGCACGTGGATCACGCCGGGGATCAGCGGCTCCATCGGTGCGCGACGCCAGTCGCCCGTGAGCGCGAGCGCGCCCATCGACGCGCCGTGATAGCTGCGATAGCGGCTGATCATCTTCAGCCGCCCGGTCACCTGGCGCGCGATCTTGATCGCGTTCTCGTTCGCTTCGGCGCCGCCGAGCGTGAAGAACACCTTCGAGAACCCCGGCCCCGCCATCTTCAGCAGCCGCTCGGCGAGCTCGACCTTCGCGGGGAACACCGCGTTCGGCGCGCTGAGGCACAGCTTGTCGGCCTGCGCCTTGATCGCGTCGACGATGCGCTGCCGGCCGTGGCCCGCGTTGACCTGATAGCTCAGCGATCCGAGATCGAGCCAGCGCGAGCCATCGGACAGCGTGAAGTGAGCGCCCTCGCCGCCCGCGAGCTCCATCGGCTTCGCGGCGTTCTGGGCGGTCCAGGTGAAGAAGAAGGGGTACTCGCTCATACGTCCTCGGGCCACTGCGCGACCGGAATAGCTGTCGTTGGATTGAAGCGAAAACGAAGCGGGCTGTCGACACGGTCGGCAGCGTGCAGATCGCGCAGCATCGTCCACAGCATGTCGAAGCTGAGACGGAGCGCCAGCGGGCCGGCGGCGAGACGGGGAACGATTTCGTCGATGACCTTCCGGCCACGAATGCCGAGCTTCAACAGGCGCTCGACGGCGACCGGGTCACGAACCTCGTCAATAACCAGCAGATTTTCGTCTTCGATTCGAACGCCGCTGTCGTACGCCCAGAGGTAGACGTCCGCACCGACAGCACCTGGAATATCGAAGATGCGCCCCGTGGCCCGCTCGTACAACAATCCACTGCTGCCGACCTGAAGGTACAGCGCGTGGATCACCGCATCGTTCGCGCGAACGGACTCGAATCGATCGACGGTGATCGATGGTTCCTTGAAAATCCCGCGAAGGAACTCCGCACAGGCTTCGAGCTCGACACCGAGCGCCGATGGATCGACGTCGTCGAGCTTCACAGCCGCCACTTCTCGGGCGCGACGTTATGGATGAACCCTTGCTGCGCGTAGAGCTCGCCGGTGCTCACGTTCATCGCGATCGCGCCGCACGTCGCCGCGCCGTGCGGAGACTCGGGCGTGGCCATGTTCGTGTTGATCGATCGCGGCCAGCCCTCTTCGGAGCCGAGGCGCGTCCACGCGTCGTCGAGGTTCTGGATCTCGGCGCGCGCGAGGTCGCCTTGCAGCCAGTTCATGCGGTCGTACGTGGTGCTCGTCGAGGGCACCTTGCTGCGCGCGGACACGTCCGGATCGAACGAGTGGTTCGTGTGGCAATACGACGTCGGGCGGCGGCTCTGCTCGTCGTGCGCGACGTCGGTCTGGAAGATCACCTTGCGCCGCGTGCCCGATGTCTCGATCGCGATCGCGGTGTTCGCGTCGGCGACGAAGTAGTGATGCCCCGATCCGATCGGCGCGTTCGTGATCACGTCGCGCGCGGCGAACGCGTCGCGCTGGTGCAGCGCGCGGCGGACGACGGCGGGCCACACCACGCCGAGCGTCGCGTCGGTGGAGAACAGGTTGTTGATCGCGATACCCACGCGCGCGCTGTTCATGCCCGCCATGCCGAGGCAGCCGGTAACCGACAGCAGCGTGGCCGCGGGGCCATCGGCGGACTCGGGCACGCGGAGCACCATCACGTAGGGGATCGCGGTCGCGTGCATGTCCCAGGTCTGCGCGACGATGCGGCCCGTCGGAGATTCGGCGAACAGCACGCTGCAGCCGTCGCCGCCGAGGCCTTCGGCGCCCGCGGACTGGCCGCGCGCGGTCGCGTCATCGCGCGTCGGTGCGGGGAGCCACGACGCCGGATCGGGATCGAGATCGCGCAGGTCCGTGTAGTGGTTCGCGACGACGATCTCTTCGGGCGAGACGTTCGCGCCTTCGGCGATGCCGACGAGCTCCGCGTGGAGGCCCGCGTGATAGCGCTCGAGGATCGGCAGGTGCGCGGCCGCCGCGGCGAGGACTTGCTCGCGCGTCTTGAAGCCGCCGACCTTCGTGCACAGATAGATGCGGATCTGGGCGAGCGCTCCGATCTCGCCGCGGAACGACTCGCCGTGGATGCGTCCCCACTCGCGCGGCGACTTGCCGGCTGGCAGCTCGAGCACTCTCATTGCGCGGCGGAGCCCTCGGGTTGATTCGGCGCGGGTTTCGGCGGAACGCGCTCGGGATGGTCTAGGACGTCCAGGATCGGGCACTTGTCGGGGCCGACCGCGAGGTCCGCGGCGCGGCGAACGACCTTGATCGCGATCGGGTGCTTGTCTCGCGCCGCGCGGTTCCACATGCCCATCACCTTGGGGTTGCCGCCGTTCTGGAAGCCCCACGCACGCTGCGCTTCGAGCCACTTGTCGCGCGGGAGCTCGCCGACGCGGCAGTAATCGATCATCGCTTGCACGAGCTCCTTGTCGGGCTCGGGCACCTTCTGCTCCTGCTGCTGCTGGCAGGACATCATGTTGATAATGATCGCGATCGCGACGACCACGAGGGCAACGTGGGCAAGCACGAGCAGATCGGACTTGTTCGAGGACTTCGTGGGCTCGCTCATTTGATCTCCTGCAGCGCAGCGCCGAGGGCTTTCGCGGCGGCGTCGATCTCGTCGAGCGCGGGGATGATGCCGAGGCGCCCGTTCGGGAACCGCCGCGGGCGCAGGCCGCGCTGCACGAGCGCGTCCGCGATCGCGGTCGCCTTCGCGCCGGCATCGATGACGCGGTACGCGCCGAGGCCGTGCGCCGTGAGGCCCGCGGGCAGCGACGACAGCGCGGCGTCGAGCGACTGCGAGGCCGCGGCGATGTCGAGGTTGCGCGCTGCACGCAGCTGGTGATGCTGGCGCACCAAGGACAGCTCGTCGCCGTCCCACGTCGAGACGAGCGTGAGCGGCGCGCCGATGAACCACTTCGCCGACGTGTGCAGGTAGCCCGTCTGGCCACCGCCCCACCACGCGAGCACGTCGGGAACGAGCGAGCTCCCCGATGTCGACAGGAACGGGCCCTTGCCCGAGCGGTAGGTGTGCGTCGTGGTCTCCATCGCGATCAGCGGGATGTCGAGCTCGGTGCGCAGCGCGCCAAGCGCGGCGAGGAAGTCCGGCGGCAGCACCCAGCCGGTGCGCTCTTGCACGAGCTCGTAGACGACGCCGAGGATCTTCGCGCCACCACCCGCGGCGGTGATCGCCGCGCGCAGTGCATCGATCGTCGCGGCGGTGCCGGCGATCGCGGGGTGCGGAACGCGCGGCCACGCGAAGTGCCCCGGGCCGCCGGCGTGCGTCGACGGATCCGAGAGCGAGCGGCAGGTCGCCGCGGTGTGACCGAGGTAGCCGCCGTCGAAGCCGATCGCGACCTGCGCGCCCTTGCGCGTGCACCGGACGAGGCGAAGCGCCTTGTCGATCGATTCGTCGCGCGAGGACGTCAGGTAGATGTGCGGCAGCTCGGGCACGAGCGCACCGAGCCACTCGAGCGCGCGCACCGTCGCGGGCGTGACGTAGTTCATCAGCGTCAGCTTGTTGACCGCGGGACCGTAGAGCAGGCCTTTCTCCTCGAGCGCGCGCAGCGTCGCGGGCCCGCTCGCGAACGGCTTCGTCAGGCCACTCGCGAGATCGAAGTCGAGATCGTCGTCGTCACCGAGCGTGCGCGCGGCGTCGGCGCGGCGCTTGAGGACGTCGCTCGTGACCGCGGGATCCGGGCGCAGCGGGCCGAGCGGGATCCGGTAGTAGATCGCCTGCCCTTCCGGATCCTCGTACTGGCCGGTGAGCACGGACACGACGTGCGCGCCGAACACGCGGTTCAGGTGCGTCATCTGCGCCGTGCGACCGACGCGATTGCGCCCCGTCACGTAGCGATAGCGCGGCGATCCGTCGGAGGTCTTGCGCGCGGCCGCGTCGCGGAGCTGCTGCTCCTTGAGCTTTCGCCCGATGCCGCTCGACTGGTAGCTCGGCGCGACCGTGATCGACACCGAGTACATCGTGTTGTTCTTGCCGAGCATCGCGTCGTCGTCGCAGCCCTCGACGTCCTTGGACTGCTCGAGCGGCGCACCGATCGCGAACGCGACGAGTTGCTTCGCCCCCGACGGGCTCGGCGCTTCGCCGACGATCAGCGAGCCTTCGGGATCCTCGATCGCCGCGCGGATCTCCGCGGGCGGCGTGCGGCGCGCGGGCTCGTACACCTGATACTCGATGTCGAGGATCGCGGGGAGGAACGTCATCGCTTCGCTGTGTGCGACGACGCGATACGCGACCTCTTGCGGCGGCGCGAGCAGCGGAGCCGGCTTCACGGCCGGGTCTTCCCACTCGGGCGCCTTGCGGCCTTCGTTCGCGTCGATCCACGACAGCGAGCGACGGATCGTCTCGAACAGCAGATCGATCTCGCGCGCGAGGAACGAATCGCTCAAGCGATAGCGCGCCGTCTTCGTGCCGGCACCGAACACGATCGCGCCGCGCCAGAACCGCTGGCCGAGGAACGCGTCGAGGTGCGCGGGCGTGGGCAGATCGAACGCGAAGGCGTAGCCGGTCGCGCGCGGATCTTTGACGAGGTGCGGATACGCGCGCGCGATCTGCGCGAGTCGCGGCACGACGAGCTTCTCGAGGCGCTCGGCATCGTGCGCCGTGGACACCATGTCCGCGTGGATGCGGCCGCGCACGAGCGACGCGTTGTGCGCGCTCGCCGGCTCGGGATCCGCGAAGCGCGACATCACCACGCCGACCTGCGCGCGCTTGGCGAACGTCACCGCGTCCGGATAGTCGGGCTGGCCGCGCGTGTTGAGCAGGCGGAACTTCGAGTGCCACGCGAACGGACCACCGAGGCCGAAGCCGACCTGCACCTCGTCGAACACGAGGAACGTCTGGTGGTGGCGCGTCAGCAGGCGCAGCGCGCGGAAGAAGCGCTCCGTCGCGTAGCGATCGCCGCCCTCGGATTGCATCGGCTCGACGATGCAGCACGTGAACTGCCCGGTCGACAGCTGCGCGTGAACGGCGGCGAGCGACGCGACCTCGGCCGCGAGCAGCGCGTCGTCCTTCGCGTCGCCGAAGCGTTCCTTCAGCTCGTCGATCTGACCGGTCGCCGCGGCGGCGTAGAAGCCGCTCGGCGCGGGGGGCTCGTCACCGGGCGTGGCCCACACCGGGAACGGCGCGAACTGCGTCTGGTAGCCATCGATCTCGTACGGCGTACGCTTCGCGGGCGAGTGCGTCGCGTGGAGCGCGAGCAACGTGCGGCCGTGGAAGCTGCCCTCGAACGCGAGCACCTTGGTCGCGTCCTTGCGCGCGCAGTTGATCTTGCACAGCGCCATCGCCTTCTCGTTTGCTTCGGCACCCGACGCGACGAACGTCACGTGCGGCAAGCCGGGCACGAGCTGGCGCAACGTCGACGCGTACTCCGCGGCGGCCCACGTCTCGTCGACGGCGGTGTCCTCGTTGACGACGAGCGTGTCGCCGAACTCGCCCTCGGTGTACGCGGCGACGACGGGATCCTCGGCGAAGCCACCGACGACGGTCGCCGTCTGGCTCATGCCGTCGATCACCGCGAGCGGCTCGGCGTCGATCGACACCATCCACGGACCGGCGCTGCGCAGGTGATCGAACACCGGCGGCTTCTTCTCCTTCGGCACGCGATCGCCCGCGTACAGACGCGCGAGGAGCGCTTCGCTCTCGGGCAAGCGACCACCCGGCGTGCGGTGGATCGACATCGGGCGCGGATGATCGACGAGCTCGCGCGCGGCCTCCGCGGCTTCCTCGCCGACGTGCTGCGCTTCGAGGCGCTCGAGGTCGTAGCCCGGCAACAGCGGCGCGAGGTGCGGATGCGCGACGACCGTGCCGATCGGATTCTCGAGCATCGCGACCGGCGCGACGACGTTGCGATGCGACCACGCGCCCGCGGGCCGATAGTTGCCGCTCTTGCCGACGCCGCCGAACGGCAGCTTCGCGCTCGCGAGGTTCGTCGAGCGGTTGCGGTTCAAGATGCCGGTGCGCGTCTCCGCGTAGAAGCGCTCGAAGCGCGCCGCATTGCCCGTGAACACCGCGTTCGCGAAGCCGTACTGCGATTCCTTCATGATCGCGATCGCTTCGTCGTCGGTGTCGATGATCTCGACGCACAGATCCGGTCCGAACACTTCGAGATCCGTGTAGCCCGGCACGTGGTGCACGCCGTCGGGCAGCTGGTGCATCGAGGCCGTGCGGTAGTAGCCACCGGCGATGCGCTCGCCGGGAACGATCGCCTTCGCGCCGGCCTTCTTCGCCGTCTCGATCGCGGCCTCGAGCTTGGTCAGCGCGCCGTGCGTGGCGAGCGGCCCCGCGAACACGCTCGCGTCCTCGGGGTTGCCGAATTTCAGGCCCGCAGCCACCTGCGCGAGCGCGGGGATGAACCGATCGGCGATCTTGCGGTGCACGAGCACGCGCTCGGTGCCGGTGCAACGCTGCCCCGCAGACAGCCACGCGCCGACGGCGACCTCGTGAATCGCTTGCCGGATCGCGGCGTCCTCGAGGACGACGCACGTGTTCTTGCCGCCCATCTCGAGTGCGACGAGCATCTCCGGACGATCGAGCGCACCTTCCAAGATGCGCCGGCCGACGAGCCAGCTGCCGGTGAAGCACAGCCCGCGGATCTTCGACGCGACCATCGCCGCACCGACCTCGCCCGCACCGACGACGACGTTGAGGACGCCGGGCGGGAGGCCCGCGGCCTTCGCGGCTTCCGCGTAGCGCTGACCGCACAGCGGCGTGATGTCGCTCGGCTTGACCACGACGGTGTTGCCCGCGAGGAGCGCCGGCACCACGTGCGCGTGGCACAGGTGCAGCGGATAGTTGAACGGACCGATCACGCCGACGACGCCGAGCGCGTGATAGCGAAGGTGCTCGCCGGGCGCGACCTGCCCCGCTTTGAGATCGCCGGCCATCGCCGTCTTCACGAGATCGAAGCGGTTCAGGACCGTCTGCACCTCGAGCTTCGCTTCGCTGCGGATCTTGCCGGTCTCGATGACGATCGCGTCCGCGAGATCGTTCGCGCGCGCCGCGAGCTCGGTCTTGAACGTGTCGAGGTGCGCCGCGCGCTGCGCCTGCGTCCGCTGAGACCACGCGAGCTGCGCGGCCTCCGCGGCCGCGACGGCATCGGTGACGGCACTGACCGTGTACCCGGTCTCGAACACGACGGCGCCATCCGCCGCGGGGTTCCGCGAGACGAGCGCTTTGCCAGAAGGCGCGACAAATGCGCCTCCAATGAAGTTACCCAGCGGCTGCACCGGCGAAGTACACCCCCCGCGGATCACCGGGTCAAGTCACCGAAGTCACCGAGATTCGGGCGTTCTGTCCCGATCCGTTTCCTCACGCTGTCCTTGCTAAAAGCCGAGGAATCCTCGCCGCTTGTGCGTGCTACACGAGCACGTGCCCTCGCTCGTGTTCCTCGCCGGTCCGATCGCCGGACGGCGTTATCCGCTCGAAGCGGGCGAGTACGTCATCGGACGGCGCTCCGATTGCCAGATCTTCGTCCCCGACATGCGCGTGTCGCGACAGCACGCGCGCATCATTTCGAAGGGTGAATCGTGGTGCCTCGAGGATCTCGGCTCGAACAACGGCACCTACATCAACGGCGCTCGCCTGATCGAGACGCTGCCGATCCGCGTCGATGACGAGATCACGATCGCGGACAATCGGATCCGCGTCGAAGGCGACGTCGGCGAGAGCGAACGCGAGCGACACAAGTCCGACGGCGCCCGCGTGACCATCGTCCCCGGCCACGGCCCGGTGATCCGATCGCGCGACGAGCGCCACACGATGATCAGCACGGGCATGGCGAGCCTCGCGGATCAGCGCGCGGTGCGCCTCATCGAGCGCAAGCTCGAAGCGCTGACCGAAGTGCTGTTCGCGACGGCGGCGGCCGACTCCGCCGAGACGCTTCTCGAGCACGTCGTCGCCGCGCTCCTCGATCTGTTTCCACAGGCGATCGATGTCGGCATCCTCGTCGAGAACGAGCGCACGCACGAGCTCGAGGTCACGGTGCAACGACGCCGCGCGACGGTGACGACACCGCCCGGTCCATTGCGCGTGCCGGGCACGATCATCCAGCACGTCGTCGACGGACACCGCGCGGTTCTCCTCGGCGAGAACAGCGGTGGCGACACTCTAGGAACTCGCATGGGCGCGCCGCTCGCCTATCACGGCACGCACTACGGCGTGGTCTACGTCGAGAGCGCGCGGCTCGGCTTTCGCCAGGAGGACGTCGATCTGCTGCAAGCGATCGCGACGCAGGTCGGCCTCGCGATGCACGCGACGCATATCTCCGCGCAGCTCGCGCAACGCGAACGCCTCGAGCGGGACCTGCGCGTCGCGCGGCAGATCCAGCGCTCGCTGTTACCCGCGTCGGTTCCGTCGGTGCCGGGCCTCGACTTCGCGGTGCACTACGAGCCCGCGTATCAAATCGGCGGCGACTTCTACGACTTCATCTGGCACGACCCGCAGCACCTCGGCCTCGCGATCGGCGATGTCTCCGGCAAAGCGATCAGCGCGGCCCTCTACATGGCGCGCCTCACCTCCGAGCTGCGCACGCGCGCGCCGCTCGACAAGACGCCCGCGAAGCTGCTCGGCCGCGTGAACCAAGACATGGCCGTGCTCGGCGACGACGGCATGTTCGCGACGCTCGTCTACTGCATCTACGATCTCGAGCATCACGGGCTCGTGTTCACGAACGCGGGCCACTGCGTCCCGCTCGTGCGCCGCGGCGATCGCGTGTTCGCCCTCGAAGCGGATCGCGCGCACACGCCGCCGCTCGGGGTCACCCCGACCCTCGATGCGGGCGAAGCCCGGGTCCAGCTCCGGCCCGGCGATCTATTCGTGATGGTGTCAGACGGGATCCTCGAGGCCCGCAACACCCTCGGCGAGGAGTACGGGCAGGATCGCCTGATGCGCCGGCTGCGCGAAGTCACCGGAAGTGCTCAGGACGTGGTCAAAGCGATCCTCGGAGACCTCGACCAGCACACCCACCAAGCCGGCCAAGGCGACGACATGACCATCGTTGCGATGGCTCTTGCCAAGTCCGCGGAGGACATGCCATAAGCTCCGTCCCCGGAGTTACTGTTATGGCTAAGAAGGGTAAATCAGGACGCGAGCTCATTCGACTCGTGTCGACCGCCGATACCGGCTTCTTCTACACGACGTCGAAGAACCGCAAGCGCACGCCCGACAAGCTCGTACTGAAGAAGTACGACCCTGTCGTTCGCAAGCACGTCGATTTCAAAGAATCGAAGATCTAGGAGCCGGTCATGTCTCGCGTCTGTCAGGTCACCGGGAAGCGGCCGCTCGTCGGTCACAACGTCAGCCACTCGAACCGCCACACGAAGCGTCGCTTCGAAGTGAACCTCATGAACAAGAGGTTCTGGCTCGAGGACGAGAAGCGCTGGATCACCCTGCGCGTCTCCGCACGCGGAATGCGCCGCATCGACAAGCTCGGCCTCCCCGCCGTGCTCGCCGAGCTTCGCGCTCGCGGCGAAAAGTTCTAGCTCTCGTATGAAGCCAACGTCGCCGCGCATGTTCGCGGCGATTTGCATTTTCGGCTGCGCGAGGCGCGATGAGGCGCTGCGCGGATCTGCCGCCAAGGCGCCACTCGGATCTACCGCCAAGGCGCCGGTGGGAGTGGCCGGCAAGGCGCCACTCGGAGATTTGCCGCCAAGACGCCACGGGCGCCAAGAAGAACCTTTCTTCGCTTCGCGAAAGAACGGTGCTTCGTGACATCGCGTCCGACACCCACGGTTCGGTCGATCGTTGGTCGGTCGATGGTGGGTCCGTCGATGGTGGGGTCGATGGTGGGGTCGATGGTGGGTCCGTCGATGGTGGGTCCGTCGATGGTGGGTCCGTCGATGGTGGGTCCAGTGGGTCCGTCGGTGGTGGCGCCGTCGATGGTGGTTCCGTCGTCGATGGTGGTTCCGTCGTCGATGGTGGTTCCGTCGTCTGTGGATCCGTCGATGGTAGGTCCGTCGATGGTGGGCCCGTCGTCAGTGGGTCGAGGGATCTTGGTCGGTGCGTTGGTGATGGGCGCGGTGGGTTGTCGCGGACCGAGCCAACCTTCGATACCGCCCGCGGCGTCGGTGACGACCGAGGTCGGACGCGCGGGTTGGTCGCTGCTCGGTGCAGCGGCGTCGGAGTCGACGACGTTCGTGGCGCTATCGTCGGATCCGGCGCATTCGAAGATCGAAGCGCGTCGCGGGAACGCGATCGCCTGGACGCGCGAGCTCGAGGGACGCGGTGGGTTGCTCGCGATCGGTTACGCGTACGATGGTCGCACCTCGACGTCGTCGGGTGCATCGTCGTCGGGTGCATCGTCGTCGGGTGCATCGTCACCAGGGTCTTCGGTGCGAGCTGGAGCGTCCACGACGTCCGGCTCGTCGGGCACCCTCTATGTCGCGCTCGCGGGGACCGGCACGATCGCCGGCGGCGCGGTGCGCGGCGAGCCGGGCGCCGCGATCGTCGCGCTCGATGCCGCGACGGGCAGCGTGACGTGGCGCGTGGCCCTCGATGCCGCGGGCTGGGTCACGATCGGTGCGACGGCGGCGTTACCCGATGGTGGTGTGCTCGTCGGTGGCACGTACACGAATGGACTGCGCGCCGGGAGTCACACGGTCGGCAGCGCCGGGCGCACCGATGGATTCGTCGTCGCGATTCGCGGCACGGGCGAGGTCGCGTGGCTCGTGCGCGTGGGTGGTGTGTTTGCGGATACGGTGCAAGGTGTCGCCGCGCGCAAGACCGAGCGTGGCGTCCGGATCGCGATCGCCGGCACGTTCCAGGCGACAGCGGATCTGCAGGGCACGCCGCTGCCGATCTTCGACGAGCGCTCGCCGCTCCCCGATGCGTTCGTCGCGGAGCTCGATGCGAATGGCAAGCGCGTGTGGTCGCAGGTCTTCGGCGGCAAGCTGCTCGAGTCGGTGGCCGGCGTCGCGATCGATGCCGCGGGCAAGGTCGTCGTCGCCGCGAACAGCGCGGGCGAGCTGCACGTCGGCGGGCTCGACTTCATCGCGCAAGGCGCGAGCGATGGCATCGTGAGCTGGTGGAACGCCGACGGATCGCCGCATCACGCGCTGCGGATCGGCGGCACGGACTTCGACGGTCTGCGCGCGATCACGGCCGCGGGCGCGTCAGTCGTCGTCGGTGGGTTCTATTCGGGATCGATGTCACTCGGGGCGTCGGCGCTGACCGCTGGCGGAGGTGACGATGCGTTCCTCGCCGCGATCGATCCGAGCGGCGCGGTGCACGACGTGTGGATCGTCGGCGGTGCGGGCCGCGAAGAGATCGTCTCGCTCGCACCGATCCGCGGCGGATTCGTCGCCGGCACGGCGTACACCGCAGCCGCGTCGCTCGCGGGTGCGAACGTCGCCGCACCTGCGGATCCGATGAGCGGAGCCGCGGTGCTCGTGCGTGGACTGCGCTGACGAGCTACAGCTCGGTATCGCGACCGGCCACACCACTCCACCCGTTACGCGCCGCGATGTTCGCGATGCGTGCGAGCTTCTCGAGCTCGCTCGTATCGAGCTTCACGCGCAACGCGTGGAGCACGCGCATGCGCGCCTCTCCCAACGTTCCGGGCCACGGTCCGACGACATCTCGTTCTTCGAGATGCAGCGCGGACACGAGCTCGTTCGCCCATGCTTTCCCGATCGCCGTGGCGAGTGACGGAAAATCGGGGATGGCGTCAGCGGCCACCGCGATAACCGCCACCACCACCTCCGCCGCCGCCGCCGCGACCACCACGATCACCACCGCGACCGCCGCCACCACCGCCGAAGCCGCCGCCGCCACCACCGCGACCGCCGCCACCACCACCGCCGCCGCCGCGCTTCTCCTCGGCGACGTCGACGCGGAGCATACGGCCCTGGAAGTCCTTGCCGTTGAGCTCGGCGATTGCCTTCTGTGCACCCTCCGCGCTCGCCATCTCGACAAAGGCGAAGCCGCGCGACTGGCCCGTCGCGCGATCGAGCATCACCGCGACGGACGCGACGTCACCCACGGTAGCGAAGTGGGCGTTGAGGAGATCCTCGGTCGCGTGAAAGGCAAGGTTTCCAACGTAAAGACGATTCGACATGTTCTCTGACCCTCTGAACGGCTCTGCGGAGACGACTCCTGCCGGCCGTACGGGAGGGGAAGCACGCGGACCACCTGATGTGTCGCGCTCGCCCTCGAAAGAACGTGCCACGGTCTAACACGCACCCGGCGGCTCCACAATCAGCTTCTGCGCGGGCGGCCCAATACCTGGAGGACCCGCGCCGGCAGATCCGACGCGGAATCATCCGCCGACAGCCACGCGCTCGTGAGCTCGCTGGAGGCGTCCATTCCCACCGCGACGAGCTTTGTATGCGGGTGATTCCGTAGGACAAACGCGCGCAACTCGTCGGCGCTGCCGGTCACCGTGTCGCCGATCGCGACGAGCGCGGGCTCGAAGCTCGATGCGCCCAGCCGGACGATCGCTTCGAGCGGTGTCGACACCGCGAGCACCGTACAGCCCGCGACCCGAAAGCCCTCGACCATCGCCGTGCGTCGCGGACCGTCGCCGTCGATGACCACGACCGACAGCGTCCGTCCGTGCACGTGCGACTGCGAGCTCATCTCGTCGATCACCGCGCCGAGTGCGGAGGACACGTCGTCGAGCGCGAAGGCGATGCCGTCGGCTTCGATCCGCAGCACGTGCCCGTGCGCTTCGAGCCACGAGCCCTCGCCGTCGAGGCGAAGCTGGATCACCGCCTTGTGCGCGAGGAGCTCCTCGGGCACCGACAGGCGCGTCGACGCGAACAGCCCTCGCCGCGTGAGGTTGCCGATGCGCGCTTGGAGAAAAGTGTCTCCGAACGCGAGCGTGACGGCCCCTTTGGGCGCGATTCGAGATTCTTTACGGCGCTCGGGCCGTGGGGGTGGTCGGGTCATAGTTCTGGTGCCGACGAAAGGACAGCGGTCCTTCCGCGTGCTCCGACTCGACCTTCGAGCACCGTAGCATCGATCCCCCTCGACACCTCGGACTATCACCGACGATATCCTCGCGCCGTGCTGGCAACGCTTCTCGACGAGCACGACGCGATCGCGCGCATGCAAGCGCTGCCCGCATTCGACGGGCTCCCTGCGTGGGCGGGCCGCGATCACGACGCGGCGATCGCGAGCTTCGTCGCGGAGCTCGTCGGTGGCGACGACGAGCTCTGCGTTCGCGTCGCGCTCGCCGCGCTGAACACGGTCCGCGGCTACATGCCCGACGCGCCCGTCGCGGAGCTTGCCGTCGATCCGAGCTGGCTCGATCTGCAGATCGCCGCGGTGGAGCGCTACCTCGAGCTCCGTGACGAGGCGTCGGCGGAACTGGCCGGCCAGACGATCGATGTCACGCGACAAACGTCCGCGTGGCGCGACTTCGACGTCGCGGATGGGTGGATCGGCGAGGCCGCCGACTTCGCCGTGCAAGCGGTGCGAGCTCCGTCTGCGTATGTCGCGGCGGGATGCGCGCGCGATCCGCGGACGTGTGCCGTGCTCGCCGCGATCTGCGCGACCCGCGCGCTCGTGTGCGCGGCGATCGACGCCGACCAGGCGACGCTCGCGGTCGCGCGGGCAGTGGTCGCGGCCTAGGCTTCGAGCAGCATGCGATCGGGCGCCTCGAGGCGATCCTTGACCGCGACGAGGAACGAGACCGCTTCCTTACCGTCGACGACGCGATGATCGTAGGACAGCGCGACGTACATCACCGGGCGGATCTTGAGCTCGTCGTTGATGACGAGCGGGCGCTTCACGATGTTGTGCATGCCGAGGATGCCGGTCTGCGGATAGTTCAGCAGCGGCGTCGACATCATCGATCCGTAGATGCCGCCGTTCGTGATCGAGAACGTGCCACCCGATAGATCGTCGAGCGTGAGCTTGCCGGTCTTCGCGCGGTCGGCGAGATCCAGGATGCCTTTCTCGATCCCCGCGAACGACAGCGTGTCGACGTTGCGGAGCACCGGGACCACGAGGCCCTTCGGCGTGGAGACCGCGATGCCGAAGTCGTAGTGCTTCTTGTAGACGATGTTGCCGCCGACGACCTCGGCGTTGAGGCCCGGGTAGAGCTTGGCGGCCGCGACGCAGGCCTTCGCGAAGAACGACATGAAGCCGAGCTTCGTGCCGTGTGCCTTCTCGAAGCTGTCCTTGTACTTCGCGCGGAGATCCATGATCGCCGTCATGTCGACCTCGTTGAACGTGGTCAGCGAGGCGGACTCGGTCTGCGCTTGCACGAGGCGCTCGGCCACGCGCTTGCGCAGCGGCGACATCGGCACGATCTCGTCGCGCGGATCGACGTTCGCGAGGCGCGCTTCCACGTCGGCGGCGTTCGGGGCCGCGCTGGTGCTGCGCGTGGCCGCGGGCAACGAGCCCGCTTCGCGAGCGTGCGCGCGCTGCGATGGCGTGAGCTTCATGAGCGCGTCTTTGTCGAGCGGCGTGCCGTTCCCGGTCTTCGCGGGCGCGGCGGGAGGCGGGGCCTGCTTGGCGGGCGACGTCGATGCGCTCACCGACGCCGATGTGGCCGACGCCGATGCGGTGGCTGTGGCGGCAGGTGCCGGCGCGGGCTTCGCCGCAGGGGCCGGCGCGGGCTTCTCGGGCGTTTTCTCGGCGGGTGCCGCTTTGCCGGCCTTCGCCGCGTCGACGGTGCCGATGATCTCGCCGACCTTCACGGTCGCGCCTTCCTTCGCGCGCTGCTCGGTGAGCGCACCCGCGACGGGCGATGGGAGCTGCACGGTGATCTTGTCGGTCTCGAGCTCCGCGATCGTTTCACCGTCGGAGACCGAGTCCCCGACCTGCTTCGTCCAACGAGCGATGACCGCTTCGGTGATCGATTCGCCGAGCTGTGGAACTACGAGGTCAGCCATGGGCGGCAATCTACCGCTTGCGCCTCATGCGGGCGATGGTGCAGCCGCGGTTTTGGCAGCTCAAAGCGGCGCGCAGATGTTCGTGTGGATCACGAATCCATCGTCCTCGCCGAGGACCGCCACGTCGACGCGATCGTCACCCGTGAAGTTGCCCACGGCGAGCGCGACGGGCTTGGCGACCGTCGTGTAGTCCTGACGAGGCTCGAAGCCCGTGGCCGTCCCGCGCAGCACGCTGAACGAGTTGGTCTTGTTGTTCGCGACGATGATGTCCGTCGTTCCGTCGGCGTCCAGATCGGCGAGGACGAGCGCGCGTGGGGAGTTCCCGACGGCGACCGGTGGGTCGACCGTGAAGGCACCGTTGCCGTCGTTGCGCAGGATCGCGACGTCGTCCGAGCCTTCGTCGACCACCACGATGTCCAAGACCTGGCGATCACCGAGCCGCCCGACGGCGATCGCGATCGGCTTCGTGCCGGTGGCGATCGGAGAGCCTTCCGTGAAGTTCGGGCCATCGGCGAGATACACACCGATGCCGTTCAGGTTGTCGAACGCCGCCAGGACATCGGGAGCGAGATCGCCGTTGACGTCGGCCGCGATGGCCGCGACCGCCATCGCGTTCGTCGTCGGGATCGCGGGGCCGCGCAGGTAGACCGTTCCCGCAGCGCGTACGAGCTGGACGAGCTCTCCGGACGGGATCGGGACGAGCAGGTCGTCGAGGCCCGTGCCGTCGAAGTTGGCGATCGCGATCGAGCGCGGCGCGCCACCGATCACGGTCTCCATGTGGCGATCCCACATCGACGCGGTCTGGAGGAGGCCGTTCGCCGTGGTCGCCGTGATGAACGCGACGTCATCGAGTCCATCGTGGTTCAGATCGCCGGATGCCATCGCGAGCACAGCGCCGCCGACATCGACGTTCATCGACGACGCGAAGCCGCCGGCGTCGTTGAAGTGAAACGTGATCGCGGTGCTGTTCGTGCTGCCGACCGCCAGATCGAGCGAGTCACCTGGATCGAACATCCCCGCGACGATGCTCGTGCCTTTCGCGGGCACCGAGAATAGTGGGCCGCCGTCGTCGAAGTGACACGTGACGGGCGGAGCGTCCACCGCGTCGCTCGCTGCATCGTCGACGCGCGCATCCGGTGGTCGTGTCAGGTTGTAGACCTGATCGCAGCCGGCGAGAGCGAAGACGATCGCGAACGTGCGCTTCATCGGGCGTCGAATGCGGCCTCGAGCAGCTGCTGCTGCTCGAGCACGTGGGCCTTGTGCGATCCGGTCGCCGGACTCGCGCTCTCGACGCGCGACAGCATCTCGAACGCGATCGGCTTCTTGGCGACGATCGACTGCAACCGCGGGGTCACGAACGTCGCCGCGCCCATGTTCGCGGGCTCGTCCTGCACCCAGAACAGCTCCTTCGCACCGGGATACTTCTCCGTCGTCGCCGCGGCGACGAGCTGCGGCCACCATGGATACAGCTTCTCGATGCGCACGATCGCGACGTGATCCGCCTTGCGCTTCGTCCGCTCTTCGGACAGCTCGTAGTAGACCTTGCCGCTGCACACGAGTACGCGCGTCACCTTCGCGGGATCCGCGTCGGCATCTCCGAGCACGCGATGGAACTTGCCGTTCGCGAGCTCGTCGATGCTCGACGTCGCCGCGGGCAATCGGAGGAGGCTTTTCGGCGTCATCACGATCAGCGGCTTGCGCATCTGACGCAGCTGCTGCTCGCGCAAGAGGTGGAACATCTGCGCGGGCGTCGTCGGCTGCGCGACCTGGATGTTCTGCTCCGCACACGATTCGAGGAAGCGCTCGAGGCGCGCACTCGAGTGTTCGGGGCCCTGCCCTTCATAGCCGTGCGGCAGCAGCAGCACGAGGTTCGACAGGCGCTTCCACTTGTCCTCGGACGACGTGATGAACTGATCGATGATCACCTGCGCGCCGTTCACGAAGTCACCGAACTGCGCTTCCCACATCACGAGCGCGTCCGGATAGTCGAGCGAGTAGCCGAACTCGAAGCCGAGGACGCCGGCCTCCGACAGGCACGAGTCGTAGATGCGGCACTGGCCCTGCTCCGGCTGCAGTCCACCCAGGACGAGGTGCTCGCGCCCCGTCTTGATGTCCGTGATGATCGCGTGGCGATGGCTGAAGGTGCCACGGGAGCAATCCTGTCCGGTCAGCCGGACGTTCACGCCCTGGTAGAGCAACGAGCCGTACGCGAGGAGCTCGCCCATGCCCCAATCGAGCAGGCGCTCTCCGCGGCCCATCTCCGCGCGCTGCGCGAGGAGGCGCTCGATCTTCGGATGCGGGGTGAAGCCCGCCGGGAGCTCCGTCATCTGCGCCGCGATGTGCGCGAGGAGCTCGCGCGGGACGCGCGTGTCCGCGCCCATCGGCTCGGTGGTCATGCCGCCGCGGTAGCCGAGCCACATCGCCGTCATCGATGCACCCTCGGGGCGCTGCTTCGTCGCCTTCGCCGCCTCGAGCTCCTTCTCGAGCTCGGCGACGCGCGCGGCGGTCATCCGATGGACGTCATCGCTCGTGACGATGCCGATGTCGACGAGGTGCTTCGAGTAGACCTCGACCGGCGACGCCTTCTGCTTGATGCGCTCGTACATGAGCGGCTGCGTGAAGCTCGGCTCGTCGTTCTCGTTGTGGCCGTACTTGCGATAGCAGTACATGTCGATCACGACGTCGGAGTGAAACTGCGCGCGGTACTCCGCGGCGATCTCGACGACGTGCGCGACCGCGTCGAGGTCTTCGCCGTTGACGTGCCAGATCGGGCACTCGAGCATCTTCGCGACGTCGGTGCAGTACGGCGTGGAGCGCTGCTCCGCCGGCGACGCGGTGAAGCCGACCTGGTTGTTGACGATGACGTGCACGGTGCCGCCGGTGCGGTAGCCCGGCAGCCCCGAGAGCTGCAGCGTCTCGGGCACGAGGCCCTGGCCCGCGAACGCCGCATCGCCATGGACGAGCACGCCCATCACGCGGCGATGCTCGACGTCGCCGTGGCGCGTTTGCTTCGCGCGCACGCGACCCGCGACCACCGGGTTCACCGCCTCGAGGTGCGATGGATTGAACGCGAGCGAGAGGTGCATCGAGTGACCGTTCGCGTCGATGCGATCCGTCGAGAAGCCGAGGTGGTACTTCACGTCGCCGCCGCCCATCGCCTTCTCGGGCTCGATGTCCTCGAAGTGACCGAACAGATCGCGCGCGGGCCGCTTGAGGATCTGCTCGATCGTCGTCAGGCGTCCGCGATGCGCCATGCCGAGCACCGCCTCGATCGCGCCGAGCCGCGCGCCGTGCTCGAGCACGAGATCGAGCAGCGGGATCAAGGGCTCGCTACCTTCGAGGCTGAACCGCTTCGTGCCGGGATACTTCGTGTGACAGAAGCGCTCGAACTGCTCCGCGTTGATCAGCGACTGCAACATGCGCACGCGCACCGTGCTGTCGGGATCCTTGACGAGCATCGTCTCCATGCGCTCGGCGAGCCACGAACGGCGCGCCGGCGACGAGATGTGCATGAACTCGAGACCGACCGAGCTCGCGTACACCTCTTCGAGGCGCGCGAGGATCTCGTCGATGGTCGCGCGCGGCAGCCCGTGCACGCCGGTCGGCTCGATCACGCGCTCGCGATCGCGCGGACCGAAGCCCCACACCGCGGGATCGAGCTCGCCGACCGGCGCGGTCTCGAGGAGACCGAGCGGATCGAGGTTGGCCATGAAGTGACCGCGGCTGCGGTACGCGTTGACGAGCGGCCACACCGTCGGCGTGGCGAGCGCGGTCAGCGGAGACATCGTCACCGCGCCGGGGCGATTCGCCATCGCAGGCATCGGCATCCCGCCGTTCACCTGCGCGCCGTGGCCGTTCGTCTCTTTGTCCTTCACCGCCGCGCCGTTGCCGTTCCAGCTCGCGCGCGTACCGGTCTCTTGATCGCCCGGCGAGTCATCGCCGCGTTGCCCCGGGGCGCCGACGGGCTCGTCGGTGATCAACGCGTGCCAGCTCGGATCCACATCCGCGAGCTGGGCGGCAGAAATCTCGTCGAGGTACGCGAGGGAGGACGCTAGCTCGAGAACATCGCGGGTCATCGGCCCGACTTTACCCGACCCTCGATGAACGGGAACCCACCCGCGCGAGGATCGAAGCTACGGAATCTCGTCGGCGCCGGGGTCGGGATTGGAGCCCGCCGGCTGTGGACGCTCCTCACCGTCGCCATCGATGCCGAACAGGGCGGCGGGCGTGCCCTTCCCGCTCGCCGGGGACGACGGCGCGAGGTGGTAGTTCGTCGCCGCCGCATCGACGAACAGCGGATCCATCACGAGATTCTCGGTCCCGCCCGTGTAGCCCGGGTCGACGATGCTGTTCGAGACCACGCACGCCGGGTCGATGCCGGGCGCGACGTTGTTCCACGCGATGATGTTGCGGATCGTCACGCCGGCGCTGCCCGGACAGCGCAGCCCGCTCGGGCCGGCCGCGGTGGTGTCCGCGATCGTCGTGTGCTCGATGGTTCCGCTCGGCACGTCCTGCAGGTGGACCGCCGCGATCACGTACGCCGGCATCATGCCGGCCCGCACGAAGTACGAGTTGCGAATCGTCACCGGAGCCGCGTTCGCGTACATCGAGTACAGGCTCGCGCCGGTCACGAGCGTGCGATCGACCTCGATCGGGCACGTCGTGTAGATCGCCGCGTTCGCGCCCGTGATCCGCATCCGCGCGAGATGCAGCTCGCCGCCCGCGACCTGGCAGCGAATGGCGGAGTTGTTGGCCGCTACGTTCAGCGTCAGCCCGATGATCCGGATCGGCACGCCCATCGCGGTGATCGCCGTCTGCCCGGCGGTCGCGGCGACCGTGAACGTCGAGCCGCCGCCCGCGATCGTGCCCGCGATCGACATCGTCAGAGGAGCTCCGCGCGTGTACACGCCCGGCGCGAGCTTCACGATGTCCTTCGCCGCCGACAGCATCGTCACGGCGGTGTCGACGCTGCACGGTTGCGCCATCGAGCACAGAACGTCCGAGCCTCCCGCCGCCGCGTACAGGAAGCGCGACGGATCCGCGCACGTGCCATCCATCAAGCACACGTTCGACGGGCACTCGCCGTCGAGCACGCAGCCGCCACACGTGTTCGATGCGAGATCGCAGATCGGCTTGCCGATCATCGTGCACGCGGTGTTGTCCATGCACTCGAGCAGCATCGCGTCGCCGGCGCCATCGGCCATCGCATCCGGCGGATCGATCAGCGTCGAATTCGGGATGTCGGCGATCAGCTCGCAGCCGGCGAGCAGGCACACGGCGAGGATGCGGATCACGGAACCTCGTCGGCTCCGGGATCCGCGCGCGAGCCCGCTGGTTGCGGACGCGCTTCGCCATCGCCATCGTGTGCCATCGTGCTCGCCGGATCGCCCATGCCTCGCACGGGAGATGCCGCCGACAAGTGATAGTTCCCCGCGCCGATGAACATCGGGTTCGTGGTCACGTTGTTCGTGCCGGGCCCGGCGTATCCGGGATCGAGCACGCTGTAGCTGACATGACAGCCTGGCTCCACCGACGGCGACGCATGACCGAACGAGATGAGGCTCGTCAGCTTCAGGTTCGGCGACGTCGCACAGTGGATCGCGGGCGTGTCGCCGGTGTTGTTACTGAACGTCGTGTGCGAGACGGTGCCGGTCACCTGCTCGAAGATCAGCGCCGCGAGCGAGGTGATCGACGGAGTGTGATCCGTGAAGTACGAGTTCGTGATCGCGACGGTCGTCCCCATCGAGAAGTACGCGCCGTAGAACGTGTTTGCCGAGAAGCTCGTGCGATCGATCGTCGCGCTGCACGTCTGCGATCCGAACACGCCGTAGAACCCACTGTGGAGCTTCGCTCTCGACAGGACGAGCTGTCCCGCCGAGCAGGTAATCCCGGGCGAGCCATTCAGATCGAAATCGATCCCGATGACGACGACAGGCGTCCCGGTCGCGACGAGGAGCGGCATGAAGTCCTGCCCGGGGTTCCCGTGCCAGGTAGCGCCCGTCCCCGCGATCGTGACGGGCGCCGCGAGATCGAGCTGCGCGCTGCGCTCGTACACGCCGGGTGCGAGCTTGATGACATCGATGCCCGCCGCGAGCTTGGTCACCGCGGTCTCGACGCTGCACGGTGCCGCCGCGGAGCACACCGCGCCCGTCCCCGCCGCTGCGGCGTGCACGATGTGCGAGTCCATCGCGCACGATCGATCGACGAGGCACACGCCCGATGCGCACTCGCTGTCGAGGTCGCAGCCGACCTTCGCGTCGATGCCCGCGCCGCCGTCGATCTCGCCGCCGTCATCGTTGCCACTGCCGCCGCCCGCATCGTCGGGTGCGAGCGTGTGGCTCGGGATGTCCGCGATCAGCTCGCACCCCGCGAGGCTCATCGCGAACAGCGCGAGTCTCACCACGTGCGCTCCAGCGCGAGCCCACCGCCCGCGCCGGAGATCCAACCGGTGACCTGGGGTCGATCGGGCTTCTTGTTGCGCTCCTGGAGCTTCCAGATCACGCCCGTGATCACGAGCCCCGTACCGAGCACGAAGAACCCGGTCGTCACGTGCGACAGCGTGCGTGCGGAGTCGAGCTTCGCGCGACCGTCCGGACCGCACATCAGCGCGGTCTCGGGTCCCTCGCACAACGCGATCCCATCGCTGCGCCGCGACAGCGTCATGATGCCGGTGATCGTTCCCGTCACGAGCAGCGCCGCGCCGGCTCCACCGAGATACAGCGGGCGTCGATCGCCATCGAACCACCCGGGCTTCTTCGGCTCCACCGGCCCGATCCCACCGGTGTCCTCGCCCGCGACGAGGATCACCTCGGTCACCTGCTTCTCGACCGCGGTCACCGTCTGCTTCGTCGCACCTTCGGCTTCGATCTCGTGTGTGCCGGGATCGACCGGAATCGGCTCGCTCGTGTCCACGAGCTCGGTGCCGTCGAGATAGATCGTCGTCGACGCCGACAAGCCGCCGCGCTCGATCTGCAGCTTCGGCATCCGATCCGTGACCTCGGCGAGGTTCTGCTCGGCGACCTGGTGCGCCTTGATCATCGACGGATCCGTCGTCTTCTTCACGATCGTCGCGAGCAGCTTCTGCGCATCGACGAGGCGACCGATCTTTGCCCAGCACAACGCGAGGTTCAGCTCGGTGCCGATGCCCGCGCCGAGGCCGAGGGCCTGCTCGAACAAGGGGCACGCTTCTTTGTACTTGTTCTCCCCGACGAGGGCGCGGCCCTGCTCGAACAGCTCCTGCGCCTTCTCGAGATCCTCCGCGACGGCCGGGGATGCCAAGGAGAGGAGAACAGCGACGACGAGACTTCGACGCGACCAACAGCTCTTCACTACATGCACTCCAGAGGATCCGTACACGGCGGCTTCTTCGACTTGTCTTTGTCCTTGTCCTTGGGCTTCGTCGTGCCGGTGGTCGGCTTCGTGGTAGACGTCGTGGGCTTCGTCGTCGAGGTCGAGGTCGTCGTGGTCGAGGGCTTCGTCGTCGAGGACGTGGTGGGCGACGTCCCGGTCGAGGGCTTCGTCGTCGAGGAGGTCGTGGTTCCACTCGATCCCGTCGCGGACTTCGTCGTTGATGAGGTCGTGGTCGATGGTGCCGTTCCGCTCGACGGCGTGGTCGACGTCGACGGAGTGGTCGTCACGTTCGCGCCGTTCGACGGTGTGGTGCTGGTCGATGGCGTCGTGCCGTTCGACGGTGTGGTGCTGCTCGATGGCGTCGTGCCGTTCGACGGTGAGGTGCCGTTCGACGGTGAGGTGCTGCTCGATGGCGTCGTGCCGCTCGATGGCGTCGTCGTGCCGTTCGACGGAGTGGTCGTCACGTTCGTGCCGTTCGACGGCGTCGTCGTGCCGCTCGACGGCGCGGTTCCGCTCGACGGCGTGGTTCCGCTCGACGGCGTGGTCGTCACGTTCGTGCCGTTCGACGGCGTCGTCGTGCCGCTCGATGGCGTACCGCTCGATGGCGTACCGCTCGCGGGCAGAGGCTCCTCGATCGGCGTGACGCTCGGTCCGGGCGGTGGCGTCGCTGCCGCGGGCGTCGCGGCTTCCTTGCCCCCGGAGAGCGCGAGCATCGCGCCGATGCCGACGCCGACGACCGCGAGCACGGTGAACGCGATGATCAGCCACGAGCGGTTGCGCCGACCGTCGCGCGCTTCTTCGGGCCGCACGACGCGGATCGGCGCGGTCTCGAGCGCGCGAATCGCCGACGGTGGCGCGATCAGCTCGATCGTTCCGGGCGGCGCGTTGTGCGGACCCGACGGCGACAACGACGGCATCTGCGCCGACACCTGTCCCGACATGCGCATCGCGGCCAGCGGTCCCGACGAGTGGTGCGGCGCGGGCATCGGGCCCGACGGTGCGGGCATGCCACCGGGCGGCGTGGGCTGCACGGGCAACCGGCCCGATTGCGAGTGCGGCACCGGCATCTGGCCCGACATGCGCGCCGACGAGCGCGGCACCGGCGTCGACGGTGGCGTCGTGCGATGCGGCGCGATCGGCGGCGGCGGCTCGATCGTCGGATGCATCCGGATCGGCTGCATGTGGATCGGCGTCGGCGCGGCGTCGACGAGATCGTCGGTCGGCAGGCGTGCGGGCACGGGACGATAGGAGACGTGCGGCGTCATCGCGGCGTCGTCGAGGTCGTCCATCTGCGAGTGGCTCGCGCCCGGCGTGCCGACCACACCGGAGCGCGCGAGTGGGAGCAGCGGAACGTCGTCGGCGAGCGCGTCCGCGGGGAACGCTTTGATCCGCGTCTCCGTCGGCAGCGGGCCGATGACCTCGCCCGAGAACGTGCCCATGACCTCCTCGGGACCACCGATCGTACGCCACGGCTCCGGCGGCGTTCCGTAGAGGTCGCGCATGTAGCGCTTGAGATCGCGCGGCGCGAGCGATGCCTGCGCTTGATCGGCGACGGCTTCGATCGCCTCGATCATCTCGTGCGCGTTCGCGAAGCGATTGCGCGGATCCTTGGCGAGCGCGCGCATCACGAGTTCGTCGACGCCGCGGGGTAGCGATGGATTGACGGCCGAGGGCGGCGGCGGATCGAAGCGCACGATCGCGGCGAGCGTCTCGTAGTCGGTGCCGCGCTTGAACGGCCGGACGTGCGTGACCATCTCGTAGAGGACGATGCCGAGCGAGAACAGATCGCTGCGGTGATCGAGCTGGTTTGTCTGACACTGCTCGGGCGACAGGTACGCGACCTTGCCCATGATCGTTCCGGCCTCGGTCTTCGTGTCGCGGTTGCGCGCTTTCGCGACGCCGAAGTCGAGCACCTTCACGGTGCCGTCGAAGCTGACCATCAAGTTCGCCGGCGAGATGTCGCGGTGGACGATGTTGAGCGGTTGACCGTCGGTGCCGACGCGTTCGTGCGCGTAGGCGAGTCCGGTGCACGCGCCTGCCGCGACGGCGAGCGAGATATGGAGCGGCATGCGCTGGCCGAGCGCGCTCGTTCGCGACAGCACGTCGAGAACGTCTTCGCCGTGGACGAACTCCATCGTGTAGAAGAACGAGTCGCCGATCTGACCGAGGTCGAAGACCTGCGCGATGTTCGGGTGCTGCAGCTGCGCCGCGAGCCGCGCTTCGTCGAGGAACATCGTGACCCAGCGCGGATCGTCATCGCGCTCGGGACGGATGCGCTTCAGCACGACATAGCGCTCGAAGCCCGCGAGCCCGTTCGCGCGCGCCAGGAAGATTTCGGCCATGCCTCCCTGCGCCAGACGAGCGAGGAGCTCGTACTGGTTAGAGGCATTCCCTCGTAGGACCTCTCCCTGGGTCACGTGTGGAGGATCCCAACCAAAAGCGGGTGTTTCAAGCTCCTAGTTGACTCGGACTCATTATTCGTGATCCCCGCCGCCTGAACTGGGTACAGACGGTTGCAGTTCGCCGAGCGCACGGTTTCCCTCGATCACCCTGTGCTGGACGTCGATCGTCGACGGTAGCTCCAAGGTCGTCAGGACGGGATTGTTCACGATCCCGAGGCTCTCCACGAAGGCGAGCTGCGTCAGATCGACGATCTCGAGGCTCCCGTTGTCCTCGATGCGAAGCTCGAGCTGGACCCGCGCGAGGCGCGGCAGCGACACGGTCGTGACCTGCCCGTTCCCCGCGATGGTCACGCGTCCCGCGCTCGCGAGCGCGGGCAAGAACACGCCGCGCAAGAGTGCATTGCTCTGGATCGTGAGCTCGCCGACCTCGCGCAACGCGGGGAACGACACGTGATCGATCGCGAGCGTCGGTCCGATCGTCAGCGCGCGCCCGATCCTCTCGAGCGTCGCGAGCGGAGCGAGGTCGAGCGGCGCGCCGGTGCGGATCGTGAGCGACTCGAGCGACACGCACGTCGCGAGCGCCGCGATGTCCTCCTGCGCGGCGATCTTCGCGTCGCGCGGACACGGAGGCGGCGCGCTTGGCTTCTGCGGACCACCGCACGCCGCGAGCACGCCTCCGGTGATCGCGAGGAGCGCGCGCCTCGACTCCCTCCCCGCCCCGCACGCGCTACTTCGTGATCGGAACATCGACGACCTCGCCGTTACACGCGCGCACGTAGCGCCGCAGCGTCTCCGCGAAGCCGAGGTACAGCGCGTCCGCGATCAACGCGTGGCCGATCGACGCTTCGATGATCTCTGGAACGGAGCGTGCGAGCAGCGGCAGGTTGCGCAGATCGAGATCGTGCCCCGCGTTGACCTTCATCCCGGCGGCGACGGCCGCCTTCGCGGTGGCCTGCAGGCGCGCGAGCTCCGCTCTGAAGCTCTCTTTGCCCCACGATGCAGCGTATGGCTCGGTGTAGAGCTCGACGCGATCCACGCCGGTCGCCGCGGCGGCTGCCATCGCCTCGGGCGTGCAGTCCATGAAGATCGCGGTGCGGATGCCGTGCTTCTTCAGGCGCTCGATGATCGGCGCGATCAGATCGTGTTGGCGCGGAACGTCCCAGCCGTGGTCGCTCGTGATCTCGCCGGGCTTCACCGGCACGAGCGTGAACTGCGTGACCTTTTGCTCGATCGCGAGCGCGATCAGCTCCTCGCGATCGTCGCCCTCGAGATTGAACTCGGCGCCGCGGCGATCGCACAGCGCACGCAGCGCTCGCACATCGTCGGCGCGCGTGTGCCGATTGTCGGCTCGCCAGTGGAGCGTGAGGCCGTACGCACCACCGTCGAGGCACGCGATGCCCGCCACCTCGGGTGATGGGTTCGTCGCGCCGCGCGAGTTCCGCAGCAGCGCGACCTTGTTGAGATTGACCGACAGGCTGATCGCCACGCAGCCGTCTTACCTCAGAATTCGATCGCCGTCCCGAGGCCGCCGCCGAAGTGCGCGGCGCCGTCGCGCGCCCCGTACGACATCTGTCCCTTCACGGTGAAGCGGCTCTGGATGCGGTACGCGACGTCATAGGCGATGTAGAGCCCGTTCGGATCGATCGACACTCCCGGCAGGTCCGTGCGCACGATCGACGCGCCCATGAGCAGCGGCGGTGCGGTGTCCCACTGCAAGCGCACCCAGCCCGTGCCGCCGAGGTCGCCGATGATCTCGCCACCGATCGACACGTTGGATCGCCACGGCTTGCCGAACGTGATCACGCCCCGCGCACCTTGATCGAAGCCGTCGTGGCTCACGCCGAGATCGACGCGGAAGTCGAGGAACACCGAGCGATGCGGGCGCACTCGGATCTCGCCGAACCCGTAGCGCATCGCGCGGCGAACATCGATGTCGTCGTCGACGTCGCTGTAGATCGGCGTGCGTCCTTCGATCGCACCGAAGCCGAACGAGATGTGATGCAGGTACCGCAGCAGGTGGTACGTGAACGACACCTCGCCGCGAATGAACTCGTCCTTGAAGTTGTAGCGATTGCCGAAGTTGTGGCCGGCGATGTCGAAGCTGACGGAGTTGCGATGGCCGCCCAAACGATCGACATCGATCTCCTCGAGGCGATCGATCTCCGCCGGGTCCACGCGCACGACGTGTGGATGATCTGCCGACGCGAAGTGAACGACCTCGACGCCGCTCGTGTCCTTGCCGTGGATGAAGTACTCGAGGCCGGGCGGTCGCGGTGCGGGCAGCGTCGCGAACCAACCACCGGCGCTCGAGCGCTCGAACGTGACGTCGATCCATTCGCTGCTAGCGCCGATCGGTCGCCACGATGCGACGAGCGCCTCCGCGAACGGCGCATCGATCATCGCTTCGAGCTCGACCTGGGCGCCGGGCGGCGTCGACACCGGCGCGACGTGAACGACGAGCGAGCGCGGTGCTGCGTCCGCGGCGGCGACTTCTTTGGGTGCCGGCGGTGCCGGCGGTGCCTGCGGCGCCGGTGGCGGAGGCGCACCGGGTTGTGCGCGCACCGGTGTCGCGCAGTAGACGATCAGGGCGGCGACGAGTGTGTGCTTGATCTTCATTCGTTGCCTCACCAGTCGAAGTTCAGCGCGAGTCCGCCGGACACGCCGCCGTGGTCGATGTCGCGCGCCTGATAGGACAGGCGCACGGACGGATAGAACCAGCTCCAGTGACGGAAGCCGACGTCGCCGATCAGACGAACGCCGAAGTCCTCGGGGAGCGGCTGGTCGGTGACCTGCACCGTGAGCTGCACGGGGACGATGACGTGCGGCAGCCAGTGATAGGCGGCCTCGAGCAGCGTGCCGACACCGTCGGTGAAGCTCGCGCCGATCACGAGGTTCGTGCCGACCTCTTCGCCGAACCGCACGCGTGCGCGCGCACCGAAGCCGGTCTCGAAGCGACAGCCCGTGGGATCGCTCGTGTTGCGACAGCGCCCCGCGCTCGGATCCATCGTGTCGTCGGTCGCGAGCAGACCCGCTTGCGGGCGGATCATCAGTGCCACGTTCGGGCGCAAGCGGAACTCGAGCTCGGTGTAGACGTACGTGAAGTCGACCCGCTTGCACCGATACTCGCCGGCGCTGTCGATGCAGCGGTTCGTATCGTCGTCGTCGATGACGTCTTTCGGTCCACCGATCCCGGACAGCGTGCCGAAGCCGAGCCGCACGGCGTACACCGGCTCGAGGAAGCGATACGTGAAGTCGATCTCCGCTTGGTAGTACTGGTCGAAGCCGTCGGCGAAGTTGCCGTCGAAGTCGACGTAATCGACGTGCGCATCGATGTGCGAGCGGCCCTGCGCGATCGGCTTCTCCTCGACGTTCGCGTCGATCTCGATCGCGTTCGGTGCGACCTGGGAACCGAGCACGGGCTCGACCTCGGCATCCGCGCCGCGCCCGATCGCTTCGACGTACCACGCGAGAGTGCCGGCCTTCACGGCCGCGCCTTCGATCGTGCCGCGCAGATAGGCATCGCCATCGGCCGCGAGGTCGATGCGGCGATAGCCGGGCTCGCCTTCGGGCTTCACGTACAGCCACGCCTGCTTGATCGCCGACGGCGCGCGCACGAGGAACGCGAGCTGGATCGGCCGGCCCGGCACCGCGCGCGGCAACTGCGCGACGGCGAGCACCGCGTTGCGATCGAGCGCGCTGCCCTTCGCGAGCTCCTCGGCGAGGTGCGCGATGCGCGGGTTGCGATCGCGACCTTCGACGCTGCGGGCGCGTGCGAGCGCCTCGTCGCGCGCCTTGATCTGCGCCTCGAGGCTGCCGATCTCGTTGTCGACGAGCTTCTTGTACGGGGTCTTCGGATCGTCGGCGAGCAGCTTGCGCCAGCGGGCGATGCGCTCCTCGGGTGGTCGCGCGAGCGAGTCCTCCCACGCCTTGCCCGCGAGGCCGACGTGATCGACCGCGGGGGCGCCCGGCGTCGACGGCGTTGGCTGGCCCGGATCTCCATCGGGGCCGAGCTTGCTCGCCTCGACCTGCGCGACCCACGGATCGACGAACGTCCGCTTCGCGGACACGAGCCGCACGCTATCGCCCGCGAGAACGCGCTTCGCGAGCGATGCGTCCGCGCGCGCGATGCTGATTCGATCGCCGCTCTTGACGACGGTCAGCGTGCCGAGGGCAAAGCGATCCCGAAGCGTCGCGCCGGTGCGCGGATCCTTCGCGACGATCTCGTGCAGCAGCTCGACTTCGGTGCCCGCACCGACGCCATCTCTCGCGCCGAGATCGATGTAGATGTCTCCGCCGTCGACGGCGAGCACGGTGGGCTCCGCGATCGCGATCGAGGACATCGCGAGGCAACACACGAGGACGATGAGGTGCTTCGTCATGGTTGCTCCTAGAAGTCCACGAGGGCGTTGAGGCCGCCGGTGAACCCAGCGACGTTCTGGTTGCGCGCGGCGTAGCCCACGCGAATGCCCGCGCGAAACCCGTTCCCGAGGTTGCGACTGATGTCGTAGTAGAGCCGCACGCCCGAGTTGCGATTCTCGTCGGGGACCTGCGAGATCTCGACGGTGGCGGCCATCGGCGTATTCGGCACCGTGCCCCAACCGAGCCGGAAGAAGCCGCTCGTGCCGACGTCCGCGAGCGTCTCGATGCCCATCGCGATGTGGCTCGCGTCGCGCACGCCGAGGCGTCCCTCGACGCGCCCGCCGAGCGCGAAGCCCTGCTCGGTCGCCATCACCATCACGCGACCGTCGACGCGAACACCTTCGACGACGCCGAGGCCGAGCTCGAACCAGCCACCGACCTTGAAGCCCTTGTCGCTGCAGTCCGCCTTGTCGCCACACAGGCGGGTGTAGCCGACGCGCAGCTCCTCGAGCGGATACGCGAGCAAGCGATACGAGAAGTCCGCGTCGATGCGGTAGTAGCGATCGAGGACGTCGGCACCGTTGCGATCGGTCGTCGTTCCGAACTCGACCCACTCGAACGAGGTGTTCACGCGCGATCGGCGATTGCCCACGCGCACGAGATCGCGCGAGCGGCGCTCGGAGGTCTCGGTCACCATCACGGGCATCGTGTGCGGCCAGGTCGCGCTCGCGAACACGGGCTGATCACCGGACGTGATGTAGTAGTCGAGGCCGGGCGCGGTCACCGCGGTCGCGGGAACGACGGCGACCCACTGCGATCCGTCTTTGCGCACGAGCTCGAGGTTCGTGAACGGATCCGTCGCGCCCTTGCGGTGCGAGCGGTAGTGAACGACGAGCGTCGCGCTCGCCGGCGGCGCGTCGGCGACGAGCTCGATCGACGTGCCGGCCGTGGCCTCGGCGGGAGGCACGTGCGTGATCGCGGCGTGCGCCGTCGTCGATGCCAGCGCGATCGCGAATACGACGAGTTGAATGCGCATGATGGACCTCACCAGTAGAACCCCAGGCCACCGCCACCACCGACGCCGCCGTGGTTCGCGTTGCGGCCCTGCCACGAGCCGCGAAGGATGATCGAGACGTTCTGGAAGCCGATCCACTCGAGCTCGGTGCCGAGCTTCACGCCGATGTCGTCGCGGTTCGGTTGGTTCGTCGCGCCGACGGAGATTCCGAGCAAGAGGTTCTCTGTGGGCTGCGCGCCGAACCGGATGTCCGAGATCGTGCCGACCTGATCGATCGTGCGCGCGGCGAACGCGAGGTTCGTGCGATCGCGATCGCCGATCCGAACGCGGCCTTCCGCGCCGAGGCCAAAGCCTTCCTTGCCGACACCCGCGATCAGCTTTCCACCCACCGAGAGCGCGATCGAATCCGTCCGTCCGCCGAGCTCGATGTCGGCGTAGCCGTAATGAAAGCCGGTCTTCGGCAGCGGCCCGTCCAGATCCCAGTTCGCGTCGGCGCTACCACCGGCACCGGCGTACACGCCGTAGCCCACGCCGACGGACTGCACGGCTCTCGACAAGCGATACGTGAAGTCGACGTTCGCGGTGACCATGTAGTCGCGGTGATCGCCGGTACGCGTGTCGAACGTGGCGAAGTCGAGGTAGTCGGCGGCGATCTTCACCGAGGACTGCCCCGGTCGCGCGCCGAACTGATCCGCCAACGTCGGCTTCGCGACGGTGATCGCGATCGGCTCCGCCGGGGTTCCGATCGCGAGGCCCGAACGACCGCTCGGGTTCGAGACCTCGACGAAATAGTCGACGCCGGGCTGTGTGACCGCCTCGGCCGGAATCGAACCGCGCAGATAGATCTCGTGCTCGCGCTGGAGCAGCACGCGCCGATAGGTGCGCGCGCCGTGCTCGCGATAGTGCAGGAACGCGCTCGCGACGACGCTCGGATCGTCCATCACGAAGACGAGCGGGATGTCCTCGCCGGCGGGTGCGCGCGTGCGCGCCGCGTGGCGTACGGAGCTGATGATGTCGCTGCCGGTCGGTGCGCTCGTCGCGCGCATCTGATCGCGCAGACCACGCATCACCTCCACGTCCTTGCGAATCCCATCGGCGAACGGCGAACCGCTGCGCGTGGAGAGGTAGCGCTCCCAGCCCGCGATGCGCGCGTCGAGCGTCTGCCCGGTCTGCGACGCGAACACGCCGAGCACTTCCACCGTCGCCGGATCGCTCGCCGGTGCGGGCGGCCCCGTCGGGGTCGGCGTGGGCCGCGGCGTCGCGGGGCTCTCCGGGCGATCGATCAACACCTCGACCGCGTCCCCGACCTTGATCTGATCGACGAGCTCGCCGACGACCGCACGAGACAGCGTCGCGCCCGCTTGCGTGACGGTGACGGAGCCGATCGGGATCCAATCCTCGACGATCGCGCGCGTGACGGGATGCTTGAGCTTGATCGGTCGCTTGACGCGCAGCGCGGCGCCCGGCGTCACGCCCTTGCTCGAGCCGATGCTGATGTAGATCTCCTGCTGCTCGACCTTCACCACGCTGCCGCGAGCGATCTCGTCCTCGGCCATCGCGGGGGCGCTCGCTGCGAGCACGAGGGCAAATGTGACTGCACGCATCACGGCACCTCCGTCCAGAAGTCACGCCACGCGTCCGGATCGATCGCCGCCGGCGCGGGCGGCTTCGCGGCGGGCGTGGGCGGCGGGATCGTCGCCGGGGCAGACGTCGGCGGGCGCGCCGGTGCTACAGGGCGCGCGGGGACGGGCGGCTCGCTACGCGGCTCGCTGTACGGATCGGCCGGCGCCTCGGGTGCGGTCGCTACCGGCGGGCGCGTGGGCCGGTTCGCCGTGCGGACCGGCTGACCGGCCGTCGGTAGCGTGTCTTCGTCCTCGGGCGGCGCGAACGGGACGTTCTCCTGCGCGAACAGCGCTTGCTCCTCGCGGCACTCGTTGACCACGCCGTTACCGCGCACGGCGGACGCGGTGAACCCGAGTGCGATCAAGCCGAGGATCACGCCGGCGGACGGCTCGTCTTGACCGAACGCGCTGAGCGATCCGATCCCGACGGCGGTGGCCAACAGACCGTCGGCGACGACGAGCCCTTTGCTGTCATCGCACTTCGGCGCGTAGTTCTTCGGTCGATTGGGCTTGGGTCCATCGAGTGCGAGTGAACATCCACTCGTACCGATGATCGCGAGCCATGCGAGGAGGTGACGGGCCACGTGTTGTAGTGAAGCCACACTGGGCCGCGGAGTCACGGGGACCAACACAGCAAGTCCTGGCAACAAGCAAGAAACCCGCGATCCCCCGCCCATTCCGGGCAACCCCTGCCGGTATTTCATCCGCACCCTCACTTCGCCACATTGTAGAACCTGGCAGATCACGGATCACGTGGAGCTCACGCGGTTCGCGCGCCGCGCTCGTCAACGGCATGTTCACGCTATGGTCGCGCGATGGAGCGCTATGTCCCGCGACTCGTCCCACCCGGGTCCGCGCCTCGCGACGCGCTCGTCGTGCCGCTGATCGCGAATCCACCGTCGAGCCCGCTCGGCGAGCACGAGCTCATCCCGCAGATCGCGTGGATGGTCGAGCGCGACGGCGTGTTCGTCCACGTGCCCGCATCGGTTCACGACGACCTCGAGTCGATGCGCGGGATGGCGATGGTGACGATGCTCGATGGCGAGCTCGAGAACGAAGCGCTCGAAGATCTGCCGGGCCTCACCTTCGCGACCAACGGTCTCTATGCGGCGGAGCTGTTCCTCGATCGCGATCACCTCGCCGCGATCCACGACATCTTGAAGGGCAAGGTCTACCTCGCGGGCGTGCCGCGACGCGGGCGATTCCTCGTCGGTGGCGTGGGCGGCGGAATCGCGGGCATGCGCGCGTTCGTCGAGCTCGTCCGCCGCGAGTATGACTCGGCCGCCCTCGCCGACCGGATCAGCCCGGTGGCGCTCCTCGTGCGCGACGCGGCACCGCAAGCCGTCGTCGGCGAGCTGCAGCTCGTCGCGCTCGCGCAGGCCGCGGACCGCTAGCCACCGCGCTCGCGCCTGCGCGGTGCATCGCGCACGTGCGTAGCTCGGCTGCTGCTTGGGTCACGCCGTCGGCTGCTCGGCCGGCGCGCTCTCGACGATCGGCAACGCGGTGCCCACCTCGACCACCCCGAGCCGCGCGACGAGGGCGTGCTCGCCACGCGCATCGTCGCTGCCCCACACGCCGAGCGCTTTCGCGATCTCGCTCGGCTTCGCGCTGCCTTCGGCCGTCATGCGCACGCGCACGCGGAACAATGGCGCCACGGCCCAATCGAGCGCCGTGCACACCTTCGCCGCGGCTTCACCGTCGAGGACCGAGATGTCGAGCACGTACGGGCGGACGTCGATGCTCTTGTCGCCGCGCGCCACGCGGGCTTCGCTCTTGGCGAGGAGCGCCGCCCCCACGCGCGCGATCCGCGCTGCATCGAACGCCATGCCGTCGCTCGCGGGACGAATCGCGACGTCGACTGCATCGATCAACTTGCCCAGGCCCGGGTCGGGCCGGAACGTCGACGACGGCTGGATCCCGCGGAACATCGGGTGTCCGGCGAGTCGGACGATCTTCACGCTGGCGATCTCGATGCCCGGCGGCAGCACCTGCGCCATCCGCTCGTGCACTTCCTCCGGCGACAGCTCGACGCGCACCGCATCGTCGGGGATGTCCCACGACGGAACGCCCGGCACCACGTGCTCGAGGTCGACGTCCATGATCTCGCCGAGCGACGGAACGCCCAAGCCCAGCGCCGGACCGAACGAGAGCCGCGGCTTCGGCGAGAACCCGCGCGTCATCGCGAGCGGGAGATCCGCGCGGCGGAACGTGCGCGACAACAGGCGCACCAAGTCGAGGTGGCCGAGGAAGGCGGCGCGACCGACCTTCGCGAACCGCATGCGGTACGACGAGAACGGCGCGCCCGCACCGAAGTGGCCGTTGAGGCGCACGCGCTCCGCGCGCTCGGTCTCGCGATCACGCGCCGCACGCACGACGGTCCGGTCATCGTTCGCAGACGACGCACCGTTCGACGACGCACCGTTCGGCGATGCACCGTTCGCCGATGCAACGTTGACAGTCGCGCCCTTCGATGACGACGCACCGTTCGACGACGCACCGTTCGACGACGCACCGTTCGACGACGCGCCATTCGTGACGCGTGGCCCATCGTCGTCCATCCCCGCGCGCTCGGCGGGCGACCCGCCCCCGCGCTCGCTCACGTCGACGAGCTCGCCATCGACACGCGCGATCGCGCCATCGCGCACCGGGCGATCGTTCGCGCCCAGCACGCGCAGCGCGACGAGGCGATCCTCGCGCATCTTCGTCAGGTCACACGCGACGCCGCAGTCGTAGCAAACGAGCTTGCGCTTGTCGGGCTGCGCGTCGGCGAGGTTCGTGTGATGGATCAACATCCCGGCGACCTTGCCGCACGGAGGCGACGCCCTGCCCTTCATCGCTTTGCGGTATTCGCCGAGGAGGAATCCATCCTCGAGGCCGACATCGATGTGATCCCACGGCAGGCGCGCGGTCACCGGGCGCGTACCGAGGTACTGCGCGATGTCGACGCCGTGCTCGGCGAGCGCCGCGTCCCAGCGGTCCATCTCGAAGATCTCTTCCCAGCCATCGAAGCGCGCGCCGGCGCGCCACACGCTCTCGATCACGTTCGACAGGCGGCGATCACCGCGCGCGAGGACGCCCTCGATGAACGACACGCCCGCGTGGTGATGCTTGAGGCGCAGCGACCGATCACGGCGCGCGGTGTCGCGCAGGAGGAACTGCTTGCGCTTGATCTCGGGTGTGACGTCCTGCGCGCACCACTGCAGCGGCGTGTGCGGCTTGGGCACGTGCGACGACACGCTCACCGTGACCTCGGCGCGATGGCCGACGAGCGAGCGCCCGATCGACAGCATGCGCAGGCCGGTCTCCACGATGCCGCGGACGTCGTCGTCCTCCTCGGTGGGGAGGCCGATCATGAAGTACAGCTTCAGCCGGTGCCATCCGCGCGCGAACACGCGACGCGTGGACTCCTCGACATGCGCTTCGGTGACGTTCTTGTTGACCACGTCGCGCATGCGCTGCGTGCCCGCCTCGGGGGCGAAGGTGAGGCCGCTGATCCGCGTGAGCGCGAGCTCGTCGAGGAGATCCTCGTTGAGCCCGTACGCGCGGAGTGATGCGACGGACATCGAGATACCGCGCTTGCGCAGCTCGCCCGCGAGCGACTTCACGAGCGGCGTGATGCTCGAGAAGTCCGCCGTCGACAGGCAGGTCAGGCCCGTCTCTTCGTAGCCGGCTTTTTCGGCGCCGCCGATCAGCGAGTCCGCGATCGAGCCCGGCGAGCGCTCGCGCACCGGGCGGTAGATCATGCCGGCCTGGCAAAACCGGCAGCCTTCCGTGCAACCGCGCGCGATCTCGACGGAGGCGCGCTCGAACACCGCCTCGGCGTACGGGACCGGGGTGTCCGTGGGGAACGGATACGCGTCGAGATCCTCGACCATCGCGCGGCCGATGCGTGCGGGCACGCGCGGATCGAGCGGCGCGCCGACGACGGTCATGCCCGTCGCTTCGTCGACCTCGGTCGCGTACAGCGCGGGGACGTAGAGCGGGAAGCGCGAGGCGAGCTCGGCGAGTGCATCGAGGCGCGTGCGCGAGCCCGCGCGGATCTCGCGGCGCATCGCGGCCCACGCGAGGACCACCGCGGGCAGGAGCTCCTCGGCTTCACCGACGAACGCGGCATCGATGAACGCGGCCATCGGCTCGGGATGTGACGCCGTGGGGCCGCCGACGAGCACGAGCGTGGCCGCCTCCTGATCGCCCGTGCGATCCGCGGCGCGCAGCGGGATGCGGCCGAGATCGAGGAGCGTGAGCACGTTCGTGAACGTCAGCTCGTACTGGAGCGAGATGCCGATGACATCGAACTCGCACAGCGGTCGCGACGACTCGAGCGACACGAGGGGCAGCTCGCGCAGCCGCAGCTCGGCTTCCATGTCGGTCCACGGCGCGAACGCTCGCTCGCAGGAGATGTGCGGATCCTTGTTGAGCAGCGAGTAGATGATCTTCGTCCCGAGATGGGACATGCCGATGTCGTAGACGTCGGGGAACGCGAGGCACACGCGCGCCTCCACGGACTCGAAGCCGGGGCCATCTTTGACGACGGCTTGGTACTCGCCGCCGAGGTAGCGCATGGGCTTGGCGACGCGGTCGATGAAATCGGCGTAGATGTGGCGCATGGCGGGCCCGAGGCGGGGACACCTATAGCAAAGCCCTTGCCTCGGCGGCTCATTATTGTACGGTCGCGCTCATGAGGCTCGCCGGTTTTCTCAGTCTCGCTCTGATCGCTAGCTCGGTTGGCTGCTCGACGGCGGAGTCCAAACCCGACTCGAAGGCCAAGCCGACCAAGCCGGCGGCCAAGGCCCCTGTAAAGGAACGCGCCATGTGGACTGCACCGATCAAGACCCTCCAGGGCAAGGACACGAAGCTCGAGGCCTTCAAGGGCAAGGCGCTGTTGCTGGTGAACGTCGCCAGCAAGTGCGGCCTCACGCCCCAGTACACGCAGCTCGAGGATCTGCAGAAGAAGTACGCCGACAAGGGCTTCACCGTCGTCGGCTTCCCCTGCAACCAGTTCGGCGGTCAGGAGCCCGGTAGCGCCGAAGAGATCGAGACGTTCTGCTCGAAGAACTACGGCGTGACGTTCCCGATGATGGAGAAGATCGACGTGAATGGCGAGAAGCGCCACGCGATCTACAAAGAGCTCGTCCCGCTCACCGACGACACCGGGAAGACCGGTGACATCCAGTGGAACTTCGAAAAGTTCGTCGTCTCCGCGGACGGCAAGACGATCACGCGGTTCTCGCCGAAGACCAAGCCCGATGACCCGAAGGTCGTCGCGGCGGTCGAAGCCGGCCTGCCCAAGAAGTGATCAGCGGCGGCGGCGCACGAACGCGAACAGGTACAACACCTGCGCGCAGCCGAGCGTCGCGATCGTGAGCCAGGTCGCTCCATGGTGATCGCCGATCGCGTCGAGCAGCACGCCGCCGAGGAGCGGCGCGAGCGCCACGCCCATCATCTGCGCGAACCCGATGACGCCGTAGGTGCGCCCGCGCTGCGCGGGATCGGCGATCTCGGCGACCGCGGTCTGGTGCGCCGGTGACAGCACGACCTCGCTCATCGTGATCACGACCATCGCGAGCGCGCAGCCGCCCATCCCGCTCGCGGCGCCGATCATCGCGTAGCCGATCGTGTTGACGATCGCCGAGTACGGCAGCGCGACGCCGATGCCCACGCGCCGGATCAGCGCGAGCGCGGGGAGCTGCAGCAGCAACACGGTGCCGCCGTTCAGCGCGTAGATCAGGCCGACGTTGGCCTTCGTCATCGCGAGCTCGTCGGTCATGTAGATCGAGAACGTCGAGAACATCTGCGTCTGCAAGAGCGCGGCGAAGAACGTCGCCATCAGCAGCAGCTTGATCGTGCGATCGGCCCACGCCGCTCGCAGCGCGTCGCCGATCGGCGGGCTCGCCGCCGCGCCGGTGCGACGCACCGGATCCTCGATCGGCAGGACGACGAGCGCCGCGATGATCATCCCGAACGCCGCGATGAAGAACACCACGCCGTACGGCATCACGAGCGTGAGCAAGCCACCGAGCGCGGGACCGATCGCCCAGCCGAGGTTCACGCCCATGCGCTGCAGACCGAACGCGGCGATTCGCTGCTCGGGCAGCGCGACATCGGCGACAAGCGCGTACGACACCGGCTCGAAGCATCCGCGCAGCCCCGAGGTGATCACGAGGTTTGCTCCGAGCGCCCAGATCGGTGCATCGAGCAGCACCTGCACGCCGAGCAGCGCGATGAAGCCGCTGCGCACGAACAGCGACGTGGTGATCAGCGGCTTGCGCCCGATGCGATCCGAGAGCTGCCCGGCCCACGCGTTCGACAGCGACTGACCGAGGTTGCCGCACAGCGCGATCACGCCGTACATCCACGCCGGATAGCCGCGCGTCTTGACGATGTAGATCCCGAGAAACGTCATCACGAGGGACAGGCCCATCGTGTTGACCGAACGAGCGAACGCCAGTTGCCAAATACGACGATCGAGACGGCGATCAGTCTTCAAGTGAACCAGCCGATTCTACGCGTGCTACAAAACCTCGCCATGCCGACCCGTCTCGAGCGGACCTATCGCTTCGAAGCTGCGCACTTCCTGCCACGAGTGGCACCAACTCATAAGTGCGCGCGAATGCACGGGCACAGCTACACGGTCGACGTGATCCTCGAAGGCACGGTCGATCCCGAGCTCGGCTGGCTGCTCGACTTCGGCGATCTCGACGCGATCGTGATGCCGCTGGTCGACGAGCTCGATCATCGCGTGCTCAACGAGATCGAAGGCCTGGCTAATCCCACGAGCGAGCTCCTGTCGCTGTGGTTCTGGAAGCGACTGCAGCCAAAATTGCCCACGCTCGTCGAGGTCGTCACCTGCGAGACACCCGGCGCGCGCTGCGGTTATCGTGAGTGACCCGTGGGTACGAACCTCCGCGTCGTCACGCTGAACTTCTGGGGCACCGAGCCGCCGCTCGATCGTCGCCTCGACCTCGCGATCCGCCAGCTGCGTGACCTCGCCCCCGACGTGATCTGCCTCCAAGAGGTGCGCCCCCTCGACGGCAAGCTCGGCACGACCACCGCGCACACGATCGCCGCGGCGCTCGGCCTCGTCGCGCACTACGCGGTCGCGTGCGAATGGGACGACCACCCGAAGCTCGCCCCCGGCCAAGAAGGCCTCGCGATCCTCGCGCGCGAGATCGTGTCCACACGCACGCAAGCGCTGCCCGAGCCCCGCCCCGCCGACTCGCGCCTCCTCCTCTCCGCGCAGGTCGCGACCGATGCGGAGCCGGTGTGGATCCACACGACCCACCTGCACTATCGCCTCGACGACGGCGTCGCCCGCGAGAAGCAGGTGCTCGCGATCGACGCCGCGATCCGCGATCTGCGCACCGACACGTCACCGCCGCAGATCCTGTGCGGCGACATGAACGCCACCCCCGACAGCGACGAGATGCGCTTCCTGCGCGGCCTCACCACGCTCGCCGGCCGGCGCACGCACTTTCAAGACGCGTGGCTCCGCCTCCATCGCGAACCCTCGCCTGGCGAAGGCCCCGCGCACGGCATCACGTGGTCGAGCGAGAACCGCTTCACGCGGCCGCTGCGCTCGCTCGATATCGACCGCCGCATCGACTACGTCTACGTGACCTCGCGCAAGAAGGACGGGCGCGGCACGATCCACGGCTCGCGCGTGGTGCTCACCGATCGCGAAGGCGATGGCGAGGACTCGATCTGCGCGAGCGATCACTACGGCGTGCTCGCCGACGTCCAAGTCGTCCCGAACTGACGCACGCGCCAACGACGACGCGCCAACAAAGACGCGCCAACAAAGACGCGCCAACAAGGACGCGCCAACGACGACGCGCCAATGACAACGCGCCAACGACGCGCGTGTCGCTTACTTCGACTGCAGCGCGGCGATGCGCTCTTGGATCTTCGCGGTGTCTTTCGCACCGGGCGATGCTGCGAGGTACGCCTTGAACGACGCGATCGCCTTCACCTTGTCACCGCCGAGCGTGTACGCGAGCCCCAACCCGCGGTGCGCCGCGGCGTATCCCGGTGCGGCCGCGAGCGCTTGCTTGAACTCGACGATCGCCCCCATCGGATCGCCCGCGTAGAGACGCTTGTTGCCCGCATCGTAGGCCGCACGCGCCGTCGCCATCGTGTCGCCCGCGGGCGGCGAGACATTCGTCGTCGGCGTCTCCGTCGGGGTCTTCGTCTTGATCCGGGTATTGCGATTGTTCCGATTCGTGTTCGTGCGCGTCGTGGGGTTCGTGCGCGTCGTCGGAGTGGTCGCGGTCGTGGGGTTCGTGCGCGTCGTATCGATCGGTGGGTTCGTCGTCGGATTCGTCGTCGGCGGATCGACGTTCGTATCGCTGCCGGTCGCCGTGTCGCTGCCGGTCGCCGTGTCGCTGCCGGTCGCCGTGTCGCTGCCGGTCGCCGCGACGTTGCTGCCGTTGTCGACGGGTGGGTTGTCGACCGGCGGGTTCACGGGCGGATTCACCGGCGGCTGCTCGACCGGCTCCTTCACGACCGGCGGGTCGGTCTTCGCGGTCGTCGTCGACTCGCTCTTCTTCCCACCCAGCGCGAACACCAAGATGATGACGAGCAGGATCGCCGCGGCCGCACCGACGAGGATGATCGTCTTCTTCGACGAGCCGGGGCGAACGACCGGGAACGAGTCCGTGTCGACATCGCGCTCGCTCTTCGCCGCGCCATCGAACAGCGCGGGTGCCGGCGCGAGGGCTGGTGCGGGACGCGCGGGCGGCTTCGGTGCGACCACCGGCGGTGGCGGTAGCGGAGCCGGCGCCGTCGGGGGCGGCGGTAGTGGCGCCGCGGGCTCGGCGTTGAGCAGCGTCGGCGCCGAGGCGCCACTCGTGACCGCCGCACTCGACGCGCCCGATGCGCTCACCAGCGTCCCCGCGGCCGCGGCGCCGATCGGCGGCGATGTCGGGACACCGGCGATCGGAGTCTGCGTGCGTGTCGGCGTCGGCGGTGGAGAGGCCGGGACACCGGCGATCGGAGTCTGCGTGCGCGTCGGCGTCGGAGGTGGCGCACCCGCCGCGCGCGACCCTGGACCTGCAGCGACACCGACCATCGTCTTGTTCAGCGCGCCGTTCGGCTCGCGAACCTTCGTGACCTCGGCAGCCGACGCATCGCTGCCGACCGTCGTGACCTCGCTGCCAACCCTCGTGATCGCGTGGCCCGACGGATCGCTGCCGACCCTCGTGACCTCGCTCGAGCTCGCAGACGGCTCGGCGCCGACCCTCGAGATCTCGTTCGACGGATCCACGCCGACGCCGGTGATCTCGTTCGTCGTCGGATCGGCGGCGACGTTCGTGACCGCGTCGTCGGATGGATCGGCGCCGACGCTCGAAGCCGGTGCCGCACCGATGTGCGTCGACTCGGTCTCCACGATCGGATCGCGAATGCCCGTGACCGCCTCGGGATCGACGACGGTGGTCGGCTCGCTCGACGCGCGCTTCGGTGCCGGCTCGCTGGCAGCGCGCTTGGTCGTCGGTGCCGGTTCGCTCGCCGCGCGCTTCGGCGCGATCGACGGCTCGCTCGGCGCACGCGTCGGTGCCGGCTCACTCGCCGCGCGCTTCGAGGGAGTTGCCTCGTTCGAGGCCGGCCTCGTGATCGAGGGTTCGCTTCCCGCGCGCTTGTTCGTGCCGAGCGGCTCGGGGATCGGCGTGACCTGGCCCGCGAGCGCGGCGATCGGGATGGAGCCGAGGTTCGGATCCGCCGGCGAGTCGTCGACGATGCTGTCGGGGAGCGACCAGTTCTCGGCCTGCAGCGCCTCGAGCTTTGGCGTCGGCGCGACCACCTTCGAGGGATCGATCGGCGCCGCGCTTTTCGACGCGACAGCCTTCGGCGGATCGATCGACACGACGACCTTCGGCTCGATGACAACCTTCGGCGCCTCGATCGGAACCGACAGATCGTCGTCGGGAAGCGACCATCCCTCGGTGTCGGGATCGAGCGCGCTCGGCGGCGGCGGCGACTTCACACCGCTCGCGGGAGTCTGCGTGCGCGCGGGCTTCGCGGGCGCGATCAGATCCGTCGGCAGCGCTTGCGTCGCCTTCGCGTCCGACTTCGCAGCCGTGCTCGGCACGCCGACCGGCGGCGTCTTCGTGCTCGGCACACCGGCCGCGGGCGTTCGCGGCGGTGCCGCCTTCGCCGGCGCGATCAGATCCGAGGGCAACGCTTGCGTGGCCTTCGCGTCCGACTTCGCGGCCGTGCTCGGTACACCGGCGGGTGGCGTGCGTGTCGGCGTGGCCGGCGGTTTCGGTGCATCGGGCGGACGCTGCGCGCTCGACACGGGCACCTCGGGACGCGGCGAGACCGGAACGCCGGTGGGCGGCGTGCGCACCATCGTGTTGCGCGAGACCGGCGTGCCGGCGGGCGGCGTTTGCGTGCGCGATGGCGTGATCGAGGCTCCCGCGACGGGGGTCGGCGTGCCGACGGCGGGTGTCTTCGCGGGCGCACGTAGCTGATCCGTCGCGATGCTCGTCGTCGTGCGTGGCATCGCGGGCGGTGTGGGCGTCCCTGCAGCGGGCGTCTTCGCCGGAGGGCGCAGCTGATCGATGGCGATCGTCGTGGTCGTCCGCGGCGTGGACGGCGGCGTCTTGTCGTCGGTGCGCGTCGCGGGGAGGCTCGCGCCCGCGTTGCGCACGGTGGGGCCATCGACACCGTCGCGGTCCTTCGCAGGCGGACGCAACACCGTGCGCGCGATCGTCTGGGTCTTCTTCGATGCGGGCACCGGCGGTGGCGCCGCGGCCGTCTGCTTGAGCAGCTCCGCCATCTGCTCGCCGCCTTGCTGCGGCGTGTGCTTGTCGCGCTCCCACTCCTCGAGGTCCATCGCCTCGATCTCGACGAGCTCCTCGCCCGATGGCTTCGCCGGATCGGTCACAACTTGGTCGCCTCGGCGATCACGTCGGCGACACCCCACACGACGTCTTCCTCGGAGGCGAACACCTTGCTCGCGGCTTTACGGCGCTTCTTGAGATCGACATCGAACAACGTGACGGTCACGCGGATCGAGTCCTTGCGCGGGCCGCTCACGATCTCGGCGAACAACATCTGATTCGCGGCGAGCTCTTTGCCCACGGCCTCGTAGCAGGACGCGTTCGGTTCGACGCACTCGATCTGCAGCTGCACGATGTCGAGCGAGACCTTCGACATCTGCGGCTCGTCGAGGCCCTTCACGCGCGCGCGCCGCAGCCGCTCGGTGGCCGCCCGCGCCGCGATCGGGAACGTCTGGCTCTCCGCGGGCAACACCGCGAACACGAGCTTGCCCGGCTCGTACACCGGCTTCGGTGGCGGCTTGGGCGGCAAGCACCCTACGACGCCGAGGCAAACGGCGAGCAGGATCGCCGAGTTCCGGTGATCGACACGAGCCCTCACGAACGATCGTGATGTTAGCACGCACCCTCGAACATCTCCGTCGTCGCTATCATGAGGCGGTAGTTATAGAGTCGCGTCGTGAAGTGGATATGGATCACGTTGTCGTGCGTGGCATGTGGCGACTCGGCCTCGACGCCGCCCGAACTTCCAGCATGGGATAGGACACTTCCCAGCGCGAGCGTCATGGGGGAGCGACGGGGTATGACCCCGGCTCGCGGCATCGTCCATCTGCACTCGCCCTACTCCCACGACGCCTGCGACGACGACCCGCGGCCCGGAGGAGCGCCCAACGAGCCCTGCCTGGCGCACCTGCGGGACGCCCTGTGCACTACGAAGATCGACTACGCGAACCTCACCGACCACGACGACACGATGGCGGACGAGGAGTTCACGACGCTGTTCAGCATGCGCGGCACCGATACGCCGGTCATGCGCGGCGCGAATCAGATCGCCTCGCGCATTCATTGTGCGGATGGCCACACGGTCCAGGTCACGATCGGCGGCGAGAACGATCTGATGCCGATCATGCTCGATCGCCACGTGACGGGATCCGTCTCCGAGCGGCACGCGATCTACAACGGCAACGATGCCGCGGCGTCGGCGGCATTTCGCGATGCCGGCGGCCTGGTGTGGGTCGCACACACCGAGAGCAAGGAGATCTCGACGCTGCGCGAGGTCGAGCCCGACGGGATCGAGGTCTACAACCTCCACGCGAACATCGATCCGAACATTCGCGAGCAGTATCTCGGCCTCGACTCCGCATCGGCGATCGCGGGCGCGGTCGAGTTCGCGGACACGAACGCGGGCCACCCGGAGCCCGACCTCGCGGTGCTCGCGTTTCTGACGCCGAACCAGCCGGCGATCGCCAAGTGGCAAACGCTGCTCGGTGAAGGGCGGCACATCGCGATCACCGCGGGCAGCGACGCGCACGAGAACGCGCTGCCGATCATGCTCGCGGACGGCGAGCGAGGCGATTCGTACCGCCGCGTGATGCGCTGGTTCGGCAACATCGCGCTCGTCACCGATCCGACCGATGTCGACCAAGTGAAGGCGGCGCTGCGCACCGGCCGCAACTACGCGGTGTTCGAGATCCTCGGAACCCCCGACGGCTTCGACACCTACGTCACCGGCGGTGGGACGACGTACGAGCTCGGCTCCACGGTGCCCTCGACCGGGACGCCCGTGCTCCACGTCGATATCCCCGTCGTGCGCGGCCTCGATCCATCCTTGCCGCTCCCTGCGATTGTCGCCAAGGTATTCTGGATCGACCGCGCCGGTGTCGTGCAACAAGTCGCCAACGTCGACGGTCAGATCAGCAGCAATGGACAGGTCAACGTCAACCTCGGAGCTCCCGGCGCGTACCGCGTCGAGATCACGATGGTCCCGCGTCACCTCGGACCGTATCTCCACGATCTCGGCACCGAGATGGCCGAGGTCGAGCTGCCGTGGATCTACACCAGCCCGTTCTATGTCGAGTAAGGCGCTCGTCGGTGCGTTGCTCCTCGCGTGCAGCGGCTGTCCGACGAGCGGACAGAGCGATTGCACGTCGAACAGCGAATGCTCGTCGCCCGACGTGTGCGGGCGCGATCACGCGTGCACGGATCCGTCGAACGTTCGCGAGGTGACCGTGACCTGGACGGTGCGCGGCGGCGACGCGAACGCCGCGAGCTGCGCGGCCCAGCCGGACTTCACCCTCACGTTCTTCGCGACCGACATCGGTGACGAGGTCGGCTTCACGCCGGTGCCCTGCGCGATCGGTCAGTTCTTTGTCGATCAGTTGCCGAAGCGCTTTCGCGCCGTCGAGATCGGGATCGGCGGGCGCCGCATCCCGATCAACGCGGATGGCACCGCGATGGGCGACTTCACGCCCTAGTCACCACGCGCTGCGTTGCGAAACGCGACGTAAATACGCGCACGTGGGAGGTTGGGGATCGGCGCGCGCCTGGGTATGGTCCGCCCGTGGCGACCGTCTCGATGAGTACTCCCGATTCCAAGCGAATCGAACGCGACGACTCCGATGTCGTCGAAACAACAGCCGAAGAGCTCGCGCCGCTGTATCGCCAGATGCTCGCGATCCGGCGGCTCGAGGAAGCGAGCGCCAAAGCGTATTCGCAGGGCAAGATCGGCGGTTTTCTTCACCTGATCATCGGCCAGGAAGCCGTGTGCGTCGGCGCGATCGCGTCGCTGCAGGAGAAGGACTACGTCGTCGCGACCTATCGCGAGCACGGTCACGCGTACGCGAAGGGCGTCTCGGCCCGCGCGATCATGGCCGAGCTGTACGGAAAGAAGACCGGGTGCGTGAAGGGCCTCGGTGGCTCGATGCACATCTTCGACAAGAAGACGAACTTCCTCGGCGGCTACGGCATCGTCGGCGGTCACGTTCCGATCGCCGCGGGTGCTGCGTTCGCGTCGAAGTATCGCGGCGATGGCGCGGTCTCGCTGTGCTTCTTCGGCGAGGGCGCGTCGACGATCGGCGGCTTCGCGGAAGGCTTGGCGCTCGCGGCGCTGTGGAAGCTGCCCATCGTCCTGATCTGCGAGAACAACCAGTACTCGATGGGCACCCCGCTCTATCGCTCGCTCGCGGTCGAAGACGTCTCGCTGCGCGCGCTCGCGCACGGCATGCCGCGCGATCGCTTCGATGGCGATGACGTGATCAAGGTGAAGCGCCGCATCGCCGAAGCGGTCGAGCGTGCGCGCACCACCGGCGAGCCGACGCTCGTCGAGGTCGTGACCTATCGCTTTCGCGGACACTCGATGTCCGACCCGGGCCTGTACCGGACGAAGGACGAGGTCGAAGAGTGGAAGCGCCGCGATCCGCTCGGGCGCTGTCGCCAGCGATTGCTCGACGTCGGCTTCCCCGAGAATGACCTCGAGACGATGGAAGAAGACGTGCGGCTCGAGATCGAAGATGCGGTGAAGTTCGCCGAGGACTCGCCGCCCGCCGACGAATACAAGAAGTACGTGATCAAGGAGTAGCCGTGGCCGTCATCAGCTATCGAGAAGCGCTCAACCAAGCGATGCGCGAGGAGATGGAGCGCGATCCGAACGTCTTCATCATGGGTGAGGAGGTCGGTCACTACAACGGCGCGTACAAGGTCACGCAGGGGCTGTTGCAGCGCTTCTCCGAGCGTCGCGTCGTCGATGCGCCGATCGCGGAGATGGGCTTCGCGGGCATCGGCGTCGGCGCTGCGATGGTCGGCTTGCGGCCGATCATCGAGTTCATGACGTTCAACTTCTCGCTCGTCGCGATCGATCAGATCGTGAACAACGCGGCGAAGATTTTTCAGATGTCGGGCGGCCAGTACAACATCCCGATCGTGTTCCGCGGCCCGAGCGGTCCCGCGGTGCAGGTCGGCTCGCAGCACAGCCAAGCGCTCGAGAGCTATTACGCGCACGTGCCGGGCCTCAAGGTCGTGATGCCGTCGACGGCGTTCGACGCGAAAGGCCTCCTCAAGTCCGCGATCCGCGACGACAACCCGGTCGTGTTCATGGAGGGCGAGACGCTCTACAACACGACCTGGGAAGTTCCCGAGGTGAAGGGCCCCGACGACGATCTGATCCCGATCGGCGTCGCCGACGTGAAGCGCGAGGGCAAGGACATCACGCTGATCGCGTGGAGCAAGATGGTGTGGACGTGCCTCGACGCGGCGAAGGTCCTCGCCGAGGAAGGCATCGAGTGCGAGGTCGTCGATCCGCGCACGCTGCGTCCACTCGACGTCGACACGCTCGCGGAGAGTGTCCGGAAGACCGGACGCTGCGTGATCGTGGAGGTCGGCTGGCCGGTCGCCGGCTTCGGTGCCGAGGTCGCGTATCAGATGCAGAGGACGTGCATGGATTCGCTCGACGCTCCGATCGAGCGTGTCACGAGCGATGACGTGCCGATGCCGTACGCGAAGAACCTCGAGGACGAAGTGCAGCCGCAGGTCAAAGACGTCGTCGCTGCGGTCAAGCGCGCTCTCTATCTGGAGTAACTGCCATGGCACAAATTCTGGGACTGCCGAAGCTCTCTCCAACCATGGAAGAGGGCGTGCTCGTTCGCTGGACGAAGAAGGAAGGCGACAAAGTCTCGCCGGGAGATCTCGTCGCCGAGGTCGAGACCGACAAAGCGAACATGGACTTCAACGTCGAGGACGCGGGCACGATCCTGAAGCTCCTCGTGAAGGAAGGCGAGACCGTCAAGCTCGGTGCGCCGGTGATGATCCTCGGCAAGCCCGGCGAGGACACGTCCGCACTCGAAGCCGAAGCCAAGGGCACCGGCGCCGCGAAGGAAGCGCCGAAGCAAGCGCCCGCGAAGGCGGTACCCGACGGCGAGAAGCCTCCCGCGGCGAAGGCCGGCGCGAAGAGCGAGGAAGCGACCGCGAAGCCTGCGGCGACTGCGGCAAAGACCGAGGCCAAGACCGAGGCCAAGCCCGCGGCGAAGACAGCCAAGGCGGGTGACGCGCCACCGGCGGGTGGCAAGGTCCTCGCGTCGCCGCTCGCGAAGACGCTCGCGATCGAGCTCGGCATCGATCTGCGCACCGTCGACGGCTCGGGCCCCGGCGGTCGGATCGTCGAGCGCGACGTGAAGGCCGCGGCCGATGGCGGCGCGAGGCCCGCCGCGACGCAGGCCGAGGCGCCCGAGACTTCCGACGATCACGACGAGCCGAAAGAGACCGCGCTCGCGGTGCGGACCGCGCGCCAGATGGTGCCGGACACCGACGCAGACTTCGAGGACATCCCCGCCTCGAACATGCGCAAGCGGATCGCCGCGCGCCTGACGGAAGCGAAGCGCGATGTCCCGCACTTCTATCTGATGCGAAAGCTCGACGCGGCGCCGCTGCTCGCGTTCCGCCAGCGCTTGAACGAGTTGCTCGGTGATCGCGGCAAGGTCAGCGTCAACGACCTCGTCATCAAGGCCGTCGCGCTCGCGCTGCGCCGGGTGCCCGAGTGCAACGCGAGCTGGGCCGGCGAGAGCATCCATCGATTCCATCGCGTGCACGTCGGCGTCGCGGTGGCGATCGAAGATGGCCTCGTCACGCCCGTGATTCGCGATGCGGATCAAAAAGGCATCGGCGCGATCGCCGTCGAGGTGAAGGACCTCGCCGAGCGCGCGAAGACCAAGAAGCTCAAGGCCCACGAGATCAGCGGCTCGACGTTCACGGTGTCGAACCTCGGCATGTACGGCATCGAGCGGTTCACCGCGATCATCAATCCACCCGAGGGCGGCATCCTCGCGATCGGCACCACCGTCGACGAGCCGGTGATCGACAAGACCGGCGCGATCGTCGCCGGCAAGCGGATGACGGTCACGATGTCGTGCGATCACCGCGTCATCGACGGCGCCCTCGGCGCGCGCTGGCTCCAGGCATTCGCCGAGCTGTTCGAGAAGCCGGAGTCGCTCGCGCTATGAGCGACGCGCCAGCTCCGTACGACGTCGTCGTCATCGGCTCGGGACCCGGCGGTTACGTCGCCGCGATCCGCGCAGCGCAGCTCGGCCTGCGCACCGCGTGCATCGAGCGCGAGAACCTCGGCGGCATCTGCCTCAACTGGGGCTGCATCCCGACCAAGGCCCTGCTCCGCTCCGCCGAGGTCCTCGAGACGTTCCTCCACGCGAAGGACTTCGGCATCACCGTCGGTGACATCAAGCCGGACTTCGCCGCGATCATCGCGCGCAGCCGTGGCGTCGCCGACAAGGTGAGCAAGGGCGTCGGGTTCTTGTTCAAGAAGAACAAGATCGACTCGATCAGCGGCGTCGCGAAGCTCTTGCCGCGCAAGGGCGCGTGGCATCCGCACCAGATCGACGTTCAGGCCGACGGAACATCGAGCACGATCGCGGCCAAGCACGTGATCGTCGCGACGGGGTGCCGTGCGCGCTCGTTGCCCGGCATCACGATCGACGGCGAGCGCATCATCGAGTACCGCAAGGCGATGACGCTGGCCGAGCAGCCGAAGCGCATGGTCGTCCTCGGCGCGGGCGCGATCGGCGTCGAGTTCGCGAGCTTCTATCGGTCCCTCGGCGTCGAGGTGACGATCGTCGAGTTCATGCCGCGCCTCGTGCCCAACGAGGATCCGGAGATCAGCAAAGAGCTCGCTCGCGCGTTCGACAAGCGCGGCATCAAGTCGCTCGTCGGCCACAAGCTCACGAGCGCGACCTCCGACGGCACCAAGGTCGCCATCGTCGCGGAGCCCAAGGACGGCGGCACCGCAGTCACGATCGAAGCGGACATCCTCCTCGTCGCCGTCGGCGTGCAGGCGAACACCGAGAACCTCGGGCTCGAAGCCCACGGCGTGGTGCTCGACCGCGGCTACATCAAGACGGACAGCGAGAACCGCTGCGGCGACAACCTGTGGGCGATCGGTGATGTCATCGGTCGCGGCCTCGCGCACGTCGCGTCGTCGGAGGGCGTGTTCGTCGCCGAGAAGATCGCGGGGGTCCACGCGGAGCCGGTCGCGTACCATGCGATTCCCGCGTGCACGTACTGTCACCCCGAGATCGCATCGGTCGGTCTGACCGAGGAGAAAGCGAAGGCGCAGAACATCCCGATCAAGGTCGGCAAGTTCCCGTTCACGGCGCTCGCGAAGGCGCGCGCCGCCGGAGACACGACCGGCTTCGTGAAGGTGATCTGGCACGCCGAGACCAAGGCGCTCGTCGGTGCGCACTTGATCGGCCCCGCGGTCACCGACCTGATCGCCGAGCTCGCGCTCGCGAAGACCACCGAGGTCAACGCGGAGAGTCTTCTCGCGACGATCCACGCGCACCCGACGTTCTCCGAGACGATCAAGGGCGCGACGGAGGCCGCGTTCGGCCACGCGATCGACCTGTAGGCGCGACGGGCGCGGGCACCCGATCCGACACGATCGTTCACCTCGGTCGGGTGATCGTTCGGTCCTCGCGATCGGGTATCCCCAACGAGGTGATCGTCCGATCCTCGCGATCGGGTATCCGCGACGCGGTGTTCGTTCGGTCCTCGCGGTCCGGCATTCGCACCGGCCGCGTGCTATCGATGGTCCGATGTACCGGTGGATCGCGTTCGTCGCATTCGCGTGCGCGTGCACGCGGCCCGCGGATCGCGAGGCGGCGGAGAAGGCCGCCGCCGACAAGGCAACCGGCGACAAAGCGAGCGCCGACAAAGCGAGCGCCGACAAAGCGAGCACCGACACGTCCACCGACAGGGCGAGCCCCGACACGTCCACCGACAAGGCGAGCGATGCGTCGGTTTCCGTCGATGCCGAGGCGCCGCCCGACGCGCGCGCACCGACGATCGCGCCGACCGTGCCCACGGTTCCGACGGCCGCGCTCGGCGCGAGCGACGCGAAGGTCGCGCAGGTCGAGACGTTCGCGACGATGACCTGCGCGCGACGCGCCGACGGGATCGTTCGCTGCTGGGGCAGCGCGCGGCCCGGCGAGGTCGGCAGCGTCGTTCCCGTCGATGTCAGCGGCGCGCCCGAGGCGGCGTCGTTCCATCTCGCCCACGGTCAGCTCGCGATCGCCGCGCGAAGTGGTGATATCGCCATGGGCTCCGTGGCGATCGGCGTACCGAAGCTCGAGCTCGTCAGCGTCGGTGAAGCGATCGACGTTCGCATCGATGCGCCCGATCGCGCGTGGGCGCTGACCCGCACCGGCGACGTGCTTCGCATCGACGGCACGACGACGAGCAAGGCGCTGCTCAACGTGATCGCGCTGTCGTCGCGCGAGCGCGATTCGACGGATGCACTGCACCGCGATGGCACGGTCACCACACTCACGCGCGGCAAGGCTGTCCCCGTGAAGGGCATCACCGACGCCGAGGCGCTGTTCGCCACGCGGTGCGCGCACCGCAAGAGCGGCGGCGTCGTGTGCTGGGACACGAGGGGCAAGCTCGTCGCGTGGAAGGGCCCGCTCAACACGGTGGATCGGCGCAGCGCGATCGGCGTGACCTGCACGCTCGCGGGGTCGGGCGTCGCCTGCCTCGGACGCAACGATGCCGGCCAGCTCGGCATCGGACCCGGCGACGACGAGACGACGATGGCGAAGATCGTCGCGCTTCCCGGCAAGCCCGTCGCGATCGCCGGCGCGGATCGATCGTGGTGCGCGGTCCTCGATAGCGGCGCGCTCGCGTGCTGGGGCGCGAATGACGTCGGCCAGCTCGGCGATGGCACGCTGATCGATCGCTTCACGCCGGTGGTGATCGCGGGTGCATCCAGCGCGAAGCCGCTCGCAGCACCGAAGCGCGGCGAGGAGCCGGTGGCCGAGGCCGATGTCGAGATGACCTGGACGGATCTCCCGAAGGGCTGCACGCGCCCGACGACGATCCCGCTGCCGACGCGCGGCTCGATCGACCGCGTGGTGTCCGCGTACGCGGTGAGTCGCGTGAAAGCGACGGAGCTGTGGTTCGCGGACTTCAAGCTCGTCGCCGGCGGCTATCGACCGGGGCACGCGGTCGCACGCGGCACGCAGAAGGCGGTCGTGTACACGCTCGCGAGCAAGAAGCTCGAGCGCGGTCGCTATCGCGATGGATCGCGCGCCGCCACGATGCGACTCGGCGCCGTCGGAGCGCCGAGCGCGGTCAAGGCCGATGTCCTCGTCGAGAAGGTCGAGGGCGGATGGATCTGCGGGACGATCCTCGATCCGGACGATGCGAAGAAGCGCGCTCCGTTCGCGGCGCTGATCTCGAAGCCACGCTACGGCGACTGAGTCACTCGGTCTCGAGCGCTTCGAGCGCGGGCGCGCCGGGACATGTCGCCGGCAGCGTGATCCGCACGACCACGCCGCGATAGAAGTTCGATGCTCCGTCGACGATGATCTGCGACTTGTCCGCGGACTCGCGGAACGTCAGCTCTTCGGGCTTCCAGTGGTGCGCGTACATCGTGCCGAACGAGTCGAGCACGTGCAGCGCGCCGCAGACCTCGATCGCGATGAGATAGCCCGTGTTCGGAACGTCGTGCGGACCGATGCCGGTGACCGGGATCAACGCGAGCTGACGCCCGGCGACGGTCATCGACGTGCCGACGTCGGGACCGCGGAACATGCAGTCCGTGAAGTTGTAGTCCGTCTGCGATTGGCTCGCTTCGCCGTCGTCGATGCGCTTCTGGATCTCGTCGAGGCTCCTCTGCCCTTCTCGCTTCTCGGCGGCCGTACACGCGCCGGTGCACTCGCCTTCGAGCGTCTCGCTGCCGAGCTTCGTCCCGCCCGCATCGGCGAGCGTGACGATCACGTCGTGCAGGTGGCACTCCTGGCGCATGCCGCGCGACTTCTCTTTGACCGTCAGCCTCGCACCGGCGAGCGGCGGTGCTCCGGGCTTCGCCGGCGGCTTCTCCGGCGGACAGATCGTCGTCACGAGCGTCGCGCCGAAGCCCGGCGGCACGGGCTGCGTGACCGCGCGCAGCCACACGCGCGTGTAGTTCGCGAGCGGATACTTCTGCGCCTTCGCCTTCGCGAGCGCCGCTTCGATCGGCAGCGTCTTCGCGGCCAGCTCGTCCGCGAGCAGCGGCTCCTTCTCGAGCGCACGCAGATCCTCGGCATCGCCGACGATGCTCGCGAGCTCGTAGTCGGTCGACAGCCGCGACGACGCGGTCTTGACGTCCCTCGCGTAGCGCGCCTTCAGCGCCTTGTAGAGCGGCGCCAGATCACGCCCGCGTCCGAGCCGCGCGGCACGACGGAACGTGGCGCGATCGCCAAACCAGATCAGCGCGCGATCCGGCGCGGTCGCGAGCTCGGCGAGCACGACCTGCATCGCTTCATCGATCGGACCGGGACGGCGCAACGCGACATCGAGCCACACGCCCGCGAGCTTGAGCCGATCCTCCTCTTTCGCGGCGGCGATCACGGCCTTCGCCTCGGCGATGCGATCGATCGCGACGAGCGCTCCGATCCGCTCGGCATCGCCGCGCGTCGACGCGCTCTTCGCGGCGACCTCGTCGTAGAACCGCGCGGCGCCCGCTTTGTCGCCGGCGAGCGCGCGCTCGCGCGTGATCTCTAGCTCGTCGCCGCCGAAGTCCTTCGCGTCGACGCGCAACCCCACGCGAGTGCGCTGCGGTCCGTGGTGACCGAACAGCATCGGATCGATCTCGCTCAGCGCGTCGATCGCCTGGAAGGTAGCGATCAGGCCATCGCGGTCGCCGCTCTCGGTGTACGCGTCGACCGCATCGAACAGCACGCGCGCCACGGGCGTCTCGCCATCTTCCTTCGCGCGCGCGGCGGCGACGTCCACCGCGCGCCGGATCTGCAGCGGCGGCGCGAGGTTCTCGCCGAGCACCGAGAGCACGTCGCGCGAGCTGCGCGCTCGATCGAACAAGCACCGGAGCACGCGCGTCGACTCACCCTCGCTGATCGATGCCTCGACCGGTACCACGACCGCCGCGTCCTTTGGCCCGGTCGTCTTCTGCACGGGCTGCGTGGCGTCCTTGCAGCGACAGCCCGCCGCCGCGGCGAGCGCGATCACACCCCACGCGGTTCGCACGTATCGAGACTACCTCGCGTTTCCCGCGAACGTGGGGTATCCATCCGGGGATGTCGGACACGCGCGTTCACCTTCCGGTCGTCGGCCAGCCGGTGGTCGGACAGGATCCGCCCGAAGCCGCGCCGGTTCGCCGCCGCCACCCCGAGTGGATCCGCGCGACCCTGCCGACGAAGCCCGCGTACTTCGAGCTGCGCGCGATGGTCAAGGAGCTGCAGCTCCACACCGTGTGCGAGAGCGCTAGCTGTCCCAACATCGGCGAGTGCTGGACCCGCCGCGCGCTGACGATCATGATCCTCGGCGACATCTGCACGCGCAGCTGTCGCTTCTGCGATGTCACCACGGGTCGCCCGCTACCACCGGATCCCGACGAGCCGCGCCGCGTGGCCGAGATGCTGTCGCGACTCTCGCTCGAGCACACGGTGATCACGTGCGTCGACCGCGATGACCTCGCGGACTTCGGCGCGGCGCATTGGGCCGAGACGATCACGCGCACGAAGGCCGCGTGCCCGTCGATGACGCTCGAGATCCTCGCCGGTGACTTCAAGGGCAAGACCGAGCTCGTCGATATCGTCCTCGCCGCGAACCCCGACGTGTTCGCGCACAACCTCGAGACGGTCCCGCGGCTCTCGCGCCAGGTGCGCGTGCAGGCGAGCTATCCACGTAGCTACAAGATCCTCGAGCACGCTCGCTCGCGCGGCGCGATCACCAAGACCGGCCTCATGCTCGGACTCGGCGAGACTCGCGAGGAGATCGAGGAAGTGCTGCGCGACGTGGCCGGCCTCGGCGTCGACATCGTCACCCTCGGCCAGTACCTGTCGCCGAGCAAGCAGCACCTCGCGATCGAGCGCTACGTGCATCCCACGGAGTTCGCCGAGCTCGAGCAGTACGCGCGGTCGCTCGGCATCACGCACGTGGTGTCCGGTCCGCTCGTTCGCTCGAGCTATCACGCGGATGGCCAAGCGCAGCTCGTGCGTGATCTGCGTGCGGCCAAGGGCCTCGCCCCCGTCAGCTGAAGACCGTCTGAAAGCCTTCCGGCTCCGCTTCGTCATTCCCTATTCGATGGGATGCCTTGTTTGGGGCTCGTCCCTCGCCTCGCGGGACACAGCCTTCCTTCGTGTTCGTTTGCCTTCTGATCGAGCAAGTCAGGACCGCGACCTAAGCCCAAACCGATATCGCCGACGCCAACGCCTACGCTTACGCTACGCCGGATCAGTCCAACCGAAGCTCTGGGGTTAGCAGCCATCTCAAGCGGAACCGGAGTTGAGAGGCTCGAGCGCACACCCGCCTACTCGATCAGTGCGTTAGCGTGGTTGCATGCGCGTTTGGCTGGTCCTCGTGATGCTCGCGGCCTGTGGTGATGACGGCGGCGGGATCGATGTCGACAACCCGCTGACGGATCCCGAAGACGGCCCCGCCGCCGGCAATCCCGACGGAACGTGCGCGATCCCTGCCGAAGCCGGTCTCGCGGATAGCTCGAATCCGCGCACCGTCGTCGGCGACGGCACCGCCGCGAGCTGCACCGGTGACGCGGTGATCGCGGCGGTCGCTGCGGGCGGCGTGATCACCTTCGACTGCGGTCCCGATCCGGTCACCATCACCCTCGATCGCCCGGCGAAGATCGTGAACAACACCGGCCCCGAGATCGTGATCGACGGCGGCGGCAAGGTCACGCTCAGCGGCGGCGGTCGCACGCGCATCCTCTACATGAACACGTGCGACCAGGCGCAGGTGTTCACGACCTCGCACTGCCAGGATCAAGATCACCCGCGGCTCACCGTCCAGAACATCACGTTCGTCGACGCGAACTCGAAGAGCGAGGACGAGTTCGATGGTGGCGGCGCGATCTGGGCGCGCGGCGGCCGGCTCCGCCTCGTCAACACGCGGTTCTTCAACAATGTCTGCGCGGACACCGGCCCCGACGTCGGCGGCGCGGGCGTGCGCGCGTTTTCCCAATCGCAGGGGCTGCCGATCTTCGTCGTGAACTCCACGTTCGGCGGCGCGGAGGGCTTCGGCAACACGTGCTCCAACGGCGGCGGCATCAGCAGCATCGGCGTGTCGTGGAACGTCATCAACAGCGTGTTCTCGAACAACCACGCGATCGGCAACGGCGGCAACCCGCCACAAGGAAGCTCGCCCGGCGGCGGCAGCGGTGGCGCGATCTACAACGACGGCAACGAGATGACGCTCTCGTTGTGCGGCACGGCGATCCACGACAACGATGTGGTCCAGCACGGAGCGTCGATCTTCTTCGTCAGCAACAACCACACGGGCGACATCAAGATCGATCGCTCGGTGCTCACGCACAACACGGGCGGCTCTTGGTACACGCAGTACCCGACGATCTCGGCGCACGACGACACGCGCATCGCGGTCACGGACTCGACGATCGAATAGCCGGAATCTCCTCGAGCGCACGATCGATCTCGTCGAGGACTTGCGCGGCGACGTCGGAGAACGCCGACTGGACGAGCACCTTCGACGCGCCGTAGTTGTCGATCGCGACGATCACGTACTGCGCCACGCGCCGCCTCTGCTCGGGCCAGAACTGCATCACCACGTCGTGCAGATCACCCCGCGCGACGTACGGGTGATGAAGGAACGCATCGGCGCGCACGGCATCGGCGTCGACCCGTACGACCACCTTCTTGCCGATGATGATCCCCGGGACGAGGCCGAGCAGGCTCAGGACCCACCAGAACACCGCGAGTCCGAACGAGTCCGGCCGATCGCGCAGGACAAAGATCCCCGCCGCGATCGCACCGCCACCCATGCCGAGGACGAGAAACGCCAACAGGAGCCACTCGAGCGGGTTCCGCTTGAACCTCAACGTGAGCTCGCGAGCCGAGCGATCGACGACGACGAACGGGCTCCGTGGCACGTAGGGACGAAATCGCTTCGGCGGTGCGCTCATCCGCTTCGCGTGCGTGTCGTAGCGAAGGCCGCACCGCGCACACGTGATCAGGCGCTCCGCCGTCGGCTCCGACGTCGACTCGCAACGCGGGCACGTGCCCGCGATGACCACCCCTCGCGTATCCATCAGCGAACCAGATCGTAGCCGAGCTTCACGACGAGCGCGCCAGATACGAGCAGCACCATGATGCGGATCAGCGTCGCGCCACCCTTCATCGCCATTCGTGCGCCGATGATGCCGCCCACGAGCTGGCCCGCGGCCATCGGCAGCGCGACGCGCCACGCGACGCTTCCCGCGCTCGCGAACGCGCCGAGCGCCGCGAGGTTCGACGCGAAGTTCACGACCTTCGCGTTCGCCGTCGCGCGCACCATCGACATCCCACACAGCGCGACGAAACCCACGATCAGGAACGTGCCGGTGCCGGGCCCGAAGAAGCCGTCGTAGCAGCCGATCGCCGCCGCGAGGATCGCGACGATCCATGGATGACCGTGTTCCGCGTCCTGCTCGCGGTGCGGTTTCCGCACGATCAGCAGCACGGCGGCGCCGATCAGCATGCCGATGACGATCGGGCGCAGCGCCTGCGGCGAGATCCACAACACGAGCTGCGCACCGCCGAGCGAACCGCCGAGCCCGAGGAGGAACGTCCACCACGCATGCCCGCGGTCGACCTTCCCCGCGCGCCAGAATGCGACGAGCGCGGCGCCCGATCCCCACACGCTCTGGCCTTTGTTCGTGCCGAGCGCGAGGTGCGGCGGCAATCCCGCGGCGAGCAACGCGGGCAACGTGATGAGTCCACCGCCGCCGGCGATCGCATCCACCGTTCCGGCCAACAAGGCCGTCACGGTCAACAGCGCGATGACGATCGGATCCACACCGCTACCGTATCACCGGCACGTCCGTTGCTCGTTGCGAGCACATCGCGCCAAGCGCGCGAATCGCGGCGACGCGACGCCAACGGTGTTGGCGGGCAGGAACAAAAACCGGCATGGGAGTCACGATGAGGTCTTGGGCGACAATGTTCGTGTTCCTTCTCGCGTGCGGCGACAGCGGCGGCGGGATGACAGGCGACGATCAGGGCGGCGAAGCGGGCCCCGGTTGTGCGGAAGCATGGGTGTGCACGCCGTGGATGACCGACGGCACGTCGGACAACGGCACGCGCACGTGTACCGATGCGAATGCGTGCGGGACGACGGTGATGAAGCCGATCGAAGCCGCGACGCTGCCCGCGCTCGACGCCGCGAAGTACGAGTGTGACGTGGAGCCGATCGTCGTGCGGAACTGCTCGATGCTCGGCTGTCACGGCACGGAGGAAGGGCGCGCGTATCGCTTGTACGCACGCGGTCGACTGCGCATCACCGGGCGCACGATCACCGAGCCTGGCTGCACCGCCCCGGGAACGATGGCTCCGTCGGAGAACTGCATCGGTGGCATCGAGTGCAAGTGCTGGACGGTTCCGCAGTTGGCGGAGGAGCGCCGGCGCAGCTTCGACTCCGCGCGCGGATTCGCCCTCGACGGCAACGGCACACCGCTCGCGGATCTCGCTCGATCGGAGTTGCTCGCGCAGCCGCTCGTCGGAGGAGGCTTCGCGCACGCGGGCATGTCGATGTGGTCGGCGACCGATGCGGACTACACCACGATCAAGTCATGGCTCGAGGGCGCGACGCGCGGCTCGGCGTGCAACTCGATGAACTAGAGGAGACACCATGAAGCTCGCAATCGCTCTGGCAGGAATCTCGATCGCAGGCGCGACCCTCGCCGCGATGCCGTTCAATCGCTCGTGGCACGAATCCGCGACGGGGGTCGCCGGTACCAATCGCGCGGGTGCGGGTGGTTACTACGGCACGGGTGGTCGGCTCGACAAGGGCATCAAGTGCTCCCACTGCCACGTCAAGGGCGCGGGCACGATCGGCATGACGATGACCGCGACGCCCGCGTTTCCGACGGCGAACGGCGACACGAAGTACGTCCCCGGCACCCGCTACACGATCACGATCGCGATGACGGGCGAGCACGAGAACCCGGGACCGACGAACAACAAGAACGGCACCGCGGTGACGATCGAGAACGCGTCGGGTCAACGCGCGGGTCGCTTCATCGCCGATGCGGGTCAGGACTCGAACACGTGCCCGCAGCAGAATCCGTATCCGGGCGCGCCCGGTGCGGTCTCGCCCGCGACGAAGACGACGTTCATGTACAGCGACTGTCACGGCATCCTCCCACTCGATCGTTTGGGGCTGACGAGCTGGACCTTCGATTGGGTCGCGCCGGCGGCCGGCGCCGGCGATCTGACGATGCACGTCGGCATGGTCGACGGCGACAGCGACGGAAAGTCGAGCCTCGACGACGACACGCTCGAGCGCGCGATCAAGCTGGTGGAAGGTCCGTGAAGCGCGCCGGCGCGTTGCTCGCGATCGTCCTCGCCGCCTCGGCGTGCACCGGCGTGAAGGCGTACCAACGCGGCAAGCTCGCGAAGGCCAAGATGCAGTTCAACCCGCGCCCCGAGACCACGACGCTCGAGCAGCACGTGTACTCGTATCGCGAAGGATCGACCGGCGGCTACGACGGAGGCGGAGGCGGGTGCGGCTGCAACTGATCGCCCTCGCCTCGTTGGCCAGCACGCACGCGGCCGCGGAGCCCGAGGGCGAGCACGCGACGGTCGTCGTGCGCGAATCGGGCTATGTCGACGACGACGCGACGGCGATCAGCACGAGCACCGTCGCGATTCGCGCGAAGCCGACATCGACGCTGATCGTCAGCGGGCGGTACATCGCCGACGCGGTGTCGAGTGCATCGATCGATGTCGTCACCGCGGCGACGGGGCGCTGGACCGAGCTGCGCTCCGAGGTGCTCGCCGGTGTGGCGTACGCGAACGGGACCACGACCGCCTCGCTCGACTACATCTACTCGCACGAGAACGACTGGGACTCGCACACGATCAGCGCCGGTGGATCCCGCGATCTATTTCGCCACAACCTGACGCTCGCCGCGGGTGCGAGCTACGTCGACAACAGCGTCGGCCGCGCCGATGACATGAGCTTCGCGAAGAAGCTGCGCACGCTCGGCGGTTCGGTGCGTGCGGTGTGGACCGCGTCGCCCACGGACATCGTCACCACCGCCTACGATGTCTCGCGCTCGAACGGCTACCAGGCGAGCCCGTATCGCTACGCGTTCGTCGACGATCCATCGGGCGCTCCGATCGCGTTCCCCGAGGACGTTCCGGACCTGCGCATGCGCCACGCGATCACCGCGCGCTGGAACCATCACGTGGGATCCGACAGCGCGATTCGCAGTCACCTGCGTGCGTACGGCGATGACTGGGGCGTGCGATCGCTGACCGCCGGCAGCGAGCTCGTCGTCGGGCTCGAGCCGTTCGAGCTCGCGTTCAACGCCCGCGTCTACGCGCAGCAGCACGCGACGTTCTATCAGGACGTCTACGATCGACCGCGCCGCTACATGACCGCGGATCGCGAGCTATCGACATTCCAGGACGTGTTCGCGGGACTGCGTGGTGGATGGATCGGCGAGTCGCTCGCGATCGATGCGTCGTTCACCGCGTTCGCGTTTCGCTTCCCCGAGTTCGAACGCTTGCCTCGCCGCCTCGGCTTCGTCGCCGCGGTCGGCCTCGTGTGGGCCCTATGAGAGTCGCGGTGCTCCTCGTCCTCGCCGCGTGTCAGTCGAACCTCGACGCGACGCGAGAGCCGGTGACCCTCGATCGCCCGTACTTCGACTGCAAGGTCCAGCCCGTGCTGACGAAGTACTGCGGACAGCTCGCGTGCCACGGCGACGCCGGCCGCTTCTTCCGCGTCTACGCGCGCAATCGGTTCCGCGATGGCGGCGACGAGATGCAGCGCGAGATCGCGTTGCGCGGCACGGAGCGAGACCACAACTACGCCGCGGCATCGGCGTTCGTCGACCTCGCACATCCCGCGGACAGCTTGCTCGTCCAGAAGCCGCTCGAGCAGAGCGCCGGCGGCCGCTTTCACGTCGGCGCGACGCTGTTCTCGCGCGGCAACGTGTTCGCGACGCGTGATGACCCCGACTACCAGATCCTCGAGCAGTGGATCGCTGGCGCAACGGAGGCCCCGACGTGCATGGAACCCGGCAGCAACTTGTAGTCATCGCGCTGCTCGCCGCACCGTCGGTGGCGCACGCGTTTCACAACGGCAAGGTGTTCGACGATCCGCCGGGTGCGGGTGGCGGCGGCGGGCTGTTCTACTCGGGCTCGCTGCGCGATCGCGGCTGGGATTGCACCGCGTGTCACGAACAACCGCGAGGTCGACTCGAGCTCGCACTCGCATCCCAACCGCCCGAGCTCCTCGAGTCCGGCCGCTACACGCCCGGCGCCGCATACGCGATCACGGTCGCGATGGCCGATCCGTCCCGGCAGCTCGGGATGGCGGCGACGCGCTCGAACTTCAACGGCATGGTCGCGAGCTTTCTCGACGACGCCGGGATCCCCGCGGGGACGATCACGAACTTCGCGCCCGCGAGCTTCTACCTGCGCAGCTCCGCGATCCTCGCGACGGACTCGGTCACCGTCAACGAGACCTCGTGGACCTTCACCTGGACCGCGCCGATGACCAGCGGCGAGATCGAGATCGATATCGCGGTGGTCGATGGCAACGGCGCCGATCAAACCGGCACGTCGACCTTGACGGATCCCCTCGCGGACGACGTGGCGCTGTTCGGCGTGGTCGTCACGCCAACCGCGAGTAGACTGCGGGCGTGGACATCACCGTCGTTGGCGCCGGAGTCATCGGCCTCACGACCGCGCTCGTTCTCGAGGATGCCGGTCACGCGGTACGCGTGGTCGCCACCGCGACGGGAGAGACGACGACGTCTGCCGTCGCCGGCGCGGTTTGGTTTCCGTACCGTGTCGGCCCGCCGGATCGCGTCGCGCTGTGGGCCGCCACGACGCGCGCGTGGCTAGAGCGACACGCGAATGATCCCGCCGCGGGCATCGACATCCTCGACGGCTACGAGATCACGACGGAGCCGGAGGAAGCGCTGGGCCAGGCGCCACCTCGCCCGTGGTGGGCTGCGCACATCGACGTCGTTCGCGCGCCCGCACCGGTCGAGGGCGCACCCGCTGCATGGCGCTTCACCGCGCCGCGCGTCGAGCCCGCGGTGTTCCTGCCGTGGCTCACGGCGCGCCTCGCCGCGCGCATCGAATTCCGCACGGTGACCGACCTCGCCGCCGAGCCCGGCGATGTCGTCATCAACTGCACGGGCCTCGGTGCGCGCGAGCTCGCGCAGGACGACGCGCTCACCGCGCTGTTCGGCCAGATCGCCGTGACGAGCACCGGCACCGCGGATCTGAAGCTGACGATCACCGACCATCGCGACCCCGACGCGATCTTCTATGTCATCCCGCGACGCGGCGAGCTCGTCCTCGGCGGCTGCTCGTTGCCCGCGACGCCGACCACGGTCCCGATCGCCGACGACGCGATCACCGCACGCATCCTCGGGCAGGCCGCCGCCCTGGGCCTCCCGATCGGCGATGTCATGCGCACGCGCGCGGGCCTGCGTCCGTATCGTCACGCCGTTCGCCTCGAGCGCGAGGGTCGCGTGATCCACAACTACGGCCACGGCGGCGCGGGCTTCACGCTGTGCTTTGGCTGCGCGAGCGACGTCGCGAAGCTCGTCTAGCGCGAGCCTATCCGTACGGAGCGCTTCGCGTGCTCCTAGAACTTCACGATACCGGCGTAATACAGACCGACGAGCGCACCGGCGACCACGACGAGCGCGATCGCGAGGATCAGCGGCAGGTTCGATCGCTTGCGGTTCGCGATGTTCTTTCCAACCTGGCCAACCTGATTCGCGGGCGGCAGCGCTTCGTTGACCACGTCGGTCGAGATGTCGTCCTCGCCGGTCTTCGGCGCCTTCTGGCCACCGCTCTTGGGCGACGGCGTCTTCGCGGTCTGACCGACCCCACGTGTGGTGGCGTCGCCCTTCGGCGGCTTCACGTCGTCGCGGACGTGCAGCATCGTCGGATCGTCGTCGCGAACGCCGCCCTTCGTCGCTTCGATCGCGAAGGGTTTGCCGTCGATCGCGGTCTGTTCGTTGGTGTCGACGCCGCGCGCCGAGTCGCGATGCCCCAGAGCGGCGACGGGCGCTTTGTGCTGCGGAGCCTGCCGCACCTCGTGAAAGCGAACCGGCGCCTTGTCGTGCGACGTCTCCTCCATCGCGAGAACGGCGGGATGCACGAGACCTTGGGTCAGGCAGCGATCCCACGCTTCGCGGAGCGCTTGTTCGGCCTCGCCGGCATCGCGGAAGCGCTTCTGATCCGACGGCATGAGCGCGGTCATCGTCACCGTCGCGAGCGGCTCGGGGATCGATGGATCGTGGCGTGCCGGCGAAGGCGCGTTGCCCTGCACGACGTACCCGTTCGTGGTCTTCGTATCGGGGCCCTCGTACGGGATGCGTCCGCTGAGCAGCTCGTAGAAGCACGCGCCCCACGCGAACACGTCGGCTTGCGGCGTGTAGCGACCTTCTTTGATCGCTTCGGGCGGCGAGTAGCCCGGTGTGCCCATGAAGATGCCGACCTGCGTGAGATCCGAGTCGGGCATGCGCGCGATGCCGAAATCGGCAAGCTTCCAGCGATTGTCGCCGGCGTGCAGGACGTTCGCGGGCTTCACGTCGCGGTGCACGATGCGCTGGCGATGCGCGAACGACAGCGCGCTCGCGAGATCGAGCGCGATCGACACGCAGCGCGCGAGCGGGATGCGAACGCGATCGAGCCGGTCCGCGAGCGACTCGCCGGGCAGGTACTCGAGCACCATGAACGGCGCGCCGGACTCCTCGTCGACACCGACGTCGAAGATCGTGACGATCGCCGGATGCTGCATCTTCGCGGCGGCCTTCGCCTCGCGTTGGAAGCGCTCGAGGAACGCGGACCGCACGCGGCGGCCCTGCCCTTGCGGCGACATGATCGTCTTCACGGCGACGACGCGATCGAGCAGCGGATCGCGCGCCTTGTAGACGACGCCCATCGCGCCCTTGCCGATCGTCTTCACGACCTCGTAGCGACCAATGCGTTGCCGGGAGTCTTCTCCCGCCCCATGGCCAATGCCAGGAGGCGCTTCTCCCTTCAGACGCGTATTCGTACGCGGACGTGCGGCGGACTCATCGCCCATGAGCGCGAAAGCAGTCTAACACGGCGGTCTAAAAGGGGGAGTTTCCGACCGATTCACCACGCGAATCGAGGCGGCGTCACCGTGGCGACCGGACGCCGGTCACCCGGGACCCGGAGGGGACCGAGCTCGTCACGAACGCATTTCCGCCGATCACCGAGCCCTTACCGATGACGGTGTCGCCGCCCAGGATGGTGGCGTTTGCATAGATAACGACATCGTCCTCCAGCGTCGGGTGGCGCCGCAGTCCGGGCTCGGGCCGGCTCTCCCCCTGTGGGACGCTCAGCGCCCCCAACGTGACGCCCTGGTAGATGCGGACGCGGTCGCCGATCAGCGTGGTCTCGCCGATGACCACGCCCGTGCCGTGGTCGATGAAAAACGACCTGCCGATCTCGGCTCCCGGGTGGATATCGATACCGGTCCGGCGGTGGGCCAGCTCCGTCATCATGCGCGGCACGACCACGCCGCCTTCGCGGAGGAGCGCGTGCGCGATCCGGTAGACGGTGATCGCGTACGTCCCCGGATAGCAGAACAGGATCTCGTCGAGTCCGGTCGCGGCCGGATCGCCTTCGAATGCCGCGCGCAGATCATCGCGCACCGCTTCGCGGAGCTCGGGGAGTGCGGCGAGAAAGCGATCGGTGATCGAGTCCGCCTTCGCGGCGCAATCCACGCACTCGAGATCCGCGAGGCCGAGCGCCTGCTGCTTCTTGTGATGGAGCGCGCGATACACCTGCCGGTGCAGCGAGACGCGCAGCTCGTTCACGCGGGTCCGAACGAGCTCCCGCAACGCGGGTCGTTCGAGGCGCGCGACATCGGGTCCCACGTAGCCCGGGAACATCAGCGCGCGTGATTGCTCGACGATGTTCTCGATCTGCGCTTCGCTCGGCAGCTCGTAGCTCCCGATGTGCTGCATCTCCTTCGCGGTCGGATCGACGTACATCTCGAGCAGACGATCCGCGACCGCATCGGCGCTCGACCGCGGTTCGTCCTTGAGGTTCAAAAGTCGTCGCTCCGACATCCCGCAACCTCTACCACGCCCCCGCGCGTGAGCGGCGAGGATCGCGACAGCCCCCGAACCGTCAGGCGTCGACGGTGGCGATGACCGAGCTCGCACCGATCTCGGCGTGTGCGAGCTGTCGCACGCCGGTCGCGCTGCGCTCGAGGATCTCCGACATCCCTGCGAACGACATCTCCAGCACCGCCCCCGCGAGGTGCGCCGTCACCGCGTACCGCGCGAACGGCATCTCCTCGAGCGACGCTCCGATGCCCTCGCGATGCCCCGGCACGCCCGCGCGATCCGCCTCGGGATTCGCGACGACGGTCACGCCACCGCGCGCCGCGATCCGCGGCCCCATCACGATGAACCGCTCGTGCTCCGTCAGCGGCTCGCGCGCGGCGTCGTAGCCGATCAGCGTGGCGATCTTGCCAAACGGCGTCTCCACGATCGGAAGCTTCTCGGAATTCCCGCGCGCCAACCCGAGCGCGCTCGGCGCACCGTCCTCGATCGCGGGCACGAGGTTGACCTTGTTCGTCGTCGCGAGCAGCCGGCCATCGGGCGCGAACGTGAACGAGCTCGACGTCAGCTCGCCGTTCGCGCCGAGCCGGATGTGCGATCCCGCGACGAGATATACGCGCTTCGCACGCGCGAGCGGCCCACACACGCCGCGCCAGAACCGCTCTGCATCCGGCGCGAGCGCCGCGAGGATCGCGTGACGCGGATCGAGCACGCGCGTCGTCGCGACACCGCGCAGCACCTCGAGCGGCCTGCGAATCGCGCCCGCGGCGAGCGCGGCCGACAACGTCTTCGCGCGATGCGCCGCCGGCGGCGACAACGCGAACATCGCGAGGTGCCCGCACAGCTCGGGCAACACCACGAGTGTGTGCTCGCCGCCCGCCCCGTCCACCGCCGCGGCCACCGCCGCCTCGACATGCGCGCGATACGCGTCGCCCGACGCGAGCACCACGTCGTCGACGGAGAGCTGCACCGCAACGAGCGCGAGCTTCACTCTGGCTCGCTCGCAGTGCTCGTCGGGACCGGCATCGGTGCAGCGTTGATCTTCGCGATCACGTCCTCGAGGTTATCCGCGTCCGGAATCGTGATCCGCGTCGGCATCCCGCCGCCGATCGCGAACATCGTGACGAAGTCCCATCCCGAACCGAACGCCGCCGCGATCGTGATCATCCCCGAGTCGCGCACGATCGCCACCGGCGCCCGCTGCTGCCCCGCGAGCAACAAGTCCGTCTTGTCGAACGTCCCCGCATTCCCCGCCGCATCCACCACCGCCACGCGCCCGCGGAGCGCGTACCGCTTCGCCATCTCCTGCGTCTTCGCATCGCGCCGATCGAACTCCGCCGCCGCATCTCGGATCACATCGTCGTGCGTCCCCGATTTCATTCCACCGACGAGAAACTGCACCACCGACCGCTTCAATTGATCGTCGCGAAACTTCGCCCGCAGCGCGCGATCGATGCGCATGCCGATCGGCCCGGGCGTCCCGATGCGCGTATCCACCGCCCGCGCGTCGTCATCCGCGCCCTTGTAGGGCTCGACGCCACCCAAGATCCACTTCGCCGCCGCATAGATCCCATCGAGGTCCACGTGCGTGCACACGCAGTCGATCGGCCCCGTATGGCGCACGAGCTCGGGCGTGACCATCTCCGGACACGCGCCATGCTGCGCCTTGGTCGCCAACACGAACCGCGGATCGTTGGCGAACAGCGCGTGCTTCTCGTGGTCGTGATGGTCGACCCATGCGGCTAGCCGATCACCCAGCCCGTCGAGAAACGGCTTGGTGATCAGATCGAACGACGTACTCGTACCCACCGTCGCCGCGAATGCGATGTCGAGCACGACCACCCGCCCGTGAAGCTTCTCGGCGCGCGGCAACACGCGCGGAGATGCGAACCACAGTTGCGGCATGCTCATCGAAGCGTTCTACCTCGATTTGGCCGCCAAGGCGCCCGGTGAGGGCGTCACGCTTCGGCCGTGCCCGCAAGCTTGCGCAGAGGAGGACGCCATTCCGTTCGGCCGAGGGCCACGGTTCCGGCTGCCGCCAAGGTGGCAGAGAAGGACGCCATTCGGATTTGCCGCCGAGGCGTTGAAGGCGACGGTTCCGGCTGCCGCCAAGGTGGCAGAGGAGGACGCCACTCGGATTTTTGCCGCCAAGGCGCCATGACGCCAAGGATCGGTCGAGCCCGTCTCGATCCGCCGCTCGATCGCGTGACTCACCACGAGCATTTCCGTCGACGATTCGGGTGGCGGTGTGTCGGAGGTCATCGGGAGGCGATAACCTCCTCGCTCAGTACATTCGTCAGAGGTGACACGCGCGCGCGAACTGGCACCGCACCTTCCAGGAGCTCGATCGGCTCGATGGGTTCGACGAGCGCGACCAAATGCGGAGGAGTGCGACGAGCGAGACCAAATGCGGAGGAGCGCGACGAGCGCGACCAAATGCGGAGGAGCGCGACGAGCGCGACCAAATGCGGAGGAACGCGATGAACGCGATGAACGCGATGAACGCGATGAACGCGATGAACGCGATGAACGCGATGAACGCGATGAACGCGATGAACGCGATGAACGCGATGAACGCGATGAACGCGATGAACGCGATGAACGCGATGAACGCGATGAACGCGATGAACGCGATGAACGCGATGAACG
>JBGARE010000034.1:0-107422 GCA_044230415.1 Kofleriaceae bacterium
TGGTCAAAACCAACACCGTCTGGAGCTTCGATGCCGCGAAAGCCGCTTGACCAGCAACACAGTTGCTTGGCGGCAAAATCCGAGTGGCGTCCTCAGCATCCGGCGTCATCGCGGCGCCTTGGCGGCAACTCGACTCCGCACCGGAACTGCGGTGTCTTGGCGGCAGATCCGCGGCTACTCCTGCGCCGCGGCTTCCTCGTCCTTGCCGTGGCACTTCTTGTACTTCTTGCCCGATCCGCACGGGCACGGATCGTTGCGCCCGACCTTGGGGCGCTCGCGCCGAACGGTCTCGCCCTTCGCTTCCGCGCCGTCGGTGGCTGCGGTCGGACGTCCGCCGCGCGGCTTCCGCGCCGGGAGGCCCTGCGCCGCGCGCTCGGCGGCTTCCTGCTCGGCGTTCTCGTCCTCGGACTTGTTCGCCGCGCCGTGCACTTCCATCTCGCGCTCTTTTTCCGCGATGACGGGCACGGTCTCTTCTTCGCGCTGGATGTGCACCTTGAACAGCTTGGTCACCGTCGCGGCCGAGATGCGTCCCATCATCTCCGCGAACATGTCGAAGCCGATGCGCTTGTACTCCTTCTTCGGATCCTTCTGGCCGTAGCCTTGGAGGCCGATGCCTTCGCGGAGCGCATCCATCGTCTTCAGGTGATCGATCCACTGCTGATCGATCTCGTCGAGCCAGAACGTGCGCTGGAAGTAGAGCAGCCACGCGCGGCCGAGCTCTTTCTCTCGCTCGTGGAGGCGCTGTTCGATCACCGGCCACACTTGCACGCCGACCTCGTCGGGCGTTCCGGGGCTGATGTCGACCTCGATGTCGAACTGCGTCTGCAGCGCGTCCTCGAGCTCGTCCCAATCCCACTCGTCCTCGGCCTTCTCGGCGGAGAGGATGCTGTCGATAACGGCGATCATGCGCGCGTCCGCGAGATCGTAGAGGCGCTCGCGCTGCTGGATCTGCGATGCGGCCACGTTGGCCACGCAGTACTCGAGCAGCTCGTCGCGCGGCTTGTCGTAGCGCTTCTCGAGATCGAGGAGCGAGCCGAACTGACGCCAGACCTCGGCGCGCAGGATGCGCCAACCGGGGCGCGTGTCGCCGGGGTTGTCGCCGCGCGCGATCGCTTCGTCGCGCTCCTTCACCTTGGTCTTGATGACGTCGATCATCTGGCCGAGCTGCTTCTCGAGCTCGGGGCGCAGCGCGGCGACGGTCCAGTCGCCGCTCGACGTGACGGGCTCGGGGACGATGCCCTTCGCCGCTTCGTCTTCGGTCGGCTCGCGGTGATAGCGACCATCGAGGATCTGGCGGCGCAGCGCGTAGATCGTCTTGCGCTGCTGGTTCATCACGTCGTCGTACTCGAGGACGTTCTTGCGCTGATCGAAGTTGCGACCCTCGACCTTCTTCTGCGCGCCTTCGATCGAGCGCGTCACCATCGGTGATTCGATCGGGACGTCCTCTTCGAGACCGAGGCGCTCCATGAGGCCGGTCATGCGATCGAGACCGAAGATGCGTAGGAGGTCGTCCTGCAGCGACAGGTAGAACCGCGACGAGCCCGGATCGCCCTGGCGACCCGCGCGACCGCGGAGCTGGTTGTCGATGCGGCGCGACTCGTGGCGCTCGGTGCCGACGATCTTGAGGCCGCCGGCCTTGAGCACCGCCTGGCGCTCCTCTTCGCACTTCTTCTTGAACTCCGCGACGAGCTCTTCGAGTCGCTTGGTCTCGTCGAACTCCGGCGCCGACGAGCCGCGGTACGGCTCGCTGCCCTCCGCGCCGCCCTCGATCTGCTTCGCGTCGTCGACGGTGGCGAGCTTCGCCTTCTCTTCTTCGAGCGCGTCCTTCGCCATCGCGTCGGGGTTACCGCCGAGCAAGATGTCGGTGCCGCGACCGGCCATGTTCGTCGCGATCGTGACGGCGCCGGTGCGGCCCGCCTGCGCGACGATCGATGCTTCGCGCTGGTGCTGCTTCGCGTTCAGCACGTTGAACGGGATGCCCTTGGCTTTGAGCAGATTCGCGACGACCTCGGACTTCTCGACGGAGACCGTACCGACGAGCACGGGCTGGCCCCGCTTGTGGCAATCCTCGATGTCCTGCACGACCGCGCGGAACTTGCCTGCCTCGTTCTTGTAGACGAGGTCGGGCTGGTCCTGCCGAACGATCGGCTTGTTCGTCGGGATGACGGTGACCTCGAGCTTGTAGATCTGGTGGAACTCCGCCGCTTCGGTGTCGGCCGTACCGGTCATGCCGGACAGCTTCTTGTACATGCGGAAGTAGTTCTGGAACGTGACCGTCGCGAGCGTCTGGTTCTCTTCCTCGACGGTGACGCCTTCCTTCGCTTCGATCGCCTGGTGCAGACCATCGGACCAGCGACGGCCCGGCATCTTGCGGCCGGTGTGCTCGTCGACGATGACGACCTTCTCTTCCTCGACGAGGTAGTTGACGTTGCGCTTGTACAGCGTGTGCGCCTTGAGCGCGTTGTTCACGTGGTGGACGAGCAGGATGTTGCTCGCGTCGTAGAGGTTCTCGACCTCGAGCAAGCGCTCCATCGTCTCGACACCGTCGTCGGTCAGCATCGTCTGATGCGCCTTCTCGTCGACGGTGTAGTCGACCTCGCGCTTGAGGCGCGGGATCATGCGATCGATCTTCACGTACAGCTCGCCGGACGCTTCCGATGCGCCCGAGATGATGAGCGGTGTGCGTGCTTCGTCGATCAAGATCGAGTCGACCTCGTCGACGACCGCGTAGTTGAGCCCGCGCTGGACCATGCGGTCCGGCGAGCTCTTCATGTTGTCGCGCAGGTAATCGAAGCCGAACTCGTTGTTCTGGCCGTACGTGATGTCGCAGTTGTAGTTGCGCTGCCGCTCGAAGTCGTCGATGCCGTGAACGATCACGCCCGTCGACAGACCGAGGAAGCCGTGGATGCGACCCATCCACTCGGCATCGCGCTTGGCGAGGTAGTCGTTGACCGTGACGACGTGGACGCCCTTGCCGGTGAGCGCGTTCAAGTACGTCGGCAACGTGGCGACGAGCGTCTTGCCTTCACCCGTGCGCATCTCGGCGATGCGGCCCTCGTTGAGCACGATGCCGCCGAGCATCTGGACGTCGTAGTGGCGCATGCCGGTGACGCGAACACTGGCCTCGCGTACGGCCGCGAATGCTTCGGGCAGTAGATCGATCAGCGGCGCGCCGTTATCGATCCGCTGTTTGAAGTCGGCGGTCAGGGCCTTCAGCTCGGCATCGCTCCGCTTCTTCATCTTGTCTTCCAGACCTGCGATCCGGTTGACGATGGGCTGCATGCGCTTGATCTCGCGCTGGTTCTTGCTGCCGAAAAGCTTTTGGAGGAATCCCATGACCGACGCGGGTATTACCACGAGTCGTCGTGGAAACCGCTCCCCGGATCGTGGGGGTTTCCAACTCGGAATCGAGTGGTTAGGCGGGCTTCCAGCTGCGGAGGAAGCTCCACAGATCATTCTTCATATCGAACGAGGTCTCGCAGGTCGCGACGCGGCGGTGCTGGTCGTCGAGGATCTCGGCCGGCAGGTAGGTCAGCGAGTGGCGGAGCTTCAAGAATCGGATGTCCTTCTGGCCGACCAGCTCGTAGTGCTTGCCGTCGTCACCGAGGAACGACAGCTCGTACCGGATGATCTTCTGACCGATCGGCCGGATGATCATCGTGCCCTCGCAGTCGACGCCGTTCGCGCGCGGCGGCGCCGTGAGGACGCCCCGTACGCTGACCTTGCCGTCGAGGACATGCGCTCGCACCGACTCGGCGTGCGCCGAGATCACGAACTTGAACGGGTGCTTTCGCCCGGGCTCGGAGTCCCACGTCACGGTCCCGCTCATCGTTTCTGCGAACTCGAAGCCCATGGGGCGAATGTACATCCCGAAACGCCGATGGGCCGCCCTTTCGAGCGGCCCACCTAGCACTCCAGCCTTCAAGTGCCTTCAGAGAGAGAGAGGTAGCTCAGTTCGTCGAGAACATATCGATCAGCTGACCGTTCGCGCCTTCGTACTTGAACGGGCTCGCGTTGCTCGAGGTCGCCGTGCGGCAATCCGCGAACTGGAACGACTGGCAGACACAGCCCGAGTCGCCAGCGGTGCAGGTCGCGCCGTTCATCGGGTTCGTACAGTTGAGGCCGACGTAGACCGACGTGCACTGCGACGAGCGGCCGAGGCAGTCCGCCTCGAACTGCAGCTTCTCGCACTCCGGCGTCAGGTCGCACGAGAAGATGTCGTTGCACGCGCCCCAGCAGCCGTTGACCACGAGCGCGACCTGGCCCGGACCGCACTGCGGCTCGACGGTGTTGCACGTGACCGTACCCTGGCAGCTTCCGCCCGACGGCGTGGTCTCGCAGGTGCCGCGCGACTCGTCGCAGTACGCGAAGCCGGCGTCGATCGCCTGCTGATCCGTGGTGCACGTGCAGGTCGACTCGCACGCGCCGTCATTGCAGGTCTCGCCCTGGTTGCAGTCCGCGCTGGTCTCGCATGCTTCGGGCACGCAGGAGCTGCGCGTTTCATCGCAGGTGTAGCCGTCGGGGCACTGGTTATCGTTGTTGCAGTAACCCGCTTCCTCGCAGACGCCATCGGTGCTGCAGTAGCAGCCCTCCGCGCAGTCCGTGTCGCTGGTGCACGTGTAGCCGGGTTCGTCCGGGCACCGCGCGCCGGCCCATTCGCACTCGCCGCCGTTGCAGACGTAGTAGCCATCGTTGGCGCAGTAGGTCCAGCGGTCCCCGCCGCTGTCGTTCGAGTCGCCCAGGTACAGCTCGCAGCCGCCGAGGGCAGCGAGCGCCGCGATACAAAGGGAAGCGCGAAGGGGGGAGAAGAGCTTGGTCATGGTCTCGGTCCTTTGGGGGGAAGGCGTGCGGTAAGCGGTTCGAGAAGCATCGCTCGTGCCATTACGGCAACGGGATCGAACTAGTGAACACTCCATCAACGTTTCGACACGCGACAACGATCTGATGGGAATCGGCGACCAATCCCTGACAAAAATGCCCGAAAAATCGCCGAACCACACACCCTGGTGTTCGGACGTGGCGATCTCATCGCGGTCGCAGGCCGACAATCCTGTCGTACCCCCACCCCGGGAGCGATCGCGGGTGTGAACGCCGGGCCACAGTCGGTGTATCGCGGTGCCACGGAAACCGCCGGCAAATCCCACGCTTGATCGCCGCGACCCGAGCTCGCAACGTGCGATCTCGCTCGCCTCAGGCGGTCTCGGCGATGGCCGGAACGGAAAACACGAACCGTGCGCCGTCGCGATATGCTGGGTCCAGCCAGCACTGTCCGCCGTGCCGCTGTGCGACCTCGCGTGCGATCGCGAGACCGAGACCCGCGCCCGGCTGGTGCACCGCGAGACGCTGGAAGGGTTCGAAGATCCGCTCGGCGGCATCGTGTGGGACGCCCGAGCCTCGATCCGTGATCCTGATCTCCCAGCAGGCATCGTGGGGCGCGAGCTCGACGTCGACGACGGTATGCGCCGGGGCGTGCTTGAGCGCATTCCCCACGAGGTTGTCTACTGCCTGACGCACGGCACGCTCGTCGAACCGAGCTCGCGCGGATGCGGGTGTGTCGAGCCGCACGTCGATCTGCCGCGCCTCTCCCATCGTCCGCAGTCCCGCACATGCTTCGCGCACGAGTGGAACGAGGTCGCCGGGCGAGCGCTGGAAGTCCACGTGCCGCACCGCATGAAGATCGAGGAGCGCGGTCGCGAGCTCGGCGATCCGGTCGACATCAGAACGGACCAACCGCATCGCCTCGCGCAGCTCGTCGGCAGATCGATCTCGGCGGAGCGCTAGATCGACCTCGGTGCGAAGCACGGTGAGCGGCGTGCGGATCTCGTGCGCCGCGCTCGCGAGCAGTCGATCCTGCTCGAGACGCGCATCCGCGAGCCGCTCCGCGACGTCGCGCAGGACCTCGCGCAACGTGGAGAGCTCGTCGTTCACTGGATCGAGCGGCAACAAGGTCGCGGTGGGCCCCTCGTGCAAGTGGGGCAGGAACGAGACCATCGTGTCGATGCGCTGTGTGAGTCGCCGCGCCACCGCGAGCTGGATCGCAGCCAGTACGAGGCCGAGCACACCAACCACGCTAAACGTCGTGATGTAGTAGCGCATCATCGTCGCGCTCAGGGGCGCCATCGACGCGCCGAGCCACAACGTGTATCGCGCGCCGTGCTGATCGAGCGCGCCGAGCTCGAGAGTGCGGCGACGGATCCCGCCGAGCACGCGTTCGTCGAGAGAGGTACTGCCGATCGCTCCGCGCGGCGGTAACGACGAGGGGACGAGCCCGCGATCTGGAACGTCGACGACGAGGTCACCGCGAGCGTCGTAGAGCGCCGTGATGGGGGCGAACTCCGCCACTTCGGCCGCGATCGGCGATTCCGGTAGATGGACGTGCGGCTTGCCGTCGATCCCGTCGAAGAGGCCGACGCTCTCGACGGCTGCTTGCGCGAGCAGCCGGCGATCGAGGTCGCGCAGCTGCGCTGCTTCGAACAGCCAGCCCGCAACCACGACGGCAATGATCAGCACGGCTGTTGGCAGCGCGGCGCCGAACACCACGAGCCGCGCGCGCACGGTCACGCCGCGACCTCGAGACGATATCCGACACCGCGAATCGTGCGGATCGCGACCGCGTCGGTATCGAGCGCGGCGAGCTTGGCCCGGAGGTAGCCGACGTAGACGTCGACAACGTTTGGTTCGCCGTCGAAGTCCTTGCCCCACACGCGCCCCAACAGTTCGCTACGCCCGAGCACGTCGCCGCCGTTCTCGACGAATGCAAGCAAGAGCTGCCACTCGCGGTTGCTCAGCGTCTCCTCGCGATCTCCGAGGCGGAGCGCGCGCCGGTGCTCGTCGAGTGTGATCGGACCGAGCGATGCACGCGTGCTCGTCGCGCGCCGGTGCAGCGCTTGAATACGTGCGAGAAGCTCGTCGAAGTCGAACGGTTTGACGAGGTAGTCGTCGGCACCTGCACGGAGCCCGGTCACGCGCTCGCCGACCGCGCCGCGCGCGGTCAACATCAACACGGGCGTGGCCACGCCGCGGGCGCGCCACCGGCGGAGCACCTCGACACCGTCGATGTCCGGGAGGCCCCAATCGAGGAGGATGACATCGTACCGGACGGAGAGCGCTTGGATGGCGGCGTCGCCACCGCGCAAACAGCGATCGACCTGATGGCCTTCCTCGGCGAGGCCTCGCGTCACGAGCGTCGCCATGCGCTCGTCGTCCTCGACGAGGAGCAACTTCACGTCCGCCTCCGTGCGAGCCACGGATAGAGCGCCGGGACGACCACCAGCGTCAACATCGTCGAGGTCAGTAGACCACCGACGACCACCGTGGCAAGAGGGCGCTGGATCTCTGCCCCGACACCGGTCGCGAGCATCATCGGCACGAATCCGAGGGCGGCCACCAAGGCCGTCATCAACACGGGACGCGCACGACTGCGCGCCGCGGTCGCGATCGCCGTCTCGGAGGCAACTCCAGAGTCTTCGATCAGGCGCACCTGCGAGAGCAACACGACCCCGTTCATCACGGCGATTCCCGAGAGAGCGATGAAGCCGATCGCCGCCGACATCGACACCGGTAGGCCGCGGATCGCGAGCGCGATCACGCCACCCACACACGCGAAGGGCACGTGCGTGAGGATCACGAGTGTGTGGCGGAGCCGACGAAACGTGAACGCGAGCACGCCGATGATGAGCCCGATCACGAGCGGTACGACGATACGGAGGCGCGCCTTGGCCGCTTGCAGCGTCTCGTATTGCCCACCCCAGGTCACCTGGTAGCCCGTGGGGAGCTGAATGGTCGTCGCGACATGACGTTCCGCACTCGCGACGGTACTTCCGAGATCCGCGCCACGCACGTTGAAGCCGATCGCGATCCGGCGCATGCCGACGTCGTGTTGCACCATGCCGGGAGTCCGACTGTGGACCACGTCGGCGATCGAGCCGAGCGCGACGACACCACGCGCCGACGGTACGGCGAGGTCACCGAGCTCGAACGGAGAACCACTCGCCTCGAGTGAGAGGACGATCGGGATCGCGAGCGGGCCGTCGTACAGCATGCCGGCATCGAGACCGAACCGGAGTGCTTGCACGGCATCGAGAACGTCGGATGCTTCGAGCGCGGTGCGCGAGAGATCGAGTGGGCGAGGTCGCACTTCGACGAGCGGGACTTGATCGGGCGCGAGCACACGCGCGTCTACGACTCCGGGCTCGCGCGCGATGACGGTGGCGATCTCGTCCGCAAGCCGCTGCAAGACCTCCAGGTCGTCACCGAACACGCTGATCACTACGTCTGACGATGCGCCGCCGAGCAGCTCGTTGAAGCGCATCTGGATCGGTTGCGTGAACGCGGGGTCCGAGCCGGGCGTCGCGATCTCGATCGCTCGCTCGATCTCCGCGATCAACGCGTCGCGCGTGAGGCCGGCACGCCACTCGTCGCGCGGTGCGAGCGCGATGAACACGTCCGCTTGTTCGAGCCCCATCACGTCCGTCGCCACCGCTGGACTGCCGATGCGCGACACCACCTGCTTCACCTCCGGAACGCGAGCGACGGCGCGCTCCATTTCGGTCGCGCGCGTGATCGCGGACTCGATGCTGATGTCCGCGCGGCGCGTGGTCTGCACGACGAGATCCCCTTCGTCGAGCTGAGGAGCGAGCTCGGTGCCCATCCGCGTGAACAGCACACCAGCAAACGCGAGGGCGGCGAGCACGAGCGCGGCGACGGCGATTCGCGCTCCAGGCAATCTGACGAGCAACCAGCTATACGCGCGATCGACGACCCGCAAGATCCACGGTGGACGTGCGGGGATGTCTTCGCGTCGAAGCACGAGCGATGCGGCCGCCGGGATGAAGGTCAACGACAAGGCAAGCGCGATCGCGAGCGCGAACACGACCGTGATCGCCATCGGGCGGAACAGCTTGCCGTCAACGCCGGTCATCGCGAGCACGGGTACGTAGACCAGCAAGATCACCAACACCGACGAAAATACGGGCCGCGCCACGGCCTGACACGCAGCACGGATACGCGCGCGCAATGGTCGGGGAGGGCTGTGGGTGTCCGGGTGCGACGTCGTGTGGAATACGTTCTCCACGAGGACGACGGCGCCGTCGACCAAGAGCCCGAAGTCGATCGCGCCGAGGCTCATCAAGTTCCCTGGGAGGCCGAGCGCGACCATGATCGCCATCGCCGACAGCATCGATAGGGGGATGGCGAGCGCGACGAGGATGCCGGCGCGCCAACTCCCCAGCATCAGCAAGAGCACGGCGATCACGAGGGCTCCACCCTCGAGCAGGTTCTTGCCGACGGTACGCAGCGTGCCGTTGACGAGGTGGTTGCGGTCGTACACGACATGGACGTGGACGTCGGGAGGCAGCAACGCGACGAGCGCGGGCATCCGCGCGCGGACGGCAGCCGTCACGTCGCGCGCGTTCGCGCCGAGCAGCATTTGCGCCATGACGTACACCGTCTCTCCGCCACCATTTGCCGTCGCCGCGCCGATCCTCGGGCGCGCGCCGGCGCGTAGCTCTGCGACGTCGGCGAGCCGAACGGCGGCGTCAGTGGTTCGCGCGATGACGATCGCTCCCAGCTCGCTGGCATCGCGTGGTCTCGCGACGCCGCGGAGGAGGAGCTGCGTATCGCCCGCCGGTAGCGTCGCTCCCGGTGCAGTGCCCGTTGCCCCTTCGATCGCATCGCGAACATCGGCGAGGGTGAGACCGTGCGTGGCGAGCCGCACCGGGTCGGCGCGGACGTCCATCGTCCGTTGCGATCCGCCCCACGTGTTCACCTCGACGACGCCCGGCACGGTACGGAGCAAAGGAACGACACGGAGCTGCGCGATCTCGCGAAGCTCCGATGGCGTGCGTTTCGTCGACGTGAGCGTGAAGTGATAGATCTCTCCGAGACCGCCGGTCATCGGCCCGAGCTCCGGTGTCTCCACGCCGACGGGCATCGCGACGAGTGCGAGCCGCTCCGCGACGAGTTGTCGCGCGCGATATGGATCCAGATCCGCCGCGAACACGGCGGTGATCGCGGACAGACCGTAGCGCGAGGTCGAACGGTGGGTCTCGAGACCGGGCAGACCTCCGAGCGCCGTTTCGAGCGGACGCGTGACACGGAGCTCGACCTCTTCGGGGGTGAGGCCTGGGGCGCGGGTCAAGATCTGTACTTGGTTGTTGGTCAGATCGGGAAGCGCATCGAGTTGGAGGTTGCGTGCGACGAGCGCGGACGCGATCGCGACGAGGAGCCAGAGCGCGAGGACGAAGCCGCGGCGATCGATCGAGAACCCCACGAGACGCGCGATCACGGTGTCACCTGGTTCGCGTCGCTGGCGATCTCGTCGCCCGTCGCGATCCCCTCGACGATCGCATCGGCTCCCGATGTGGCAACAACGCGTACGGGCACTCGACGTGGGGTCCCGCCCTCGCTCCGCCAGACCACGTCCCCATCAGGCCCGCGTCCGATCGCTGATGCGGGGATCGCTGCACCTCGCACCTCGCCGGCCACTCGAATTCTCCCGGTCGTACCCGCCGGCACGGGGCTGGCGAGCTCGAACCACGCGCGCGTCGATCCGTCGGGCTCCCGCGATCCCGCAGTGCCGACCAACCGCGCCTCGATCGCATTGCTGCCCACCACGACGAGCTCGACCCGCGCTCCTTCGGGAAGCGGGCGCGTCAGCCGCGCCTCGACCCGTCGGGCGCCGCCGGCGGCCAGCTCGACGAGCACGGTCTCCGGCAGGTGGCTCGCTCCGACCACCGCAGACACCGACATCACGGTTCCGGCGATCGGGGCGCGCAGGGTCGTGCGTCCGCCGGAGGCCGCGAGCCCGCGCGCATCGCCGACAGACAAGCCGGCGGCGCGCAACGTCGTCGACGCCACGTCGCGCACTCCGCGTAGCCGAGCAACTTCGAGTAGGACGGCGCTGACCTCCGAGGTCCGGACCAACCCCTCGGCGCGCAGGCTGGCTAGCTCGGCGGCGCGACGCTCGTACGCAGCGAGCTCCTCGACCGCAGCGAGGTATGCGGCGGCGGCGGCGGCGGCCTCCGGAAGCACGACCTCGACGATGGGCGCGTCCACCACGACAACCGCGCCCGGCTCGACGAGCACTCTCACGATGCGGGTGCGTAGGGGGGCGCTGATCGCTGCGCGTCCATCGCGTGCATCCACGACGCGCGCGGGAGCCTCGAGCAACACGCTCGACATCGGTGTGCGCGCCACGATCCACGTGACGCGCGAGCTCGATACGGCGGAGCGTTCGATCGTGGTCGACGGCTCCTCGGCGCACGCCGTCGCGAGCAACGCGACGAGCGCCATCGCGATTCCTCCGACGGTCATCGCACGCCTCCGCTTGCTTCGAGGAGGAGCAACGCGCGGACGCGGGCCCACGCGTGGGCGGCTCGGGCATCGGTCGCTCGAAGGTGGGCGGCGTTCGCGGCGCGGCGCGCGGCGAGCAGCTCGACGATCGTCGCCTCGCCCGCATCGAACGCGCGCTGTCGTAGCGCTGCCGCACTCTCCGTCGCCGGAACGAGTCGCGCGACGACCTCGTCGACCACGGCACCGGTGTGCTCGACCTCGTGGAGAGCGGCCGCGAGCTCGATGGCCGCACGCGATGCGAGCATCTCGGCATCTGCCTCGGCCAGTCGTGCGGTCGTCTCGGCGGCATGGGCCTCGCGCTCGCCGCGATCGTGTGGCCACGCGATGCCGATGGTCACTCCGGTGACGAGAGCGCCTGGACCGTCGCGATCGACGGATGCGCCCAGCACCAGTTGAGGCCTGCGGACCGTTCGCTCCTCGGCGGCACGTGCCCGCGCGGCACGCGCGACGATGCGTCGTGCCGTCGCTGCCGGCGCTGTTCGAACACGACCGACGAGTCCGTCCCACGTGTCCTCGCTCGGGAGATCCGGCGTAGGGAGCTCGCCCGCGCTCGCGATCGCAGTCGTGCGGCCCGCGCTGCGCGCGGTTGCGAAGGCGGCGTCGGCGACCTCTCCCTCGGCGTCGAGGCTTTGGAGCTCCTTCTCCGCGAGAAACGCCTGCGCGTCCGCGAGCTCGTGTGCGGTCAACGCGCCGGCGGTACGCGCGCGCTCGCTCAGCGCGACGAATGCGCGGGCGAGCTCGCGATCGCGCGTCGCCGCGGCGAGTCGTTCCCGTGCGGCCCACCCGGCGATCCAGCTGGCCGCGATCTCGAGACGCGCTTCGAGGGCGCCGGCGAGCGCCTCGGCCTCGTGTTGCGCGGCGAGCGCATCGTGCAGGGCACGCCGCGTGGCCCGCACGTCGCCGAGCGAGATCGGCTGCTCGAGGGAGACGCCTCCTTCGAGGCCACGATCGGCGGAGGGTGCGAGACGAAACGACGGTCCAGCGCGCAGCAAGAGCGGTTGCCAGGGCAGCGGTAGCGGTGTCGCGCGTTCGCGCGTGGCGGCTTGTCGTTTGGCACGTGGCACCGGAAGACCGTCGACGAGGCCGAGCGCCTGCGTGAACGTGACCGCCTCCATGCGCGGCTCTCCGCGAGCGGTACCGACAAGAGCGACGAGGAGGAGCGCCGTGACGCGCCACAACGCGAGCATGGAAGGACGCTACTCACCGGAGGTCGCGTGGATCCTGAGACGGAGATGAGAGGATTCTTAGAATGCACTCACGCGGGTTCGTCGACCGCGCGAATGGTCTCGCGGAGCGAGTAGCGCGGACGAAACCCGAGCTCGGCCGCCGCGCGGCGACCATCGACCATGCAGACGTAGCGGATGAAATCGAGCTCGTTCACCGGGAAGCTCGACAGCCCGAACCGGAACGCGAGGCCGAGCAGCGGCATCGCGACCGGGTGCGGGATCGCGCGGGGCTGCCGGCCGAGCTCGCGCAGCACCGCAGATACCGGCACTTCGCCCGGACCGATGATGTTGTAGATGCCACGCCGATTCGGGGCGAGCGCGTGAACGATCGACTCGGCGACGTCTTGGTAGTGCACGAGCTGCACCATCGGATCGAAGCCGAGCAGCACGGGCGGTCGTTCGAGGCGCAGGTAGTTCGACGGCGCGTTGTGCACGGGGCCGACGATGTGGACGGGCCGCAAGATGACGGTCTCGATCTGTGCCGCGCGCCACAAGAACGTCGACACGAGGTGATCGATCTCGACCAGGTCACGCATCTGCGGAAATCGCTGAGCCGCGAGGAGCGGCGCGTCTTCGGTGAGGAACTGCGCGTTGTCGGGACGCGGACCGTAGACGTTCGCGCTCGACAGCAGCACGACCTTCGGCACGCGGTACGCCTGGCAGTACTCGAGCAACTTCGTGGTGCCGGTGATGTTCCACGAGTAGAGCTCGGCCGGTCGTGCACGCGGATCGTGCATCACGCCGAGATGGATCAACGCGTCGACATCGCCGACGCGGAAGATGTCGCGCGCCTTCTTGCTGCGCAGGTCGACCTGGTGGTGCTCGATGTCTTTCGGCCGGCCCTGCATCGGACGGCGATCGAGGCCGACGATCTGCCAATCGAGATCGTGATGGAGGCGGCGCGCGACGATGCGGCCGAGCCGACCGGAGATGCCCGTGATGACGACCTTGCGCGGCCGCGGCAGCGTCGGTTCGGTCGGTCCGCCCATCGCCTCACCAGAAGACATGGGCTCGCTCGCGAAGGCCGATGTGGATCATCGACTGGATCGTGGTCTTCACCTGGAGGACCTTCTCGTCGAGGACCTCGTCATCGTCGTCGGGATCGCCGGTGAACCTGAGCGGCTCGCCGAAGTAGAGGCGGTACTTCACCGGCAGCGGCACGATCGGCACGAACGGCGGATACGGCACGATCGGAAACGCGGGCACGCGGAACAACTTCGCGAGCGACTTCACGTTGAGTGCGGGCGCTTGCTCCTCGGCGCCGATGACGGCGATCGGCACGATCGGCGCGTCCATCTCGAGCGCGAGCCGCATGAACCCCTTGCCGAACTCGGCGAGCTGGTACCGCTTGCTGAAGTCCTTGGAGATGCCCCGCGCGCCCTCCGGGAACACGAGCACCGCTTCTTCGGCGGCGAGGAGACGACGGCAGTTTTCGGGCGTGCCGGTGATCTGTCCCCAGCGCGAGAACAAGTAGCTCGCGAACGGAACGGTCGGCACGAAGTACTCGACCATCGACCGCACCAACCGAGGCTGCGGCGGCTCGAGGAACGTGGCCGCGCCGATCACCACGCCGTCGAACGGGAGCTGGCCCGAGTGGTTCGACACGAACAGCACGCGGCCGTGCGCCGGGATGTTCTCGATGCCGAATGCGGTCGCACGAAAGTAGTTGCGATAGAGGAAGCGCGCGAACGTCGCCGCGATCTTGAGCGAGTCGCGCGACATGCCGAACGGGTCGTAGCCGAACTCGTTGCCGTGAACGACGAGTGCCTTCGTGCGACCGTCGATGTCGTCCTCGGGCACGTCGCCTCGGAGTTGGCGCAATCGATCGAGGAGACCCACGCGCGCAGTCTACACGCCGCGTGATACCGTCGCCCGCGATGGAGAGCTTCGTCGATCTCGCGTATCGCGGATTGTCACTCGGTCGTCGCGTGAAGCTGACACAGGTCCGGCCGAGCACCGGCTACCTCGAGACGCCGGCACCGATGCCGGTCGGCACGACGATCGCCATCGCGACCGACGACGGCCACAACCTCGAAGCCATGGTGACGTCGATCCACGAGCAGGTCGGCGGCTCCGACCGGGCCCCCGGCATGACCGTGAAGCCGAAGCTCGAGGGCGCGATCGCCGCGTGGTGGAAGGAGCGGGTCGCGCTCCCCGACGAGGAGCCGCCGGCGCCGACCCGCGCGAAGTCCGTCACCGTGCGTCCGCGCACGAACACCGTCGTCGAAGACGCCCCCGCCGGGGCGAGCGCAGCGCCGGTCGCGCCGATCAGGCCGACGACGACGGCGCCGATGCCGGCAGCGACTCCCGCGGTCGATCCGGCGATGGCCGCCGCGCTCGCCGCTGCATCGCAGACCGTCGCGCAGGCATCGCAGCCGGTCGAGGACGCGGGCGGTCGCACGATCGTGATGCCGGCCGTCGATCCCGGCGTGGTCGAGAAGCTCGTTCGCACCACGAGCGACGAGATCCCCGTCGCGCGGATCAGCGACGTGATGGCCGCCGCCTCGGTGCAGACCGAGCCCGCGCGCATCACCGGCGAGAACGAAGTCGTCGACGACGGCAAGAAGACGACGATGATGGACGCGGTCGATCTCTCCGCGCTCGGCCTCGACGTGCCGGGCACCACCGGTCAGATGGCCGTCGTGAAAGACGACGACGGGAATGGCGATGACGACGATCCGCCGGCGCGCCCGTCGCAGCCGAACATGCCGTCGAGCGTGAAGAAGCGGAAGAAGCGCAATCGATGACGCGGGCAGGGCGTCATCGGGAGGAGCGCGGTCGAGCGCGACGAGCACGATGACCGCGACGAGCACGATGACCGCGACGAGCACGATGACGCGACGAGCACGATGACCGCGACGAGCACGATGACCGCGACGAGCACGATGACCGCGACGATCACGATGACCGCGACGAGCACGATGACCGCGACGAGCACGATGACCGCGACGAGCACGACCGCGACGCACGCGACGCACGCGACGCGCGCGACGAGGCGACGAGCGCGATGAGCGCGATCATTCCGCCGCGGATCGAGCGCGGACGGACCCTCGGTGTCATCGCGCCGGCGGGGCCCGTGCGGTTCATCCGGTTGGTGCGCGGGCTCGAGCAGCTCGGCGACGCGTTTCGCATCCAGCTCGCACCGAGCCTCGTCACCGACACCCCGGGCAGCGCGCCGGTGATCGCGGGCCCGCCGCGGGCGGCCGGCGTGCCGAGCTATCTGTCCGCGAGCGACGACGTGCGCGCGGCCGAGCTGATGGCGATGATCGAGGACCCCGACGTGCGCGCGATCATCTTGGCGCGCGGTGGCTACGGGATCATGCGCATCCTCGCGAAGCTCGATCCGGCCGGGTTGAAGAAGGATCCGAAGCCGATCGTCGGCTTCTCCGATGCCACGGCGCTCCTCGCGTGGGCGCACCACGCAGGCGTGCGCGGGATCCACGGACCCGTCGTCGCGCAGCTCGCGGATCTCGGCGCCGGGCATGTGGCGCACCTCGTGCGCGTGCTGACCGATGCGACGCCGCTCGGCATCCGGCCGTGGTCGCTCGCGAGCGATGGCAAAGGCGTGCACGCGGGCGCGCTGATCTCCGCGAACCTCACGCTCGCGTCGATGCTCGTCGGGACGCCGTGGCCGCTGCCGCTCGAAGGCGCGATCGCGCTGCTCGAGGAGGTCGGCGAGCGACCGTACGAGATCGATCGCTATCTCACGCAGCTGACGTTGACCGGCGCGCTCGCGAAGACCCGCGCGGTGCTGCTCGGTGACTTCGCGCGGTGCGAGGATCTCAATCCGCCGCTCGGGCAACCCGATCCGCCCGAGGCTGCGCTCGCCACGATCCTCGATCGCCTGCGCGCCGCGGGGACGCCGGCGGGGTGGGGCGCACCGGTCGGTCACGGCGCGCGCAACGAGGCGGTGCCGTTCGGCGCGCAGTCCGTCCTCGATCTCGATCACGGCACGCTCGAGATCGTCGAGCCCGCCGTCGCCTGAACGCGCGACCGAGCTCGATCGCCGGTCGATCGCCGGGCGGTTCGGTCGGCGAACGACAGGTCCGAAACGATCGACGACGGTGTGGCTCGTTACGTTCGCGGTACCACGAGCGCTCGTACCGACGACGAAATCGTCCTCGATCGCCCTCGATCGATCGTGCGCGACGTCGTTCTCGATCGAGCGTTCGTGACGCGTCACTACAATGCGCGCGTCATGCGCTCCACGTTCACCATCGCCGTGCTTCTCGCGTTCGCCACCGTCGCGTGCACCCACGAATCGAAACCCGCTACTGCACCACGCGCCACCGCCGCACCTGTCGCCACGCCCGCGAACGCCACGTCGCCGGAGGCGGAGGCCGCGAAGCAGAACCTCTACGGGCTCGTGCGCTCGCTCGTCAGCGCGCCTCCCGGGCCCACGGGCGCGCAGAACCTCCCGCCGAGGCTGCTCGAGGGCAACCGCGTGGCGGGAACGAAGTCTGTCGTTCCGGACGACGAGACCAAGGTGGCGATCGCGATGGCGGGACGGGACAAGGTCATCGGCTCGTTCAAGTTGTGCGTCGGCGTCGACGGTGTCGTCAGGTACGTGACGCTGCTCCGGACGACCGAGTTCCCGGCGTACGACGAGAAGATCCTGCGCGAGATGCGGGCGTGGCAGTACTCGCCCTATCGCGTGAACGGACGGGCGGTCCCGGTGTGCACCGCCGTCACGTTCATCTATCGGCAACCGTTGCCGGTGTACAGGCGGCCGTCGCCCGCGCCGGGTCCGTGATGAACCGTGTGCACCGCGGCCTCGTCGCGACTAGGATGCCCCGCGTGCGCATCCCGATCACGCTCGCCGTCGCCGTTGCCGTCACCTCGTCCGCGTTCGCCGATGATTCCGACGACGTGAAGCGCACCAAAGCGCTCGTCACGGCGATGTCGCGCGGCGCCGGCGCGGTGAAGCCGCTCGTCCGGTTTCCGCTCTCGATCGTCGGCGTCAACTTCGCCACGCCCGACTGCACCTCGAAGTTTCCATATGACGCGAAGGTGGCCGAACCGGATCTGCCGGCGCTGCTCGCGTGCCTCACGCCGCTGCGTCTCGTGCGCGACGGGGCGAGTCTCGTCGGCGATCCCGGCTACGACGTGTATCCGATGTTCGATGCGGGGTTGCTCGTCGGCCTCGAGAGCAGCAGCAACATCCGCGAGGATCGCGCGGCGAAGAACCTCGCGGCCACCGCGAACATCGCGCCGGACGCGGCGGGGAGGGCGGCGGTCGCGACGAAGGCGGTGCCGTTTCTCGCGGTGGAGATTCACGTATGCGTCGCCACCGACGGCACCGTCGAGTCCTCAGCGGTCAATCGCATCAACGTCCCCGAGGCCGGCGCGTGGTCCGACGCGATCATCGCGAAGGTGAAGGATGCGCGCTACAAGCCGTTCGTCCTGAACGGCACGAAGATCCGAGGCTGTTCGCATCAGACGCACGTCTACCCCGCGGCGCAGCGCAAGGCAGGCCTCGCTCAGCTCGAAGAGCTCTCGATGCCCAGCGGTATCGAAGGCGGCGAGGTCGGTGGCGTCGAGGGCGGCGTGATCGGTGGCGAGCTCGGCGGACTGCCACCGCCGCCGCCGCCGCCGCTGCCGGCGAGCGTTCCGCCCCGGCTCCTCGAAGCGAATCGCATCGCGGGCGAGAAGGTGATCGTTCCCGACGACGAGACCAAGGCGCGGATCATGGAGTCCAAGAAGGACAAGGTCATCGGCGCGTTCAAGCTGTGCATCAGCGCGACGGGCGCGGTCGCGTCGATCACCACGCTCAAGTCGACGGGCTATCCGGCCTACGACGGGCGCATCGATCGCGAGATGCGTAAATGGAAGTACACACCGTATCTCGTGAACGGGACGCCGCAGCCGGTGTGCACCGCGATCACGTTCATCTACGCGCAGAAGTAGATCAGTGAAAGACGGGCTCGTCGTCCGTGCCGGTCTCGATCGTGCCGAAGCGTTCTTCGTAGCGCTCGAGATTTTTCTGCAGCGCTTGCAGCAGCCGCTTCGTGTGGCGCGGTGACGAGATCACCCGCGTGCGGACTTTTGCCCGACCGTTACTCGGCTGGATAAACGCGAAGTCCAGGATGAACTCGTTCTCCGTGTGATTGAGCAGGACGAGGTTCGAATAGACCCCCTGCGCCACATCGTCATCGATCTGCACTTGGAGCTTGGGGGCCTGGGGAGGCTCGTCCGACATGATTCGCAACGTAACGCGTTCGTCCCGAAGCTGGGCATTTGGGGAGGGATCCATCGGGGTAGCTCCCGTGCACATCAAGTGCGCCTTCCACCGAAGCAGAATCACCAAACTGGCCAGTGGAGTGGCCACACCGAGAACACGGGGTGACAGGACTAGTCGCCAATCGCGACAGACTGTCGAACTTGCGAGCAGGATTCGCCCCGTAACTCGTGGATCCATGGTGGGCGTGATCCCGATGAGGCCTCGGGTTGACGTGGCACCAAATCTGCTCATGTTTCAGAGCAACCGGACGCGACTTTCGAGGTTCTAAGGAATGGAACCGAAGACTGACGGGTTCCGATGACAACTGAACGATTCACACGCGCGACACGAGGTCCAAAGTTTCGACTCGGTGGATGACTAGCGGTTCCCTCCCCCTCATCCCGCTGGTCTCCCCCACCACCTGAGGCAGCAAGTAAGCTTCGTGATTCAGCGCCCCGGCCCTCCTTGGCCCCCCCTTGGAGGGCCTTTATTTTTTCGGCGTGGCATCCTGGCCACGCGATGCGTGCGCTCGGACTCGACGTCGGCAGTAAGACCATCGGCGTCGCGCTGACCGACGAGGCGAACATCGCGGCGCATCCGCACAGCGTGCTCGTGCGCATGGGAAATGTTCGCGACGCGGAGACCATCGCGGCGTTCTGTCGCGAGCACGCGGTGTCCGATGTCGTGGTCGGAATGCCGTTCGAGCTGTCCGGCCGGATCGGCTTGCGCGCGAAGCGGGTGCAGGAGCTGATCACCGCAATGACTCCCGCGCTCGCGGCGTTGTCGATCGCCGTGCACGAGCAAGACGAGCGCTTCACCACGGCCGAAGCGCAGCGCGTGTTGATCGACGCGGACGTCTCGCGGCAAAAGCGCAAGACCGTGATCGACCAACAAGCGGCCGCGCTGATCCTCCAGGGGTGGCTCGACAGCCGCCGTCCGAAGTAACGTCGCTCCGATGTCCAAGCGTTCCTTCCGCACCGCGCTCGCCGTTGTCATCGGCTCGTTGGTGATCATCGGAGCGATCGTCGTGTACCTGATCGTGCAGGCGCTCTCGTATCCGAAGGAAGCGCACGCCGGAACGGGCAAGGACATCGAGGTCGAGATCAAGACCGGCATGAGCTTCCCGTCGGTCGCGTCGACGCTCGCCGATCGCAACGTGATCTCGAAGCCGACGTGGTTTCGTCTCTACGCGATGTGGGAAGGCAAGACGACCGAGGTCAAGCCGGGCAAGTACCTCATCAAGGACAACCTCGCGCCGGAGGCCGTGCTCGATCTGATCACGAAGGGGATCAAGGAAGTCACCGTCAAGGTCACGCTGCCCGAAGGCAAGTCGATGCTCGAGTTCTTCGCGCTGATCGAAGCGGCGAAGATCGCGAAGGCGAGCGAGCTCGAAGCGCTCGCACGCGACAAGAACTTCCTCGCGAAGTTCGCGATCGCCGGCGACACCGTCGAGGGCTACTTGTTTCCGGACACGTATCTGTTCCGCATCAACGAGAAGCCGCAGGTCGTGCTGACGCGCCTCATCACGCGCCATCAAGAGGTGTGGAACCAGCTCGTCGGCAAACACCCGAAGGACACCGCGAGGCTCAAGGACAAGATGGGCTGGAGCGACAAGGACATCCTGACGATGGCGTCGATCGTCGAGAAGGAAGCGGTCGAGGCGTCCGAGCGACCACGCATCGCGCAGGTGTTCATCAATCGCCTGTCATCGCCGAGCTTCAAGCCGAAGAAGCTGCAGACCGATCCCACGATCCGCTACGGCTGCATGGTGCCGCAGCAGAAGTCCGCCGCGTGCATCGCGTGGAACGAGCCGTGCGTGAAGCAGGGCAAGGAGCCCGGCTGCGATCGCCTGCACCGTGCGCAGCTCGACGACAAGGACAACCCGTACAACACGTACGCGCACGAAGGCCTGCCGCCCGGTCCGATCGCGAATCCTGGCAAGGCATCGATCGAAGCGACGTTGTCGCCCGATGGCAGCGAGTACTTCTTCTTCGTGGCGACCGCGAAGGGCGCGCGCACGCACGCATTCGCGAAGACGGCCGAGGAGCACGAGCGCAACGTCAAGAAGTACGTCGGCTCCGATCCGACGGACTAGGAGCGTCATCGGCTCGCGAAACGCTCGCCTGTACGGATAGGACGCGCTCGCAAGCTCGCGCTGGCCCGCGAGCTCAGAGCGCCGGGTTCGGCGCGGCGACCACCGTCATGTGATTGTCGACGACGATCGTCATCACGCTGCCCCCGGCCGCGCCTGCCGGCGTGATGCGGTTCGTGCGGCGAATGCGCAGGTCGTTCTGCTCGGTCTCCTCTTTCTTTGCCTTGAGCGATCCGACCGGAAGCATGTACGAGCCGGCATCCGGCATCGCGATGTCGTCGGTCTCCTGCGCGCGGATCGAGGCCGAGTCGGCTTGGTCATCGCGCGACCACGTGACCGGCAGCGCGACCGTCGAGTCGACCATGGCGCCGGGCGCGGGCGAGGTGAAGTAGTGAACGTCGGGCCCATCGACGCGAACGCCGAGGAGGTTGTCCTCGCCGCTCTCGACATCGAGGACGTAGACCTCGTCATAGCCCGCCGCGTTGCCGCGCCAGCGATTGCGCTGCTCCGTGGTGTCGAACACCAGATCGATCGTTCCGCTCGAGCTCGTCATCGTCACGGTGCCTGTCGTCACGTCGATGCCAGCTTTTTGAATGCGAACGCTGAACTCGGTGTCGAAGTCTCCCGCGGTGCGCGCGTTCTCGACGCGTGCATCGGCGGAGACGGTCGCTTCTACCGCGAGCGTCGACGTGCCGGTTCCAGGATCATCTCCCGAACCAGGATCGAGGTCCGTACCACCGCACGCTCCGAGGACGATCATCACAAAAGCCAGGCTGGTCTTCATCGCTACTCCCACGGGAATGAGCCCCGCGAGACCATCCTGCCTCGTCGAGAAAAAGCGTCAATTCCACGAAAGTTGCACAGCGCAGCGCTCGTACAGCGACGCTGTGGGTGTCGTGCAACTGCGCTTAGAACCGTGGTCGCAACGTCTGTGCGACGATGTCGGCCGCGGCGAACACAGCCTTCGCGGCGTCGAGCGAAGCGCGTGCGCGGACGAGGTAGATCACCGCGCTGTCGAGATGCACGTAGTAGTAGCGCTGCGCCATCGCGTCGCCTTCGAACGTGTAGTGCTTCACGGGCTTCGTGACACCGGGTAGCGTCGCGGCATCGATGCGCGATTGCCCGGCGGCGTTGAGGGCCTCGGCCGGCGGGATCTTGTCGCCGTGCAGCGGACCGTAGAGATGGATCACGTTGACCGGCGAGCCGTCCATGCGCAGCTCGTACGCTCCGTGCTCGTCGGCGAGGTTTCCCGACGCACGTAGCGTGAAGCCCGCAGGCCAGACGATCTCGTGGTTATCGGTGACCACGCGCCACGGATCCACATCGGAGGTCGTTCCGAACGCGGACATCACGTCGTCGTACGACTGCATGCCGGTGCCGAGCACGAGCTTCGTCGTGCCGCGCTCCTCGGTCGAGTACGTGACGATCGACGTGTCCGACATCGCGTGCTTGATCAGCGGACGCGTCGGCGGCGCACCGGCTTGGATGCAGACCGTCCTCACCGTGCCGCTCGCCTTCGCGGCAGGAAGATCGAATGGGCCGAGGACGAGCGTTCCGTCCGCGAGGTGCGCGATGCTGGCCGGAAGGATGGGTCGCGCGGTGACGCCGTGACCGGTGATCGCGAGCGTGAATTGCCGTGCTCCCAGCACCGCGTTCGAGCGACCGCGCTTGAACAGATCCGTCAGGCCCATGGCGCAATCGTGCACCCGGAACCTCGACGGGAACAACGTTTCAGACGTTGGTCATGGGCAACACGGATATACGCGTGCAGCCCCCGTGTCACAGAACCACGTGGCGCCCAACCTTGGTGGGCGGCGCGTGGTACGGTCGACCCATGAGTCTCGTGGGGCAGATCGCCGAGCTACAGAACTTCGCCACGTTCAAAGAGCTGTCGTGGGAGGGCTCGTTCGAGGACTACTTGAACCTCGTCCGCAAGAGCCCCTCCGTGACGCGCAACGCGTACCAGCGTCTGTACGACATGGTGCTCTCGCACGGCGTCGAGGAGTACATCGACAACAAGAAGAAGCTGACGCGGTACAAGTTCTTCCGCGACGAGCAGCACGGCGGACGCGACGCCATCTTCGGCCTCGATGTCGCGCTCATGCGCCTGATGAACGTGCTCAAGAGCGCCGCCCACGGGTACGGCACCGAGCGCCGCATCATCTTGCTCCACGGGCCGGTCGGCTCCTCGAAGTCGACGATCGCTCGCCAGCTCAAGAAGGGCATGGAGGAGTACAGCAAGACCAGCGATGGCGCGCTGTACACCTACTACTGGACCTTGCCGGGACCGCTCAGCGAGCTCGCCGGCGGCAGTGAAGTGTTTCACTCCCCGATGCACGACGAACCGCTGCGCCTCATCCCGGCGGAGTGGCGTCAGCAGACGATCGACAAGCTGAAGCTCGGCAACGATGACTTCAAGGTGAAGATCAACGGCGACGTGAACCCGGCGTGCCGGCTCATCTTCAAAGAGCTGATGAAGCACTACGCGGGCAACTTCGAGAAGGTGATGTCGCACGTCAAGGTGCGCCGCCTCGTGCTCTCGGAGCAGGACCGTATCGGCATCGGTACGTTCCAGCCCAAGGACGAGAAGAACCAGGACTCGACCGAGCTCACCGGCGATATCAACTATCGCAAGATCGCCACGTTCGGCTCGGACTCCGATCCGCGCGCGTTCAACTTCGACGGCGAGTTCAACATCGCGAACCGCGGCATCCTCGAGTTCGTCGAAATCTTGAAGCTCGACGTCGCGTTCCTCTACGACCTGCTCGGCGCAACGCAAGAGCGCAAGATCAAGCCGAAGAAGTTCGCGCAGACGGACATCGACGAAGTCATCCTCGGCCACACCAACGAGGCCGAGTACAAGAAGCTCCTGAACAACGAGTTCATGGAAGCGCTCCGCGATCGCACGATCAAGGTCGACATCCCGTACATCACCAAGGTGTCCGAGGAGGTGAAGATCTACACGAAGGACTTCACGACGGACCGCGTCGGCAAGCACGTCGCGCCACACACGCTGTATGTCGCGGCGCTGTGGGCGGTGCTCACGCGCCTCGAGGATCCCAAGAAGCACTCGCTGTCGCTCCTGCAGAAGGCGAAGCTGTACGACGGCAAGACGCTGCCGGGCTTCACGCAAGACAACATCAAGGAGCTCCGCAAGGAGGCGCAGCGCGAAGGCCTCGACGGCATCTCGCCGCGCTACATCCAGGACAAGATCGCGAACGCGCTCGTCAGCGACAAGGCCGATGGCGCGATCAACCCGTTCATGGTGCTCAACGAGCTCGAGAGCGGGCTGCGCAGCCACTCGCTGATCTCGAGCGAAGAGCAACGCAAGAAGTACTCCGAGATGCTCTCGGTCGTGAAGCAGGAGTACGAGGACATCGTGAAGAACGAGGTCCAGCGTGCGATCAGCGCCGACGAGGACATGATCGCGAAGCTGTGCGCCAACTACATCGACAACATCAAGGCGTACACCCAGAAGGAAAAGGTCAAGAACCCGTACACCGGCCAGGATGAAGAGCCGGACGAGCGCTTGATGCGGTCGATCGAGGAGAAGATCGATATCCCGGACTCGCGCAAGGACGACTTCCGTCGCGAGATCATGAACTACATCGGTGCACTCGCGATCGAAGGCCGGACGTTCGACTACAAGACGAACGAGCGGCTGCACAAGGCACTCGAGGCGAAGCTGTTCGAGGATCAGAAGGACTCGATCAAGCTGACCTCGCTCGTGTCGAGCGTCGTCGATCGCGACACGCAGGCGAAGATCGATGTCGTCAAGCAGCGCCTGATCAAGAACTTCGGCTACGACGAGGTCAGCGCGACCGACGTGCTGAACTTCGTCGCGTCGATCTTCGCGCGTGGAGACGTCAAGTCGTGAGCGCGAGCTCGCGAGCGTAGCCATGTCGGATCCGCTGGGCAAAGGTCCGGTGACGGTCGAGCTCAACCACACGCTGGCCGAGCTCCTGGCGAAGCTGTGCGTCGAGCTCGAGACGAATGACCCGGGCGACGTGATGTCACGCGCGCTCGGACTCCTCGAGATGGTTCAACGCACCAAGCGCGTCGGCGGGCGGTTGTGCTTCGTCAACGAGCGAGGGGAAATGGCGGACGTCGCGCTATGACGTTTCACGATCTCGAGAGTGCGCGACCAAGCTACCCGAGCTTGCGAGGGTACAAATGAGCCAAAAGATCGATCTCGACCACGGTCGGTTCAAGCAGATCATCCGCGGCAAGATCAAACAGAACCTGCGCAAGTACATCTCGCAGGGAGAGATGATCGCGCAGAAGGGCAAGGACCGCGTCGCGATCCCGTTGCCGTCCGTCGACATCCCGCACTTCAAGCACGGCGACAAGCAGCAGGGCGGCGTCGGGCAGGGCAACGGCGAGCCGGGCGATTCGCTCGGCGGCGACGGTGAACAGCAGCCGGGCGCGGGACAGGCCGGCGATCGGCCGGGCGATCACTTGATGGACGTCGAGATCTCGATCCAGGAGCTGGCCGAGATCATGGGCGAGGAGCTCGAGCTCCCGCGCATCCAGCCCAAGGGCACCGAGAAGATCATCGCGTGGAAGGACAAGTACTCGGGCATCCGCACGACGGGCCCCGAGTCGCTGCGTCACTTTCGCCGCACGTATCGCCAAGCGATGCGCCGGCAGATCGCGATGGGCAGCTACGATCCGAAGAATCCGATCGTCATCCCGATCAAGGACGACAAGCGCTACCGCAGCTGGCGCAAGGAGCCGCTGCCGCAGTCGAACGCCGTCATCATCTACATGATGGACGTGTCCGGCTCGATGGGCGACGAGCAGAAGGAAATCGTCCGCATCGAGAGCTTCTGGATCGATACGTGGCTGAAGAGCCAGTACCACGGCATCGAGAGCCGCTACATCATCCACGATGCGATGGCGAAGGAAGTCGATCGCGACACCTTCTTCAAGACGCGCGAGTCCGGCGGCACGATGATCAGCTCCGCGTACAAGCTGTGCGCGAAGATGATCGCCGACGAGTACCCGAGCGACTTGTGGAACATCTATCCGTTCCACTTCTCGGACGGTGACAACTGGAGCGTCGACGACACGCACACGTGCGTCGAGCTGCTCAAGAAAGAGGTCCTGCCGTACGTGAATCTGTTCTCGTACGGCCAGGTCGAGTCGCCGTACGGCTCGGGTCAGTTCATCAAGGATCTGACCGAGCACTTCGACGAGGACGAGCGCGTCGTCACGTCGGAGATCAAAGGCAAGGAAGCGATCATGGACTCCATCAAGGAGTTCCTCGGAAAGGGTCGCTGAGCATGAGCGCGCGACGAGCATCGTGCGCGCAGCACCTCCCAGCGGGAGTGCACGAGGGAGTGCCTAGGTAATGTCGATCAAGCGATTCCCCGCATACCTGCGGGATGCACAGGAAGAGGTCGAAGGCTACGCGAAGGGCTTCGGGCTCGACTTCTTCACGATCCTGTACGAGGTCCTCGACTACAAGACGATGAACGAGGTCGCCGCGTACGGCGGCTTCCCCACGCGCTATCCGCACTGGCGCTTCGGCATGGACTACGAGCAGCTCTCGAAGAGCTACGAGTGGGGCATGTCGAAGATCTACGAGATGGTGATCAACACCAACCCCGCGTACGCGTACTTGCTCGAGGGGAACTCGCTGACCGACCAGAAGATGGTCATGGCGCACGTCTGCGGCCACGTCGACTTCTTCAAGAACAACTACTTCTTCTCGAAGACGAATCGCAAGATGATCGACGGCATGGCGAACCACGCAGCGCGCGTGCGTCGCCACATGGCGCGCTGGGGCCAGGAGACCGTCGAGGACTTCATCGACACGTGTCTCTCGCTCGAGAACCTGATCGATCCGATGTCGGCGTACATCCAGCGCACGCCGAAGCCGAAGGCCGCGCTGCCCGACGAGCTCGCCGATGACGAATCCGGCCGCGTGGGGCGCCTGCGCTCCAAGGGCTACATGGACTCGTTCATCAACCCGCCCGAGTACATCGAGGCGCAGAAGAAGAAGAAGGAAGAGGAAGCGAAGCGCGCGCACCGGCGATTCCCGGAGCAGCCGCGCCGCGACGTGCTCGCGTTCCTCATCGAGCACGCGCCGCTCGATAACTGGCAGCGCGACGTCCTCGAGATCGTGCGCGACGAGGCGTACTACTTCGCGCCCCAGGCGATGACGAAGATCATGAACGAAGGCTGGGCATGCCTTGTCTCGACCTCGATCGTATTCACCGAGCAGGGAATGCTCACGATGCAAGACCTCGTGCAGAACGAGGCCGCCCAGCACGTGTTCGACGGTGACACCCAGCAGCGGGTCTACGATCAGAACATCATCGTCGATCATCCCACGGTGAAGGTCGGTACTCGTCGCGGGCTGGCCATCGAGGGCTCGAACAACCATCGCGTGTTACTTGCCGATCGGACAACGTGGAAGCGACTCGACGAGCTCGTCGTGGGCGATCGCATCGCCGTCTCCGGTGGTGGCGACATCTGGCCGACGGAGATGCAGCGCATCCACTGGATCGAGCCGTACCGCACGACGATCCAAGACGTGGCGGTCGCCGCGAGCGTTTCACCATACACGGTGCTTCGTCATCGCAATAGAACGGGTCGGGTCTCCGCATCGACCGCCGCAGCGATCGACCAGGCGATGCTCACCTACGATCGAGAGGATAACCAAGCGCTGCCGTTGTCCACCAACAGGCGCGCGCCACTCCGTCTTCCCGTGGTCGTAGACGACCAGGTCGGTTCCTTCTTGGGCTATCTCGTTGGCGATGGTCACATCAGCAAGGTCAAGCGCACACTCGGTCTGACTACGGGCGACGAGTCACAGGCGATGCACTTCCATCGCCTTGCACACGACCTCTTCGGTGTGCTGTCGACCACGAGGTTCGAAGACAACAAGTGGCGCGTGTCGCTCCACTCGCAGCACCTCGCCGACTTCCTCGTCGAATTCTTCGGGCTAACGCACGGGCCGAGCGCGAGGCAAAAGTCGATCCCGCAGATGATCTTGCGTTCACCCGAGCCGGTCGTCCGTGCGTTCTTGCGCGCGTACTTCGACTGCGACGGCTATGCAGGTGATCAAGGCGTGATCCTGTCGACGGTGAGCGATGCGCTCGCCGAGCAGACTCAACTGCTACTGCTCAACTACGGCATCCTTAGCCGCAAGCGCAAACAGACCGATGGTGTCTGGCACGTCCACGTCGCGGGGGCGTCGGCAAAGGTGTTCTCCGAGCGCATCGGCTTCGGGCTCGCGCGCAAACAAGCAGCACTCGACGAATACGTGTCATCGAAGCAATGGTTCAAGGCGGAGACGTGGGACGACGAGGTCGTGTCGCTCGACACCGGTCGCGCGGATGTCTATGACATCTCCGTCGAGAACACCCATCGCTACGCTGCGTGCGGCTTCATCAACCATAACTCGTACTGGCACTCGAGGATCCTGACGGAGAAGGCGCTGACCGCCGCGGAGATCATCGACTACGCCGAAGCAAACGCCGGCGTGCTCGGCACGTCGCCCGGCCGGCTCAATCCGTACAAGCTCGGCGTCGAGCTGTTCCGCAACATCGAGGACCGCTGGAACAAGGGCCAGTTCGGCAAGGAATGGGACGAGTGCGACTCGATGGACCAGAAGCGCAACTGGGATCGGCGCACGGGCCTCGGTCGCCAGCGCATCATGGAAGTGCGCAAGCTCTACAACGACATCACGTTCATCGACGAGTTCTTCACGCTCGAGTTCTGCATCGAGCAGAAGTTCTATTCGTTCGGGTTCTCCGAGCGCAGCGGCAACTGGGAGATCATGAGCCGCGAGTTCAAGAAGGTGAAAGACCAGATGCTGCGCATGCTCACGAATCGCGGGCAGCCCGTGATCGTCGTCGAGGACGGAAACTTCGACAACAAGAGCGAGCTGCTCCTGCGCCATATCCACGAGGGCATCGACCTCGACGGATCGCAGGCACGCGACACGCTCCGCAACGCGAGCAAGCTATGGACGCGGCCCGTGAGCCTGCTGTCCAAGGTCGAGGGGAAGGGCAAGATGCTTCGCTGCGAGGATGGAAACATCAGCGAACGGAGCGCGGAGTACTGATGAAGCTCTGGGCTTGGGGGCAGTCCGATCCGGGACGCAAGCGCGAGCGTAACGAGGATAGCTACCTCGTCGATCCGGAGACCGGTGTGATGGCGGTGGCCGACGGTATGGGTGGGCACCAAGGTGGCGCGACGGCTTCGCGCATGGCCGTGGAGTACCTCGGACGCGAGCTGGCCGAGGCGCGCGGCAACTTCGAGCAAGCGCTGCTGCAGCAGATCCAGGCGAACGTTCGCGTGACCGAGGAGATGATGGCGGTCTCCGACACGGGCGAGCACGAGCCGATCGGCGGACCGCGCGACGTTCACCGACGCGCGTTCGCGCCGACGCTGTCGCCGCCGGGACCCGGAGAGATCGCGACGCGGCCCACGCCGCCATCGGGGATGGAGATCACGCTGCCGGCGGGCACGGTGCCCACGTTCACGCCGGCGCTCGAGCTGATGCGCGGCGTGGTGCGGCGCGCGTCGTCGGCGATCTTCGAGGCCGCATGGGCCAAGCCCGAGCTGCGCGGCATGGGCACCACGCTGACCGCGGTGCTCGTGAATGAAGGCCGCGCGCACCTCGTGCACGCGGGCGATTCGCGCTGCTACATGTTCCGCGATGGCCAGCTCCGCCAGCTCACCGACGATCACTCGTGGATCGCGGAGCAGCTGCGGTCCGGCGCGATCAGCGAGGCCGAAGCGAAGAGCAGCAAGTTCCGCCACGTGATCACGAAGTCGATCGGCTTCGAGCGCGACATCGAAGCCGACATGAAGAGCGTGCCGGTGTCTGCCGGCGACTGCTTCGTGCTGTGCAGCGACGGCATGTCGAACTACGTCGAGCACGGCGAGCTCGAGCGCATCGTCGCGATGACGTGGTACCGCAAGCTGCCGCAGACGCTGATCGAGCTCGCGAACTCGCGCGGCGGCGATGACAACATCACCGTCGTCGTCGGGCTCGTCTCGAACACGCCCGACCCGACCTGACTACCAGCGCAGCGGCGGGAACGTGCGAAGGAAGCACGTGCGCGCGTCGTCGGTCAGCGGGATCGTCGCGATCAAGTTGCGCGCGGGCTTGTCGGCGAGCGTGAACCGCGACACGACGCCGGCATCGGTGCCGACGGTGAACGATCGCTGATCGGCCGACGCATCGATCGCGAGGACCGAGCCGCCGACGAAGACGTAGCCGAGGAGCTCGAGGTTGTCGTTCGTGCCCATCCAGCGCACGTAGCCGTTGTCGAAGCCGAGCAAGAACCCGTCGCCAAACGATGCGATCGCTTGGACCCGACCGGGCTCCTGCGCGATGCCGCCGTCGAAGTTCTCGATCGCGCCGGCCGCGAGCCCATCTAGATCGATGCGGAACGTCGTGTTCGTCAGGCGATTCGACAGCGATGCGTACAGACACGCCGCATACGCGATATGCGGCTTCGTGGTGTGGAACACCGCCTGCGCGGGGAAGAACGCGTCGTCCTGGCTCGTGTTCTCGAGGAACCAGCGGCGCTCTTCGCGGCGATACATCGCGAGGCCGGCCATGATGCCGCGACGGAACAGGCCACCGCACGTGATGCGATCGCCGGCGGGCGAGATGTCCGCATTCGCGAAGTGCATCGCGATCTCGAACGGACCGTCGTCGGGATCGTGCTCCGATACGTACGCGTCGAGGGTCTCGTCGAGCGGGTAGAGTCGCTGCTGGCGACCCTGCGAGACCACGAAGATCCCCGCGGTCGCGACCACGACGACCTCGCGGCCGCTCGCGGCGATGCGCAGCGAGCGCACGCCGAGCCGCGAGCCGGTGCCGAGCGTCGTCAGTTCGTCGGCGCCGGCGTGCTGGTAGTTCGTGGGATAGCCGATCGTGACCGACTCGGTGCCGCGATGGAGCTCGATGCGATCCTCGAACGCGTACGCGTGCGTGAGCTTGTCGTGCGACGCACCGAATGCGAGAAGGTCAGGCACCGGCGCGATCGCCTGCGGCGTGATGCGCATGACCATCGGCGGCCGGCTCGGGTGCTTCACGCGAGCGAGCGTCGAGCCGTTGCCGATGTCGAGGACCGCGTCGACGACGAGGCCGTAGCGATCCCAAAACTCCGCGCCGATGCCGTCGTGATAGAGCGGGAATAGCTCGCGCGCGGACCGGCCGGCGGCGTCGAGCTGCGCGACCGCCTCGAGGACCGGGCGCTCGAGATCGTGGCGATCGAACGTGGGCTCCTCGAAGGATGTGTCGCCGTTCTCGGACGCGTACATCTCGGCGAGCCAGCGGTTGAGCTGCGACGTGTAGCGGTCGCCTTCGGCGATCCACGCCGCGGATGCTGCTTCGATCGACGGGAACCGCGTCTGGTCCGTATCGTTGCGCGCGTTGCGATAGAGGTGCTGCTCCTCGAGCACCGCGCCGCCGTCTCCGAGGATGCGGAAGCTCGACATCATGCCGTGCTCGTCGAACAGGTACTGCACCTCGCGTGCGTCCTCCTGCTTCACGTTCGGGAAGCTGTCGAGCTCCTCGTCGGGCGTGCGCCGGAAGTACTTGCTGCGCGGCACACCGTCGTCGAACAGCATCGAGTCCTGTGCGAGCGTTCCATCGGACAGAAACTCGCGGATGCGGACGAGCTCGCCGCGCTCGTGGGTCTCGACGTGGCGCAACATACCCTCGAGATCCCAGCGCGAGGTGTCGCCGTCGCCGTTCGCTTCGAGGATCCACACCTCGTCGTCTTCGTCGATCTCCGCCGCGGCGGGAACGTTCGCGGGACGATCGTACTGGCGCACGCCCGCGTCGTAGCGCTCGGTGCGAACGAGCGCTCCCTCGGTCGTCCACCATCGCCACGTGCCGACCTTGACCCACTCGCCGTCGATCTCGGCGGTCGATCCTTCGACCCAGCCGTACTCGTCGTCCTCGCCCTTCTTGAAGTGCGCGCTCGCGGACACGCCCGCGGGACGCACCGTGGGAAACGGCGTGCCGTCCTCCATCACGCGGCGACCTTCGCGATCGAACAGGCGTCCGTCGGTGGTCGCGCCCTGGACGAAGTCGAGCTCGCAGCGCCAGATGTTCTTGCCGAGCCCCGCAGGGAAGTTCTCGGTGGTCCTTGCCGTCGAGCGCGTGAAGACGTTGGTCCCGTGCAACACGCCGTCGACGAAGCGACCGGTGCGCGACGGCTCCTGGTTCTCGTGATACCGCGTGAACGTTCCGTGCGCCGTGCCGTTGCGATGCTCGGTCGCGCAGCATCGCGTGCCGTCGGGCCGGTAGTAGGTGACGAGACCGTGGAACTGACCGGCGGCGTTCCGCTCCGCGACGATCCATTCGTTGTCCTCGGGCTCCCAATACGCGGTCGAGGGAAGGGAAGACGGCTTGTGGGGATCGGTCATCGGCGGGCTCAGGGAGCAACCCGCGGACCACACGCAACTACGCGACGACACACGACGGCACTACGCAAGATCTTGCGTGACCGCGCAATCGCGGAATACCCGGCGCTCGCCGCGCATACTCCAAGACCATGCGCCTCCTGCTCGTCGCCCTCGCGTTGCTCGTCGCGATCCCCACCACCGACGCCGAGGCATGCAGCTGTACCGCGCGCTCGTTCGCGGACCACGCGAAGACGGCGAAGCAGGTGATCCTCGCGCGCGCGGGGACGCCGGTGAAGACCGGGGACGCGTTGAAGCAAGCGTTCACGGTGCTCGCGACGCTCAAGGGGACCGCGCAGAAGCAGTTCCTGTTCGATCGTCCGGCGACGCCACCGTGCGCCGCGAACTACGCCGACGGCGAGCTCGCGATCCTGTTCACGAGCAGCGGCGATCTCGATCCGTGCCAGGGCAACGTACCGATCGAGGCGCAGATCGGCGACCTCGAGAAGATCCTCGACGCGACCGGTACCAAGCGAGCCGCCGCGAAGGCACCTGAAGTCGAAGCCGCGCTGCGCGAAGCGCTCGCGAAGTACACGCACGATCGGCCGACGATCCACGTCCGCTATGCACCACTCGACAAGACCTCGTTCGCCATCGGCAAGTCCACGCTCGCGTTCACGAGGCAGACGCACAAAGTTGGGGTGCGGATCCTGCGCGCGTTCGCCACGGACTCGCTCGCGCTCGTCGAGGGCACGTACAACCGCGAGGGACTTCGGTTCACCGTGGTTCTCCACTTCGACACCACGTGGAAGGTGGCGTGGGCGTCCGTGGCCGAGCGCTAGGATCGGACCCGCTCGCGAGGTTCACGCGAATGCCTGGCAACCCGCGGTACAAGACACCTGCGGGACGGATCGGCGATGATGTCGTCGTGAGCGCGCCTTACAAGAGAAGCTGATGCAAGGCGTTCTCGACGCGCTCGACGGATTCGGCGGCGTGTACCTCGCCGTGTTCGTGTTCGGGATCCTGTCCGGCGTCATCCCGGTGACGAACAGCGAGGTGCTGATGACCGCGCTCGGCGCGGGCTCGGCGTACGGACTGCCGAAGCTGCTCGTGCTCGCCGCGTGCGTCGCGGTGGGGCAGTCGGTCACGCACGCGGCGGTGTTCTTCTCCGCGCGCGGCCTCGCGAACGCGGGTGCGCATCGCTCGCCGAAATGGGAGGCGCGGATCGCCAAAGCGCACGCACTCGCCGAGCGCTGGAAGAAGAGCGAGCTGATGATGATGATGTGCGGCGCGACGGTCGGCGTGCCACCGCAAGTGCTCGTCGCGTGCGTCGCCGGCGTGATCGGGATTCGCTTTCGCACGTTCGCGGCGATCGACGTGACCGGGCGGTTCGTGCGCTTCGCCGCGATCGCGCTCGTCGCGCACTGGGCGGCTTAGGAGCATGATCGGCTCGCGAAGCGCTCGCTAATACGGATAGGACGCGCTCGCAAGCTCGCGCTAGACCGGCGGTAGCGGCGACATCGACGGTAGCTCCTGGGTGATCGATTGCTTCGCCGGTGCGGGCGCGAGCTTCACCGGGGTGCACACCACGCGCAGCGCGGGGATGTTCTCTTGGATGCGCTGCACGAACGTCGAGTTGTTCATGTCGCCCGTGATCGGGATCGAGCACAGCGAGTACGGCCCCGCGGCCAGCTCGTCGAACACGGTGGCGGGCTTGCCGCTAAACCAGAACCGCATGAACACAGAGCCGCCGTCGAGCGTCTTGTCGACGAGCGCTTGGCCGTTGTCGATGTTGATCGAGCCGCCGAACAGGAACATCTGCGCGGAGTCGACCTGCGCGCCGGCGGCGGGCTTGATCGCGACCTCGAGTGACACGTCGCCCGACGGGATCTCGATGTTCGCGGTCGCGGTCTTCCCGGCGATGACCTGCACCGTGACGGCGCCGCCACGTGATTGCATCGAGCGCCGCTCGTTCGCGGTGACCACGTGCGTGCCTTCCACGACGCGCTCGATCGAGAACGAGCCGTCCTCGCGTGTCTGGGCGTAGCTGTTCTGCGAGGTCGCGCCCTTGACGACTTCGTCGACGGCGACACCGGGCACGGGTTGCCCGCGGCGCGTGACCTTGCCGACGATCGTGCCGAAGCCTTTGATCACGAGCTCGACGGGCCCAGGATTGCCGGCGCCGCCGGGGATGGTGACGGGGATCGAGCGCCCGGCGGCGTTCTCGGCGGATGCGGACGTGACGATCGGCGGCACGCCGATCAGCGTGAAGCTGCCGTCCGCGCCGCTGTAGCCCGAGCGCACGTTCGCGAGCGCGTCGTATTGATCGAGCTGGCCGTCGTCGGGGTTGCCCGCGGAGAACAAGCGCTCGCCGCAGCGGACCTTCGCGCCAGCAACCGGGCGCCCGGAGCCATCGACGACGCGCCCGGTCAGAACGCGGCCCTTCTCGACGGTGATCGTGCCGAGATCCGTGGTGCCTGCCGGCTTGATCTCCACGTCGCGCACCATGCGCTCGGAGAACTCGAGGCTGTGCAGCGTGATGTCGTACTTCCCGGGCGCGAGATCTTGGATGAAGAACTCGCCCTTGATCGTCGGTGTCGGCGCGCCGAAGCCGACTTGGACCGTCGCGACTTTCGGCGGCTCGCCGTCGAGCGTGATCTTGCCTTTGAGCCCACCGGGCGACGGCAACTCGAGCCGCGCGTTCTGATCGCCGACGCGCGCGGGGGTGGAGTTGCGACTCCACGCGCCTCCATCGGCACCGAAGGCGCGCGTGGCCCACAGCCGATACTGATCGTCGGGGAGGCCGCGGATCACGAAGTGGCCCTCGCCGTCGGTCGTGGCCGACGAGAAGCCCGCGAGCGCCGCGTTCTCCGCCTTCGCGCCACCGAGCATGTCGGGGTACGCGTTGACGCTGACCTCGGGCACGGGCTTGCCCTTCTCGTCGACGACGATGCCCGCGATCGTGCCCGTCACGTCGAGCGTGAGCGTGACGTTGTCGAGGCGCGGCTTCGCGGTGAGATCGATCGGCACGAGCGTGCTCGCGGCGGTCTCGGACTCCGCGCGCGCCTGCAGCGTCAGCCGCGACAGGCCGCGCACCTCGAACGCGCCATCTTTGTCCGTCGTGCTCTGGCGTGCGGCGGTGACGGCCTGCGCGCGACCAGCGCCGGCGATGCGCACGGTCGCGAACGCGACGGCTGCTCCATCGGCGTCGACGACCTTGCCAGCGACGACACCACCCGGCGTCATCGTGATCGTCACGCCGGTGATCGGCGCGGTGGCGATCTTGATGGGCTCCGATGCGGCGGGCGCGTGCTCGCCGTCCATCGCGACGAGCTTGGTCAGCCCGGCGGGGAGGGCGGCGAACGCGAACTCGCCCTTGTCGTTCGTGGTCTCGGCATCGGGCTCGCGGCCACCCCAGCCGCCCCACGACGCGTCGCCTTGCGCGATGACGCGGACCTTCGCGATCGGCGTGCCGCTCTCGTCGATCACCTTGCCGGCGACGGCGACGCCCTTCTTCATCGCGATCGTCAGGGTCGCGTGCGCACCCGCCGATCCGATCGTGGTGAGACCTCCGCCGCTCGCGAAGCCCGGTGCGCTCGCAGACACGGCGACCCACCCGGGTTGCACGGGGCCGAGCGTGACCTTGCCGTCGGCGTTGGTCTGCGCGGTGCGCTCGGATTGATCCATCAGCTTCACCGTCGCGCCCGCGAGCGGCTTCTGCTGATCGTCGATCACGCTGACGTCGACGGACGCACCCGCCGACATGTGAATGACCACGGGGTCGCCGCCGTCGCGCAGCTTGTAGAACACGGGACCGCCGACGAGCTCGTCGGTGCTCGCGGTGAGCTGGTAGGTGCGCGCGACGAGCTTGTCGATCGAGAACGTGCCGTCATCGTCGGCGGTCACGCTGCGCGGCGGCACCGTGGTGATCGCGACGTGTGCCTTGCTCACGCCTTTGCCGTCGGGACCGAGCACCTGGCCCTCGAGGCGAAGCGGGCCCTCGGGATCGACATCGAGCGTCCAGCGCTGCGCAGGTCGCTGCGGGGGCGGAGCATCGGGCTGGGCCTTCGGCGTCGCAGGAACCAGCGCGGAGCCGCTGCCGCGCGCGACCGTGGTCTTGGTCGATCCGGTGTCCTTGGTGCGGAGCCGGAGGTAGATGACGATCGCGGCGACGATCGCGAGAACGACAGCGAGCACGGCGACGACACGACGCTTCATGCGTGCACGCTAGTGGGATTCGTGTCGTCGGAAAAGTTGCGACGTACGTGCGACGTGCATCGCGACAGCACGAAATCCTCGACGGAGAAATTGTCGCCAACGCTTCGTGCGTCGGCGGCATACAGGCAGGTTGCCTAGCGCGTTCCCTGGATCACGCGCGGCGTCGGATAGACCTCGAGCACCTCGATCGGTCCGTCGTACAACTTCGCGAGGCCGACATCGATGCGCCACACGGCGCCGTCGCACACGCTGTTGATCTGCTTCTGCACGGTGTGACCGACGACGATGCGCTTCACGCCGATCGCGGTCATCGCGGCCTTCGCCGCATCGCAGTCCGCCGTCTCCATGCCATACGCGCGCGTCCACACCGGACTGTCCTCGGACGTCATCGCGATCGGAGGCTCGTAGCCGCTGCCGCCTTGGCCGTCGAGCCAGCACCGCGACGACATGTTGACCTCTTCGAGCTGCGTCGCGAACGGACCGACCGGCCCCGCGTGGGCGAACACGGTGTCACCGACGATCGTGACCACGTCGTGCTGCGCGAGCTTCTTCGCGTAGTCGCCGCCGGGCTTGAGGGCCGCGACGCGATCGCCGAACGCGTTGCGCGAGCCGGGCGTGACGTAGCGAAAATCGCCGGCGGCATTCATCAGCTCGTGGTTGCCGTTCAAGAAGATGAATTCGCCGCCCGCTGCTTTCGCCTTCGGTTCGAGCGCGAAGAACAGATCGAGAATCGCTTGTTCGTCGTCGCCGCGATCGAGGACATCGCCGGTCTGTACGACGACGAGCTTCCCGCCGATCCAGTTGTCGCTCTCATCGATCGCGCCCGCCGCCTTCAACGCGGATCGCGCCGCCGCGATGTCCCCGTGGACGTCGCCGATGGCGACCAATCGCTCGGGCTGGGGCCTGCGCAGTGGGAGCGGCGCGAGGTTGCATGCATTCGACGACGGAGCGACGGCCGTGTTGGGTGCCGCACTCGACCCGGCAGCGTTCTTGTTGCCCTTGCTCCGGTCACATCCGCCGATCGCCACAAAGGCGAGCAAGATCAGGGTGCGACGACGCATGCGGCCGAGCGTACTGCATGCGCCGCATGTAAGCGGCGCGATCGCGGCTCGTTCGAGTCGCATATGCGAAGACTTCTCCTGCTCGTTCCCCTCGCTGCCTGCGGCGCCGAGAGTGCCCTGCGCCAGGCAACCCTCGTCGGACAGTGCTCGGCCGAAGACGCCGCGTGCTCGCGCAAGGCGCCGTTGCAGCCGCTCGCGATCGGCGCGCGGTTTCACCCCGACGTCGCGGTCTCGATGTCCGGCACCGCGACGCCGAACCTCGTCCTCACCTCGGCGGACCCGAGCATCCTCGCGGTCGAGAACGGCGCGCTCGTCGCGAAGTCGCCGGGCGCCGCCGCCGTGCTGATCGCGACGGAGGATGGCGCGGTGATCGACTTCGTTCACGTGTGGGTCGCGCCGATCACGCACGTGACGCTGGCGCGCCGCGATGGCGATCTGGTGTCCGGATCGATCGGGCTCGCGGTCGGGGAGGACGTGACGCTCGTGCCCGCGCTGTGGAACGGTCCGCAGCGCCTCGCGGGCGATCCGGATCCCACGTGGTCCGTCGACGCCGAGGCCACGCTCGCGATCCTGCACGACGGCTCCGCGGATCGCCGCCGCCTGCGTGCCCGCGCACCCGGCAAGGCGCACGTCACCGTCGCGTTCGGTGCGGCCACGACCTCCGTCGACGTGGAGGTGGTGCCATGAAGCGCGCTGTCATGATCCTCGTCGCGCTCTCGGTCTCGCTGCTCGCGGGCTGTCCGCCGGCGCTCACCGCGCAATCGACGGCGCCGCCCTCGCGCGCGGCTCGACTCGACGCGATCACCGGCTTCTGGGGCGTCCAGAACTATCGGCTCGAGATCTCGAAAGGGGTCGCGATCGCGATCAGCTGCTCGAGCGGAAAGCCGTGCGAGAAGATGCGCGCGGTCTCCGACGATCCGAACATCGTCGAGGTTCGCGATGCATCGCTCGCGCAGCTCGAGCAGCAGGGCAACGCGTTCGCGTCGCGCGTGTACGAGCGACAGACGATGTCGGCGCTCGTCGCGATCGGAAAGTCGCCCGGCAAGACGACGATCCGCGTGCGCTCCGCGAACGGTGACCGCGACATCTACGTGACCGTGGTCGCGCCGCCGATGCCCGCCGCAGCGCGGTGACCGGGGTATGCGTTCGCGGTAGCTTCGCCGCGTGGAGCTGATGTTCCCGTGGCTTCTCGCGCCGAGCGATCGGCTCGCCGTGCGCGTCGGTGATCGGTCGCTGTCGCAACGCGAGCTCGCCGGCGGCATCGCGAGCGTGGTCGCCACCCTGCGCGCACACGGGACCGCGCCGGGAGCCGCCGTCGGCGTGTGGACGCAGCCCGCGATCGAGACGCTCGTCGCGTTCGCCGCGCTCGCCGCGTCCGGCACGCCGATCGTGCCGCTCGATCCCAAGCTCGGGGACGCCGAGCTCGCGCACGTGCTCGCGACGGCCGCGCCGGCCGTGTGCCTCGCCGCGGATCCGGCGGCGGTGGCAGAGCGCGCGCCGACGCTCCCGATCTCTCTCGAGCCGGCCGCGACATGGACGCCGCCGCCGGTGTCCGACACGCCCACGCTGTTGCTGTTCACCTCGGGCACCACGGGCGCACCGAAGGGCGCGGTGATCACCGATCGCAACATCGTCGCGAACCTCGACATGCTCGCCGACGCGTGGGCGTGGACCGCCGAGGACACGATCGTGCATGCGCTACCGCTATTTCACATCCACGGGCTCGTGCTCGGGCTGTTCGGCGCGCTCCGTCGCGGCGGTGCGCTGCGCTGGGTGCCGCGGTTCACGCCGGCGGATCTCGCGGCCGCGGTCGGCGAACAGGTCGCCCGCGGGCCGACCGTCGTGTTCGCGGTGCCGACGATCTATCACCGGTTGTGCGAAGCGGTCGCGACCACACCGTCGATCGCCGACGCGGTGCGTGGAGCACGGCTGCTGGTCAGCGGTTCGGCGCCGCTGCGAGCCGCCGAGCATCGCACCATCGAAGCGCTGTTCGGTCAGCGTCCCGTCGAGCGCTACGGTCTGACCGAGACGCTGATCAACTGCTCGACACGCGTCGACGGCGATCGCCGTGCGGGCTCGGTCGGGCCGCCGCTGCGCGGCGTGGAGCTGCGCATCGTCGACGAAGCGCGCGCTCCGATGTCACCCGAGGCCGCGCGCGACATCGGCGGCGAAGTTGCCGTGCGGGGCCCCCACGTGTTCGCGGGCTACCAGCACCGCGCGGATGCGACCGCGGCCGTCCTCGACGGTGATGGGTGGTTCTACACCGGTGACATCGCGACCGTGTCCGACGATGGCTTCGTGACGATCATCGGGCGTCGCTCGACGGACATCATCAAGTGCGGCGGCTTCAAGGTCGGCGCGGGCGAGATCGAAGCCGCGCTGTGCGATCACGCGGCGGTCGCGGAAGCGGCGGTGATCGGCGCGCCCGACCCGGACCTCGGCGAGAAGATCGTCGCGTTCGTGGTGCTGCGCTCTCCCGTCGAGCCGGCGGCCCTCGCCGATCACGTGGCGAAGCAACTATCACCGCACAAGCGGCCGCGCGAGGTGCACGTGATCGACGCGCTGCCGCGCAACGCGATGGGCAAGGTCGTGAAGGCGACGCTGCGCGCTCGGCTGCACGGATAGGACGCCCTCGCTACGGTGCCGTGAGCGCGGCGCCGTACGCGACGGTGCATTGGCCGTCGTCGTTCGCCGTGATGTAGCCCGCGCCGACGCCCGCGTTGATGAACGTCGCGCTGGCCGACGTCGCGTCGAGGACGATGTACTTGCCGACGAGGGTGGTGCCCGCAGGTCCGGCTGCATTCTCCTCGCTGAACGCGGCGTACAGCCCGGTGTCGACGTTCTCGAGCGCGAGCGACGGCGCGCCGAAGCCACTGGCGATCGGCGAGCCCGCGATGGTCGTGCCGCTTCCGCCGATCGTGACGGTGCCGTCGGCGAAGCCGAGGCTCGCCGCGGTGATCGAGGCGAACGCAGACTCTTGCCCGGCGAGCGAGCCCTCGCAGTACACGTCGGCCGAGGTGCCGAGCGCGAGCGAGAACGAGCCATCTGCGAGCGTGGTGCTACCCGTGGGCGGGCCTTCGTCGACGAGCTCGATGGAGCCGAAGTCGGCCGCGAGGGTCGCCGAGACGGTGCTACCGGCTGTCGGTGCACCGGCGGTGAACGTCACGTTCCCCGTCACGGCAGCGGCGAGCACCTCGGGCGCTCCGGCCTCGGGATCGCCGCTCACGAACAGCGCGAGGCGATCGCCGCCATCGAGCGCGACGGAAGATCCGGCGACGACATCGCTCGCGGGAACGATGACGATGACCTCGTCGATCGTCGACGACGCGCTCGGCCCCGGGCGCTCGACGTAGCCGAGCAGCGCGACGTAGGTCGTGGAATCCTCGAGCAGCACCGCGAACGAATCGAACGCGGTCACGGAGTACAGCTGTCCGTCGACGGTGACGTTCGCCGCACCGCCGCCACTGCTCGTCGGCTCGTCGTCCTGATCGAGGACCGGCGCGCCGACAAAGCTCGCGGTGCCGGGCGCCGTGGCACCGTTGAACACGAACCGAGCTCCGGGTCCGAACAGCAGGTCGCTCGCCCCGCTGCTACCGCCGGGCACGCTGTACACCGGCCGCACACCGCGATCGGGTGGGACGATCGACCGATCTACCGGCGAGGTACACGCGGCCGCGGTCGCGACGAGAAGAAGAGAGGTGAGCGTTCGCATCGAGTTCTTGATCGTTTCCATCACGCCCTAGATGTCCGGACCGGCGCGAATTGATCGCGCACGTGCACGTTCGATCGCGAATCGCGCTGACAGGCCCTGCGCTACTGAGAAGCGAGCACGGCAGCGAATGTGATGAAACACGCACCGCTCATGTCTTCGGTCTCGTAGTACAGCGCGGCGGCGCTCTGCATCTGCGATGGCATGTTGGCCGACGCCGAGTCGATGCCGAAATAGCGCGCGAGCTGGTGGGTCCCGAGCGGGCCGACACCGAAATCTTCGGCGACGACCGTGTCCCAGATCGTCTGCGGCGAGTCAGGAGGGAGCGCCTCGGGGTTCGGCGTGAGATCGACCATCGCTCGGTTGTAGCCCGACGAGATCGGAGCTCCGAGGAGTCGGATCACGACCTCGTTCACGCCGACGAGCATGACGTCCCCGTCGACGAGACCGAGCGATGCCGCGGTGATCGTCGAGAAGTCGTTCCCCATGTTGGCCAGCGTTCCGTCGCAGCTCGTCTCGTTGGGCTCGATGTACGTCAGCGTGTACGTCCCCGGCGTGAACGGGCTCGGCATCGCGTCGATCAGGCTGTCGATGCCCGCGTCGACGTTGGTGCCGAGTTGGACATCGCGTCCACACGCCGACAGAACGAGCACGAACGCGACCGCGCGCATCAGCGAGCGATGGTCGCACGAACGCGGTGGGCGAGCGGGCTATCCGGGTGCGCGGCGAGAAACTGCTCGGCGATCGCCTTCGCGCGCGCACGATCGCCCTTTGCCATCAGCGCCTCGACGCGCGCGGCGGTGGCCTCGGGCTGGAGCGCGCCGCGCGGGAACTCGCGATCGTAGCGATCGAGGATCCGTAGCGCGTCGGTAGCGGCTCCTCGGCGCAGCTCCGCGAGCGCACGATCGAGCATCGCGATCTCGGTCGGTAGCGTCGACGAGCTGGGTGTGGTGGGCGACGTGGGCGAGGTGGGTGCTGAGGATGTAGGGGTCGACGAGGTGGGTGCCGACGTCGATGTCGTCGTCGTCGTCGTCGTCGTCGATGTCGTCGTCGGTGTCGTCGGTGTCGTCGGTGTCGTCGGTGTCGTCGATGTCGTCGGTGTCGTCGCCGTCGATGCCGTCGATGCCGTTGATGCCGACGATGCTGTCGATGTTGTCGGAGTCGTCGATGTCGGCGTCGACATCGACGCAGTCCTCGGTGTCCCCGGTGTCGCCACCTCTCCAGACGCGGGTGGCCGCGGGCGTGCGACGCCGTTGCGGGGCGGAGTCGTGGGGCCGGGCGCGACCTTCACCGATGTCGTCGATACGGGCGCACCCGGCGCAGCGGGCGCGACGATCCCGGGTGTGGTCGAATCGACGGGCGCGATGATGTCGGGCGCGATGACATCGGGCGCGACGTGGTCGGGCGCGACGACGTCCGCGCGTGTCTCGTGATCGGTTCGCGGAGCGGCCGTGCGGTTCGACGTGCGCCCGGTGTCCTCGGGCACCGATCGCGGCGGCGCACTCGTACGCACCGCGGCGTCGGGCTTGTCCACCACCGCTGTCTTGACGACAACGCCGACGCCCGTGGTCAGCGCGAGACCGATCAGGATCTTCGCGCCGATCGAGATCGACGCCTTCGCGGCGACGGCTCCGACGGTCGCGGCCGTCGCGGTGGTCGTCGCGGTCGCTGCGGTCGCTGCGGTCGACGTCGTCGCCGTCGCGGTCGTCGTCGCCGCGGTCGTCGCCGCTGCGACCGCGCTCGTCGCCTGACCGACGATGCCCACGCCGATCGCGAGGCCGATCGCACGACGCGACGCCGGGCTCGGGCCGTCGTCCTTCGCCGATCGCAACAACGCGCCGAGTGCGTCGTCTCCGTCGGAGAGGCGGCGTGGCTCGGTCACAGCTCACCTCGCACGCGCGCGGCTTCGGCCGCGAACGTCTCTCGCGCGCGGCGCAATCGCGACGCCACGGTTCCGGGCGCGAGATCGAGGGCCGCGGCGATCTCGGCCATCGTCATCTCCTCGAGCTCGTAGAGCACGAACACCGCGCGCAGATCGAGATCGAGAGCAGCGAGCACGCGATCGAGCACTCGTCGCGCGTTCTGGCGATCCACGACATCCGACGGGCTCGGCGCACCGTCGACCAATTCGTCGACGCTGTCATCGTGTGCTCCGCGGCGGGCGTGCGAGCGTCGCGCGGTCGAGGCGACACGGAGCGCGGTCGAGAACAAGAACGACTTCTCGCGCCCGAGCTCCACGTCGTCGAGGCGGCGCGAGAGCACGAGGAACACTTCCTGCGTCGCATCGTCGACCGTCGCCTCCGGAACACCGAGCCGGCGGAGGGATCGCCACACGAAGTCGAAGTGAGCATCGAACAACGCGCGCAGCCGATCGGGCGCGACGATCGCGCTCGGCTCGAGAGGAAGTAGGCGTGCGACGTCGGGCATGCGGAGTTCCGGCAGCGGTCTTGGTTGTTGCACGGATGCCCACCGTTCATGCAATGGCGCGATTCCCGCGGTTTGATCACGAAATGTGATCAAAACAGCTCCACGGTGACGGCGATGGCGAGTCCTCCCGTGATCACGCGTGGTTGGTGCACGGTCGTCATCGGGGCAATGAAGAAGCGATCGCGGATCAGCGGGGCTGCGGCGGTCGCCTCGAGCTCGATGGCGACACGGTCGACGTGCACCGAGAGGCGGCCCGCGACGAACGGCGCGACCCAGGGCCGGCGGCGCAGCTCGGGGCTCCCGACCATGACCCCGCGAGCGGTCAGCGCGCCCACTTCGACGCCGAGCGCGGGGGCGATCACGATCGGGCCGCGCGCGAACGCGAGCGGGCGCACGTCGATGCGGCCCGTGGTCCAGCGAAAGTCCGAGGTCGGCGCGGACTGCTCCTGCGTGCGTGCGAACGCGAGGCGAAGTTGTGCACGTTGTCTCGCGCCGAGCGCCACGAACGCGGCGGCGCCGAGCTCCGCGACGGGGACCACGCCGTACGATCCCGCGATGCCGCCGCCGATCGCGACGCGCCGTTCGTGAGGACGCTCGGGCGGAACGACGACCGCGCGCGCTTGCTCCGCGTTGACCGACAGCGCGGCGACGACGGTCAGCGCGGCGAGCGCTTCGTCGCAGGTCGCGGCATCGACGGTGCGCACGGTGTCGCCATCACCCGCGCGAATGACGAGCATCCCGCGCGTTCCACCGGACGTGTACGGCGTGACCGTGACCTCGAACGTGCGGCTCGCGGCTTCATCGACGCGAACCGACGCACGCGCGGAGAGCTGCGTGACGAACGACTCGACGGAGCCGCAGCCCTCGGGTGCGACGAGGCGCACGCGGATCGGCTCGGGCGTCGTCTCCGCGCTCGCCCAGGTGGCGCACGCGCAGATCACGGCGCACGTTCGAGCCAAGCGCGACATCGACGCGCATGCAATCACGAGCCGCGAGGCGCGCCAAGCCTTTTGGCCGGCACGCAGCTCAACGAACGGGGCGCTTGAACACCAGGATCACGCTGCGTGTCGCGCCGGAGGCCTGATTCGTATCGAATGCCGAGACGAGCTCCCAGCCCTGCTGGCCGTGCTCGGTCAGCATCTTCTGGAACCTATCCATATCGAGGTTGCCACCGACCCAGAAGCCGGTGGCCGCGATCGAGACGCTCGTGTATTCCCACATCGCGCCGACGATAACCCGTTCTCACTCCATGTCGATATCGGGCTCCGCGTCGGCGGGCTTCGCCGGCTCGGGGGGCTTCGCGGGAGCGGGGGCGGGTGCCGGTGTCGCGGCCGCGTTCGGATCGGGCTTCGCCGCCGCCTCGGGGCGCTGCTTCACTTCGCGGCCGGTCGGGCACAGCGGCGCTGCGTCGGCGTCCGCGCGCTCTTGCACGACACCACCGATGCGCTGCGGACCCGCGGCTCCGAGGATCTGCAGCGTCGACGCGATCACGCCTCGCTGGAGCAGGCGCGCCTTCACCGCGTCGGCGAGCTTCGTCGCATCGGGCGCCTTCGGCAGCGCGATCGCGACGAGCCACTTCGTGACCTCGGGATGCGAGAGCATCACGAGCGCCATCTGATCGACGACGATCACGCCCGCGGCGGAGAGGCCGGTGCCCTGCATCGTGGGCTGCGTGTCGACGACGAGGCGATCGCCATCGAGGCGCGCGACGTTCTTACCGCCGGTGTCGGGGCATCCATCGTCGTCCTTGAAGCCGTTGATCGTCTCGGCTTCCGCGGGGCAGGTGTCCTTCGCGTCGTCGACGCCATCCTTGTCGTTGTCGAGCTCGGGGCAGCCATCGGTGTCCTCGAAGTTGTCCTTGTCCTCGGGGCACAGCGGACACTTGTCGTTCGCATCGGGCACGCCGTCGTTATCGTTGTCTGCTTCGGGGCAGCCGTCGCCGTCCTCGAAGCCGTCCACGTCTTCTTCCGCGGTCGGGCACGTGTCGGCGTTGTCGAACACGCCATCGCCGTCCGAGTCGCGCTTGTTGCCGGGGCAACCATCGGCCGGATACGGATCCTTGCCGTCCTCGGCGTCGTTCGGGCACTTGTCCTTCTCGTCGTCGATCTTGTCGGCGTCGTTGTCGAGCTCGGGGCAGCCGTCCTCGTCGTCGAAGCCGTCGAGGTCCTCGGCCACCGTCGGGCAGCGGTCTTCCGCATCGGACCTGCGATCGTGATCGCGGTCGTCGACCGGGCAACCGACCATGCCGTCGGGAGCATCGCGCTCACCGGGGATGAGCGGGCACTTGTCGATCGCGTTGAGCACGCCATCGCCGTCGGAGTCGCGCACGTCGGGCGAGTAGCCGATCGAGAGGAAGAAGCGCGACGATGGAGAGCCGACGCCTTTCACGAGGCCCGCGCCACCACCGAGCACGACGGCGACCGACGGCGTCGCGTACACGCGAAGGCCGCCTTCGACCTCGAGCGGGCTCGCGTCGAGCGAAAAGTCCGGGAGGCCCGCGCGGCCATAACTCTCCGCGATGATGCTGAAGCGATCCGTGATGCGCACGGCAGCGGCGACGCCCCACGTCAGCTGCTGTCCGATCGTCGAATCGTAGATCGTGCGCGGCTTGCGAAGCATCACGCCACCGGTGGCGCCGAGCGAGAGCTTGCTGACGTCGTACTGCAACGCGATGCGCGCGCGCACCGTGGGCAGGTTGTCGCCGATGAACTTCGATCCATCGCTACCGAACGACGACGGCAGCGTCAGGCCACCGAGGCCGCCGATCCTGACCGCGCCTTTGCGATAGAGGCGGTACTTGCCTTCGACGAGCAGATCACCGAGGCCGGTGACGGAGAGTCCATTCGGATCGGGGTTGCCGGTGTCGGCCATGAGGCCATCGCCGGCGAGCTGGAAGATGACCGGGAGGTTCGCGCCGAGCTGCAGCTTGTCGGTGACGCCGTAGGCAGCGGTGATCTGCATCGCCGCGAGCGACGTGACAACGCGCGTGCGCTCGCCCGTGATGACGTCGGGGTTGTCTTTGTCGACGTTGTAGATGGTGAACGGTCGCGTGAGGTACGTGACCATCGCGTCCACCGCGAGCTGCTTGGGCTCCGCGACATCCGCGTTGGGAACGGTGAAGAACGTCTTCGGACCGATCGCGTACTCGAACGTCTGGACGTCGATCGCGGGATCGAACGGGGCTTGTGCGGCGGCCGTGCCGGTGAGTGCTACCAGCACGCACGCGACGACGGCGCTGATCCCCCGAGGATGAAGCGCAGGCATTGCGCACATTCTACGCCCGACTCGACGACGACCGATAGTGGAGGGGTGGGCCCGGGGTGGGGTAGGCCACGGGTACCAACGGATCACTTCGGTAAGGTCATCGTGAACGTCCACACGACGACCGAGCTGACCGGCTGATCGCTCGTGTCGATCGCGGGCGTGAACTCGATGAGCTTCGAGCGTTCGAGCGCGAGCTCGTCGAGGCCGTGGCCGAGCTTGTTCAGGAGCACGGCATTCGCGACCTTGCCGTTCTCGTCGACGACGAGGCGGACCCGGATCACGCCCTCGATCCCCATCTGCCGCGCTTCTTGCGGGTAGTCCTTGCCGGCGTCGAAGTACGACTGATCACCCTTGGGCAACGCGCGCTTCTTGATCGTCGCGACGGACACCGGCTTGGGCGGCTCCGCGCTCGCACCCGATCCTATCCCCGCGCCGGTCCCACCGCCCGCACCACCGCGACCGACCCGCTCCGACGTTCTCTTGCCGACCGCGACGGGGACGCCGCCGGGACCCGTCCCGGCGCTGTCGAGCGTCACGACCTGATCGCCGCCGCTCGGCGGTTGCGGCGTCGGGTCCGCGGGAGGCGGCTCGTCGGTCGGAGGCGGCTCGACCGACCGCACCGGGGCGGTCTTGATCCGCGCTTCGACGACGCGCTTGGGCTCGACGGGCTTGACCGGCTCGGGCGGTACCGGTTCGGGCTCTTTCACGACCGGTGGAGGTGGCGGTGGGATCACCGGTGGAACCTCGACCTCGATCATCTCGATGTGCGGGGCCGGGGTGACCTTCCGCTTCGGTGAGTAGACCTGCACGACATCGGCGGTCACGAACAGGATGATGTGGATCGCGAGAGTGCCTGCAGCGGCCAGGAGGATCCGCGAATCCGAATTCACCGCGACTAGCCTAGCAGACCTATTTCGCGTCGAGCGGAACGTTCTCGAGCGCGATGCCGGTGACGCCCGCTTGCTGGACGAGATCGATCGCACGCATGACGTTGCCGTAGGCCCCGTTCTTACTCCCGGCGATGATCGCCTTGGGCTTGGCGCTGCTCGCCGCGATCTGTTTGATCCGCGCGATCGCCTCGGCGTCCGATGCGAACTTGTCACCGTTGACGAACAGGTCGCCGTTCTCCTTCACGGAGATGCGCAGCGTGCTCTGCACGTCGCCGCCGGTCGAGGCCTTCGGCTTGTCGATCTCCACGCCGCGCGCGACGATCAGCTTCGCCGTCACGATGAACACGACGAGGATCACGAGCACGACGTCGACGAACGGCGTCACGTTGATGTCCGTGATGCCCGGCGACTCGTCGTCCTGATAGAGGCTACTTCCCGCCATCGTCTTTCTCGGCTGGCTTCTCGGATTTCGCGGGGGTGGTGGGCCCGGCGTGCTTCTCGCCGTAGGTGATCGACAACACCGAGTGCGCGACCTCGTCGGCGGAGCCCATGATCAACTTGATCTTGCGCGTGAACGTGTTGAACGCGATGACCGCGGGAATCGCGACGAGTAGACCGACCGCGGTGGCGACGAGCGCTTCGGCGATCGCGCGCAGCGTCTGCGCTTCGGCGTCGGCCGACTTCACGGTCAGGTTCTGGAACGCGTTGATGACACCGAGCACGGTGCCGAACAGACCGATGAACGGGACGTTGTTGCCGAGCGTACCGAGGAGCATCAGGTTGCGATCGGCGCCTTTGCGCCACCGCGCTCGCTCCGCGTGCATCGCTTCGGCGACCGCATCGGGACCGTTGTCGCGCTCGGCGATTCCGCGCAGCGCGACGTGCACCGGAATCGACAGGTCGTTCTTGTACTTCTCCTGGAGGCGAGCGAGCTCACCGCGCTGGAACGCACCGCGAACCTCGCGCAGGAAGACCTCGGTGTTCGTGTCGCGCTGCCGCAGCCACAGGTACCGATCGATCATCACGCCGACGGAGATGACCGAGAGCCCGATGAGGACCCACAGCACCCAGTCCGCGCCGAGCTGGGCGAAATCGACAAACGCGCTCGACAGGTTCATTCGCGCGAAGTGTTACGTGGCTTCGGGGGTGTCGTCGACCACTACGGACACGGTCTTCATCACCTCGCGCATGACGGCGGTGGCGTAGGCCCCACCAGGCAACGCGAACGCGACTTCGAGAGTCGAAGGCCCACCGTCGGTGACGAGCCCGTCACGGACGTGGATCGTCGCGTCCCGGCGCGTCCCCTCGGCGAGCTTGCGGACCGCGGCGAACGAATCCCGGGTCAGCCCCGCCGCGACCAGGATCGCGTCTTCGCGCTCGGCAGCCGGCGTTCCGTCGGGAGGTCTCCGCATATCGACCCCGAACATCGGCCCGGTCAGCACGAGCTCGCCGGCGCGCAGGCGCTGCGTGTCGGTGACCGGATCGTCACTCGTGAACATCCCGCCGGTGGTCTTGTGCAACACGTCTCCCGCGAGCACCTCGCGGTACAGCCCGTCGGCCATGCGCGCGACGAGCCACGCGTTGAACAGCTCGGACTGCAGCGCGCTGAGGAACAAGCGATCGAGCTTGCGATCGCGCCCGGTACGTCGCTCCCCGCTGACGAGGGCGCGGCCCTTCGCGGCGTTATCTCCATCGCGGCCGAAGCGCTGCTCGCCGTACCAGTTCGGCGCACCCGGAGCTTCGACGAGGCGCGCGAGGATCGCGGTCGCGCGATCGAGCGCGTCCGGTACCACGCCGCGCACGCGCAGCCGAAACGCGTTCGCGCGAACGTGACCGGTGCGCAGCTTGTGGTTGTGCCGCGTCGCTTCGAGCACGGTGACGTCGGGGATCGCGAGCGCGAGCGCGGCCTCGGGCGTCACGGGCGGCGGTAGGCTCAGCCATTGCCGCGTCACCGCGTGGCGATCCTTCATGCCGGCGACACCGATGTCGCGATCGGAGATGCCGAGCGCCCGGGCGATCGAGATCACGGCGTGTCGCGTGTTCATGCCGCGCTTCTCGATGCGCACGAACACGTGATCGCCGACACCGCTCGGCGGATACGCGGGCTCCTCGTCGACGACGAAGTCCGCGTCGACGGTGCGGAGCGCTCCACCGGTCCCCGGCAGGTCGTGCGTCAGATACGGCAGCTCCACGAGGCGCGGTGTTACCATCGATTCATGCAGGCCATGCAGTTGCCTCGCGCGCTCGTCGCGCTCGCCGCGCTCACCATCGGTTGCGGTGGTCGTTACGGCGGGACCCCGCGGACACCCGCGCCCAAAGCGCCCGCCGGTGGGCTCGAAGCCGCGGCGCTTCCGTACGCGATCGTCGATGCGCGCACCGGCCGCGCGGTCGACGAAGCCGCGTTCTGGGCGAAGGTCGGCACCGCGCGCGCGGTCTGCGTCGGCGAGGACCACACGAACCCGCACCACCACTGGGTCCAGCTCGCGGTGGTGAAGCACCTCGCGAAAGAGCTCCCGAAGGGCACGCAGATCGCGCTCGGCATGGAGATGTTCCAGCGACCGTTCCAGGGCGTGCTCGAGGACTTCGCGGCCAAGCGCATCGACGCCGCCGCGCTTCGCTCGCGCGCGGGCTGGGAAGAACGCTGGGGATACGATTGGGGCTTCTACGCGGAGACGATCGAAGCCGCCGTCGGTGCGGGCGCGCACCTCCTCGCGCTCAACGCGTCGCGCGAGCTGACGAAGAAGGTCGTGCGCAAAGGCCTCGAGAGCCTGACGCCCGACGAGAAAGCCCAACTCCCGGAGCTGAACCTCGCCGACAAGGAACATCGCACGTGGTTCGACTCGCTGATGGAGGGAATGGGCGGCAGCGGCGCTCACTCGACCAAGGCCCCCGCGGTCCCCGACGACGACGCGCACAAAGGCGTGAAGCCGGCACCGACGTCTTCGCCGCCCGACGAGGATGCGACGATGCCGAGCGCCGAACGCATCTACACGGTGCAGGTGATCTGGGATGAATCGATGGCGGACGGCACCGCGAAGTGGCTCGCGGCGACGCCCTCGGGGCACGCCGTGATCCTCGCGGGCAACGGTCACTGTCACGATAGCGCGATCGTCAATCGCCTCAAGCGCCGCGGCATCACCGACGTGATCAGCGTGCGCCCGGTCGTAGACACCGAAGGTCAGGTCGCGGAGTCGCTCGCGAAGCCGATGAACGACTTCATCGTCGTGCTCCAGATGCCGCCGACGAAAGACGCGCCTCCGGGCCCGACGGGCGAATCGACCCACGCGCCATGAGCGCGGGCTATCTCCACGGCTACTCCGACGAGGAACGCGAGCGACTTCATCGCCAGGCTCGCTTCCTCGAGCCGATGGTTCACGATCGCCTCCCGTTTCGCCGCCGCCGCCGCTTGCTCGAGGTCGGCTCCGGCGTCGGTGCACAGACCGAGATCCTGCTGCGCCACTTCCCCGATCTCCACGTCACCGGCGTCGAGATCAACGACGCGCAGATCGCCGAAGCGCGCCGCTACCTCGCGACCGTCCCGTGGGCGAAGGATCGCCACACGATCGTCAAAGGCGATGCCTCGCGCCTCGACTTCGAGCCCGAGAGCTTCGATGGCGCGTTCTTGTGCTGGATCCTCGAGCACGTCGAGTCACCCGCGCGCGTGCTGTCCGAGGTTCGCCGCGTGCTCGCACCGGGCGCGCCGATCGTGTGCAACGAGGTCCTGAACGCGACGTTCTTCCTCGATCCGTACAGCCCGGACACGCTGCGCTATTGGATGGCGTTCAACGATCACCAGCTCTCGCTCGGCGGCGACCCGTTCGTCGGCGCGAAGCTCGGCAACCTGCTCCAGTCGGTCGGCTATCGCGATGTCACGACGGAGGTCCGCTCGTTTCATCTCGACAACCGCGCACCCGGCGAGCGCGCCGAGCTGTTCGCCTACTGGACGGACCTGCTGCTCTCCGGTGCGCCCGCGCTGCTCGACGCGAACAAGGTGTCGCAAGAGGTGGTCGATGGCATGACGCGCGAGCTCGAGCTCGTCGCGCGCGATCCGAACAGCGTGTTCTTCTACGCGTTCATCCAGGCTCGCGCGCGCGCCTGGTGATCCGCTTCGCTGGCTCCGGCGCGGATCACTTCGTGTGCCCGAGGAGAACACGGGGCGGCTGCACCGTCGGTTCCCACATGAACGAGACGAACGTGTCAGGTGTAGATCGTCGCGCCGACCGCATCTGGCAAGCGGTGCTCGCTCCGTGACGCGAGTCAGTCTGCGAGCCTTCGGGATCGAAGCTCGCTGCGCAGCATCTTGCATCCTCCTCTCGCGGCGACGTCGACGGCGACGGCGACATCCGCTTCCATCGACGCAGTCCACTCGAGCATCGTGACGTCGCACGGATCGAACTCGTCGCGAGCAGCGCGCGGCTTCACCTTCGTCAGGTAGCCCAACTGCGGGCTGTAGATGTATCCGCACCCGAGAGCACGCGTGAGGATTCGCGTACACCGCGCGCGAAGGGCGTCGGGATAGCGCTTCGGCAGTTCGGCGTCGATGATCACCGTGTGGCGATCGGTTGGCTGCCACAACACCTTCTCGATCGCGTCGCGCCCCCAGTACATCACCTCCGGTTGCTCGGGGGGCACGCACGTCGTGAAGCCCTCCTCTTCCTCATCCTTCGCGCACTTGGTGCCAGGATGCTCGGTCTCGAACGCATCGAACGTACGCACGTGATCCGCAGCGAGGCTCACGACGTTGTTCGTGTCCAGGTCGATCTCGATGAATGCGTAGATGTAGGAGGCCTCGTTGCCCTGGATCGCGATGAGCGCTTCGTCGATGGTGATCTGCCCACGCGGGTAGAGCTTCGCGAGATCGTACGAGGGTGCCGCGAGATCGAACTCGCCGATCCTCGTGAGGGGGGCCGCACGTCGTGGAGCGACCGGCGCCGCGTCAGGAATCCGATCCGGTACCGGAGGCTCACAACAACACAACAGCATGATCAGGGCGACAACCGAACTGTTCATCATGTTCGAGTGCCTCTCGCGAGCGTCGGCTGCGTCGTCGGGACCCATTCGATGGTCGACCGGTACCGCCGTGGGTGTCGATGCCCGCGGGGTGGTTGCTTGCACGCGACAAGAGCGTTCGCGACGAGCACGATCTTCATGGCGTCTCCATGGCGACGCGGGACGGAAGCGAGGTCAGCTCGTACGTCGTGCCGGGTGGTGGCTGCCACGCGATCGACACCATCGTCGTGCGATCAGCGCCAAGAAGGAACGAGCGGTTTGGATACTGATCGCTCGTGCACGTGAGCGTGGCGTTGTTGCAACGAGTTCCCGGATGGGCGTCCTCGAACCTCGCCTTGGACACCTCGAAGAAGATGCGGATCGTCGCGATCGTCGGCGTGCCGTCGCGTAACTCGATCTGTGCGACGCGGAAGCGGTGCTCTTCGACGATGACGGAGTCGGGCTTGCCCGCCTCGTGCAGGAGCGCGAGCGTTCCTTCGGGGAACACCTTCGTCAGGTCGAACGTGTGCTGCGTGATATCGAACGGACCGACGAGGTCGGCAGGAGCCGCATTCGAGGCGCTACAGGCGGCGAGAGCGACAAGCGACGCGATCGCGTACTTCATGCGCGCAGCAATATCGCCGCGCGTGAGAATCGACAATTCGCATATTCCTCGTCGGAGATGGCGAGTTGTTCAGATCTTGGCTACAGGTGCTCGCGGAGAAGCGCTGCGCGCAGCGAAGTGCACTTCTCCGATAGCGCGACGTCGAGCAGCGCCGCGTCCTTAGACGAACGCCTTCATGACACCATTTACACAGATCTCGTGAGGTACCGCGTCGCCATCGCGGTCGCTTCGGCGACGACACGTTCGGCGTGCGCGCGATCGGGCTCGCGATACGCGAGGCTCTGCGCGATGCCTTCCGCGCAGCTGACGACGACGAACGCCGCCATCTTGGTGTCCGTTGGCCGGATCTCCGTACGGCGAGTTTCGAGATGATCCGCGAGGAGCTCGATGAACTTCTCGAGGTACGCGCGGTAGTGCGTGATACGGCCCGTGGTGCCGTACGACTCGAGGAACGGCGCGTGCAGCTTCGCGCCGGCGAGGTGCTGCTCGACGAACGCGCGCACCGCGACGCCGATCGCGGTCTCGAGAGGAACCGCGCGGGTCGACTCGAGGAGCTGCGTCAGCATCGCGGTCATTTCAGCGAAGCGCTTCTCGAGGAGCGCGCCGATGATCGCTTCCTTCGACGGGAAGTACTGGTAGAGCGTGCCGACGCTGACGCCCGCGAGCTCGGCGACTTTCGCGGTGGTCAGCTTCTCCAGCCCGTCTTTCTCGAGCAGGCGCACGGTCGCGACGAGGATCGCGTCGACGGAGACCTGCGCGCGCTCCTGCCGCGGTTGTTTGCGCGCCTGGGTCCGTCGCTTCGTCACTGTATGAAGACCCAGGTCCCCGCGTCTGTGACCGTCGGATCAGCGGGGTAGGGCGCTGCCGGGGCGCGGGCCGTTCTCGTCGTTCGCCATGCGCACGTAGAGGTTCGCGCTCTTGTTGTTCGGGTCGATCGACAGCACGTGCTGCCACTCGGCCAGCGCGGCGTCTTTGCGGCCGAGCGAGAACAGCGTCACGCCGAGGTGGATGCGCGCGGGGATGAAGTCGGGGCGCAAGCGCTTCGCGTGCTCGAACTCCGCGACGGCGGCGTGATAGACGCCCATGTCGCGATAGACGTTGCCGAGGCGCACGCGCAGATCGGCGAACTCGGGGCACAGGTCGAGCGCCTTGGAGTATTCGCGCACGCTCTCGTCGAACATCGCGAGGCCGCAGTACGCGGCGCCGAGGTCGGCGTGCATGTTGGCGAGCTTGCCGCGCGCGAAGCGATCGAGCGCGTTCGGCTGGCCGACCGAGGCGGACACCGCGCGCGTGTAGACCTCGCGAGCGCGATCGTACTTGCCGCGATCGTTGTAGGTCACCGACAGGTTCAGCGCGGCTTCCGTGTAGCGCGGGTTCAGCTTGAGCGCGTTCTCGAACGCTTCTTCGGCGTCCTGGAACCGGCCCTGCGAGTGATAGACCACGCCGAGCATGTTGTAGAGATCGGGGAAGCTCGGGCGCGCGGACGCTGCTTCCGCGAGGAACGGCTCGGCTTGCTCGTACTCGCCGGCGTTGTAGTGCTCGCGGCCGACGGCGATCAACTGGTCGACACGTTCGGGCCGATCAGCACTCATCGTCGACTACGATACTACTTCTTCGGGGCAGGGCGGAGACCCCCGAGGGCCTCCTTCGCATCGTCGGCGCGATCCGAACGCGGGTGCTTCGCGACCAGCTCGGTCCACACGTTGCGCGCGCGGTCCGGCATCGCGACGGCGACGTACGCGCGGCCGAGGAGCCACAGCGCTTCCTCGTCGTATCCCACGCCGCGATAGCGCTCGAGCAGGCGGCGCAGGCGGATCACGGTGCCCATCGGCTTGCCGCGATCCCAGTAGTAGCGAGCGACGTACCACTCGTGATCTGCGAGGCGCTTGCCGACCTTGACGAGGATCTCTTTGGCCTTCGCGCGGTACGGCGAGTCCGGATACTTGTCGAGGAACGTCTTCAGCTCGTTCGCGGCGTCTTCCGTCGAGGATTGATCCTTCTCGTACGACGGCGGGAACAGCCAGAAGTCACCGGGGAGCTGCTTGAAGTAGCCCTCGCCGATGCGGAACGTCGCGTACCCGTTCGCCACCATCTCGTGGGTCGGGTGGAACTTGATGAACAAACGATACGAGTCGATCGCCTCGAGGTACTGCTCGGCGCCGAACTCGGCGTCGGCGAGGCGGAGCTCGGCCAGCACGGCGTACTTGGAGTACGGGAACCGGCTCTTGATGAAGCCGAAGTACTTGGCCGCGGCGACCCAGTCCTTGTTATCGAGCTGCTTGAGGCCCTTCTCGTAGTTCTTTTGCGCCGAGACCGAGTACTCGACAGCGCCCGCACCGCTCTTGCCACCACACGAGGTGACGAGGCCGAGAGCGAGGCCGAGAATGACGAGCAAAGGGGCGAAACGCATACGAATCGAGTGGTTCTAGCCCACCTTTGACTTGGCTGCTAGCCCTGGGGTTGCCTCGCACAAAAGGTGCGCATTTGGAGGCGATCGGCCGTCTGGTGGGCATGACCGCCCGTCGCCTACCGTTCGCGCTGATCGCGCTCCTCGCTGGTTGTCCGTCGTCGACGAACGAGGACACCCCCGACGGCGGGATGGGCGACGACGTGGATGGCTCGATGCAGCCCGACGCCGCGGTGTGCACCCCGGCCTGTGTGGACGAGGCGAACGCGGATGTCACGTGCAACGCGTTCGATGCGTGCGACTCGACGTGCGAGACCGGCTTCTCGCGCTGCGGCGGCGATTGCGTCGCCGAGTCGGTCACGCAATGCGGCGCGGGGTGCTCGCCGTGTCCGATGCCGACGAACGGCACCGGCACGTGCAGCGATGGCGTGTGCGGCGTGACGTGCAACGCGGGGTACGTGCCGTGCGAAGGCTACAGCGGCATGTCGTGCTGTCCGTTCGCGAGCGAGGTCGTCGCGCCGGCGGACCTCGGAGGCTACATGCCGAGCGTCGCGGTCGACGCGGCGGGCGCCGTGCACATGGCCTACTACCAGAGCGCCGAGCATCGATTGATCTACGCGAAGAACACGATCGCCGGGCTCACCCGCGAGACGGCGCGCTGGTACTGGTCGAGCGGCGGCGGCGCGCGGTTCGAGCTCGCGCTCGGCGCGAAGGGTCCGCTGATCCTCTACACGTACCCGAACTCGCTCTCGGGGCTGTACCTCGCGGAGAAGCGATCGACGGGCTGGTCGCACAGCAAGGTCGCGGACAGCACGCCGACGGGATTTGGCTTCGCGACGGATCGCGCCGGTCGCGCGCACATGTGCTTCACGACGAGCGCCGGCCTGTCGTACGGCATTCGCCGCGGCGACGAGTGGACGATCACGCCGGTCGGCGATCTCGATGGCAAAGGCGCGTGCGCGGTCGCGGTCGACACTGACGGCAACCCGCACATCGCGTACGTGCGCTCGACGGATCACGATCTCGCGTACGCGAAGGGCGACGCGAGCGGCACGTTCACGACGACGACGGTCGACACGGTCGGCTTCATCGGCGCGGAGCTCGCGATCACGATCGCCACCGACGGCACGCCGCACGTCGGCTACTACGCGAGCGACACCAAAGACCTTCGCTGGGCCACGAAAGCTGGTGGCGCGTGGACCACACAAAGCGTCAGCACGGGCTACCTCGTCGGCTATCCGCGCATCGCGCTCGGCGCCGCGGGGCCGGTGATGACGTGGTTCGACTACGGCCAGTACCGCGTGATGATCGCGCAGAAGAACGGTGCACTGTGGGCCAAGCAGATCTTCGAAGATGTCTCGGGCGGCTACGGCTCGATCGCGGCGGCGCCCGATGGCTCGACGTGGATCGCGACGGGCGATCGCTCGGTGCTGCTCCACAACTTCAAGAACGGCGCGGCCGCCTCGTACGGCATCGACTTCGAGGACGCCGCAGGGAACGACATCGCGTTGCTGCATCGCACGCCGGCGCAGCCCGTGATGATCTACGACACCACGCACGACAGCGTGAAGCATGTCGAGGTCGCGACGAAGGTCGGGGCAGGGTGGTCGCGCACGCAGGTTCCAACGGCAGGCTACGGCGCTGTCGCGGCGCTCGATGCAACCGCGAAGGTCCACCTCGCGTATCAAACGGGCACGAGCCTGAGCTACGCGGCCGAGGCCAGCGCGTACGCGGCCGAGACGATCGCGGCGACGGCATCGCAGCCGAGCATCGCCGTCGATGGCACCACGGTGCGCGTCGCGTACATCGCGACGGTCGCGACGAACAGCTACGCACTCGTCCTCGCGACGCGCGGTGCGAGCGGCTGGACATCGACCACGATCGGTGCGGGCGCGGCGTACGGGACGTACTCGCGTCCGACGCTGCGCGTGGTCAACGGCGTGGTGCACCTCTTGTGGTTCAACTCGGTCGCGAAGACGATCATCTACGCGTCGAGCGCGGACAGCTACGCGAACGTCACCGTCGAGACGAACGCCGATGGCGGTCACGATCTATGGGTGTCGCCAACAGGAATCCCGCACGCGTGCACGTTCCGCCACGGCACGTCGTGGCCCGATCAGAAGTACGCGACACGCTCGGGCACGACGTGGTCGAGCGTCCTCGTCGCGAAGCACGGCAGCGCGCTCGATCGCGGGACCTGCGCGATCCGCGGCGACGCGGCGGGCACGATCAGCATCGCACGCAGCCTCGTGTACGGCGCGGGTCTGGGCGAGCTCGTGCTGACCACGCTCGGCGCGACGACGACACACGCCGTGTTGCAGGACGACTTCTACAGCGCGGCGATCGGCATGTCGCTCGGCGCGAACGGCCTCGAGGTCGCCGCGATCGGCGAGCCCTACGACGGCAGCGGGACCGATCAGAACCGCGTGCGTTGGGCACATCGCTAGACGTATAAGGAGGCCATGCGTTGCCTCTTCCTGATCGCGCTCGCCGGGGCGTGTAGTGGCGGTCGAACCCAGATCGCGATCGGACCGACGCCGGAGGCGCGCACGACCGGAACGCTCAGCGGCCCGCTGTGCATGAACACCGAGTGCACGTGCCGCAAAGGCGCCGACGATGCCGGCGTCCCCGACGGTGCTCGCAAGCGGTTCGAGATCCGCCTGCTCAGCGCGCAGCAGCTGTGGCTGAAGATGCCCGGCGATACGATGCTCTACAAGAGTTCCGAGAAGCCCGAGGCCTGCTTCTACGTCGACCTCGCGCCGGGACAGCATCCGATCGAGCTACGCGCCTCGGATGCGAACGGCGTGTCGGCGGAAGTGGTCGTCCGCGAGCTCGGGACGAAGACGAAGAGCTGGTACGACACGTTTCGCTTCGAGTGCGGCAACCCGGGCGTGTGCTCGTTCGAGGAGCTCGACAACTTGAAGTCGGAGTACGCGACCGCGGTGCGCAATACGTTCGATCAGTGCGGATCGACGAAGGTGAAGTCGATCCTGTGGGACCACGGCAAAGCGCCCGATGGCTCGCACCCGAGCGAGCTCGTGGTGCGCGCGACGCTCGACGTCTACAAGTTCGCGCCGTGGAAGCCGCATGGCGACGGCACGTGCGGCGAGGGCGGCGGCCGCGGGCCCGGCGAGCCCGAGGGTGAACCGACGGACGAACCAGCGCCCGCTCCATGAACTGGGCGGATCTCGAGAAGCTGCAGGGCGCGAAGCGTCCGGACGGCACGATGATGGTGGTGCTGCGCGATGAACGCGGCGCGAGCGCGATCCGCGAGACGCGATCGCTGTCGATCCTGTTCGCGATCAGCCGCGTCGCGTACGGCCGCAGCGTCCTCGAGGAGAAGTACGGCGGGAACGGAAGGGTCGTCTACACGACGGCCGGGCTACCGCCGGCGTTCCTGGTGGAAGCCGTGTGCGCGGCGGGTGGCGTTGTATTCGACGGCGCGACCGAGCACGCACTCGCGAAGCCGCCGGAGCTGTCGATGCTCCTCGATGGAACGTTCTGTGACTTCGCGATCGAGGTGAAGCGCCGCTACAAGGTGAAGTCGATGCGCGACGCTCTCGAGATCCGCGAGATCGAGCTGCGCAAGCGCCCCGTCGACGCCGCGAACCCGGCCGCGCGCTGGACCGCGATCTTCGAGCTCGTCGCGCTCGCCGGAGAAGCGGCGCGCGAGAAGCGCCCGGGAAAGTGGATCCTCGATCCGTCGCTCACCGGCGTGCGCTTCCCTCACGCGCTCGATTTCGGAGGCGGGCAGAAGATCATGCCGCTGCGCATGGCGAACGCGATCGTCACGGGCAGCCCGTCGTCGATGATCGATCTTCTCGCGACGTTCGAGCATCAACCGTCGGTCGAAGGCGACGCGTCGCTCGTGATGCCCCTGCTCCACGATCGGCGAACGCTCCCCGCCGAGGACGTCATCACCGAGCCGCTCGTCAGCGACGAGGTCGACTATCCCGACATTCCGGTGATCGCGTACGTCGAGGATCGCGCGGAGGGCTATCGCTGGCCGCAGAACGTCCCGATCACCCCGGCCCTCCGCCAGCGCGCGCTCGCGAACCTGGGCGCGCGCGTGTTCGATGTCGATGCCGAGGTCCTCCCGGATCTCGGTATCACGCTCGCGGTGGTGTCCAGTGACTTCTATGCGGCCGAGGCGATCCTGCACCGGCCCACGATGAAGCGCGTCGAGCAGAAGCTCGGCGCGGAGGTGCTGCTCGTCGGGATGCCCGAGCGCGGCACCATGTTCGTCGTCGATTCGACGCCCTTGATGATCGACGAGGGCCTCATGAGGTCGTTCCTCCTCATGATCGAGAAGCAGTACTTCGAGAACCCCGTGGCCTCGCGGGTGTCGAGCGAGGTCCTCGTCTATCACGGCAAGGCGATCGGCCGCGTGCAGTCGAACTTCATGGACACCCGGCGCGCGCTGCGGCGAATGGGCATCGATCCCGACGCGTGATCACTTCACGCTGCGCAGCGTGCTGCGCAGCGGCGCACCCCCGGAGAAATACAGGCCCGAGTCCGAATCGGGGAGAATGTCGTAGGTCGCGGCGAGCGAATACGCGACCTCTCTCGCCGACACCACCGTGCGGACGCCGATGCGATCGCCGCGACCGATGATCGCGACATCACGCCCGTCGCCGACGAGGTGGCCCTTGCTGACGAGCAACACCGATCCGTCGTCGAGGTGGAGCTCGACCACGCGATGCGCGATCACGGGCGTCGTGTGAGTGCGAGCGATCGGAACGTAGCGAACACGCCCGCGATCGATCGACCGGACTCGGTCGCCGGCGCGAAGCTCGACGATCGGGCGCGGGCCAGTGTCGGTGTCGATCGGCGTCGATGGCGCGAGACAGCGGCATCGCGTGCACGTGCCGCCCGGCTCGCCGCACACACCACTGTCGAGCGGGCCGTTCGGGATCGCACAGCGCTTCTCGTCGGTGAGCCAGCACTCGGTGGGCTTGCACCGACCGTTGTTGTTGTTCGCGGGCGTGCGTGGGCCGAGCACCTGAGGAGCGCGCGCAGGCGGACACCCCACCACGCTCGGCGCGTGAACGGCGGGACGTGCGCTGACCCAGCGCCGGTGCGGGAAGTCATCACCGATGGGGCAGGGCTCGTTCAGCACGGTGATGAACGCGGGGTCGACCCCGACCTTCACGAGCTCGGCGAACACGAGATCGATCCGCTCGGTGCGCAGCGCGGCGGGCTCGTCATCGGCGCCGCACCCCACGAGCTCGATGCCTTGCCAGCTCGCGACGAAGTCCTGCGCGATGATGTCGGCGATCGCACGCAGCGACCCTTCGGGGGTACGCGTTCCATGCGCGAAGCCGATGCCCCACGGACCGAACGCGGCGGCGGCGCGGATCGAGGCGCGATCCGGGCATCCATCGTGGTCGTCGATGCCGTTGTACAGCTCGGGCTCGCCCGGACACTGATCGCACCGCGACGCGATCAGGTCGCCGTCGGGATCCGGCTCCGGTGTCGTCACGAGCGGCGTTTCAGGCGGCTGCGGTGCGGGCTCGCTACGAGCGCCGCATGCTGCCATCACCCAGACGACCCAGATCCACAGCCTCACCATCCGAGCTTACTCCGTCGTAGTCAGCGACGCCCGGCGCTGCTACACATCGCAGCCCATGACGCCCTTCGACTATCCGGACGCCTACGACATCATCGTCGTCGGAGCGGGCCACGCCGGTTGCGAAGCGTCGTTGGCCGCGGCGCGAATGGGTGCGCGCGTGCTCGTGCTGACCGGCAGCCTCGAGATGGTCGCGCAGATGTCGTGCAATCCCGCGATCGGCGGTGTCGCGAAGGGCCACATCGTCAAGGAGATCGACGCGCTCGGCGGCGAGATGGCGAGCGTGATCGATCAGACGGGCATCCAGTTTCGCCGGCTCAACGCGAGCAAGGGACCCGCGGTGCGCTCGACGCGCGCGCAGGCCGACAAGCGCCGCTATCGCGACGAGATGCGCATGCGGCTCGAGCAATGCCCGAACCTGGCGCTGCGCCAGGGCGAGGTCGCGCAGCTCGGCACGATCGAAGAGTCGACGACGGCGATCAACATCGCGACGACCAGCGGCGGCGTTCGCCAGCGCGTGGTCGGCGTGACCACCACGATGGGCGTTCGCTATCGCGCGCGCGCGGTCATCCTCACGACGGGCACGTTCCTCCGCGGCGCGATCTTCGTCGGTGAAGCGAAGGCTGCCGGTGGTCGCGCGGGCGAGGCGCCGTCGATCGGCCTGTCGAGCTCGCTCGCGTCGCTGGGCCTCCCGCTCGCGCGCCTCAAGACGGGCACGCCGTGCCGGCTCGATCGCAAGACGATCGACATCGCCGGTCTCGAGGTGCAGCCGGGGGACGATCCGCCACCGATGTTTCGCTGGACGCGCACGCCGCAGCGTCCGCCGCTGCCGCAGATCGCGTGCTGGATCACGTACACCTCCGAGGCGACGCACGCGATCATCCGCGAGGGCCTCCCGCGATCGCCGCTGTACAAGAAGGAGATCCAGGGCACGGGCCCGCGGTATTGCCCGAGCATCGAGGACAAGGTCGTCCGGTTCGCGGACAAGGACCGCCACCAGATCTATCTCGAGCCCGAGGGCATCGATTCGGCCGAGGTCTATCCGAACGGCATCTCGACGTCGCTGCCGTACGACGTGCAGCTCGCGTTCATTCGCACGATCCCGGGCCTCGAGCGCGCCGAGATGACGCGCCCGGGATACGCCGTCGAGTACGACTTCATCGATCCGCGCGAGGTGCTGCCCACGCTCGAGACGCGTCGCTGCGCGGGCCTGTATCACGCGGGCCAGATCAACGGCACGTCGGGCTACGAGGAGGCCGCGGTGCAGGGGCTGCTCGCCGGGATCAACGCGGCGATCGCGCTCGGCTTCGGTAACGGTCACCCGGATCCGGTGATCCTGCGCCGCGATCAGGCGTACGCGGGCGTGCTCGTCGACGATCTGACCACGCGCGGTACGCAGGAGCCGTATCGCATGCTGACCTCGCGCGCGGAGTTCCGCTTGCTGCTGCGCGAGGACAACGCCGTCGATCGGTTGCTGCCGATCGGTCGCGCGCTCGGCCTCGTCGACGATGCGCGATGGCGCGACTATGAAGGGTGGAGCGTGGAGCTCGCCGGCGCGCGCGAGCGTGCGGAGAGGGCGTTCGTCACGGGCACCGATGCGGTCAACGCGCAGCTCGTCGCGCATGGCACCGCGCCGATCTCCGGGCGCCGCGCGTCCCTTGCCGAGCTGCTGCGCCGCCCCGAGCTCGATTGGCGCGCCGTCGAGAAGATCGCCGCCGCGGGATTGCTGGCACCCGCCGACGCGAGCGCCGAGGCGCTCGAGCGCATCGAGGTCGAGGTCGCGTACGAGGGCTATCTCCGCCGGCAGGAGGCGGACGCCGCGCGCGTCGCACGCGCCGATGGCGTGCGCGTCCCCGACGATGTCGACTATCGCGGGATCGCGGGCCTGTCGAACGAGGTCGTCGAGAAGCTCGAGCGGATCCGTCCACGGTCCGTGGGACAGGCCTCTCGCATCAGCGGTGTCACACCCGCGGCGATCGCGATCCTGTTGACGCACATCGGGCTTCACGAGCGTCGAAGGGCTGCGGTAGCGTCTCCTGGATGAAGTGGGGAATGGCGCTGGCCGCCGTGTTGTTGTCGTCGTCGGCTGCGTACGCGGGTGGCTTGTACTTGCCGGGCTCGGGCGCGGTGTCCACGTCGCGCGCGGGCGCGGCGGTCGCTTCCGCGAGTGACGGCGAGGCGCTCGCGATCAACCCCGCAGGCCTCGCGAAGACCGAGGGCACGACGATCACGCTGTCGATGGCGATCATCGACTACGCGGTGACGTTCCAGCGCCGCGGCACGTACGATGCGATCGACGACGCCGATCTCCCGTACGAGGGTCAGCCGTATCCGCTCGTCGAGGACGACGCGAAGCCGCCGCTCGCGCTCGGGCCGTATCAACCGATCCCCGTGATCGCCGTGACGTCGGATCTCGGCGGACGCGTTCCGGGCCTGCGTCTCGCCGTCGGCATGTACGCGCCGAACTCGTACCCGTTCCGCGACATGTGCGTCCATCAGAACGGCAGCTGCACGCCGTACGAGTTCAACGGCGATCCGGCGACGCCCGCCAATCCCAGCCGCTACGACGTCGTGAAGCGCGACGCGACGCTGTTCATGCCGACGCTCGCCGCGAGCTATCGCATTCTCCCGACCCTCGATGTCGGCGCGCGCTTCGGCTACGGCATCGCCGACGTCGAGTCGACGATCCATCTGTGGGCGAAGCCGAACAACGTCGTCGAGGACGTCGGCGGCGACGGCCGGCTGACGATCGGCGGAAAGGACAACTTCGTGCCGAGCTTCGGCGCCGGGTTCGCGTTCCGTCCGACGCCGTCGCTCGAGATCGCGGGTGTCTACAACTCGCAGATCCACATCGGCGCGAAGGGAACCGCGAACGCGATCCTCGGTCCGCGCGCCGGTGCACCGGGCATCGAGGTCACCGTCGTTCCGCTTCCCGACGACGCCACGCGCTGTGCCACCGGCGGCAAGGTCGGCGCGCTCAAAGCGTGCATCGATGTCGATCTGCCGATGACGGCGACGCTCGGCGCTCGCTACAAGTTCCTCGGCGCCGATGACAAAGAGCGCGGCGACATCGAGTTGAACATCGGCTGGGAGGATTGGGGCACCGGCGGAACCTCCGACTACGCGGTCGTCATCGACTCGGAGATCGCGACCTCGCAGGGCGGCGGCGTCGGCATCAAGCCGAACATCGTGCGGCACGGGTTTCAGGACGTGTTCAACGCGCGCCTCGGTGGAAGCTGGAAGTTCCCCGTCGGTGCGAACACGCTGATCACGCGCGCCGGCGTCGCGTACGACACCGCGGCGGCGAAAGAGGGCTGGCTGCGTCTCGACGTCGACGGCGCCGCGCGCACGACGATGACCGCGGGCGTCGGCTTCCGCGCGAGCCGCTTCGAGATCAACGCGGGCTTCGGTTTCGTCTACGAAGGCACGAACGACAACCCCGGCAACTGCAACCCGACCTCGACGCTGCCCGCCGAGCGCGGCTGCAACAACGATGGCAACGAGCTCGAGCTCGACGCGCGTCAGGGGCCGGATCCGATCAACCCGCTCGTCGTTCCCGAGCAGCAGCGCCAGGCGCCCGTCAACCAGGGCACGTTCGACTCGCACTACATCCTGTTCATGCTCGGCGCCTCGACCTGGTTCTAGGTTAACGTCGCAGCGATGAAGCTGCGCGCTGCTCCGGTCATCGGCTGTCTCTTGATCCCTGCTGCCGCGCACGCGGGCGGCTTGTTCCTCCCCGGCTCGGGTGCGGTGTCGACGTCGCGCGCGGGCGCCGCGGTCGCGTCCGCATCGGACGGCGAGGCGCTGTCGATCAACCCCGCGGGCCTCGCGAAGTCGAAGGGCACGACGATCACGCTGTCGGCAGCGATCATCAACTACGCGATGTCGTTCTCGCGTCGCGGTACGTACGACGACATCGCGGCCGAAGCGCTGCCGTACGAAGGGCAGGCGTATCCGACGGTGAAGAACGACTCGAACCCGTCGCTCGGCATCGGCAAGTACCAGCCGATTCCCGTGATCGCGGTGGTCTCGGATCTCGGCGGCGCCGTCAAAGGGCTCACCGTCGCCGCCGGTGTCTACGCGCCGAACTCGTATCCGTTCCGCGATATGTGCACGGAGCTGTCGGGCGGTTGTCGCAAGTACGCCTTCAACGGCGACTTCGACGTCGCGCCCGCGCCGCAGCGCTACGACATCATGAGCCAGGAGGCCGCGGTGTTCGTGCCGACGATCGCGGCCGCGTATCGCATCTCGCCGCAGCTCGATGTCGGCGCGCGGTTCGGCATCGGCATCGGCCAGGTGAAGTCGAAGGTCGCACTGTGGGGCGCGCTCAACAACTACGCCGAGTACGTCAAGCAGGACTCGGTGTTCGAGGTCGACGGCAAGGACAACTTCATCCCGTCGTTCGGCATCGGTGTCGCGTTCCGTCCGACGCCGGTGATCGAGCTCGGCATCAACTACAGCTCGCAGATGTCGCTGCTCGCGAAGGGCGACGCGACGAGCGAGAACGGTCCCGCAGCGCTGCTGATGAACAACCCGATCGTCGTCCGGCCCACGGACCCGAGCGCGGTTCGCTGCGCGACGGGCGGAACCGCCGACGTACAGAAGGCCTGCGTCGAGCTCGCGCTGCCGATGTCGGTCACGCTCGGTGGTCGCTACAAGTTCATCGGCAACGACGGCAAGGACAAGGGCGACATCGAGCTGAACGCGAACTGGGAGAACTGGAGCGCGGATCGCGTGAACGACTACCGCGTCGTCGTCGACGGCGATGTCTACGCGGTCGATGCATCGGGCACCGAGAACTACGTCGCGAACCTCAAGGACAGCTTCGTCAAGCACGGCTTCCAGGACACGTTCGGTGTGCGCCTCGGCGGCAGCTATCGCATCCCCGCCGGCAACGCCGAGGTGATCGTGCGCGCGGGCGTCGGCTACGACACGCAGGCCGCGAAGGACGGCTGGCTGCGCGCGGACATCGACGGCGCGGCGCGCACGACCGGCACGCTCGGCGTCGGCTATCGCGCGAGCCGCTTCGAGATCGACGCGGGCTTCGGCTACGTCTACGAAGGCACGAACGACAACGCCGGCACGTGCAACCCGGATCCGAACGCGATGCCGTCGACCAACGGGTGCGGAGCCGGCGGCGTCGAGCAAGACGTGGGCGATCGCCGCGGGCCCGATCCGATCACGCCGATCCTCACCGCCGAGGTCCAGGCCGAGAGCCCGGTCACCCAAGGCACCTACGACTCGAGCTACACGATGTTCCTGCTCGGGTTCTCCACCTGGTTCTAGCCCCGGGCCGCGCGTTGTGAGGTAGGTTCGCGCCCAGCATGAAGCTCGGTGGGATCGCGATAGCCTCGTCTTTGATCATCGCTGCGTCGGCCGTGCAGGCGCACGCGGGTGGCTTGTTCTTGCCCGGCTCCGGCGCGACATCCACGTCGCGCGCAGGCGCTGCGGTCGCTTCCGCCGACGACGGCGAAGCGCTGTCGATCAACCCCGCGGGCCTCGCGAAGTCCAAGGGCACGACGATCACCGTCTCGCTCGCCTTCATCCGCTACTTCATGGAGTTCACCCGGCGCGGCTCGTACGACGCGTCGTCGAACCCGAACTTCCAGCCGCCGTACACCGGTGACGACTACGCCACCGTCGAGAACGATCCCGAGCCCCCGCTCGGTGTCGGCAAGTTCCAGCCGATCCCCGTGGTCGCCGTGTCGAGCGACTTCGGTGGTCGCATCCCGAACCTGCGCGCCGCGATCGGCCTCTACGCGCCGAGCGGTTATCCGTTCCGCAACATGACGCGCGGCTATCGCTTCCCGACCGCGGCGAACCCGACGGGCCTTGACGTCGCGCCGCCGCCGACGCGCTACGACACGATGAAGGCCGAGAGCCGCGCGCTCCTGCCGTCGGTCGCGGCGAGCTATCGCATCCTCCCCGAGCTCGACGTCGGTGCGCGGTTCACGGCGGGCAACCTCCAGACCAAGCAACAGCTCGTCGTGTGGGGCACGCCGAACAACGTCGAGGAGCGCGTCACCGAAGACTCGCTGTTCGATGTGGAAGTGAAGGACGGCTTCATCCCGGCGTTCGGCATCGGCGTCGCGTATCGCCCGATCCCCGAGCTCGAGATCGCCGCGAACTACTCGTCGGCGTTCGTGATCAAAGCGAAGGGCGAAGCGTCGAGCCAGAAGGGCCCCGATGTCGATCAATCGCGCGTCGTCGGTCCAGTGCCCGACAGCGACAGCCGCTGCGAGGTCGGCGGCACGTTCGAGAAGCAGAAGGCGTGCATCAATCTGCAGCTCCCGCAGACCGCGACGATCGGCGCGCGCTACATCTTTCCGGGCGCCAACGATCAGATGGCCGGCGACGTCGAGCTGAACGTCGCGTGGGAGAACTGGGGCAAGAAGTGCGAGCGCCAGGGCGAGGACGATCCGGAGCCGGGCGCGTTCAAGGATCCCGAGTGCACGTCGCCCGGCGAGTTCCGCGTGCTCGTCGACGGCGGCCTCTACGTCAACAACACGTACGATCCGACGCAGCGGCTCCACCAGAGCATCAACAACTACAACCTGCAGGACGTGTTCTCGGTCCGCCTCGGCGGCAGCTATCACCTCCCGCTCGGCGACGCGCCCGAGGCGAACCGCGTCATCCTGCGCGGCGGCGTCGCGTACGACACGCAAGCGGCGAACGACGGTTGGTTCCGCGCGGCGATGGACGGCACCTCGCGCGTGACGATGACGCTCGGCGGCGCGTTCAAGACGAAGCGCTGGATCCTCTCGGCGGGTGGTGGCTTCGTCTACGAAGGCACGAACACGAACCCCGGCGTCAACGACGACGGCAGCGACTGCAACCCGAACCTCATGGCGACGGCGTGCAACGGCTCGAACGCGTCGCGTCCGCTCGATCAGCGCAAGGGTCCCGATCCGTCGAACCCGCTCATCGATCCCGCGTTCCAGACGGAGAACCCGTACAACCAGGGCAGCATCAAGAGCCACTACATCTTGATGATGCTCGGCTTCACGACGTGGTTCTGAGCGCGCACGTGCCATAGTCCGGCCATGGCCATCAAATGCGGTAACTGTGGTGGTCACTTCACGGAAGCCGAGATCCAGCAGCGGCCGCGGCCGCGCTATCCGTGGAACCTGAGCCCGGCCGGGCAGCGCGTCCTGATCGAGAACCAGCAGCGCGGCAGCAATCAGCCGCCGTGTCCCGAATGTGGACAGCGGACGCTGCTCGGCTGACGTGTCATAACCAGGGTCATGAGCAAGGCGCTTGTTCCCACCGGCGGCAGCGGCAGCGGTGTCGTTCCGGCGGTCTGCAGTGCACTGATCCCGGGGCTCGGTCAGCTCGTCAACAAAGAGACGGACAAGGCGATCGGTATCTTCGCCGTGTACGTCGTCGCGGGCGCCAGCTTGGTCGGCGCGATTCCGATCATCGGCCCGGTCGCGGGCGTGGTCGCCGGCGCGACCTGGCTGTACGGCGTCTTCGACGGGTACATCCAGGGCAAGAAGCGCGGGTAAGCTTCCCTCGTGTCGCTGTTCGACTCCGCCGCGTTCACCGAGCGCTTGTTCTTCCCGCGCGGCGACACCTCGCCGCCGCCCGATGGCGCCCAGGACGACTTCGTCGACGTCGGCGGCGCATCGCTGCACGTGCGGTATCACGGCGTGTCGCCGGAGCGACTCACGCTGCTCTTGTTCCACGGTAACGGCGAGGTCGTCGCGGACTACGACGACACGGCCGGGCTGTTCGCGGCGGCGGGCTTCGGCCTCGCGGTCGTCGACTATCGCGGCTACGGCCAGAGCACCGGATCGCCGACGCTGCGGACCGCGATCAGCGACGCGCACGTGATCCTCGGCGCGGTCCACGCGACCGCGGCCGCGCCGATCGTGGTCATGGGGCGATCGCTCGGGAGCTCGTGCGCCGCGGATCTGTACGGCAAGAACCTGCCGATCATCGCGGGCGTCATCATCGAGAGCGGGCTCGCGGATCTCGCGGGCCTCGTCCGCCGCCGCGGTCTCGAAGCGCCGGCGACGTTCTCCGACGAGGATCGCGCGATGTTCGATCCGCTGCCCAAGCTCGCGCGCGGCACCGCGCCGCTGCTCGTGATGCACGGCGAGCGCGACACGATGATCGCGCCGAGCGAAGCGGAAGCGACGTTCTCCGCGGCGGGCACGAAGGCGAAGAAGCTCGTGATCATCCCGGGCCGCGGGCACAACGATGTCTCGCTGTCGCGCACCTATTGGGATGCGCTCGCCGCGTTCGGCGCGTCGATTCCGCGCTGACCCAGCCTCCCCGACGGCTAACCGTCAGCCCTGACCGTTTGTCGCAAAAGCTGCTAAGGTCGGCCCTGTGAGTACCGACGTCTTCGATCAGTTCCAGGGGACCGCCAGCTACATCGCCTCGGAGGACCTCCGGCACGCGGTCAACGTCGCCGTCGCGCTCGCGCGGCCGTTGCTCGTGCGCGGCGAGCCCGGCACCGGCAAGACGCTGCTCGCCGAGAACCTCGCGTCGTCGCTCGGCATGCCGCTCGTGCGCTGGCACGTGAAGTCGACGACGAAGGCCAAGGATGGCCTCTACGTCTACGACACCGTCGCGCGCCTGCACGACTCGCGTTTCGGCGATCAGGTCGACGTCCGCGACATCGCGAAGTACATCAAGCTCGGACCGCTCGGCACCGCGCTCGACGCGCCGTCGCGCGTGGTGCTGCTGATCGACGAGATCGACAAAGCCGACCTCGAGTTCCCGAACGATCTGCTCCACGAGCTCGACACGATGAAGTTCCGCATCGACGAGACGGGCAAAGAGATCGCCGCGAAGGAGCGCCCGATCGTCATCATCACGTCGAACAACGAGAAGGAGCTGCCCGACGCGTTCCTCCGTCGCTGCGTGTTCCACTACATCCAGTTCCCGAACCGCGAGCTGATGGCGGACATCGTTCGCGTGCACCACCCCGACATCTCCGACCGCGTGCTCGACAACGCGCTCGAGGTGTTCTTCGGTCTGCGCGCGACGCCGAAGCTGCGCAAGAAGCCGTCGACGTCCGAGCTGATCGACTGGATCATGGCGCTCAAGAAAGCGGGCGTGGATCTCGCGCGCGTCGGCGGCGGCATCCCGTTCCTCGGCACCCTGCTCAAGACGGAGCAAGACGTCGACCTCGTCGGAAAGCGCGCGAAGGCGTAAGTCGTGCTGATCGACTTCCTCTACGAGCTGCGGGCCAAGAAGGTCCCGGTGTCCACGCACGAGTGGATGGCGCTCATGGAAGCGATGGCGAAGGGCCTCCACGAGTCGTCGCTCGACGGCTTCTATCGGCTGTGCCGCACGATCTGCGTCAAGGACATCGCGCTGTACGACGCGTACGACGAGGCATTCCTCGCGTACTTCAAAGATGTCCACGTCTCGTCGCTCCAGCTCACCGAAGAGCTCCTGCAGTGGCTCGGCGATCCGAAAGCGCTCGAGTCGCTGACGGCCGAGCAACGCGAGATGCTGAAGTCGCTCGATCTCGAGAAGCTGCGCGAGCTGTTCGAGCAGCGCCTCAAGGAACAAAAGGAGCGCCACGACGGCGGCAATCGTTGGATCGGCACGGGCGGCACGTCGCCGTTCGGCACCAACGGCCGTAACCCGAACGGCATGCGCGTCGGCGGCGGCGGAGCACGCAGCGCGATGGCCGTCGCGGGCGAGCGCCAGTTCCGCGAGTACCGCCGCGACGTCGTCCTCGACGTGCGCCAGATCGATGTCGCCCTCCGCGGCCTGCGCCGCCTCGGTCGCGAAGGCGCGATCGAAGAGCTCGATCTCGACGAGACCGTCGACAAGACCTGCAAGAACGCCGGCGAGATCGACATCGTGTTCCGCCCGCCGCGCCGCAACCGCGTGAAGGTCATCCTGCTGATGGATGTCGGCGGCTCGATGGATCCGCACAGCGAGCTGATGTCGCGCCTGTTCACCGCGGCCTCGCGCTCCGGCCGCTTCGCGAAGTTCCGCAGCTACTACTTTCACAACTGCGTCTACAACTCCGTCTACGAGGATGCCGAGTTCCGCAAGCCGGTCCAAGTCGCGGACCTCCTCGCGCACTCCGATCGCGACGAGAAGCTCGTCCTCGTCGGCGACGCGCTCATGCATCCCGCCGAGCTCCTCGATCCCGGCGGCTCGATGTACCTCTACTCGCAAGCGCGCGCGTCGGGTCACGAGTGGCTCCGCCGTCTCGCGGCGCACTTCCGCAGCGCGGCATGGCTCAACCCGGAGCCCGAGCGATTCTGGGCGGGCACCACGATCGAAGTGATCGCGAGCGTGTTCGCGATGTACCCGCTCACGCTCGACGGTCTCGCGCACGCGGTGCGCTACCTCACGCGAGGCGGCGAGAAGCCACGGATCGGGAATCCCGAGAAGTGGCTCAAGTCGATGGTCGGCTGACCACAGCCATCGGCGATTCGGCTTGGCCGCCAAGGCGCCAACAGCGACTCGGGCTTACCGCCGTTCTCGTCGCTACGGCTTCGTGACGAAGTCGGGTTCGGGCTCTTTCGGCGTCGTTCCCGCCGACGGTCCCGCGGAACCCGAACCCACGGGCGGCGTCGGGTTGGTCTGCGTGCCGCCGCCATTGCCCGTACCACCACCGTTCGGATCCGCGCCCGAGCCACCGGTGGTCCCGGTATCGGAGCCCGAGCCGTTGGTCGGCGTCGCCGAGCCGTCGGAGCCGGAGCCGGAGCCCGTCGGAGGCGGCGGCTGCTTGATCACGATCTGCTGCTTCTCGAGCTTCGCGTCGACGGTCGCGGTCATCTTGTCGACGTCCTCGACCCAGGTCTTCGCGTCGACGACCTTCTCGACCGCGCGGAAGCCGGTCTTGCGGATGCCGATGCGAACCATGCGGCGCGCGGCTTGCGCGGCGGTCAGCTCGATGTCGAAGGGCGTGGTCTTCGCGGTGCCCGCGTTGTCGACCATGATCGCGGCGCCCGGTGGATCACTCGTCACGGTGATCACGCGCTTCTTCATCACGAGCGTCGCCTTCGCCTTCGGCACCGCTTCGCCACCCTTCACCTCGACCTCGAGGTTCGCGTAGCCGGGAGCCTGCACGCGCGCCTTGTAGGTCTTGCCCTTCTCGAGCTTGGCCTTGAGCGGCGAGGGCCCCTTCTGATCCGTGCCGACGACTTCGATGTCTGCTTTGTCGACGCTCGCGGTGATCACGGTCTCGACGAGGTCGGCCGCGGGCACGGCCGCGCTGCCGTTCGAGCCGGTTCCGTTCTGCACGACCGCGGCAGATCCGTTGGATCCATTCGAGCCGACCGCGTTCGATCCGTTCTCGACGACCGCGTTGCTACCGGAGCCGTTCGAGCCGTCGGTCTTCACCGCGTTCGAGCCATTGGAGCCAGGCTTCGGCTTCGACGTCTGCGCGATCGTTTCGTCGTCGGTGGCTTGCTCCCGCAGGACGAACCACCACACGGCAGCGCCCGCGGCGGCGACGAGGAGGAGCAGCAGGATCGCGATGCCCGCGATGCCGCTCGACTTCTGCGGCGCCGGTTGCGCGGAGGCGGCGCGAGGCTCGGCCTGCGCCGCGCGCATGCCCGTGGGCTTCGTCACCGCATCGCGGATCGACGGTCCCGACAAGGAGGCCGACGCGGACGCCGCGGCCGTGTTCGTCGTGTTCATCGGCGGCGTCGACGGACCCCCGCGCAGCGGAACACGCGCGGGCTCGAGGCCGAGCTGTGTCTTCGCCGGTGCGAGCGCGGGCGTCTGCAACGCATTCATCGGCGGCTGGGACGGCTCGGACCGCGGCGACGGCGTCGTATCGAGGATCTTCGGGTTCGGTCGCGACGGCTCGGGGGGCGAGGGCAGACCGGGGGCGCTGTCGCGATCCGCGTACGGTGCACGCGCCGTGCTGTCGACGGTCTGCGCGCGATCCGACTCGGGGCGATCGTTGACCGTGGCGTCGCGCGAAGCAGCGCGGCGCGAGGCGAGCTCGTCGGCCGGCATGTCCGTCGTCGTCGCGTCGGCGGTCTGGGCGATCAGCTCGTCGAGGGCGCGGACCTTGGTCGCTTCCTCGAACGCCTGCTCGTCGAAGTCCTCCGCATCGGAGTGGAACGGCATCGGCCGCGGCAGCGGCGTGCCCGAGTCACCGAACGAGTCGGGGCGCTTGCGATTCTGCGGGCGCGATTCGTTGCCGAGCAACGCTTCCTGAACCGGCGCCGGTGCGACGCGGGTCGGCGTGTCCGTGAACATCGGCGGCTTCGACGTCTCCGTCGGCGGACGTTGTGGCGCCTGCTTCGCCTTCTCCGAGAGGATGCGCTCGAGGACGCCTTGGCTTCCTTCCGCCAGGCGGTCGAACCGCACGCCCATGCCGGGGGCGATGGCGGGGCGGCTCGGATCGTTCTCGCGCGTCCACACCACGGTGCCTTCACCCGCGATCAGCGGCGACGCATCGCGAAGCTGGAACTCGAACCGCATCTGCGTTCCGACGGCGAGCGGTTCCTTCGTCCGGATGAAGATGCCGCCTTGGCTGACGTCGACTGCATAGCGCTCGATGAACTGCTCGAGCGTTTCGCTCTTGAACTTGATCTTGAGCGTGACCGGCGTGCGTTTTCCCTGCCGCGTATTTGGATCGACCAAGGCGTTCTCCCAAAACCCAAAGCTCACGAGGTATCTCGATCCCCGCAAGACTTCGATTTGCCTCGATTCTATGGTGGGCCCGTGCGCAATGCAACGCAGGGCTCGATCTGTGTATTGTGCGCGCCGATGTCCCACTCGATCCGACCGATCCGCCGCGTCCTCGTCGCTAACCGAGGCGAGATCGCTGTCCGCGTCATGCGGACCTGTAAGGAACGCGGCCTCGGCACCGTCGCCGTGTACTCCGACGTCGATCGGCTCGCGCCGCACGTCCTGATGGCGGATCAGGCGATCCACATCGGACCCGCGCCCGCGGCACAGAGCTACCTCGTGATCGACAAGATCCTGGCAGCTTGCAAGGCGAGCGGCGCGGACGCCGTTCACCCGGGCTACGGCTTCCTCTCCGAGAACGAGGACTTCGCCGACGCGTGCGAGGCCGCCGGCATCACCTTCATCGGCCCCTCGGCCGAGGCCATGCGGAAGATGGGCTCCAAGACCGAGGCCCGCAAGACGGTCAGCGCCGCGGGCGCACCCGTCGTCCCCGGCGACAACGGCCCCGACGGCAACGGCTTTCCGAACGTCGAGATGGCGCTTGCCTCGGCGAAGAAGATCGGCTTCCCGGTGCTGATCAAGGCGGCGGCCGGCGGCGGCGGCAAGGGCATGCGCTTGGTCGGAAGCGAGGCGGAGCTGGCGCCGGCATTCGAAGGCGCGGTCCGCGAAGCCACGAGCTCGTTCGGCGATGGCACCGTCTATCTCGAGAAGGCGATCATTCGCCCGCGCCACATCGAGATCCAGGTGTTCGGCGATCGCCACGGCAACCTCGTCCACCTCGGCGAGCGCGACTGCTCGATCCAACGCCGCCATCAGAAGGTGATCGAAGAAGCGCCGTCGCCCGTCGTGGGTGCGGAGCTGCGCGCGCGCATGGGCGCGGCTGCGGTCGCCGCCGCAGGCGCGGTGAAGTATCTCGGCGCCGGCACGTGCGAGTTCCTCTTGTCCGCCGATGGCGACTTCTACTTCCTCGAGATGAACACGCGCCTCCAGGTCGAGCACCCGGTCACCGAGATGATCTACGGCGTCGATCTCGTCGCGTGGCAGCTCGAGGTCGCCGAAGGCAAGCCGCTGCCGATGACCCAGGAGCAGCTCGACGCGCGCCGCCGCGGCCACGCCGTCGAGTGCCGCATCTACGCCGAGGATCCCGTGAAGTTCCTCCCGTCACCCGGGCGCATCACGCACATGCGCGTGCCCGATGGTCCGTACATCCGCAACGACAGCGGCTGCTATGAAGGCGCCGAAATCCCGGTCCACTACGATCCGATGATCTCGAAGCTCGTCGTGTGGGGCGAGGATCGCAAGACCGCGGTCGATCGCATGCGCCGCGCGCTCGACGAGTACGCGGTGCGGGGCATCGAGACGAACCTGCCGTTTCATCGCCGCTGCTTCCGCCACGACGCGTTCATCGCGGGCGACTTCGACACCGGCTTCATCGGCCGCAACGCGAAGGAGCTCGCACCGCGCGCCGACGAAGCGGAGCTCACGGCCGCGATCGTCGCCGCCGCGCTCGAGAGCGTCGCGAACATCCACGATGCACCTCGCTCGCGGAACGGCACGGGGCCGATCCCGATCGCGATGCCGTCCTCGACGGAGATCAGCGGCTGGAGGCGACAGTTGTGAACCGCGACGAAGCAGAGCTCGAAGGGTAGGCGCGCCGCGGTAGTATCGCGCGATGCGCGTGCTCCTCCTCGCTTGCATCGCGGCGTGCACGTCGCCGTCCGATGAGGGCAAGGACACCGGCTCGACGTGCCCGCCGACGGACAAGCCCGACTACGCCAACTTCGGGACGGCGTTCTTCTCGACGTACTGCCTCGCGTGTCACAGCGAGACCAAGTCCGGCGGCGATCGCCACGACGCCCCGGTCACGATCAACTTCGACACGCGATCGCTCGTGCGCGAAAGCACGAGCAACATCGACAAGCAGGCCGCGTGGGGTCCCGCGGCGCACAACACGATCATGCCGCCCGATGGCGAGCCGCAACCGACCGACGCCGAGCGCATCCGGCTCGGCGAGTACATCGCGTGCGAGATCGGGCGCTGAGCTAGAGCGCGCGAGCGGTAGGCATCGTCGCGACGGGTGTCTTCGGCCGGGGCGGATTGCGGATGCGGCTGATCGTGTAGCCGATGATGCCCATCACCGGCAGCGCGCCGACGAGCGCGAGGATCATCCACACGATCGATCGGATCGGAAACGATCGACCGATCGAGTATCGCGCCGCGATCGCGGACGAGCACGACAACGCGTACTCGCCGACGCGCTCGATCCGCAGCTCGTACTGCGAGACGTAGCTGTCCGAGTTCAGCGTCATCGATGTCGACGTGTCGCGCTCGAGAGGAACGGGCTTCCCCGCATCGTCGAGGAGCACGCACGCGAGATCCGTTCGCGCGCGCGTGGTCTCGCCGATCTTGTCGCCCTCGACGTAGATCGTGTTGTCGCCCGCGTGCAGCATGACGAACTCGGGCTCGCTCTGCGAGTTGGCCTCGGCGCTCGTCTCGACGTGGGAGGAGAACGTCATGCTCCCGAGCGAGGTGAAGCCGGCGATCACGCGCGGCAGATGCACGTACCAGACACCGATCGCGACGATCCACGGCAGCGCGGTGAGCGCGTACCAGGCTCCGCTGATGCGCTTCTTCGGTGCAGGCGGTTCGACGGGCGTCGTCATCGCGAGCTGGGATCTGTGAACATACGCCGATCGTCGTCGAGAACCAATGGCAAATCCACGCGCGATCTCGAAGCGTTGCGAGCGGCAAGGTCGGAGATTGCGGATCGCGTTCGACCTCGGTAGAAAGCTCCGGGCACGCCGGTGATTGGCCGTGCCCATGGAGCATTCATGGCGCAGCAGACCAAGTTCGTATTCGTTACCGGCGGTGTGGTTTCGTCGCTCGGGAAGGGAATGGTCTCCGCGTCGATCGGCGCGTTGATGGAGAACCGCGGCCTCAAGGTCGCGAACATGAAGCTGGACCCGTACATCAACGTGGATCCCGGCACCATGAACCCGACGCAGCACGGCGAAGTGTTCGTCACCGACGACGGCGCCGAGACGGATCTCGATCTCGGCCACTACGAGCGCTTCGTCTCCACGAAGATGTCGCGGCTCAACAACATCACGACCGGGCAGGTGTACTCGAGCGTGATCGGCAAGGAGCGCCGCGGCGAGTACCTCGGCTCGACGGTGCAGGTGATTCCGCACATCACCGACGAGATCAAGCAGCGCATCCGCGCGTGCGCCGAAGGACTCGATGTCCTCGTGGTCGAGGTCGGCGGCACGGTCGGCGACATCGAGTCGCTGCCGTTCCTCGAGGCCGTGCGCCAGCTGCGCGTCGAGCTCGGCACGCAGAACTCGGTCAGCGTGCACCTCACGCTCGTGCCGCACATCCGCGCGGCCGGCGAGTTCAAGACCAAGCCCACGCAGCACAGCGTGCAAAAGCTGCGCGAGATCGGCATCCAGTGCGACGTGCTCGTCGTTCGCTGCGAGCAGCTGCTCGACGAAGGCGCGATCAAGAAGATGGCGATGTTCTGCTCGGTCGCCGCCGACGCGGTGTTCCAGTCGGTCGACGTCGACACGGTCTATCGCTTGCCGGTGATGCTGTGCGAGCAAGGCCTCGATCAGAAGCTCGCCTCGCTCTTGAACATCTGGTCGCGCGCGTCGCGGCTGTCCGCGTGGGACGAGGTCGTGAAGCGCGTCACCGAGCCCAAGCGCAAAGTGACGGTCGGCTTCGTCGGCAAGTATGTCCAGCTCGTCGAGGCGTACAAGAGCCTCAACGAAGCGCTGCTCCATGGCGGCATCGCGAACGACTGCCGCGTCGAGATCAAGCACATCGATAGCGAAGAGCTCGAGAAGAACGGCGTCGCCTCACTCTCGCAGTACGACGGCATCCTCGTCGCGCCGGGCTTCGGTGCGCGCGGCACCGAGGGCAAGATCGCGGCGGTCCGCTACGCGCGAGAGCAGAAGGTGCCGTACTTCGGCATTTGCTTCGGCATGCAGATGGCGTGCATCGAGTTCGCGCGCAACGTGTGCGGCCTCGACAAGGCGAACTCCACGGAGATCGATCCGGGGACGCCGCATCCGGTCGTCGACCTCATGCCCGATCAGCGCGGCGTGACGGACAAGGGCGCGACGATGCGCCTCGGCGCTTACCCGTGCGTCCTCAAGAAGGACACGCGTGCGGCGGAAGCGTACGGCACGACGGAGATCAGCGAGCGCCATCGCCACCGCTGGGAGATCAACAACAACTATCGCGACGCGCTCGAGCGTCACGGCATGGTGATCAGCGGACTGTCGCCGGACGGCCGGCTCGTCGAGATGATCGAGATCCCGCAGCACCCGTACTTCGTGGCGTGTCAGTTCCACCCCGAGTTCAAGTCGCGTCCGAGCGCGCCGCACCCGTTGTTCTCGCGGTTCATCAAGGCCGCGGTCGAGCGCACGACGAAGAAGGTCTAGCGCCGGTCTAGCGCAACAGCTTCGGACCTTCAGCGCTCTCGTCGCGCACGACGGGCGCCGTGACGGGCGTCGTCGGTGGACGCTTCACGAGGATCGGCGGCGGCTGCGGCGGCGCGCGAAACGGATCGGTCTCGACGTTCGGCGGCGGCGGCAACATCGGCTCGCTCGGACGCTCCAGCCTCGGCTTCGGTGCGACCGAAACACTCTCGTCCTCCGCCATCGCGAGCGCTGCTTCCGCGTTCGACACGGGATGGAAGAACGGTAGCGCGATGAGGATGTGGAAGAGGCCGAGCAGCAGCGGGAACGCGACCTGCCACGTCATCCCGACGAGGAACAGGATCGTCGAGAGCACCACCAGGCCGATGCCGATCGCGAGCACGCCCTTCGCGCGGCGCTTCTTGCGCGCGACGATCGCGAACTCCGTGAGGCAGAGCCCCACGAGCAGGCCGACGGGGATCCGGTATTCGATCGGCGTCGTCCACCCGTAGCGGTCGGCGGTCGCGTCGTCGATCTCGGCGTAGTAGGTGGTCTCGACCGTGCGCAGTCCCTCGAACGTCAGCTGCGTTCGATAGGCGACCAGCCGCCCCGACCACGACCAGACGTCCGCACCGAAGATCGCCACGCGCTTGTAGAGGAATCCCACGTGGTCGTAGGTGATGCCGGCTTCATCTCGGAAGTAGTCGCGCAGCTCGTCCGGCGTGACCCCGATATCGAGGACCTCGTCATCGGTATTGATGAACCGGGTGCGGGCTTCCGCGGTCGTTGCCCAACCGACCAAGATCCCGAGCCCGACCAACACGGAGAGAGCGATTCTCACGGCGGTCCGGACGCTACCTCAGCCTCGATAGTCGCTCGGGTCTCCGTTGCTCGAAGCAAGAGCCGGGCCACGGACCCTTTACTTTGAACACCTTTGCGCGTAGGCTTTCTTCAAGCCTCGTACCATGGAGCTTTCATGTTCCAGCGTTGGCTAAGTTAACGGAATCACGAAGGAGTCCTCCATGGGCATGGAGATGCGTCAGGAACTGAAGCTGTCGCAGCAGCTGGTGATGACACCGCAGCTGCAACAGGCGATCCGTCTCCTGCAGCTGTCCCGTATGGAGCTGGCCGAGCTCGTGCACGACGAGATGCTCGAGAATCCGATTCTCGACGACGAGATGGACCTCGATATGGAGCGCTCGCGCGAGCGCGACGAGGCCGGTAGTGACATCGAGCAGCAGCACCAGATGGAAGGTGCAGGATCGACGGAGACCCCCATCGAAGGCTCCGTCGTCGACGGCGTCGCCCAGACCGAGGTCAAGGGCGACGCGACGGCGGTCAACGAGATCGACTGGGAGAACTATCTCGATAACTATTCGATGGGCCCGCCGATGCCCGCGTTCCGCGGCGACGGCGAAGAGATGCCGTCGCTCGAAGCGACGCTGACCAAGCCCGCGAGCCTCTACGACCACCTCGCGTGGCAGCTGAAGATGACCAACCTGCCGCAGGACCGGCTCGAGATCGGTCTCGAGATCCTCGGCAACATCGACGCGGACGGATACATCAAGGATCCGCCGATCGAAGAGCTCGCCGCCGACCTCGGTGTCGATCCGATCGTCTGCGAAGAAGTGCTGGAGAAGATCCAGAGCTTCGATCCGATCGGTGTCGGCGCGCGGTCGTTGGCCGAGTGCATGCTGATCCAGGCGGTCGCGGCCGGCCAAGACGACGACCTCGTCGTCAAGATGATCAAGAGCCACCTCGGCAACCTCGAGAAGAAGAACTATCCGGCGATCGCTCGCGACCTGAAGCAGCCGCTCGACGAGATCTACGAGGCTGCCAAGGTCATCATGGAGTTCGATCCGCGCCCGGGTCGGCAGTACTCCACCGACGATCCGCACTACGTCACGCCGGACGTCTACATCCACAAGGTCGGCGACAAGTACTTCGTCGTCCCCAACGACGACGGTCTGCCGAAGCTCAAGATCAGTGGCTTCTACAAGAACGCGATGGGCAACTCGGCCGCGTCCAAGGACTACGTCCAGGACAAGCTGCGCAGCGCGCAGTGGCTGATCCGTTCGATCCAGCAGCGCCAGCGCACGATCATCAAGGTCGCGGAATCGATCCTGAAGTTCCAGCGCGAGTTCTTCGACAAGGGCATCGCCCACCTGAAGCCGCTGATCCTTCGCGACGTCGCCGAGGACATCGGCATGCACGAGTCCACGGTCTCGCGCGTGACGACGAGCAAGTACGTCCACACGCCGCAGGGCATCTTCGAGCTGAAGTTCTTCTTCAACTCGGGCATCTCGCGCACGAACGGCGAGGACCTCGCGTCGCAGGCCGTGAAGTCGAAGATCAAGGAGCTCGTCGGCGCCGAGGATGCGAAGCGCCCGCACAGCGATCAGAAGATCGTCGAGCTGCTCAAGAAGGGCGGCATCGACATCGCGCGGCGCACCGTCGCGAAGTATCGCGAGCAGCTCGGCATCCTCAGCTCGAGCAAGCGCAAGCAAGTCTTCTAGCGCGAGTGATTCGCGAGACGGCCCATTCTCTCGATGACGGAGTAGCGATGGGGTAGGGCCGGGCCAGCGTCGGGCGTCGCAGGCGTGACCTCGTGCGATCGCCGGTGCACGATCGAGGGATGCAGGACGCGCATCCCTTTGCCGTGCTTTTTCGGGACGACAAGTCCGACGAACGTCGGACGCGTAGCAGCGCCGAAGGCGATGCGAAGGTAATCGACAATCCCCACGCGCTCGAACGCGCCGGCGTCTACGAGCAAGCGCTCGCGCTGACCTCCGCGATCGATGTCGTCGTCGAGAAGAGCGAAGCGCGGTTCCACCTGAAGGACCTGCTCGACAAGAGCGCCACCGTGGTCGCGCTACGGATCGCGCAAGCAGCGGGCGAGACCGCGAAAGGCGATCGCCGCAAGCACTACCGGATCGCGCGCCGCGCGGCGACGGACTGCGCCGCGATCCTCGACATCCTCGGGCGCAGGCCGGGCTGCGATGCCGCGCTGATCGCACCCGCGCGCGCGCTGATCCTGTCGCTCGTCACGCAGCTCGCTCACCTCGCGACGCGCTAGTCAGGGCCACGCGGCGACGAGGGTCCAGGTCGCGCCGTCGATCGCGATCTCGGGACGCGAGGCCACGAGCGCCCGCGCTTCGTCCGCCGTGCAACCATCGTGGTTCACGTAGTCGATCCACGACGCGAGCTCCGCGAAGTCGTCGGTGCTGCCGCTCGCGAGCGTTCCGTTCGCCGTGAGCGCCGCGAGCGCGAGCTCGGCCAAGGTCGGCTTGGTCGCGGGATCCTTGCGCGCGGCGAGGACCTTCGATCGCGACACGTCGAAGCGATCACAGGCGTCGGCGATGGTCACGCCGGGGACGTACGAGAGTTTGGCAGCGCGAGCGGCGAGCGACAAAGAGGTAGACACGGCGTCGACATAGTACGCTGCGCGCGCGTGACGCTGTTCCAGAACAAGCCCCGGCTCGTCTGGGTACTGGTCGGCGTGGGCTACGCGGCGCTGCTCGCCGTGATGTTCTGGCGCGTGTTCGGGCAGGGAAAGATGGCGGGATGGGACAGCCTCGAGGAGTACTGGCCCGATCTCATCTATCAATCGCGCGCGTACACGAGCGGCGAGCTGCCGCTGTGGAATCCGTACACGCTCGGCGGCTACTCGTTCTACGCGGATCCGCAGGCGAGCATGCTCGCGCCCGGGAACTGGGTGTGCGTGCTCGTGTCGCCGCTCGTCGGCACGGGCCCGCTGCTGATGATGTTCAAGATCCTGCTGCTGTTCTACGCGGCGCTGTGGGGCATGCACGTCCTCGTCTATCGCTGGACTCGATGTCACGCGGCCGCGGCGCTCGCGGCGATCACGTTCGTCGCCGGCGCGCCGGTGCTCGTGCACAAGAACGGCGCGCTGCTGTGGCCGATGCTGTACCTGCCGTGGGCGATGGTCGCCGTCGACGCGTTCCTCGCGAAGCCGACGCTGCGCCGCGGAGCGCTGCTCGGCTTCGCCGTCGGTGCGACGGGCTCGGCCGGACATCCGCAGGGCTTCTTCTACGCGCTGCTCGTGATCCTCGCGTACGTGTCGGCGCGCGCCGCGGTCGATGCGCGTGATGTGTGGCGCGCCCGCAGCGAGACCACGATCGGTGCCGCGCTCGTCGCGCGGATCAAGCGCTACGCGCCGGGCGGCATCCTCTCGCTCGTGCTCGCGGGTCTGTGGCTGTGGCTCGTCTACGGCCCCGCCGGCACCGTCGTCGAGGACTCCGAGCGCGGCGTGCGCACGCTCGATTGGGTGCTCGGCAATCCGATGGGCGTGCGCGGCCTCGCCGAGCTGTTCGCACCGAACCTCGACACGAACTGGAGCCACGACATCTACATGGGCCCGCTCGCCGTCGTGCTCGTCGCGTGGCTCGCGGCGTTCACGTGGCGCGGCAGGTTCTGGTTCGGTCTCGCCGTCGGCGCGACGATCCTCGCCGTCGGTGCCGCGACGTTCGTGCTCCCCGTGCTCGCGAAGTACGTCCCGGGGTTCGCGCTGTTTCGCATCCCGTATCGCTACAAGTTGATCACGGGCTTCGCGTGCGCGGCCGGCGTCGGCCTCGCGTTCGCGCGCCTGATGGTGGCCGAGCCCGCGCTGCGCGATCGCATCGTGGTCGGCGCGCTCTCGCTCGTGTGGCTCGTCGCCGCGGCGATTCTCGGTCCCTCGCTGCAGCTCGTGTGGAGCGCACTCGTCCTCGCGGCGCTCGGCGGCGTCGTCATCGATCGCTCGCGCCGTCGCCTGTGGGCCGCCGCGCTCGTCGCCCTCGTCGCGTTGGATCTGTGGCGCGCGAACGACGGAAAGCTCGCCATCCTCCAGCCGATCCCCGATCCCGACAAAGGCATGGAGATCATCGACAAGCTCCCCGGCGTCGATTCGCAGTGGCGGTTCTGGGCGTCGGATCGGTGGTCGTCGCACCCCGGCAAGATTCCGTTCGCCGCGTCGTATCGCCACGACGTTCGGGAGATCTCGGGCTTCGAACAGCCGCTCACGCCGCTCCGCGTGATCGATCTCCTCGCACAGGCGAAGAAGGCGCCGCGCGTCCTCTCGCATTTCAACGTGAAGTACTACCTGAGCCGCAATCCCGGGGACGCGCGGCCGATCGCCGGCACGCAGATGTTCGAGCTCGACGACGTCGCGCCGGTCGCGCGCATGTACCCGCGCGTCGAGCGGCTGCCGGCCAAGAAGCAGCTCGAGCGCTTCACCGCGATCGTGCCGTCCAAGCTCGAGGCCGCGTTCGTCGATCCCGCGGACCCGCTGCCTGCGAGTTTCCCCACCAGCACCTTCGCGATCCGAGATGCTCGCGTGATCGCGTTCGAGCGAAACCGCATCGTGATCGAGGTCGACGCGCCCGCACCCGCGGTGCTGGTGGTCAACGAGGTCTGGGCCCCGGAGTGGCGCGCCGCGCTGGACGGCGACCCGGTCGCGCTGTTCCGCGCGAACTACATGCTGCGCGGTGTGGTCGTGCCGGCGGGCAAGCACACCGTCGAGATGACGTTTCACGTCCCCGGCTTCCGCATCGGGTTCATCGCCCTCGTCGTGCTTTTGCTCGGCTTTGTCGGCCTCACGGTGTTCCGGATCAGGCGCGTCGACGCCGTCCTCGACCGCGTGTAGAATCCCGCACCATCCGAAATTCTCGACGAGGATCGAGTGATCGCTCCCACGGATCAGGCGTAGGCTAGATCTCGAACCATCAGGGAGGCGACTCGATGCAATTCGCGGTGACGTTCCGTCACATGGAACCGACCGAAGCTTTGAAGGCATACGCAAAAGAGCGCATGGAGCGCGTTCGCAAGTACCTTCCAGATCCGATTTCCTGTCACGTCGTCCTCTCGACCGAGAGGCACAATCACCGCATCGACGTCACCTTTCAGCTGCACAACGGTCTGGCCGTCGCAGGCCACGAGACGACCGAGAACATGTACAGCTCGATCGATCTCTGCATCGCGAAGATCGAGCGTCAGGTCCGCAAGTACAAGGGCAAGCTCGAGGGCATGAAGGCGCGGCCGCACCACGTGCAGGCGATGCCGTGGTCCCACTCGATCGTGTCCGAGGCGTTCAACGGCCTGGGCGGCGAGGGCAACGGGCACTCGGTTCCGTCGCAGGATCACGGCGCCGGCGGGCCCGCCCCGGACTTCAAGGTCGTCAAGACCGAGAAGTTCCACGCGCAGCCGATGTCGGTCGCGGACGCGATCGTCCAGCTGAACCTGCTGCACGAGCCGTTCTTGGTGTTCCGACACGACACCGACGGGCGGGTCGCCGTCGTGTACAAGCGCGAGAACGGCGAGTACGGCCTCATCGAGACCGGCGCGAACGGTACGGCGTAAAGACCCGCCCGTTCCCGAAAGTGGTACCTTGATTCGCGGCTGATGAAGATCGTCGACCTCATCAAGCGCGACATGGTCGTTCCCGCGCTGAATGCGACCGACAAGCGCGGCATCCTCGAAGAGCTTGCCGCGTATATGTCGGGGCATCACCCGCGGATCGATCGCGCCGCGCTGTCAAAGGTGCTCATCGAGCGCGAGCAACTCGCGTCGACGGCGATCGGCGAAGGTGTCGCGATTCCGCACGGCAAGCTGAGCTCGGTCGGCGAGATCGTCGCGTGCCTGGGCCGCGCACCGCCGGGCGTCGAGTTCGACTCGATGGACGGGCAGCCGACGTACTTGTTCTTCGTGCTGGTCGCGCCGGAATCGTCGACGGGTGCGCACCTGAAGGCCCTGGCGCGAATCAGTCGCGTGTTCAAGGACCCCGAGTTCCGCAAGCGCTTGCTCGCGGCACCGGATGCCGAGGCGATGTATCACGTGGTCGCCGACGAGGACGCCAAATACTGAATGGCGGCCACGGCGCCGACGAAGCACGACGGGCTGACGGTGACGGAGCTGCTCGCGAGAGCAGAGCTCGAAGTCACCGTGGTCGCGGGACACGCCGGGCTCGAGCGCATTGTCCTCGTACCGCGGATCCAGAAGCCGGGACTCGCGCTGACCGGATGGCCCGAGCAACTCCACGCGCAGCGGGTGCTCGTCCTCGGTGGCACCGACATCGATTACTTGATGGAGAGCGAGGCGGCGCGGCGCGTGGGCATCGAGACCCTCCTCGCGAGCGAGCCCGCGTGCATCGTCGTGTGTCGCGGACAGGAGTCGCCGCCGGAGCTGCGCACCGCCGCCGAGGAGCGCGGTGTCCCGCTGTTGACCAGCAAGCTCGCGACCGCGGACTTCATCGCCGCGGTGACGAACTGGATGACGGATCGGTTGGCACCCGCCGTCGAGCTTCACGGCGTGCTCATGGACGTCAACGGCATCGGCGTCTTGCTGCTCGGCAAGAGCGGCATCGGCAAGAGCGAGACCGCGCTCGATCTCGTGGTACGCGGCCATCGCCTCGTCGCCGATGACATCGTGCGCATTCGCGCGAAGAACGGGCAGCAGCTCGTCGGTCGTGGCGCCGGCATCCTCGGCCATCACATGGAGATCCGCGGCCTCGGGATCATCAACATCGAGGATCTGTACGGCGTCGCGGCGGTGCGCAACGCGAAGAAGATCGAGATGGTCGTCGAGCTCCACGAGTGGAGCGAGCCCGCTGGTGATGACTACGATCGCCTCGGCTTCGACGACGCGTTCGAGCGGATCCTCGACGTGGCCGTCCCCAAGATCCGGCTGCCCGTGCGACCGGGGCGCAACCTCGCGACGCTGATCGAAGTCGCGGCACGGAACCAGCTCCTGAAGCTGCAGGGCACGCACTCCGCGCGCGCGTTCCGCGATCAGCTGCAGGCCGCGATGATCGCGGAGTCAGAAGTCGCCTCCGGCATCGAGGTCGAGTAGTGCAGATCGTGATCGTCACCGGATTGTCGGGCGCGGGAAAGAGCACCGCGCTGCGTGCCCTCGAGGACATCGAGTTCACGTGCGTCGACAACATCCCGGTGCCGCTGATCACGAGCCTCGTCGAGCACCTCGCGCACGAAGGCGATCGCGACAAGCTCGCGCTCGCGATCGATTCGCGTCAGCGCCGCAACCTCGGTGCGTGGCGGAGCGAGCTCGCGAAGCTGCGCGGCGCGGGGCATCGCCTCGAGGTGATGTTCCTCGACGCGAGCGACGAGGTCGTGTTGCGCCGGTTCTCCGAGACGCGCCGGCGGCATCCGCTGTCCGGCGACGATCTTCTCGACGGCGTGCGGCGCGATCGCGAGCTGATGGCCGACCTGCGCCACGGTGCGGCGGTCGTCGACACGTCGAACCTCAACATGCATCAGCTGAAGTCGATCATCCAGGATCGCTACGGCGGCACCGGCAAGCTCGCGGTGACCATCGTCTCGTTCGGCTTCAAGCATGGCTTGCCGCTCGAGTTCAACCTCGTGTTCGACGTTCGGTTCCTGCCGAACCCGTACTTCGAGCCGGCGCTCACGCACCTCGATGGCCGCGATCCCGAGGTCGCGAAGTTCGTCCTCGGCTCGGACGGCCTCGAGCTGACGCGACAGGTGGAGAGCCTGCTCCGGTTCACGCTTCCGCACTTCCAGAAGGAAGGAAAGCTGTACGTGACCATCTGTGTGGGTTGTACGGGCGGTCGACACCGCTCGGTGACGATCGTCGAGGAGCTACGACGCCGGCTCGGCGGAGAGTGGGATATCCTGGTGCGCCATCGTGATGTGGAGCGGGTGACGTGAGCGATTCGGCAGCAGCGTCGAAGCAGGTGCTCGTGCAAAACGAGCGTGGCCTTCACGCGCGTGCGGCGACGCAGTTCGTCCAGCTCGCGGCGAAGTTTCCGTGCGACGTGACGATCGCCAAGGACACCACCGAGGTGAACGGCAAGAGCATCATGGGTGTGCTCATGCTGGTCGCGACGAAGGGCACCACGCTGACGATCAAGGCCAAGGGCGATCGCGCGGTCGAGTGCGTCGACGCGTTGGTCGCCCTCGTGAACGACAAGTTCGGCGAGGTGAAATGACCGAGCAGCGCCTGGAGCTGCGCAAGCAAGGCCTGGGCGTGAGCGCGGGCATCGCGTTCGGCCGTGCGTTCCTGATCGGTCGCGACACGCTCAAAGCGCCGCGCCATCACATCGAGCCCGACGACATCGACACCGAGATCGCGCGGCTCTACAAAGCGATCGCCGCCTCGGACAAGCAGCTCGCGAAGATCAAAGAGAAGCTCGCGAGCGAGAACGAGAGCGACTACCACATCATCACCGCGCACCAGATGATGCTTCACGACGAGCACCTCGTCGGCGCGGCGGTCGGCTACATCCGCGAAGAGTTGATCAACGCGGAGTGGGGCCTGCGCAAAGCGGTCGACGAGATCGCGAGCGTGTTCGACTCCGTCGAGGACGAGTACCTGCGCGAGCGGCGCAGCGACGTCGAGTTCGTGTTCGAGCGCGTGCTGCGCAACCTCTTGGGGCGCGACACCGGCCCCCTACAACCGCCGCCCGATGCGATCGTCGTCGCGTACGATCTGTCCCCTGCGGATACGGCGCAGCTCCACAAGGCCGCGGTCTCGGGCCTGATCACCGACGCGGGTGGCAAGACGAGCCACACCGCGATCATCGCGCGCGCGCACGAGATCCCCGCGGTCGTCGGTCTCGAGAACATCACCGAGGTCGTCGAGACCGATGACCTCGTGCTCATCGACGGCGCGGCGGGCATCGTCATCGTCAATCCCGCACCGGCCACGGTCGCCGAGTTCCGCGAGGAGCAGCGCCGGCAGGTCGCGGCGGGCGCGGCGCTCCACTCGCTGCGCGATCTGCCCGCGCGCACGCGCGACGACGTCGACATCTCGCTGTACGCGAACATCGACGGCCCCGACGAGCTCGAAGACGCGCTCGACTATGGCGCGATGGGCGTGGGCCTGTTCCGTACCGAGTATTTGTTCATGGGCAAGAACGAGCTGCCCGACGAAGAGATGCACTACCAGACCGCGGTCACGGTGCTCCAGCGGCTCCACGGGCTCCCCGCGACGATCCGCACGTTCGACCTCGGCGCCGACAAGCTCGCTTCGTTTCTCGAAGCCGCCGATCTGCAAGAGGCCAACCCCGCGCTCGGTCTGCGCTCGATCCGGTTGTGTCTCTCCGATCTCGGTCGCGGCCTGTTCAAGACGCAGCTGCGCGGCCTCCTGCGCGCATCCGCGCACGGCCCGTTGAAGATCATGTTCCCGATGATCTCGGGCATCTCGGAGCTGCGCGCGGCGAAGGCCGTCGTCGACGAGGTGAAGACCGAGCTGACGCAGTCCGGGCAGGCGTTCGACGAGAACGTGAAGCTCGGCATCATGATCGAGATGCCGTCGGCGGCGCTCACCGCAGATCTGCTCGCGGCCGAGTCCGACTTCTTCTCGATCGGCACGAACGATCTCATCCAGTACACGATGGCCGTCGATCGCGTGAACGAGTACGTCTCGTACCTGTACGAGCCGCTGCATCCATCGCTGTTGCGGTTGATCGAGATGGTCGCGAAGGCAGCGAAGGCGGCGAACATTCCCGTCACCGTGTGTGGCGAGATGGCCGGCGAGCCGATGATCGCGCCGGTGCTGCTCGGCCTGGGGATTCGCGAGATGTCGATGTCGGCGGTGTCGGTGCCCGAGGTGAAGGCCACGGTTCGCGCGATGACCGTCGCGGGTGGCGTGCAGATGATGGAGCGCACGAAGAAGCTCGCGACCGCCGCGGAAGTGCGCGCGATGGTGAGCGAGTACGTGTTCGGGCTCGCCGCCGAGAAGCAGCGCGCGGCGCGCGTGACCAGCAACCCACCGCTGGAACACAAATGAAGCTCGCGGCGGCCGCTTCAGCCGTCATCGCCGTCGCCGCGCTCTCCTCGAACGCGCATGCCGGTGATCCGCTGCGCGTCCATCACACGATCGAGACCGAGCACTTCATCATCCACTACTACGATCCGCTCGAGGAGTCGGCGAGGCGAGTGGCCACCGTCGCCGAAGCGGCGCATCGCACGCTGTCACCCGCGCTGGATCATCGGCCCGACGGCAAGACGATCATCGTCCTCGTCGACGACACCGACAGCGCGAACGGCTTCGCCGGCGTGTTGCCGCGCAATCAGATCCAGCTCTACGCGACGGCGCCGAACGGATCGACCGAGCTCGACGATCATGACGACTGGCTCTACGGCCTGACCGCGCACGAGTACACGCACATCCTGCACCTCGACACGATGTCCGGCCTGCCGAACATCTACAACGCGATCTTCGGCAAGACCTGGGCACCGAACCAAGTCATGCCGCGCTGGGTGATCGAGGGCATCGCGACCTACGAGGAGAGCAAGCGCTCGTCGGGCGGACGCAACCGCGGCTCGCGCTTCGAGCAGTTCATTCGCACGTCGCGCCACCTCGATCGCGACCTGCGACTCGATCAAGTCACCGGCGCACCGCGCGCATATCCACGCGGCAACACGTCGTACGTGTATGGCTCGCACTTCTTGCGCTACGTGTTCGAGCGCTTCGGGGACGACACGCTACGCGCGATGAGCCACACCTCCGGCGGCTACGCGCCACCGTTCGCGATCAATCGCCAGATCGCGAAGGTCGTCGGCAAGCCGTTCACCGAGCTGTACGACGATTGGAAGCTGTACCTGCGCGATCGCTACGGTCTGCAGGAGATGGCCGCCGAGCGCCGCGGCTTGATCACCGGGCGCCGACTGACCACCACGGCCGAGACGAACCACTGGGCGCACTACACGGCCGACGGCAAGGAGCTGTGGTGGTGGCAGTTCGATGGCTACGGCGATCCGAGGATCCGCGCGATGCCGGTCGGCGGCGACGAGAAGAGCGCGCGCGATGTCGTCCGCCTCGATGGCCTCGGCCCGTTCGATGTCCTCGCCGATGGCTCGATCGTTTTCGAGCAGAGCCGGCTCTATCGCATCGCGTATTCGTTCCAGGACATCTTTCGGTGGGACGCGAAGACCAACCAGCAGGTTCGCTTGACCCGCGGCAAACGCGCGCGCGATCCGGCGGTGTCCGAGGACGAACGCAAGATCGCGTTCTCGATGAACGAGCCGTCGACGAGCGTGCTCGCGGTGATGGACGCGGTACCCGATGCGCCGCCGAAGGTCGTGTGGCGTGGCGAGCGCTATGACCAAGCGTTCCAGCCCGCGTGGTCTCCCGATGGAACGCGCATCGCCTTCAGTGCGTGGCGCAAAGGAGGCTTCCGCGACATCCTGATCGTCGACGTCGCGTCCGGTGCCGTCGAAGAGGTCACGCACGATCGCGCCATCGATCTCGCGCCCGTGTGGTCGCCCGATGGTCGCTACGTCTACTTCGATAGCGATCGCACGAGCATCCAGAACATCTTCGCGTACGACACGACCGACAAGTCGACGTGGCAGATCACGAACGTGCTCGGTGGTGCGTTCCTCGCGGCACCGTCACCCGACGGCAAGCGACTCGCGTTCGAGTCCGCGGTGCCCGAGGGCGGCTACGACCTGCACGAGCTGATGGTCGACCCGGCGACGTGGTTGCCCGCGCTCGACTACGTCGACGATCGCCCGCAGCCGCGCGACGTGCGGCAAGGCTCGACACAGATCAGCAAGCCGCGTCCGTATCGCGCGTCGGAGTCCCTCGCTCCGCAGACGTGGACCGGGCAGCTCGCGATGGGCGACGTGCCGACGGCGACGATCAACACGGGCGGCTCCGACGCGTTCAGCTTGCACAGCTGGGCGCTCGGCATCGGCACGCAGCTAAAGGACGGCGATACGAACATCGGCACGTCCTACGCGTACGGCGGTTGGCGCTGGGGCCTGCGCGTCGCGCTCGGACGCACGATCACCGATCGCGGCGGCTATCGCGTCGATGGCGTCGGCAAGAACTTCCGCGAAGAGAACTGGAGCGGAAACATCTCGTCGAGCATTCCGTTCGAGTCGCGACCGGGCTCGCGGTGGACGCTGTCGTTCGACTACGACGTCGATTGGTTCCGCCAGGTCGAAGCACCGACGGTGCCGCTCGATCCGAACATGCGGGTGCCGGTGACGCCGATCACCGACTACTTCCAGAGCGGCGCGGGCACGCGTCTCGGCTACTCCAACGTGCGCGGAGTCGCCTTCGGTGTCGGCCCCACCGCGGGCTTCGATGCGTCGATCGGCCTTCGCCTCGATCACCCCGCGCTCGGCGCGACGTACAAGAACATCACCACGAGCTACACGGTCACGTACTACCAGCGTCTGTGGGGCCAGACGCCGACGCTGATGGCGCGGCTCAACGGCGCACTTCGCGCGGGCGACCTGGTCCGCACCGGAACCTACGGGCTCGGCGGCGTGCCGGCGCAGGACGTCGCGCGGTCGATCGTGGACTCGGGGCGCGTCGGCGTCACCGGCTACCTGCGCGGCTACCCCGTACGCAACATCGCCGGCAATCAGTTTCACTTGCTGAACCTCGAGTACCGACAGGAGCTGTTCGCGATCGAGCACGGTATCGCGACGCTGCCCGTCTACTTCCGTCGCGTGCACGCCGCCATCCTCTCGGACACCGGCGCCGCCTGGGACAACGAGTTCGACTACACGAAGAGCTTCCGCACCGCCATCGGCGCCGCGATCCGCGTCGACGCCTTCTTCGGCTACTTCGTGCCCGGCACGTTCGAGCTCGGCTATTCGCGCGGCTTGGTCAACGGCGGCACCGGTACCAGCTGGTTCCTGCTCACGGGGACGATATGAGCGGCGACGATCCGCGCGTCGATCTTCGCCTGGGTGGCACGATCGCGATCGAGGTCACGCGCGAGCTCGTCGAGCCGGTCCGCGCGCTGCGTGATCGCCTCGGCCTCGTCGTCGACACGCTCGAGCGCCATGTCGCGACCTCGACAGGCCCGACCCCGTATCCGTGGCGCAGCGTGCAATCGCTCCGTCACGATCTCGCCGCGTGTTACCTCGAGGCGACGACGTTGGCGCGTCGCCTCGACGAGCTCGACCGCGCGCTCGATCAGGATCCACCGGCGGGCTTCGATCCCGCCGCGGCGGTCGACCTCGGCCTCCGCCTCGCGACGCATCACCTGACGCCGGCGATCGAGCTCGTGGTCGATCTCGGCTCCACGCCGCTCGTCCGCGGGACACCCGGAACGCTCGCGCTCGTCGTCGCGCAGCTCGTCGCCGCGTGCGCCGAGTCCGCGCGCGAAGCACCCGGCAGCGCGCTGTCGGTGCGCGTGGTGCTCGACGGTGACATCGACGACGGCGCGAGCGTCGCGATCACGATCGCGGACAACGGCGCGGGCTCACCACGTGCGACCGAGCTCGGGGAGCTCGCGCGTTCGATCCTCGAGCCGTGGGGCGCGCTCGTCGATGCGACGAGCGAAGCGGGGCAGGGCACGTCGTTCGAGTTGCGCCTCGCCGTGCACCACACCTGATTCCGTTACGGCCACGGGCGCCGGACTCCGGTACGCTCGCGTCATGGATGCGCGAACGATCACGATGCTCGTCGTGCTCGCGCTATCGCGGTCGGCGACCGCTGATGCCCTCGAGCTCGGCGCGTATGCAGGTCGAGCATCGACGAGCATCTACACGAGCTACGAGTGTCCGACCACCGCCGACGATTGCGTCACGCTCACGGAGCCTCACGAAGGGGCGCGGGGAGCGTCGGTCGGAGCGTCGCTCCGCTACGCACTGCTCCCGCAGGTGCTCCTCGAAGGCAATCTCCTATACGTGCAGAAGGGCTACGCCGCGTACCCGACGGTGCGCTTCCACTACGTCGAGGTGCCGTTCCTGGTTCGCATCGATCCACTTCGCGGTCAGCTCCCCGTGCGCCTGTTCGTGTACGGCGGCATCGCGCCGGCGATTCGCGTCGGATGTCACGCGTCGGGATCGGCGTTCGACAATGAAACACGCATGTCCTATCTGTACTCGACAGCCTGCGCGGACGCGCCATTCCCTCCGACGCCCGCGCGCTTCGATCTCGGCGGCGTCGGCGGCGTCGGGGTGGGCTGGGACGTTTCGTTCGGGACGTTCGAGGTCCAGGGGCGCGCGGTCCGCAGCCTCGTCGACATCGATGACGAGGGCGGGGACACCGTCAACGACGCGACCTACGTCCTCGTCGGGTTCAGCCGCACGCTAGCGCTGTAGCGATCAGATGCAGCGGCTCGCTGCATGGGCGTTCTCGGCCTTCACGATGCACTCGACGATGCGCGTGAACATCCCGTGCGTGAGGACCTTGTCGATCTTCTCGAGCGACTCGGCGCACCGGTCGTGCATGCCGTCGCTCTTGATCGTGATCCGATCGTGATCGAGGTTCGTGATCCGGGTCTCGACGTAGTCGACGAGACCCTCCGCGACCGCGTCTGCGCCGAGGGGATCCGTCTTCGCGAGCTCGTCGAGGCGATCGCAGGCGGCGCCGCCGACCTCCGTGGTGATGTACTTGTACGCCACGTATCCCCCACCGAGCGCCACGACGACGCCACCGACGATCAGGATGCGTGCGAGCCACTTGTCTTTCCCGGCGTTGAGATCCGGGACCGATTGATTCGCTTCCATCATGGGGCGAAGCGATACACCGAGCCTCGTTCGCTCCGACGAGGAAAATATCGCTCAGTACATCGTACCTAGCGCCCGGCGGTGTGTCCGGACCAGCTCTCGTAGTCCGCGATGCGCTTGGACAGCAGCGCGACGTCTTCGCCGGCCTGCGCACGGCCCGCGGCGGCGACGACGAGGAGGCCCATCGCAGCTTGCAACAGGCGGCCGCCTTGGAGCGGGAGGTTCGCGCCGCGCAGCGCGTGCTCGCGCACTTCGGCGATGCGGAACGTCGCGCCCGATCCGACGTGCAGCCACTCGCCGTGCATGTACACGACGTCGGTGCCGACGAGGAGCGCATTCTCGAGCTCGCGCTTCGCGGAGGCTTCACCTTTGCCCTCGGCCTGCGCGCGCATGCGGCGCTTCGCATCCTCGTAGACCTCGGGGCGCGTGATCGGTGCATCGCGCGTGTACGGCGCGAGCTGGTCCGCGATGTTCTTGGCAGCCTCGGGGCCATCGGCGACGTGGAGCGCGACCTCGAGGTCACCGAGGGCGAGCAGCAAGTCGCGACTGCGCTGGCGACGGCGCGCCTCGCTGAAGCGTTCGTGCGCGAGGTACGCGAGACCCGCGCACGCGAACACGCCGCCGGGGATGAGCGAGAGTGCGGCCGCGGCGACACCCGCGGTGGCCATGCCCGACCACACGAGCGGCGCGGTCGGCGAGCGACCGATGAGCTCGACGCGATCGAGGAGGCGCGCATCGAGGCGAATGATCGGGTTGCCCGGAGGCGCGATCACGAGCCACGCGTTGTCGACGCCGATGCCACTGCGGGGCAAGAGGCGCGCACGATCGATCGCTGTGGTGCCTGCGCGCTCCATCATCCGAGCTCGACGACACCGACTTCAGCGAGATGCGCGAAGGCGAGCAGCGCATCTGCCTCGCGCACCGACGCGGAGCGCACGAGGGACAACAGATCCCATCGACCATCGACGCGCGCGGCGAGCTCGAGCTCGGCGGGCGAGAGGCCGAGCTCGTCGGCTGCGCGACCGGGCGCGACGTCTTTGATCCGCTTGGGCACGCGATGGCGCGAGAGTAGCTGGCGCGCGACCTCCGCGACGCGAGCGCGCTCGATCTGGGCGAACGTCTTGCGGACCTCGGCATCGCTCGGGTCTTGATGCAACGCTTGCGTGGCCATCGCGAGCGCACCAGCGCGATCGCCCTGGCGCAGACGACCGCGTGCACCCGCGGCGAGCTCGACCGCCGAGTTCGTGCGCTCGCGATTGCGGCGATCGATCACGAGGCTTCCCGTGTCGACCATGGTGGCCAGTGCGTCGAAGGTGGCGAAGCGCTCGCCCGCGAACGTGGCGGCGATGTCGGCGGCGGAGCGCCGATCGCCCGCGAGCGTCCAGATCTTCATGATGTCGATGACAGCGTCCGGCTCCGAGGTGGGAGGGATGGCGGTCGGCGGCGCATAGAAGACGACGTCGTCGTTGCCGAGCGTCTCCATGATCGCGGCCATGCGGGCGGACCGCCGGCGAGCCACGGTCAGGCAGACGTCCACCGGCAGCTCGGCGTTGACGCCCGTCGCGGGCGGTTGCGCGCGGGGAATAATGTCGAACGAGCCATCGGTCCAGGTGACGACGTCCGTTACCGCCTCGCGAATCTTGGTCGCGAGGATCTCGGTCAGCTCGCCCTCCGTGATCAGCCCCGACATCAATAGGACCTTGCCGAGCTGGACGCCCGTCTCCGCGCGCGTCTCCAGCGAATCGGCGAGCTTGCGCTCGGCGACGAGGCCCGAGCGCACGAGGATCACCCCCAGCTGCTCGTCGCGGCGATTGGAGCTCGCGTACACGATGACGCCATTTTCGACCACGATGCTGCGCACGAGTCCGCGCCGCTCGAAGGAGATCGGGCCCGAGAGCTTTCGCCGTGCGACCCAATCGAGGACGTCTTCGGCGGGCATGGTGCTGAGCGCGCCGCGCACCGACATGCCTTTGAGCATAGCGGAGAATCGGCTAAGGTGTGGGTGATGGCCGGGCCTGCGAAGAGTGGAATCGTCCTCGATTCTCGTGTTCTTGCCGTCAGCATCGGCGCGCTGGCGATCAGCGCCGCGATCCTCGGCGTGTTCATGTGGATGGTCCCCAACGCGGCCGCCCGCGAGGAAAAGGCCGCGTGTAGAGGCCTGCGAGGCGATCTGCCGCTGAACGCGGCGCTGTGCAACGGCGGAAATTGCGCGATGCCGACCCCGGCGCCCGACTTCGTGGCGCTCGACCACCAAGGCAAGAAGGTCAAGCTGTCGGACTTCCGCGGCAAGGTCGTCCTCTTGAACTTCTGGGCCTCGTGGTGTGGCGTCTGCAAGACCGAGAAGCCCTCGATCAAGGCGATGGCCGACAACCTGTCGAGCGACGACTTCGTGGTGATCACGCTCGCGTCGGATCACACGTGGACGGACATCCTGCTCGCGCTCGTCGATAGCCTCGCGCCGGGCCAGAAGCCCAAAGGCCAGGTCACCTTCGATCAAGCCCTCGCCGCGTACCAGAAGGCGCTCCCCGACGGCATCCCGTTCAAGGTGTTCATCGATCCGCCGAGCGACGACGGAAACATCGGCGCGATCACGCGGTCGTGGGGCATCACGGCCGTCCCCGAGAGCGCGCTCATCGATCGCCAGGGCAACCTGCGCGCGTACTTCGTGAACAAGCGCGACTGGACGACAAATGTCGCCGAGACCTGCATTCGCTCCGTGATCGACGAGTGATCGCCGAGTAGTATCGACGCATGGCGCGCGTGCTGGTGATCGACGACGAACCGGATGTGGTCCGGCTCATCGTCAAGGTGCTCTCGGGCCGCGGCCATGTCGTGCAGGTCGCGCGTGATGGTGCGAGCGCGCTCGCGCGCGTGAAGCACGAGCCACCCGACGTGATCCTCCTCGATAGCGATCTGCCGAAGATCGATGGCGCCGAGGTCTGTCGTCGCATCAAGACCGACGAGACCACGACGCAGATCCCCGTCGTGATGATGACGTCGTCGTACATCGACATCTACGACGTGGGCGCCGAAGGCGGACCCGAGGCGTTCGTGGTGCGTCCGTTCGTACGAGAAGTTCTCGCGAACGTCGTCGAGCGCGTCCTGTTTCGTCGGTGATGGTGCGCGATGTCCGATCGCGTCCCGTTCACGATCCTGACCGGCTGGCTCGGCGCCGGGAAGACCACCGCGCTCAATCGCATGCTCGCGGCACAGACGGGCCGGCGCATCGCGGTTCTGGTGAACGAGCTCGGCCGCATCTCGATCGACACGCAGCTGATCATCGGTCGCGGCGGTGACGTACTCGAGCTCGCGGGCGGCTGCATCTGCTGCTCCGTCGATCTCAAGAACGATCTCTGGGACGGCATCGGCGACATCATCGCGCGCGCGAAGCCCGATCACGTCGTCCTCGAGACCACGGGCATCGCCGAGCCCGCCGCGATCCTCGACGGTCTCGTGCGCGTCCCCGAGGCGATCCGCGAGCGCATCCTGCCGGCCGGCGTGATCTGCGTGGTCGACGCCGAGACCGGCGCCGATGCCCTCGAACGCCGGGACGAAGCGCACGAGCAAGCAACGAGCGCCGACCGGATCCTGATCTCCAAGCTCGACGTCGCCACCGCCGACGCGGTGCTGCGCACGCACGCGCAGCTCGATCACCACGCGCCGCACGCCGAGCGCGCCGCCTTCCACGCCGACGATGCAGGCGCACGCGCGATGACCGCGTGGGTCGTCGAGCCGCGCAAGCTGCGGGCCTGGAATGTGCGCGAGCATGACCACGCGGATCACGAACCGCACCAGCACGGCAACCAACTCGTCGCGGTCAGCTTCGCGGACGACGCACCGCTCGTCGGCGAACGCGTCCTCGCGGTCATCGAGCAGCTCGGTGATCGACTCGTGCGCGCGAAGGGCTTCGTGCACCTCGCGAACGACGAGCGTCGCGGCTTCGTCGAGCGTGCCGGCGTGCGCACCGAGCTGCGCCACGACGGCGAGTGGGGCGGCTCCCCGCGCCGCACGGAGCTCGTGCTGATCGGCGATGGCCTCGACGAGAGCGCGATCCATCGCGCGCTGTGGGCCTGTCGCGCAGGCGCGTAGCGCTGGGTCTCGACGGGCGATGCATCGCGCGCGGTCGGAAATGGGCCGGTCCCCTTTTTTCTGCGCTTATCTCGTCCATGCGGCGGCGCGCACTTGTGCGAGCGCGGCCTCGCCGGCGATCAGCCCCGCGTCGTCGGCGTCGTGCACCGCGAGGCCGATCAGGTCGCCGCCCGCGGGCACGCGCCCGAACGCGGCATCGACGGCGATCCACTTCGTGCCCGTCCAGCTCACGGCCCAGCGATGTCGCGCGAGTCGCTCGCCACCGCTGCTGTGATCGACGCGCAGCCCGGTCACCACGCGCGTCGGAATCGCCGATCGCTGCGCGACTGCCGCGTAGGCCAGCGCGAAGGTCGTGCAGTCGCCCGCGGTGGCGGTGCTCGCGTCGCGCGGTGTCGCGATCGCGGCCCCGAGATCGGGCGCGATGCGCTGCTGCACTCGCCGCACGAGCATCGCGATCTCCGCGCTGCGATCGTCGCCGCTCGGTCCGGCGGGCAACGCACCGGGCAAGCTCGCCGAGAGCTCGACCTCCAAGCCCGCGGCGCGGACGTGCGCCGTCTGGCCCGGTACAGGCGGCAACGCGAGATCTCCGACGAGCGCCAACCGCGCGCGCGGCCCTCGCGTACCGGTCAGCTCGATCGAGGTGGCCGCGATCAGGTCGACGAGCGGGAACGACTCGCGCACCTCGGCGTCGCTCGCGCGGATCGCGATGACGCCTTCGCCGTCGACGATGCGCGCGGGCATACCGTCGCGCGCCAGGTCGATCGTTGCTTCGGCGATGACGTGTGTCGACGCCGGACGATCGGACGCCTCGCCTGGAGCACCGCGCACGAAGTCGTTGTCGTTCGCGTTGCGGTCATCATCGCGCGCGGTGCGGTCGTCGAGCGCGGTGCGGTCATCGCGCGCGTTGCGGTCATCGAGCGCGGTGCGGTCATCGAGCGCGGTGCGGTCATCGAGCGCGTTGCGGTCATCGGTCGCGCGACGGGCTTCGCCGAGCTCGAGCCGCGCGACGAGTCGGCCCGGCGCGACGACGTCCATGCGCCCGCGCCCTCCAACGAAGCCGCGCGCGGGCAGGAAGATATCGCCCACGAATCGTCCATCTCGTCGCACGAGGAGGGGCGCGAGCTCCGCCGGGATCGCGCTCGGCGACAACCGAAGGCGCTCCGCATCATATGCGTCGCGGGCATCGTGCGCGTCGCGCGCGTCGCGGGCATCGTGCGCGTCGCGGGCATCGTGCGCGTCGCGGGCATCGTGCGCGTCGCGGGGACCGTGCGCATCGTCGAGATCCATCACCCACCCTCGCGCGTCGCGATGGGCGCTCGCTCGTCGAACTTGCGCGCCGCGCTCGGTCCACGAAACGCGGCGCGGGACCAACGCGAGGTCCGCGTCGATCTCGATCACCGTCGTCATCGCGACGGGGGCATCGCCGCGGAGGAAGCGCAGCGTCTCGGTGCGCGCGAGCACGACGCCCGTCGAGGACCAGTCCTCCGTTTCGATCGCCGAGCCGACGCGCGCGCCGCCGAGCCAGATCGTGTAGCGGCGAGTCTCGTCGCGCGGGACGGTGTCGGGGCTGTCGAGGGGCGCGAACGTCGTCGACGATCCGCACGCGCACGCGACGAGGAGCAACACGGAGCCGCGCACCGAAATGAAATCGTATCGATCGCCGGATGTAGGCCGCAAACCACGAAGCGCATCGATAAGTGCGCGTGACGTCACCGACCCTCCGCGCGACGACACGCAGCGCGGGTTCGAGGCCTGCGCGTGCGCGACGTCGCGCGTACACTGCTCGCATGCGCACGTGGGTCCTCGTCGGCTGCGGCTATACCGGCGAGCATCTCGCGCGTGCGCTGGTCGCGCGCGGGGATCGCGTGATCGCGGCGCGACGCGACGTCAATGCGGTCGCCCGGCTCGAGCAGCTCGGCGTCACCGCCGTGCGCGCGGATCTCGCGAAGCCCGAAACCCTCGCGGGCCTCGTGCCGAGCGGCGCGATCGTGGTGGTGCTCGCACCGCCGGGCGCGGAGCCGGCGCGAGAGATCGCGGCGATCGTCGAGGCGGCGCGCGATGCAGCGCGGATCGTCTACGTGTCGTCGACGGGCGTGTACGGCAAGGGCCACGGCCAATGGATCGACGAGAGCGCGCCGATCGGGCCGCTGTCACCGACGGGCGAGGCACGCGTGGCCGCGGAGCGGGCGCTCGAAGCGGCGAGCGTCTCGCACGTGGCGCTGCGTGTCGCGGGCATCTATGGCCCCGGCCGCGGCATCGCGGATCGTATTCGACTCGGGCAGTACCGCATCGTCGGTGATGGCAGCGCGCACGTGTCGCGCGTGCACGTCGAGGATCTCGCGAGCGCGATCATCGTGGCGGGAGAGAGCGATGTCCGCGGTGCGGTCAACATCGCCGACGACGACCCGAGCCCGATCGCGCAGGTCGCGGATGCGATCGCGGCGAAGCTCGGTGTCGCGTCACCGGTGCGCACGCCCGTCGAGCAGGTCAGCGCGGAGGTCGCCGCGATGCTCACCGCGGATCGCAAGATCGCGAACGCGCGGATGAAGGCGATGGGCGTCGTGCTGCGCCATCCGAGCTGGCGCGGCATCCTCGCCGAGATCGAGCTCTAGCGGCAGCAGTCTTTTTTGCGACGGCGGCGGAGGAGCACGACGACGGTTCCGCACGCGAGGAGGATCGCGCCCGGTGCGGCGGCGCCGCGTGCATCGCAGCAACCGGTGTCGACCTTGGGCGCGACCGGCGTGGGCGGATCGGGGACGAAGCCGCAGGTGGCGGTCGGGCCCGTCGCGCCGAACTGCTCCCGCAGCGCGGGCCACATCGGATCGCACTCGGTGGCCGACGTGGTGCCCGCGGGGCAGGCGAGGGTGCCGGCGATCTCGACGAAGCGGAACACCTTCTGGAACGCGAGCGGACTCGTCGCGCGGCCGAGGGCCATGTAGTCGGGCTGCCAGTTCGCACCACAACCGATCAACGTGCCGTCGGGGCGCTGACCGAGGCAGCCGAACCGGAGCGGCTTGGTATCGGGCGCGTTGGGAACGGGCTCGCCGAGCGGCGCGAACATGGTGCCACCCATGGCGCGCTGGAACGTTCCACCGACGGAGGTGGCGGCGAGCACCGCACCGTCGGGCCGGATGACGACGTCGCGGATCGGATCCGTCGTCGACAGCACCTCGGTGAACGAATCACCGCCGTTGGTGGATTCGTAGAGGCGATCGCCGTTCGGCGGGCTCGCGCCCGTCGAGGTCAAAAAGAAGTGATCGGGCACGGTGGGATCGAGCGCGACGACGTGGACGATCGGCGTCGATCCGTACGCGACGCCGGTCAGCGGTTTGTCTGTCCACTGGCCTCCCGCGTTGTCGCTGCGGCGAAGAAACGCGATCGCCTCGGGAGCGACTTGATAGCCCGTAACGTAGATCCGCTGCGCATCGGACTTCGCGACGTCGACGTCCTTCCACCAGATCGTCGCCGATGACAGGCCCATCGGCGCGAACGTGACGCCGTTGTCCGTCGAGCGATACACGTTGTTCGGCTTCGCACTCTCGGCGGTCGCGACCCAGACCTCGCCGTTGGGCGCGATGTCGATGCCGTCGATCCACATCTCCGCGATGCGGCCCGGATCGGCGCCGTTCGCTTCGGCGGTGGCGGTCACCCACGAGCAGCCGCCATCGCGGCTGACGCGGAGTCCGGTGAATGTCGTCGCGAAGATCGTACCGTCGGTGGCGATCGCGTACTTCGGATCGAACTCGCCGCCGTAGCCGATCGCTTTCTCGCACACCCAGCGGAACGAACAGCCGTCGTCGTGGCTGACGAGCAAACCGAACGTCGTGCGCACGTACATCGACTGATCGTCGCCGGGACGGAACGCGATGCCATTGGTCGCCGGCGCGCGACCATTCGCAGCGGCGATGCCCGGAGCGACGACAGCCGCAACGACTGCTGCTGGGAGGATCGAGGCGAGCCACCGCATGCGCGGACTATAGACCCGCGAGATACGTGAAGGCGCCGAAATGGGCGAGCGCCCACATCACCGCGGCGCCCATCACGCCGGCGGCGATATCGTCGAGCACGACGCCCCATCCGCCCGGGAGATTCTCGTCGAGCCAGCGCACCGGCGGCGGCTTCACGATGTCGAAGAAGCGGAACACGACGAACCCGATCCCGAGGACGATCCAATTCGTACGATCGACCAAGGCCATCGTGACGAGGTATCCGGCGACTTCGTCGATCACGATGCGACCGCTGTCGTGCGTTCCCCACGCTCGATCCGCCGTCGCAGCGGCCCACACGCCGACCAACGTGACGGCGAGGGTGATGACCGAGAATTGCCACAGTGGTAGGCCGGCGAGCAGCCAAGCGAGCGGAACCGCTACAGCTGTGCCGCAGGTGCCGGGAGCGATCGGCGAATATCCAGCACCCAGGGCGGTGGCGATCGCTTTGGCGAGACTGTTCAAAGCGAGAAACAATACTCCATGTCTGCGAATCCCTGGAGAAAAGGGAGATCGCCTGGTGTTCCGACAGTTGGCGCATCGGATCCGGCGTGATAGTTGAACTTCGTACCTAGCTTCCGAGTCCTAAGGTCCGCATGGAACGGCTGTACCTCCTCGCCCCAGCGCTGTCCCTCCTCGCCATCACCCTCGGTGGTCTCGTGGTGTTCGGCGTGTTGACGCTCGCCGGCCGGCAGCCGCAGGTGCGGGGTGCAAAGCACAACGAGCTGTTCGGCGAGTTCTTCGGTCGCTGGCTCGTGTGGATGCTGACGCCGATCGAGCGCTTGCTCGTGGGTCGCGTGTCCGCGAACGCGATCACGGCGTTCTCTCTCGTGCTGTGCATCGTCGCCGGTGTCGGCGCCGCCACCGGTCACTTCGTGGTCGCCACCTGGACGTTCATCACCGCGGGCATCCTCGACGCGCTCGATGGTCGCATCGCGCGACTGTCGGGCGAGCAGAGCAGCGCGGGCGCGCTGTTCGACTCCGTGTCGGATCGCTGGGGCGAGCTCGCGGCGTTCACGGGCTATGTCTGGTTCCTTCGCGAGTCGCCGTGGCTGTTCGCCGCGATGGGCGCGATCGGTGGCTCGATGATGGTGAGCTACACGCGCGCGCGCGCCGAGGGACTCGGCGTGGAGCTGCGCGGCGGCATGATGCAGCGCGCGGAGCGCATGGTGCTCGTGTGTCTCGGCACGCTGATCGCCGCGTGGTTCGCAGCGGTCGGTGACATCGCCACGGCGGTGCCGATCATCGGTGTAACGCTCGGCATCTGCGCGGTCGCCTCCACGGCCACCGCGCTGTCGCGCTGGGTCCAGGCGTATCGCGTGCTCGCCGCGCGTGCGACCAAGCGCGCGGTTCCCGTCGAGACCGCGCCGCCGGCTGCGACCACGACCGGACCGATGTTCCCGGTGCCCGCGAAGCTTCGCGAGAGCGCCGAGCTCGGCCTCAGCTCGCGCTAGTCAGTCGATCGTCACGGTCACGGGTGCGTGGTCGCTCGCGTCCTGTCCCTTGCGCGCGTTGCGATCGATCGTGCACGCGCTCACGCGCTTCGCGACCGACTCGGTGACGAGGATGTGGTCGATGCGCAGGCCCTGGTTCTTGAAGAAGCTGACGCCGCGATAGTCCCACCAGCTCCACACACCGCCCGCAGGGACGAGCTTCCTGAAAATATCGACGAGGCCCCACGCGCGCACGTTCGCGAGGGCTTCGCGCTCCGGCGTCGAGCAGTGGATCTTGTCGCGCCACTGATCCGGCGCCCACACGTCGCCATCGTCGGCGGTCACGTTCATGTCGCCGCACACGACGACATCGGCGGACGGGGACGTCGTGCGCGCGAGGAACTCCCGCAGCCGGCCGAACCACGCGAGCTTGTAGGGATAGCGGTCGCTGTCGAGATCCTGGCCGTTCGGAACATAGAGGCACACGACGCGGATGCCATACGTCGTCGCCGCGATGACGCGAGCCTCGTCGTCGGCCACGCCGTCACCGAAGCCCCGCGCGATGTCTTCGAGCGGCTCGCGCGACGCGATGGCGACGCCGTTGTAGCTCTTCTGCCCGTACGTCACGACCTCGTAACCCGCCTTGCGGAGCGCATCGAACGGAAAGCCCGCGTCCTCGACTTTTGTTTCTTGCAGGCAAATGACGTCGGGCTTCTCGGTGTCGAGCCACGCGAAGAACCGTTTTTCGCGCGCGCGGATCGAGTTCACGTTCCAGGTGACCAGCTTCACGAGCCGGAACCTACATCGTCGCCAGGCACTGGCACAGCGCGTGCGTGAAAGAAGCCGCAACCAACCACCACCCACGGTTGTCGTGGAATGCAGGGATTGGGAACGCAGTTAGATCAACAACCGCCGTCGAACGTGGAGATGACCATGAAAGCTCAAAACGACCTTTCTCTCTGGAGCATCATCGAGCGCCTGCAGCGCCGCCTCGAGCGTCAGGGCCTGAGTGCCGCCGCCGTGGATCGCTCGATCTCGATCGCGCTACGCACGCTCGCCACTGCACGCTGAGACGCTCCCGTTACTGCTCGAGCGGCCGGCCGAACAGGGTGCCGAGCTCGACGACCATGCCGAACTCCGCGGGTGACGAGCGCGTCTTCCACGCCTCGTAGCTCGCACTGGCGCTCGCTCCGACGAGGTTGTTCCCGGCCGGCGAGACCGGCGCTGGACACACGGGAGCGTCATCGTCCTCCCAGACCTCGAACCGCAGCGTGCGCGAGGCGATGTCGGAGCCGTGCAGCGGTGTCCCCGCAGCGCTGACCAACCGCGCGTCGACCTGATAGCGAACGTCGGGCTGATCGACCGCGACCAACCCATGCGCGCTGCCCGCGCAACCGAGCAGCTCGTTCGTGGTGGCGTCGAACAGGTAGACCTCGATCTCCATCGTCGGCGCTTCACTGATGCCGGTGACCTCGAGCGACGTGATCTTCACGATGTCGTCGACGTGCACCGTGCGCGTCTCGCGAACCGTGTGGCTCTGCGTGTCGCTGACGGTGAATTCGATCGTGTGCTCGCCCGCGGCGATCGCCGACGTGTCCCACGCCCACTCGAACGTGCACGCGACGGTGCGGCAGTCATCGCTGGTCTGCGGTGCTTGCACGACGCCATCGATCGCGATCGTCGCCGTCGCCTGACCGCGCTCGCGCACCGCCACCTCGACCATGGCCATGCCGACGCCGAGCAGGTCTTCGTTCGCCGCGGGCGCGATGTTCGAGAGCTGCGGCTTGTCGTCGAAGATCATCTCGATCGCATCGCTGTCGCGCGGCGTGCCCAGGCGGTCCGGCAGCACGGACACCTGGATGACGTGGCTGCCTTCCCCGACGGCGGTCGCGGGCCACGCGATGCGGAACGAGCACGGATCGCAGACCTGTCCGTCGGGGCGCGGCGTGATCGCGATGCTCGGATCGACCACACCATCGACCGAGAGCTGGATCTCGGCCACGGTCGCGCCGCCGGTGACCTCGACCTGCATGATGAGCGGGTCGTGGTGGTCGACGACGTAGCCGTTCGTCGGGGACACGATGGCGACGTCGGGCTCGAGCGCAGCGTCTTGCTCGAAGATGCATCCGGTCAGCCCGAAGGCGACGACGGCGATGGTGGCGCGCATGACCGGATTGTGGTCACGACGCGACGCTGTGGCGCGATCGCGACACGACAACAGGTGGTAACTGCCGGCGCTTGCCGGTCGTTGCAGTCCGCGGCGAAGATCACGCCACGACGCCGCGCGTTGCTACTCGGTTGGGAGATCGGCGAGCGCTGTCTTCGGATCGAGGTACTTCGCGAGCTTGCCTTGGATGTAGTCCTTGGCGCGGGAACGGAGCAGAAAGCCGGGGTCCTCGCCTTTGAAGATCGCGCGGCTGTTGCCGACGGCGAGCTCTCCCTCGATCTTCACCATGAGGTACTTGCCCGAGAACTTCGCCTTCTTCTCGTCCTGCCAGGTGACCTTGATGCCGTGCCGGTTCTCCAAGTACTTCCCGAGTACCTCGAGCCGCGTCTTCGCATCCTGATCGGAGAGCGCGTACTGAAAGTCGATCTCCATCGCTTAGGTGTGACTTACCACGGATCGCCCACGGATCGCATCACTTGGGGGCCGCCGGAGGCTTCGTGATGTCCTCGCCGAGCGCCGCCCGAGCGAGGTCACGGCGCTGGATATCCGTGAGTTGTAGCTCGCAGGCCTCGAACGCCGCGTGGTCCTTCGCGTCGACGAGGCACGTCCGAACCGCACTGGACCACTTCGTCTCCGTACACACGAAGACGATCGAATCACGCATCGCCGGCAGCTGATCCTCGACGCCGCGGCGCAGCGTCTCGTCTGGCTGTTTCTTCTCGAGATCGTCCTTGGCGAGCACCAGGAACTTCGCACCGACCGCATTGCACGGAGGTGCGCCATCGCCGCCGCCCTTGCATCCCGCAACGGCAAGGACGCAAAACGCGAGAGCGAGACGAGCGCGAATCACGCCACGGATTATAGTCGCGCGCGTGCCGAGCGCCATGACCGCGCGATCGCTTCCGCTGGTGGCGATCGCGCTGGCGGCCTTCGTGCTCGTGATCAACATCCGCATCGTCGCGGGCGGCAAGACGTGGGACGACGCGCGGTATCACACCGAGGTCGCTCCACCGCGCCTCGCTGCGGGCGAGTCGGTGCGCTCGGCGCGCGTACCCGCGTGGTGGGACGGAACAGGCTTCGGCGTGCCGTTGCTCGCCGAGCCTTCGCACGGCGCGCTCGTGCCGGCCGTGTGGCTCGCCTCGTCACCGCGCTCGCTCGACTGGATCCAGCTCGTGCACCTCGCGTGGTGCGCGCTCGGCGTCGCGGTGTGGGCGCGCCGGCGCAACCCGCCCGCGTCGACGGTGGTGAGCGATCCCTCCGCGCTCGTCGCGGGGCTCCTGGTCGCGACGACGGGTATCCTCGCGAGCGCGACGGTCCGCGGTGCGCTGCCGGGCCTCGCGCATCTGTCGTGGATCGGCGCGTGCGCGGCCGAGCTCGTGATCGCCGAGTCACGCCGCGACCGCGCGCGCATGGCCGTCGCGCTCGGCGCGTTGCTGGGCCTCGTCGCGCTGTCGGGTGTGCTCGCGGCCTTCGTCGACGGCGCGCTGCTCGCGATCGTGCTCGCCGCGCGCCGACCACGCTCGCGCGACATGGCGCGTGGGGTGTCCTCGTCGGCGTCGCGCCGCGCGCGCGACGCGACGCGTGGGGCGTCCTCGTCGGCGTCCGCGGCGTCGGATTCGTCGTCGCGCGACGCGGACTCGCACGGGGCGGGCTCGTCGCGCGACGCGGACTCGCGGGGCTCGTCGAGCGGCGCCGACCGCGGGCCGATCCCGTGGCTCGTCGGTGCGATCGTCGCCGCGTGCGCGATCGGCGCCGCGCAGTGGCTTCCTGCGCTCCTTCACCTCCCCGATGCCGCGGGGGCGTCCGTGCACGGCCT